>JADJOF010000013.1 GCA_016713885.1 Bdellovibrionales bacterium | reverse complement strand
GGGTCAAAGACGTCGTGAAATGAAATAGTCCATCACTTGGTCCTGTGGTTTGATTTGGTCACGACACTAAATCTCTTTGCGAGGAGCACCCAGAGGATGGACTTCAGGCGGACTATCATCACGTTTTTAGGTCTTCAAGACGTCAAAATTATCGACCTTAGGTCTTCAAAAACTGCACACGACTCCAGTCAAAGTTCAGCAAAATCGGGAGAGCTGCTTTTGCCGATTGTGCGGCGAGCAATTTTCAACTGTTAAAGAATGGGATCTCAAAATCCTTCGTGCGCCGCCGCTTGGTGTTTTTCAGCATGTGACGGTTAAGTTCATGCAGCTTCGGGGTACTGCGACAATTGTGACCGCACAGCTGTCGCCGATGTCGACTGGATCCATCCAAAGTTCAGCTCAATGACCTGCGGCCTTGCCGAAGTCGCAGGTCGACTCATGGAAGAGATCACATGTGAAGCTGTCGGGCGTATTCTCGACATGGGATCAAAGGCAATGTGGGATCTCGACCAATATCGCATGGCAGTGATGATGCAGCATCTGCGCATGCCAGACGGCCCTCGATGTTTCGTACCTTGCGGCCGACGAAGTTCACTTTCGAACGATCGCCGTTAAAAACCGAGTCGACTTTTGCGAAACGTTGGCGTCCAGAATTTGTCACAAATCTTGTCGCGCCAAAGGAAGGGAAAGTCCTATTTAACGCCATAGGACGGGATTCTGCGGCATTGACTGGTGCCTTGAGGGTGCTGTCGACGGCGCAAAAATGTCGGTTGAACACTTCGCTGTCGACATGCATGAACCCTTTATTGCGGCGATTGAACGCGAGTGCCCGAACGCCAAAGTTTGCGTTGATCGATTCCATCTTGCACAGAAAGTGAACGAAGCCTTCGATAAAGTTCGTCGATTTGAATTCAAAAAGCCAAAGAAACGAACGACAAAGTCAGTCGCGATATGCTCGAGCCACACCGAAGATTTATCCTCGTTGCCAGAGAGAAGGACCTATCGAAGTCCGAGCAGAAACTTGTCGACAAACTTCGGAGAATCAATGAGCCGATCCACACCGCGATGCTACTCGTCGAATACTTTCACAAAGCACTCGACAAGAAGACGATCAAAGGCTTCGAGAGACGCTGACAACCTGGTACCGAGTTGTCAGAGAATCGAAACTTGAGCCATTTCTAAAATTCGCAAAACGATTCGAAAATATCGTCGGAACATTGAGGCCTACATCACTTCAAGACTGACAACCGCTGTCGCCGAAGGTCTCAACAACAAGATCAAAGTTTTAAGGCGAATGGGCTACGGCTACACGAATCCCACTTCGTATTGCCGAAAGATCCTTCAGCGATGCGGCTATCTGAACCATCTGTCGATAAACACTGACGAATTCTTCTACAAAGTTCCCGCACCCCGCTAAAAGCCGGAGAGGGGAGCGGTGACGTCGCCCGCCGTCACTCTGTCTATTCGTTAGACGCCCCAGACACTCCAAAAGCCACCTAAATGCGACAGCTTACGACTCGCCGACCTCTCGCAATGGCGCTGAATTTGTAAA
The DNA here is from genome assembly GCA_016713885.1 of Bdellovibrionales bacterium. GTDB lineage: Bacteria > Bdellovibrionota > Bdellovibrionia > Bdellovibrionales > JAMPXM01. The sequence continues at coordinate 202,288 of JADJOF010000013.1, read as the reverse complement.
CTTGTCCTTCGGAAGTGCCGTTTTCGGCGCCGGAGGTAGTCCATGAAGTCACATCAGAACAACAAGCAAACTCATCGCACGACTTCGCTATTTTTAGTCGCTTTTGTGATCGCTCTCGCGACGACCCTGAACGCCTGCAGCCAGGCCAAGTGGCAAGAGGTCACAAACGACGGCAATACGGGGCACCCTGAGGTCGAAAAGCAAGTGAGCACGACGGCACCGAGCGCGCTACAGCGCGATCAAACCGCTTATGTAACGCCGGAGAGACTCAGAGTTCGCACGACTCCAGAACAGAATCCAGAAACGACAGCAACTGTACTTGATCAAGGCGATCAAGTTCGCGTGGTTGACCCGACGCCACAGGGTGACGAGCAATTGGTTCAGGTTGCGGTGACTCAGTCACAGCAACAAGTACCAGAGGCCACCGTTTTTGTCCCAGTGACCTACTTGCAAACTGAGCCCGTGAAGTCCACAGCAAAAGCTCGCTACGTCATGATTCAAAATATCGCGACGGAGAAGCTGCGCGTGTATCGTCTTTCTGACGACGCGGGACAGCCCAACCACATGATTTTTGAAACCGATATGATCGCTGGCGAAAACAACCCCGCCAAAACTCGTCGCACAGCGCTTGGCCACTATCGCATCGACTCGTGGAACAAATTCTACGAAGATGCGCAGCACCTCTTTCCGTCGTGGTACGATTCGTCTTATCCGACGCTTCCGCTTCCGGGAGCTTCGCTTCAGGATTGGACACAGCCGCACTTCTTGCCTGTCGTTGACGGCAAGCCGCGCGGATCAGTTCGCGGATCATTTGGTTGGTACACAGCGAAGATCGGCCCCAATGCGATGGGCCAGTGGACACACGGAACACTTGGCTGGGGCGCGGATGGCGATCGCTTTATTCAACTTTCAAAAGATCAACTGGCTCAGTATTACTCTGATCCACGCAGCTTTGGCTGTACCCGTGTTGAGAACCGGGCTATTGCCTATCTTCAAGATCTTTTGCCCGTCGGCACACCTGTCCTAAAAATCTACGCTCGTGAAGCGCTCGCCGATAGCAAGCTTGCAGGCTATACCCCTGAGCAAACAAAGACATTTGAATTCATTCTCACGAAAGATCAAGTTCGCAGCCTGAATCCAAGCTCAAGCAACCGTCCCGCACAGCTGCTCCGCGATGTTCAGACAAAGATGATCCTCGAAGAGGGCTCTTACACAATCGACCAACATCCCGATGCCGTCGAGTTTTCAAAACAGGTTAAGGGCGAGAAGATCGAAGCCGACATTGTTCGCGCTGAAGCCAACCTCTACGATCTCGCTCAGGACAGATTCAAAGGCGTCTTCTATGTCGATCAAGGGTTACTGGAGAACTACGCGCACCCAAAAGGACTTCGCGTTGGCGGCTACAAAGATCAAAAGCTTCCCGGGTCCGTGCTAAAGCGCTAAGGCTCGCTCGATCTTTTCAAGCTCCTCGACCCATTTTCTTCTATTGGAGTCGCCGTTGATGAACTTCTTGTTAAACAACTCAAGATCTTCATGGGCGGCCTCCCAATCAATGTGCACTGAGATCCCAGCGTCATCAGCCTCAAGCAAAACTTTTTTACGAGTTTCAAGCAGCATTTTAGCTCGATAGTAGTCGACGACGTTGTCATCCTTCGCTGCCTGGGCCAGCAGTTGATCGGCCTGTTTTTTGAGATTCGCGGACTCGATATCCACCATATCGCCTACAGATTTCCCCTTGTAATCAGGCACTTCTTTCACTCGACGACGAGCCTCTTTCAAGACGTCCTCAGCGACGGAGTCCATATCGCGCCCGTAAGCTCGAAGAACCACGGACTCGTGACTCGTCACAAGCTCGGATGACTCAAACACCGGTCGCCCTCCGCTCTTCGCATAAATCTGTCGACCAAGATCTTTATGGGTCTTTACCAGACCCGCAAGGTCATCGATCTTAAATGCCTGTTCAGCGCGCTTGGCCTCAAAACCGGCAATCGACTTCAAGGTGTTATCCATAATCTGATCGGCACTGAGCGCAAGCTTGGGGTTTGGCAGACGACCATCTTCAAAGATAAGCCAGTCGCCAGGGCCGCGATAGTTTCCGGCAATTCCGTTTCGCATGAGGAGCTCACGCTCCGGTTGCTCAAAGCCCGCTTTCTTTAATGCGAGCGCCTTTTGACGAAGACACTGAGCGGAGTACTTGAGCTTCGGGCCAAACCCTTGGCCATCACAAATATGATGCGCGTTGATAATGGCGTCGATTGCACCCTCTCGTTTCTTCGGATCCTTAATTTTGTCGACGACGCCGAGAGCCTTGATGAGTTTTCGGCGCTCAGTATCGGTCATCGATCCGACAAGCTTCAGCGGTGCCGCTGCGCCAGTGTCTCGATTCTTTTCGATGGCTTTCACCGCTCGCATCACTTTGAGAGACCCCGAGGCCTCCGCAAGTTTCAGCGCGAACTTTCCACCCGCAGCAGCAGCACCTCCGCCAAGCGCCATAGCGGCCAAAGCCGCGCCGGCCTGACAGGCGATCTCAACCTGAGTCGCGCTGTTATAGCAACTGAGCTTAACGCCCAGTGAATTCAAATAGTCGGGAATACCGCTCCACGCCGCTTTGAGCGCCGCGATTTTTTCCTGAGTTTCCTTTTGCCTTTTGGCATCGTTCACGTCGAGCCAATACTGAAACTCTCTTAACTCGGCCGAAAGCAGCTCTGGTTTTGATACGAGCTTCGGGTTCGCAGTGCGGGCAGCTTGCCATTTCTCAAGATATTGTTTTTCTCGCCCCCGATAGGCGCCATCAATCTGGCGCTGAAGCTCATAGCAGGTGGCCTGCTCAAAATACCGACCCTCGGGACGCTTCACCGATAGAATCTTAGGAACAGTCTTGTTGAAGTCGTCGTAGAGCTTTCGTTTTCGCTCAAGATCGATGTCACACGCGCGAGCGTCGGCATACGATGCCTGCATCGATTTCCACGCGGCGACCACCGCATCGGACGCTTCTTTGCCGAACTCTTGAAGGCCCGCACCACAGGAGTTGCGCATCTCTTGCCAATTTAGACCGTCACTGCAAACAGCGGCATCATCACAACGCCGGACTTTTTTCGCGGCGACCTCTGGCCCAAGCTCTTTCGCAAGATCCAAACAGCCCGAAGCCTCGAGATTCTTACTGCAAGTCGCCTTCAGGGAATCGATCGCAACACAATAAATAGCGGCCTGTGCTGAGCTGCACTGAGTCCGACTGAGCACGGCAGCACAGGCCGTTGCCCGAGCCTCTTGTCTTTGACGACTCTCGCGAAGCATCGAACTCACGGCCGGACCGTTCGCGGCGCTCGCGACGTCGCTGCACGAAAGAATGAGTCCTAGTACGGTGATGAGATGGTTCATGACTACTGGCGACGGCGTCGCTGACCTGGCTCCGGTTGCTCTAAACGTTTGTCGACAAACTTTTGATAGAACTTGTCGTCAAGTTGCTTTTGCCCAACGAGCGAGTCTTCCAGCGGACGCACTTTTGCGCCTTTCGAATCGACAGGTCGCTGACGAACTTCGATGTGGATCAGCCCGCTTGCTGCGAGATTCTCACCAGCGCCGCGTCGATCAGCTTTCACGACACTCTGACCCGAAACACCGACTGACTCATTTTCAAGTGAGCCCTTGATCTGTAATTCAATAATCGAAAGACGCTCTTCGGCGACGTTCTTTGCAACCTTGTCATCACCACGGTAGACGCGGTCGCCATAGACCACGGAAGTCACGATCACGTCAGAATCCTGAAGGCCTGTCGTGATCCCTTTGACTTTATCCATCACCGCGACGAATTGCGGCGACGGCATTGTCGTGCCGGGCTTAAATAAATAGATATCAGGAATCTCAAACTCAATTCGATCCGGCTCAATTTTAACGTTAGAAGCAATCTCACCGAGCTGCCCCGCCAAGTGGGCCGCAACGACCTTCTTCATTCCCATCGCCATCACATTCGGCGTGCGATCGGCTGGATTGATAAACGATTGAAACGCCTTGAGCGGTTCATTGATCAAGTCCATAAAGAGCTTTTCGAGAGTCAGCTCAACTCCGTAGTTATTGAATTCGTATTCAATAATCGACGGTGTTGAGAAATAGTCAGCAATGGCCTTCTTTGTCTGCTCTGATTGAGTCGCAAGCAGCCACATCACAAGAAAGAATGCCATCATCGCCGTCATGAAGTCGGCGAAGGCAACCTTCCAAGCGCCGCCGTGTGCGCCGCCAGCCACCACCGTGATCTTCTTAATGACAATCGTTGCCTTCTTGTCTGCCATAACTCAATTACGCTGCTTTCTTTGCGCCCTTTGCGGCGGCGTCCACTTCAGCAAATGTCGGACGATCCAAAGGAGAAATTGTACGTCGCGCAAATTCAACGCAGACCAGTGGTGGCGAACCACGCTGAAGCGCGATCATCGCATTCTTGATAACCTCAAGATATCGACCCTCTGCCTCAATATCGATGTTCATCTTGGTGACCGTTGGCGAAACAAATCCATAACACGCCAAAACCCCCATGAATGTTCCGACAAGAGCGGCACCGATCGAGCCCCCGATCACCTCGGTTCCCTGATCAAGAATACCCATGGTATGAACGACACCCAAAACCGCGGCAACGATCCCGAGACCCGGAAGCGCTTCTGCAATCTGGTTGATTCCATGCGAAGCTTGATGCTCCTCCACATGAGCCGCCTTGATATCGTTCGTCAAAAGATCCTCGACATCGTACTGCGAGAGATCTGCTGAGAGCGTAATTTTCATCGTATCGCAGAGGAAATCCACGGCGTGGTGGTTCTTCAAAAATGAAGGATACTGTTTAAAGATCTCGGACTTTTCCGGCTCCTCAATGTGACGTTCAACGGCCTGTGGACCATCTTTACGGAAAATTTGAAACAGCTGAAACAACATCTGCAGAAGCTCAAGATACTCTTTCTTCGATGGGCCTTTTCCAAGCCAACCGTGAACGGCTTTCTTGAGAGCCAATTTGATAATCGCAATCGGATTTCCAATGATAAAGCCGCCAACCGCCGCACCACCGATGATAATGATCTCCGATGGCTGCCAGAGGACGCCGACATGTCCACCGTGCGACATGTACGCACCGAACACGCAGACCAGAACAACTATTGCTCCAACGATTCCCATGAGTTCACCTCAGGTCTCTTTTCGGCAATCCCAGTGATGCGATTGATGCAAGCCGATGAATTCAAGTCGGAGGTCTAGAAGCTGCGTTACATCAGCCGAAGCGGCGATTAAGCTTGGTGATCATGAGCCAATTTATTTACCTACACGGCCTGTGCACCTACGGCGACGACGAGCTGCACTTTGGTCCAGCTCGCATCGGACGACTTGATCGTCATTTAGTGGAGTCCTTTGCTCGTCGACAAACGTCGTTTCTATCGGTCAACGGCATTGGCTTTGGCTCTCCCGAAGAACAGGCCGAAACAGCCCTGCCTCAAATTCAAAGTTCAACGAGTCGCCACCTTGTTCTTCTTGGCCATTCGATGGGAGGCCTCACAGCGCGCGTCCTTCAACCACGTCTTGAAAAAGCAGGCTACCGCGTCGACATCATCACCTGGGGAACACCCCATCATGGAACTTCGGCCGCGATACGCAACGACAGCCGATCGGTAAAAAAAATGGCAAATTGGCTCGGTTACAATCTTGAAATGCGAGCAGCAACATTCAAACACTACACGCCAGATGCACTTATAACCTTCAACAAAAGATATCCGTTTCGGCAGGAATCACAGTTCTCACTGCTCTGTGATGTACCACTTCGGTACACGACACCGCTCCTCTTTGCACTTCGCCCGAGCGAGCCAAGCGATGGCTTTATCAAAGTGGAAAGCCAGAGCTTCGGTCAGATCCTCGATCGCTTTCGACTCGATCACTTCTCTGCCCTTGGGTACTGCGATCTTCATCCACTACCATCGGTGCGAACCCACAGTCGAGCCGAGTTCAATCGACTAGTCGAATCGGTTCTGTCGTTTCGTCGCGATGACTCAAAGTAAGACAGGGCACCGGCCGTGATTTTCTTGAGATTCTGTGCTAGTTTACCGAAAGGTGGAGAGTGGGGGCATCATGACCGTTTCTGTATTTGAAAACACCCGACGTGGAACTTTCGCATCTCTACTGATTTTAGCCGCAATACTGACCGGTCCAAAAGCGCAAGCCGACGCCGAGATGAACGAGAATCCCCTGAAGGCCTCGGCTCGCGTTGAACTTCGTTCGCCCGATACCAAAGAGGGTAAGGTTGTGATTGAGCTCAACCTCGATGAACCCTACAAGGCCTATGCCGATCGCTTTAAGCTCGTTCTTGAAAGTCCGCAAGGCGCCGAACTCAGCGACTTGAAACTCGAGCCGCTGATTCAGTTTATGGACACCTTCACCAAGAAAATGAAGGACGGAATCAAAAAGCACGGAACCATGACAGCGACTCTCAAACTTCAGTCGCCAGACCCAAAAGGCCTCAAACTTAAACTGACTTATCAAGCTTGTACGACAGAGCACTGTCTGTTTCCGAAAAGCATCACCCTCGAGCCAACCATTGTTCAAGGGGTACATAGCGCAGAAGCTCCAACTGCTCCCGTTGAAAAGGCAGTCGCCGCAGTACCGACGACAAGTCGCACAACCGCTGGAGGCTCGTCGGACTTTGAAAAGGCCATGAATGGTGGGATCTTCTCGGCCATTGTCTTTATGCTCATTGCGGGTTTTTTAACTTCGCTCACTCCCTGTATCTACCCGATGATTCCGATCACGCTTGCTATTCTCGGAGCGAGCGATCGTCGGTCTGGTGTACGTGCAGCAAACGCTCCACCTCGCTCGAAGCTGCGTGGCTTCTTTCTGTCGGTCTTCTACGTTCTTGGAATCGCAACGACCTACTCGATACTTGGTGTTACGGCCGCCTCCACTGGCGCCCTCTTTGGCTCTGCGCTCTCAAACATCTGGGTCGTCAGCGCACTGGGAGTCCTTTTCGTCTTGATGGGCCTCTCCATGTACGGTCTGTTTGAAATTCAAGCACCCGCTTTTATTCGCGACCGCCTTGGCCAAGGAAAGTCCGAAGCTGGTTACGGCAGCTCCTATCTAACAGGACTTGCCGCAGGCGTTGTCGCCAGCCCCTGTATTGGCCCCGTACTAGTCAGTGTTCTCGCCTACATCGCTCAAACACAGAACAAACTTCTCGGCTTCGTACTGTTGTTCAGCTTTGCAATGGGCATGGGCGTCCTCTTTATCGTCCTTGGCACATCGTCGTCACTGATCAGCAAGGTTCCAAAAGCCGGCGCCTGGATGGACATCGTCAAATTCGTATTCGGAACGACGATGGTCGGAATGGCGCTTTACTATGTTGCCCCGGTCTATCCCGAATGGGCCGTTCGTGGCCTGCTGGGTTTAGCGATTGTTCTGATCGCCAGCGCGTACGGCGTCTTTGCGGTCGCCGACACCGGAATTGCCCGCGTCAAGAAGGGCGCGTCGGTCGCAGCGTTTTGTATCGGCATTGCGCTGTTGATGGCATCTGCTCTTGAGAAAACTGGCGTTAAGGTCGGCGCCCTTCAACAAGCATCAAACGGTACGGTCAAAGGTGTATCGCAACTGCCATGGCAGAAATATTCTGACGACTTGCTTGAAAAGGCTCTTTCCGAGAAGAAGCCCATTCTCATCGATTTCTGGGCGGATTGGTGTGGTGCATGTCACGAACTTGAAGAGCGCACCTTCCCCGATGCCCGCATCCAAGCGGCGGGTTTAAAGTTCGCACTCCTCAAAGTGGACGCAACCGAAGATTCGCCAGAGCTCGACAAGCTCAAACGGAAATACGGTGTTCTGGGGCTGCCGACAATGATCTTCTATGACCCCACCGGAAAAGTTCGTTCAGAACTCACGGTCACCGGTTTTGAGGACGCGGATAGCTTCATTCAAAAGATGAACAAGGCGACAACCCCATAGTGCTGTCTCAATTTGAGACGAACTGTGGAGAGAGCGTGCAAAGCGGAACTGAGTTGAGCAAAATGAGATTTCTGGAACCGCTCCTCTGTACGTCTGGCGCCTCAGGTTCTCAGTGGGTTTCTCGGTGGGGGAAGTTGAGATGAAGTTCGTGCGCCTAACGTCGATCCTGACGTCGTTGACACATTATCTTGAAGCAAAGAGAGCTTTGCTCCCTGCGCTGACATTGATCTCGATTGGCTCATCAACGCTTTTGCTCTATCAAAACTGCGCTCCCGCTCCGCAAGCAGAGTCATCGTCGTCGGCGTCACGCACGGGCGTCTACTCGTCGACCATCGGCGGCTACACCGGTGGCGGCACGAGCGGCGCTGGTGGCGGCGCGATGCCTGGCGCAGTCGTTCCAGGAGGTGTCACGCCTACTGATGGCTCCGGTGGTACGGCTCCGGGTAGCACAACGCCTGGAGCTCCGGGCGGAACGATGCCAGGTGGAACAATTCCAGTGGACGGCGGCGGGACCGGCGGCAATGGCGGAACAGGAGTGCAGCCGGGCGGCGGCACCGGCGGCGCGACGACATCACTCGTTTGGCAGTACCAACCCGACGACCTCACGCTTGAGGAGGGCGGCGCGCTGACTTTGTCTGCCTACGCCACTAAGGGATACGAGGGCGTCACCTACCAATGGTACAAGAACGGCACGGCCATCTCGGGCGCCACAAGTTACCTGTATCGACAATTTTTGATCCCACGTTCAGCGGCCGGTCAATACTACGTCATCGCGAAGTCCGGTGCCGACACGATCCGCAGCTACTCGGTGACCATCAAAGTTCGAGCGGCACGCGCCCCATGCGCCGCTGGTTTTTATGGCCCCTATCCCGGAAGCGGTAAGTTTGAAGTCTACTGGCACGAATCGACGATTGGCCGCACCAACGCGAAGATCGAACTCAAAGAAGAAGTTGAGGACGCCTACATCACTGAGATGCCGTACGAGTACTACTACAACAACCCGGTCATTTTCTTTCCTTGCAAAGAACTCTATCAATGTCGGAACGGCAAATTCTACTTGCTTAAAAAACTCTGCCCCAATCCCGACACCGGCGGCGGAGGATAACCTTACATTCGCTTTAAACGCGCGAGCTCGGCTCGCGCATCTTCAAGTGCAGCGAATGCGCTGAGCAGCGCTTGCTCTTGGTCGCCGGCAAGACGCTGCAAAGACTCGAGACGATTCTCAAAGTTTCGGACCAAGAGGTTGTGCCGATCCATCATCTCTTGAATCTTCGAATCTTGAACCTTGCGCTCATTTACTCTGGCGACAACCGACGCAAAGCGATCGGCCGAGTCACGAGTTAAACGCGAGAGTCCGTCTTCAAGACGCACGAGCTGCTGACCGTACTTGTCGAGGCGCCCCTGATTGTCGCGCGCAAGCTCCCCCACTTTTGCTCCAAGCTGATCCAGACGGCGGTCAAACTGCTGCATAACCGCTTTCATCTGTGTCACCTGAGCCTCAAGAACCTTGATATCAAGCGCCGGAAACGGCACTGGCTTTCCGGGCTCCGTTCTTGGCTCAGGTTGAGCTCCGCGCACTTCATAGCGCGACGACGCACTATGGCCCATGTTGGTGCCATGTGAGGCAGTCGACGACCCGAAGAGTTGAGGATCAAGTTCCCGGTTCATATTGGCCTCCTTCAGGCTGTCAGCGAACAATGACACTTAGAGCCTAAATTCACTGGACTCAAAATTCAAACCTTCCTATCGTGGAACGCAATGGCAACGGTAACCGCACTTGCAGGTCATTTGCTCACTCTTCTTCAGCCGGCACTTAAGCCCGATCTGAAGTCTCCGGTCATGCAATCGGTTGGAGAACCCGAAGCTGCTCGGCTTGCATTCTATCATTTCTTAAAAAACCTCTGTGAACCCGGTGAACCCTTGACCTCGAACGTGCTGGAGCGCTTCTTTCGTCGCTCGCTCACCCACGCTCACTGGAACGAGAACAAGCTCTCGCTGTTTGCCGAAGTCGCCGCCTGCCTGCAGCACTTCTCAAACCAGCACAACGAACCACTGCCGATGGCCCCGTTTGAATCGGCCTATGGCCTACAAGTGCTCAAAGCCGAGAGTTTTCGAACGCTCGAACGAGTTGTGGAAGACTGGCTTCAGCAGAACCACGGCCCAACCGATCAGGTGCGCATTCTCAAAGATCGCGAAGAGCGCATCATTGTCGTCCGCCTTTCGAGTGACCGCACGGTTGTCGTCAATATCTTTGATCGCCATTTGGCGATTCGCGATGGCCGTTTGGAACCCCTCACCGACGATATGGCGTTGCACTATGGCCCCGATCTGCGGCTAGACCCATCCCGCGTCAGCCAGATCGAGATCGCACCGCACACGGTTGCTCGTTTTCGCGAAAGCCCAACCGGCGCCTCTGGTAACGTCGTTCGCGGCTTTACCTTCCAAAAAACACTCTCGCTCGACGGATGCGACATTCATAAAACTGCGATTTTATTCTACCCAATCAAGCGAATTGAGCAGTTCTTCGTCCGCAAAGAGTCGGATCCGCTCTATGTGGAGTTAACCGGACTTCTCGAAAAAGCCTCGGATTTGCTGGCTCAGAAGCATCCCGAAGCTCCGCGCTTTGCCGAAGCCGCCATGGAGCGCGGTCGCTTGGCTTTTGAACAGGTTTTTGTCGACGACCGCCTCCTTCGCCTCCTGCTCGAAAATCTCGAGCGCGCGCTGAAATTGTCGCACCTGAGCGGCCAGGCACAGTCGGAGCGGCGTAGAGAAATGACGATGGGAGCGGGCATTTCGCAAACCGAGCTTGCAAAAAAACCGGGCATCGGTTCAATTCCGGTTTCTCACCTTGGTCTCAACCTACCCGCCGGAGCGGAATTCGTTGATTCTGTGGGTTTTGAGGAGGACCAGTTGGGTGAATTTGCCCTCGGTCCCGATCTTGTGGAACTTCAGGAGTCAGAACGATGCGAAACGCTAAGCCCTTTAAATCAAACAAAACCAGTACCTCGTCCGACTCTGTAAGCGAAATACGCCTCAACAAGTATCTCGCCGAGTGCGGCGTCGCGAGTCGCCGCGGTGCTGACGACCTCATCGCCTCGGGCGCCGTTCAGATCAATGGAAAAAAGGTGTACGAGCTCGGTGCGCGCGTCGACGTGAAAAATGACCGCGTGATGGTCGATGGAAAACCCGTTCGCATGGAAACTCGCAAAGTCTACATGCTGTTCAACAAGCCAAAAGGTGTGATGACGACCATGGAGGATCCCGAAGGTCGCCCGTGCATCGCCGAATACTTTCAGCGTTTTGAAATGCGCGTCTTCCCAGTCGGCCGTCTCGATTACGATAGCGAAGGCCTGCTGCTGATGACCAACGATGGTGACTTCGCACAACGAGTCACTCACCCAAAACACGAAGTCCTGAAGACCTACCTCGTCAAAGTCAGCGGACAACCGACTGAAGAACAAATTCGAAAGCTCCGCATGGGCGTTACCATCATCGGCGGCCGCGTCGCCGCTCGCGAAATTGAGAAACTGCGCGGCACCAATTCGGACAAGTACGATTGGTACAAGATCGTGATCGGCGAAGGAAAAAACCGCCAGATCCGCCAGATGTTCGAGAAAATCGGTTTTGACGTGATGAAGCTTCAGCGGATTGCAATCGGCAAACTCAAAATGGGTGGCCTGGCCCGCGGCGAATGGGTTCTCTTGGGGCCTGAGGAAATCGAAAAGATCTTCCAACGCGATGCCGAGCGCCTCTTGAATGGTGGCCGCGCTTTGAAGCGTGAATCTGGCAAACATGCGGGACGAAAGTCGTTAAAAGCCAAAGCCCGTGACGAGTCGTCGCGCCGCAAAGGCCAGAGCTCATCGCATCCATCGGCGCGCAAACCGACACGCAAACCGACACGCAGCACTGGTGCTTCATCGGGCGCATCATCGGGACCAGGCGGAAAAGGAAAACGCACATCAACCGCCAGCACACGACGCTAACCAATCCAAAGACCGCGAAACGCGCGCTGACGGGGCTTCTCATCGGCGCGGGACTTTTCTTTCTTGGTCACTGTGGCGAACGCCGCCTCCCTGGCTACGGCTCTCTCCAAAATCCAAACGTCGAGGCCCCGCGACAAGAACTGCTTCCGGCCAGCGCTCAGCCCGAGTACCTGCGCTTTGGTGGTAAGGTCTATACGCTCTATCCACGCGCGCGCTACGAACGCGAAGGCCTTATCGTTTCCGAGCATCGCTCAGACTCCGTTTGGGACAGCATGCATGAACGCACAGGCGACTATCTCAACTCGCGGGACTTTTGACATTATCTGGGGGCGGCTCCTCAGCGAAGGACTGTACGAGGAAATGTCATTTCGAAGCGGCGACTGGACCTGTTACGCGCAGGCTCCAGCGTCGATCGCTGGCCGAGTCGATTACCGAGAGCTTGCCAACAATCATGTTCTCGCAAAAGACGACACCGTTCGCGCGGCTCTCGACGGAATTGAGAAGGGCGATGAAGTTCGCATCGTCGGCAGGCTTGTCGACTACGATATCGACGGCATGCCGATGCGCAAGACAAGCCTGGTTCGCGACGACACCGAAAACGGCGCCTGCGAAACTCTTTTCGTCGAATCAGTTTCTGTTATCGCTTCTCACGGCAAATGGTGGAAGCGCGTCCGTCTTTTCGGACGAGGGCTCTTCTTGCTGTCGCTAACCGCGATTGTCGTCATTATGGGACTGACCATCCTGCGACCGACAGCCGGACGCCATTAGCGAAGTTTATGACGCACCGTTTTCTGGGCGGCAAAGGTGAACAGACTATTCAACGGGTTTTGAAAGCAGTGTGACCAGAATTTCGCGTTTGAGTTCGGCGGGAATCTTTTTAGATGTTGTTCAAATGCGTGCGCAGCGTGCTCTTTGAAATACAAAGCGCATCCGCCACCTCCTGATTTGTCATTCCTGCTAGAACCTTCTCAATGACAGTCACCTCTGTCGGGGAAAGACGAAACGTCTCAAGATAGGCAACCTGACGTTTAACAAGCGCCTGCTTTTCAAAAAGCAATGTCGTGATCTCAGCACCGTCGTTGATAACAACGGCATCCGCCCGACCTTGTGGAACTTCAATGTTACGAAAAAGCCTTAGCCCCTGATCGAAAGATCGATCGCCAACCCCCGACTTGTAGTGGAGCATGCAGCCCTGTTCGCACAATTCGCCATCTTTCTTTTTTCCGCAAAGCGCGATGCACGGTTGGTTCTGAAAGCGCACACGGCGATCCAGCGACTTAATGCAAACGCCAAGCGTTTCACCACCAGAACGATAGGATTCGCGCATCGTATTCTCATCCATGGCTTTATTTTATCCGCAATAAAACTCGAGTCCAAGCGGAACAAAGAAAATCACTCTTCCGACCAGTTTTGAGACAAATCCACCTGGAGGCCGATTCAATTTAACGACGAGCTGTGCTTGGCGCGCTTTTACCTAAGGCCCCTTTTTTCCAGGAGCGAGTGGAACACCGGGGCCTGGCGGAATTTTATCAAACTCCGCCAGCGGATCCGGCGACGGAGTGGAGGCCGGAAGCACCCGGGCTTCCGGTTCTGTTCCGCCAGAAACAGAAAGTGGAGAGGAATGCACCGGCTTGCCGACACGCTCCAGCTGTCGCGCCTTATAGTCAGTACGACGCTGAAGTTCAAGCCCGCGCTTTCGCTCCGTGTATCGCTGCTGGTAAGCGCGAAGATCTTGGTTAAAGGCATTCTGCTTTTCGCGAATATAGTCTTCGGTGTTCTTTCGAGTCTCCTGCATCGACGACTCAAAATCCTTGCGCAGATCCCTCTCGGTAGCGAAAAAATCGCGGCGACTCGTGTCTTGATCGTCAAAGCGTTTGCGATCCTCCGGTGACCGGCGACGCCCTGAAGTGAACTCATCGCGATCTGCTTTGAGTTTCTTCAGAAAATCTTCGCGTTTCTTTCGCTCAACGCTGGTAAATTCATCGCGTTTCTTCCGCAGTTCGCGATCGGACCGTTCACGTTTTTTTCGAAGTGCGGTGTTAAAACGATCGCGCAGACGACTCGGCTCCTCATCGCTTTCACGAACAACGAACGACAGTAGGCCCGCGATCTCATCGTTCTCGCGACGAATCTCTTCTGGAATATCTTTGCGTGCCTCATCCATCGCCGAACGGTCGGCTTTAAGACTCACTTCACTCGCTGCATCTTTGAGATCTGACGCCGCAGCAACCGCAGAGTCGCCCTCGTGAACTGACTTCACCGCGCATGACGACACCGTCATCGCGCTCGCCACGAGAACTGCCACAAACCAAAGAGCCACCTGCAGTTTCATTCGAAGATCTCCCTTTGTTGGAGCTAGCGACGCGATTTCGCCTGACGCAGCTCACGCTCGACATCGCGAGTTTTCATCGACTCGCGCTTGTCGGCCGCTTTCTTGCCCTTGACCAGGGCGATCTCAACTTTCGCCCACCGTCCCTTGAAGTATACCTTGAGCGGAACGCAGGTTAAACCCTTCTCCGCCATCGCTCGATCAATTCGGTCCAGCTCGACCGAAGACAAGAGAAGTCGGCGCAGGCGTTCTGGCTCATGGTTGAGGTAACTCGAGGCCATATAGGGAGCGATGTGCGCTCCCTGCAAATAGGCTTCGCCGTTTTTCAAGATGACGTAGGAATCTTTCAACTGGGCGCCATGCGTACGCAGCGACTTCACTTCGCTTCCACGCAACTCAAGGCCGGCCTCAAGAGTATCGACGATGGTATAGTCGAAACGCGCTTTACGGTTCTCTGCAATCAGCTTGTTCTCGGTTTTCTTCTTTTCGCTCACTTGCCACCCGCCATTCGAACACTTCGGAAATACGCCAAAAGCTTCTCCGGAGACAGTTCTTCGACACGAGCCTGAATAGAATGCCCATGTTCGACAAGCAGGCTTTCAAGTCGTTCGCGATTTCCAACCAGTGGCTCAAGATTCTTCACCATCAGTTTTCGCCGATGAGAATACGCAGCCTTCGCGAATTTCAAAAACGCGGCGAACTCCACCTCATCCGGCGCATCCGCGCGTCGTTCAAAACCCAAAACTCGACTTGCCACGCGTGGCGGTGGGTAAAAATCTCCAGGGCCGGCTTCCGACACCACGTTCACCGTCCAGCCGATTTGCGCTATGACCGATAGCAGCCCATAGTCCTCACTTCGAGCCTGAGCGGTGACACGTCTGGCGACCTCTTTTTGAAACATCAAAACCATGCTGGCCACGCCAGTGGGCCAAACCGAGCGGTCAATCACAAGACTCGATGAGATCTGATACGGCAGATTTGAAACGAGTCGCGCTCCTGGCTTCAGCGCGAGCGCCGCCCAGTCGATTTGCAGTGCATCGCCTTCGATCACTTCCACTCCGCGCGACCGCCAATCGTCGGCAAAAGCGCGGTCCAGCTCAATGACTCGCAGGCGCGATCCAGCAAATTTCGCCGAAATCTCAATCAACCCCTCAGTCAGCGCACCAAGCCCCGGACCTATTTCAAGTAGTTCCGAAAACCCGGGTCGTCCTGCGCGCTCTAAAATCCGCTCGATCACACCGTCGGCGATTAAAAAATTCTGCCCAAGCGACCGCTTCGGTCCCGTCTGAAGTTCTTTTAGTTTCTCAAGAAGCCGTTCTCTGCGAGTCATTGGGGCTCCCGATCAAGTGGTGCGCGCGGCTCGGGCTTTAGCGTTTGATCCGATCGCTCGCCGCGATTGAGACGCGTGATTCCAGCAAAACCAATCATCGCTGCATTGTCGGTACAAAAACGAAGTGGCGGAATGGCCGCAATCATACCATTTTGAGAAGCCCACTCCGACACTCTTTCGCGAAGCCTCGAGTTGGCCGCCACTCCACCAGTGAGCACCACGGACCGCACACCCTCTCGAACCGCGGCGCGCGTCAGTCGCTGCACGAGCACATCCGTCACCGCCTCTTGAAAGCTCGCGCAAAAATCGGCCAAGAGGCCTGTCCGCGGATTCTTTGAACCCTCCGCCAAAAACTGCGCCGCGTCCGCCATCAACTGGTCGCGATCCGTCGGGAACAGCTCATCGATCGCCCGAGCGGCAGCGGTCTTTAGACCTGAAAAACTCATATCATCGCGCTCGTCGCGAATCATTGCCCGCGGAAACTCAAACCGCGTTGGATTTCCAACGCGAGCCAGACGATCCACGCGAACACCACCCGGGAAGCCAAGTCCTGCTCGCTTTCCAAACTTATCAAAAGCCTCACCAGCCGCATCGTCGAGCGTTCGCCCCAAAACCTTGTATCGACCAAACGCCTCGATCCGGTAAAGTGTCGTGTGTCCGCCGCTCACCGCGAGTGCAACATACGGAAATCCAAACCCCGCCGGCGGTTGGTAATCGGCATCTCGAAGAAAAGGCGCCATGAGATGGCCTTCAAGGTGATTGACGCCGATAAATGGTTTTCCAAGCGCAAGGCTCAGTGTCTTCACTGTCACAAGCCCAGTGAGCAGCGCCCCGATCAAACCCGGCCGCGCTGTCACCGCCAAACCATCAATGGACGATGCCGTGACGCCCGCCCGTTCGAGTGCCTCTTCGATTAAAGGAATGAGATGATGTGTATGATTTCGCGAGGCGATCTCAGGAACGATTCCGCCAAAGCGCGCATGGTGAAGATCCTGACTGGCTTGAACACAAGAATGTACCGTTCCATCCGCTCCTACAACTGCCGCCGATGTATCGTCACAACTCGTTTCAACCGCCAGAACCGTTTTAAACTTCACCTATTTCTTTTTCCCTAGTGCCTTGAGCCGCGCGCGAGCGCGATCGGCCTCTTTTGATTTCGGCGCCTTCGCAATCACTTCCTCATAGAATGGCTTGGCGTCTTCCGCCATTCCGAGCTCCTGAAAACAAATGCCAATTTTGTACGTCGAAGCAATGAACGACTTTCCTTTCGGATAAGTCTTCCGATACTCCTCATAGGAGAAAATCGCATCCCGGTAAGACTTCGCCTCAAATTTCGCCTCACCGATTTCAAAGGGATTTTTTTCGCCCTTTGCTCCGCCACCCGATGTCGCCGTCTGAATGCTTGCGCCTGACGAGCCACTGGCCGCAATCGCTTGAAGCGCCGCTTGGGCATTCGCCAAAGACGCCCGACTCTCCGTCAGCTCGGCCTTCATCTTTTCAAGCTCTTCGCGAAAGGCGACGAACTTTTGATCCTGCTCTTTGATTTTCGCTTCAAGTGCAAAGTCGTTCTTCTCAGCCCGGTCTTTGATTTGCGTGATGCGTGCGTCGGTCGCCTCAAAGCGTCCATTGTGCTTTCGCATATCCTCTTCAAGATCCGTAAAGCGCTGATTCACGTCGGCTGTTGTCTGCTGCAACGTTGCCACTTGTTTTCGAATCACCTGCTTCTCTTCCTGCTCCTTAACGCCGGTTCGTGTCTGTAAACAGCCTGGCAAAACCACGAAGGCGAGAAGACCAGCAGTCAAAACTTTGAGTTTCATACGGATGACTCCTAAAAATAAGAGCGAAAAATCTTTCACTTGAAAACTCCGGCTTACGGAGCCAGATCACCAGCTTCAAAACGAGATACACGGGCCGCGTTCTCGGCCTGTTCAGAAAGAGCTCGTGCCTGATTGAAACGAATCAGCGCATCGTCAAAATGCCGATCGCTATAAAGGACTTCGCCCTCGCGATATGCCTGTTCCGCTTTATACCAAAGCCCAGGAGCATAGCGTGGAGCTTCGGATTCTTTGGCAGCGTCCAGTGCCGCACGTGCGACGGCGTACTCGTCTATCTGCAAGACCGAAACGCAGCCATCAGTGGTCATTAAAACCACTGCTGTACCAAGAGAGGCAACAAGGCCTCTCAAACAATTACTGGAGCGGAACAAAGTTCGCACGGCGATTTTTTCCCCATGCTGCCTCGGAATCACCTTGAGCGAGCGGCTTCTCTTCGCCGTAGCTGATGCTCGCAAGACGCTTGCTCTCGACACCGAGGCTCTCCATGTACTGGCGAACCGACTTCGCACGACGCTCACCTAGTGAAAGATTGTACTCAGTCGATCCACGCGAATCTGTGTGGCCTTCGATCTGAATCGTTGCCTTCGGATTACCGCGGATCCAGTCGGCGTTGCTCTTCAAGGTCTGTTTTGCCGTCTCACTCAAGCGCGACGAATCGTACTCAAAGAACACGGTGTTCAAACCATTGATATTGCCCGAGTCCGAACCTTGCGGGTCAAACGCGATGTCTTTTTCTGCAAGCTGTGGCGAAGCCGACGATTCGATGCCAGCACCTTCTGCGCCGCCCTCTCCATCTGGCTTCTTCGGCTTCGTACAAGACGCCAACGCGAAGGCCAGGGCCAGACACGAGAAAGTTACTGTCATCGATTTCCATGAACCATTTTGTCTGTGCATGGTTTTGCGCATGGTGTTGATCTCCTCTTTTCGGCGTTGGTACCGATGCATTGAATATTGGAAGATTCTTGAGAACACTCGTGTTTTTGTCAAAGGGCCAATTGAGGAGCTTCTTCGCCGTGACACCTATCAACAAAGTCCTACTTGTTTTGCTCTCGCTATTTCTCACTCTTGATTGTCACTTCATTAGGCAAACCGGTGCCCGATCCCTCGCTTTCCGCTTCCTGACGGCCGAAGCCTCTCTCGGTCCCACCGCCGATCCGACTATTGAGTGGAAGAAAATCGAAACGCCACACTTTGAAATCGTATTTGACTCAAGGCATTACTTTCTCGCTAGAGAGTTTGCTCAGAGCGCTGAACGCGCGTGGCAGACGCTCGTTCCTGTCTTACGAACCTGGCCGGATAAAACCGTCATCGTCATCGATGACTCGGGAGACATGGCCAACGGACTCGCCTCGGGATTTCCGTATCCGCAAATTCGCCTTTTCCCCGCTGCTCCCAACCCAGGAGAAACCATCGCCGAAACCGGCCCATGGACACTCGAACTCATCACGCACGAATACACTCACGTGTTAAATTTCCAACCTGCACACGGCGCGATGCACTGGATGCGCAATATTTTTGGATCGATTGTGCGACCCAATTTGCTTCTGCCGCGCTGGTATTCAGAGGGACTCGCCGTTGAAATGGAAACACGATTTTCCCCATCAGGAGGTCGACTGCGCTCGGCCGACTTCACTGCGATTCCGCGCGCGATGGTTCTCGACGATGTGCTCCGCAAAGAAGACATCTCGCGAATCAACGAAGTCAGTATTCCCGATTGGCCGGGAGGCGCACGTCCCTACCTCTTCGGGGGATTGATCTGGCATCGGCTTGCTCGCGGAAGCCTGAACATGGTCGGCGATCTCAACGACCACTTTGCCCGCCGTGTCCCGTTCTTTATCGAAACACCGGTCGAAGAGCGATTTGAGAAAAATTGGTCCGCGATTCTGGCTGACACATATTCAGAGGTCGAAGCGCGGGCTGTGAATCAGATCGAACGCATCTGCGATCCCGGTTGCGAAGAGGGCACAAGCCTCGGAGACAACAGCTTCTTCTCGCGCTCACCTGTGATCGAAGCCAAGGGCGATCGTCTTGCTTGGCTTTCGCGCGAGCACAATCACGACTCGGTTGTCTTGGTCGCGCAACGAAAGCCCGATGGCAGCTTTGACATCGCAGCCGCCTCACGCCTCACCGAACCCACCGCCGCCAATCGCGTTGCGTGGCTTCCGGAACCCCATAGTGCCGTGCTCTTCGACGGACTCGACAGCGTCGGTCGCTATGAAGAGCGCTCCGAGCTTTGGGTCTACGATATCGCAGCAAAGAAAAAACATCGCGTCTCCATGGGACTTCGCGGTCGCGAGGCCGACGTCAGTCGCTTCAGCAGCAAACCGTCTTCGCCCGTTCGCGTCGCATTCACTCAGCTCACACCTGGGCGAACGCAAATTGCGACGGCCACGATTGCACCAAACGAAAAGGGCGCATGGAAGATCTCTGGCATTGAAGTCATGTACACACCCGAAGGAGAAAACCGCGTTTCGTGGCCAACGTTCACCGGCGAAAACGAGCTTGTTTTTGTTGAACGCTCAGCCGACGGCAAAGAGGGTTTACGCGCACTCGATCTTCAAACTAAACGCACTCGCCGTCTCGATCTTGGCGGCAATGCCACCTTCCCGCGCTGGATCGAAGCAAGCCCTCAAGGACTTCTCTTCACCAGCCATCGCTCTGGGGTCACCAACCTCTACTTCGCAAAAGCCACGCGCGAGGGTCTTGGTGGAGGTTTCGCAAAACCAGTCGCACTCACCAACACGGCCACACGCGCCTGGTCTGGCGAACTCGATCCCAGAACGCGCGCGCTTATCTACTCAAGACTCGATGGCTCAGGCTCACGCCTCCGCGCGATCGCAAAACCAGAGGAGCGCACGGCCCTTCCCGTGATTGAACCGTTGATCGAACGCCGAGAAACTCCATTTTCTCCGCCTACCCCAACGCTTTCCGAGACCGAGCTTGAGGCCAAAGACTTTAGCCCTTGGAACTACCTTATACCGCGCTATTGGATGCCGTTTATGAGTTACGTCCCAGGTGGAGTTTTCTTCTCTGCCAATACGTCGAGCGGCGATCCCTTAGGCCGACACGCGATGGCCGCTGGCTTTTCTTCCGACTCACGAATCGGTAAGCCCAATATGTTCCTCGCCTACTCAAACAACACGACACCAGTGAAGCTCACCGCGCTTGGCGACGACACTTGGCAACGTCTGTCAACAGGACTCAATCGCCGCACGACAACTGGCGATCTCTCCGGCGTCTTTTATCTGCCGGGTCTTTCCAATAGCTGGTTTGGCGAAGCCGGCTTCAATTACCAGCGCTCCGAACTGCAAACGACGACGTCAGTGGACGAGCGCCAGCGCGGCGGCCCTCGTCTCGGTCTTTTGTGGAGCGACCTCAGCCAGAAAGGGCGCGAAATTTCTCCAGAGAGTGGCGGCCTCGCAAAACTTTCTCATGCCTGGTATCGCCCCGAGTTTGGAAATCAAGTCTACGACAAGACCGACGTTTCGCTCACCGGTTACTTCTCGCGCATCTCACATCCGGCACTTCGCTTTTTTCCCGAGCGGCACGTGCTGGTGCTCTCGGCAGCAGTCAGCTGGGCGCCAAGCCTTGATCGACTTTTCCTAGGGCCGTCGAGTATCAGCCTCAACGTCGAGAACATCGCGCTCGGCGCATCGTCGACGAGCTTTGTCATGCGCGGCTATCCATCGGGCGCATTCATCGGTCGAAAACTGATCCGATCGTCAGTCGAATACCGCATGCCATTGACCGAGAGCTACCATGGCTTCGACACCGTCCCCGCCTTCGTTCAGCGCTGGCATGGCGCCGTGTTCGCCGATGCCGTGGCCGTCGATGGAGCGTTTTACGATTTTGACTTCAATGGCTACCGAGCGGCGACACTGGATTCGGTCTACGCCGCCGTCGGCGCCGAAGCCCGACTCGACATGACGATTCTCTATCATGTTCCGCTGCAACTCATCTTCGGTGTTCACTACGGATTCGACAAACGCATCAATCCGAACGGCGCCTACCCCATTCTCTCGATCGCTCTCTAATCTTTCCTACGTCGCTCAGTCGAGCGGCGCGGGGTTTGCCTCCTTCACGCGAAACACATTCCTTGAAGGAGGAAACGCCAATGGGATCCATCAACAAAGTCATTTTAATGGGAACGCTCGGTGCCGCCCCCGAGCTCCGACAATCGAGCGGCGGAAAACCCTACGTCAGCATCAGCCTCGCTACCCAAAAACGAACGGTCAAAGAAACCGGAGAGCGACGCACAGAAACGCAGTGGCACAAGGTCACCATCTGGGGAAAAAACGCTGAGATCGTCAGCACCTATTGCGGTAAAGGCAGCCCGCTGATGCTAGAGGGCCATCTCGCACCGTATCGAAAGGACGATGCGGGCCGCATGACTTACCATGTCGGAATCATTGCCGAGAACGTGCAACTCATTCCAGGAACGAAGTCGCAATCGGGATTCGAGCCTATTGAGTTCATTCCCGATGCAACCGGCGCGATGACGGCCACAGACAGTCTCCAGTAGCCACTCCAACGGACCACGAACCCCCATCTCCCCGCCTTTTCCCCGCTCCTGTCGCGAGAAACTTGACAAAGCGGGCCACGACGCGAGGAGATGGGGAATAGCGGAGGCGTCCATGGATGGAATAGAACTACTGGGTCAATCAAGCTCGCCAAAAAACGATCGCCTGGGGTGGATCAAAGACCTCGTCCGCGCTGAGCAGCGAATGGAAGAATCCGGTGTCATCGATTTTGGCGCCGGGTTTGATCCCGCGCAGATTCTACTGACTGAGTCCGTTGGCTTCATGAACGAACTCAAAACCACGTTCGTTGATGCCGCCTCGGCCTTCAATCAACTCAAAGGTTCAGCTCTCGGTCGCGTGAAAATTTATGGGATAGCCAACACGCACTCTGATTTCATGCTTTTCCGAAACGGATTCAAACTCATCTTCTCGCTGAAAGAGCCGGGCGCCGTCTCGATTCGCTTCCACTACGTTGGTGCCGGATTTCAAACAGCCGGTACACCGCTTTCGCCCGGCGCTGGAGCGCAGGCGATGACCGTTGGCGAAGAGGACCTGTTGATTGCCCGCTGGGGAGCATTCGGCGATCTCAACTGGACCTTCCACGAACAGCCGATCAAGAACGAATACCTTGTTCGCTACTACATGACGCGCTTTGTTCGCGAAAGTGCGAAGTAATCGCAACTGAAGTTTCTGTCCTGATTCCGTTTCACTTTGAGACGGTTTGAAGGTCTGTCTATTTCAATGTCGTCGCATTGATGCGAAACTATGATTTCGATGGCCGACACCGATCTTGGAAATCTCGCAAATAGACTTCACGAAATCGATTTGGCAATTCGCGCCGGGCGTCTTGGAGACGGTCGCGCCAAACTGCGTGCCAGTTCGCCAAAAGTGATCACCAAGAATCTTCGCGCTCACTATGCCCGTTTGTCCTGGAGACTGGGACTTGCCGCACTGGGCTTGCGCGCACTTGCTTACGCTATTCGCGAAGATCGTCAAGCCTCGCCAGAGGAGCGCGCCGAGTACGCGGCCTGTCTGAACTCAATCGGGAGTACGCAAGAAGCCCACATGCTGCTGCTCAGCGAGGAAAGTCCCTGTGCGTGGACCTCGCTGTATACGGCCTTCACGCAGATTTCGATGTGGGACTACAGCGGTGCTGGGCAAACACTCGAACGACTGCTCGAGACCCCGAACCTTGCTGCCGAACTTCCATCCTATAATCGGCTCGTTGCTCGAGTGAATCGGCTGGCCTGTTTGATTGTCGACGAAAACTGGGACCACGCAACCACAGAGTGGAACGAGCTCTATCGAGTCATCAGTAAAGAAAATCACACTCGCCTCCTCGCCAATCTGCAGGAGCTTCGCCTGCAAATTCTCTACGGAACAAAGCAATTCAAAAAAGCGCGCACTCTGATTGAGAAGAGCTCAAACCTTGAAGGCCCCGAACGGCTGCACTATTTGAAGTGGTCAACACTCGTCGAGACAGCCGGCGACAAAAACGCAGGCCCCGAGCGCCTCATCGCCCTGAAGGACCTGGCTCTTCGCGAACAGCGCTGGGAGATGGTGCGAGATCTTGAGACTCGTCTGGCGCTTCATTTTATGAACCCGCTATTTCTCAAGCGCGTGTTGTACGCGACACCATGGCCAAAGTATCGCGCTCGCCTCTTAAAGCAATTCGCTCAGCCGGTGGAACTGACGGCAACTTTCGACTATCGATTCTTACCTGAAGAGCACGAGCTCAAGCAGAGCGGAACACGCAACCGGGGGCCTGGTATGAGGTTTCTCTCGACACCGATCGCATCGCTCATGATCTCACCCTCAAAGAAGGCTTTCTCAGCTATCGAACGATGCGCGCGCTGACGGCAGATCTCTACCGCAGCCACTCGGTTGGCTCGCTGTTCGGGACGCTTTTTCCGAATGAGCATTACAACCCCTTCTCTTCACCGGGCCGAGTCCACCACGCGATCGGCAACCTTCGCGATGAGTTGGCAGCTGCTGGGACGCCGCTCAGCATTGACCAGATCCATGGACGCTATCGGCTCTCGACTGCAAAGCCGACTGTTCTCCATCTGCCCCTCAGTGTTGCCACCGGCAAAACCGGACTGAGAATCGAAAAGCTTGCCTGGAAATTCGGCGCGCAACATTTTCAAGTTAGCGACGCCGCAAGTGCTCTCGCCCTCAATGAGAAAGCGGCGCAACGCCTTTTAAAAGATGCGGTTGAGAGTGGCTACCTCGTGAGAACGGGGAACGGCAAAGCGACGCGCTACCACGTTACATCGTCGCAAATTGGACTGGAGCACGCCGGATGATGAAGTCTCTCTTTTCTCTTCTCATCCTCATAACAATGATTCTGGCGTTTCAAAACTGCGTCGATCAGTCGACCAAGACTGCATCGTCAGACTCGGTTGCAATGCAGGCGGGCGGAAGCGGCAACGGAGGAAACGGCGATCCCTATGGCGGGAAAGGTTCTTATATGGCGTTTACGCCGGGACACTCGTGCGTGAGCACCAGCGGCTCGCTGGTCGCCGCGCCTTTCTCGCGCGCATTCAAGCAGGATGGCCGCGTCGTTCTCTCCTATGACAACTGCGCCGATAAAAACGAGATCCTCGACTCCCGGGATGTGCAAATGGCCGGCGATGGCAGCGACTCGTTTGTCTATAAACGGCAGATCTTTCAAAACTTCGCAGCTCCACCGACACTGACTTCGACGCAGTTCTATTTTCCCGATGCCACATGTATGGAAACAGTTGAAAGCGTGATGACTCGCGCAGGGACTTTCTCGTCTCCTCCAGCACCTGGAGCAACGGTGACCGAGAATCGCATTCGAGCCTCAATTGCAACCAATTGGTTTGCCGACCGACATGCGCTCGTGGGCTCTGAGAACGTAACGCGAACTGTTCCGCTCCCAGGACAGATGGTTCGCGATATGGTCACGCCGGTTTGAATGACAGGTTCTCGCCCCTCATCCGGGTCGATCTTGCCCCAGGTACAGCGTGGAACGGTCCAAAGTTCTCACTTCAGGTCGCTCCGCCCTCAGGAGTGCCACTTTACTTGAGCACCAACCAAGTGGGTACTCTCGACTTCGAGCGCGCTGGCGAGGCGATGTCTGTCAAAGTGGAGTGCGCCGTTTTCTACTAGATTTAAATTGAGATATCGATATGGCCAAGTCGTCGCTGAGTCTCGACGTCGTCGACATACTGAAACTGAATAGGCTCAAGAGCAGTAACTCTCAGGCGCACGCGTGAACCGCGTGCCAACGGATGATTGGACTCGTTCGCGACACGAATAAGCTCAGGGCTTCCTGTTACAAAAACGCGCAAGATCACTTCGCGCGTATCAAGAACTTCCAAAACCTGCCCTGTGATCTCTTGGCCGAGCTTGAAGCTCGAACGCGTCGAAGGTTTCATTCGTTCTACATCTCCCGTGAGTCAATACGAGGGAACTGAACCTTTCGAATCTGAGGAGCTTCGGCTTTCACCCGTGCGGCCGCTTGGCGCGCCTGCTCGCGGGCCTGTTCAAGCTCCTGCGCTTGGCGAAAGGCCTCGCCGAGCTGCTCGAGACTTTTGGCATCGTTTGCTATAGGCGCGGCCGGTTCGGTCGAAGCGGCAGGCGTTTTTGTACGCGATGTCAGCTCAAGATCGAGCGTCTGCATTTCAAACTGCAGCTTGCTCAGTTGTTTTACGAGTTCTTCTTTTTCAGCTCGCTCTTTCTCGAAGCGGAATTGTTCGGCAGGCGAGAGGAGCGGCGCAATCGGTGCCGACACCACGGGGGCAGCACTTGCTGCTGCCGCGATCGCCGCACTGGTCACCGGGTTTGGCTCGTATCCTTCAGGCTCACGTGCCCACTCCGGAAGGTCTTCTTCGCGGAAGGTAAGGGACTCGCGATTCACTTTCGCAATAAACTCAATCTCGCCGATGGGCAGGTCGATTTCGCGTGCGATCTCTTCGACCGAGAGCCCCGCATGTGCCATGCGAGCGGCCTTGATGTATTTCATCGACTGCTGGCGCTCGATGATCTCGTCATGTGGGATTTTATCTTGGAAGATCTTTGATACTTCCAAGCTCTTTGAGATCGCAACCTGCACGGCTTGGACATGTTGTTCCGCTTGATGAACCTTTGTCTGCAGCTCTTTCGACTTCTGCTCGAGGAGCTCCATCATCTGATTCACTTGCGTTTCCGTGCGATCATTGAGGTCTTCAAGAACCGCAATCTTACTTGAAAGGAGCTGCAGGCCTTTTGAGAGGCGCGGATCATCTTTAGGTGGACGACGGAGTCTTGCGAACACGACAAACAGTCCTGCAAGCATGACGATATTGATAAGGACTTGAACAAATAGGCCGAAGGACATCCGTGACCCCCTTCTCACTATTGTGCTGGAGGTCGAGGCGAATCGCTACCTAGCCTCGACCTCAGGCGAGTCGACGCGCTGTTCTCACAGTCGCCATAGAGAGTCTTAACTCTGTTTTTGGAAAGTGTTAAGTGCCAGAAATCACATTGATTTCAACAAACAAAACCGCCAGACCATGACTGCGAGTTTTTGCTCGATTGCGCGACTTTCACCAACGAGGTGAAAGTTCGTCTATATGAAAAACTCATCCCTCACGACTGAAGCCCTCGCGTTTGTCCTCGAGCTCGATTCTCTCTTTGAGCGCGATCGTCAGGAATTGTTGCTCGCTCGAAGCAAGCGCACGACCCTCACGCCGAAGAGTGATACCGCTTGGGCCGCCCCCGAGTGGAGAACGGCCGCAATTCCGACGGCACTTCAAAACCGCACGGTCGAAATCACCGGGCCCGCAGAAGCCAAGATGATGATCAACGCGCTCAACTCGGGTGCCGATGTTTTCATGGCCGATCTTGAAGATGCGCTCTCGCCAACATGGGACAACGTCATTGACGGGCAGCGCGCGTTGGCGGATGCGATTCGCGGCGTCCTCTCCTATCAATCGCCCGATGGCCGCACGTATAATCTCAATTCAAAAATCGCGACGCTCGTGGTCCGCCCACGCGGATGGCATCTGAACGAGCCGCGCCTTCGAGGCGCAAACGGCAAACCGATGTCGGGTTCGATCTTCGACTTCGGAATGTTTATGTTTCACAACGCCCACGAGGCTGCCGCCAGCGGTCGTGGTCCATTCTTCTATCTTCCCAAGCTCGAAGGGGCCAGCGAAGCACGCCTCTGGTCGCGCGTCTTCGCACACACCGAAGAGAAGCTCGGCCTTCCCCACGGAACGGTCAAGGCCACGGTTTTGATTGAAACCTTCCCCGCCGCTATGGAAATGGAAGGAATTCTCTTTGAACTGCGCGACTACATCGTCGCGCTGAACGCAGGACGCTGGGACTACTTGTTCTCGGCGATTAAATGTCTTCCGCTCTACGATAAAGAAAACACGCTCTTTCCCGACCGAAGCGAACTCACCATGACGACACCGTTCATGCGCGCTTACGCGGAACGCCTCGTCGCTGTTTGCCACAAACGCGGAGCAATGGCGATCGGCGGCATGTCGGCGTTTGTACCCTCCAGAAAAGACGAAGAGGCAAACGCGCGCGCCTTTACGGCTGTCACGGCCGACAAAACCCGCGAAGCTTCACAGGGATTTGACGGCACCTGGGTCGCGCATCCCGATCTCGTCTCAATCGCCCGCACCGCATTTGAGACCACCGCGGCGGCTCCATCGACTACGACCACTTTTGACGGCAAGTCTCTCTTCCCTCGCGCGTCGCTCGCGCCATTCAATGAGAAGACGCCGACAATGAAGAACATCGACACGAACATCGACGTCACACTTCGCTACGTCGCCGCATGGCTCAGCGGACTAGGCGCCGTTGCGATTCACGGACTGATGGAAGACGCAGCGACCGCTGAAATTTCTCGAACACAGCTTTGGCACTGGCGCACGTGGCGCTCAGCAGGCGGAGCTCCGATTTCTGTCGCCCTCGAAAACGGCGCAGCCGTTCCCTTGACCGATGCACTGCTTAGCGAACGCATCGATCGCGCCTTCAATTTGATTTCGAAAGAAACTGTCCCCTCCATCGCCGGTGGCTCTCTGAGTACAGCGGTCGAGCTCTTACGCGAACTTGTGTTTGCGAACGAGCTCGCACCGTTCCTCACCCTGCCCGCCATGGACAGGCTGCCCAAACCCCAATCCATTCAAGGAGCAGAAAATGTCCACACAGCAAACGTTTGACGCAAAATACGACTACACAGAAACAGCCACTCAGCTCGAGACAAAATGGAAAACCGATGCTCGTTGGAAGGGTATCACTCGCCCCTACACAGCAACCGACGTTATCCGTCTGCGTTCCACCGTTCGCGTTGAGCACACTCTTGCACTTCGCGGCGCGAATCGCCTTTGGAACACGCTACAAACAGCACCCTACATTCACACAATGGGCGCTATGACAGGCGGCCAGGCCGTGCAGTACGTAAAAGCCGGCCTGCAGGCGCTGTATCTTTCCGGTTGGCAGGTTGCTGGAGATGCGAACCTCTCTGGCCAAACTTATCCCGATCAAAGTCTCTACCCCGCGAACTCTGTCCCATCGGTCGTGAAGCGCTTGAACAACGCGCTCACTCGCGCCGATCAAGTCGAGCGCGCCGAAGGCACCGCACAGCGCGATTGGTTTGTTCCAATCGTTGCCGATGCTGAAGCGGGATTTGGTGGCCCACTTCATGCTTTTGAATTGATGAAAGGTATGATCGAGTCTGGAGCCGCTGGCGTTCACTTTGAAGATCAGCTCGCAAGCGAAAAGAAGTGCGGACATCTTGGTGGAAAAGTTCTGGTTCCAACCTCAACTTTCATCCGCACCCTCACCGCTGCTCGCTTCGCCGCCGACGTTCTCGATGTACCGACAATGATTATCGCTCGCACCGACAGTCTTGGCGCAACACTGATGACAAGCGACATCGACGAAGCCGATCGCAAGTTCATCACTGGTGAGCGCACAAGCGAGGGCTACTACCGCGTAAAACCGGGCATCGAAACCGCCATCGCGCGCGGTCTCGCCTATGCTCCTTTTGCTGATCTACTCTGGGTTGAAACTTCAACTCCGTGCTTGAAAGAAGCAAAAGAGTTCGCCGACGCGATCCACGCGAAACACCCCGGCAAGCTTTTGGCCTACAACTGCTCGCCATCGTTCAACTGGAAAAAGAACCTGAGCGATGCCGAGATCGCAAAATTCCAACGCGAGTTGGGTGCAATGGGTTACAAGTTCCAGTTCATCACATTGGCTGGCTGGCACTTGGTGAACCATCACGCTTTCCAATTGGCGTCTGAATATCGCGACCACGGCATGACCGCTTACGTTGCTCTTCAAGAGGCCGAGTTCGCAGCCGAGACAGTGGGCTACACCGCTACTCGTCACCAACGCGAAGTCGGAACCGGCTACTTTGACCATGTTCTGATGGCTGTGACCGAAGGCAAAGGCTCAACGAGCGCTCTTAAGCACTCCACTGAGGCCGAGCAGTTCCACACAGCGGCGCACTAGTCAGCACCCGATAGACCGGATTTCAAAAGGGGCCTTCTTCTACAGAAGGCCTTTTTTATTCAATCCACTAACGCGTGCGCCGATGGCTCAACAGAAAATCTAAAACTGATTCTGTGAAGTTGAGATTAAAGAGCGGTACGTGTGCATTGTGATGCTCGGCCTCGAACGCCTTTATTTTCCAAAATGCGACCTCGTTACCACCTTGGCAATTGGTCCACGTCTCAATATTCGTATCGTTCTCTGGGATCAGAAACAGAAAATCTTTCTTTGAAGTTTTCTTGCTCGGAGCGCGACAACCATTGCGCTGAGTCCATTGCGCAATAGATTCCACGCCGCCAGAATAGGTCGGCGTTCCGACGTAATTGATCGTCTTATCATTTTCTGCATGAATTTGTAGATACGGCATTGCAACCGGAATACGGCAGTTCTCGGCACTCTTGAAACTGCCTCCGGCCAAATTCGCAACGCCGGCAAGCTCATCACCAATCTCGCAGGCCATTCGATTGGCCATAAATCCACCGTTCGAATGTCCTAAGAGATAAACTCTTGAAGTGTCGACGCTGTACTGTTTTTTGATCTGATGAACGAGCGCGGTCAAGTAACCGACGTCGTCGACGCCGGTCTTTCCAAAATCACAGCAGGAATCTATGGCATTCCAGAACTGATTGCCCGATACATCCCGTCCCTCTGGGGACAGCGTTCCAGGCGGCATCTTCAAACCGTCCGGCGTCACCAATACGAAGCCGCGACTCGATACTCGGAAGCGTAAAGTCAGATAGAGATCCTCTGTTTCCGCTGTACCACTAAATCCATGCAGCATGACAACTACAGGCCACTTCTTTTGACCAGCACCTTGAGAATACTGCAATGGAAGGTAAACTTTGGCTGACGGCCGATTGAACTCTGGCAAGACGGCGTCATAGGGCCCCTGAAATAACGGTCCAAAAAAAGGCACAGAGCCTAACGTCGGCGTCGACGCGACAGTGGCAGCATCTGGTCCAGAAGAAGGCCGTCGATCTGCAAGAGCTTGAGTCGATTGCCCCTGACTTGTCACACAGCCTTCAAGAGCGAGGAGTGAAAGAGAGAACAAAATCGCCCGCAATTTAAATTTTGCCATAGCGCTATAGTATCGATCTTCAATCCCTTAAACCGCAACAACCGACAGCGCCAATCCCTTACTGTTCCTTCGTCTCGGTGCCGCCCGGGGGAACGCACCTTTTATTAATCGATTACGTAAGCAAGACGAATACCCTCAACACGTTGATCGGTGTCTTTCACGGCCACAAGCTCTCCAGAGGCTGGATCTGCGAACTGAAGGATGCGTCCGCCTTCAGCGGGCATTGCAGCCAACGCGACCATCGCATGTCCGGCATGACCTGAGTCAGATGGCACTGCGACTGTAGTATGAGTTGATTCTCCCTGCTCATTGTAAATTCGCATGATGTCGCCATTCACCGAAGCACCGATGAGTACTTTCTTTCCTGAATCAAGCGCCTCGATAACTTCCTCGGTCGAATGCACCTCGCGGTACTTCACACCCGCATTTGCCAGCGCGACATTGATCAGAGTTTCCTGCCCCACACGAACCCACGCACCGGCAGCGGGAAAAACGCGCGAGAGCCCAAATGGATCCAGTCTCGATGGGGCCATGAAAGGTGTCATGACGGCAGCACGAGCCTTTTCACCCATTCGCACAACGGCAGAATCTCGAGGTGCCGCGAGACCTTGCACGTAAGCGATCGCCGTCGGTAAGCAATTATCTGCCTCCGTTTGCTTTTGAATCGCCGGAAAGTCGATGCCTTTCGCCTCGAGATTGAGCCGAGCTGCCGTTGCATCCGAGATCACGACCATCAAATCGTGAGAGCCCGCCACAATCCCACGGTGCTCTCCACCGTATTTCCCTAAATAGACAATCGACGTATCCGTCAAACGTGGACCTACGTCGACCACAATTCGCTCACCCGGTACGACGGCCTTCCGTGATATGGGAGCTTGAGGGCGGAACAGCGCCTGACACTGGCGGGCCGCATGAGATTCTGCAGCAAAACCCGAAAGGGCCGCTAAAACAGCGATGATTCGGTAAGGCATGGAAAGCGAAGTGTTGATCATAGGGGCCCAACAAGCGATTTTCGGGCCCGAAAACTGACCGCTCAGCTGGGTTTGAACTATCAGAAATTCAAAGAGGTGACATTTCCCGTCACCCCCACAAAAGCTATTTCCGAACTTTCTCGAATTGACTCGAGATAAATCGAACCGAATGCGTGCGCTATACGGCACGTGCTCAATTGAGGAGTGCTGGATTGGATTTGAGCGAGCGAAAGTTCGATTAACTTGAATCAACCGAGCGAGTTCGCGAGCTCGAAAAAATCCTCGATGAGTCATGATCTCAAACCCAAGTAGGATCGGATTTAGACCAATAAATCTGAGTTCTTACACGGAGGTAAGACCATGCCCATCGAGTTCCGTCGAGCGTACACCGATGAAATTCGGGACCGCTATAAAAATGCAAAGCGAAAACAAAAGTCTGCGATTTTGGACGAATTTTGCCAGGTCTGCGGGTATCGGTCCCGCAAGCATGCGATTCAAATTTTAAATGGCAAAGCCAAGGGGCCAGACGCACGTAAGCGCCCGGGGCCTGCTTCGCGCTACATCGATGCGCTGAGCGACTTAAAGGCGCTATGGGGGCTTATGAGCTACATCTGTTCAAAGAAGATGAAGGCGGCTATGCCACTGTGGCTTCCATTTTATAAAACAAGCGACCGAAGAAAGGCGTTGCTCCTTCAGATGAGCGCCTCGACCATTGATCGACTTTTAAAACTTCATCGAAGGTCGCTTGGAAAAGGGCTCTCAACAACAAGACCGTCGATAAAAATGAAGACCAAGATTCCACTTAAGCTCTTGGACGGCGAGACGAAGGTTCCAGGTTTTGTCGAAGGCGACACAGTTGCCCACTGCGGAAATTCGATTGCAGGCGAGTACGCGAACACACTTACGGTCGTCGATTTGTTCTCTGGTTGGACTGAGCTTCGCTCGTGCTGGACAAAAGATGCTGCCGGCGTCACAAGCGCCGTGAAAAAGATCGAGTCTCGAGTGCCGTTCATGTTGGTTGGTTTCGCTTCAGATAACGGTTCTGAATTCATCAACGACGTTCTCTATTCGTACTTCTCAAAACGCCCAGCACCAATCAACTTCGTAAGGCGTCGAGCCTACAAGAAAAACGACAACGCCCATGTCGAGCAAAAGAACTGGACCCACGTCCGCGAGCTTTTCGGCTATGAGAGGTTCGACGATCCATCGCTTGTGCCGATGATGAATGAGATCTATCAAGCGTACTGGTGTCCGCTCCAGAACTACTTCACGCCATCGATGAAGCTCGTAGCCAAAGAGCGAATCGGTGGATCGATCAAGAAGCACTACGATGAACCCAAAACACCAGCTCAGCGTCTGCTTGACTGCTCACTTGTTCCCGAGGCCGACAAAGTCAGAATCGGATCCGAGGTACCTCAGAAACCCAATCGACCTCAAACAAAGACTCGACCAGAAGCTCAAGGAATTCTTCGAACATGTCGATGAGATAAAAAGAAGTCAGAGGCCCAAAACTGGATCCTGACTCATCGCTCCTTGGTATGGTTTAGCCATGAGTCAATACGTTCTGACTACGCTCTGAGCCGCCGCCGCCCGTTTCACTGATTCCATTTTCAGTACCAAATTGAATGTCAGAACACATCGTCGCCAATCGCGAGAGCGACATGAAGTCGCGACCGATATCCTTCATCCGATCAAAGCGATTCTTCATTCCGGTGCTACTCGCCCCAACCGCGTCCTCTCGTCCCCAATGATCTCCAAAACCTTTAAGCTTAAGATCGCGAATCGACTTCTCAGGCGACATCTCTTTCAGGGACTTCATCGCATCAAGATCTGAACTCAGCACGTCGTCGTCTCGCTGCACTCGCTGACTATCCGTCAGCATCTTGTTCGGATCGATCGCTGCATTGAGAAAGTTCGCATAGCTCGAACACTGCTGGCCAAGCTCAAGAAACTTTGTCTTTCCAGAGGCTCCGTTCCCGGCGAAATCAGCCCCACGAGCACGCTTTTTGAACTCTTCGCAAAACTTTCGCGTTGCGGTCACACACTGCGTGGTCTCACC
Source organism: Bdellovibrionales bacterium (assembly GCA_016713885.1). Classification (GTDB taxonomy): domain Bacteria; phylum Bdellovibrionota; class Bdellovibrionia; order Bdellovibrionales; family JAMPXM01. The sequence continues at coordinate 168,712 of JADJOF010000013.1, read as the reverse complement.
ACTGTCGCCGTCACAGAAGGTCTTGGCCCTCACACCGCTCGAATAGAAAGTTGTCGAACTGGCGTTGAAACGGCCCTTGGTCGAATGCACTTCGGTGAGACGCCAAACGCCGCCCGCAATGCTCTCATCCTTCGCATACTGTGCAATCGCACTGTCTTTTCCCACAGTCGTTCCAACTGCTTGACCAGTTTTTGTTTTCACCTCTTTGATCGGAAGCCCTGGATTAATCAAAATCTGCCCAGCCATAAAATCATAGTAGTCTTTTCCGATCAGCTCCTGCTGAACCAAGCCGTCATTTGGAGCCGCAACAGCGTTTGGCTGCAAGCAAAGAAAAAGAACTGCAACTGAGAAAATCTGAATTTGAAAACGGCTCAACATCGGCATCACCTCACCGCCACAGTATAGCGGGAGGACACACGCACTGTCGCTGGTCGCCGCTGTAGCCTGGACCGTTAGCCAGGCCAGTCGCTAATACTCGAACCAATCGATATTCAAGCAGCGCACGACCTCGGATTTCGATGGCCCAAGCTCTTTATAGAGCTCATCCAAAAATGTCGGTATGCGCTTTCTCACTTCGTCCGCAAGCTCCCGAGAGAGAGACATCGGCCCTGTGTAGAACAGATCGCTCTCACGCTTCGCACGCATGACATCGACGGCGCGAAGACGCCAGTTGCGATGGTGTGACAGCACAAACGGCGAGTCGGCCCCGACATGTGTTTTTTGCGGGCCCACTTGCACTACACCCGATTGACTCACGCAGAGCGAGTTCTCCACTAAGAACTTCACAATCTCAGTCATCTGCGCACGCTCAATTCCAAATCGTTCAGCCAATCGCTCGACTGTGTGCTGCTCCTCGAGTGCGGTTGCGTTGCGAACGCCTGAGTAAATCCAGTCAGAGTAAAACCGTGCCTTCGCAACATCCGACATCGCTTCGTTTGCCTTCAGTCGATTCACCAATTGCGATGCGCGCCCCTGCGATTCAAGGACTTGCTGTTTGATCCGCTTCCGTAAACTCACGGAGCCTGCACGCGCAAAATCGACAAGCAGGAGAAAATGCCTGGCCTCTTCTTCTGAAAAACCGATGTAGTCACACAGGTCACTCGCGAGCTCGGGGCTCAGGTTTCTTTCCTCACGCATCACCTGACTCACCATCGTCGAAGTCACTCGCAGCGCCTTCGCCATGCGACTCCACTCACCGCGGCCACTGGGGCCCATGTCTGTCACCCAGGAGCGCAGAAACTGGCGATAGTCGACACATTCAAAGACTGACTTTTTATTAGCCATTTCAATTATTTATATCACGTTTGGAATCATTTGATTCAAAAACTATGTACTTTTTTACTTCAAAGATCTATCGCACAGCGTCGCACTGCCGTTATACCCATCGAAGTGCCGGTCAAGGGCTCCGAAAGCGCCCCACAGCGCAGTTTCTTCAAGGTCCAGGGCCGGACCGGACAATACGAACACACCGACGAGGGCACAAAGCTTGCCCTCTGAAACGCCCAACTGGGCAGGAAGGCTTTAGAAAATGAAATTCTCCCTCTCAAAGCTCACCGGCTTTTTCACTGCCACTTTGGCGGTAACCGCCATGCTGACATCGACGCTCGGATGTACCGCCGGCGGTGGCAGCAGCGCGGCTGGTACTGCCGCCAACAACAATAAAAAAGAAGGCACTGTCGATGGTGGCGGCGGCAAAGGTGTTCTCTGCAAACTGCCAAACGGCAGCTCGCGCCTTGTCACTCTCGATCGCTATGAGGCTGAAATCCAGTTTGGCAAAGACGTGCAGATGGACTCAGGCACCGTCGACGAAGCACTGCTCTCCATCGCTGAACGTTTCACAAATCACACAAACGAAACACCGATCGTCTCTAGAAATCAGTGGTCCGAGAAAGGCCGCGCTGAGATCTTGCGTGAATGGAGCGACCTGATTGGCTCGCGGCTAAAACCAATCGATCGGGGAACACGTCTCTCCCTCACTCAAGACGCCAGTGTGCCGTCGATGCCGAACTCCTGCCAAGTTGTACAGATCGCTGTCTACGACAAAGCCGACGTCATCCACTACGACACCGAGTACTGGTCGATGCTCGATCCTATGGACGTCGCCGTTCTTCATGCACATGAGTATTTCTATCTCCAGTATCGAAAATATGGCTACAAAACATCCGATGAAACACGCGCGCTCATCAGCCGTATTCTCGCCTATCACCTTCCCCCAATGTTTGAGAACCTTTGGAGCAAAACCGAGTACCTTGTTTGCTACGGCGGTGGCGCTGGCGACGCAAAAGACGAGCTCTATGAGTTCTATCTCGCTCCATCCTCACAGAATCAACAGGACTTGGACGTTCACTTCAAAGGCATTGGCAAAGAATACGTCTATAGCCGAACCGTCGGCACCATTCCTGGCATCAGCATGGACGACTTCATGAGTGATCACTTCAAGCCCACTCGCTTTGAAGTCCGTGAGCCGCTCTTCGACAAGAAATGGATTGCCGAGATCGAACAGAATACACAAGTGACCAGCTCCGCACCGAACGCCAGACGGATTCTATTCCGTGCGTCGCGTGACGGTGAACCCGAAACTGCTCAGGCTTGGGGAAGCTGCCACAGGGTCGCACAACGTCCACCAGAACGAATCTAAAATTTCCACTCTCACCGAAAGGTCACTCTATGACTACCCTCTGGGCGTCTATCGCTATTGCTTTGTCTCTTTCCGTCTTCGTACCTGCCGCGCAAGCCTATGAACTCACGCTCGAGGCCGATGCGCTCTCTCCGCTCTTGCGCGCAACGGATCGAACCGGCGTCAAACAACTCTGGTTCAGTGCCGGCAGCTTTATTGACGATCACTTCATCATTCGCCTCGAGTACTTTCAGCAAAGCGGAACTGACTTTGGCACGGGCTCATCACAAACCGGTGGTGGCAGTCAAATCGGATCGCAAGATGTGAGCACGTCGATGCTGGGACTATCGGGTGGTCTCTGCTACCCAAGCTGCAATCAACATTCTTGGCGAGTTCGCCTCGGTGTCGGTCGAGCCGAGCGCGAGTTCTCTGATTCAATCATGGGGCGCGAACTCTCGGTCGGACGAATCTGGTTCACCGAAATCGGATACCAATGGCGCTGGGGAAATGCGATGACGGGCCTTTCGATCGCAAGTCTCAATAGCGATCTGAAAGAGGCCGTGCGTTTTGACACCGCAACAGCACATCTTGAAATCAGTAAACGGAACTCCGAACAGCTGCTCAAATGGAACGTCGGCGTCGCGTTCTAACTGCGAAGCTTCAAGGTCATATGAATATCTGTGATGGGCTGCCCGAAGACGCGAAAGCGATCGGGCACCCTTGCGATCTCGCGAAATCCGAGCTTCTCATAGAGCGCAATCGCGCCCACGTTCTCTGCAAACACAAACAGATCAACCCACTCAAGAGTCGGCTGCGAGCGCGCCCACGAAAGAGCGGTCTCGATCATCTTCTGACCCCAGCCCTGAGCGCGATGTGATCGTTCAATTCCGATCATCAATGTCGCACGATGAAGCGACGACTTGAGTTTCATTTCTTGGACCAGAGTGATCTTGCCATAAACACGATCATCATCGCGAAGCACCCAACCGCGCTCCCAGCCGACCTCGGTCGAAGGCAAAGACCACTTCTTTATCTTCTCTTCCGTCAAATACTGAAGCGGCGGAAAGTGCGGTTCTTCGTAGGGAATGAAAATCACATCGCCATCGCGACCCGACTCGGCCTGATGGCGCAGCATGTGTTCGTGATAGGCCGGAAGATCAGCCACCTCGGCAATTTTCAAAATGGTCATCGGTCGCACTCTTCCTTCTCCCTTTGAAACGACGCAATTAGTCGCCAAAAGGAAGCGGGTACCTTTTACGCGAGCGTCTTAAAAAGCTCGGCCATGCGGCGGACTGCCTCGCGGCCTTTCTCTTTATCGAGCGCGTAGCTGAGGCGAAGGTAACCCTCAAGGCCAAACTCGACGCCAGGAACAGCGGCGACGAGTTTTTCCTCAAGCAGCATCTGGCAAAGTTCGGCACTGCCAGGAGCCTTGCGGCCGGCGCCAATGAATTTACGAACATCGACCCAGAGGTAAAATGCACCTTCTGGCATAGTGACTTTCACGCCCGAGATTTTCTCAAGCTCCGCAATCAAGAAGTCGCGACGATCCTTTAAGAGCGCAACCGTCTTCACAATGTCGGCGTCGCCGTGAAGCACGCCCTCAAGCGCACCGTATTGCGAGGGCGCTGAGGCGCAGCTCACCGACTGCGATTGATAGTTCGACATCGCCGTGATGATCGGCTTTGGCCCCAGAGCCCAGCCCAAGCGCCAGCCCGTCATCGCGTAGGATTTTGAAGCGCCGTTCAAAGCAATGATGCGCGAACGCAGGTCGGGCGCAACATGGTAAAGATGCGGCGCGAGTTTCTCGGTGAAACAAAGGCGGTTGTAGATGTCATCAGAGATAATCGCGATCTGTGGATGCTTGCGCAGAACCTCGGCCAAAGCTTTGAGTTCTTCTCGCGTATAGATCTTGCCCGTCGGATTCGACGGCGAGTTCAAGAGCAGAACCTTTGTTTTCGGTGTGATCGTGCGCTCAAGAAGTGCAGGCGTCAGTTTGAAGTCGCTGGTCTCATCGCAAACCGCAATGCGTGGCTTTCCGTCCGCGAGCTCCACCATCGTCGTATAGCTCGCCCAAAACGGCGCAACCAGAATGACTTCGTCTCCGGGATTCACCAGGGCTTGCAGAGCCGCGAACAAAACAAACTTCGCGCCACCAGACACGGTCACCTCGTCAAAGGCGAACGGCATTCCATAGTCTTCAGTGGCCTGTGCTGCGACAGCGCGACGAAGCTCCGGAATTCCAGCAGGAGGCGTGTACTTCGTCTGACCTTTTTTAATCGACTCGATCGCAGCGGTCTTGATGCACTCATAGGTGCCCCAGTCGGGCTCGCCGATCGAAAGTGAAATCACATCTTGGCCAGCGGCCTTCATCTCGCCGGCGCGCGCCGCGAGCATCAAAATCGGAGATGGTTTTAAAAGTTTCGCGCGCTCAGCAAGCTGGATCGGCTGTTGAGTAGTTCCAGTCATTTCGCCACCTCTGTATAAATCACTTGTTAAGTCACCGAACAATTCATTCGGCTTCAGTCGTTAAAAACCGCAGCAAAAGATCCGGATCGACGAGAAAGGTTACTTCTTAAATTTCTTCAAGAGCGCCTGTTCGACGTTCGTGGGAACGAGTCCCTTGACCGAGCCCCCCGTGGACGGCCACTTCTTTCACTGTGTTGCTTGATACGTAATAGAACTCCGGGCTCGCGAAGACAATCATCGTTTCAATTTCTGGAGCGAGCTTTTTGTTCATATTGGCCATAACGAGCTCATACTCAAAATCAGTCACCGCCCTAAGCCCTCGTAAAATGACGCCCGCGCCAATCTGGCGAACGTAATCAACCGTCAGTCCGCCATGCAAGTCCACGGTTACGCCCGGAATTCCCTGCAGTGATTCGCGAGCCAGGTCGGCTCGTTCCTCGGGAGTAAACAGTGCTGATTTGGAGCGATTGCTCGAAATCAGGCAGACCACCTTATCGTAGGACGGAGCCAGACGGCTCAAAATGTCGATGTGCCCCATCGTAATGGGATCAAAGCTTCCAGGATAAACAGCGATACGACGTGCCGGAATCATGAATGCCTCCAAAAGCTCACTTGTTTATCGCCATAATCGCGGCGGTCAAAACAAATCAACGGCGCATAGGCCTCGTCAACTCGCTCATGCGAGGAGGCCTCAATCACAACCGTCGTATTCTCACCTACGGCTGGGCAGGTGGCCAATCGGGTCAAAACATCGTGCGCCAGTTTTTCCGTAAAGGGTGGATCGCAGATAATGATGTCAAACGGCTCACCGCCGTACTTCTCGATCCAGCGCAGAACGTCGTCCTTTACGATGCGATGCTCCGACCCCGCATCCAGCTCGGTGACATTGCGACGAATTATGTCAATCGACTTACTCGAAAGCTCAATAGCCAGAACAGAGCTCGCGCCACGAGAAAGCGCCTCAAAGCCGAGATTGCCCGTTCCTGCAAAAAGGTCGAGAACGCGCGCTCCGTCCCACTCGGACTGAAGCTTATTGAAAACACTCTCTTTCACTCGATCTGTCGTCGGTCGAATATGGTCGGCTTTGAACGACACAAGCCGACGCCCTTTCCAACGACCAGCAATGATTCTCACGAACGCCTCACTTGTCCCGTATGAATCAAAAAATCGTTGATTCGAGCCATATGCTCTGGGGTCTGCGAACGAAAGTGAAGCTCAAGAAGCGAAATGCCTTTGAGCTGGCTTGTGACTTTCACAACCACCGCCGCCGTCGTCACCGCTCCATGAAGAACGGGCGTCACGAATTGAAGCTCCACCTTTTCACCAGGCTGGAGCGATGACCCATGAACTTCGACAAGAAGTCCCTGTTGAGTCATCTTCGTCACGCTTCCCGCAAGGGCCGTCGTCTCAAGCTTCACCTGCGCCGGAAAAGGGTATGGTTTGACTTTTTTCACAACCGCTTGTTTCGACATCTACCCGTCTCCCTTCACATTCGCAGACTTCGCCGCACCCGATCGCTCAATCGCCTCATCGACGACTGCGAATAAATCCTCGAATGGTTTTGCTAGAAAGTAGTTTGCACCACAATCGGCCGCAAGTCTCTCACTGTCCTCGCCAGAATAGGCCGACATCAATACGACGAAGGGGCGAATAGTCAAACTCGGTAAAACCTGCGAGACGACGTCAGGCCCACTCATTCCCGGCATCAAGATATCGACGAACACCAGATCGGGCTGCAACTCCCGCCATACGGCGAGCCCCTTTGGCCCGTCCTCAGCCTCAAAGCCCTGATGTCCACGGACCTGAAGCACTCGCAAAAGCGATCGTCTCACGAGGGGTTCATCATCGATCACTAGGCACTTCATTCAGCCCTCGCTCGCGGCAGCCTGATGATGAACATCGCTCCCGTTTTATTTCCGTTTGAGTCCTTTTGATTCAGTGCCGCAATCGTTCCGCCAAAATTCTCAATAATCCAGCGACTCATACTCAAACCCAGTCCCGTTCCTTGACCGGCGGCCTTGGTCGTAAAAAACGGTTCAAAGATTCGTCCAAGGATCTCATCGGGTATGCCTGGCCCAGTATCCGCAATCTCGGTCTCAACCCACTCCCCGGCAAGGCGAGTGCGAATTCGAATCTCGCCTGCGCCGCGCATCGCCTGCGAAGCGTTGTTAACAATGTTGAAAACCACATGTTGCAAAAGATGGGGATCAACGCGGATCATCCCTTCACTCGCCGGTAAAAGATCAGCGTTCACCGCATGTTCGTGAAGAGCCGTCTTGATCATGTTCAACGATGACTCGACGACATCGTTAATCGAAACGAGCGCGCGAACGTGATCTCCGGCCGAAGAGAACTCCATGAGATCGCGAATAATTCGACTCGATCGTTCGGCCGCTGATTCAATTTCCCTCAGATCGTTGCGCACAGACTCTGGAAAGCGCGAGTCCACTGAGAGCACTTGCGCGAGCGACCTTAAACCCGTTAACGGATTGTTGAGCTCATGGGCGATATTGCCAGCCATCAGTCCAATCGCGGCCATTTTTTCACCCTGAATCGCATGCCCTTTGAGCTCAAGCCCTTTCGAAATATCGGTGTAATGATTAATCGACGTCAGCTTCGACAGTCGAATCGGGTAACTTTTCACTCGAAACACACGATCCCCACGACGGATCTGCCACTCCGCTGCCTCCCCGTCGACCAATACCTTCTGCATCTGGCAGCCTTCGCAAGGCTCGCTTCTTCCAGCAAAAATCTCATAGCAACGGCGGCCTGTATTTTCAGAAAATGCCTGATTGAGACGGATCGGCTCATGCCCTTCGGTGAGAACGGCGATCGGATCGGCGATGCCATCAAAAATCGTTTCCCACATTCGCGAAGAGGAGAACATCTCGCGATTCAGAAACACGCGTTCAATCGCCATCGACAGCGGCTCAAGGCGCACTGTCCAAAATCGCGTGAAGCGCTCCACTTTTTCGCCATCAAAACCATGTTCAAAAATAAGAACTGGAACTTGCGTGTGACCGCGATTTCCTAACGGAAACGCCACCGTTCGCGCCACGGGACGACCAAACTCTTGTGCCAGATATGACTGATCGTCGACATCGTTGGTTCGAATCACTGATCGCGAACTCCACATTTGACGAACGATCCTTGAGCCCCAGTTTTTCTCGACGGCGCGGGTGGCCGGACGCCCTCCCGCACCTCGAGCCTGTTGAAAGTAAAGCCTAGCTCCAAACTCTTGAGACGCCACGGCAAGAACCGGTGGCCGTACCTCGTGAAAACTGCGCATCTCATAAGAAACGAGCTGCAGTATCTCTTCAATCGTCTCCGCTTGGCTCAGCTCTTTGATAAATCGTACAAGCTCTCGAGTCGTCTGCGTTCGCGAATGAAGCTCGCGTTCCGCATCGGCAAGGTAGGATGTTCGCTCGGTGACAATCTTCTCGAGATTGGATTGAAGATCGCGCAGTTGCCGATTGCGTAAACCCAGCTCTTTTCGGCTCTTCTCACGGCTGCGGAACTCGTCATGCAGGCGAACAAGCTTCTCAAAAAGTGGAACCAGCTCGCGAGCCTGCGGATCCACCCAGTATTGAACCCGATACTTTTCGGCAGTCGCAAAGAGGGCGGCGTCGTCGATACCGGTTTTGCGCTCTATTAAAACGACGAGCGGCAGATCTGGGTAGCGAGTGCGCACGCGTTGCATTTGCAACTGCCACTGCTCAAGGTCATCGCCAAGAACAACAAACGCCGCCAAACAACGTTCGCTGGTCTCTTCGAGCTGCGATCGAATTGAGAGACGGGCTTGAAATGCGGCCTCACGCATGAGGCCTTTCGGGTCATCGCCAGAAAATAAGATGGTCCCAACTGGACCTGAGAGGACGTCTTCAGAGCGCACCTCTCTATGTTAGCCGCCCAGTTCCGGCGGTCAAATAGACCGTCGTTTCACCTCGTGAAGCAGGATGGGTTGCCACATTTCCAAAGCCGCGGTCAGCTCAAACTCCAGAATGTCAGCCACCGCAATCACGTCTCGCCGGTCGAAAGTCTCGGTGATCTCCTGCACGGCTTTAAAAAGCATACGCTCAGCCGCATGCCAACGTTCAGCCGCATCAACGGGCTTACCTAGACCAGACGCCGCTCCGCGCGCATGGTTGAGGGTCTCGACAAACCATTGGCAGCCCTCGACGACTTCGCGGAAGCGCTCATTGCCCGGACCAACATCACCATCTTTAAAAAGCTCGGCCGTTTGTAAACTCGCATCCGTCAAGACGCCAATAAATCCCGTCGCCGATTCAAGCGCCTGCGTGATGAGCGACTCCGGCCGCTCTGACTTCATCGAAATCGATTGGATATTACTTACGCCGGCCTGACTCTCAACGTCACCGATGTCGTCGTCCAGCATCTTGTCATTTACGCGAATCTCGCAAACGACTTCACCGGTCGCAGCCGCAAGAAACTCAAGTTTTCTCACGACTTCGCCAAGTGTCTCGCACCCATTAAACTCCGTTCGAATTTGATCAAAGCTCCACGAGCGGTCCGTCATCATTCACTCCATGTTCGAGACGCAAGTTCTGTAATGCGTTTTTCAACTGTCGATTGATATCAAGAAACCGATGGCTCGTTTCTTCGATCGTTCCCGGTGGCACGCGCAAGCGCTCCGTCTTCCACCAATCGGCCAACACGGCCGCCCACGGCGACTCTGCCGCTAGCCCTTCGGTGATACCATCGATCTGGTTGAGAAGTTCGGCAATCGCACGACGTTCTCCACGACCACTCAGCAAAACCCGAGTCTGCTCCTCTTCGATATCGGCCAAATCGCTCCAAGCCTTCCAAAGGGGCTCGAGCTCTGGCCGGACAGGCCATGCTCCGCCCATGTAAATGGCCTTCACTAAAAGCCAAATATCAGTCTGTTCAATTTCAGAAAGTGCCTCAATCGGCCCACCGACCACTCGATCAGCAATCGACATCTCACTGTGCGTGAGCATCGCCGTCAGTTCACTCGAGATCCGTTCACACGTCATTGGGTCAGTCGCTGGATCGCCGTCGACGACAATAATACGACTGCCGTGCGAGAGCGGACCAGTTTCCCAATGCGATACTGTCGGCGTCGACATATTGAGCATCGGCACGCCAACAAGTGGCGCCATCTGCGCCATGACACTGTCGCCGCCCAAGATCACGTCAGCGCGATGAGCCAGTAGCCACAGCTCTTTGAACGTCGTCCGACCGACATAAGAAACCACGCGATTGCCAAAGTCAGAGAGCTCACTCGCAATCGCTTCTCCGCGCTCTGCCTCTTCGGCAGAGCCAACCAGACCAAATCGAACCGGCTCGCCGAGGGCGGATGTCCTCTGAAGCGCCTGACTAAGAACCGCAATCCAGTCGCGACTCGAAAACGACTTGTGCCCTTCGCTCGCGCCAATATGCATGAGAACATTCGGATATCCGCCTTCTGGAGGCCGACTTTCCGTTTTCAAAAACGTCGGACGGGCCCAATCAGCTTCAACCAAATCGGCGCCGGCAATGGCCGCGAAGAGATGCGTAATCGGGATTCGATTCGGTCGCCCCACCCCGACTTGCGCATAAAAATAGGCTGACGTGTCGTCTGGAATTCCAAGTACGCCATCGCTATAGCGCGAATACCCCTTAACTAAAATCTGTCCACCACTTCGACATTCCAACTCATGACAGATCCACGACGAAAGCGACGAGAAACTGAGATTGATCACCATATCATAGTGCTCATTCACAATCGTTTCAAAGAAGCGATCGAGCTGTCGCATGGCCTCTGGCACTCCGCCCAGCTGCGGATTGAAAATCGGCTCAAGATACTGCCGCGTCTCAAAGAAGTGTACATTGCGAACCGAGTCCATCCCTTCGACCGCAGCCTTAAAGCGCGGCCGAACAGCAAGACTGACCTCGTGTCCATCGCGACTCAACGCACGAACCGTCGGCCACGTCTGTAGGATGTCGCCCAAACGCGCGAGCTGTAAAACAAGAATCTTCACCGCGCTCGCCCCTGAACTCGTTGTTCAATGACCGTTTCCGAGAGAACTCTGAGCAAACGCAATGAACGCTCAGCAGCAGAGTCCATCTGTTGCTGGCGAATAGCTTCATCCTCTCTGCGAATGCGCAGCAAGGCTTCATCAAGGTGACTGAGGAGCTGACTGTCTTTTTGGTCTCCGCCACTCGTTGGGGCGGCAATCGCTGAGCTTCGTTTCATTTGTTTCCCTCGAATTTCTCTGATTCAAAACTGTCAAAGGTTTGAGTTTCAAGTCCTCGGCAAAGCTTGACGACGATCATCTGGCGACGCTCAAGCTCTTCAATGGCATCAATCATTTTTCTAAGTCGGGTGAATGGAGCGGATCGATCATCTTCAACAACCGCCGCCAGCGCCTCGGAAGCGAACGACAGAACGGCGCTCTGACGAAGGCGCTTTTGCGTCGAAATGCATGAGCGAATGACATCCTTCAATTGCCCCGGATCTTGATAGTTCTCTTTCACTCGGGCGATCTGCAGGCGCAAGCTCTGCAGCAGTCCTTCGGCATGCCTCAATTCGCGTTCGTGCATGGAAAGGATATGACGAAGATCCGTTTCTGACTCGTCAAAGAACTGCTTTCTCAGAACAATCGCCGCACGTCGAATTGCGGATCCAAAATTAAACTCGTTGAATCGTCCAGATTGCATTTCCACCGAAATACAGCGCGCCGTTCTCTCGAGCAGGCTTGCGAGATTAACATCGGTCAGCTCCGCAAAAAGCGGGAGCGGATGCGCCGGTCCCTCCGAACGATCAACAACATGGACCTCGGCCAAGCGGGCAAAACGACGTAATGCTTCACGATGCTCACGAGCGAGCAGCTGCGGACCCTGCATTCGGCGAATAACCAATTCAGAGATGAGCTCGGCCGGCAAGCCTTCCGCACAAAGATGACTCGCTCTATGACAGAGCTCGGAGTGGCCGCAAGGCGCACAGGGCTCTTTTGAGCTAACGATGACATCGCCTACCTTCCAACTCCCTGTTCGGAAAACATCGGCACTGCCAAGAGACAGTTCGATCACCGGAATCGACGCCGCAGCGGCCAGATGTTTAATCGACGTATCGCCCGTGACAAGGATATCGCTCTCCTCAAGTAAACTCACCGCACCCTCAAGGCTCACAACAGCGGGTATGATCGCCATTTCATGCGCACTATCAGTTGCATGCAGATCTTCGCAGAACATCCGAATTCGCTTCACTTCATTTGGTGCACCAAGCACAAAAACAGTGAGTCGCGGAAAATGTCCAGAGAGCCGATGCACCAAGGCCTTGAATCGGTCGTCGCCCCACTCTTTCTTCTGATCACTGGTTGAAAGCTGAAGCACCATTCGCGGTCCATCCGACAAAGCGCCCCGCAATAGCGTCTCGCATTCAGCACGACCACGATCCGTTTCAGAGAGAAGCGAATCAAAAAACGTCTGGCTCGGCTCAGCACTCCAGCCGGCGGCTGCACCTAGGAAGATGTCGGCGTGGTTGATCGCATGCCCTGAGTCGATATCGACCTGAGCATTGAGAAATCGAAACCACGGGTCGCCAAATGATACCGCACCGGTTCCGTCAAAGACGAGGCCATGTTTATCACCGGCTTGAATCAGCCCACAGAGCCAACCCGACAATCGATTGTGTGTGAAGTTTATGACTCGGTCATAGCCCTGCTCGTTCAGACCATCCACCGTCTCTTTGAGAAGATCATATCCCTCAAACAACGGCCGATCGGCATCGATAAGAGACTTTTGAATGGTATCTCGATCAAAGAGTAAGACACGATCGACATAGCCGATAACGCCCACCATATGCGCAAAGCTGGAGTTGATCAGGAGATCAATTTGCGCCGTCGGGTGATCCAAACGAAACTTCTTAAGCGCCGGCAGCGTCGAGATAATGTCGCCGATGCGAAGAAGGTTCACGACAAGAATTCTCATCGCACAAGCTCCTCTAAAATTCGAAACAGCCGACGCTGTTCCGAAACTTCAGCTTCAACCTTCCACAGTCTCGATAGGTCCTTCACTGAAAGCAGCCACTCTCCGCTTTGTCGGTCACAATCAACGAGTGACGAGAACTCCGCTCGACATTGCAAATGTGTATTCAAACTCAAGCGGTCACGGCCCGTCAGCCAATTGCCAACGGTCGTAAGGCCGCGTTGATCGCGAAGAAACGACGGCTTGTGACGCAAAAGAACAATTCGATTGCTAATAAATGTCCGAACATCATCAGCAGAAAAAAATGAGGCGACACCAGCTTCGACGTCGACAAACTTCAAACTCACATGCGCCGGAAAACGATGAGCAAACCAATCACTCGCGGCGGCCAACGCCGGATCGGAATCGAAGGCGATAATCTGGTTTTTAACTTCACGCGATAGAACATCGAGGTGGTAACCCGAGCCTAGCCCCAGAACACCGACCCGCGCGGTCTCGGGCAAATCGCGAACTTGCGGTTCAATCAATTTAAACCATCGCTCGGCCTCAGCCAGCGGGTCCACAGATGATGCCGTCGCACACCCGCGAACAATCAACAACGGCAAGCCGCTCTTGGCCTGGTGAATCTGGACCTGATGTTCCACTTATGACTCCATCTCAAGAACTCGTTCAGCGAGCACGCGCCGCAGACGGAATGCCTCTTCCTGCTCCGGATCAAAGGCAATCACTCTTTCGCACTCGAAAAGCGCTTCATCAAATCGACCGACCAGCGTCAGACACTTCGCCAACTGAAATGCGATTTCAGAATCTTCACAATCTGTCGCGAGATACGTCTTCATTCTTTCAATCGCCGATTGAATGCGGCCATCGCGAACTGACCATTCGACTTCGAGACGAAGTGCGGTTCTGTTGCTTGGGTTCAAATCGAGAGCGCGCTCAAGGTTTCCCCACGACAGCTCAAAGTCCCCTTTTGAGCGATGAATCAGCGCAAGCCCAACCCACGCCTTGTCATTTCTCGAATTGATCTCAAGCGCTGCGCGAAACCGTTCCGTTGCCGCATCGATATTGTCGCGATTGATCTCGAGTGTGCCATAGTTGACCAAAAGAACATCGGATTTCGCATCGATACTAAAGGAACGGTTATAGTACTCTTCCGCAAGATCGAACTCCCCACGACGAACAAGGATATTGCCGATGTTTTTATAGACATCGAACTGCCGCTGCTCGGGAACCGACTCGGTTGCCAGAATATTCTGATACAACTCGTAAGCGGTCTCGTCTGATTCGATCTGATAGTAGAGCTGAGCCAAGTCCAACTTCGATTCAACTGTCGAAATCAGTTTCACCAGAGCCCGACGGCACTTGATCGCCTCTTCAAAACGCTGACTTCCCTCAAGTGCGGAAGCCATCATCTGGATCGCTTCAACATGCTCATGATTCTTCCAAAGCACCTGCCGAAGGAGTGTCATCGCATGCGGATAGTCGCGATGCCTCATCAATGTACGAGCAAAGCGCATCCAGTCGCCAATTTGCTCCGCTACAGCCTCGCTATCAAACTGTGAAACAGCATCAGCCAGAGACGTCACGACGGCCGCAACGGGAGTCGACAACGGCGGATTGATTCCATGTGGATTGATGTTCTGATAGATCGCCTGATTCCCTGGCTCTTGACTGATGGAACGCGCATCCATGCGCACCTCCCTGTTTCGCAGTGTTCAACTCAAGAAGGTATTGCAAGCGCACTGCCAACTATCGCGATGCTCGGCGATGGTCGAGTCATTCGTTTTAAAAGACAAACGGCGCCGACCTTTCGATCGTGCGCCGCATTTTCATTCGTAGTTCTGCCGCTTCTTTGACAGTCCGGTCAGACCCAGACTCGTCGGTTCGTTGACGGTTCCGGCCGAAGCCGCTGACTAAGCCTCTTCGTCGAGCTGACGAAGGTCAGCCTGAGTAGCGGATGCTCCGTATGCTCCAACGGCCTTACGACTTTGAGTGGTCTGTTGGAGGTCGCGAATAATATTCGACTTCTCGTTTTCAATCGCCGCAAGAACTTTGAGATCTTGCGCCAGGATCTGCTTAGCCAGTGCATCTTTACTTCTCATCAAGTCTTCAACAGAGGCACGAGTTTCGGAATTGAGCGCAAACTCTTCTGCCGTTTCACCTAGAGCCCGGACTTCATCGTCGATCAATGCGTCAATGCAGCGCACGATGTCGAGCACTTTCTCTCGCGCCTGATAGAACGATTCGACGTTCTCAAAGTACCCTTCTTCAAAGTTCAGAAGCTCTGTTTCGTTCAGTTCGACGAACTTCGCGAGATAGTGATTCTTCTCTTCCAGGAGTTCGATGAGTTTTCCTTCAATTGCTGACTGTTCGTTTGTCACGTGCCCTCCTAGCCCGCTTTTTCGCCTTGGTTTTTTTTCAGTTGTTCGACGGCCTTCTGCCAACCGTCATAGAGCGTCTCAAGAAGCTTCAACGCTTCTTTCAGAGGCTCTGGTTTTCCTGTGATATTGGCCTGTGTGTACTGATCTGTGATGTACATATACAGCTGCTCAAGATTTTTCGAGATATCGCCGCCCACCTTGTGATCGAGCGTATTATTCAGCTCCATCACAATGTCGTACGCGCGGCCAATATTGATGCCGCGGTCAGCGATCTTCTTTTCTTCTGCAGCCTGAATCGCAAGTTTCGTAAACTTGATCGCACCTTCGTACATCATCAACAGAAGCTTCTCGCGACTGGCACTCTGAATCGATGTCGTCTTGTACTTCTGATACGCGTTCTTCATATTTCAGTTCACTCTCCCGATCACGTCTCTAGTCACTCTTCGGTCTTCTCAATTCTCAACTTGATACGAACTAGCCCAATCCCAGTCCGCCGCCACCGCTGGCGATCGCCGCAACCTGGGCTCCCTGGCCCTTGATTCTCGACATCGTCTCTTCTAAGCGCGCAAACTTGTTGCGCAGCTGCTCCTCTTTACGCGTCAGCTGACGCTCCTTCTGTTCAATACGCTGATCCATCTGTTCAATTTGCGTTTTGAGTCCCCGCGCTCGGTTCGACAGTGGACCAAAGGACGGGTTCGTCATATTCGTTACTTCGCGACGAACTGCTGCGATAAAGCCAGTCGAGAATCCGTCGCCAGCAAAAAACTCCTGTACGGCCTCAGGTTTCGCCGCAAGAACGGCATTAAATTTCTTCTGATCGTATTCGAGAGTTCCAGTACGATTAAACTGAATTCCAAGTTGATTGAGCGTCTTGATCTCGCCCCTAATTCCGTACTGGGGCGACTGCACCAGCTGGCGAATACGACTCTCAACCGTGCGAACCATACTATCGCCACCGAGAGTCTTGGAAGTATCGGTCGCCTTGTCCATCTTGTTCTGTGCTTGAATGAACGAAAGCACTCCATTCATCGAGTCGACAAAACCTTTGATTTTTCCGCTGACAACTTCAAGGTCCTCTTTCACGGTCAAGTTCACCGAGCGCCCTGGAGCGGCCTGTTTAAGCTCTAGCGTCACACCCGGGATAATGTCCTTCAGGACATTGTCGCCAATCTCAAACTCAAAACCGTCAACCTTTACAATTCCGTTTTTCGCTTCTTGGTGGCCATCAAAATAGATGTCTTGATCACCATCTAAAAAATAAAGACGAGGATATTCAACCGAGCGGTCTGAGCCTACGCCATCTGATGACAGCACAAGCTTCCAGGGTGCATCGGCTTCTTTGCGATCATTGATGACTGTCGCACGGACTCCGACCTTCGCGTTATTGATGGCCTTCGCCGCGCCTTCAAGCGTATTGTTGGCGCCATTGACGTAGACGTCTTTTGCGCCGTCCGCAGTATTGAAGCGGAAGTAGCCGACACCAATTTCAGTTTTGTCTTTGTCGGGAAAGCCATTGGTCATCGCTGCGGCTTTTTGCGCAAGCTGAACAACTTCGACATTCCAACTTCCGGGCTGATAGGCCGCCGGATCAACTGTGCCGGCAATGACATTCGGATCACCTGAGGTCAACTTCACGTCCGTGAAGCCACGTGTGTTCGCGAGCTCGCCAAGGTTTTTACGAATGTCTTGTACTTTTGTTTGCAGATCTTCAACGAGCTTTAACTTCTCGCCAGTTTTGCCCTTCTTCACTTCGATCTGTTTGATCGGAATACGTTCGGCGTCGACGAGTTGCTCGACGATGTTCGGCGGTAATCCGGTATTGATAGAACCAAACTGAATCGGCAAAAGAGCTCCTTATCTCTTTTGATTCTCGCAGAGTTTTTTGAAAATCACTGAGTCAAACAGTTGGCTTAGACCTTTGCCTTTGCTCACAATTCCGACGAAGGCCGTCAGGGTTCTGACGCTTTGGCCGAACGCTGGACATTGATCCAACGTAAATCAATTTTTAGAGAACGCGCCTCTCGACCAAAGCCTGAGCGGCCCGACGATCGGCCTTGCCGTTCCGCGTCCGCGGAACCTCATCGACCGCAACGAACTGGCTTGGTCGCATGTAAACCGGAAGAAAGCGCTCTGCCTGACTTCTCAGCGCAGAGTCTACTCCCCCTCGGTCGCTATTTTTGCCGGCTGAGTAAACAGCAATGACAACCTGTCGCTCAGAATCGAAAAGGCAAATCAAGTCCCTCACTCCGTCGACGTTCGATAGCGCTTGCTCAATCTCTCCCAGATCGACGCGATAGCCTTTAATCTTGATCTGATCATCGATTCGCGTCAGCCAATACAGCAGGCCCTGATCGTCTCGACGAACGATATCACCACTTCTAAACGAACGCCCGTTCTTAGGATCATCGAAGAAGCGATTCGAAGCCGTGCGCCAATATCCAAACCGTGAGACCTGTGATCCAGAAATCACAAGTTCGCCCTGACCAGCGCCATCGAGCAGCGATCCGTTCTCCAAAACAAGTTCCATATGCTGCCCTGGCAGAGCTCGGCCAATCGACACGGGATCAGCGACAATATCTCCGGGTGCAAAACTCTGACATGTACAAGCCACGGTTGCCTCAGTTGGACCATAGCAATTGTGAACGTACAGGCGAGGATTCCTCGTCATCCACTGATGAACCTGCGCTGCAAAAAGTTGCTCTCCACAGAACAAGAGATGGCGCAGCCGAGGAAAGCATTTCGGTTCCTGCACGATCTGCTCGTCAAAGACCAGACCGGTAATACGCGGAACAGTGAGTACGACCGTTACACCTTTTTCGAGTAAGCGGGTGGGATTCATTTGCTCAATCACCTGACGCGCAATCTGCACCGAGGCTCCGCACCACATCGGGAGGAAGATATTGAATACACTGAGATCAAAAGTGAGGCGAGTTAAACCAAGAAACACATCACTCGACAGAATTTTAAGATGGTCGCGTGCCCAATTTGAAAACTCGCCGACATTGAGCGAATCGATAGGAACACCTTTCGGGCGACCGGTCGACCCCGACGTAAACAATATATAGAGCGGTACGGTTTCGGTCAGTTCACTCAAATCGAGCGGCGGTGGCGGCAAGGTGATTTGACGGAGAAGCGCCTCTTCATCGAGCTCAATACGTGCTGTCGTTGTCGATTGAAAATGAAGCTGATTCAGCGACGCTTGAAGGCCAACCACGGCTTTCAACTGCGCTTCTTCCATCACCTGCCGTAGACGCGCTTCCGGATCATCTGTGGCCAAGGGGACATAGGTCGCTCCACAAAGAATACTCGCGAAAATCGCCGCATAAGCCATTGCGGAATTCGTCAAATAGATCCCAACGCGGTCGCCGGGCTCAACTCCGACATCTTTGAGCTGCGCGCGCAGCATAGACATCAAAGAAACCAACTCGGCGTATGAAAGAGTACGATCTCCCTCTCTTAGGGCCGGCCGATTCGGATCCTGAGCCGCGATGCTTGCGATCGACATGAAGAAATCGTGAACGAACATTCTCTAAAGGTACCGGCGGATCACTCGACTGGGCAAGATGTCCCGACGAATCCGACAGTGATCGGGGCTCTCCGGCTTTTAGCGGGGTCAAAGACGTCGTGAAATGAAAATAGTCCATCACTTGGTCCTGTGATTTGATTTGGTCACGACACTAAATCTCTTTGCAGGAGCACCCAAGGATGGACTTCAGGCAGACTATCATCACGTTTTTAGGTCTTCAAGACGTCAAAATTATCGACCTTAAGGTCTTCAAAAACTGCACAAAATCGAAGTCAAAGTTCAGCAAAATCGGGAGAGCTGCTTTTGCCGATTGTGCGGCGAGCAATTTTCAACTGTTAAAGAATGGGATCTCAAAATCCTTCGTGCGCCGCCGCTTGGTGTTTTTCAGCATGTGACGGTTAAGTTCATGCAGCTTCGGGGGTACTCGCGACAATTGTGACCGCACAGCTGTCGCCGATGTCGACTGGATCCATCCAAAGTTCAGCTCAATGACCTGCGGCCTTGCCGAAGTCGCAGGTCGACTCATGGAAGAGATCACATGTGAAGCTGTCGGGCGTATTCTCGACATGGGATCAAAGGCAATGTGGGATCTCGACCAATATCGCATGGCAGTGATGATGCAGCATCTGCGCATGCCAGACGGCCTCGATGTTTCGTACCTTGCGGCCGACGAAGTTCACTTTCGAACGATCGCCGTTAAAAACCGAGTCGGACTTTTTGCGAAACGTTGGCGTCCAGAATTTGTCACAAATCTTGTCGCGCCAAAGGAAGGGAAAGTCCTATTTAACGCCATAGGACGGGATTCTGCGGCATTGACTGGTGCCTTGAGGGTGCTGTCGACGGCGCAAAAAATGTCGGTTGAACACTTCGCTGTCGACATGCATGAACCCTTTATTGCGGCGATTGAACGCGAGTGCCCGAACGCCAAAGTTTGCGTTGATCGATTCCATCTTGCACAGAAAGTGAACGAAGCCTTCGATAAAGTTCGTCGATTTGAATTCAAAAAAGCCAAAGAAACGAACGACAAAGTCAGTCGCGATATGCTCGAGCCACACCGAAGATTTATCCTCGTTGCCAGAGAGAAGGACCTATCGAAGTCCGAGCAGAAACTTGTCGACAAACTTCGGAGAATCAATGAGCCGATCCACACCGCGATGCTACTCGTCGAATACTTTCACAAAGCACTCGACAAGAAGACGATCAAAGGCTTCCGAGAGACGCTGACAACCTGGTACCGAGTTGTCAGAGAATCGAAACTTGAGCCATTTCTAAAATTCGCAAAAACGATTCGAAAATATCGTCGGAACATTGAGGCCTACATCACTTCAAGACTGACAACCGCTGTCGCCGAAGGTCTCAACAACAAGATCAAAGTTTTAAGGCAATGGGCTACGGCTACGAATCCCACTTCGTATTGCCGAAAGATCCTTCAGCGATGCGGCTATCTGAACCATCTGTCGATAAACACTGACGAATTCTTCTACAAAGTTCCCGCACCCCGCTAAAAGCCGGAGAGGGAGTGATCGGCGCCCCTCCGCGACCCTTCGTCGAAGAGTTCGACATCAATAGATTGGATTTGACGTTTTCGACCAGTTCAATCAGTCCCAACGCCATACGGCCCACTTCACAATTTCTCCACAGCTCAAATATAGGCCCTAATGACCATTATAAGCTCCACTATAGAGCCTCTGGCGTCAGCATTGCTCTAGGAAGCATCGACAATGATGTCGCAGAGGAACTGAGTTCAATTCGCTCAATTGACGAGCTGATGACTCGCTATTGTTTGGAGGCCACCGTGGCCAAGTCGCTGATCCGTTCGTTTGTTTTCGTCGCCTCTCTTCTGACCGCTGGTCTAGCAAACGCGGGAAGCGAATTTGATCAGGCCGCTCCAACTTCAGACCAGCTTCAGTCCACAACCCTTATGACCGAAGCCGAAATTCAAAAGAAGGTTCTCGAAGACATGAAAAGACAGTGTGACGACGATGGTCGTTGCTGGCTGATGGGAACAGATGGCTCCGGCTCGAGCTGGACATTGGGCTTCAACGCTGGCGTCGGCGCCCGCACGGTCGGCACCGGAACAACGGTCATTAACCTCGGCGAAGACTCTAGCAACAACTCAAATGATCCTTACTACGGACTATCGATCACTTACCGTCGTTACAACTGCGAAACCAATCTTCGGGTCTCGCCGGCCATGAAGCGTTTACTTGAGACGTACCAGTATCAAGGCGTCAATGCAGACGGCACGACAAAGAGAACATTCTCGCCTGCGGACCTCTCGCTACTCTCGTTCTACGCGACATTGAATTCGAAGCTTGAGACGTGCCGCCAGACAGGAAACTAATTCTCCAACGCTTCGCCAAACTGAAGAGAGTTGATCATGGTTACCAACGCAACCAAATGGGCCGTCGTGTGTCTCGCGACAGCCCTCACATTGAGCTAAGCTCAGGCGGGATCGAACGCAAGTTCGTTTGCCCCGATCGAGTTTTCGAATCGCGCTCAATGTGCGTTGGATTCGCGCCTTCCATCGCGCTCGATTCTTGTCATTGGAGATGGCTACGATGCCGGCCGTCTCGGAATCAGAAACCGGGCCCAAAGGACCCGGTATGAATCCGCCCCCTCAAAGGGGGCCGCGGACGCCGCCCTTGGGTCCTGAAGGACCCTCAAGCATACTCAGTTGCGCTGCTTCTTCTCGCCGCTCCTCTGATTCCTGACTCTTGATGTACTCGCGAATCATCTGCTCATCCCGACCCACCGTGCTCACGCAGTAACCGCGGCTCCAGAAGTGAAATCCCGTAAAATTCTGCTTCCTGCCCAGATACCGCCGATGGATTTGAATCGCGCTCTTACCTTTAACAAAACCTATTACTTCCGAGATGCTCAGCTTCGGCGGAACACTTACGCAGACGTGTACATGATCCGCCATCGCATAGCCCTCCAACACCTCGACACCTTTTTGCCTGAACAACTCTCGCAGCACCGGCCCGATCTCCCGCTTCAGCCGGCCATAGATCAATCGCTTGCGGTACTTCGGCACCATGACGACGTGGTACTTACACTCCCATTTGACATGTGATAGGACTTTCCAATCGTTCACTTATCCTCCGTTCGTTACGCGCTTTGCAGAGCACGTTTGGTTGAACGGAGGAGTTTTCTTTATTCAGTGCCTTCGACGCAAACGCCGGGACGGTCAAACCTATGGGAGTCGCGCCGCCAAAGGCGGCGGATTACCTGTTTTATTTAATGTCGCCAAACTCAATGCCGGGCTCTCTGCCGGAAAAGAAACCGACGCGATGGAGACCTATCGTCGCGCCGTTGGCTTCACGTTTACCACCGTCGCTAACCACCTTTTGTCCGGTCGCTTGCCGCTCCTGGATCAGCGATTGCGTGCGCTGCTAACGACTTGCGAGTCGACAAAAAATGCCGTGCTCTCGACGCGCAGTTGAGCGAACTGTGGGCCAAGAGTCAGATTCAGTCGCCTTTCTCATCACAGGTCACCTGTATCAAGGCCGAGCGTTTCTCTGCCTTGCAGGGCCATCTGAACAAATCGCGTCCCGCGCTTAGCGATCTCAACGAAATCGGCGCCCTGCTTTCAAGTGTCGCAAAAACACAACCCTCGTGCGACCAATCAAGTCCGACAACCGATCGCTTCTTCCTCCTGCAGATTGATCTGCCACGTGTTCCTACAAACTTCGACAGCATCGGGTTTGATTTCTGGGCCTCGTTCAAAACCTATGCATCGTGGGCCTGGCGCTCAGCACCAGAAGTTCGAACCGCCATGGGACGCTACGCCGAGCTCTTCCCCAGTCTCGCTCTTGAAGACGAGGTCTTACTTGCACCAAACGGCTGTCGCGCGATCACGCTTCCAACCTGCGACCTTCAACGCCTTTCAATCGACGCCGTTCGCGAACTCGCCAAACCACCTCAAACCGCTTCTGGCTTTGAGTCGGAACTTCCAAACGGTCCCCAGTTTTATCTTCTCGCCAAGGGCAGCCGCTCAGTTTCTGACGGATTTCTTGGAACAAATGGAACCGCCACGGAAGATTGGGTAAAGAACTTCTCGAAGCGCTTCAATGAAGCGCGTTGGGTCAGCTGCAACAAACTGCAAAGCGTTGCTCGGACCGGCAGCTGGCTCAATCAGTTGAGCGCCGCAACTCTCACTGAGGACCTCAAACGCGACCTTGAGCGCTTTTCGCCTGAAGCCAATCCTGAGTTTGCATCTCAGCTTGCAGCCGTCTGTGTCGAGGCCCGGATTCTCCGCGATCCACAATTCAAGGTTCTCCGCCCCGACTTCGAGTCGGTTTTCGAAAGCGGCAGCACACTCGGTCTTTCCCCGTCTGACCTGAAGAACCAAAAACTCCTGCTGCCTCGTGTGATTGAGGCCGTTAAAACAATCGGCCTGAACATCAAGCCGATTTGCGAGTCACTTGAAAGCACTCTTTTCTCAAAAGTGAGCTACGACTACGGCTACCTCTCGGACTGGGCTCGCGAGCGCATGAACGGATTGGTTTCACAAAAGTCGCTGCCAAAAGAAAATCGCGCTCGTGGCTGGAATCGTCCGGAGCCATACTTGACGCTTTCGGAAGGTAAGATCGAGATCTGCCGGTCTCCAATCGCGTGCATGCAGTCCGTGTTAAAGGCCTATGTCGACCTTTACTCCGTTTCAGTATGGTCAGCCGCCCTTGGCCGAGCGCATCGGATCAAAGACAGCAATCTCTTTAATCCCTACGCCGAGCTCAACGCATGCAAGATCTACGATCCTTGGTTTGCGACCGACCAAGCCAATGCCATGCTCGCGCAGCGATTGATCACGTCGGCTCTCACCGCGGCACTCCCAATTCCAATCTTCGCTGAATTCGAGTCAAAGCGCCCACAGGTAAAAAGCTTCAAGACAAAAATCGACAATGGTTCGATTCGCTTCGAACCCGAGTTTTCAGACGAGTCCAATCGTCGCACTTTCTTTGCCGACCTCGGCCCACTCACCGGAGCGCCCTGTGCCGTTCAGTACGCCAATGAAGCCGGCGCTCCTTTCCAGGTCTACGGCGTTGGAGGTGTCACTTTGAACTACTGCTCGGACAACAAGGGTTCAGAGACAGAGCTCAACGATAAGTCAGAAGGAAAGACCTCTGCCGCCCGTCGCTCCATCTGCGGTGGATGTACGATCAACCTGACAAGTGCCGTTTCGTCAATCGCCGCTGCTGCTCCTGCCGGGCCAGTCCGATTTGCATTCGGCGCAGCTCGCGCATTCAGTCTCTACGTCAACGCACAGAAAGACGAAAAGAATCGTCCGATCAGCTACGTTGTTCGCCCGGAGTATGTTGCTGACGTCTATTCGGAAAATCGCGGCTCTATTCCGCCTCGCTGCGAACCCTCATTGATCAATGGCTTCCGTTGCTTTGAAGATCTTTGCGCTGCAAATGCCGCACACGCACTTGAAACGCAGACTGGCCTCCGGGCCAGCCACGCCAGTGTTCAGTACGAAGGCGAAAATACATTCACCCAGCAAGGACCGGCGAACGGCACTGTCGGGATACGTGTTAAAGAGTGCGACGGCGAAATTATGGCGCGCGTTTCTTGCGATCCAACAATGCGCCGCTTTGAAGTGCGAAGTGAGTTCAGTGCCTTCTCGCGCTCTTGTACCGCTTTACTCGAACACTCACAACCAGGTGGTGGACGATGATACGTCTCACTCTGTTGATGAGCATCCTGACCTTGTTCCTCACGGGCACTTCGGCGCTGGCCCTTGGCCTTCAACAAAACGCCGTTGAGACCGATGGCGTGATTCGCGTGATGAATTCGATTCAGTGTGCCGGAAAGGGCGAGACCCTCTGCGAGAACCTCTGTGGCGCAAAATCCTGCGAGTGGCCCGAGCCACTTTGTCGCGATTGTTTCGGCAGCGGCGACGCCGTGATGCGCGACGTGTTTCAAACACTTGTTCCAACCTACGAAGGTGTCAAGCCGTCAGCGATCGTCAGGTCGTCTACAAGCTCTTAACACGTTCAACTGTTCTAGTCGCAAACAAGAGCCTCTACGATTTCTATAACGGCTCTGAAGATGCCGGCATCGCCCCACATCTTCAAACACTCTGTGGCTCTCGCGATGGATTTATCGCTGTTGAGCTCGACGAGGAGGATCGCCCCACCAGTGCATTCCTCGCGATTTGCACAACGCCGACAGGGATTGCAGCGCGCCGGCTACGGCCCGTCTCATCTTCCGACTTAAATGATAACGAAGAAAACGTTCTCAAATTGAAGCTCTCAACCGAGCTTCGTCTGAGTCCGCCAAACTGAGTAATAAAACAACAACAACCGTACTGAATTTAATTTCCAGGACGTAAACAGAGGAGAGAAGAAATGAGAAACTTAACGACGCTTTCAAAGTGGCTTGGCGCTCTTGCGCTCACGGTCGCAGCCGTCGACGCGAATGCGATATCACTTCGCTACAAATTCAAAGTCGATTCGAGCGGCCCCCGAATGTATGCGTGTAACGCCGGCATCATGGCACAGTCATCGAACAACAAAGTGTGCTATTTCGAGGGCACAAAGAACCAATGTACTCCTACAACATGTTCAGATGCCGATAAAGTCTGTCACTCATCTTGCGTTTGTAGCTCAACAGGTGGCGGCGATTACCTCATGAACTACGGCAAACTCAAGTGGACCGG
Organism: Bdellovibrionales bacterium; assembly: GCA_016713885.1. GTDB lineage: Bacteria > Bdellovibrionota > Bdellovibrionia > Bdellovibrionales > JAMPXM01. The sequence goes on along the minus strand of JADJOF010000013.1, from coordinate 143,108 downwards.
CATGAGCCCAATGACAGGCAGTGGCGACAAGTCTTTCCGTGGAACCAGCACCTCCGCTTATTCGCAAGCCTTTACTGACAGCGAAGCCTGGGGACGTCGTATCACTGATCTCTCGTTTCACTTGGGATCAGAGCTCTACTCGGCCAAATACTTTGTCGACATTTGCTACAACGGTCCGCAGATTGAGTACTACGAGGACAATATTCAGACAAACTTCGTCTTGAAACTCGCACAGGCGTACGCGATCGACGCGCTCTATAGCGGAAAAGTTCCGGGCGAGAATTCGCGCGACGGCATGACAATGGGCCAGGGCGACTATACGAAAAACGCAAACCTCAAAGTCGAAGCCTTCGTGGTTTGCGACCGTCAAGGTATCGGCCAATATGTCTATGCTCGCAACAACAGTAACCAGTACAACACGCTCGACAACGAGGCGTCGTTCGTCTTTGGTTCGAATGCGACTCCGGTTAACGCGTCAGAGGGATCGACGAGCTTCTTTAAATCGACTCCGATGATGCTCAATGGTCAGACAGCGGACTTGCTCCAAGACAAAGTGATCACCAATAACGACGGCAAGGCGCCCCGCCACTGCAAAGTTCGCTACGTATTCTCGGAAACGAACTGGTCTTCATCAGTTCCGAACTTGCGCAAGTGGGAAAAAGAAGGCGCTGAAATGTGTACTTACACAGAAATCGCTGAGCCACCTGCTGCTGAATAGTTGTCAGTTTGGGATGAGGGCCTTAATCCGCTTAAGGCCCTCTTTTTTAATGAACGAAAGAAGTTGAAAATGGAACCGAACAAGCTCTCTTACATTCAAGCTCTTGCTCTCTGCCTCACGCTCGTCGCGTTGCAGCCACTGGCACAAGCTGCCGATGTGGAGTCAGTTTGTGCGTTTTCGAAGGATCCAAAGCCCGCCCTCCATCTCGACCCCTGGGCTCGTGCCGGAGAGAAGGTGAAACGTTTTGGATCCACCGAAAATTCAGATGAGATCCTTATTCAGAGTTGTAAGAATATCGACGGCAAGTTCATCGCGCTGTCGCTGGGAAACAAAGAACCGTCGCTTGCCAACGACTCCGCTAACATTCTATTCCGCGAAGATCTTGGCACCGATCGGTGCGAGATTTCCAGTGCCGTGGCCGACAACCAGACTCTCGCCGCCAAACGCAACGCACTCAAGATTAGCCGTTTGCGAACGCTTCGGTCATGCGTATCCCTTGAGGTTGTGAGCCTCAATAGCCGTCCGCTTGTTCTTGGGAATCACCCGTCATGCCAGTGGGAATCGCTGAGCGCGAATCGCTATCTCGCCCGCGGCGCCACCTGTACGGTGCGTGCCGATCGCGGCATCGCCATTTCGGTCAAACCCGTGTTTGAGTCGCGCTGCCTTGACGCCGCTGCCTTTGAGAGCGGTGAGGTTCGCCCAGCTGACCTGGACACTGTTCTACAGGCCGTCGTCGCTGAAACTGGAGACGCAAGCCTTGTTGGACAAACCATTGGTGTGACCAAACGCCGGGTTCTCATCGCTCCAGCACCATCGCGCGCAAAACTCGACGATGACGAAACTCTTCGCTTACCAAAAACATTTGGCCTCATGATCAAACCTGTTAGTGCCGAAATCATCACCGAACGCGCACGCGATGCCGCGACGTCGTTCGTGTCGATGTCGTGGTTTGTGCAAAACTCCGGCGAGTGGTTCAACGCCTATCAGGTTCCTCTTGCAGCTGAAGCTGAACTGATCGAGATCGGGCCGAACGGACGTCCACGCACAGTGATGAACTGGCTGGCTTATTCAACAGGACAAACGCTCGTCCCCGCCGACTGGGACGGTCTGTTCACCGTCAATCGCGCACAGATCCCGGACTTCGCATTCAAGCATGGCCGTCGCTATCGCATCCGCCTCCGTTACCTTCACCCGCACGATGCTCCAGGCCTCATCAAGGCCGATATGGAACAGAGCGCGCCAGTTTTTGAACAAACGCCGAGTTCATTCCAAACGCAGCTCTTTCCAAAAATGAACCTCGTCAAGAAGGTCCCGGGCTTTAGCGGATTCCCAACTCTCGGAAAAGGTCCACAGGAAAGCCAAACCAGTGGTCAACTCGACAATACCGAAAAAGAGATCCTGCGCTTCTTTAGAAGCCTTGGCGTCGATTCGGTGTTTCCGGCCCGCTACGACCGCGCCTGTGCAGGATCAGCCTGCGCTCCAGTCGGCCAAGTGACTTATATCGGTGAATCATTTTTCGATTTCTCAGCCGAGGCAATCCCGGGCCAAGTCGGCGACTTCAAACCCCTACACATCGAATCAAAAACTCGCATGCTGGGCCAGAGTGCTGTATCTGAGTTCAAAAGTGAAAGCAACGCTGAGGTGCTCTGTCCATGATTCGAGGCTCGCGTTTAATCGTCATTGGAGCCGCCGTTCTACTTTCATCCCTTCCGGTGCTGTCGTGGGCTTCGGTTTGGCCGATGCAAAAGGAAGAATGGACCGCATCCGATGAGAAGCAATATGAGGCCTGGGTCGAGCGAGTGACCGCCGGTCCTCCAGAGAAACTTTTTGAAGCCTCGTCCGGATCTCTCGCGGCCCTCCGATCAACGCCAATGGACTGCGCCGACTTTGTCTATGGCCTTCGCATTCTCTATGCGTCGAAAAATGGACTGCCCTTTCAGTCCAAAGGCGGAATCTCGGCCGCCAGCAATCGCTGGGACCATATTCCGAGCGAACGTCGGCTGAACGCGTTTTTAAAAGATGCATTCTCTGCAATCAGCACACGCACACTCGTCAATGACACCGAGCCAGTCCCCGATCTTACTCGCCGCCATGTTGGCGGTGGAACGATTTTGCTCGCTGCTCCTGAAATCGGCCACGCGTGGGTCATTCGTAAAGTTCGCGATACCGGCATCCCCGAACTCATCTTCGGCAGCGTGCCGGCGCGAACGGAAGTCTTTCTCCGCGATGGACTTCCGCGCGGAGAAGCCGTGTATGGAAAAGTCAAAACCATCAACGGCAGTTCGGCTGGCCTTCGCCGTTGGATTTCTGGCGGAAACGACGTCAGCACTCCATCATCTTCGCTCAAAGTTCAGCGGCCACAAGAATGGCGCCCCGCCGTCTTTCGCGCGCTCGAGATTCGCCCGGAACCGCTCATCGAATCCATCGGTCGTGAGCTCGGAAATCTCTGCCGCGATGCCACTGTTCGCGCCAAACTCGTGCGCGATGCAGCCGCTCTGCGTACACGCGGCTGCCTTCACGGAAAAGATCAATACAACTACTCGACAACCAACCGCGACTCACGCCTCAAAGAAGGATTCCTCGATCTGTGGGAAGTTTGGATGACCGCCAACGATTTCGTCGATGAACAACGCCGCTCCAGCCAGGGCCTTCCACAGCACCTGCAAAAGGTCCTCGACGATATCAACCAAGTCTTTTCAAATCGAATTTTGAACTCAGATGTCGAAGAGGTCGTTTGCCCTGTCGAAATTCAAACCGGAGAACCGATTTCACTCCGCGATATTCGCGACGCCACCATCAACGGTCGCCTCTCCGTCGATCCGAACGAGTCGGTCCACGCACGCTGGGGCTTAGAGCCGGAAGTCGGCAGCTGCCACTAGCCCTTCATCACATCGCGCGATTGAGCAGATGACCGGTCTTCTTTTCTTTCGTTTTCAGAACCTGACTCAGTTCTGTTTCTGGAATACGGCGGACGACCTTGCCGTTTCGATCCTCAATATACACAGCCGGTACGCCGTCAGACTTCGTCAACTTCACCGTTAAGCCGTTTTCTTTTACACCCGGTAGCGCCTCAAGAATTTGAATGGCCTCTTGAATTTCAGCTTCGCTTAGATTCCGGCGCTGCTCATGTCCCTCTGATTGGGCCTGGCCATTCCCCTCTTTGTCGCCCGTCTCATTTGCGGTCGACTCCGTTTTCTCACGACGCTTAACCTCGAGTTTATCTCTCGAGCCGGCGATCCCGAACGGAAGAATGTTGCGGACAATCCCCTTCACATCCATACATCTGTCTCTTCGGAACATGCGTTTCGACCTGACACGCGACCTCGACCTCTCCTGGCCGACCGCCCAGCCATTTTTGAACATCTACCCGGCCCGCCACCACATCCGGACCACGCTCTTTACCGCTGCCGAATCGCATCCCTCCACGTCTTTTGCCGGGCTCCACCGGCGATCCCAATCCTGCAAGACGTATCGACACATAAGGAGACCCTATGAACCTCACCAAAATCACCGATTCCAATCTCATCGCCAACACTGAAACTCTCGCTCGCGAAGAGCGGGGGCTTCTCACCAAAGTCCTCCACCACCTTCGCGAAATCGAACGCCGACGATTGTATTCCTCGCTCGGCTATAAATCGCTTTTCGACTTCGCCACTCGCAAACTTGGCTACTCCGAGGATCAAGCCTATCGGCGCATCGCCGCCATGAGACTCCTCAGCGAGCTTCCAGAGGTAGAAGCGTCAGTTCAATCTGGTGCGCTTTCGCTTTCCCACATCAGCGTTGCATATCAACACTTCCAACGAGAGAAAAAGCACGGAGGCCAGGCGCTTTCCGCCGAAGCCAAAGCCAGCGTTCTTGAAAAGATCGCCAATCGTCCCATTCGCGAAGCCGAGCAAATCACCCTTTCACTCTCGACGGCGCCGAACTCCCTCGCCCCCGATCAAATTAAGGTCGTCGCCGATGACCGGGTCGAGTTCCGCTTCCAGGCGAACAGTCGTATCCGCGGCAAAGTTGAACACCTGAAGGGCCTTCTCGCGCACAAGCACCCGTCACTCACAATTGGAGAACTCTTTGAAATTCTTTGCGAAATCGGGATCAAGCAACTCAGCCCCGCCGCACCTTGGACGTCCAGAAAGCGTCGCGTCATAAAAATATCAAAAGCACAAATGAGACGGACTGTTTTTAAAAGAGCGGGAAATCAGTGTGAGCGCTGTGGCTCAACTTACGCCTTGGAAGTCGATCACATCAAGCCTCAGGCAAAGGGAGGAGCGACGACTTTGGAAAACCTGCGTGTACTTTGCCGGTCATGCAACCAGCGACATGCTATCTCTGAACTCGGACTCGAGAAAATGGATCAATATCTGAACTCATAGCCAATCGGCGACGCCCGGACAAAGACCACCGAGGGACCGATAAGTCCCTCGGGTAGGTTGGCCCGGGAAGGGAAAGGAGACCCCCTTCCCTCGTACTATTATCCAATCAACTTCATTGCTGCTTGTGGCGCTTGGTTCGCGCTTGCCAAGACAGACACCGAAGCTGCTTGCAGAATCTGGTTACGAGTAACCTCTGCAGAGGCCTGTGCGACATCTGTGTCACGGATTCGAGAATTCGCGGCCGACAGATTCTCATGTGCCACCGCAATGTTATCTTGCGTCGAGATCAAGCGATTCTGAATCGCACCGAGGCTCGCACGGAATCCGTTAATCTGAACTTGGGCGTCGTCGAGAGTCATAAGGGCAGATTGCGCCCCTTCTTTTGTCGAAAAGTCGACTCCGTCCACACCGATCGCCGCGGTCGTTGCGTTGTTTTCACTGGCATCAAAGCTAATACGGTCTTTGAAGTCATCATTGTTGATGTCGACCTGGAAGTCGAACTTTCCACCTGAACCGTCGAGAAGATTCACTTTACCGAAGCGAGTCGACTGTGCGATCCGTTCCGATTCGTTCTTAAGTTGTTCAACCTCTTTATTGATAAATCCGCGTTCAACGTCACTGACGGTATCCGAAGACGCTTGAACACCAAGTTCACGAAGGCGAGTCATGATATTGGAGATCTCAGAGAGACCGCCCTCTGCCGTCTGAACCAGCGAGATACCATCCATTGCGTTTCGACCCGCCTGAGCATAGCCGCGGATCTGACCTTTTAAGCCTTCACTAATTGAGAGTCCCGCTGCATCGTCTGCAGCCTTTGTGATTCGTGAGCCCGAAGACAACTGGGCAAACGATTTTGACATTTCACGAGCACTTGTCGCGAGAGAGCGTTGTGCCGAGATAGAAGAAACATTCGTTGCGATACGCATACCCATTGGGTACCTCCATTTTTTCTGCCGCCTTCGCGTGCAGAGCTGTGCGCGGTGATTCCATCTACGCCCGGGCCTCAAAACCTACTTCGAGGGTTATCCGGAAGCGCCATACATGGCGCCTTTGGGTTGAACACGTTGGTGTGGACAGTCCTTCAAGACTTTGGCCTAGTGGGATCATCGCAGCCGTCGACAGCAGTCACTCTATCAACTTCGCTCATCCACTCGACTTTCGGTCCGTCGAGCTACTCACAGCCAACTCTTCGGCGAGGTCTGGGCGAACCTTAGTCGGGTCGAGTAGAACTAGACTTCGGTCTTGCGCAAACTCGACCATCGTCTTGAAAAACGTTGGGCTCGACGCGACTTCAGTGCAGATTTGCAGGACGATAGTCCAGGAAAAGGCATGCAACGTGATGCAAAAAAACTCGATCAAACAAAGGTCTGACCGCTTTTAGTCGAGTCCTGCTAAAAAATAAGAGCCCGACTCGCCTAACGACTGGCAGCGAGGGCTTTTTGAAACTGTGCGCGAAACAACTCCGGAACATCGGTGTCGATAACAATCGCAGAAAATGCAGCACGAACGTCCTCCGCATAGGGAGGAAGCTTACGAGCCGTGAGTAAATCGAAGATTTGAATAACAGACCAACGCTGACCGGAACTCCTCGCGAGCACAAGCTCATCGCCCGGGCGAATGAAACCCTCATTCACAACTTCAAAATAAACCCCTGGACGACGAACCTCGGCGAAGAGATGCATGGCGTCCGCGCGCTGAAAGCAGGCATTCAGTCTATTGCATGGATAGCGCGGACCCGACACACGCAGACGCGCAGTCCCGACCATCCATTCATCACCAGCAAAGAAATGACTCTCATCAAGCTCATCCATCGTCAGATTCTCACCAAAGTTTCCAGCGCCTACTTTTTGCTCGTAGCGCACCGTCCACTGAGGAAATGTCGCGGCCGAGTAGGCATAAACGGCCGAAGCATTCACACCGTGAAGCAGTGGGCTTGAAAACTCATCACCGTCGACGCCTTTAAAGTGAACTTGAATGCCCGCCGGAACTGACTCGCGACGCATCGACGAGCGAACGGTGAGATCTTGAAAGGTGTAAGTTTGAGGACGACCGGTATTGGTTGAAAGAACCTTCATAGCAAACCCGCCACCCGCAGACCGACGAGCACGGCAACGATCAACACAAAAATCCACGGAAATAACTTTCCAACGGCGTCGCCTTTCTTGGCCTTCGCAGCGGCCCACTCCGAAAACTCAAGCAACGGAATTCGATGTGTTGGACAAAGTGACGGCGCCTCGGCTGTGAAGTCGCATTCGGGACAGTGGTACTCCACCGTCTCATCAAGTTCGACAATCTCAGAAGGCGCAATAGGCCCCGAGATTTTTTCGATGAGTTCCTTAACTCCATCAACGTGCTCATCACTAAGCTCGACGTAAAACATATCGATGGGACCAGAAAACAGTGGGAAGCGCCCCGGCGTCTTGGGCTGCGCCTTGGCCTCAGCTTGAGCAAAGGCAATTTCAGAAAAGGAGATTTTGTGAGGAATACCTTTTTCCTCAAGAGTGACCCGCAGAAGCTCCAATATAGAAAGGGGGACCGGACCGATTTTCATGACCGTCAAAAAATCACGACCACCGCAAAATCACAACCGATTCAATACAAAAAAACCCCGAGAAGGACTACGAATCCTCCCCGGGGTGGGCTTGAGAGTCGTCGTCTGTGGGCCACGACTCACTATGTTCTTTCAATTCTCCTCACTTCGGCCTCAAGCCCTCCGGTTCACCGAAGTGAGTTCTTTTAAAAAATTCTGTCCACAGCCCAAAACCTTGCGGTCAACAACATGAAGACCAATTCCATCTCTTGTCTTCCCTGCCGATGCCCGTCCTCGATACGGTAACTGAGGATTTGGACTCCGGCCGCGGGGCCTCATCACAAGAAGGCTGCGTACAATTCTGCTCGCGAACCTTCGTTGTTCAAAGCTGGAGGCGAGAGGGAGCACCCGCTGATTAAAACAGCTCCCTCTCAGAATTCATGCCTCGATTTATGACAAGAGTCGCAGTGCCTGCGCCGGTGTTTGGTTGGCTTGCGCCATGACCGAAACCGCTGCCTGCTGAAGAACCTGGGCTGACGCAAGGTCGGCCGATTCTTTTGCGATGTCGGCATCGCGGATACGCGAATAGGCCGCCGACAAGTTTTCATATTGGATATCCAAGTTGGAAGTCGTGGTATTCAATCGACTTTGAACCGCACCGAAGTCCGCTCGCATCTTTCCAAGCTCAACCAAGGCTTCATCGACTGTTCCTAGCAGAGATCGGGCATCGCCCTTCTCGGCTACCGATACGCCATCGATTCCAAGTTTGGATGCCGTTGCATCTGCGTTCATTTTATAGCGAATAATGTTGTCATCATCACCAAATGGGCCGACATGGAACTCGAGTTCCTCACCAGAACCATCGAGCAGTTTCTTAGAACCAAAACGCGTCGTCTTGGCGATGCGGTCAGCCTCTGAAACCAACTGCTGAACCTCTTGATCAAGGAACGAGCGTTCCTCATCACCGATGTTATCTGACGCCGCTTGCACACCCAATTCTCGTAAACGAATCAAAACGTTGTTGATCTCACTCAAGCCACCCTCTGAGACCTGCACCAGAGAGCCCGCGTTGAATGCGTTCTGTCTTGCCATCAAAAGACCACGATTCTGTCCTTTGATGTTTTCAGAGATCGCGAGTCCCGCCGCATCGTCTGCCGCATTCACGATGCGACTTCCCGATGACAGTGCCGCCAATGAGTGCGACGCTCGCGTCTGCTGTGTCGACAACTGTCGTTGTGCGTTGATCGCACCGACATTCGTAGTAATCCTCAAGCCCATACGTACCTCTCCCTTTCTCACCCAAAATGGATGAGCCCACAGCTGCACGCGCCCATCGCGTGCAGTTTTGCATCACCCAAGCCGGGGCAATGCGTTTAACTTTTCAGTGGGACGCCCGTCGCGACTCGCTCCCTCGGTGACTGCCAAGGTTTCGAGTGCTTCGGGGCGCATCGGAGGAGAGCTTCGCTTGACTGCTGAAACGCTCTTCTGACTGTCCCAACGTGTTCAAGTTACTTCTCGGCTTTGGTCCAGAAGACTTGAGACCTTGGTCCAGTCCAGTTTATTGCGCAGCGCGTCTTGTACGCGTAACAACAAGTAAATGACATTTAAAAAATATTTTCAAGCGCACGTCTTTGGTCCAGGTACAGGACCAAAACAGAGGTCAGCATAAGCCGTATCGCTGGAGCTCAACTCAAAACCGGACGTTGGATCAGTTCAGCTCCGGCACCTCGGCACCGAACAACAATATCACCGCAATCTGAAGGGGAAAAACAATGCGAATGCTTTTAAGTGCTGTGCTTTTGCTCTCAAGCGCGAGTTGCACAAACTCATCGACCAACGCTTCGAACTCGCCTGCTGAGAAATCTGGAGACTTCAAAACAATGTCGAGCGCCGAAATTCGACGAGGTCTCGCCGCAGCAAGCCCAGCAGCGAAAGAAGGCGCCGGCTTTTCAGCCGACGGAATCAATACTTACTTATTCTATAAATGCGATCGGAAAGAACTTCCAAGAACGTGCTGCTACGCAACGGTTTCAGTGGGTGGCGAGACCAAAACTCTGTCGTGCACTGAAGAAAATCATTGATCGCGAGATGACGAGCATCGCGGTCGCTCAAAGCAGCATCAAAGCAGCTTCAAAGCACGATCGTTACTCATGTTGGCTTGCGCGAGAACAGCTATACCAAAATCTTGCAGGACGCGATTTCGTGCGAGATCCGCGGTTTCACTAGCGATATCAGTATCTGAAATTCGTGACCTGGCTTCGGCGACATTTTCTCGCTGTACATCGAGATTGTTCCCGGCGATTTCAAGTCGACCTTGAATGGCGCCAAACGCCGCGCGCGTACTCGCAAGTTTCGTCAAACTCTCATCGAGTTCAGTCAAAACACTTTGCGCATCATCTTGGTCAGCCACAGACATTCCGCTAACGCCAAGCGCTTCGGCTCGAGTGTCGGCATCGAGTTTGTACCTGATAACATCGGTATCTTTGTCGCCACTTGTACCGACAAAAAACTCAAACTCTTCGTTTGTACCGACTAAGAGTTTCTTCTGACCAAAGCGCGTGGTCTGCGCGATGCGGTCAAGTTCAGCCGTCATCTGTTGAAACTCGGTATCCAAGAACTCGCGTTCATCATCGCCCACGGTGTCGCTCGCCGCCTGGACGGCGATCTCACGTAAACGCACGACGATGTTATTTTGCTCCGAGAGTCCACCCTCGGCGACTTGAATAAACCCGATCGCATTGTCCGCATTTCGACGGGCCTGCAGCAAGCCACTCTCTTGACCACGCAGCTGCTCGGATATCGCAAAACCGGCAGCGTCATCTCCCGGTTGAGTGATACGGCTTCCGCTGGCCAGCGCCTCCAAGGAGTGCTGCACCCTCTCTGAACTACGGGCCAAATTCCGTGAAGCCGCAATCGCAGCCACATTGGTCCCTATTCTTAACCCCATACGCGCCTCCTCAAAGACGGAGGTCGCGGCCCACATCGCGACTCAAGAAAGAAGGGTGAGGACGTATCCCCCGGCCCACCCCAGTTAACGTTTCAGCAGTCACCTCTCTTTTCGTCGCGCCGCGTTATAACTTTAGGGTTTTATTTTGCGTAGCGTTAAACTCCTGTAATTACTTATCTTATAATTTTTCGAACAAAGTTCGGAAAGACCGCAAGCCGCCCCCATCCGGAGAACGGACAATCGCAAGTGGATCAAAATAAGACAATGGTGCCCGACCAGTCGACCGGCCGACCGACTGGCTAGATGTCGGAATAGGACTTTCGCATACAGGCCATGCAGGTGAATAGAATGGCCTGGGCCACCTCTTGGCTGGGATCAACAAACTGGTAGGTCACACCAAATGGGGCATCGTGAGCGGCTCCCTGCTTGCCGAGCGAACGCACATAGCGAGCGGACACGCTCACGGTCTTGCCATCGAGCAAGTGCAACGTGCCTTTGATCTGCAGGATGTTCGGATTGACGCCGGTGACGGGCTCTCCAAACGTTTTTGGCCAAACCACCCGCATACCGCCGACCGAGAGATCAATCACATCCAGACGCGCATTCGGCCCCAGCTGCGGACAAATCATGTGAATGCCGTAGGAGCGGACGTAGGCGCGAAAGTCACGGCGCCGCTGCAGGCGAACAAGCCCCCGCTCTGCACTAAGAGTCATCGTGGTCAAAGTCGGATTGAGGATCTCTTGGCGAAGGGCGTACTGACCGCTCGGAAGCGTAAAAACGGCCTCCACCTTCAAACCCGCCGTCAGCTTGTTACCCAGCACAGGAGCCAGAAGTGGAGGTGGCGCACCTTCCGCAGTCCACAGGCCAAGTACGGCATTGCTGCCCTTCACCGCACGCAAAAGAAACGGCAACTCGTGGCCGTCGAAATCGCAATAGAACTCAACCCGCTTATCCATAGCGAGTTGAAGAATCTGCTCAATCTCTGCTGGGTCTGTGACCAGCTCGCCGTCGTCTGAAGAAACCATGAAGGAAAGGTTATCATGCAACGAGGTCTATAAAAAACCCAACTTTTTCGCTCGTCACTTCAGTCGTGTAAAGCAAACGACCTTTGAGCTTTCGCTCTTCTTTCAAGCGACGGTCTAGGCGCCGAAGCGCGAGCGAGTTAACAGAATCAAAGAGATTATTAATGATCCCTGGAGCGGTCCCCGCCGAGGGTGCGACCGGTTGCTCCGATACAGCCTCGACCTCGTGGCCGTGCTCGGCCAGCAAGCTCGCCAATCGACTGCGCCTCCCTTGGCGCGCGCCCTGTTGCTCAGGTTGTTGCTGGCCAGATGAGTCCGCCGAAATCTCGACCGGAGCCTCAGCAGGAGCTGGCTCAGCGGAGGGATCCGGAAGCTCCATCGCATAGACCGGCAGAACAGGGCTCTCGATTCTCATTCCACGATTTTACGACGAAATACCTCGTAAGACCCGACCAAGGTCTTGGGGTGTTTGAATCTGAGACGCCGCCTGCCTCACTTTGCGCTCAGCCTCAACCATCATCAGCGCCCGGCCCTCCGCCTGAAGCCGGCGCGGCTCAAGACGGTGCGGCTTCCAGCGCGCGAGATCCGTTCGCACCGCCTCAATCTCACTTAAAAAATCAATGACGCCGTCGCCCGTCAGCGCCGAAAGCTTAAACACCTTGGGCGGATGCGGCGACATCGAACGCGGATCAAGCTCAAGCGCCGCCTCTAATTCGCGGGCAAAAATATCGGCCCCCGGACGATCCGCTTTGTTGACTGCGAATGTGCTCGCGATCTCCATCAACCCGGCTTTCATACCCTGAATGCCGTCGCCACCCTCTGGCGTGAGAATCACCGACACATGGTCGGCAACATTCATAACCTCAAGTTCGGTCTGCCCAACTCCCACAGTTTCAAGCAAGAGCACGTCGAACTCAGCCAAATCGAACGCACGCACCATCAACCACGCCGATGCACTCAATCCACCAAGACTGCCGCGCGAACCGAGCGAGCGAATAAACACTTTCGGATCCAAAGCGTGATCGTGATAGCGAATTCGATCACCCAGAATTGCGCCATCGGTAAATGGACTGGATGGATCCACCGCCAAGACTCCAACGCGAAGATCATACTTCTCGCGCCAGAGGCCAATGAGCCGCGAAATCAACGTCGACTTTCCCGCTCCCGGAGGCCCGGTGATTCCCACGCGAAACGCCGACTTTGGCGGCTCAAGTAACTTTGGAGTTTGCGCGACCACCGTCGGACCACCGCGCTCAAGCAGAGTTAAGAGCTTGGCCAACGAGCGGGTGTCGCCACTCACTGTTCCCTGAATTCGTTCCTGCAGCTCCTGATCGCGCCCCAATTGGCAACCCTCCGTCAGTCCCAAGATCAACAGCAAAGCCTTGAAAAATCACGGTTTTCTGAAGCTCATAGATTCAGGCTGTCAAAACAATCGCCAGCCTCGGCATGGGCAGAGAAGCCGCCATGGCACCACCATGATGACAAAATTAATTAGTAAATTCATGCAGTTACGACGATTAAAGCGCACCCTGGCAACGGTGGTGCTGGTCTTGCCCTTGTTATCATCAGGAGGCCCGCATGACGAACAACTCAAAACCCGTATGGATCACCGTTGCCGTCGTGATCGCTATCGGCCTGATGTTCGATGCCGCTCGCCGCAACAACGTCGGTGAGTGGCAACCCCGCCTCGCGGCCTTCGGAATGGGCGGAAGCGATGATGGTTCCAACACGATTCTCTCCGAACGCAGCCCTCGCTCTTCTTCCGCCACTCGCGCCCGCAGCCGACTCTACAAAGCGCGTCTTGCAGGTCTTGACCTCGACAAGAAAACAAATCCGGCTGCTCCCGAGTCCGAGTCTTCGACCGTCATCCCGGCCGCCACGACACCGGCAGCGGTGACAGCTGCCGCCGGTGCGACCAAACCGGAAACCAAGAAAGCGGAAGACCGCAAAAAGAAGAAGAAAAAGAAGAAGAAATCGACTCTCCCCGGCGCTCCGGCTTCAGAGAAAAATGAAACTGACGACGGTGACGAATCGTCTGATAACGACACCCAGGGTGCGGGCGGATCGAGCGCTGCCGCTGACGGCTTTGCTGGCGGAGGAACTGCGGCACCGATTCAACCCGCGACTGGCGAACCGAAAACTCTTGAAGAGTGGCTTGCCTACATTCTTCGCGAGCCCAGCTATGAGCACACAATGAAACTCATCACGCAGTATCAAGTGCGCGATATCACGGCTGACATTTTCTACGGTGTCATTAAAGAGATGCTCAATGATTCTCGCTCTAAGATGCACGAGTATGCCGTTATGGCTCTGGGTTCAGCACCAAGCACGTCGAGCTTTGGCCTCCTTCAAATCGCGATCGCATCAGAGCACGAAGGCTCCGAGCTTCGCCTCCAAGCGCGCAACTATCTCAAAACATACAGCCGCATGGAATACCTCAAGTATCTGATCAGCATCGTGACGTCCGAGACGGCTGAAGATACGCGCTACGAGGCTCTGCGCATGATTCGCCTTTCAGCGGAGCAAAATCTCAAGTCGGCAACGCGTCCGTCGACAAGCGGAAACGGGTCAACTGGTGGCTCTGGTTCCGTCAGCGCGACAACCACGCGCCAGTTCAACCCACTCGTTCCCATTCTCACACGTCTGATTCAAACTTCGAACGACCAGTCCGTGCGAAGCGAGGCCACCAGCACACTGCAACGAATCCAGTCATTGCTCGGAACCACAGTTGCGGCCAACGGTTGAGATTGCTAGCCTGACTCCATGTCAGGCCTCCAGCGCTCACTTCTTCTATGCCTCTTCTTCATTGGCTCCGTGAGCCAGGCCGCCCTTCAACTCCCCGGTGGCCTCACCGGCAATGATCGCAAAGAAGCTCTACGCATTATCGGCTTTGGAACAGCGACCAAGTCTTTGACCGATCCCTATCCTCTCGGCGGCTATCATGGTTTTGAAGTCGGTCTTTCTCTCGAAACAATTCCCACACAGGACCTTGGCCGCCTCGGCAACCGCCTCGCCGCTCCACAAGCCGACATCACCATTCCAAAGATTTCGATCGGCAAAGGTCTCTACTCCGATCTCGACTTTTTTTTACACTTCATTCCCTACAATCAGCGGAGCGAAATGTCGCAATACGGCGGCGCTCTGCGCTGGGGATTTTACGAAGGCTCATCGCTTCCACTCTCCGCCAATCTGGTTGCGCACATCAACACCGGCAATATCAATAATCAGGTCACCACACGCACCTTTGGCGTCGACATGACCGCCGGGCTCAACGTGAATCAAGTGGCCCTCTATGTCGGCTTTGGAGTTCTACAATCAGTCGGCGGTTTTGTCGGTGGCGCAGCTGGCGTCACCGACACCGGACGACACGAAATCGAAAGCGTGAACACCTTTCACTCGATGATCGGCACCTCGGTGCGCTTTCAAAAGTTCTTTGCGGTGATTGAGTTCGATCGCTACACGCAAAGTGTGCTCAGCGCGAAACTCGGATTCCGTTTTTAAGTTTTGATCTTATCGATAATCGAAGACGTCGAACGTCCCGGCTGAAACTGAAGCGAGCGTACTTCGCCACCGCGACCCAGAACAAACGACGCACCGACAATCTTATCAACTGGCCAGTCGCCACCTTTGACCAAGATATCGGGCTCAACCAGTTCGATCACTTTGAGCGGCGTCTCATCATCGAACAAAGTGACGTAGTCGACACAACCAAGTGCCGCCATGATCTCGGCTCGATCTTGCTCATGCTGAACGGGCCGCTCTGGCCCCTTCAAAACGCGAACGCTGCGATCGGTATTCAGCGCCACCACGAGGCGATCGCCTAAAGCCCGGGCCTCCTGCAGGTAGCGGATATGACCAACATGCAAGAGATCAAAGCAGCCATTCGTAAAAACAAAACGGAGCGAAGGGTTTACTTTCCGCTCCGCCTGTATAGCCAATCGCAATTGTTGATGGTCGAAAAAACGCTGTCCGCTCACTGCGCCGGCTCAATCGCGACGATTTCAAGACCCGTCAGCCACTTCAATACATCGTGCCCCACGAGAGCCGAAACGATCGGGAAAAAGACAAATCCCGTCGCCGCAACAAGAGCCCCCCGCCACAAAACGAGTAGCGGATAGAACCACCGACCGCGGCGCTCGGCCGAGCCAATGCGAATCTCATACGACCACTCGCCCAGCGTTGAACCCATAAAGCTGCGCGCCGCAAGCGTATAAAGCAAACCACTTGCAACAAACAATACACCCAAAAGTGCCATGGTCGCCGTGTCTGTCTTTGAGTTCTCAAGCAACGCAACGAGATTTGCTCCGGTAACACCCAGAAGCACCGCCAGCAGAACACAGCCAACGCCAAGAACCACCAGCGTGTCTAAAATCGCCGCGCCAAAGTGGAACGCGACGCCCTTTTCGGTTGCACTCTCTTTCGCCTTGGCTTTGTCCAAGCTCATGCCACCATCGCGAAGCGCCTGCGCCGCAGGCTGTCCCGCCAGACGTCCCATGTGAGGAAAAGACTTACCGAGCTTTGCGATGCTCTCGTCAACAGACGAGGCCGCAGCCGCTGCAGCTGCAACTGAAGCCACTGCGCCCGGTGCTTGCGGCGCGTGTCCTGTCGAATGCTTATAGTCCTCGCGTCCGATCGGCATCTTGAGAAATGTCTTGTTCATTGTCGAGGTCATTGTCGAAGCCACCGACGTTGAAACTGAACTTGTGGCTGTCGTCGACTTTGTCACACCGAGCGACTGACGCTCGCTCTCATCCAAAAAGTCGAGAGCCGGCGGCAAAGCCGCGATCAGATCCGAAACACCTTTTGAGTTGTGACGAACCTTTGCTTTACTCGAAAATGCGGTATCAGGATCGGTTGCGCCAGATGACAAAGTCGTCATCCGCGATGAGCTCATCGGCGATGACGTCGAGTTGCCAAGTGGGGCGCCAAGGCTTGAAAAACTAAATGCGTCGTCATCACCATCGGCAGATGCACTTGTCGGTTTTCGGTGAAAGCCAAGACCGTCGCTGATCGGTTTAAATTCGAAATCGTCTACTTCAATATCCGCCACGATTTTTCCCCATGTTAGCGCATCAAATCCCACTCGTACTTTAGGATGCTGACCAGGGCCACGCAAGCCGTTTCAACCCTTAAAACCTGCTGCCCAAGGGTCGTCGGCTCCATGCCAACCGCAGTAAAAGCCTGCACTTCACTTCGGCTAAATCCGCCCTCACCACCCACAAAAACCCAGACAGCACGAGGCTCCTTGGCTTTAACCAGCTCAAGAGACTCCCGAATCGGCCGTGAGGGCACGTCGCGGCTTCCCTCA
This sequence comes from Bdellovibrionales bacterium, assembly GCA_016713885.1. Lineage (GTDB taxonomy): Bacteria > Bdellovibrionota > Bdellovibrionia > Bdellovibrionales > JAMPXM01. The sequence goes on along the minus strand of JADJOF010000013.1, from coordinate 126,210 downwards.
TAGGCAAAAAGACCCCCAACTTGTGCACCGCGGTTAGCGTCGGCCGTCAAATCCGATAGAAAAGGGGCAAGTTTGGTCGGCTCGAGAAGCTCCATGCGCTCGCCTCGGCCACATTGCTGCGTAGCTCCCTTTATTATTTTCTGAAAACGCGGCTGCTTCGAGCTCCAGGTATCGCTCTGCGTGCGAATAAACGACTGTTCGGTAAAAAGCGGCTGTATCGCTTCCACACCAAGCTCGACGCACTTCTCTAAAACTGCTTCAAACACCGGAAACCATGGAATGGCAAGCGCCAAACGGACACATGATGAAGCGTATCACCAGCAAGACGAACAGTCCCACCAACTTCTGCATGATCAACCGCATCGCCCTCATTGGGATCGAGCCAGTACCTGCGCATTACGCTTTCTTCCACAGCGATGCGCACCACTCGCCTTCGCGAACGCGAGAAAGTTCTTTGCAGCCCGAAAGACGCGCAAACTCTTTATGAAATGACTCTTCGCGATCGGTCAGAATTCCAGAAAGCACCAATGTTCCGCCTGGCTTCAGCGCGCGCGCCAAATCATCGGCCAGGGTCAAGAGCACGCCGTCGATAATATTGGCGATCACCATATCAAACGGATTCATTGCCGCGGCACCGGCAATCGACGCCAAATCTCGATCATCGATCACTGTCTTTGTCGCACGATTCAGTTCAAGATTCTCGCGAGCCGTACGACGAGCCTCGGGGTCAATATCGTTGCCAATCGCCTCTTTCCCGCCGAGACGTTCGCAAATCAACGCGAGAATTCCCGTGCCGGTACCGACATCGAGCACTCGCCAACCCGGCTGCATCGATTTCACAACAAGACCCGCCGCCAAGCGCGTCGTCTCATGCGTACCGGTGCCAAACGCCATGCCGGGCTCCATCAGCAAAACATGTTCGGGATGCGCGTGAAGATGCTCCGGAATTGCAAGCCAGCGCGGCACAACCCAAAATGGTTCTGCAAACGCGAAAGGTTTAAAACCTTTCTTCCACTCTTCCAGCCAATCACGAGCGGCCTCAACACGAAAGCTGACTTGTGCTTCTGGAGCCATTTCACGAACACGCTCCACCCACTCCAATCGCTCCTGCTCAGTTGGGATCGCCGTAAAGTAAACATTCAAAGTCATGCGCTCGGTCTCGCGAACCTCGGGATCATAGCGCAGATCTTTTTGAAAAAACGGGAGGTCTTCTGAGACCCCTTCCGCACCGTGGGCAGAAACAGAGCCCTACAAACTCGTCCTCTGAAGAACGAGCAAGATTGGAGACCGAGAGAATGGCGAACGAGTTTTGTGCGCTGCTCATGCGGCCATCCTGCCCTGACATCGCAATCAGGGCAAGCGATGGTCCGTTGTCGCTTAAGCTTTTGGCGGCGGAACGCTCATTGATACTTTTTCAGGAGCGGCGGGTGCGGCGGCCGGGGCAACAATGGCTGGCGCCACCGGAACATGCGGTGCAACCGGAACATACGGAGCTGCGGGCGCGTCGTCCAGCTGTGCCGCTTTTCTCTTGCGTCGAGCTTTCTGTGTCGTCGCATCCTTGGGCGCTTCCATCGTCGCACCACGCAGATCTACGCGATCGCCGATCATCACCGCCTCGTACTCCAATGTCGGCCGCTCATCGTCGGAAAGTTCCGAGACCAAGCGTGCTACCGCCATGTTGCGCTCAACATGGATCACCTGCAGTTTTCCTACGGCAATCGTCAGTAACGCCTGTTGCTTGTTTTGAATGGGATCATGTACAGGCATCTGCCTCGCGACAGGTAGGAACTGCCCCTTCTTAATTCCCGCTTCAACGCCGGCACTGATATAGAAATCGTGATAGACCGGTTCATCCGGCTCCATCGGGAGCGAACGCCGCACATCAAAAATAACCGGTGTTCCATCACCACCACGTGATGATGTCGGCTCCGAGTCGTCAGCCTTCGCTGGCCGTGAGATCAAAACCTGCACGGCCAACATGGCCATGACAATCGTCTTCCTTGAGAACATCGAAATGTCCCTTCCTTGGCGGGCACCATCCTGGCCTCCCTAGGAAAAGAGCCTTACTGGCAAACTCTCTATCGGCTCGTTGCTATCTCAATTTGAGCGTCTCTACAAAGAACACGACATTGATCGAAGGCCCTCGACTCAGGTCCAAACGCCTTAGGAGAACTTCTCTCTCGTCCGATAGGAAGACAGCATGAGCAGCCCAGAGCAAACCCGCCTCAAAGAGGGCACCAAACTGGATTTCTACAAAGTCATCCGCCCGATCGGCGCCGGCGGAATGGGATTCGTTTATCTGGCCGAAGACGAGCGCCTCGCACGTAAAGTCGCTCTTAAAGTTATCAGTCGACATGATCTGGGACAGAAAGAAGCAATCGAACGTTTTTTAAACGAGGCGCGCGTTCTCGCACAGGTTCAACATCCCAACATCGTCAACATCTTCGGTATCGGCGAGGCCCAGGGCTTTATCTATATCGCGATGGAGTACATCGAAGGCGCATCACTTCACCAACTGATCCATCAAGGCCGACTCTCCCTACTCGACGGTCTCAATATTATTAAACACGTGGCTGAGGGACTTGGTGCTGCACACAAAGCAGGCCTCATTCATCGCGATATCAAGCCGGCCAATATCCTTGTTGACCCAAGCGGAAGAGCAAAACTCATCGACTTCGGGATTGCCAAACAAAAACAAGAAGCAAAAGGTCTCACCGAAACCGGAATGCTCATCGGAACGCTGAACTACATGGCGCCAGAGCTTTTCCGTTCCGAGCCCGCTTCTATCCGGTCTGATTTTTATTCTCTCGGTCTGGTTCTCTATGAAATCATCGTTTCCCATTCTCCATTTGCCGCATCCTCTCAGTTTGCGATTATGGAAAACATTCGCCAAGGCGCTCTCGACTATCCGGTTCAACTGCGTCCACTTTTGCCAGAGTCCGCCATAAAATTGACTGAATGGACCACCCATCGCGAGCCCGCTCGGCGCCCGCTCTCTGCCGAAGCCATCGTTCAAGAGACGGGTAAAGTTCAACGCGATCTTGCCCAGTCGGCACCACGATTGAACAAATCCATACTCCTGACTGTCGAACAAAAAGAGGCGAAAGAGGTCGCCGATCAGCTTAAAGCTCTCGGCGCTCCTTCATATCTCACGCCGCTTGCCCACCTCATCCGTAAAAAAGGCCAAACTCTCGATGCATTTCTCGATGAGCACAAGAGCGGAAAGCCGATCAAAACCCACGTCATGGCAGTAAAGACGGCCAATGTTCCTCAAGCAACGAAACGCACCAGCTATACTGCAACGCCAGTCAAGAGCGGTCCAAGTCCTCTCCTTATCATGGGCGGCATTGCTCTGGTGCTCGGACTGCTCTCAATCGCTCCACCCGTTCAAACACTCGTCAAACGCAGTGTCGCCTCCGTCGCAAAAGCTCCGGCGGTGCCGATTCCGCACGTTGATCCGGCAACGCTCGCGCCGGGAACAATTCAAGAGCCTCCGCCCGGCGAAGACCCTTGGCCCCCGGTTCCTCTCATCAAAGACGATGTCGGCACATCCTGCATAGGCAGAATGATCGAGGTCGAACTCGGTGGCGGACGAAGCTTTAAAGAGAGTTTTTCCAAGGAAACGATAACCGCAATTCGCGACAACATTATTGAGTCCACAGTCATTGCGACCGATATCAGCGGAACACCGCTTGAGTCCGCTCAAGCCGCTCACTACCGGTCCACAATCGGTGGATGGATGTATCGACTGTCGGTCAAGAACTCGCCAGAAGTCGGAAACGGGTCGAACTCTTATATCGGGGATCCATCACAGATCTTCCCGCTCAGAAAAGACAAAGTCGTACGCTTTGACATGCTTTCACAGTCAAGCCGAGTCGATGGCAGCATTCGACAAAGAAAATACTGCAAGACCCTCGACAGAAAAAGCGTCGTCACAGCCGCCGGCCGCTTCGACGCTGTTCAATTCAACTGCTACGAAATTGGATCCGATCTTCCCCCCGACGAGTTCTACTTCTCGCCTGAAATCAATTGGAGTATTCGGAACCGTCGGTTTCGGCGCGGGCTGAGGCCAGGCGACAAGCCCGTTGAGCTCATATGGGAGCTTCAAAAACTCGAGCGTCCAGAATAGTTGTACACTAAACGGAAGCGTCGGTCGGGCGCTTCACGGCCTTAGGGCCATCAACGACGGCCGCTGCCGCCACTCCAGCCATTGGCAATTTAATCGCAACTCCCCAGTCAGCGGCCTGTGTCTTAATCGGCGCTTGCGGATTCTGAACCACACGGCTTTGCAACTTCGCAAAATCGGCTCACGAATCGCAAGATTGTTGTCCTGGAGAACAATCTGACGAGGCCATCCGCTTTGCGATGTTGATGACAACCGGTGCTTTCATATTGGCCGTCATCTGCGTTGGATCTTCAGGCACGGTGATGATTGTGAACGAACGAAATGCCGATCGGTCGGTGCCGCCAGCCATATCCAAACTTTCAAGATCATGCTTCGTGAGGTTGAGCTGATAGTTCGCAGCAAAGAGCTCTGGCTCAAGAACAGGAAACGCAATCTGCGGAACTTCGCAACTCTGCAACCAAGCAAAGATTTCGTCTGATGGATCGTCGAGCAAAACGAAGTTACGTAAATTCGCGAATCCCAAAATGCCTTCGGGGAAATGAATCAAATCGTCACTCAGGCACTGGACACGTCCGAATCGAGACGTCTGTATGTCAACCGCCGCCATTTGTATTCCCCCTCGCAAGTTTCTCACGCGCTACTTTGTATGCTCGAACCAAGATCCCATCGGTCCACCGTCGGTGAGTTTCTTTCTCAGGATCTCCGTCGTAGAGAACTCAGAGTGGAGACACCGGTGCCACCGATTTCGGTTAACCTCGAACGGATCCCGATCTCACGACCCGGAACCGTCCTTCGTCTACTAGCGTATTGACCAAGTTTTTACTGGCGCAAGAAAAAAGACAGACAAAAGTGGATAAGGCTGCGGGAAAATGCCCGATAACCGTGTGGATAACTGCGTAGGCCGCCAATTCAAAAAGACGGCGCCGCGCGTTACGGCTTAAGAAGTTTGGCGACGGCGCGAGTGCTTTCGCTGGTCGCATTGGCCGATTCGGTGTTCTGACTCTGAATCGCCAGATAGACCTCTTCGCGATGGATCTTGGTATCTTTTGGTGCCTCAATCCCGAGACGAACCTGTTTACCTTTAATCTGAACAACGCGAATCTTGATATGATCGTCAATTGCGATCGATTCGCCGAGCTTTCGGGTGAGAACCAACATAGAGGCTCCTTCAACATCCTGGTCAAAGTCACAAAGGCCAACATCAATCCATCTGAACTTCGCTACGAGGACCGTTCCCTTGAGATCGGTTTCCCTGGCTCGATCGATATCGAACTCGATATCTCTCCCGCCACACACTCGTTAACGAACTCGCAAATGGAGCTTCGATTCCTTTACGGAATAAAACGCGCGACGCTTTAGCTATTCGTGCTATCGAAGAAAGTCAAGAAGACTAGGCTGGATGAGCTTGCTCGACGACGCGAGCGAGGCTTTTAAGGTTGTTTCAGATTTATTAAGATCCGAGACCAATTCGAACGTATCAACGTCTTCTAGACTCGACGCAAGTGCCTTAGAATCGACCACACCCTTGGTCAGATTCTCATTTGCGCTGTTCAGCGTCGCAAGTCGCGATCCAACTTCGGAACGCGTCAAAACCACCTGCGCCAACGCCTCATCAATTCGCTCGAGCGTGTCTTGCACGCCTTCCTTGGAATTGGCGCGCAGACTGACTTCAAAATCAGAGAGCACCGAAAAGATATTGGTGCCGCGATTTCGCCATGACTCGCCAAGACCGCTTAGGTCCACGCCCTCGGCCGACCCTTGACCCGACTCTTCGCTCGACTCAGCGCTCGCCGGACCACGAAGCTCCGTCGCCACCGTCGAGTCTGGCTCGGCCTTTGGCTCCGCTCTCACACCGCGCTTATTCTCGCCGATGAAAATTCGACTGCCCGGGACATTCATCGAGACATTCGCTTCTTTGTTGATCGCGATTTTGATTTCGCCATCATCACCGCGGTACTCACCATTTGTTGTGAACGGCGGATTTGTCGTCTTAAAGCCGCCAAACAAGAAGCGATCGCCGATCTTGCGATTGCCGACTTGAACCGCCTGGCCGTGCAACTGCTCAATGTCAGTCGCCGTCACTTTGCGTGTCGCATCGTTGGCACCAGCATCGCTCGACTGAGCAATGGCCAACTCTTTCGCTCGCACCAGAATCTCAGTGAGCTCACCCAATGACTGATCCGAGAACTCAAGAAAGGTCTTCGCTTGATTGATGTTCTTAATATACTGCTGGCTTGCGCCGATGTCGGTCCGCGCCGCCAAGACGCGGGTCGCCGCGAGCGGATCGTCGCTCGGCTTGTTGATTCGCTTCTGCGTCGCCGCCTGATTTTGCAAACTCGAAAGCTCATTGCGGTTCTTTTGCAGACCCGAATTCACCTGTTCGTAGTTCATTTTATCAGCGATTCTCATAGTCTCTCACTTACATCCGAAAATTACACCGCTTCAATTACATACGTTTCAAATTGAGGACCGTATCAAACATCTCATCCGCCGTGCGAATCAAACGCGCGCTGGCATCAAACGACTTTTGATACTCAATCAACTTCGTCGCCTCTTCATCAAGACTGACGCCACTGATACTTTCGCGAATATTCCCCAACTGCTTGACGATGTCTTTCTGCGACTGTTGCGAACTGTCGGCGCGACGGGCCTGAATACCCACCTTGCCAACCATACTGTTATAGAACTCGCCAATCGTACTCTCACCGCCGACCACTTTGTCCTGCGAGAGATTTGCCATGCGGAGCGCAACTCGGTTATCGCCCGGTGCGCTCATTTGACCTGCTGATGAAATATGGCCGACGTCCTCTAAAATATCTCGCGACACAGAAAAGTTTGCAGACGCGTGACGAAGCTGCGTCGGCAACTCAAAAAAGTCGCGACCCGTCCTATTGTAAACGCTGTAGCCCTCGCGATGCACGTCGTTCACGTTCGCGGCCAAGGTATACGCCATCTTGTCGACATCCGCGAGCGCCTCGGTGATCACCTTGTCACGAACCTCAAGCAATCCACCGATTTTTCCACCATTGATCTGTTCGGTGATCTTGACCGGCGTTGCTCGATCGCTGTTCAAATAGAATAAATCAACGTTGCCCTCACCCTTCGTTTCCGTTTCAGGCGTGCCGTTGACTTCAATTTTCTTTGCATCGTAACCCGCAACCAAAAGCGCCGAGTTACCGACGGTGATGGTCACCGTACTGTCCTGACCTTCGGCCCATTTAATATTCACGCGCTCACCGATTTGCTTCACCAAAAGTTCACGGCGATCGCGCTCATCGTTGGCGTGTCCGCCGGAAAGCTCCACCTGCTGAACCTTCTCGTTGAGGGTCGCGACTTCTTTTGCCATCTCGTTCACTTCGGCGATTTGACTCACAATCTGCTGATCGAGATCTCGCGAGATCTCGTTGAGCTGTGTATGAACTCGTTTGAAATCTTTGACCAAAGAGTCCGCCGTCTCTTTGGCCTGTGTCCGAGTGGCCAGACTCTCGGGATTATTGGCCATCTCTTGCATCGAGTTAAAGAAGTCGCCCATGAACGAATTGAGGCCTTTATTGAGCTGCTCGTTGTAAACCTGTTCAACCCGCCCCATCGCCTCCGCTTTTCCGTCGTAGAAGCCAGAAAGCGAGCGCTCTTTTCCCAATTGCTTTTCAAGGTAGGGATTGTTGACTCGAGTGACGGCGGCGGCCTTTGAGCCCATGCCGTAACGAAGTTTTCCGGTGCCGATGGGAACGTTGGTTTGGATTTCGACACGCTGACGAGAAAAGCCCTCGACATCTTTGCTCGCAATGTTGTGGCCGGACGTCTGGAGCGCTGTCTGACTGTTCATCATCGAGCGTTTTCCGATGTCCATCATCGAATGAATTTTCGACATTCGCCACCAACTTCCTGTTGCCCCGTCTCACATCATGTAAGACGCCATCCAAAAGACCTTTAAGCCTCTCGACTGACCAGTGCGCCACCCTCTGCTTTGCCTTGTGCCATGGCGCCCTTGCGCTCGTATGTTGGCTTTGGATTCAAACCGTCTTTAATTGCTTCCATAGCGCCCGTTATAGAGCGCAGAGCGGACTGCACCAGTTCTTCATTGGCCTTGTTCACGTCGGCCACACGGCGGACCAGAAGCTCGAGTACCGAGTGCAGATTGCGCAGACGATCGCCGCGCTCTCCCGGCAGCTTGGCCGCGATTTCAAGAAGACGCGGCTGATCGACGTCCGACGCCGTCAACACGGCTAGATCGCGTGCGAATTTCATTCGACTGTTTTCAAGTGTGCGAATGCGAACAAGCAGCGCGTCTTTTGCCTTGTTGTTCTCGTTGAGCTCATCGAGACGACTCTCGACAAGAATCTCTTTTTCTTTTCTCACGACCTCAAGCAGCGACCGATAGATTTTGATCAGGTCATCAAGACAGCCCGACAGCTCCACATAGAGAGAGTCAATTGATGCGTTCGAGCCACTAAAAATCTGCGTTCCATTCGACATTGGCTAAGCCTTTCTTCCTTGAGAGGCCATAAGGGCTATTTACTCATTCATTTTCATTTGTTCATCAACAAGCTTGTCTGCAATGGCTCGCGCATCGACCTTGTATTGGCCCTTGTCGATGAGCGCTTGCAGACGGGCGACCTTCGCTTCATCAATGTCGCCGCCTGGCGTGGCCATTTCTTTCACGCGTTTCATCTCTTGCGCGCGAGGAGAAACATCAACTTTGGCCGATGACGAAAGCGCCTCAGAGCCGACAGACTTCGCAGCACCAGTTCCCGAGCGGGTGACCTTTGCGGCTTCAGCGTTTGCCACACCAGCCGTTGCTGTTCCACCGATCGCTCCTGATTTTGGACCCGAGTTTGAAACTTTCACGAGATTCTCCGTCGTTGATAACGCTTAACCTTCACTACCGCTATTCAGTCAGTGCAGTCACTGTTCCCAGTGCGCCTGACTTCGCCTCTCTTAAAAGTGTATCATATTGAGACGCTAAGCGAGAGGGCGAGGGACCTTTTTTTCCAATAAAAGCGCGGCTGACGTCGAGGTTCTGCATTCTATTGAACCTGGACCTTGGGCCGGGTCGTAATCACAATCCCGCGGGCGCGAATACTCAACTGCCCAACGACCTGCTCCGGCCGCAAATGGTCACCCACAGCGACTTCCACCGGCACACCATCCCACGCCATCTGCACTTCTTTCGCTTTCGCCGACTGACCATCGATCAACATCGTCAACACGGTTTTGCCATCTGCGGATCGAATCGCGGTGATCTCACCTTCCCACGGACTGCGCACGGCCTCTGGCCCCGCCCCGCTGCGAGGTCCTTTTGCACCGTCAAGGCTGACCAGAACGCGCTCTTCACCCGTTTGCGTTTGTGGCAAACGCCTGACCGAGAGAGTGTCTCGATCAGTCAGCGCAAAAGTCGTTTTCTGTTTGCCGAGTTTTCTTCGCGCCATCTGCTCACGTTGAGCTGTCACTTTGCCTTTGAGATCATCGTGGATCATCTCCGCCAAGCCAATACCACCTTGATTCGCCCACGAATCCACATACTGATCATCAAGCTGTTCCCGATAGATCGACTCTCCCATCGACGGCTTTGATTTGTCAGAAAACGAAACTGTCGAACGCATCGCCTTCATCATCTGATTGAGAAAATAGACTTCGTACATTTTCGCCGCTTCCATCACTCGCGGATCGCGAGCGGGCGGAGCTGGAGGCACAGTAGGCTCATTGGCAAATGCGCTAACTGCAAATGCGCAAACAAAAAAAAGTGGGGAGGTGAGTCGGAGAACAACGCGCATCCTGCGCTGTCGACAGATTAAGCCAAAAGAGAACGCCTTTCCTAGCGTACTGACTCTATGCCCCTGTTTCCTGCTCGAAACGGCTCTGCTCTTAAACCATCCTTGGTTGAACGAACTCCAACCCACCGTACCCCTGGGATGACACATCCATGTGTCGCCCCGTTTCATTATTTTAATTTCACCTGTATCAGTTCGAAACACTTTCGCGGTCGAGGCCAGTCCTGAGATACCAAGTTCTGGTCCTATCTCTGGTCTTGGCCGGTCGGTCTTCACCGATTCTTTACTCAGCCGACCTTTTCCCGACACGAATACGTTTCTCACTCACGCTCCACGGACACGAACCTCAAAAGGTCCGGTTAAAGAATCTCAAGTTCGCCCTGAAGCGCTCCTGCAGCCTTGATGTTCTGTAAAACGGTAATCAAATCGCGAGGCGCAACACCAATCTGGTTCAATGCCTTCACCAGATCGCCGACGCTCGTTCCAGAATCAAAGACCGCAACGCGATCTCCGTCTTTCGACTTTCCCTTACCACTTTCAATTTTGACCGAAAGATCCCCGTGGCTAATGGCCACACGCGAGATCCTCACCGTATCGCCAATCACGACCGTGCCCGTTTTTTCATTCACAATCACCTTCGCACGCGTGTCAGGTGTCACCTCAAGTGCTTCAATCGACGCCAGCAATTCAACGGCGCGGCCCTCATAAGAGAATGGCACGACGATATCGATGGTGCCCGCGTCTTTGGCTGTGGCGTACTTACCAGAGAGATCCATATTGATTCTTTTCGAAAGTCGAGCAGCCGTCGTAAAATCCGGATTGTGCAAAGTCAGACGAAACATTTTTCGCGACGTGAAGTCTTCAGCCACATCGCGTTCGATGATGCCGCCATTGGGCAGTCGTCCGACAGTTGAGTGCGAGTCGTTCCCCGTCCCCACGAGCACAGCCCCTTGCGCAACAGCATAAATATTCTGATCAGCAGCCCGCAGCGGACTCTGCAAAAGAGTTCCACCCGCCAGCGACGATGCATCGCCAATTGAATTCACGGTGATATCAATCTTATTCCCAGCGCGCGCGAAGGCCGGCAGACTCGCCGTCAAAACAACGGCCGCCACGTTCTTCGATGAGACATCTTTGTCCTCAAGCTTCATCCCCAATTTATCGAGCATGCGAGCGACCGATTTACTGGTAAACTCTGACTTGGAGTCACCGGTTCCCTTTAAGCCAACGATGATACCGTAGCCAATGAGTTGGTTGTCGCGAACACCTCGCACATTGGCGATGTCCTTGACTCGAGCGGCATCGGCTTTTCCGCCCGATAGCAGAACGGCCGCAACCAAAAGTGCAACTTCGAGCAAAAGAAATCGGGCAAGGATTTGTCTCATAGGCTGGCTCCTTTGCGCGAGCTCACGATGTCAAATTGCGAGTCCATCAGCTTTGTCGAATCAATTCCGCCGTCATCAAAGTCTTCCGGTCGAACAACGCCGGTGACGATCACCTTGTACTCGCGTCGACCGATCATGAAGGGCTGAATGCCACGGACCCGATAGCTTCCATCTTTGAGCTGCTCGACAATTCGAGTGGGCACGTTCTGCACGCCACTGATCGGATCTGTCTTCGAATCCACTGGCTTCTCACCTGCAGCAGTAGCCGCTCCTGCGCCGCCTTCGCCCTGTGCATCGGGCTTCGCCGCTGCATCAGCACCTTGCGCCGCTGAAGGCGGTGCCGCATTCTGCCCCGCCGCCCCTTGTGGCTTCTGCGCCGTCGACGCCGCCGACCGCAGCGGTGCATCGAGACGTTCCAACAACTTTGAAATCACTCGCACCTTGCTCTGTAGCTGCTGCTTGGGAGCGCCTTCAAGTTTCACATTGAGAAGATCGCCCATCATCCGCGTTTGATTTTGCGCAAATAGATATCCACCTTGGCCTTCCATCACCCACAGCGAACCCGCCTGCGCTGAAACCTCGGCTTCGTCTTCAAAGCGCGTCTTGTTCATACGGCGATATTTGCGATCGGCCTGAAAACGAAGGTTGTCTTGATCCGAATATTTCGGGCCTGTGACCTTTGGTTTGTCTTCTCCGCTCACCATGTTTTTCATGCTGCGGCCAAAACTCGAGCACCCCGCACTACCCATAGCAAAGGCAATTGCCACGATGGCCACACAGACACGAAGTAATTCAGAGTTTCGGCTATTGAATTTCAACAAGGCCCTTCTCCTTCAAGATTCCTGATACGAGCTTTTGCGAACGATTCACTTTAACTTTGACGGTATCGCCAAGGGCTGCTGGCGACTGAGCAATTCCATCAGTTGAGATAGCCCAGCTTTCGCCAGCAACCTGAACTCGCACCGGATCGCCGAACTTGAGAACCAGTTCTCGACGCAACAGGCCCTTCCACAAAACATCACCCGCCGCAAGACCACGGCTGACAACCGAGGCGGCGATATCTTCAGGTCGTGCACCGCTATCAGTTGCATAGGTCACATCGCGCATCACCATTTGCAGATCCTGCTCAGAGATTCTTTCGCCAGGTCCAATCGAATGGGTCAAGACCGGTACCGCTTGAGTCATCGATAAAGTCCCAGACACCATGATCGTTTTGCTTCGGCCATTCTTGCTTGAGACCTCAAGTCCGACAGCAAAACTTCCACGCGGACGGGTCGCCAGTGGTTTCACTCGCCAACTCACAACGTCGCGCCATTCAACTGCAGGCCAATCCATCCGATTCACTTTCAACTCACAACTATCGCAGAATCGCGCCAGCTCCGCGCGAACCGCGGCTTCGACTTTCGCACGATCAGTCTGTATATAAACAGTCGAGCGATGGGGAATTCGCCATTCAACCACAAGCCCCGCTGCTTCAAGCCGACGGTTGGCTTCACCAACCAAGTCGCGCAGGCCCTCTTCTGAAAACGAACGTTCTTCACCCAGCGCTGGACGATCCGTGAGCTCAATGGCTTCAAGATGGCGCAAGACCTCAGGACGCGATGCCATCGGGATCGTTCCGGGGTCGACAAGCTCAACAAGACGAAGTGCTCCACTTCCTTCCGGAGCCAACATTACATTCGGCCGAATGGCCAAAACACCGAGTGGAGAGGCTGATACGGCTTCGCCGCGCGCCATCAGCATGGCAACGAAGCTCAACACCGCAATCAGAAGAACTCTAGGCAATCTCACTCAAACTCCCGTCCACCAATGCGCTTACCAATCTGACTTACCGCAGCTGATTCACTGATTGCAGCATCTGATCCGACGCCTGAATCACCTTTGAGTTTGTCTCGTAAGCGCGTTGAGCGGTGATCATGTTCACCATCTCATCAACGATGTTCACGTTCGACGCTTCAACTTGACCTTGCGCAAGTTCACCAAGGCCGTTCAGTCCCGGCTGTCCTTGAACTGGCAAACCGCTCGAGCCAGAAGGCATAAAGACGTTTTTACCTATCGCTTTTAGACCGGCCGGATTCACAAAATTGACCAGCTGAATTTGCCCGATCACCTGTGGAACCATAGAGTTTCCAACGGTTGCCGAAACAGTACCATTGCCGGAGATGTCAATCCCGGCCGCATTCGGAGGAATCACGATTTCAGGTTGGAGCGGGTTTCCGTTTTTGTCGACGATACGACCCTGAGGATCTTTTTTAAACTGGCCGTCGCGCGTGTAGCCGATCTGCCCATCGGGAAGTTGCAGCGGGAAAAATCCGGGTCCCTCGATCTGAATATCGAGTGCGTTCTTGGTGATCTTGCCGGCGCCGACTTCAAAGTCCTTTTGAATAGCGGCCGTGCGAACACCCAATCCAGTTTGAACACCCGTTGGAGAAATCGAGTTCAGGCCAGAAACAGCACCCGGTTCTTTTACTGTTTGATACATGAGATCTTCAAATTCGGCGCGCGACTTTTTAAAGCCAGATGTCGAAACGTTCGCCAAGTTGTTGGCGATCACGTCCATATTGGTTTGTTGCGCCTGCATTCCGGTCGCAGCCGTTGTCAGTGATTTAATCATCTAGACCTCACCCTTGATTCAATTTCGGAACTTCGTTAACGACTTTGCCCGCCATTTGGTCGTAGGCCTGAATGGCCTTCTGCGTGCTCTCAAATGTTCGAGTCGCCGCAATCATGTCCGTCATCTCGCGAATGACGTTGACGTTGCTACCCTCGAGTGCGCCCTGACTGACCTTCGCCTCATTCGCAACACCCACAAGCGGGTCAATCGTGTCTTTGTATGAATAGAGATTCATCCCTTGCTTGAGAAGCGCGTCTTTATTTCCGACTTTGACGAGCGAGAGTTTTCCGACGCTCTCGCCTCGCTCAAAGACTTCGCCCGTCGATGAAATCACGACGTCTGATCCGGTAAACTGAAACTCGCCGCCACCCTCGCGCTGAACCGGGTAGCCTTGTTTTGTAATCAGTCGGCCGTCGCCATCGACAACGAAGTTTCCCGCACGAGTCAAACGGGCGCCATCAGGTGTTGCCACTTCAAAAAAGCCATCACCTTCAATAGCCAAATCAAGAGGGTTGCCGGTTTGTTTCAACGTGCCCTGTGAAAAGTCCGACGCGGTTCCATCAAGATCGACAAAGGACTTGTCGCCGCCGTTATGCGCGTAGAACGATTCGATCGAAGCCGGAACACGCGGCGCTTCGATGGCTCCCGGCTCTTTGTTGAAGGACGTCAGGTATTCGCGAAAGAGCTGCTCGTCACGCTTAAAGCCGACCGTGTTCACGTTTGCCAGGTTGTTGGCAACGGTGTCGAGCTTTGCAGATTGAGCCATCGCGCCACTCACGGCGGTGAAGATGCCCTTACTCATCGGTCCTCCTGACCTTCGTCCGGATGCGCCTACTGCACATCCATTCTCGTCCATTCTCATTAAGAGCAATGAGCAAGCGCGGTGCCACACCTTGATGCCGCTCGAGCACGCAATCTCGTGACTCTCAGTCCTCTCGCCTAGACAAACGCCCCGCCAAAAACCCGGCTGTCGACGCCATAGCGTCAAAAGCGACAACTCAGATCTAGTATTGTTGCAGAACAATGAAGGTCACCCGTACACTGGACCGATGAAGGTCACGGACGACCGTAAAAGTATTCGAGGACGAATTTCTCTCTTACTCGCCATGAGTATTGTCGGCGGCCTGACCGGCTGCGTGACTCATACCGAGCAACAAGTTTCGATTTGGCGAACCGAACCGACTCAGCCTCGCAGCACAAAGTCTCGCAACGCGAAGGCCAGTCGAAAGCCTGCGTTTGTCGGGCCGATCGCGCCGCCCATCGAGCTCCAAAAAAAAACCTGATGTCATTTCTGAAGTCACGACTGAGGTGACCTCGAAAGACAGCGCTGCCACACCAAATGCGCCTATTGAAACCCTTCCGGCAGGGCCAGCGGCAGAGAATGCGCCGCCCCCTGCATCCATGAAGAACGATCTTCGTCCAAAAACACCGGCACCGATCCTGGGGCTCGCTGGTGTTCGCGCAAAAGTAAATAACGAAGCACATTTGATCTTCGACTTTCCTGTGACCTACAACTCGCGCGTGAAAAAGTGGATCAAGTATTTCCAGACAGCGGGGCGCCCATCGTTCCGACGGTGGCTTGAGCGGTCTTCACGCTTTGTTCCGTTTATCCAAACCGAACTAAAGAAAGCCGGTCTCCCTCTCGATCTCGTCTACGTTGCAATGATCGAAAGCGGATTTTCATCCAATGCCGCGTCTCACGCCAATGCGATTGGCCTCTGGCAGTTCATCGTTCCCACAGGCGAACGGTACGGCCTCAAATATGACTGGTGGATTGATGAACGCCGCGACTTCGAGAAAGCAACGCGAGCCGCCATTGGATACATGAGCGATCTCTTCGAACAATTCGGCTCGTGGTACTTGGTCACCGCCAGCTACAACATGGGCGAGAACGGTGTTCGTCGGCTGATCAAACGCTATCGCACCAACAGCTACTGGGATCTCGTCGAGCGCGGGGCACTTCCCGACGAGACCGGGAACTATGTCCCAAAAATGCTGGCCGCGATCCTCATCGCCAAAGCTCCTGCTCTCTACGGATTTCGCGATCTCGAGATGATGATGCCCTTCGCGTTCGACACCGTGACCGTCCCCGGCGGCACCGATCTGGCCAACCTCGCTCGCTACCTCGGCGTGAGCGAACGGACACTCACTGAGCTCAATCCCGAGCTGTTGCGTGGCTTCATCCCCCGTGACATCGGTCAGCATCGAATTCGGATTCCCAAAGGGGCCCATCTTGCTGTATCTCAGTACGTCGCCATGACGAATCCGGGAACACAGATCAAATGACCGACCGCTCTCAACGCCAACGCCTCATCGTTCAAAAATTTGGCGGCATGAGCTTGGCAACGCCCGAACACATTCGCAACGCCGCCGCACGCGTCGCCGCTCTTCGGGCACAAGGCTACGGCGTCATCGCTGTCGTCAGCGCGATGGCCAAAACCACCGACGAATTGATCAAACTCGCTTATTCCGTCAGCCCAAGTCCCAATCGGCGCGAACTCGATATGCTGCTCTCAACCGGCGAACGCGTGAGCATGGCTCTTTTTTCAATGGCGCTCACTGATGCGCTCCGGAATGCCGGCCTTGCAGCCAAGGCGATTAGCTTCACCGGTTCACAAGCTGGAATTCTGACCGACGACACTCACTCGAACGCTCGAATTATCGATGTCCGCCCCCATCGTGTTCAGGAAGAGATCGATCGCGGCAATGTCGCCATTCTTGCGGGCTTTCAGGGCGTGTCGCCCGTCAGCAAAGAAATCACGACACTCGGCCGCGGCGGCACCGACGTGACTGCTGTTGCTATGGCCATCGCCTTCAACGCCGAACGCTGCGAGATCCTAAAAGAGGTCGACGGCGTCCTCACCGCCGACCCTCGGCTCGTCCCCGCCGCCAAGCTGATCGAAAATCTAACACTCGACGAGCTTTCAGAAATGACCTTCTGGGGTGCGAAGGTTCTGCACTATCGCAGTGTCGAATTGGCTCTGACTCACGGTGTGCCACTCCACATCGCACTCGCCCATCCCGAAAGTGACGCTCCGGTGTTGAGCACGAAAGTAGACGCAAATGTTGGTATTGCTGACTCGCTCCCAAAGGAGAACCCTGTGAAACAATCCGTCTACGAAAACGAAAGCGTTCTCTCGGTCAACTCACACTCTGACGTTCAGCGCGTCAGCATCAGCGGCTCCGATCTTTCGCAAGGCTTCGCAAAACTGGAAGACACATTGCGCTCAGCACAGCTTCCGCTACCGCAGATACTCGAGGCCCATAGCACCGAAAATCGCACCGAGATCTTGTTCACGGCGCCAGCGGAAGCTCTCGAAGCACAGGTGCGCTGTCTTGAAGGCAACAGTTCGCTGTTCACACTGAACACCGTTCCCCTGGCCACCGTTACTGCCACTTGTCGCGGTGCGGTTTCGCGCAGCCTCATCTGCAAACTATCAGCAGCCCTGAGTGCTCGAAAAATCACCAACCACCAAATCCTGGTCAGTTCGCTGAGTATAACATTTCTTATTGATAAGACGCAGCGTGACATGGCCGTCGAAACAATACATACTTTCACCAGCCCAAATTGAAGCGAGTGGTCGTGGGCTTCGGGAGAGTCTTTGGCGATCATGAGTTCGCGGTCCGCAAGAAACTGGCTCTGGAGCCTTGGCTTCAGTTTGTCTCTCGCGACAGCGATATTTTATGCGTATCAACTCAGCCACTTTCTCAATGGCGAACCGGCGAAGCGACGGTTTCACGACCCCATTCAAATCGCGATTATTGACTGGGCAGGCTACTACCCCATCGCGGTCGCGAAAGAGCTCGGGCTTTTTAAGCAGTATGGCCTCGATGTCGATGTTCGTTTAGCTCCCAACCTCATTGAGATGAATGATTGGATTCGAACTGGGAAAGTTCAGCCGCAACCGGCGTCCTCGCCGACTTCTATCTGCTGCGCGATCTCGGTGCTCCCATTCAGATGATCGTGGCCACCGACTACTCGCTCGGCGACACACTACTGGCAGGAAAACATATTCGCACCGCTCACGATCTGATCGGAAAACGCATCGGCATTGCCGAAATGAACTCGTGGGCCGAATACTTCATCTTCGAACTTTTGCGGACAGCTGGTATCGATCCCGAAAAAGTTCAATTTCGAACCTTCGCACCGGATCAAATTCCTAAAGCCATTCAAGACGGTGAGATCGACGCTGGCCACACATGGGACCCAGTCCTCAGTGCTGGAATCAAGTCCGGGCTCCGCCCGCTCCTCTCATCAAAAATCAGGCCCCAACTTGTCATCAGCGGTCTCGCCGTACGCGAAGAGATCCTGGGACTGACGGACGACGGCTACAGTGTCGACGTCGGCCTCGTTCAGGCCATTTTCGAGGCGCAGAAAATCGCCACCGATGATCCGGTTCGATTTGCACGGATTGTCCAGCGGTTCCTATTTACCAACAATGTTGAATGGTCAGAGTCTTCAATCATCGAATCTATGACCCGCAATACCGATCTCTGCGATCTCAAGAAAAACACCGAGGGCTTCGCAGAAAACGGAGTTTTTCGAGTTGAAACAACGAATATCTCGAATTTCTTTGAAGCGAGAGGCGTCACCAGCACAAAAGTTGCCGCTATCGACCTTCTCAACGACAATGCGATTCGCCGAATCGAGGATGAGACCACTCTTCACGCTGGCAAGTCGACCCCACAGGCCGGAAAAACGGTGCCCAATTGAAGATCCGAACTCGGCTCTTTGTTTTTAATGCGAGTCTCATGCTACTCACGGCACTCTGCCTGGGCGTCACCTTCTATGTTATCGGCGAAAAATTCCTACGCAACCTCGCAGTCCAAGAGCTTTCGCGCTCAAGCCGACAGGCTTTATTCATCGTTGAAAACTTCTTTATCAATTGCAAAGCCGAGCAGGCCACGCTCGCAAAAAGCACCTTCTTTTTTCGCGCTCTCGATCGCGACACCATTCGCAGCCGATTCGAAGATTACCGCTTTGGGTATCGAATGTATCAAGATATCAGCTTCTATGATCGCAACCGCATTCGGCGGATCGACCTCGGTCAGCTGGACTTGGGCATCAAAACCAGCCAAAACGAGCTTTTCAACCGGGCCGATCGAGCGGCCGGGCCCGTTTATTCTTTTGACGTCGCAAATCCTCTTCGTCCCGCCGTACTTTTTGTCACTCGAATTCAACGACAAGGACAGGCTAAGATTGGCTACGTCCTCGCCTCAATTCCACTCGGGCGCCTCCAGAGCGTTCTGCTCCCGCTCTCCGAACCCCTCAGCCAGGATATTCGAGCTGACATCCAGATCTTTGCCCGCGATGGAACGCGCATCTACTCGCGTCTCGAGTCAGGAGGCCACGCCTCCCCAGAGCTTCTCGGCAAACCCGGCAACTCCAGTCTTCGCGGCGAGCCGCGCAAGCTCGCCAATGGCGGCGTCCTGTATGAAACCCACGACGCCTTCACCGTTCTCTTCGAGCGAGTTGCCGATAGCGACTTTGAATCATCTTGGAAGCTCGCCTTTCGCGTGATGAAAGCGGACATCGAACGCCCCATCGCTTTTTTTAGAAATCTGATGATCAGTGTCTTTGTCGCATTGTTGCTTCTGGCGTTCGCGCTGAACCGCTGGCTTTCGGAGTCCATGCTAACTCCGATCGAGGCACTGACTCGATCAATGCAAGAGATCGGCTCCGGACGAATCGATTCGATTCAGCTCGATCGAAACGCACAAAGCCGAAAAGATGAAATTGGTGTTCTGAGTCGAGGACTCCGGGACATGACTGAAAAGATGAAGGAGAATTTTGCCGAACTTTCGTCCGCTTCCAAATTTGTTGCTCTAGGAGAAATGGCAGCCGGCATCGCTCATGAGATCAACAATCCGCTGACGGTTATTATGGGCAAGGCTGCGCTCCTCGAGGCCGCGGCCAAAACGGGCGACACCGCCGAAATGAAAGAAAGCTCTCACAAAATTATCGAGATGGTGTCGCGCATCTCAAAAACAATTCATGGCCTGCGGAGCTACTCTCGCTCTGGCGACACCGATCCCGTTGGCGCCGAA
This sequence comes from Bdellovibrionales bacterium, assembly GCA_016713885.1. GTDB lineage: Bacteria > Bdellovibrionota > Bdellovibrionia > Bdellovibrionales > JAMPXM01. Next base: position 106,266 of record JADJOF010000013.1, on the reverse strand, counting down.
AATCTAAAAAATATTGTCGACTTCACTCTCGACATTTGCCAGGAGCGCATCCGTCTCAATCAAATTAAAGTTGCTGTCGACATCGAGCCCATCGACAGCACCATCATCGCTCGTCCAGTTCAGGTTTCACAGATTTTGATGAATCTCATCAACAATGCCTTTGATGCGATCACGATGAGCCACCCGCCCCTCGAGGGCGACGACCGATGGTTGCGCATTGAAGTTCGCGAAGATCAACAGTGGGTGTATTTGTCTGTTGAAAACGGTGGCCCCAGTATTCCGCCTGAGATCGCCGATCAACTCTTCAAACCTTTTTTTACAACCAAGCCACAAGGTCGTGGTACCGGAATTGGCCTTACCATCTCCAGACGTCTTGCCGAAACTAACGACGCACGCCTTTTCCTTGATCGCGACCAACCTTTCACGCGATTTACAGTTCAATTTCCGCGTCCACCAACCGAGAACGACTGACGCATCACCCATTCATCGATCACGTTCACCAGCTCATCGATTTTTTCAGGTGAGAAGGCACGACTGGCCAGCTGATGATGGTCACCATGCACCCAATTCCTCGCCGTCAATTCCTCGGAGCGTGAAATCTCAAGACGCCGCTCGATCTCGGTAACCGAAACAACCGTGTCCTTTGCGGTATAGAGCAACAAACGCGGAATGCCGGCAAGTAACTCATCATCAAGCCGTAGGGTTGCGAGCGCCCTCAGGACACGCATCAGCTGCACAGCAGCCTCAATGGGATATCGCGACGTCCATCGCTCTCTGTGCAATTCGTTTCGTAGCGGGAACTCGTGCTCGCCTCCCTCGACAGCTCGCATGACGAGCTCCGTAAACGGCGCCATCACCTCTGGCATCAAGACGTCGGCTCCTCGATTCGCCAACCTGAAATTCGGCGACAACAGAATCAACCCATCAGGCTTAAGCTCATGACGATGCCGACCCAGAGCCTCTGTCGCCAATAGCGCGAGTGAGGCGCCCGTCGACATCCCGACAACGACAACTCTCTCACCTATCAAATGACCAACGGCAATTGCTTCGATCGCATCGGCGAGCCAGTCCTCCGCGCGAGCGTCACGAAAGGCCGCGCCACTTTCAAGACCATGAGCCCGCAGACGCGTGACAAAGAGATTGGCTTTCGACATCGCGGCTAACTTTTGAATTGTTGGTTCAAGCTCGAGTGGGCCCGCTGAAAAACCATGAATGTAAACAAAACTGACCGGCGTCTTCGTTTTCTTGCTTTGTGCCCAGTACACCTGCTTCTCTTGTTTTGGTCGGATACGCGCAAGCTTTGCGTCCGATGCCCCGATCTCAATCTCGTGGAGCCGCTCATCAATACCGGAGAAACTCCACACACCGATTGCCTTTTCAACATCCATTGCATTCGCCGCCAACGGCCGCTCGCCACTGCGACTAAGTTGGTACATCCCGATTGGTACCAAGAGCAGCGCAATCATCAATATGAGGATTTTTCTTTTCACAACGTAACAGTATGCCCCGTTTTCCGGTTTCGCAACTCGGCTCAGGACAGTCGACGCGCCGGCGTTCCTCCCCAAACTTCGCCGTCGCCAATTTTCGTTCCCTTCGCAACCACGGAGTTCATCGCCACAATCACTCGGTCCCCGATTTCAACATCGGCCATGATGATCGCCTGGGCACCGATCGTCACATGGCTTCCAATACGAATTGGAAAATGCGCAATGCGTGTGCCTTCAAGAACGTGCGGCACAAGAAGACTCGAATTTCCCAAAAGAGTCGAACTTCCAATCGTCACGAACTGAGGATCAAGAATTGCTCCAGCTGTATAGGTATTGTCCGCAATCTTCGCTCCAAGTACGCGATTCACGAAGCGAGTCATGGGCACCGGCAGTAAGCGTCCTTGAGTCAGCGGCTGAACAACCAAAAAGATATAAACCAGATAGATATGATAGTTCCGCTCCGAAGCGGAACCCGGAGCAATATCGCCGATTGGAATCGGAAACAACCATAGGAGCAACCGCACCAATGCTAGGTGCAGGACTAAAAATCCGACTCCGCCTGCGAAAACGACGAAAATTGAGCGATACTCTGTTGGCGGCAGCGAAGCATGCAGTGCATACCCAAAACCGCCCGCACCAATCAGAGAGACCAGAAACCAAAGACTCCCAATTATGATCTGAAAAACTGAAATTTTGCGCATAATTCTGATCGTCCATTACACTCGATGCTCCGGCTACCCCAGCCTAGGCCAGTCTGGAGTAAAATCGTGAGCAAACCTGCTCACAGCGTCAGCCTCCTATTGAAGTCTGAAAACGCCTACGCTTAGATTATTCACATGAGAATTCTGCACAACAGCACAATCGGTTTTGTCCTCATCCTCGCAATGAGCTTGAACACCTCAGCCACCACGCGCGGCGGAGGAGACCAGGCCGGAAACGGCGGCGGCATCGTCGAACAGAACTTCCAATACGCTCATCTCAATCTCGGCTGGATTGTACGGTCCTGCCTGACTGCTGCGAGATGCGTTTCTGGAAGCGAAAAAATACTTCTTGAGAAGATCCAACGGAGCCTTGCTCAAGAACTAAAAACGAAACCCGCGCTGATCTTCGAGTCCGGAGCCACCAACCCCACGCGCTTCACGATCGGCGGCCAACCGCGGGTTGCCGTCACAGGCAATAACATCGGTGACCCGATCTACCTGAACCTCGATTTACTCTATCTTCCATCAAGCTCCGGACGCGTTGAACCCGTCGATGTCGGCACGGCCATCGCCATTCTTATTCACGAACTCGCTCACCATCAGGGCACCTACTCAACGCCCGCCGAGGAAGGTTTTCTCGATCTTCTTGGTGCAAAAGTTCGCGCCTATTCCGCGACCGAGATGGACCGCTTAAAGACAGACAACTGGGGCGAGAATCCAGAACGCACACCGGCCCGCATCGAGATGCTCGCCATTCACTCCGATGCAACAGCGCTCGACACTTTTTATGAAGGTGCACAGACGTCGCTCTTGCTTTCTGATAGTCGCAACGCCTTCCCGCTCGATTCCGAGATCACTAACAAACTCCGCTGCCCGATCAAACAAGGACACTCCGGCAAACTTTTAGGCTACCGTCTCCATGGTATGAGCTGGGAGAGGTGGCGCTATGCGACCAGCAACAGCTACCGCCGGCTCTATAACTTTCGCGCACCGGCCTATATTCAATGCAGCTATCCAACCAACGACCCCTATCCCACGACCTATACGGACTTCGATCTGGTCATCACCCTCACGTTTGACGACTCCAATCTGAGCTCGGAGTCGACGACCTACGAATACGTCGAAGGAAGCCTTTCGCTTAAACTGGAGCCGAATTGAAGTCTGTTCTGAAGTACTCCGACTATCGGGAGTTTTTGCGCGATCACGCGACCCACAAGCGCAAGAGCAATCCGCGCTGGTCGATTGGCCTCTGGGCTCGCAAGCTCAAGCTCGGCTCAACCACTTCACTCAACATGATTCTCAACGGCCAGCGCCATCCAGGCAACACCATCAGCGAACGCCTGGTCGACTACTTCGGCTTTGAGCCACGCGAGCGCGACTACTTTCTCGATCTCATCGAGTTTGCCAAAGTTCAAAGAACCGGCACCAACCGCAATCGCCTCAAACACCTTCTCGCCGACGACTTAAAAAACTCGCCTCAGGTAAAGCCCCAAAAAAGCTCGACCAGAAAACCTTTCTCGCGATTTCCCATTGGTACTGTTACGCCATCCGCCAGATGACTTTGCTCAAAGACTTTGACGGAGCCCCCGCCGCAATCGCCAAGCGCCTGCAATTTCCCGTCAACGAATCCGAGCTCACCAATGCAATCGATACGCTTCTCGAGGTCGGACTTCTTAAAAAAAGCGCGACCGGCAAAATTAAGCGCGTGTCAAAGTTCGTCAAAACCGACGACGACCTCGCAAGCGAAGGACTCAAACGCTTCCACGAAGCAATGATCGCCAACGCCGCAAAATCAATCCGCCAGTTCGATGTTAGCGATCGCGAGATCAGCGGCCTGACTCTCGCCGTGCGCCGCGACCAAATGCCCGAAGCCAAGAGACTCATCCGTCGCTTCATCCACGATTTCGAATCCCTCGGCCAAGCCAAAGACGCCGACCAAGTCTGCCAACTCAATATTCAGTTCTTCCCCCTCGCCCGCTAAACAAAGTGCTCGACAAAGGTCGACAAAATCCTCGGCCACCGCCACTCCGTCGTCTTCTAGACTTCCAACACCAACCCGTCTCGCTACAATTAAAATTATGAATACATTAATCACGCCGTTTCTTCTCATTGGCTTCGCCTCAGCTCTCCTCAGCACGCCGCAGACTTTTGCGGCCGAGTCGGCACTCTCGCCAGAGCAAATCGCCGCTATCATGAAGACGCCTGAAATTCAAACCGTGCTCAGTAAAAGTATTGAAGATCGCTATAAAAAAGAAACTAAGGCCTGGTTTCTTGGGCTCTCAACTCTCGCTCGTAACGAGAAAACGATGCAAGGATTCTTCGACAAACTCTATGGCCCTGAAAGCACTCTCACGAGCGACGACCGCACCTACCTCAAAGAAATTTTCAACGATGCGCCAGCTCCGAAGATCGTCACGACAAAAAATGGAATCAAAGTTTCGATGCAAGGTCAGTCTTTTACCTTTGAACTCGGAAACGAACTGGGCACCCTTCTCATGAACGGAAAACCCGCTCAAGACGTTGATCTTTCAAACGGAGTTCGCGCCGCCGTTGAGTCATCAAAGACAGTGGGGCTCCTCCATCACTTTCGAACATCGCCCTCTCTTGCACTTCTCACTCACATTCCGCAAGCCCACGCCGTCGTTCCCGTTCCACTCGTCGTGGTCGTCGCGGGAACCGTTCTTCGTCACGCCGTCATTGGCGCAGTCGGTGGAGCTGTCAGCGGCGCTGTCGTAGGCTCGGCCGCCGGCTGTGCTTATGGTGTTCACTACAAAGAAAACTACAAAACTTATCTCGAAGGTTGCAAAGAAGGATTACCCTCTGGAGCCGCGTTTGCTGGTGTCATGGGTGGTGGCGCCTTTGCAGCCGGCCTTGGCGCAGGAGGTCTCGTAAGCGTATGGCAAGGAGACAGCGACGGCATGATTGGCAAAGGGCTGCGTGAAATCCGCCCCGATGAAATTCCAAAAATTCAGAAATTTATAAAAATCGGAGGCACACTCGGAGCAATCGCTGCCGCCTATCATCCCGTGAAGTCCGTCGCAGAAGGGTATGGTGTGAAGTTGGAGTGCCGCTTTGTTGATGGCGGCTGGAAACTATCTTCGATGCATGCTGGCAAACAGGGAATCACGTTGGCGTCCCACGAGGGCGCCGCAGCAGATGAAACTCGAAAGCAATATGAAAAAATGCTGATACAGAGAGCTATTCCAGAAAACTCCCGGCCGGCGCTCCTGACGAAAATGATGAAGGAACACAACGAGCGTACCGAGTTCTGCAAAAAGAATCCCGGTAAGATCGACTCTGCAATCTTCAGCGACATCAAATCGGCAATTGGAGTGTACCCGAAACCAGAGGCTCAGGGTGTACGAAAATAGCCGAGATACTTTCCGAACTTAGTTCGGAAAATCGCCTTCCCCATTTTTCGAACTTAGTTCGGAAAGTACCCAGGACGAAAAACGGTGCCCTAGTCGAATACGTGGGTACTCTGATAGAAATAAAAAAAGCCGCTGGATTTCTCCAGCGGCTTTCTCATTTTTCAGCAAAGATTAACCTTCGTGAGGTTTAGTTCTTTTTCGAAGCCGGAATTGCCGACGTCTTCTTCTCTTCCGTCGCTTTCTTCAAAGCGTCTTTCGGAGGAAGGGCCGCCGTGGCCGAAGCCGTCACGGCCGACTTCACAGCTGCAGTCGCCGTCGATGCCGTCGTCGCAGCCATTGCTGGCGTCGACTTTCCAGCCGCTGCCGGAGCAAACTCGACGTCGTCACCATCGTCTTCTGTTGCGCCCGACTCGACGGTCGGAGCGATCATACCGATCTTGTGGAGTTCGAGAATTTTTGTGCGGAGCTGTTCCGCCAATTCTTTGTGCTCTTTCAAGAACGTCTTCGCTTGATCGCGACCCTGGCCCAAGCGCTCGCCATTGTACGAATACCAAGCGCCTGACTTTTCGATGATGTTGTGCTGAGCACCAAGGTCAACGATGTCGCCTTCGAGCGAGAAGCCCTCGCCGTACATCAGGTCGAACTCAGCCTTCGCAAACGGTGGCGCCATCTTGTTCTTCACGACTTTTACAGCCGTGCGGTTGCCGACCACATCTTCGCCATTTTTGATGGCGCCAATGCGGCGAACATCAAGACGAACCGACGAGTAGAACTTCAGTGCGTTACCACCAGTTGTAGTTTCGGGGTTACCGAACATCACGCCGATTTTCATACGGATCTGGTTGATGAAGATCACAAGCGTTTGGCTGCGCGAAATAGCAGCCGTCAGTTTGCGCAGAGCTTGCGACATGAGTCGCGCCTGCAGACCGACGTGCGAATCTCCCATTTCGCCCTCGATCTCCGCGCGCGGTACGAGTGCCGCGACCGAGTCGATAACCAAAACGTCGAGTGCGCCAGAGCGAACCAGAGTTTCCGTGATCTCAAGGGCCTGCTCGCCTGTGTCGGGCTGCGAGATCAAAAGATCTTCGGTGCGTACACCGAGTTTGCGCGCGTAAGCGATATCCAGTGCATGCTCGGCATCGACGTAGGCGACAACGCCACCGGCTTTTTGCGCCTGCGCAATCACCGACAACGCGAGTGTTGTTTTACCAGATGATTCTGGTCCATAGATCTCAACGATACGACCGCGTGGGAGACCGCCGATTCCAAGAGCGATATCCAACGAGAGCGCGCCAGTTGAAATGGCGTCTGTATCTTTATAGAGCGATTGGTTTGTACCCAAACGCATGATCGAACCTTTACCGAACTGCTTCTCGATGGCTCCCACTGCAAGCTCAAGCGCTTTTGAGCGCTCGGCGTTGGCTTTCTCCGCTGCCTTGTCGAGACCTTTACCCGCTGCTGCTGTCTGTTGTGGTGTCGGCATGATGCCTCCCCTTTTCAAATCGCGAAGGCCATTCCCCTCGCGCGCTATAGTTTTGTGTTCCCTCAAAACTGTTTTTGAACTTCCTCTTTACTTAAAACTCAGAGCCCAGTTCGCGGACCGAACGCTGTGTTCAATCCGTCGAGACCCGCCCCCAGTGCGGCATTCAGAATCACAATCGCATAATGCGCCGACTGCTCTTGAATCGCCTCACGATCGCCATCGAACCTCATCATCGTCGACCATTCAACTCCTGGCCCAGACACGGCGAAGCATACAGTCCCCACCGGTTTATGCAGCGTGCCGCCCGACGGACCCGCCACCCCCGTGATACTGATACCCCACTCGGTGCCGATCCGCTTTCGAACGCCGTGCGCCATCGCCTCTGCAACCGATGTCGAGACCGCCCCCACCTGACGAATCAAACTCTCCGGGACACCCAGCAGGCCCGTCTTCACCTGATTCGAATACGCGATCACCGAACCTACATAGACATCGCTCACACCTGACAGTGCCGCAATCCGCGCCGACAAAAGACCGCCGGTACAACTCTCAGCACACGACAAATGCTCCCCGCGCGCGCGAAGCAGCCCCGCCAAAGTTGCCACTGATTCGCGCAGCTGCCCATATGGATGAGCCTGTGCTGTACCGGTCATCAGAGAACCGCCTGTAAAATCACGTTGGCAACAAGGCCCGCTGCGAGATCATCAACCACTGTGCCGAGCCCACCTTTCACTTTTCGATCAAGCCAAGAGATCGGGAAGGGCTTCACAATATCAAGTGCACGAAAAAGCACAAACGCCGCCACGACGGATGTCCAGTTCATAGGAAGACAAGTGAAAGCGACAAGATAGCCGACAACTTCGTCAATCACGACCTCTTGCGAATCATGCACGTCTCGCGGCGCGCCACTGCCGTCGACATCGCCCGCATGCACGGCTTCGTGCAACTGGGCTGCGACAATTGCCACCATAATAAGCACGCCTGTTGCCAACATGTAGCCGAGCGGCCCGAGACGAATCAGTAAAAGTCCGAGTGGAATTCCCCAGAGCGTGCCCCAGGTTCCGGGCGCAGGACGAATTCGTCCGACAAATCCACACGTGGCCACAAGATCGATCCAAAACTGATAGCGTTTCACCGCCCGACGTTCGCCCGGGCCCCCATCAAAGTCAAAGCCGGCGCCACCTGATCGCGCTATTCTGATGGCGCTATGTCTCTGACGCTTAAAGAAATTCTCGAGATGGCGCTCGCCAAAGAGGCAAGCGACGTTCATTTAAAAGCCGGTCTCGTCCCCGTGATTCGAAAACACGGCAAACTTCGACCTTGAGTACGGGGCTGACACAGCTTTCGGCGCAAGAGGTCGAGCAGTTCGCTCACGAAGTTCTCGATGACGAGCAACGTGCGATTTTTCAAAAAATGAAAGAGGTCGACTGCGGCTTTGGCATCTCTGGCCTTGGCCGCTTTCGTGTCAACGTCTTTAGGCAGCGCGGCAGCGTGCGCATGGTTATTCGAACGATCTCATCTCTTGTACCAACCATCGACAGCCTCAATCTACCGCCAGTCCTCAAGGGAATTGCCGAGTTTGAACGAGGACTCGTTCTTGTCACCGGCATAACCGGCTCGGGAAAAAGCTCAACACTCGCCTCGATCATCAATGAGATCAACAACAGTAAGAACAAACACATTCTCACCATCGAAGATCCAATCGAGTTTCTGATTCGCGACAAAAAGAGCATCATCTCGCAGCGCGAAGTTGGCCAAGACACCTCCACTTTCGCCCACGCGCTTCGCTCAGGCCTTAGGCAAGATCCCGACGTCATTCTCATAGGAGAAATGCGCGATCGCGACACGATGGAGATCGCCCTCACCGCAGCAGAAACAGGGCACTTGGTTCTCTCCACTCTGCACACCTACGACGCGCAAGAGTCGATTAGTCGAATTCTAAGCGTCTTCGATCACTATCAACACGATCAGGTGCGACGTCAGCTCGCTGGCGTTCTGAAGGCCGTGGTTTCGCAGCGCCTTTGTCGCCGCCTCGATAAGACCGGCTTTGTGCCGGCCGTTGAGATCCTCCTGGTGAATCAGCGCGTGCGCGAATGTATTGAAGAGGCCGAACGCACTCAGTCGCTCCGTCAAATCATGGAAGAGAGCCGCGAAACCTTTGGCATGCAGACTTTTGATCAGAGCCTGTTTGATCTGGTGACATCGGGAATGATCGACTACCAAGAGGCGCTTCGTATGTCGACTAACCCTGACGACTTCCAGTTGCGCTTCAGCGGCGTTGCGGCGGGACACTCCGCTGGACATCTGAGCGACCAAACCGGCGGAATCGGCGGCGGCGGTCAGTCAAAATTTGACGACGAGAACCGCAAAGAGTGGAATTCGATGAATGCACGATTCGAACTCGAGATCGACGACCGCACGGCGGACATCCCACCCCCAGACGAAGAGTAAAACTCCTCGCGCCAAGCTTTCGGCCTTTGATCGGCTGATGGGGCTTATCGCCAAACGCGACCACTCCCGAAAAGAGCTCCGCGAAAAACTCAAACGCGCCGAGCATACGCAAGATGAAATCGAAGCCGCATTGGCGGAGGCCGAAGACCGCCGCTGGCTCCCGAGCGAAAATGAGCTCGCCCACCGCGAAGCCGCCAGGCTTTCGCGAGGCGGAAAATCCACGCAGCAAATTCGTCAATGGCTCATGAAAAAAGGCCTCCCGACTGCTGCCGCCGCCAGTGGCGAAACCGATGAGACCGCCGCTGCCGCAAAAATGGCCGAGAAGGCCTGGGCACGCCTCCTCCGTTCTGCCGAAAAAGACCACAAAAAAGATCCTCGGCGCTCTCTTGAGTCCGCCATGAGGCTTCGCGTCGTCCGCCAGCTTGTCGGTCGAGGCTTCAGTTCGCAAACGGCGCAAGCTGTCTACGCTCGCCTCTTGAAAGAAAATCCGCTTAAATAGGTGCCTATTATGAAAAATTCGATGTCTTCACGCGAGATCCGTCAGCTCTTTACCGACTACTTTGTGAAAAACGGCCACCAGAATGTGGCGTCGAGTTCGCTCGTTCCTGAGAACGATCCAACGCTTCTTTTCGCCAACGCCGGGATGAACCAGTTTAAAAACCTCTTCCTCGGTCTCGAAAAGCGAAACTACTCGCGCGCTGTGACATCGCAAAAATGCGTGCGCGCCGGTGGTAAGCACAATGACCTTGAGAATGTTGGCTTCACCGCTCGCCACCACACCTTCTTTGAAATGCTCGGCAACTTCTCGTTTGGCGACTACTTCAAAAAGGATGCGATTCACTTTGCGTGGGAGCTCCTCACAAAGGAATTGCAGATTCCAAAAGACAAACTCTACGTCACTGTTTTTCAAGACGATGATGAGGCCGCCGACATCTGGCACAAGCAAGAGGGAGTTCCTCGCGAACGCATCTATCGCCTGGGCGAAAAAGATAACTTTTGGAGGATGGGCGATACCGGCCCCTGCGGTCCCTGCTCAGAAATTTTCTACGACCACGGCCCCGAAGCCGATCTTGATCCTTCAAAGCCATCCGTGATGGGCGGTGAAGGTGATCGCTACGTTGAGATTTGGAACAACGTCTTCATGCAGTTCAACGAGGACGGCACAGGCCGCCACGCACTGCCAAAGCCATCGGTCGATACTGGCGCTGGTCTTGAACGTTGGGCCGCGATGCTACAAGGGCGACCAAACAACTACGACACCGATCTCTTCATGCCGATCATCACGAAGGCCGCGCAAATCGCGCGCAAAGACTATGTCAGCGACTACAAGGTTCTCGCAAAGCACGCCGACATTCGCGAACAAGTGGCTGCCATGCGCGTTGTCGCCGATCACTCGCGCGCCTGCGCCTTTTTGATTGCCGACGGCGTCCTGCCATCGAACGAAGGCCGCGGTTACGTTCTCCGCCGCATCATGCGCCGAGCGATTCGCTATGGTCGCAAGCTGTCTGATGATCCATCGCTCTTTGTTCAAACTGTGCAGGTCGTGATCAATGAGATGTCCGAGTTCTATCCCGAGCTGAAGCGTGGCCAAGACCTCGTCGTCACCACGGTTCGCGACGAGATCACACGCTTCCTCTCGACACTCGATCAGGGCACTGAAATTCTGAACGATGCACTCTCGAAGCTCTCTCATCGCGGCGTTAAGACTGTCGATGGTGCCACGATCTTCAAGCTCTACGATACTTTTGGCTTCCCAGTCGACCTCACGCGGCTCATGGCCAACGAGCAGGGCTTCGTCATTGACGAGTCCGGCTTTGAAAAACAGATGGACGAAGCCCGCGAAAAAGCAAAGGCCGGCAGTGGTTCAAAATTCAAGAGCAATGCCGACGGCGCACACCTCGTAAAAATCGCTCAAGAAGTAAAGTCCAGGTCAGGTGCGACCGCGTTCACTGGATATCAAGGGCACAAAGCTTCGGCGCGAACACTGCTCCTTTCCAATGGAAAATCTGCAGTCGGCGAATTGAAAGCTGGCGACGAAGGCATTGCGATTTTCAATACAACGCCATTTTATGGAGAAAGCGGCGGCCAGGCCGGAGATCGCGGATCTCTCAGTGGCGCCGGCGGCCTTCACGCCGAGATTTTCGATACGACGAAACAAGATGAGATCCATCTCCACCACGTTCGCATCCTCGAAGGAAAACTGACGACCGGCGATGCAGTCGTCATCGACATCGAAGAGATGGCCCGCCAAGCAACGGCGAACAATCACTCAGCGACTCACTTGCTGCACGCCGCTCTTCGCAAAGTGCTCGGCACGCACGTGACCCAAGCCGGAAGCTTGGTCGACTCCGAGCGCCTGCGCTTTGACTTCACTCACGGTAAAGCACTTTCGCGCGAAGAACTTCACCGCATCGAAGAAATGGTGAACTTCGAGATCGGCAAAGCCACGCCAGTCGACGCCCGCGAGATGTCGCACGCCGACGCGATGGACATGGGCGCCATTGCGCTGTTCGGAGAAAAGTACGGCGACCGCGTTCGCGTGATCAAAATGGGGGGCTTCTCGACCGAGCTCTGCGGCGGCACACACGTCACCAACACCTCGGTCATTCGCCTCTTTAAAATTCTATCCGAAGGTGGCGTCTCCGCCGGCGTTCGGCGCATCGAGGCCACAACGGCCGATCGCGCCCTTCGCCACCTGCTTGTTGCCGCCGACGAAGCTGCTCACGCACGCGAAGTTGCCGGCACGCAGGCTCCGCTCGCCACTTACATCGAAGGCATGAAAGACAAAGTGAAGGAGCTTGAACGCGAAATCAAAAGCTCAAAGGCTCCGCGATCGACGTCGACTCTCTCGCTCGCGAAGCCCGCACCTTCGACGCCAAGGGCACCGCCAGCAAATTTGTCGGCGCTAGCCTCGAGATCGACGACCGCGACGTGCTCGCAAAAGTCGCCGATCAACTGCGCGACAAAATCGGCTCGGGCGTCGTTTGCCTGATCGGCCGCGGCCCGGATGGCGCCGGCGGCGGCAAGCATCCGATCATCGTTTCGGTTTCAAAGAATCTCGTCGGCGCTCTGAACGCCGGAAAGATTCTCGGCGAAGTCGCAAAAGAAATGGGCGGACGCGGCGGAGGTCGACCAGACTTCGCCCAAGGCGCCGGCGACCAGCTCGACAAAGCGAGCGCCGCCCTCAACAAAGCCGCCTCCCTCCTGAGTTAGTTTTGCGCGCGGTCCTTTTCGCCAGCGCGCCCCCTTACCACTCGCCAATTTCCGAACTAAGTTCGGAAATTCCCCCTGACCCCTTTTCGAACTTAGTTCGGAAAGGGGTTAGGGAAAGATAAGCTGCTGAAGTGACTCGGAAAACTCACGAGAGCAGACAAAGCGGAGCGGCCAAGCGGCAGCGTCGCCTGAGCCTGCGATTCCAATTCGCGACGTGGTCTCGATGTGCCGTTCGGAAACCTCCACACCTTGAGCGATAAAGAGCTCACCAGCAGAATCAAGAGCACGACCGTTTAGCGAACGATCGATCCGTAAGAGGCGACGCCACCGACGTGAAACATCACCTCGGTGCGAGCGGTTCGCCTGGGGCCGCTCGGGCTATAGCTATGACAGGCGGGATCTTCGAGACCAAGATAGGCTTCGGTCTCTAAAACAATGCCCGAAAGCTTTTGGCCATCGGGCAGAATTCGGACCAACTCTTTTCCGAGCAAGTCACGCGCGACCTGAATCGTGTCGCGCAGATAAAACTCACGCGTTAAGCGCTTATTTCTTTTCTGTTGGAGCATCGGCGGCTTTGTCAGTCGCAGCGGCAGCAGCGTCGGCTTTCATTTTGCCGTGCATTTTCTTATGCATCTTCGCCATTTTCTTGCTCATTTTTCCGTCCATCTTGCCGTTCATTTTGCCGCCCTTACCCATCATTGGACACTCTTTGCCGTCCTTCATGTGCGGGCAGGTGCCATCTTTTGCGTGAGGACATGCCTCGCCATTTTGCGCGTGCGGGCAGTTGGCCGGATCGCAGGCCTTGCCATCTTTCATACAAGTCGCCGCAGTGTCAGCCGCTGTCGTGGCGGCACCCGCAGTTGTCGTCACAGCTCCGTCAGCTGGCGAAGCTTCGTCAGCAGCAAAAGCCTGTGTGCCAAAACCCATTCCCAAAACCAAACTCATCATAACCAATACGTTTTCATCAAAGTCCCTTTCGTTTAGCGGGTGGATCCCGCCATCAATCCTAAAATTTCAAACAGCGTGTCCATGGCCGCAAGCTGAGTGATCTCGCTTGAGTCATAGGCAGGCAATACTTCGACAACATCGGCACCAACAAGTCGCTTCACGCGCAGAGCGCGAAGAATCTGCTGAGTCTCGTATGTGGTGAGACCACCGGGAACGGGCGTGCCCGTCCCTGGTGCGTAGGCTGGATCCAAACAATCGACATCAAAGGTGATGTATGTCGGATCATCACCAAAATCAGGGAGCGTTTTGATAAAGTCTGAAACACCGGCACCGCGCCGAATGTCGTCGACCTGTACAACACGCAGACCGTGCTTTTGAACAAAGTCGAGATCATCGCGCCCGGCGAGCGGCCCGCGCAGACCAATCTGCAATGAGCCAGACGCATTAACCAAGCCCTCTTCAACCGCGTGGCGGAGAAACGAGCCGTGATGATACTCACAGTCCCAAGCGGCGGGATAAGTGTCCATGTGTGCATCGAAGTGAATGACGCGAACGGGTTTTCCCACACTCTTTCGAACAGCGCGAAGCATCGGTAGCGTCACCGAGTGATCGCCACCGACAGCGATGAGGCGGCGCGAACTCCCGCTCAAAACCTTGTCGTAAAAATCTTCGATGCGCTGATAGGACTTCGCAAGATCAACCGGCACAATCGGAATATCGCCGATGTCGGCAACGCGAATTTTCTCGGTGAACGATTGCATGCGGCCCCAGTGAAACACACGGCCGAGTGATGACACTTCGCGCACACCAAGCGGGCCAAAACGCTGCCCCGTGCGGTAACTTGAGCCACCGTCAAATGGAACGCCGACGATGCCGACATCGTAATCCGACACCGGATCAACGTGCGGCATGCGGAAAAACGTTTTAATTCCCGAAAAACGCGGCATTTCACGGCCCGAAACAGGCACAAACTTATTCGCCATGCCGATACGCTAGCACAAATCATTTCTTCCGCAATGACAGGTGTGCGCCGTCTTCGCTAAAGTCTCAAACGTGATGCCGAGTGAGACGCCTGAATTCATTGAAGATCTAGTCGAGTGGTACCAAGGAGTCCGCCGCACGTTGCCATGGCGCACGTCGCGCGATCCGTATCGAATCTGGATCTCCGAAGTCATGCTTCAACAAACAACGGTCGCGGCCGTCATTCCCTACTACGATCGCTTCATGACCCGCTTTCCGACGCTCGCAACACTCGCTGCGGCCTCGGTCGAGGACGTGCTCGAGTACTGGGCTGGACTGGGATACTATTCGCGAGCGCGCAACCTTCATCGCGCAGCTCAGGCTCTGCAGAAGAACATTGCAGCCAGCGGCTCGTTCCCACAAACACACTTAGAGCTACTCGAATATTCCGGATTTGGTGATTACACTGCGCGCGCCGTTTCAAGCCTCGCTTTCGGCGAGCGCGTCGGCGTGCTGGACGGCAATGTGATTCGCGTCATCAGTCGTGTCGATGGACGCCGATCCGAGTGGTGGAAACCGGCCGAACGAAAAATCCTACAAGCCCGTGCTGACGCTTGGGCGGCGGAAAAAAAATGCGATCCCAGCGACATCAATCAGGCGATGATGGAGCTCGGCGCCACCATCTGCACCCCAAAATCTCCGAGCTGCATGCTCTGCCCGCTCCGTAACGCCTGCGTCGCTTACCAACACAGAACCGGAAAACTTTCTCCCAGCGCACTACCACTCGCACGCCCACGCCGTACTCTCGAGATCTGGCACTGGAAACCCGAAGTCACCCTTAAAAAAGGTGCCGTTCGCCTCATCAAAAATGACTATGCTCCTTTTCTCAAAGGTCATTGGATTTTGCCCGGCACGGCCACAATCAAAACGACAAAACCAAAGCGCTTTCACCTCCGCGGATCTGTCACTCATCACGATATTTACGTGGAGCTACCGGCGAAAAATCAAAACACCTCCATCCGTTCACGACCTTCACCACAGAACGAATGCTGGATTCCGCTGCAGAACCTCAAAGCGAAAGTCCCATCCAGCCTCATTCGCAAAGCCATCGATACGACGCTCAATTTAAGGACGAAATGACCAAGCCGAGACTCCTCCCCTTCATCGCCGCCTCGATACTTTTCCTCGGCCCATTCGCCACTCTGGTGGGCTGTAAGTCCGTCCCAATGTCAAAAATGGGTGGCGTGACGAGTTCTCAACCACTGGCGGACTCTCCCGCTCTCACACCTGTTGAGCTCTCCGGCGCCGCCTACTCACTCCCCGGAAAACCCGTCAAGGCCATCAGCCTTCCTATGGCCGGCCTCGCACGTCATCCCGTTCCGATGGGCACCGGCATCGTCGCCTACTCCAGCCTGAAGCCAGGCTCTTCGCGGTGGCAGGTTTACTCTTTCGACTTCACTGGCAACACCGAGCAACGGCGCAGCTTCGATGCCGGCCATTCAGAACCCATCGGCTGGCTACACGGCCGCTTGATCATCGCAAGCTCATCCGAACAGGAGAAACAGCCGAGCCGCATCCTCGATTCCTACGTCACCAAGTTCGGCACACCGCCGACAGCCTCGATGGCCAGCACCGCACCACAGCCCTTCTCGTTCTCCACTGATTTATTCTTTGATCGCGAGCGTATTTCCAAAGATTCCGCTTCGTCCTGGCTGATCACAACCGACCTCTCACAGAAACAAGCACTCGTCGTTGCGCGCGAAAAAGACAGTTCCGTATTTCGCATCGTTGTCACACAGAATGGGAATCACCGAGTTTGGATTCCCACTCGCCCTACCGACAGCGCCCTTCCTCCCGTCCAATCGGCCGCACTGACGCCAGACGGCCAATCCATCGTTTGGACTTTCACCAAAGAACCATTCGTCGCGATCACAACGGCGCAGGGAAAAAACGCTCGCCCCCTCACTCTCAAGCCAGCTCCAGCCGGCCCCTCCGTCGGTCCACTGCTCGGCGCAATCGATGACGCGATTATCGACCCGACCGGCCGCTGGCTCATCGGCAGCAGCTCCTCACAAGACAGTGGTCGCAATCTCATCGCCATCGAAATTCAATCGGGTTGCGACCACTCTACCGAGCTCCCGGGCGACGAGATCTCGCCAGCGATTTCAGCCGACGGAACCTGGCTATTTTTTACGCTAAAACAAGGCGACCTCTACAGCATCAGCCGCATCCCATTTGAAAGCCCAACCACCGGCACCGCTTGCGAACAAAAGACTGTTGCGAACACCACATTTTAAGCTACCGTAAAGACTGGACCTCGCGAATCGCGAGGAAACGCTCTGTTTGCATGGAGGCAACGATGCGCTTTTTTTCAGTCCTATTTTGCGTGGCTATTTGTCTTTCCTCTGCCACCACGCAGGCCGCGCCCCACCCCGGCACATCGAGTTCGCGCCTCTTGGCACCGAAACTCGGTTTTTTCCGTTCCGCCGATGGCTTTCGCCTTCACTCCGGCGACTCAGGCTGGCTGCAAGCCGCACCTCCCGCAGGCAACCAGACTATTCTCACGGTCTATCGCAACCCGATCGTGAACTCGAAGGCCTCGCTCACCGTTCGCGTTGACCGCCTCGCCCGAGGCACCAGCACCGATCGCTACATCAGCCGCTGGGTCAAAGAGTACCCCCGCTTCGGATTCGACGTTCTCGGCTCACAGCCATTTTCACAGGGCACACTCAAAGGCCATGTGATCGACCTCCTCAACCGCGATTCCAAAATGCAGCTCCGACAAGTGGTCTTCGTCAACGAACAGCGAAAGCGCGCCGCCATTCTCACTTGCCGCGACACCACGCAGGACTTCTCATCAACGTTGAAATCCTGCAATTCAATCGTCCGCACCTTCGAATGGTAGACCGCCCCCATTTCCGAACTTAGTTCAGATTTCAACGCGGCCTTTCCCAGAGATCGACCTCCCATTTTCAACCACTGCACTTTCCGAACTTAGTTCGGAAAGTCGCCAGACCCAAAACACTCCGGCCTGCGGCCGCGCCCACAGCCTGAAACCATTTTAACGGCCGTCCGAAATGATCCGCTTCATGCATGTTTCGGACGCGATGCTGACTCTCAATCAACTTCTCAATCGTTCACTCATCTATCCCGACCGCACTTGGGACAATAAACCTGTGCCGACGTATCCACGGTTTCGCGGACGTCCCAAGGTGTTTGATACCCATCGTGTCGTGCTGATCGCTCACACTCTATTCCTAAAATATGGCTATCACGGAACAACGATCCGAATGATCACGGCCGAGGCCGACGTCGCCATCGGCTCCCTTTACTATACATTCCGAAGCAAACGACTCCTCTACGGAGCCTGTCTCGAATATGCGGCCAGACTCTATCAAAAGGAAAAACCACGCGAAGACGCGAAGTCGCTCATTCACGATGCTCTCTTGGAACAGCTTCGTTACTGCGTGATTACACAAAAAGCTCTGCGGCGACTATTTCTGTCGCCGGAAATGACACCGCACCCGCGACGCTTGATTAATCTGCTCAAGCGTCTGCTGAGAGTGCGGACTGAAAAATTTTGGATCGACGGGATTAGGCGCCAAACAGACGCTTGAAAAATCCCGAAACTTTCTGGCCGATTGAGCCTTTGCCACCGGGCTTTCCGGGATGCGAAGGGCCACCGTGTTTGTGGCCATGTTTGTGACCGCCATGTGGTTTTGGTCCACGCTTGTCAGAGCCGTTCGCTCCGCCGTGCTTGCGATGCTCGCCACTTTGACGTTTCCCACCGGGACCGCCGCCCGGATGCTTTCGTGCGCCACCGGCGTGAGCGGCTCCTGGTGCTGGCGCAGGGCCTGGTCCGTGTGTCAGCGGAGTCTGTGGCTTCGCCTCTCCAGCCGCTTGAGTAACTTGTGGTCCTTTGCCTTCGCGCTGATCTCGACGATCTCGGCGTTCGCCGCGACGAGGACGATCACCCTCGCCTCCTTGGCCACCACGCCGTGGTCCACGGTCTCCACTACCGCCGCCGCCACGACTCGCACGGCCGCCGGAACCGCCGCCGGCACCACGGCTTGGGCGTGGACCGCGACCTTCGAACTCACGCGAAAAGTCTTTGCCGTGACGATCGTCCGACATCGCCTTGAACTCTTTTGGGAGCAGAGATTCGTCAATGAAATCGACCGGAACCTTATGTTTCAAATAGCCTTCAACACGGCTGAGGGCATCGACGTCGCGATCACTGACAAGCGAGAACGCAATACCTTTCGCGCCAGCGCGGCCCGTGCGGCCGATACGATGAACGTAGTTCTCTGGATCGTCTGGAAGCTCAAAGTTAACAACCATATCGACACCCTTGATGTCGAGACCGCGAGCAGCAACGTCCGTTGCGACCATAATGTTCTTATCGCTATCGCCTTTGAACTGCTCCATCACGCGCGTGCGCTGCGACTGCGTGAGCAAAGAGGAAATGCCGACGGCAGGAAAACCGTTGTTGTTCAAGAAGTCCGAGATCCTCGGTACATTCATTTTGAAGTTCGAGAACACGATAACCTGACGCGGATTGTGGAGCTTCAAGAGAGCGAGAAGGTGTGCGCCTTTCTCCTCTTGGCCAATGTGGAAGATTTTGTCGTCGACATTTTCCGCTTTGGCTTGATCGCGCGACACGTTGAACTCAACCGGATTCGCACCAAATTGATAAGCCGTATTCATCACGTCAAGGTTCAACGTGGCCGAGAAGACCATGAACTGACGCTCTTTCGGAACGCGAGTCAGGATGTACTTCATGTCGTCCTTGAAGCCCATGTCGAACATGCGATCGGCCTCGTCAAAAACGATGGCACGGACCTGCTTCATATCGACAACGTTCTCTTTAAAGAGATCGATCAAACGGCCCGGAGTCGCAATCACGAACTCAGCGCCACCGCGCAAACCGTCTTTTTGCTTATCGTAACCAACGCCACCATAAACAGAGACAGCGCGAAGACCGGCCGCTCCGCCGAGCGTCACCGCGTTCTCGTACACTTGCTCCGCCAACTCGCGCGTTGGAACTAGAACAAGGATAAAGTTCATCGGCGCCCAGTCCGGGAAGGCGCGGGCCGCAAGCTCTGGCGCCATCTCTTCGCCACGCTTAACAGCACCAGCGCGAAGAATACGCTCCATCAGCGGGAGTAAAAATGCCGCTGTCTTCCCGGTGCCCGTTTGTGCGAGCCCCGCAACGTCTTTACCTTCCAAAACCGAAGGCATGGTTTGTTCTTGAACAGGTGTGCAATCCTGGAAACCCAGTTGATCAATAGCACCTTGGAGAGCAGGAGAGATTCAGTTCTGTAAACTTCACGATAGTCCTCAACAGAGAAAAAGAATTGGGCTGCGTCTGAAGAGGTCCGCTCGAACTCAAGTACGAACTCGCGTTCTGTGGTCGGACATTCGAAATATGACTGAGATATATGACGCATAATATTAAAAGGCTAAACTTCCAGGCAGCAACCTATCGGACAGATCGTCCCGAGTCAAAATAGCGGTTCTAGATGCTGCGCATAAAATTGGACCCGCGATATCATGCCCCCCCATTTCCGAACTTAGTTCAGGAATGGTCCAGGCCCCCTTTTCGAACTGAGTTCGGAATTGGGGAGGGTCGTTTTTAAAGGAGTGAGTCAGTAAACTCGCGAACTGCCGTCACAAATGGCTCGTGCCGCTCGCTATGAACCCAATGGCCAGCACCGGCAATTTCGACGCCTCGAATCATTCTGTTGGATTGAAGCATTCGGTCGAAAACGTCGCGCGGGAGATCGTGCGAAAGTTCGCCGCGGACGACGAGGGTTGGAACACCGAGCTGCTCAATCTCTTCCCAGCGTTCGCGATTGCGACCGGAGACAATGGCCTGGCGAATGCCCTCCGCGTGAAAGCGCCAAACCGCTTGGCCCGCCGAATTCTCGGTGATGTTGGCGTAGAGCCACGCGCCCAGTGCAAGTGGATCGTGGAGATCGGCGAAGAGAATCGGAAACTGCGTTTCAAACCCCCATCGAATGGCCAACAAGGATAACTTGGTCCCAGCCGAGATCGTCGAGAATTCCGCGAAGATCCTCGGCCAAGCACTCCGGGGTATAGGCGTCAGGATTGCTCAGAAGATCAGCATGTGCCGATCGACCGTGACCGCGGCTGTCGTATGCGAGAACGCGATAGCGGTCTTCAAATGTCTTCGCCACTCGCCTCCAATTCATGGCGTAACCCATCACTCCGTGGAGAAAAACGATCGATGGATGCTCGGCTGGGCCTTCTTTCGGGCCCAATCCGGTAATTTGTGTGAAAAACTGGTCGGCGAAACGGCTCATGCAGAGCTATACTGCCCACCGAATGACTGACACGCAACAGGCGCAGGGCCAAAGTAACGAGCCCGCGCTCCACATTGACTGGATTGATTCACACGCCGTTGGAATCGTCAAAGCGCTGCAGAAAGCAGGACATACGAGCTACCTCGTCGGTGGCTGCGTGCGCGATCTTTTGCTTGGAATGCATCCAAAAGATTACGACATTGCAACGGCCGCCCATCCTCCGCAGGTGAAGCGCCTGATTCATATGGCGTTCATTATCGGTAAGCGCTTTCGTCTGGTGCTTGTGAAGCGCGGCGATCAGCAGTTTGAAGTGGCGACCTTCCGCAAAGAATTGGACCTAAAAGAGTTCCCGATCGAACAATTCCCCGATGGCCCACCGCCTGGCGACAATATCTTTGGAACACCGGAGGAAGACGCGAAACGCCGCGACTTCACGATCAATGCGATGTTCTACGACCCGATTTCAGGCGATCTGATCGACTACGTCGGCGGCAAAGACGACATGGCGACGCACACGCTACGGATGATCGGCGATCCTGAGAAACGCCTGATCGAGGATCCGATTCGAATTCTCCGCGCGATTCGCCTGACACATAAAATTGGATTCATGATTGAGCCAAGCCTTAGGCAGGCGATGGCCACGCACGCGTCGGAACTTAAGAAAAGCGTGCTCCCGCGGCGCCGCGAAGAGCTGCTCAAAATTTTGCACCTCGACGACCCGATG
Organism: Bdellovibrionales bacterium; assembly: GCA_016713885.1. Lineage (GTDB taxonomy): Bacteria > Bdellovibrionota > Bdellovibrionia > Bdellovibrionales > JAMPXM01. The sequence goes on along the minus strand of JADJOF010000013.1, from coordinate 84,602 downwards.
CTGGCTCTGACCGAGTGTCACGACTTGGGCGTACTTGCGCAGATCTTTCCCTCGATCGAAAAAATGTTCGAGAAGCCAGAACGTCTGGAACGGTTTTCGATGCTTTTCGAGAGCCTCCGCCGGTCGGTGACGGAGCAGTCGAATACGGTTCAAGTTTTTGCGTGGCTCCTGATGAGTATGCTGGAGACCTGGCGCGAAGAGGCGCCAGAGAATGGCGTTTGGCCGAAGATCGATGACAACGACTTCGGTCAGTTCATGCGCGATGAGCTTGGCATGTATAAGTTTGAGCAATCGCAGGTTGTCGACGCCATTCGCCAGATCGGCCTTTTACAGCGGGCCGATGACTATCGAAAAAAAGGCGAGCGCCGGCAGTCGAATCTCGTACGCAAGGAGGGCTTTCAAGTGGCCCTCAGCTTAGCCCAGGCGGATTACCGTCTGACTCCCACAGATGCGGCCTTTTGGACCGAAGTTTTTGAAAAAGCTCGCCCCGAGATCGAGGCCCAGCGCTCAGAGCGCAGCCAGAACCGCACAGCGCGGCGCCGGCGGCGTCCCCCAAAGCGCGGGCGCAACCAGGCTCAAGACAGCGACGACGGCGATTCGTCTCAAAACGAGATGCCTGAGGACACTCCAACTATCGATTAAACGGCGATCAGGCTTCAGCTGGCCGCCCAATGTTCCGAAAGGAGATTGTGGCTCGAGCTTGGCGTAAGCTAGGTTTAATGCCATATTGCTTGGCGAATCGAACCGTATCGACCAAGTCCGGAGGAAACGACATGGGCGCAATGAGCTTCACACATATTCTTCTTCTTCTCGTCATCGTCCTTTTATTTTTTGGACCGTCGCGCCTTCCAACACTTGGCAAGTCGATGGGCGAAGCCATTCGCGGATTTAAAAAGGGCCTCGATGGCGAAGAGATCGACGTCACTCCGGCCGGGCGCGAAAAGCTCAATGCACAGGCGCAGGACCCGCTGGCCAAGCAATCAACGTCAGAGAAAGACAAGGCCTAAGAGTCACTCGTGAGTTTTGATCGAAAGCTCTCACGCGATCAGACGCTGCGCTCTCTTGTCGAGAAGATCTCGGAGCTTCCGACTCTTCCTCATGTCGTTTATAAAGTCCTACAGGTTTTAAATAACCCAAATGCGAGCATTCGTCAGATTGCCGAGGTTCTCGAACAAGACGTGAGCCTCAGCGCACAAGTGCTGCGTCTGGCGAACTCGGGATTCTATTCACACGCCGGTGGCGCCACGACAATTGACCGCGCCATCACCTCGATTGGAATGGATTCGGTTTCTCAGCTGGTTTTCACCGCAGCCGTTTTCAATCAGTTTGAGCTCAATAGCGTACCGAGTTTTAACGTTCGCGAGTTTTGGAAACACTCGCTCGGCGTCGCCATCGCCAGCGAAACGATTGCGCAGAGCCTTGGCCATCGCGAGCCAGCGCTGATTTATTTGAGCGGCCTTGTTCACGACATCGGCAAACTCGTCTACTTCCAACTGCATCGAGATGAGTGGCTTCAAGTCTGCGAATGGGCCCGTCTCGAACGACAAACAATTGCCGAGGCCGAAGCGACGCTCGAGACCATTCCGCATGCGGAACTCGGCTATGAGCTGACGCGACATTGGCGCCTGCCGCTTATGATTCAAGAGGTTACGCTCGGTCACCACAGCTCGATGACGCTCATCAACGACATCGAAATTTCAGAGAATGCGCAGGCGATTCGGATCGTCAACCTGGCCAATTTACTCGTGCACTCTCTTCGCTATGGACATAGCGGTCACAATGCGATTCGCAATCCGAAAAAAGATCTCGTGGTTCGAACATTGGGCGACGACTCGAACCTCATGCCACTGATTCATAAAGTCCACGCATCGCTCTCGCGCTCAGAGCAGCTGTTGATTTCAGTGGCGGGCGCTGAAACCACCCGCCCGGCAGCCAACTAAACCAGCGCTTTTGCCGCGGCTGCGATCGATACCGCATCTAGACCGTGCTTTTTGTAAAGCTCCAGCGCCGAGTACGCACTCTGACCAAAATGGTCACCAATACCAAGCGACCGCGCTTTGAGAGTCACATGCCCCTGCACCAGCTCGTGAATCAGCATCGAGCCCATTCCACACGTTAGGCGATGCTCCTCAACCGTCACGAGCGCGCCGGCTGTTTTGGCCAATGCCGCCTTCACTGCGGCAAGATCAGGATGATTCACGCTCGACGCATGAAACACAAATGCGCCAATGCCATCGTTCAAAAGCAGATCCGCCGCTTTCAATGCTTCAGGAACAAGTGAGCCACTGGCAGCGATAACCACCGACTTTTTCATTCCCGCGGCCGTATCAAGACAGAGCGGCCAGCTCACCGTCGTGTGCTTAAGACCAGCTGCGATCATTCGCGATGGGAAGTTCTCGCGACCTAGGAAAAATAAACTCGTGCGCGGAACGCGACCCGCTTCGCGATCGCGCGCGAAGGTCTCAATGACCTCGGTCACAAGATCGTGAGCCTCGCTTGAACTTGAAAGTGAGTACACGTCGACATGTGGGATACTTGCGACTTGCGCAAAAAACGAGAGCGCCTGGTGACTCGCACCGTCAGCTGCATCTTGAAATCCCGTGTGCGAGAAAATCCCGATCACTGGCGCGTGCGAAAGGTTGGCCATAGTGAGTGGCAGCGCGCCTTTGGTGACGCCGAACTGTGCGAAGGTATCGACAAATGGAATGTAGCCAGCAAGGCTCAAACCCGCGGCCGTTGAAATCATATTCGATTCGGCAATGCCGATATCGATCGACGCCTGCGGAAACGCCTTGTGAAAATCAGCCACGCCGGTTGAGCCCTGCAGATCCGCCGACACGCTGACGACTGGATAGCCGCGTTTGCGTGCTTCGATCATAGCGGAAGCAACACCGATTTGGATTTTTTCCGACTTAGTTTCTTTTAGTCGAAGGGCGCCCGGTGTGGTCGGCATCACCGTCGCTGAAACTTTCTGTGCGGCGGCGTCTTCGCGCGCCTTCACGGTTTCAACCCATGCCATAAACTCCTGTGGAACAGCACTACCAGCATAGATCTCGGTCAAAAATTCTGGCAGCTCTTTTGCCGATTTGAGTGGAAATCCGTGAGCGCCAGTCTTGGACTCCTCGGCCTTCTTGTTGCCTTTACCTTTGATGGTGTGAGCGTGAATCGCCACAGGCTTCGTTGGGTTTTTTCGGGCACGCGAAATAGCATCGTTCAATGCCTGAGCACAGGCCGCGAGATTATGACCATCTTTCAGTTCAATAACATCCCAACCAAGAGATGCGAGCGCCTCAAAGCTTGCGTTCATCGAGAACGCGTCCTGGTCGATGCGCCCCGAAAGCTTGGTGCGATTGTCGCTCACGATCATGACAAAAGGTGCCGCCTTGCCTTTGGCCGCAAATCCAGGAATCGCCGCAAAGGCTTCGCGCGCCTCGCCTTCCATTGCGCCACCGTCGGAGAGCGCACAAACCGTCACGCGATTCATTTCCCCAGAAAGCGCATCGGCCATCGCCAAGCCCTGCGCCTGCGGAAGCCCAGAGCCCAGCGGACCATTTGAAATCAAAACGCCCTCTGAAACAAGTGCGCTTCGCCATGGCCCGTCAGCTTTGACGAAATCGAACGAAAGCCGCGAAGCAAATCGAGCGTCAATCCAGCAAAACCGTAGTTGGCTTTGAGCGCATACAGCCCGTTTTCACAGTGGCCGGCATCGTTAACGAAGTGAAAGAGCTTCGTCCACTTTGTGTTCTTGGCCGCGTCTTCTGGGAACATGATGGCATGCAGGCCCGACATCAATTCGGCAAAGGCCGATGGCCCGCCAAAGTGCGACGCCGCCCCGCCGATCTGTGCCTCCATATCCATCAAGGCGACCATCGCCCGGGTGGCACGCGGATCAGCCGCAATGAGATCCGAGCCCGGAACTGGGACCGACCAGCGCGGTTTGAGGTTCTGGCTATCCGCCAAATGATCGACAACGGGAAGACGCTTTATTTCAGAAGTGATTTCAGACATAGACGGTTCATCTCGTGATTCGCGCCAAGCGTCAACGCCTGTCTCCCCGCACCGACTCCGCTAGCCTCCCCCTTTATGACATCGTGGAGCAAAATCCCTAAAATCGAACTGCATCGCCACCTGGATTGCTCGATTCGCCCGTCGACGCTCCGCGAACTTTTGACGGCACTCGGCGAACCGGTACCGTCGGACCCGCAGCGATTCGCTGAGATGTACCTCGTCAAGGAACCGATGCGCGATCTTGAGGCTGTTTTGCGCAAGTTCCTGGCCGCGCAAAAAGCGCTCTCAAGCGAGACCGTTCTGACCCGGATCACGGAAGAATGCATTCGCGACGCCCATGCCGAAGGCATTGAAATCTTAGAGCTCCGCTTTGCTCCGACCTTTATTCAAGACGGTCATCCCGATCTCAACTTTGAGGCGATTCATCGAGCCATTGCCACCGGCGCCGATCGGTGCCAGGACCTCACCATCAAAGTCGGCCTCATCTACATCGCGCAACGGACAAAACCCGTCGCGATAGCAGACAAGGTTTTGAGTTTCGCAATTGAAGCGCACCAAACTCGTCCCGATCTGGTGGTCGGTGTCGATCTTGCCGACAACGAGGCTGGTTTTGATCCAGCTCCCTTTGCGCCGCACTTTATGCGGGCAAAAAAGGCTGGCCTAGGCATCACCATCCACGCCGGTGAAGCTCTGATTCCAGAGGCTGCCGCCAACGTACTCACCGCGATTGAAAAACTCGGCGCAGAACGCATCGGCCACGGCATTCAAATTATTCATAACACCGAGGTTCTCAAACGAGTCGCTCGTGAGGGTGTTCTTCTTGAGATTTGCCCGACATCAAACGTTCTCACCAATTCAGTGCCCACACTTCAAGCTCACCCGATTCGGCGACTGATGGACGCTGGTGTAAAAGTATGTGTGAACACCGACGATCCCGGTGTTTTCGACTACGACCTGACCCACGAATACCGTGCGCTCGCAGAGTCGCACGGTTTTACCGAAGCTGAATTTTCGGTGATGAATGCGTGGGCGCGTGCTGCGAGTTTCGTCTCGGAGCGCACCGTATGATGTCAACCGAGCTGCAAGCTGAAATCGCCACGCTCGCCTCTCAAACTGAAGGGCCTTTTTATTTTTACTCGCTATCGGGAATTCAACAGACCTGGCAGCGCCTTCGCGAACGCTTTCCAAGCGATCTCGAAATCCTCTACTCAGCGAAGGCCAATTCACATCCGGAGATTCTTAAAACACTCCTTACGCTTGGCGCCGCGGTCGATGTTGCATCACTCGGCGAACTGAATGCCGCGCGGGATGCAGGCTTTACGGCCAAACGAATCGAGTTCACTGGTCCAGGAAAGACGCCGAGCGAGCTCCGCGCCGCGATTGAAGTCGGCGTCGATACTCTCGTGGTGGAATCAATACAGGAGCTCGAGCTGATTGAGTCGATTGCTTCGCAACTCGGAAAACTAGTCAGTGTTTCGCTTCGAATTCATCCGGCTCGCTATATCACAAACTCAGGTCGTCTACTTGAAGGAGAACCTTCGCAGTTCGGTATCGACGAAGACCTGCTGCCGACAGTCGCGGCGATTCACAAATCGTGTCAGCACGTACAAATTCGCGGCACCCATACCCACAGCCAGTCAAACGTACTGTCGGCTGACGATGTGATTCAGAACTTCACCTTCGCTCTCGAGGCCGCTCTTCGCCTGCAACGACTACTCGGCGTGAAACTTGAAACGGTAAACCTGGGCGGCGGCTTCGGCATTCCCTATTTCGATGGGCACGCTCCGCTCGATCTCACCCGAGTCGGCGATGGCTTCGATGCCTTGAAAAGGCGTACCGATATGCAAAGCGAGCTTGCTTCTGCCAGATTCAGAATTGAACTCGGTCGCTACCTCGTTGCCGAATCGGGATTCTTTGTTACAAAAGTTCTCTACACGAAGGAATCGCAAGGCAAACATTATGCGATTCTCAATGGCGGCTTTACTCAATGCCAACTCGCCTGCGGCGCCGGCCAAGTGATTCGTCGAAACTTCCAAATTTCCGTCATTCAAAAGACTGTCAGCGCTAATACACGACGCACTCAGCTCGCAGGGCCAAGCTGCTACAGCCAAGACATCATCGCCAGCGATGTTGGGCTGCCGACTCTTTCACCTGGAGACTTGGTCTGTGTTCACAACGTCGGTGCTTACGGCTATTCCTTCAGCCCCGTTGGCTTTCTGCGCCAGGCTCCCGCAGCAGAGTACTTGGTTTAGATCCGTTGTAATCTAAGCGCGGAAGTAACGTGCCGACGGGTGATGGAAATAAAATCCACTCACACTCGCCGCTGGATTCATCATGTGGCTTTCGGTGAGCGAAATACCGATGCGCTCTTTGACCTGCATCAGCTGCCAAATTTTAGCCTTATGCGCATGTGATGGACATGCCGGATATCCCGGTGCCGGGCGAATACCTCGGTACTTCTCCGCGCGCAGATCGGCCTCACTCAAATTCTCATTGAGTCCATAGCCAAACCAATCCCGCGTTCGCTTATGTGCCCACTCCGCCGCCGCCTCGGCAATTCGATCAGCAACGGCTTTCAATAAAATCGAATTGTAATCATCGTGCTGTCTTAAGAAATTCTGCGAGAACCGCTCGACATCGTGTCCCGCAGTGACCGCAAAAAAGCCGATATGATCACTTCGGCCCGCCGCTTGGGGTGCGATAAAGTCAGCAAGCGAAAACCGTGTCGTCGACTGCCCGTCAGCCTCAGTGTCGACGGCGTGTCGCTGACGCTCAAACTCGATCGTCTCAAGAATCTTTCCCTCTCGATCACAAACAGAAACGCGTTCACCGCCATCGGTATGAGCCGGAAAGAATCCGACGAGCGCGCGCGGCTTAAGCCAGTTCTCTTTAATGATCCGCTCAAGCAATTTCTGCGCATCCGCATAGAGGTTACTCGCCTGCTCTCCGTATTTGGGATGTTCAAGAATTGCTGGGTACAGCCCCTTCAGCTCCCATGCCCAAAACAGCGGACTCCAATCGATGTACGGTACAAGCTCCGCAACCGTGACTGCCCAGTCGAAAACTCCAGTTTTACTTGGCACCGGAATGTCGATCGTGGACCAATCGCATTTGAACTTTCGCGCACGCGCCTCTTCGGTCGAAAGCAAAACCCGAGTGCGCTCTTTTGCCAGATACTCTTCACGAGTTCCGCTGTAACGCTTCTTAAGGGACGCGACAGCCTGGGCGCGTGCGACCTTGTCGTCGCGATCGGAACCCAAAAGACGCGAACACGTCTCAACCACTCGCGACGCATCAATTACGTGCTCGACGGCACCTGAATAACACGGATCAAGCTTCACGGCGGTGTGTAGACCCGATGTGGTCGCGCCACCAACAAGCACCGGAAGCGTCAATCCCTGTCGCTCAAGCTCTTGCAGATCGACTGCCATTTCATCAAGCGACGGCGTAATCAAACCACTCAGACCCAGAATATCAGCATCATGCTCGCGCAGTGCCGCAATGATCTTGCTCGATGGCACCATCACGCCCAGATCAATCACCTTGTAGCCATTGCACTGAAGGATCACGGACACGATGTTCTTACCGATGTCGTGAACATCACCTTTAACGGTGGCAATCACAAACACCGGCTCTTTACTTGAATTCGCCGTCGCGGTACCCGCCCTCGTCGCAGCCTCTTTCTCTTTTAGAAAATAGGCTCAAGAATAGCGACAGCTTTCTTCATCACCCGTGCGCTCTTCACGACCTGTGGCAGGAACATCTTGCCTTCTCCAAAGAGATCGCCAACGACGCGCATTCCATCCATCAAAGGGCCTTCGATCACGTGCAATGGACGACCAAGCTCGCGTAGCGCCTCTTCGGTATCGGCCTCAACGTGTGAGTCAATACCCTTCACGAGCGCATGTGAAAGGCGCGCGCGGAAATCGCCCTTGCGCCAATCCGCCTCTTCAGCCGCCGCTTTTGCTTGCGGGCCCGCGGCCTCGGCGGCAGCTTTCATTTTCTCCGCAAGTGCGATCAACTCATCGGCCGCACCAGGATGCGAATTGAGGACTACGGCTTCGACCTTTTCACGCAGTTCAGGTTCGATTTCGTCATAGACCTCGAGCATTCCGGCGTTGACGATTCCCATATCAAGACCGGCGTGGAGCGCGTGCCGCAGGAAGACCGAGTGCATGGCTTCACGGACAGGATTGTTGCCTCGGAAACTAAATGAGAGATTCGAAATTCCGCCGCTGACCAGCGCTCCCGGGCACGCGAGCTTAATACCGGCCACCGCATCGATAAACTCGCGCGCGTAGCCGTCGTGTTCACTCATACCAGTTGCAACCGTCAACACGTTCGGATCAAAAACAATGTCGCTTGGATCGTATCCAAGCTTCTTGGTCAGAAGATCATAGGCGCGTTTGCAAATTCGAATTTTATCAGCGCAGCTTGCCGCTTGACCCTGTTCATCAAAAGCCATCACGACAACAGAAGCACCGTACTTCTGACAAAGCGCTGCCTGCCGCAGAAATTCTGCCTCACCCTCTTTCAGTGAGATTGAATTGACGACCGAGCGTCCTTGAAGATTCTTGAGTGCTTCCTCGATCACGCTCCACTTCGAAGAATCGACCATCACCGGTACGCGAGCGATATCCGGCTCAGCCAGGGCCCGGCGAAGAAACTTGCGCATCATAGCAATGCCATCGAGCATCGCCTCGTCAAAGTTGACGTCAATGATATGAGCTCCGTTTTCGATTTGGCTTCTTGCCACCGTCAACGACTCTTCGAGTTTCCCCTCTTTGATCAACTTTGCAAATTTAGGCGAGCCCGTCACATTCGTGCGCTCGCCCACCATGATGAGATTGCCACCAAACTGATTGCCCGCTTGATGAGGCACGATATTGAGCGCCTCAAGTCCCGATAGTCGCAGACGCTGGTCGCCTCCTTTGCGAGGCACACGCGGCGCCCGACCCTTCATCGCTTTTGCAATCGCTGCAATATGGGGCGGCGTCGTTCCGCAACACCCACCAACAACGTTCAGCCAACCCGCATCGGCAAACTCACTCAACGTCATTGCAAGACTCTCGGGAGTCTCATCGTACCCAGTTGGCGAAAGTGGATTCGGAAGCCCCGCATTCGGATAGCAGCTCACATAGGCATCAGCGACCTTCGCCAGCTCACTCATGAAAGGCCGCATTTCATCGGCCCCTAAGGCGCAGTTAATGCCAACACTGAGCGGACGTGAATGTCGAACACTGTTCCAAAACGCATCGACGGTCTGACCCGACAGATTCCGCCCCGCCTTATCGGTGATGGTCACTGATATCATCAATGGAATTTCGATTCCGCGCTCTTCCTCAACGGTTCGAATGGCAAACAGCGCCGCCTTGGCATTGAGCGTGTCAAACACAGTCTCCGGCAAAGAATATCGACGCCGCCCTCAAGCAAGGCCTCGGCTTGTTCTTTGTATTGCCGAACCAACTCATCAAAGTCGATCGCCCTAAACCCGGGATCATTCACATCTGGAGAAAGCGATGCCGTACGATTGGTCGGACCCAAAGCGCCAGCGACATAGGCACGCCGTCCCGTTTTTTGAAAGAGCTCGTCGCACGCTTGTTTAGCGAGGCGCGCGGCCTCGCGATTGAGCTCCGGCACAATGTGCTCAAGACCATACTCACCTTGTGCGACGCGAGTGCCGTTAAAGGTATTGGTTTCAATGATGTCGGCGCCGGCCGCTAAATAGTCGCGATGCACAGACAGCACCGCTTCGGGCTGAGTCAAAACGAGAAGATCGTTATTGCCCTTTAAGTCTCGCGCATGATCGCGAAAACGCTCACCTCTAAAATCAGACTCTTGAAACTTAAATCTCTGCAGCATAGTGCCCATCGCACCATCAAGAATAAGAATTCGCTCAGAGAACGCCTGCCGAAGCTCACGACCAATTGATTTCATGTCAGCTTCTTTACCACATCCACGACGGCATGCACGTCATTCAACACATAGTAGTGGAGAGTCTTCACCCTTTTTCAAGAAGCTCGCGACTCTGCTTTAACGTCCACTGTTTTCCAATCTCGGCAGTGTGCTCGGGGTTCTTCTGAACCTGATCAATCAACTCATCGGGAAGATCGATATAGAAGGCGCGTGGCAAGGTCTTCAACTGATTCGCTGTTCGCAAAATCTTAAGGCCCGGAATGATCGGCACCGTGATGCCGGCATCGCGACAAGCCTTCTCAAACTCAAAGAACTTTGCGTTGTCAAAAAACATCTGGGTGATGATGTAGTCTGCACCAGCATCGACTTTCTTTTTGAGGTTGAGAACGTCGGCCTTCAAACTTGGCGATTCAAAATGCTTTTCGGGATATCCCGCAACGCCAACGCAGAACTCAAGCGGGTCAGAATTGTCGATGTCTTCTAAAAATTGACCTTTTCTCATTGCGCCGATCTGCGCGACAAGATCAGCCGCATACTGATTCTTCGTCCGCTCTTTGGGAATCACCTTTTCCACACCGTGCGTATCGCCACGAAGCGCAAGCACGTTGTGAATACCGAGAAACGACAGCTCAATCAACGCATCTTCCGTCTCTTCACGTGTGAAACCATGGCAGAGAATGTGCGCGACAGTATCGATCTTAAAACGATTTTGAATGATACCGCAGATCCCGAGCGTGCCCGGACGCTTTCGAACCGTTCGTCGCTGAATCGTGCCGTCATTCTTTTCACGATAGTGAGTGACCGACGAGTGTGACGTCACATCAATCCACGGAGGATTCAGACCGTGCAACTCTTCGACGACATCGATAATGTCTTTTGCCGACGATCCACGCGGCGGGGGGACGATTTCAAAGCTGACTAAGGGGTCGCGAGCTTTCGCGATGTGCTCAATAACTTGCATTCCTTCTCTTACCTTAAGTGGCCTTGCATTTAAAGCCAAAGTCGATGCGTAAACTATCCTTCGGGGCAGTTGTCTGCTTTGCATCGCCAGCTCATGATGAAGACTCGTGGAGGATCTGTATGGCTATCGCACTTCTACTTATGCCCGTTGTTCTCATTGTCGGCATCGCAATGTGGGGCATCAGCGTCTACAATGGCCTCGTTCGCCTTCGCAATCAGATGCAGAACGCGTTTGCGCAGATCGATGTTCAACTCAAGCGCCGCTATGAGTTAATTCCCAATCTCGTCGAGACCGCAAAGGCCTACATGAAACACGAACGCGAAACACTCGACGCCGTGATCACCGCCCGCAACCAAGGTCTAGCCGCTATGAAGGCATTGGCAACAAACCCAAGCGACTCCAACGCTTTCAAAGGTCTCATCCAGGCCGAAGGTTCACTCGGCGGCCTTCTTCGAAGTCTCTCCGTCACAATGGAGTCCTACCCCGAGCTCAAAGCCAACACGACCATGAATCAGCTCATGGAAGAACTCACCTCAACGGAGAACAAGGTTTCATTTGCACGACAGGCCTTCAATGACGCCGTCACCGCCTACAATACTTCGCGAGAGCTCTTTCCCGCTTCGAGTATCGCAGGTCTTGCGGGATTTCAACCGGCTCAGCTTTTTGAAGTCGAATCACCGGTCGAGCGACAGGCTGTTAAAGTTCAGTTTTAATGCTGAACACACAGCACAATGAGCCAAACTCTTCGTCAGACCTTCTATCAACAACAGGACCAAGCCCGGGCGCAGACGAAAAAGCTGCTTGCGATCTTCTTTGTGGTGGTCGCGATCACGATCATCGCGACCATGGCGATCATTCACTTTGTGATGGCAGTAGAGCTTAAGCTCAGATCGCCTTTCCCCTCGGCAGTTGACATCCTCGGCGGCGCTCTTGCCGGCGGCGTCGTTCTGATCGGCGCCCTCATTAAACGGCGACAACTTAAACGTGGCGGACAGACCCTGGCTCATATGATGGGCGGCCGGGTCCTGCTTCCGAACTCCATCGATCATGACGAGCGGCGCCTGCTCAACATCGTCGAAGAGATGGCGATCGCGGCCGGTATTGCGGTTCCTCCAGTCTATGTTCTCGACCGCGAGCCCGGAATCAATGCCTTCGCCGCCGGACTGAGTCCCAGCGATGCCGTCATCGCCGTATCAAAAGGCGCGCTCACCGAGCTCACACGAGATGAACTACAAGGCGTGGTCGCCCATGAGTTTTCACACATATTCAATGGCGATATGAAGCTCAACATGGATCTCCTCGGCTGGGTTGCGGGTCTCACCGCCTTTACCTCAATCGGTCGGTTCCTGATCGACGTCTCTCGCGGCTCCAGTCAGTCCCGCTCAAAACAAAACCGCGAAGCAGCCGGCGGCTTTATCTTGATCGGCATTGCACTTATTATCGTTGGTTTTTTTGGTACGCTGATGGCCGGTATCGTGAAAGCGGCCATTTCGAGACAACGTGAATTTCTCGCTGACGCAACGGCAATTCAGTATACGAGAAATCCTCACGGTATCGGCGGAGCGCTGACAAAAATTCTGCGCAGCACCTACGAGTCGATCATTCTCTCACCGGTTGGCAAAGAGGCGAGTCACTTTTTCTTCGCGCCAGCATTAAGTGAACACTTTTATAATTTCTCAACACATCCGCCCATCATCGAACGCCTCAAACGCATCTCGCCTGATCTCATTCGAGACTATGTTAAAACCCGGGGAGAGAAAAAGTTAAAACCAGTCTCATCATCGCAGCTCGACAATTCGTCGCAGGCTATTGACACTATCGCCTCACTCACAGCGACAGCCGCCACAATGGCGGCTCGCTTAGAGCCAAGCCCTCTACAAAATCCAAAGCCGCGCACGTCCGTCACGCCACCCCAACGACTGATCAACATGGCCCGCTCCAGCAACGGCGCTCCAATTCTAGTTGCCGCGATCTTGTCGATTGAAGCCGGAGAAGAACGTGAGAATGTCGAACGCGAACTCGCGTCCTATGCCCCATCCACCGAGTTCTCCACACGTGTCGCCGATACTACGACGACACTGCTCCTTCTGGGAGAAGCCAATGCCAAGGCGCTTCGTTTCACGCTGCTTGAGCTCGCCATGCCTTCGCTTCGAGTGCTCTCGCATCCCGATCGCATTCAATTCATGCAACTCGCACAACGACTTGTCATGGCAAATGGCCACATTTCACTGTTTGAAGCCGCGGCGCTGATTGTTGTCCAGCGCGCAATGGCCCCGCAGCTTGAAAAGTCCCCGCGACTGAGTAGCGCAGAACTTCGATTTTCAATCTCCGTTCTGGTTTCTGCAATCGCGCATCTTGACCAGGATCCCAACGCTCGCTTCGCGCTCGCCGTCGCCGCCTGTCGCCGTTCGGGTCTAAAAGCCGACCTGACGTTAATCGAAGCCATCGGCGTCAATGGCCAGCGCCTGGTCTCAAGTCTACAGCGCCTTCGCACATGCCCTCCTGAATTTCGCAGACAACTCATTTCGGCTCTCGAAGACCTGGTACAGTCAGTACCGAATACCGGGATCGAGGAGAATGAGCTGTTGCGGGCCACGGCCCTGGCTTTGGATCTTCCGCTGCATTCATAGTCTCAATCTACTGCGAACACTTCGCATCTTTACAGAAAAAGTCTTCAGCCTTTGCTTTGCAGTCCTCGATCGCCGCCTGTTCAGCAACCGCTTTCGTAGCTCCGGTTCCACTGTAGGTTACTCCCATCGCATTCACTTTACAGATCCATGTATCGGCCGGTTTTGGCGCCGGAGGAGCCACCACACGCGAATACTCAAGTTGAAAAACGCGCGCCTGGAGCTGAGCAACAGCTCGCTCAAGTTCCCAGACTCGGCGCTGTAGATCGCGCTGCGTGTAGTGATTATAATCGCGACCCACTTCAATACGAAAAACCTCTTCGGCTTTCGAAACTGAACCCAAAGCCAGAACTGAAACGACAACAACTGCGAACGAATTCAACTTCATCGAAGTCCTCTTTCTGAAGTACTCAAGATTGTAACAAGCGTCCACGACGATATAAGAGCTCCGTCACTAGTCAACAGTTCCAAATTTGGAGCATTCAATTCGGCCCGACGTGACCCGATACGGCACAGGTAAAACCGACACACCTCGACCCATCACAAAGTTTGAACCGCGAGACTGAGTTTCGACCTCTGTTATTGATGCCGTCAGAAATTTCAAACAAAAAACCTCTGTCGCATGTTTTGAAATCACTCTGGTTGGGAACAGTCCAAGCACCGTCCCATGTCCCAGACTAAAATATCGCACTCCCCAACGCGACTTCATGCCCTTCATGATTTCTTGATCAGCCCTGTTTTCATGATCAGAGTAGATCGCCCCGTAGAACAACCGCTCGCGTCCCGAATACTGCGTGTAGCCCAAAGGCTCGGGCCACGAGAATATCCACGCAGCCAGGAAGAACGTCGTCGACACAAGAAACGCCAACCAAGAAAATCCTGCTCCTTGCCACAAACTCCGTTTTCGTATGGACCGCACGAGTACATAGCCGATCGTGAAAATCCAAAACCAAGAAACAAAATCGTATATCCAGCGCATAACATCGCTCGGGAGGAACTGATCAATAACACTCCATACCATCAAAAACGTGACGATAACGCCTTCCCAGACAAAAAACCTGGATGTATCGCCGGATACCGAGTCTCGATCACTCGAAAAAAGAATCGGCAACGTGAGAACGTATGCCGTAATGTTGACGACTTTAATAATCGATGCGCCGACAAGCAGATGAAAGAGAATCGCCGCCAGCAAGCCCAGCCGTCGAAATCGCGGCACGAGAATTAAAACGCCGAGCAGCTCAAGAGCAATTCCCCAAAAAGCAAACATCGCTACGACCGGGCGATAATGTAGACCCGAGAAAAGTGGCCGAGTTCACAATGCCAAACCGAATAATCTCCACAAGCGGCAGCACATCCGCCGAAGTCGTATCCAAAAGGTGATTAAAAAAGGTGACGTAGGAGACTTTCGAAGACTTTCTCTCGCCTACAAGTCGGCCAATGACTATCAGTATGGCGCTCAATCGGACAAACGTGATGACCGGCGAACTCTCTGCCGCGTCCGCCCAATGTTTAACCGTCCAACCGAAACGCGGTACTCGAAGAGCCCTCAACCCCTCTCCCCTTCCACAGCTCGTGTCATTGATCGATCTTCGACGATGCGACCATCTTGAATTCGCGTCAGTTTGCCCTGAAGGCCGACCAGATCTTCTGGGTCATGAGTCACCAAGAGTGCCGGGATATTGTGCTCGGCCAGAACACGAAAAACTATCGCGCGAACTTCGCGACGAAGCTCAGCATCAAGAGCCGAAAACGGCTCGTCGAGCAAAATTAAACGCGGTCGACCAACGAGTGCTCGGGCCAAGGCCACACGTTGACGTTCGCCTCCGCTCAAATTCACCGCCAGCGTTTCACTTGCACGTTCAAGACTCAGATCTTGAATAAGACGACCTACTGATGCTGCGACCTCTGACCTCTTGGCTCCGCGCGAAGCGACTGCCGCCTCGGCCGCGAACTCGATATTCTGCTTTGCCGTCATATGGGGAAACAGCTCACCGTTTTGAAAAACAACGCCGAGGCGACGATCGCGGATCAGCATTGACGCAAGATCAACCTGTCCCGTCTCTTCGTTCCAGAACCACTGTAACCGATCGGATTTCTCGAGTCCCAACAGGTGCCGAATCACCGACGATTTACCCGAACCCGACGGACCAAGAAACGCCGTCACGCCTTGATCAAGAATCTCCCAGTTATGGATCGCGATCTTAAAGTCGCCGTAGTCATGCTCAAGACACTTTACGACCGACATTGCGCTCTCCTCGATTTGAGAAAAATAAGTACGACAAGAAGCCAAGAAATAGCCCAAGGCCGATCAGAATCGCTGCCGCCTCGAGACGATAGGATTCTAAAAGAGCCCGCGACAAAAGTGCGAGCGTGATCGGACGCGATGCTGCAACGGCACCGATTGCGTAGTCACCGAAAGCCCAAAAGGTCGCAACTCCCCAAGTCCAATAGAAAAGCGGTCGCAGCTGCGGCCAGAGAATCCGCCACGCAATCATTTGCGCCGAAGCACCAAAAATCTCGGCCACCTCAACCTGTCTTTCAAGTGTTGAAAGCTCAACGTGCCAGCGCATCCGCCACAGCACAGGCGCAAAAACAAGAGCGCAGCCAAAAGAGATCCGCAAAGCATCAGCCAACGCCGACACGGACCCCATTCCCACCAAAAGAAGCATCAACCCCGTGATCACCGCGCTTGGAGCCACGTACGAACTCAAAAGGCGGCGCTCCGTCTCACTCGGCCGAGACAGGGCAAAAAACAAAGTCGTCGCTGCCGTCAACAGACCGCCAAGATGAGCTACAAAAATCGAGACCAGTACGACGGCGCCGAGTTCACCGCCATCGATCAGTAGACCAGCCGTCTCGAGCTGTTGCACACCTCGCAAAGCCGAGCTCAACAAAACAATCAACACCGAAGCCACTGGCATAACGCCCAACAAAACCAGCGGTTTCCAGCCATACTTCTCCACTGCACGAGACTCGCGATGATCGATTGCACCGGCACGCAACGGCACTCGTGATCGTGACACGAAAAGTAGCACAGTCAGCGTGATCCACTGCCAAAGCGTCAGCGCTGCGACCTGATCCCACGCCGAATGGATGCGCACGGCTTGATGAATCGCGATCTCAAATGTCCAAGCCTCGGCACCGCCCATCAAAAGCGGAATCGAGAAACTCGACAAACTCGAAGCGAAGATCGTCAGCAGATAGGTCACCAAATCAGAGCGCAAAAGTGGAAGAAGCCCCCGGCGCCACATCAACCCGCGCGGCGCACCTTCAACCATTGCGAGTTCAAGGCTTCCCGCCCACCGTGTTCGGACCTTTCTCACCACCGCCGAAGCGATCAAGCCGGCACTACTCACGGCGTGCAAGATGACAATCGCCGTTACCCCTCGCACGTTCGGCAGCAACACCATCCACATCAAGACCCAAGCAATCGACGGAACAAAACTTCCAACCAGAACGGCGGCCTCAGTGGATCGACGAAGACGCTGAGGCAATCCCAAAAGTCCAACCCCAGTCAGAATACCAAGCGTCACCGCAAACAGAGCAGACAGCGCAGCCTGGAGAAAACTGCTCTGAACAAGGCCCAGAAACCCAGCTGGCAATGCCATCCGCCCTTGCGCGACGATCAGCGAAAACACATAGGGCGCTAAGAAGAGGAGAAAGACAAGAGTGCGACTCAGTCTGCTCACGGCGCCGCCTCGGACCATAGCTTCAACAATCGTTCGCGATCGGCCGTTGACACCTCAAGCGTCGCCATGTCCTTAGGTTTCAAATACCGAGCGGCCTCCAAAACTTTTCGGAACGGCCCAAGGTCTTCGGTCGCCGGCAGCTCCACCACCGGCAGCATCCAGTTCTTCTCCATAATCAGTTTCTGATTCTCAGCCAAAAGAAGAAACTGCAGAAATTCTCGCGCCTGATCACAGCTCACACATTTAGCTAAAATTCCGGCAAACTCCACGTGAACAGCATGACCACCCGAGAACAACGCAAATCGGTAGCGCTCATCGCGCTCGATCAACTGATGATAGAGCGGCGACGTCATGTAGCTTAAAACCAATTTTGCTGTTCCGCGTGTAAAGAGTCCGTAAGCCTGTGACCAGCTTGGCGACACCGACTGAATACCGGGATGCATCTGCCGAATCCATGTCTTCAATTCGACATCGGTTCGACCTCGCGCTATCCAACTCAAAAATTGGAAGCCAGGCGCACTTGTCCGCGGATCCTCTAACGCGATCTGGTTCTTGAACCGCTCATGTCGAAGATCATCCAAAGAGGATGGCGGCGTGAGTTCACCGTCTCGGTAGACAAAGCCAACCGGCGCCCAATCGATCGGGACAAAAAAGTCATCGTGAGGAAAATCCACTTTGGCAGAATGCGGAAGCCAGCTCATCTCTGATCGCGCGCCAGTCAGAACAGACTGATCAAGCCCCAGTACCACATCCGCCGAGACCAGCCTGAGTCGCTGAAGCAGAATCCCGGCATCGTCAGCTTGAACAAATTGAACCGGAGTTCCTGTTTTGGCCTCAAAGCGCTTGGCGAGTTCCGGTCCTGGTCCCCACGAGGCTATGAAACTCGCATAGCTCATCACCACGAGCGGTTTCGTGACTTTGTTATTCTGCCGATTTTCTAAATACAGAATGCCGGCGCTTCCGACAAACAAGGCCATGACGGAGCCAGTAATCCACTTACCCCGCATCGACTACCACCAGATTCCGCGATGCCTCTTATAAAAGAAGTAGTCAAAGCCCAAGCATCGACCAGCGCCAATCCAACCCAAAATCAGATGCAGAACCAACATGAACGTCGTCGCCTGAAGATTGTTCTGACTCGCACCAATCGCACCGATCAATCCCGCCGACAAAATCACGCCAAGAAGTGCCGCCGGACGAACGAGATAGCCAATGATATAACTCACACCGATAAAGGCCTGAATGGCAGTAAGACCTACCGCAAAAACTGCCAATTTGGAATTACGACATACTCCAAAAACCAGCGAAACCATTCAGGCGCTGTCGATTGCGGAAGATGATTTCGAACATCCTCAGCAAGATAGGCCTTCAGCAGATAGTCGCCCTGAAAGGCGGCCAGTGCGTGCTTTAGAAAATAGCCACCCAAAAAAATGCGCAGGCACGCAACAGGAATCAGATGACCGACATATTTAAAGCTCTCGACAAAAGCGACCAGCATAGAGCCTATTCTCGTCGGGGGTCTGGTCGTGGTCAATCGACGACGCCGGACCTTCGGCGAGTTTCGCCAACGAATTCACCGTCTCACCCGGTAGAGTTGCTAAACTGGAAGGAGCAAGGGAGGGGTTCATGGAAGGGCCTCGCGCTCCAGAAATCCACGAGTGGACTCGTGTCGTCGAGTTTTTGAATACACATCTCCGACCGGGGCAGGGTTGGTCCATTGCTGACGAATATCCAACGGCATTGACCTCCTCAAATCGTATCAATAGCCGCGTGATCTTCGACGGCGACCAAATCATTTCGCATGCGATTGTCCGCCCCATCATTGTCAAGAATCCTATTGGGGTCTTCAAAGTGGCCGGCATCGGCAGCGTCGTCACCTCTGATCAATATCGCAAACAAGGGCTTTCGACCCAGATTCTCGAAAGCTGTTTGCAAGCAGCGCGTGAAAGCAATTGTGACCTGGCCATTCTTTGGACCGATCTCTTTGATTTCTATCGCCGCATCGGTTTTGAGCTGGCCGGCACCGAGGTGTCTTTCGAGATCGACCGCGATCTCACCACAAACACTCAGCTTCGCTTTGTCGAAGGACCTAAAGTCGATCCCACCGCAGTCCTTCGCCTCTACGCTCAACATACCGTTACAAGCCATCGTTCGATCGATGACATCCGCGAGTCACTTGCTATTCCCAATTCACGTGTCACCACGGCCTGGGACAGCATGGGACGCATGGTCGCGTACGCTGTCGAAGGAAAGGGCGCCGATCTCAACGGCTACATCCACGAATGGGGTGGATCACTTCCAAACCTGCTCTCTCTTTTTACACATATGCGTGCAACACAAAAACGCACTCTTCGCCTCATCACTCCGGCTCACGCACTGAACTTAATCGCAAAACTCACCGAGCTCGGACTTCCAGTGCATCGGGGTCATCTCGGCATGATGAAGCTTTTAAAACCAGACTCTTTCTTCTCAAAAATTCAGCGCCACGCGCGCTCACTCGGGATCGCCGACCTTGTTCTCGAAAAAAAGGATGAGAAGTTTTATTTTGGCCGGGGCCTACACGTGTATTCCACTGACTCTGAATCCGACATCTTGCGCCTTCTCTTTGGACCGACTCGTCCATCTGAGCTCCACGCTTTTGATCGCACAACCGCTGAGACCTTTGATCGCCTTCTACCCGTTCCAATGTGGATCTGGGGATGGGATTCCGTATGAATATTGAAAGAATCGACAAAACTCAATTCAACGGCACACGTGCGCTCGTCGTCATTCACGTGGTGCTGGTGCTTCTTCTGCCCTTTATCTTTACGCAAATGGGCGGTTGCCGGGAGAAGACGACGTTAAGCCACTCGCTCTGGGACCTGAGATCTCTCCTCAAGAGCTCGATACCGTCATCTCAGAACCGCTCAGTAAAACAGATCCACTGACCATTCAACTCGGTCAATTTTTTGTTTATTCCGACACTCAAGAGATCGCCGGCGGCGCCGCAAAGAACATCATTGCCGACACCGCGCAGACCGTCGTCGACCGCCAAGAGTCCTCAACCGAGATATTGCTCACGATCATCCAGCACCAGCAAACCTATCAAAATGGCGAAGTGCGAAAAGTCTCGACCGAAATCCCAGTTCGAATCGAGAAGGCTCCGGCCACTGAAGCCTCGAGTCTTATGATAGGCCCCGTTGAAGAGGTAAAAAATCAGGATTTGAATTCCGTCCGGAAGTGATAGCTCTTCTCAATGACCGCTCCCCTCTTGCATTAAAAACCGGAATTCGCACGCTTGCCGCAAACAGCGACTCCGTTCAGGCCACCAGTGGCGATCGAATCACTTATCACAACCTCAAACGCACCGTCGCAATGGAGGCGCCACCGGTCCTCGTGCAAAAACAGGCCGGCTGTGCGGGCATACCGAACTGTCAGATCGAAGTTTACCGCGTGAGCTTTGACATGGTGTTCTGGGAAAACGGCAAGGCCGATCGCGTTCGGTGGGACTTGGCAATGAGTCCCAGCGCTCCCTACCTTGCTGCGGTTTTAGACAAATGCGTAACCGGCCTCGCGTCGGTCGGCGCAGGACAAAGCAAGATTCTGGTCAAACAGTGTAAACCTGTGGTGAACTTCCGTTATCAAGCTCCCTGATAAGGGATGAGACCGGGAGGCAACCACATGATCAATCAACTCGATCGAAAAATCGCGGTAGTTTTGTCTGGCTGTGGCCACACCGACGGAACAGAAATCACCGAAGCCGTCTCAACGCTCATCGCACTCTCAGAGGTCGGCGCTCAGTATCAATGCTTTGCACCCGATATTGGAAATAGTCTTGAAATGTCCAAGCGCATCGCGCGCGGCAATGTTCAACCTATCGACAAGCTCCGCTCGCGAGATTTTGACGGCGTGGTTTTTCCCGGAGGATATGGAGCTGCAAAGGTTCTCTCCAACTTTGCGGAGGCCGGAGCTGGCGGCAAAGTCCTCCCTGAGGTCGCCCGCGTGATCAGAGAATTCCACGGCGACGCAAAGCCAATTGGCGTGATCTGCATCGCCCCGAACCTCATCGCTCTCACTCTCGGCAAAGAGGGCGTCGAACTCACGATCGGCAACGATGATGCCACCGCAGCCGTGATTGAAAAAACAGGAGCCCGGCACACCTCGTGCCCGGTCGACGACTACATTAGCGACCGCGATCATAAGCTTCTCTCGGCGCCCGCGTACATGTATGACGACGCCAAACCTTTTGAGGTTTACAATGGAATTCGCAAGATGATCCTCGAACTTGTGGAAATGGCCTAAGGAGACACCATGACCGGAGCCAATTCGAAAATTAGAATCGCCGTTCTCTGCGGTGGCCAAAGCGCCGAACACGACGTTTCTCTCGCCTCCGGAAAAAACATTGCCGATGCGCTCGATCAGAATAAGTACGCCGTCACTCTCGTTGGCATCGATCGCACCGGCATCATGCGCCTTATTCCATCTCTCGAAGAGCTTCGCAAGACAGCGCTCGATAAACCGATCGATGTCGCGCAGTTTGAAACTCAAGTCGCACTCATTCGACGCGATAGCGGCGCAAGTCTCATCGACGTCAAAAATGGCAACTCAGTTTCAGAGATCGACGTCGTCTTCCCAATTCTACACGGTCCCTATGGCGAAGACGGAACCATCCAAGGCTATTTGAAGTTCATCGGACTTCCCTTTGTCGGCCCCTCTATTCTTGGCAGCGCAGCCGGGATGGACAAAGACGTCACCAAGCGACTTCTGCGCGATGCGGACATTCGCATCGGCAAATTCAAAGTCGTTCGCCGTCACGATGCACCGCCGACCTTTCAAGAGGTAAAAGCCGAACTCGGCACTCCGTTCTTCTTAAAACCAGTGAACATGGGCTCGTCGATTGGTGTCTCTAAAGTTCTCGACGAGAAGAAGTACCAGACTGCACTTCGCGAGGCCTTTCAATACGACACGAAAGTGATCCTTGAAGAATTCATCGATGGCCGCGAAATCGAGTGCGCCGTGATCGGCTACAAGAAGCTTGAGGCCTCACCTCCTGGTGAAATCATTCCGCATCACGACTTTTACTCCTATGAAGCCAAGTATCTCGATGAAAATGGCGCAGGCCTTGAGCTCCCCGCCAAACTCACCGAAACTCAAAGCCGCGAAGTGCGAGAGGCCGCCGTCAAAGTTTGCCAAACACTTGAGTGTCACGGCCTTTCACGCGTCGACTTCTTTCTTCGTAAAAAAGATGGCGTGCTGTTCGTGAACGAGATCAACACCATGCCGGGCTTCACCAAGATCTCGATGTATCCAAAAATGATGGGACTCACCGGCCGCGACTACTCGTCGCTGATCGACGAACTGATCTCGCTTGCGATCCAGCGCCGCGAGGAAGAGGCCGCGCTAAAGGTGAAGGCGTAGTTTACTAACGCGATAAGAAGCGGCCGAGCGCCGCTTTATGGTCCGCGCCAAACCAGAGCTTTTCAAATACCGCACGCTCATTCTTAGGCGTGCGTTTTTTCATAGCGGCAACCGACTTCCGCGGCAGCGACCCCAAACGCAAACACAGCGCCAGCGCATCACCCAAGGCTGACCACGGTGGAACGATCTGATCGACCAGCCCCACTTCAAGCGCTTCCCTTGCGGACACGGCTCGCGCCTCCAGCGCCAAGCGCTTCAAACGACCGCGACCGATACGGTCTTCAAGACGCGCACCGCCCCCCCACCCAAAGCTGAGCCCCAACCGGCGTTGCCAAAATCCAAGCAGTACATGCGGCGTCGTCAGAATGAAATCAAACGCCGAGAGCAGCTCAACACCGCCACCAAGCGCATCGCGCTCAACCAAAGCCACCGTTGGAATTGAAAGTCCATCGAGCGCACTGAGCACGGCCGCAATCTTGCGATTCGCCGCACGCCCCTTTGTCGGCCCCTGCACATCGTGATCGCGAAGATTGCCGCCCGAACAAAAGACTGGACCGGCGGCCGAGAGCAAGAGCGCATCGCACTCCTTCTCCGCACGGCGCAGACACTTCAAGAGTTCTGCCGCCGTCGACACGCGCAAACTATTGCGGCTCGCCGAGTCTTCAAAGAGGAGATGGCCAACACGAACACGACGGTCGCCGTGTTCGATCACATGAACTTGAAACAGAAATGGGTTCTTCACCCGTTCAGTTATACCTGAAAAATATGGCGTTTAACATCGCCAGGTCCGGTAAAATGCAGGCCGACACCAGTGCCGCTGCTTCCGGAAGAGCTGGTCCAAACCACTCGGGCCGGCATCACATACGTTCGGCTCACATCATTGAGCTCAAGACGAAGCTTTACGTTCTCACCGACACGCACATCCTGAAGAGCGTTGAGCTCGATGTAGGCTCCGGTCTTCGACATATTGCAAACTTTTGAGCCGATCATATTTTTGCCTTTTCCAAACTCGACAATGGCCGATTGCTCTGTAGCAAATCGACGATAGATCTGCTGCTCAACAGCGCCCTTTTTGAGCGCCTTTGCCGCAATGCCAACAAGATCACGAATCTCAAACGGCTTCTCCATATAGACAACGCGCTCTAAGAGCTGAAGATTCTGCACGGCCGTCGGAGCGTCGGCTTTCGCAAGGATCATAATCATTCGCTTATAGCCCTCACTGCGAAGACCCGTGACCCAATCAAGCTCGTCGTTGTTCCAGTCATTGAAATTGAAGATCACAAGATCCGGCTGTCCCGCCAGCTCAAGCTTCGTGGCCTGCGGTCGAGTCGTCGTCAATCGAACGCCACCTTTAACGGATTCGGTTAAGGTCAGAAGCTTCTTCCGAAGGATTGCGTTCTCCTCCTCGGTCCGACTGGCCAAAATCACATGCTTTGGGCGCTCCGGTACATAGCCTTTGTCCATACGTCTCTCCTTCAAGCCAATACAAAGATGCAAATCGCAGTGCTTCTCTTATTCTGCCTATCGACGGTGGCGGCTTCTGGCCTAAGCCCGTGTCTCAATTTGAGTCGGAATAAAAAAGGAGCCCATCAGGCTCCTTTTCGTGAAATAAAATTTCGGCAAATCTGACTGATTGGCTGACAGTTAGCGACAGCGAGCCACCGGACGATCGCTAGACTCAAACAGCATCGTCTTGCCGTTGACGTCGAGTTGAAACAATCCGTTTGAATCCACTCGCATATAACTCGTTCCTTCAATCTCAGTGAGCAACCCAACATGAGGTTCTGCAATAGAAGAGACATCGATAAGATCGCCGACGTATACCTGATGAACAGTATTCTCGTTGAAAACTCGAACTGGCTTAATAACAGAGCTTGTTTCGATTTCTGACATACAAGCCAAGGCCGACGAACCGACAAACAGAACGGCTGCAGCAAGACCTAAAATAGACTTCATAAATTTCATCTCCACGTTGGGATTGAGGTTGAATGACGATCGCTCCGTCGAGCGTTCGAAAAGCATGCCAACAAATCGGGTCCCCCAATGACACCAGCATCGACTGGCTGTAAGCTCGCGACTGTATTTTCAATACAGACCCTGTCCTTTTTTCAGTCTCAAGCCCATCGAGAACCTCATGGGTCTCCCTTTCACCAAAACTGATAAACAACCTCACGCATCAGTGTTAACCCGGTCTGCTACGAAGAAGGAATCGCACAATGATCCGCCCTCTCTCATCAATCATATTTGCGACATTGCTTTTAAACGTTGCCTTAGCCTGCAGCAAAAATCCGGACTCACAAGAAACTCAGGCTCCGCAACCACGTCAAAAAGAGCGCTCGACACAACCCACCATTCAGCCCGATCTGTTTCTGCCACTAGGCGGACAATACGAGGGCACTCTTGTTTCAGCCGATGGCTCACTCGTTCAAAAGGTGACAATGACGCTCATCCCCACCCAGAGGAGGAGCGATGACGTTGAAATCCCCACGCTGAGCGGAAGCGTGAGCATCGTTTTCAGCGAGACAAATGCCTCTGATGTCATTCCGATCGCTGAATTTTCAAGCGCAGGCTACGCTCCTGAAACGGGTCGCTTACAATTAAGCGGAACGATGAATACACGCACACTCGTCGGCGCGATTCTCAACACCTTCGACGGCACTTTTGCCGGTGATGTGATTCGCGGTCGGCTGTCAAACTCAACTCGCGGCGACTTGGGGCAACTCGAACTCCGCAAAATCAACTCGGTTGCGAATTGAAAGGCCACTGCCAATGAGAAACCAAACGCTCGCACTTTTCGTCGCCATCGCGACCAGCTTTTCCCTTTCGGCCTGCCGGACTGAGGATGCTGAGAAAGTCACCTACGACGCCGCCTGTTCAAAAGGTGCAGAACCATTCAACGGCAGCCAATTTGACCTGACCCCCGAGACCATGGCTGAACAGCTTTTCAATAAGAACTCATCGATCTTGCTCGGGATCAATCGCGTGCATCAGTCCAAAGATGAGTTGAATATTGCGCGCGCCTCACTTCTCCCGTCGCTCAACCTCTCAACACTTCTCTACTCCTCGATGTCATCGACGTTTACCGTCAGCGCCGTCGAAGTTTTGTTTCCGTTTTTGGTGCCTGGAAACTGGATTAAACTCAAAGAGTCCAAGTATCTCTACAAAGCCCAACTGAAGGCCACGCAGACAATTCAGCTCAACACGCTGGCGTCGGCACTCTCTGTCTACTCATCGATTCTTTCAGATCGAAACCTGCTTGCGGTCTACCAAGACGAGATCACCGACCTCGGCAAAGTGGCCGAGACCGTCCAAGATCTCTATGAGTCAGGCCTTGCCTCAAAATCTGATCTCGATCGCGCCCGAGGCACATGGCAATTTGCAAAGATCGGCTTTTCGAAAATCGACGGCCTGGTCAATAAAGAGATCGCATCACTCCGCCATCTGCTCGCATTACCGCTCACCACATCACTGACCATCAATCCGATGGAGATCGACCCCTCTGAGTTTGAGCAGCGATCGCCGTCGGAAATCCAAGAGGCCGCACTCAAAATTTCGCCCGAGATGGAGCAGCTGCTGATGCTCAAAAAGGCCGCGGAAAGAAACTCCTGGAGCCAGTACTTCGCATTTATTCAGGGTTCCGGTGTGCGCTCTCCGGCCGGTGCCGGTTCAAGCATTGCCTTTGATAACGTCAATATCGGGATGAATTTCAATATTGGCTACGCCCAAGTTCCAACGATCAAGCTCTCCGAAGATCGAATCAAAGAAGTCAAAATTCGCATCGGCGAACTTAAATCTGAGATCGGTGAGCAGAGCGAGTACGCCTTCGCCCTGGTGAAAGAAGCGAAAGACCGTTATCAATACGCCGTTGAAGCTGCGGAGCTGATGAAGTCCGCATACGATCGCGATGTCGTCCGTTACCAGTACGGACTCGTCGACCTACAAACCGTACTCACCAGCCGCTCACAGTATCGCAATGCCGTGCTCGAATCTCTCAGCGCCAAAACCCAGCTGGCGTTAAACCGAATCGTTCTGCATCGCCTGTTGGGGTCAGACAAATTCGCGACACTGCCAAACTGCCAGTAAGAGCGGTCCATTCTGTCCGGCCGGAACCCCCTCGATCACAATGACGCACCGCTTTCTGGACGTCCAAGGTACAAAAAAAAGAGACCCCTCCCAGGGTCTCTTTCACATCTCACTCGCAGAGTGAACTAGCGGTTCAACTTCTGCATCGACTTGCCAACCCACTTACCGCGCGGACGGTAGATGCGGTTGTTCTTCCACTGCTCCAGCATGTGCGCGAGCCATCCCGACACACGCGACGCCGCAAAGATCGGCGTGAACAAGTCTGTGGGAATCCCCATCGAGTAGTAAACAGTCGCTGAGTAGAAGTCGACGTTCGGCAGAAGGTCTTTCTTCTCGCGCATGATGTCGTCGATCATTGTCGACATTGTGTACCAGTGCGCTTCGCCAATTTTCTTGGTCAGGCGCTCGCTCATCGCACGCAGAACCTTCGCACGGGGATCGCCGTTTTTATAAACGCGGTGACCAATGCCCATGACTTTCTCTTTGTTGTCGAGGGCGCGAGCGATCCACGTCTTGCAGCTCTCGATTGAACCGATGGATTGGAGCATGCGAATCACTTGCTCGTTTGCTCCACCGTGCAATGGCCCCTTCAGAGCCGAGATCGCCGACACAACCGCCGAGTGCATATCCGAAAGTGACGAGGCCGTGACACGCGCAGCGAAAGCTGAGCAGTTCAACTCATGATCGGCGTGAAGAACGAGGCAAGTATCAAAGTCTTTTACGATCTCGGCATCGGGTTCTTTGCCAGTGAGCGTCCAGAAGAAGTTGTAGGCAACCGACTTGTCCGCCTTTGGAGCGATAAGCTCTTTGCCATTGCGAATGCGGTCAAACGCTGTCACCAGTGTCGTCATTTTCGCAGTCAAACGAACAGCTTTGCGATGATTCGCCTCTTCCGACATATCTTGCGCTTCTTTATCGAAGTGCGCGAGCAACGACGTCGCCGTTCGCAACCACGCCATTGGGTGCACATTCGTCGGCAGAGTTTTCAGCGCCTTCACGAACTCAGGATCGAGAGTCATCTGCGCGCCGAGCTCTTTTTTCAAAGCCGTCAGTTCATCTGCGGTCGGCAGACGATCGTTCCACAACAAGAATACAACTTCCTCGAAAGTCGACTTCGCTGCGAGATCCTCGATGGTGTATCCGCGATAACTCAGAGTCGCATCTTGAATTGAAGAAATACCGGTTGAGCAGGCGACGACGCCTTCAAGACCGCGATCCAACGCGCCTTCATAAATTTCAACTTGAGCTGCCATACAAGATCCTTTCGCTCGAAATGCCAACCCTTCCACTCTACACTGCTGCAACCGACAAAGGCAGCCCGGGCTGGTTCAATTTTTAACAATTATCGATATCCTCACCGTTTCCGCGCCGCACTAGCGCGGAGCTAGACGAATGACGCGATCTTTCACTTCCAAAACCATAACAGTCACATCGCGCGGAATGTCTCTTTCGCCAGCAAACTGCTCGATACGAAACAGAATTTCATTGCGCCAGTCATGGACTGAATCTTTCGGCGCCGTCAAAATGGCCCGCATTAAACGCTCTTCGCCAAACTTTTCGTCGGCGGCATTCTGCACCATCACTGCGCCCGGACTGACCAGGACCAGACGGTCTTTTGCTTCCAACTGCAAGTGTTGAAGCTTCGGGAGCTTTGTATAGCTTCCCTTTTCAATGGGAGAGTCTTCACTCTGGATTCGATCCATTTTGCCAGTGGTCGGACGATACAAACCACCGTAGACAGGTCCCATGGCCGAAAACGAAAGTTCCATCGTCCGACGATCCACAATTCCGTAGATAAGCGAGGCCTGATCCGGACCACGAGGCCCCTCTCCAAGACTCGGCTCGAGCTCCTCTGCCAAATACTGAATCACCCGATTCGGCGGAAGCCCTCGACGCGCCTCGTCCTGACCGGTCATACGGAGCAAAACGCTCAAGAGCAAAGCCGACAATCCGTAGCCATTCGCACTCGCCATGACCAACCCAAATTTCATTCGGTCGTCGTGTTCGAAAACGTCAAAGTAGTCGCCGCCCGAAATCGGGCTTGCGACAAATTTTGTGGAGAACTCAAAGCCAGGAATATTTGGAAACTCCGTCGGTACCAGCGTCTTCTGAATTCGGGTCGCCGTCCGCAAATCCGCGCTGAGCTTCTCAATCAGGGCTTCAAGTGATTGATTCGCGTGCAAAAGCTGCTGACGAAATACGCTTAAATCCGACTCGCGCGCGGAGACCTCGGCCTCCAATTCGCGGACTCGCTCCTCAAGCTCTCTCATGCGCTCAGCGTCGTTTTTCTTGCTCACGTCTTCCCAGTCTCAATGGGCAAGTTTGCAAGGTCAACTTAGGGCGTCAAAGCTCGCCTTCAGAGCGGGTGTTCGGTAGCCCATCCCTGGATGCCGCACTCGTTTGAGAAGTTTCTCACTGGACGTTCAGGAACACTCGCTGCTGCATGGGATCATGCTGCCGCCTCGGCCCCTTGGTCCACACTCATGAAGGAGTGGATCGGGCTCACCGTCGCCATTCGCAATACTCTCCGAAATTCGCCAGGATCACCGTCCATCGATCGCGAAGCACTCGAGAAACGTCTCGCCTTTTTAGGATGGGATCTTGAAGCCAGAGTTCAGCCGCTCTCCGTCGACAATCATATTCGGGCGTTCTTCACTGACCTCGGCTTTCGACCAGCCCCCAAAGGCAGTGGCGAGCCCGACGGCAGTCTTCTCGACACAGTTCTCAGTCGACATGAAGGCGCCGGCTCAGCGCTCACCATCCTTTTTGCGTGGGCCACCGAGACGGTTTCGAAAACATCCAGCGAGAGCCACACCAAACTGAGTGTCGAGTTTGTGAAAAACGCGCCGGCTCACATCGTTCGACTGCGCTTCAGTGATACATCGAACGACGCTCCTGACGAACGGGCCGAGTATATTTCTGCAGAGAAGAATGGCCAAAAACTTGAATCCTCAGACTGGATCGACTGGTGCCATGGAAAAACGGCCCTGGAGCGCTTGAGCGTATCGGATGTTTGGATTCGCCTGATGCTAGAGCTCCGTGCTGCGCTGGAAAAGCCATCCACGCGTTGGCCCGAAAGCGCGGGTTTACGTGCGCAAGTTCTCCTACTCGATCAATTGATCGCGCTTCGCCCAAGCTTGATTCGCCTTTTTGCCGACCGCGCGATGCTTCGCCATCGCCTCGGCGATAACGCCGGCGCCCTCGACGACCTCAAGCGGTTTTTTGCATTCCAGGATCGCGGCTCCGCCGCTCCTGCGCTGGTCAGTCTCTATGACCTCCTCCGTCTAACTCCTCGACAGCCAGTGCCTTAAACCGGCGCTCCCTGTCGGAGTCGACATCGTAAACGCGATGCCTGCACCATGGCCCTATGGTCAAAAGGTATAGGCATTGCAGTCATATGACGTATATGCAAAGGCCCACACAGAGCCTCATCACCCTCACCCGTTCGTTCGCGCTCGCAATCGTGGTCGCCGCGATCTCCGCAGCGCCGCAGGCCGCACAAGCCTCTAACCGCACCTGCTCCGCCCTCTTTCAAAATGAGAATCGCGCCCTTGAAACCATCGTCATCACAGCATCGGAACTGCTTCCTGTGACACCAGAAAATTTCGCAAACTACGAGCAGCAAGTGGTCACAATCGGGCGACGCTATGTCAGTTCCGACAGGCCTCCGCTAAGCCAAGGACAGCGCTACCATATTTCGCCCGAGCTCCCCGGATTCATGCTGTTCCGAAAAGCTCAAAACGGAATCGTCGAGATGCGCGGCTTCGGCGCGCGCAGTCGTTTTTTTCAGATCAGTATCGAGAATGAAAGCGTAGTTTGGACCGGAATCGCCGAACCCCAACACGCAAATTGGACTAGCGCTCCGTATGTTCCACGCCACAACCCCGCCCCATCTCATCTTGCGAGCCATGGCCCCACCTCTCGAGAAAATCTAGCGCGAATGATCGTACACAATACACGCGGTGCCTCCCGCACGATCGTCGGCAACAATCGCATCCCGAGTGAACAGTCAAAAGTCGCCGAGCAAAGTCTTAAAAGCGGGGCAGACTACATCATCACTCTTCTTGAAAGAAAACAGCCGCTGACAATCAGACATCTCGAGGAACTTCACGCTCTCGTGGCGCGTGGTGCTCTTCTCCACGCTGTTGGAGATCTTGCGTTAGGGATGTTGCGCGGCTCACCGCCACGACTGGTTCACACAGCGACCGGCTCCGTGCTCATCGACATGAGTCAAACCAGCGTGCGCATGGGCGACCAGATCGTCGTGTCTTATACGGCAGCACACAAGGTTCGATCGAACATGCAAAAGCTATTGGACCGTATCAATGCCATTCACCCAGGCACTCCCCCAGCAGAGGTGGCCGCAATTTACACGGAGTTTTTGGCAACTCATCCGTTTCTCGATGGCAACGGTCGCACATCGCGAATTTTGCTTCAGTATATGCAGCTCAAAATGCAAGTGCCGCTCAGCTCTATCGATCAGTCGACAGCATTCATGGCCTTCTATCTAACGCCCGTCGAACTCGCCAAAGCGCTTTTCAAAAACGCAGATGACTCTACGTCCCCCCCTCGTCCAGATGCCTATGCGCCGGGGGCAATGTGACGCATCGGTTTTCAATTCTGAACATCGCCGTCGCGTTCGCTATTGGTATCAGTGCAATAGCGCACGGGCACGATGCCGAACGCACCTCGTGCAAAAACGTGTATCAGAAACCTGTACGAACAGAGTCCAACGGCCTTCGACAGCTCACCGTCGCCGTGCTCTTTGGCTATCGAAATTCAGAGGTGAATCCATTCGATACAGGCCCCGAGGGGCGCGAATATTTTGAAGCGCGTCTCCAACGCCCATGCAAAACAATAGATCCGACACAGTTCTGTGGATTTACACCATCCGGCCGTGAGTCTCATGAATTCGTAAAGGCGGCCACGGTCCAAGGTGAAACTCTCCCACTCTTTATTCGTCTTTATTCCGTCAATCCGACGATGGGACAGCAAACGAGTGTCAACCCGCGTGACCCACGAAATGTAAGACTCGCAGAAGAGTGGATTGAACAGCTTAAACGCTCAACCCAGCAGGACTCTGCGACGCTTGTGATCAGTCACTCGCGCGGTGGTGCGGGGCCAGACCTCCTTTCTCAGCGCGGCTATCTCGAACTCGTTTGGAACTCTTATTTTGGAGACAACCTCTCATTTATCACATCGGCCCTCTCTCCCGCAGGAACGGGACAGATCCTCGGCCTGCTCTCTTGCCAATCAGAGCGCTACTTTCACAAAGCATTGAAGAAGCGAATTCGGCAGAGCGGAAAGGCAGCCGACGAGGTGAGTCTCATTCTCTCATCTGTCGACACCTATCCGAGCGACAATGTTCTCGTTGTCGAATCGGTTGTTGGCGGCCTCGGCCAGGGCCTTTGCCCACGCGAAATTCAACATCTCTTTAAAGGTGGAGATGGCGAATACTCGCCGCGCGACTCATTTAATTTCCACTGGGCGGCGGAGATGCGCTGACAGCTGGCGATGGCACGGGCGCCTGTGCCGCCGCGACGACGCCACGACGATCGTAATAGGGCTTCACCGTCGAACAAAAATCTTCGGGCTCTTCGCCAGGACGGTGTTCAATGCAGACCACACGATACGACTCCTCCGTCCACGGTACTTTTCGAAGCGCCGCGAACTGCTCAAGGTAAGCACGTCGCTCCCAATCGCTCGGCTGCATTTGTTTCTTATATTTTCGTGCGAGCGCCAGGTGCATGATCGCGTAGCGCTCATAAACCACCATCTCCAGCGGCTTCGGCTCAACCACTTCGCTCAATTCCAGATTCGAACGGACCACCACGCCCCGAAGGCCAGCA
Source organism: Bdellovibrionales bacterium (assembly GCA_016713885.1). Classification (GTDB taxonomy): domain Bacteria; phylum Bdellovibrionota; class Bdellovibrionia; order Bdellovibrionales; family JAMPXM01. The sequence continues at coordinate 52,072 of JADJOF010000013.1, read as the reverse complement.
AAGCCAAAACCAAACTGTGTCGGCTCCGACTCACCAGCCAATGGACTGACCAGAATACCGTAACCAAGAAACTCAATGCGCGCACCGCGATCCAAACTCGGTAGCCGCGCGGTCCACAGTGACTTCTTCTCTTTCAATAAGCTCTGCGCCGCTGCGTCGTCTAGCGCCGCAAATCTTGGAGTGACTTTCGCCTTCTCCCCGCGTTGCATTTGGACATACTTTGAAAGCGACCACTCCGTCGGCGTTGACAAGTAAGCTTCAAGCTTCTGGTCGTGACCGTCTTCCAAATTGCGGGCGGCATCGGCAAGAATAGAACTCCATCCAGGGTGAGCGAGCTTCCAGGCCTCCGCTCGAGTCGCAAACAAACCAAACTGCAGGAGCAAGCTGAACAGCACAATTGCGCCTGTCGCAGCAGCGCCCATCGAAAGAACGGCGCGACCCCCTTCAATCAAAGCCGTCTGCGCCGCGAGCATCAGTGCCCAAGCGACTGCACCAACCAGTGCCAAGCACAGCTCCCCGCCGCCGCCCAACAGAACGACGCCTGCGCCCAACCGGTCCTCATGTAGAAGGCCCGTCATCGCCGAGTACGCCGGCCAAATTCCGTCCGAAAGCGCGACAACCAATGCAAAGCCAATCAGCAGCGCAATCAGCGTCTTGTCGGCAGCGCGGCGATCGCCCGAAGCACGACCCATCACCGCCCGATAGAGAACAGGAATTAAACCAGCGATGCTCATACCAATTGCGAGGCCTTCAAAAAAACGAGCCGCGACAATCGCCGACGGCTGCCGTTCAAAACGCAGAAACCACCCCGCCGTCATCGCCGCAATCGCAAAACCAAATCCGGTGGGCACGACCGACGACCAAAGAAACGCCGGCAGCAAACATCCCGCAAGCAAGAGCGCAAAGCCTTTGTCGCGAACTCCCGCTGCCCTCATCACTCGCCACAAAACCAGCATCAGGCTTGCCACGATAAACCAAGCATGAAGTGCTGCAACCGTTGGGTAGAGAAGCGCGACATCCGTTTCACCACTCAGCGAACGCCAGACCGAAACCGCACTCCGCCAAAGCGAATTGATAAGCTCAGGATGAAGGCTCTCAAATGGCGTCTTTGCCCAAACAAGACTAATCGTATCGGCCGAAATCATCGATTGCGGAGCCACCGGCAAAAGCCAGTACAACAACGCCGCATACAGAGCACCCATCAGCAAAATAAAGATAATCATATGAAGATCATTGGCGAGGCGGAGCAACCCGACAAGGGTAAATATCATACCCCGCGACCTTGCCCTCGATGCGGTTCACCGGACCGGGCTCCAGCAGCACCGGGGGAGCACCGGTCGGCCTTTTAACGACCACTCGCCCAATGACCACACCCATGGCATAGCGAAGAAATTCTGCCGGACTCTGACCACCGATCACGGTGCCAAACAGCAAATCACGCAACGTCGCCATCTCTTTGCGAGGCAGCGATTTTCCTTTTTTTGATTCATCCTCAAACATCGGATCAAAGTAAACGCCGTAAGGTCGCTCACCTGCCGCCAACAGCTCACGCAAAACGTCAGAGCCCTCGCCCGCTACGACACGAAACTCAAGTCCGGGCTCACCGCGCGCGGTCCGCGCATCAGACATTCGTCGCCAACCGTCCTGCAGCATAGCAAAGACCAGCGGATTCCGCTCAACCGCAAGAACCCGATAGCCAGCCAGCGCCAAAAGATAGGCGTCTGTGCCGAGGCCCGCCGAGCAGTCGACAATCAATCGTCCCGCTCGCTCACGTGGCGAAAGGCCGAAACTCTTCACCACCATTTCGCCATCAACACCACCGCGGCGACGAAACTTCAGTTGAGCGCTTTCAAAATCAACAAAAATAGGATTCTGCTTCGGACGCTCGCGGTCAAATAGTGCCACCGCAGCAGTCTCAGCAAACGGTACGCTTTCGACGTAAAAACGCTCGCTCATAACATCGATACGAACTGGTCGCCCCAGAAGTGAATCAAGTCACCCACGACAAATCCGGCAAAGAGCAACCACGCCAAGCGAAGTGCTCCGCGATAGAGTCCACGCATCTCTCCTGCAACCGGTGACTTAATGCGCGACACGCGACCCAAAAGCGGGCCGATGCCACTGACCAGCGCCACCAGCGCAATCAATCGCTCAGGCCATGGGGTAACAAAAACCAAAACCAGAGCGAAACTAAACATCAAAAGCCCGGCGCATAAAACCGTGAACGTCTTCGATGCATCAAAGCCAGCCCGTACCGGCCAGGTCAGAAGTCGCGCCTGACCATCCGTCAGAATGTTCTCAAAATTTTTCAAATGAATCGCAAGCAGCGCCACTGAGCCAAACAGTGCGCCCAAGGCCAGCGCCGATAGGCTCCAACTTCCCGTCAGAGCCCAGTTCAAGCCCACCGTCAGCATCAGACCAAACATAAACCACGCCGCGATTTCAGCATACCCGCGATACTTAAGACCGAAGCGCGAGACCGCAAACTCAAGCCCGGCCAAAAACGCACAGACCGCGACCAGTATCATCGGCCCCGCCGACCGCTTCGACAACACGTGCAGCCCCATCGCACACGCCGTCGCAAAGAGCGCCCACGCCACGCCTCGCACTTCACCTGCGCGCAGCCAGCCTTGCGCCAACACACGCGCGCCACCGTGAGACGCAACGCGATCCCAACCACGCATATGGTCGTGATAATCATCAAAAAGATTGATCGCGGCATGCAGGGCAATGATTCCAGAAATCACGCTCACAACTTCTGCCACCGAAAGCGCCGTCGATGTCCCGAGCAACAGACCCAAAACCGAAACCATTGGTGCCAGAGAAAGCACCCAGGTCTCCGGCCTCAAAGCCAAAAGCCAAACCTTAAAAAAAGACGGACGACGCAGGGCCGTCACATCGACGTATTCAAACGTCCACTCGTTCAGCTGGACGCTTCGAAACAAGTGCGGGTTCAAAGACGAAACCAAGACCGGCCTAACCCGATCGCCACGTGTTCCGTCGCTGCCCATCAGGTGCAAACGCAAACGAGGATCGTCTCCAGTGAGAGTGACGAAGCGGTCGGTCCTCACCATCAGTTCCTTTTTTGCCAGTAGAGAAGCTGCGGCAGTTCTTTGAGATCGCGAGTGACGGGCACTTCTTCTGGCAGGAGGTCGGCTTGCAATTCCTGGAGACGGTGCTGATACAGATCGATCAAACGCTGGTTCTCTTGATCAAAATCGTGCAGTCGGCTCTCAAAATGCTGCTCGCCAATTGCCGACTTAAACTCTCCAAGTGACTGGCATTTGATCGCTCGTTCAAAACGAGGGCGGTCATTCTCACGAAAATCCGAAAGCAACCAAACCGAAAACGAATTCAAGTATCCCGACTTCAAGTCACCAAGAATGGCCTTGCCCTCATCATTGCGCACGTCAAAATCCAAAAGATCGTCGCTGCGCTGAAACAGCACGCCCAGAATTGTGCCACATTCCTCAAGTCGCCCGAGCAACCGATCATCAAGACGCTGTTTTGCAATAAAGGGCGCTCTCAAACACCACTTAAAGAGCGAACCCGTCTTCAAATTGTGAACGCGATCCAAATCTGTCAGACGCACCGACATGTCGCGAACCAACGAGTCCTGAATCCACTCGCCCTCAAGCAGGTCCGAAATCGCCTGCGCGGTCTCTTGAATCAACCGAATATTGCCGTGTGCGGACAGGTTCACCATCACGCGCGCCAAAAGATAATCGCCAGCCAAGACCGCATATTCGGGAGTGTACTTCGTCCATGCCGCTGGCTTGCCTCGGCGAAGTGCCGAACGATCGACAAGATCATCATGCAACAACGACGCGTTATGAATGAACTCAATCGTCTGCCCCAAAAGATCGATCACGCGCGGCTCAAGGCCCAGCGCCGAACCAATCGACCGATCAATCGACTGCGAAAACCTTTGCCGTCGCGGAACAGCTCATCATAGAGGCCGTTCAACTTCGGAAGGTAAGAAGGAAAGTCACTGGGGCTATAGATCTTGATCTGCATTCAGGGTCTGATGTTGCACCGCATTCCGCGCAAGTCAAATGTTGTGGGCTGCGCCGCGAGCACTCATTCTGGGGCCATGCAGCCCTTCTCTTCATCCTTCACCGTGCGCTTTGACGAAGCAGATCCCGCCGGCATTGGCTTCTTCGGCCACGTGCTTCGTTACCATCATCACGCCTACGAAAGCTGGGTCGTTCAACACCTTGGAATCGGCTACAAGGAGTGGTTTCTCAATTCCGAGTTCGGCGTTCCGCTACGTCGCTCAGAAACTGAGCACTTTGCTCCGCTCGAAGTTGGACACACCTACTCCATCACGTTGACTGTCACTGAAACGCGCGACTCCGGCTTCTCGCTCGAAAGCGCGATCACCGCCAATGGTGAGGCAAAGCCGCGCGCGATCGTTCGCACAGTCCACGTCTTCATGGATGCGAAGACTCGTGGCAAAATGGCCATTCCTCCCCATATCAAAGCCAAATTGCAGGCAGAATAACGCATCTCGCCGCAGTCGCCGTTGTTATAGCCATTGCCATAGCGGCCGGCGATGTACGAAAGTTGAGTCTTGAGGTCGTCACGTGGAGTCTGACAGTCGTAGCCGTTCTTCCGGTACCATTTGGGATGATGCCTCAATCCGTCCGGTTATTTTCGCCATTCTCGGTAACGGAATTGTGACCATCGGCAAGTTCCTTGGCTGGATGCTCAATCACAGCCCGTCAATGCTCGCAGAAAGTGTTCACTCACTTGCTGACACTTTAAATCAAGTCCTTCTCCTCGTCGGCATCGGCCACGGCCGCGGTCGGCCGACAAAAGAATTCCCGTTCGGCAAAGGCCGCGCCCGATATATTTGGAATCTCGTCAGCGCCGTCGGCATCTTCTTTGTGGGCTTTGGCTTCACCACCTGGCACGGAATTTCGCAACTCATCTCAGCAAGTCCCACCGATCCCGTGCACGACAGCGCACTGCCGATGCTCATCTTGCTCATCTCGTTTCTCATCGAAGGCTACACGTTGATTATCGCCTTCCGCGGAGTCACTGCCGCTCGCGGCGAAATGCCGTTTTGGGAATTCGTGCGCAAAGGTGACGACCCCACCGGCGTGGCCGTTCTGCTTGAAGATTCGATTGCGGTTCTCGGCGTCGTCACCGCATTCGTCGGCATTGGACTATCCAAATATCTGCAAAGCCCACTTCCCGACGCTATTGCGTCGATTGTGATTGGCTTCCTCCTTGGAATCATGGCGGTCGTTCTTGCAATCGCCAACGGCCGTATTTTGATGGGCGTTGCCACAGATCCCGTGCGCGAACTCGAGATCAAAGAGTATCTCGAGTCCCTGCCCGCGATCGAACGAGTGACCAATATCAAGACCGCGGTTCTCGCTCCCGGAAGCGTGCGTCTGGCGGCTGAAATCGAATTTCACGGAAGCACTTTCATCGATCGCCACGTGATCGAACGCGATGCCGAACGCATCCGCGACGGCGAAGACCCAACGCCTGTCCTCTACGAAACCGCTGAACGTATGGTTCGAGTCATGGGGCGCGAAATCAATCTGTTGGAAATTCAAATTCGCAACCAGTTTCCCGAAGTCACCTATATCGACCTTGAAGTGAACTGATGCTCCCCTACCTTCTCACGTTCGGAGCAACCCTCAGCTTCTCCGGCGCAAGCCTTATCTTCGCTCACTACTCTCGACGCATTTCGGTGTTGTGGATGAACACCTTCAAGGCATTTGTCGCCTTTTCTCTCCTCCCTCTCACTCTTCCGATTTTGTTCGCTATCAACGGGCAGTGGTCGGGCTATGCGCCGCCAACGCTCAACTCCACTTTGTTACTACTCATTTCTGGCGCGATTGGTCTCGGCATCGGCGACCTCTTCTTACTCGACGCCTTTGTCCGCATCGGCGTTTCCCGCACGCTGATTCTCTATGGTTTTCAACCGATCGCTCTCGGACTTGCCGGAAGCCTTCTCTTCGGACAAACGTTCAGCAGCCTCCGACTCATCGCCGTCGGCTGCCTGATCGCCTGTCTGATCATTTTCAATCTCGAGCACTACCGCGAAAACAAGCGCTGGGAGCTTCGCGGCTTCTTCTTTGCGCTACTCGGCGTTTCGCTCGACAGCGGTGGAGTCCTCCTCACCCGCCTCGCCTTTGAGCAAAGTCCACACAGCCAACCACTCGAAGGCCACTTCATTCGCTGCATCGGCGCACTTGTTTTCTACGCCTTCTACGCAGGATTCCTTCGACTGCGTCGCCCCAAACACGATCACACTCCGGTGATCGGACTCTACTCCAATTTTATTCGCTACGACCGACGCACCCAGGGCATTCTCTTCTTCGGATGCTTTGCCGGAACCTTTCTCTCACTCTGCCTCTACCTGACCGCGATTCAAATTGGTCATCTCGCTTCAATTTCAGCGATCGCCATCACCGGCCCAATGTTCGCCGCTCTTCTTGAAACCACTTTGCAAAAAAGCCCATCAGCCGCTCTCTCGCGCTGGCCTTCGCCTTCTTTATCGCCGGATTTATCGTCCTCTTGATGAGCGCCCAATGACGCCGCCAGTCGCAGAAAGGTACAATGTACCTTTTCTCAGAATTTCTCGGCAGCGACCATTTTTTGTAGCGCTTTGACGACGTCGCGATTGAAGCGTGAGGCCGAGGCAGCCAGCGTGGCTTCAACAAGAGCCTTGATCGAAGTCTGTCGGCCGGCCTTTTGATCGCGCTCGTAGCGATCAACGATCTCATTGGCAATCGAAACAACTCGCGCCAACGGATGAATGTAGATGTCCTTCAGACCTTGGGGATATCCTGAACCGTCTGCACGCTCATGATGATGAGCGACTATCATGTAAACTTCCTCAGGTATTGTCTTCAAGCCCGACAAGATCGAGCGCCCAGCCTCGCAGTGACCCTCAAGAATTTTCCGATCCGTCTGAGAAAGCAGGCCAGGATCTGTATTCAAGATTTCCGCAGGTAGGGTCAGCTTACCAATATCGTGAAGGAGTGCGCCGAGACCAATATTCTCGATTGTCGACGGCTTGATCCACTCCATCCCATTTGCCAAAACTGTCGCCAGAGCCGAAACCATCAACGAATGCCGCACCTGGTCCGGCTGCATCGTCTGAAATTTCAAGAATGCGTCTGAAAGCTTCGGATCTTTCTCAAGTACACTGCGCACAACTTTGCCGACGGCCTTCGCGTGGTTGAAGCTCTCTTCCGAAATCCCGAGTCGCGCCAGTTGGTCAAAAACTGCAACCGACAACTTCGTCAGCACTTCCATTCGCGGATCGGCTCCACCAGCGCCGACATTTCCAAGTTCGGCCGAAATCGCATCCGCCAGCTCCTGCTCGCTTGACCACAAGGTTGTGACACCTTTCGCGGCGTACTTCTGCAGTCGCTGCTTATCAATGGGATTCCCAGTTCGAAACAACGCCAAAAAGCGCGAATCAGGTAGTTGGATATAGAGATTGAACGGCGCCGTATCCCAAGTCATGGCCGTCTCAATCGAGATAGACTTTACTGATCGATTATTGCTCACCGATTCAGTCTCCTTGAAACAACGCGGGTCGACAAGGCCGGGATTAAGAGTATACGCTAAACATATGTCCGAAAGTCCTAAGGCCAACCAGAAACCCGTCCTCATTGTCGACACACACGAGCCCGCGCGAATTCTCTTAAAGGCCTATTTAAATCGACTTGGACACCCCAATATCGAAGAGTCCTCGGACAGTATGGAAGCCCTGCAGCTCCTCATGTCAGCCGCGCAAGACCACGCGCCCTACTCGATGGTCTTTATGGAATGGACCATGCCCGAAATGGACGCGGTCGAGTTTATTCGCGCCACCCGCCAAATGCGCTCGTTCGCACACTTTCCAATTATCGTTCTCGCTGAAGAGTACGACCATTCAAAGTGGAACTCCGTGATGAATGCCGGTGCTAACGCCTACCTGATTAAACCTGTCAGCGAAGAAACGCTCATCGCTGTGTTGGCTAAAGCTCAGCCGCCAGAGCCCCAAAAATCTGAGTAACTCGACTGCGATTGGCGTGAACTCGAGTCTCCCAAATGTCGGGATTCGAACTCCACCAAAGCCAGCGCACGATATCAGAAAACCGACCTTTGTCTGGCGGTTCTCCATACGTCAGCAGGTACATGTAGAGGGCCAAAACATCATCGTCGTCATCGAAACCTGAAGCTTCCTTCAAAAGTTTCTTAAACAAGAAGAAGGCCTTATTGGCTTCACGTCTCGTCAGCACACCATCGCGATTAGCATCCCAACGCGTGAACAGTGATTCAATATAGTGATGGATGGAGATCGCCCGATCCATCTCCGTTGAAGCCAACGGACCCTTCGGGTTCTCCACTTTCCGCGATGCCTTCTCCAGATTGCCAAAAAAGCTTTTCCAGCTACTTTCACCGAACTTCGCCGCCTGCTTCAACCAACCCGGCAAATCCGTAAAATACGATGTGTAACCCGTCTTCACACGTTCACGCCAACACTTGGCCTCGATTTTGGGAAGACCCATGCTGTCCGGCTCAAGTGGGGTACAATTCGCGTCGACATCGACACGAATCTTTTTTGCAATCTCTGAACTCGCAAACGAAAAGACGAACAAATCGACGGCCTCGTGATAGCCGAGACGATCATCGCCGTTTGAAGAGAACAAAAAGATATTCGCGATCGTAAAGCCCGTTTTCCATATCGTGACATCGTCGGGCTCAAGAAACTTGAGATCCACAGCAACGGCTCGGAAGTCTTTAAAAACCTGTTCAAACTGATCCAGTGTAATTCCCGACATCCGCAAGCCCTGCGGGTCGGCCACGTAGCCGTAGCCCAACACGCGAACCACCGTCTGCTTCCAGTTCATTTGTTTAAAGGACTCAAAGTCCATGACCACATCTTTGGACTGGAGGAACTGCAGACTTCCATTCGAGCGTGTCGAAAGCGGCATCGGACGATCAAACAACGATTTCAAATCTGCCCACGCTTCTTGGTGGACAGGTTGGAATGTATCCCAAATTTCGCGAACCAGCTTCATCGGCAACGGTCGCCCCGCCAGCAGCGGATCCCGACGGACAGCTTCGACTTCAAGCCTTTCCCAAAAACGCTGCATCTCGACCCAAGCAAAGAGCGCTTCGCGCATGCGCCCCAGATTCACAGGCGTAAGACCGCCCTGTTCCTCACGTGATCCCTTTGCCGTTAAAGGATCATTTGGATCAATCGGTGGCGCCAAGCGCGAGTCATCTTGGCGAATGGGATTAAAAACACGCTCCAGCAAAACCGGGATGACGTCGCGAATTGTCTTAATCTGTAATGGCAGCACTCCAGGCTCGAGCTCATTCATCGTCTCAAGACCATCGAGAACTGCGTTGATTAAGGCGTAGTCGATCTTGCCGCTCGATTTTGAAGCCATTGCCTCTTTCAGAACGTCCAAGACTTCAATGACGCTGATCTCGAGCTGATTGAGCCCCTCGCCTCTAAAGAGATCGCGGCCGCTGAGTGCGTACTGCAAACGCAAAAACAGACCATAGATGCGACCAATATGTGAAAACAAAAGTCGCCACTCATCAGGCGCAATGTCGTTGCCATTGGGCCGAATCAACAACGCTTTCGTGGCGGCGATGAGCTGCATTTTCTCTGAGAACCAGTTCGGTCCTTTCCAAGTGGAGCGGCCGCGATAGAGCCCCTGAAACTCGGTCAGCAGTGCCTTCATATTCTCGACGCGATAGACTTGCTTCGACTGCCCTAAAAGCGATCCCAACGTATCCATCGAAAATGCAAAATCAGAAATCGCCTGTTCAAGCAGCGCTGGATCCAACGACGGATCGTCTTTAGGAATCGACAAATTTAAAATGGACACATAGGGGCGAAGACGGACCGCCTCGCGCCGAAATGTTTCAAGAACATCAATTAAACGGTAGATTTCAGTTTTCGTAATCTGATCAGCGGCCCCACCCAACAGCGCTTGCTTAACTCGCATGACCTCGTCGAGAAGTGGATCCGATAAATGAAGGTCGCCCAAAAAATGGCGCTCAAGAAAAGTGCGCAGCTCCTGCGTTGAGTACGAGTCGTGCTGCTTTGAACCGCGGCTATAGGTGACAAACATGTCGAGCGCGCCAGAAAAACACGTAAAAGCCGAGTCGACCTCTTCAACACTGGCCTGTGACTTAAAATACTTTTCGACTGACTGCAGACTCGGCGCAAAGCAGTTTGCCGTCGGTCCACCAAGCTTCATGGGCAATGGCTCAGCAGCCTCTTGAGTATTCAACTGACAGCCGAGAGTAGCCACCAACGCAAGCGAGGCGACTCCACCAGTCACCAAACGCAGACAAAACCCTTTCAGACTCACAAGCCCTACAGTCTTGACGTTCACGCGCCCCTCTTGTCAAAAATCCTAATCGAAAAGTAGCGGCAGCCTAGCTTTGACCCGTTCCGTTGTAAATGCGTCGCTCCCCTTTCATCCACACGGTGAATAACGCATACGGTCAGTGTTTCAGGCTTTGCGAAAGCTTTCCAGTCCAGTCTTCCTTGCGGCCGGACCTTGGTGCGGCTATCGTCGCGTTATGACTGCGAATTCTGAAGGCCCTATCCTTTTGTGCGAATGGACCGCATTGGCGACCTCGCCCTCACTCTCCCGACTGACTCTGCCTTCGAAAACAAGGTGGATTGGTGGATCACACCCGGTTTGGCCTTCATCGCAGATCACGCTAAACCGCGCCGTCGTGTGCGTGAAATCGCTATGAAAATCAAGTTCAGCGACTTCCGTCGCTTGCTTGCGGAAGTTAAAAAACGATCATACCAAACAGTCGTCGTCTTTCACGCGCCGTGGTGGGTGTCGGCCATGATGGGCCTAGCGCGAATCCCCAACCGCATTGCCGTGCGCTCGCAATGGCACACGTTTTTGTTTTTCAACAAAGCGGTACGCCAGAAGCGAAGCCTCTCTGAAATGAACGAGTTTGAATACAATATGAGATTGCTCGAAGTCGGCCTTTCTCTAGGAGAAAACGCGCTCGATCGGACCCCACTCGAACTTGAAATCGATCCGGCATGGCAGGCCGACACTTTAAAAAGTTTCGATCTCAAACATCGCGAATATGCGGTCGTTCACCCAGGAATGGGCGGCTCTGCCCGCAACTGGCCAACATCGCATTACATCTCATGGATTCAAGAGGCCGCCAAAAAGCAGCCCGTTGTCGTGACCGGAACGACTGGGGATAAGGAAATTCTTGAGCCGATTCAGCAGGCGCTAAACGGCACAGCCAACGTGATGTGGCTCAACGAGAAACTCACCGGTCCCACTCTTCTCCAAGTTCTTGAAGGCGCGACGCGCGTTCTCGCCCCGTCAACCGGAGTTGCGCACCTGGCCGCCGCCCTCGGCAGGCCGGTGATCGGGCTCTACAGTCCGGTCAAAGTTCAACATCCAAAACGCTGGGGCCCACAGGGAGAAAATGTTCAGGTTTTGGTACCTGACGTGGAGTGTCCTGGAAAAAAGGCTGCCTTGGAAGCCAATGTGCTCAGTATGATTGCATGAATCGAATCAGCCTCGAGGCGGTTCGAGATGCTTGGAATAACGTCTGACATTCTCGTCTTCATTCAAGACGAGTGGAGGATCCCGATGTTTCGCACACTCTTGTTCTCAACCCTCGTCACTCTTGCTTCGCTGAGTTCAGCTTCAGCCGCCACCTTGAATCTCAATCCGGGCGACACGGTCACGCTGATTCCAAATGTGCAAACCACAGTCGTCTGCGGAACCTCATCCACGCTCGACTGCCAGCGCGACATCAACATGCTGATCGCTCGCTTCAATACCTGCAAAAAAAGTTATCCCGCTTCGACCTGCTTCAATAACGAGTGGCCCGCCTTCAAACAGCGCGCACCCCGCTGTGTGATGGATGCATTCGATACCTGCGTTGAAATGTGCGAAGAAACGTATCCCTCTTCGACCTGCTACAACAACTGTCGCTAACCGAGGTTCTCAACAATGAAGTTTTCAGCTCTGGCCCTGCTACTCACACTTTCCTTTGTCGCTCCGGCACATGCCCTCATCGAACTGAAGGGCGGTTACTCACTTCACAACGTCACTCCAACCGAACTGAACGACGCCTTCGTGGCCTACCCTAAAATCGAGACGATGGAGTCGATCAGCGCCGACGTCACCACGTCGGTTCCGGGAATCCCCTTCGGTCTTGGTGTTCGCTACGAAACGATCAAAAAGACCGTTACCTCGGGTGCGAATTCCAGCAAAATTGATTGGGTTCGCACTTCTGTCCTCATGAACAAACGCTGGATCGACACCGGCTTTTACGTCGGCCCAATCGCCACCATCAGCGTGACAAACGACTTCAACTACACAACCGACAACGGCACTGACGTGACCTATAAAGCCGCTAACCCCATCACCGGCACTGTTGGTTTTGAAGCGGGCGCTAAGCTCATCATTCTCCGCATCGGCGGCGAAGTCGGTTATATGTACGCCCCGATGGCCGAAATCAAAGACCCGTCGGGCACGGCCGTTGTCGGCGCGAGTGGCTCAGCCATCAATGTTGATATGAGTGGCGTCTACTACCGCGCCACTGTCGGCTTTGGATTTTAAGACTCGCGTCCAATCGACATGTTGCAGCTTCCGGCGCCGGAAGCTGCAAGGCGAAATCCGCTGTGCGGACAGAATCGCTGAATCTTAAGTGATCGCGTCGGTCATCTTTTCGCGTTTTTTACCAAAGCCACTGGCGATAAAGTCCGCGGGACGATCGGCAAAGTAGGACGCCTGAATAGCGGCCCATGACTTCTCGGCGATCTCAGTGCGGTGAGTGTCTTTGGTCACCGGAATCGGCTCCAAAAAGTCGACTACGACCTTCACTTCTTTGAGTTTCAAAAGTCCCATGAAGTGATCCGCAAACGTCATGTCGCCATACCATGCGATTTTATCGGCGTTCTTGGCGCCAAATGGCTCGCCGTCGACCGTCATGTACTTGATTGCAACCGGCACCACATGGCGCTCGGACTCGACGGCACTCATCAAGAGCGACTTTTTAAATGGCAGAATTTGACCGCCATTGGTTGAAGTGCCCTCTGGAAAGATAACGATGTTGAATCCCTGCTTGAGAGTATCGGTCATCTTTGACAGGTCGCGATCGACCTGATTGCGATTGCGGCGCTCGACAAAAATACTGCCGCCAAGCTCGGCCATCGTTCCCAAAAAGAACACCTCGCCCATATCAACACTGGTGACGAAGACGCTCGGAAGCTTTGAGCTGAACACCAGAACGTCGATGTAGCTCATGTGATTGCCGATAAAGAGATAGTTCTTGTTCTTCAAATCAAGGCGATCGAGTCCGCGGGTTTCGATTGAGAAGTGAAGCGTGCTCATGCCGCGCTGACACCAACGCGAAACATTCTCGATGAAAAAACGAAGACGGTCCTGCTCATCGCGAAGCAGGACTTTGCCACTCGACGCCTGCGCCAAGTAGGCACTGATCAGCGAGGCCATTCGCGCACCTTGAAGGATCATTGATCACCCGCGTAGCGACGCTTGTACGAGCCCAACATCTCGGCGGTTTTCATCACCACTAGGAAATCAATGCAGTGAAAATCACGATCAAGCGCGGGTTCACCGTAAACCTTGATGCCCATCTTGATGTACGACTGGAACAGCGACGGCACCATCTTGGCAACGGTCTCTTCGTTGTACTCGTAGGGGTTCTTCTCGATATAATCGAGAACCTTCTTCAGCGATTTCACTTTGTACTTTCGCGTAGGCGTTACGCCGTAGTCGAAGCACACGACGTTCTTTTGCATCAGGTGATACGTCACGAGACCGATCTCAAGAGGTTCGATCGTCTTCACGCTCGCACAGCCAAACATGATGTCTGTCTTCGTTTGCAGCATGTACTCCGAGATCCCGCGCCACAGCAGCGCGATCACCACACCGGTGCGGTAGTCCTTTGAGATACACGCACGGCCGAGTTCAAGCTTGTTTCCAGGCTGAGCCAAAAGCTCATCGATCTCAAACTCACCGCTCGAATAGAACGTGTCGGAATAGGTGCTGGAGTTCAGCCGGTAAGTGCCGACAATCTCGCCTGATCGATCATCGCGAATAATCAAATGATCGCAGACAAAGTCGAGCTTATCGACGTCGACTCCACTCGAACGACGCTTCTGCATGTACTCTTTGTGAAAGATCATAAAGCGCAGACGGAGCGCGGCTTCGAGCTCTTCTGGAGCATCGACCGTCTTTACGGTGAAATGCCCTTTGGTGAACCCGAGGCGAATTTTCGGCTCAAACTCGCGAACTTTGTAGTGATGCAGCTTGAGCTCCGCATCGATGTTCTCAAAGGCTTGCTTCACGGTTCCGAAGCGGCCCATCACACGGGCTGCGGCGGACTTGGTCACTGACTTCGTCACTGTTTTCAAGCGGCGAGCTCCCCGAATCGGCTTCTTGATTGGCTTCTTTAGGCTTTTCTTAATTGCACTGCGAATTCGACCTTTTGCCACGATTCTTGCCCCCTCTATGGTAGCTGCCTGCACCGGGAACACCGGTCAAGATTCGATTGGTTTGCAGCGCGTTGTGAAGAGTTTTTAGGGACGGCCCGGGAGATTTTAACCCAACTCTTCACTCCCTCAAACACGCATTAGAGGTCGGTAAAGGCCGACACCGTCACCGTCGTCGCAGCGTTGACGCGAAGATGAGTTGAGAGATCGCCGGCGGAGTCTCCCGCCTGTTGCGTACCGCTGTAGTTCCGATCGAGATCAATCGTCACGCAGACCGAATACAACCCATCGGGAATAGAGGTCACTGACTGGCTACCGCTATCGACAAATGTGGTTACAGTGCCGGTGCATCCGCTGCCGTTACAACTCACAGTCGATGAACCGGATGCGACCTCACCAAAACTGGGATTCGTGCAGCCGCTGATTGTGAAAACGGCAAAGGCGTTGATCGATCCGCCGGTGCCCCTGCAACGAGAAGTCGTACACTCCACTCGAACCGATGGCACTGGCACATAGTTACCCGAGCCGGCCTGTTCCACACACGACACCAATAGCCCGAGCCACAAACCAGAAAGCAAAACTCTTCTTCGCGTCATCAGGTTTCAGCATGATGAAGTTCAGCTCCGCGCACAAGCGACAAAGCCACCGCTCACGCAGTGGCTTTGCATTTAATCCAAAATGAACGGCCGCGCTTAGAACAAGTACGCAACACCCATATGCAGAACATACGCCGATGCCGAGTAAGATCCATTTCGTGTATCGCTGCCATATGCGCTGCTGCCCGCGCTGGCCTTTCCTCCGACATCACCGGAAGTCGTCGTGTACTCAAGTCCAAGATTGTAATTCAGATCACTCTCGCCAACCTTCACGGCGTTGCCCGTTCCAACCGTCAACGTGTGCGCCGGTCCTGGAGGAGTGAAGCTCGCGCGAGCATAGTCTGGATTGGTGACAGTCGATGTGTAGCCGTAGCCAAAACGAACTGGCCATGCTGTCGCCACATACTCGCCGGCAAGACGAATGTTGTGCTGATCGCGCCAATCCGTCTGCAGCGACGTGCTCCGAAGACCTGGAAACGTCGAGGTTGGGGCTTCAATGGGAATTTCTCCAATGCGGGAATACTGAGTCCACGCATACTCACCGAACAGATTCCATTCGTCGTTGAGCTTGTGACTCATGCCCAACGTGACCGCCATCGGAAATGTCGTTCGCGCTGTCGCATCGGCATCAGCATATGATGGATTCGCAGCACCTGCCGTTGAATTTGGAGAAACAAGTTGTGCATTCACTTTTCCGGTCGCTTCGAGATTCACTTCGCTGCGGAATCCAAAACCAAGCTCAGTCTTTTCATCGAGCTTGTATTGACCACCCAGGCGGAAAGCCATGGCCTCGGTGTCTTTAAGACCCGTCAGTTTCGCATTAACAAAAGAGTCCAAGGCAGGACTTCCTGGAGTTCCTCCGATGCGTTTAACGAAGGAGAAGTCGGCCTGTGCCATCACGAAGCGCCACGCGAGACCCAGCTTGAAATCATCTGAAACTTTGTAGCCAACACCGGCCGAAATTTCTGAGATCATCAGGTCGGTCTTCACTTCTGGCTTGAATCTCGTTGCCGCCGAGAAATCGACATCGTTGAAGTAGGCCTGCGCACCACCCGAAACAAAGGCTCCGATACCGTAGCCAAGTTTATCGTTAACGGTCGCACCGTACATCAGCGCCAGCGGAGTCGAGAGCTTGCGCTCTGAAACCGACTCGTCGTTATTGTTATTGATAGGCCCTTTGAACTGCGACGATGTCGGCGAAATATCAAACGCAAGCGAGCGTCCTTCTTTATCGCCAACAAGACCGGCCGGATTGAAATAGAGCGCTTCAGCTCCTTGCACCCAGGGTGTTGCGATACCGGCAAGACCGGCCGAGCGACCGCCCCAGACAATCGACTTTTCAAAGCCGGAAGCGAATGCCGAGGTCGAACTTGAAACTGCGGCCAGTGCGATCAGGCCTTTAAGTATTTTTGCGTTCATAGAGTTCTCCGCTGAAAGTGTTAATGCTCTACATTCAAGCACTCAGCCATCGGCCTGACAACAGAGATGCTGACGCCTGGCGCAGCGCCTAGCGACAGTCGTAAATACGAAATGTCCGCGCGTACACGCCGTTTCGCGAAAATACGAACGGCTCAAGCTCAGCGCACATCGAGAACACGCCATAGAGGGCAATATCGCCCCGCGGATCACGTTCATAGCGATTGTCGCTGACGAAAATCATAGGCTTATCTTTCAGCGCTCCCATGACCTCGGGCGTTTGCAGAAACGTGTAGTGATCGGTTCCTGGAGAAAGCCGGTAAACCTTCTCCTTCGTCGCGAAGGCGAGTTGCGAAACAAGCTGATAGCGACTGCTCGCCAAGTATGGACGTGGAGTTCCGTTTTTCTCGCGATCATCGCGAATAGCATTGAGATGTTTAGCAAGTTCATCCCAACCGTAAAGATCGTTCGTCGGATCGAACTTTGGGTCCCAATTGGCCGCCGGCATCACGGCTTGCGCAACAGCGGGAATCACCCGCGAAAGAACAGCGACATGAAACAGCACAAACAGTGGAATCAGAAAAACAGCGGTCGACCATCCTACAATTCGCCGACGGAACGTCTTTTGAAACTCTTCACGCCCACCAAAGCCCTCTTCAAAGAGCTTCGCCGAAGCGATCAAGAGTGCGAAATGACCCGGTGCTGTCCAATGCGGCTTAAACTCAGCAAACAAGGCTTGGGCTGTGAAAAGTGCGATCGTCGGAAACGAAAGCCAGAACAAATAGCGCCATTGAATTTCGTTTGAACGAAAAAGTGCGATCAGCATCGCAAACATATTGAGAAGAAAAACAACCGGCGTAAAAAATCCGGCTTGAGAAACCCAGAACTGAGCCCAGCGAACAAAGTTGGCGCCACCGCCGCCGCCCTGCCGCTCTGACAGGTGATAAGCAAAACTTGGCCATCCGTTTTTTGCGTTCCAAATAAAGACGGGAAACATCGCGATAGCAGCAATAAACAGCGCAAAGCCAAATCCAGGAGAGGCCAGCAGCCGACGCAGACGAGAATCAAAGAAATAAAACAAGACGAGAGAGGCTCCCACCATAACAGTGGTGTACTTCGAGAGAAAACCCAAGCCCAACATCAAGCCAATCATGAACCAGGTGCTCAGAGTGACTCGATCCTCAGCGCCAAAAAAAGTTCCGGTCGAGGCGCGAATCGCAACACGCCAGCCAATCCAAGCCAAGAACGACCAGGCCAAACCCATGGGCGCATCGGGAACCGCCATCATTCCACCGAGCGCGTAGATCGGGACCAACGTGTGCAGCAATGCCGCATACAAAGCCGTTCGCATATTGAACATTTCAAGTGCCAGCAAAAACAGAAAGAGCGTCGCAAGTGAGTTGCAGATGATCGCCGGCAAACGAACGGCAAATGCATTGTCGCCAAAAATCGAGACCGAGGCTTTGATCATCCAGGCAATCAGTCCGGGATGATCAAAATAGGAGAGCTGGAGATGTCGCGTCCAATCCCAATAGTAAGCCTCGTCGTCACCAAGACCAACCATGCCGCCCAGCACCAGACGCATGACGAATACCGCCACTAAAAAGACAGGAATGAGGCGCTCGAGTGGGCTCAGAGGACGATCAAACATGCCAGCATTTGAGGCGAACTCGCCGGCAATGTCAAAGCCGTGCAGCGGCGATATCGCGCTTCTCCTGGAGCACAGCGGCCAGAGTGGCCCCCAGAAGAATGATCCACCACAGGATGAGAATCCAAATCAAAAAGAGCGGAAGACCAGCGAGCGACCCGTAGAGCTTTGAAAACCGAAAAAGCCCACGCATGACGCCCGCGTAAAACTCCTGCGCCAGAGCCAAGCCGACGGCGGCCATCAATGACGCCGCAAAGGCCGGACCAAATTCTACCCGTCGCGCGGGAACCCATTTGTAAATCGCAAACAAACTGCAAAACGCAAAACTGCCCGCAATCAAATCTTTCGGCAGCTCCATAACAGTGCCCAAACCTTTACTGCCAATAGCACCAAGAATACCGGCCACCACAAGTGGGCCCACGAACATCACCGCCCAATAGACGCCAAGCCGTTTCCACAGCGCGCGCTTTGCAGTCACCAACCAAACTCTCTGAATCGCCGTTTCCATATCGTGAAATAGCTTTGTCGAGGTCGCGAGTAAGCCAATTGCACCTCCGAAACCAATTGTTCCAGAGTGAACACGGCGAATTGCTCGCGACAAATAGCGACTCACTTCTGCGCCAGAGCTCTCAACTAAATTTCTGACAATAAAGGGCTCAATTTGCTTCAGAAGAAAATCAAGACCGCCAAAAAAATGAAAGACCGAGAGGCTTACCGCAAGCAGCGGCACGATGGACAAAACTGTCGAAAATGAAAGTGAGCCGACAAGAAGAGGAAGATCCGCCTCTTTGACTCGACGAGCAGCCGCCAAAAGTGGCTGCAGTCCTCGCGAGAGCTGACGTTTCAATTTTCTAAACACCTTCAGCAACATCATCATCGATACCAGTATCCAATAGCTTGGAGGTGAAAATCAAAAGACGCCCGCCTTTCGCCCATGAGATGGTAAATACTGGTCCTCACCTCATCGCGAAACCGATCACCTTCGGCCAGCGTCATCGTGTCGAGGCGACGCAAGAACCGCGACTGCGAGAAAACCAAGCCGACCACCTCGGTCCAACCGAGCTCGTACCACATCGGAACCTGAACAGGGCCCAAGCGCTCAGGATGGGCGGAGTGCCAACCCTCGAGGCGACCTCGTTCTCCAAACGCCTCGGCCAATTCGACAAACGGCGGCCGACTTTTCAGTTCGGGAATTTGCCATTCGCCCAAAAACTTCTCTGTGATCCAGGCCTGCAGCTCCGGAAACTCTGCACTTTGCGGAAAGGCGTATTCGCAAAGGCCAACCAGTCCCGGTCGCTTCAATGCCCGCACCACTTCGCTCACAACACGGGCCTGATCCATCCAATGAAAACTCGAAGCCAACTGCACAAAGTCGAATGCGCCGACCTCAAGCCCCGCCTGCCCACCGGCAGCACAAACAAAATCAAAGTTCCCATCCGAAGGCTCCAACACCGTGCGCGCTTGATCCAACATCTCACGGTCGGGCTCGACAACTGTGATTTGCCGAGCGAGCGATGCGATGACTTGCGTCGAAAATCCCGTACCTGCGCCAATGTCAGCCGCCCGAAAACCCGGTGCCGCGCCAGCAGAAAGCCGCAGCCAGTTCTCCCAAAGCTCAGTCAAAGCAATAGGATATCTTGGTCTAAACTGACGATATGTCTTAGGATCAAACTTCATCTGGAACAGTTTCGCTCGGCGTTCGGGTTGGCACAAGCGGACATTCCGCTTTACGATCAAAGCTTACACCGGAGGATCTCTGTGAATCGCAGCACCGCAACTCTCGTCAGTGCACTTATCACCGCTTTCGCCCTCACTTTGAGCGGCTGTGGCTCGCAGCCGATTAAACCTGAGTCCAAGAACATCAAGGTCACTCGCGAAGACGTCGACTCTGACTGCAAAGAGATCGGCCTCGTCGAGGGACGGAGTCTCTCGACGACAGCAACGTTTGAGAGCGTCCTCGAAGACATGAAACTCGATGCCGCTCGCAAAGGCGCAAACGTGGTGAAACTTGAAACCACAAGCGGCACCGGCACCGCCGTTCGCGGTACGGCCTACGTTTGCCCCTAGTTGAAACTTTTAAAGGTCATACTGAGACGGCGGACCCGCTCGTAGTAACGCTGTGGCGAGTGATCCCCACAGCGCCCGAGTCGCCGCCACGAAAGATGTGCGCGTGCAAAACGTTCCGCAGCCCCCGCACCACAGAGATGCGTGACGACCGCGATTTTGCGATAGGCATTGAGATCAAGCGCTCGCGCTCGTTTGCGCGAATACACCTCTCCAGCAATACGTTCAGCTTCCCAGTGTAAGCGCCCAGCCGTCATCTCCACCGCATCGGTCGGAAACAGCCGCGAAACAGCGACTTTATGCGCACAATCTCCGCGCCGTCCTCGATCACGAAATACACGCCCGTCCTTGACGCAAAAGTTCTCTGCCTCTTTCAACGTCCCATCAGTGATCTGAAACATTCCCGCAGCCGAACTGGCCGGCGCAAAAACACGGTCCCAGTCGGCCGACCATGACCACTTCCAGTAGGTCCGCGCAATCGGATTACCGCCGGTCTCAACGTGCGCCAGCGCCGCCAAAAGCTCTGGCGTCATAATCGACGTCGATTTCTCTTTAAAGACCGGACCGTAGGCAGTCCACAGTTCACGCGGCGTTTTGTAGTTCCACACATCCAAGAGTCCGACGATTTCCGTTGGCTTGCGCCACACCTGCCAACACCAATTCGCAGCGAGAACCATGGCTGTCGCGACAGCCACTGAAAGCACCATGCTCCGGCGTTTTTTTCTTCTACTTTTAAAGGGCAGTTGGACCGACCAACGGCTTCGAGACGAACGCTTTTTTCTCACTCCCTCAATTAGAAGGGAAAAGAGGGGGCTTTAACAACTCACTCGAGGTCTAGCCCTTGAGCCAAGACTGCCATTCACGCAAAACCGGCATCGGAATTTCGTGTCCACCGCGAAACGGCAGCAACATTCCATCCAGTCCAGCCTCGACAAGAACTCTCTCGAGGCGCTCTGCCAGTTCAAACGGCAACACTGAATCCAACGTTCCATGACTCTGCAAAAAGCGCAGACCCGCCAGGACTTTGGCCTTCTCAACTAAAACCCGCTCAGCCACCAGCGTGCTCGAAAACAGCGTGAGACCGCCAATTCGATTTCCGGCCTCCGCAAGCTGAATCGCAACCCCAAGCGCAATCATCGACCCCTGGCTAAATCCGCCAAGAATCACATTCTCAAAACTCAGCCGATGCGCCCGACAAATAGCCGTAACCACTTTCGTCACGTTGGCCACAGCCTGCTCCATACCTGTTGGCAACTCTTGTGTGAAATCAACGCCGCGCTCTTGAAGCTCAGCCAATCGCAATGGAAACCACGCGCGCCCCATCATGTGCGGCCCGATGGGAACCTCGTGGGGACCATTTGGAAAAAACCAAGCGGTCTCTTCATCCAAATCGACGGCCTCTGAAAGAGACGCCAGATCTGTGCAATCAGCACCAAAGCCATGCAACAAGATGATCGCCCGCTGAGCCTCGGCTGGAAACCGTTCAAGGACCTGAATGCCAGAATACGAAGTGGACTTCACGTTAACGCCGACTCGTGCAATCGAGATCCTGAACGTGCTGGTCGCCATTTCGCTTAAAATAAGTGGCCTGCGCCGAAAACTTCGCCGGCACACCCAAAGTCTCAACCGGAGCGCCCGCTGACGCCACACCACTGGCCACCGCCGTTGCATTCAGCTCAAACAAGTCCACATCGAGATCCAACATGATAAGTTTCAACGCGCCCAACACGGTACCGCCAATGCGCTCACCTTTACGGCCCGTTTTCGGATTTCGAAGATCCACGTGTGCGACAACCAGCGTGTCACTGTTGCTGAGCAGCCCTTCGGCCGCTTCAAACCGCGCAATTTCAGAATTCTCCGGAGCGACCGTTGGATCCGAAGCCACCATCCAAACGCTGCGATAGCGATCCTCTTCAATTTGAAAGAGAATATCGAGTTCTGTATCACCATCAACGCTCACGCACTCGACAAGTTCATGCCCGCTGGGCACCACCATGTCGGCCGCAACTGCACCAGAACCCACAAAGCAGAGTGCCGCGGCTATGGTCATAAATCGCGTCATTGCTGGTATGAGGGTTGGTCTGAGGGTGGGCACAGTCGAACTCTTCAATTCCGTCTTCCTTTCGAAGGAAAGCCGCTCTGGGCGTGAAAAAACAGCCCAACTTACCGGTATCCCGCCCCCAATCCAAAATACATAATAGGAAAGTCATTATTCTTCTGATACATAGCTACGCCATGGATCACCTGCACTGGCCCCTGTCGGTACTCGGCAAAGCCATCCACCATAAAAACCTCTCCGCCGCCGCCAACCATATCGGCCTGAGTCAACCGCAGCTCTCGCGCCTGATCGCAAAGCTCGAAGACGAGCTCGGCGTGGTTTTGCTCGATCGCTCTGCCCGCCGCAAATCAGGATGGACCCCCGTCGCCTATCGCGTCGCCGATATTTACTTCCGGAGTTCGCGCAAACTCCAGGTGCAGCTGCAAGAACTGCAAGCGGGTGATCAGTTGCAACATTTGAATGTAGGAACCCTCGAGGGCCTGGTCCCTCTTGCTGCTGAGGTCTGCTACAATCTATTCCAGCTGACGAAAATCTCGGTGGTCGAACTCAATGTCTACGACCTGAGCGAACTTGAAGAGCACTTCGAGAAAGACGAAGTCGACCTCATTCTCACCTGCCGCGAGCCGGGACGCGCCAAGTACAAGCACTTGCGTCTTGTCGGGTGGCAAGACCTCACGATCGAAAACGATATCAAGTCCAATCCACTCAAAGTCCTAAGCCCCTTTGAATACGCAAACTTGATCCAAAGCGGAAAACGCAGTGCCTCGCGCCGCGAACGCGATGAAACCGCTCATTCCCGAATTTTGATCTCAAACTCGCTCGCCCTTCGCCGACAGTTTATCGAGCACCACGATGCGCGAGGCCAAGTGCCCAGCACCGTTTACAGCAAACGCCCTGGGACAAAGACGGAACAGCCGGTATACCTTTTGGGCAACGAGATTCTCCCGCACGCCATTTGGGAAAAAATCAACGCCATGGCGCTTTCGCTTTCGGCCAATCCCTAGCCGCTATAGTCAATCTTACATCTCACCGAAACCTAACTGTTCATTTCTCAATATCTGAACAACAAGAGGGCGCTTTAACCAAGGAGTCCCCCCATGTTCAAAATCGCAATGCCCCTTACCGCCCTGCTTTTAATCACAACCGTCAACACTCAAAGCGCTCAAGCCTGCCAAGCCGAAGCACAAGTGATCGCGCCGATCGCACGCATCGAAAAGTCGATGACCTCGTGCAGAGTGTTCATTGATCCAACGCAAGTTCGCTTTTTTGCGTCGAGCATTGTTTGCCCTCTCGATCTCTCAGAGATCGTCAGCGAGGGCGTTGAAGTCGGTCTGCAGAATGGCCACGACTGCAAAGCCGATGTTGGCACCGACCTGAATGGCGTCGTTGTTCGACCGCTCATGACCGGCCGTCTCGTATTGGAATAGAAAGACTCACTCTCAATTCATCGGTGTGAATCAAGAATCAATCGCGCTCCTCGACGGAGCGTGATGTAGGACCACGCCCACTCAAAGAAAACGAAAATTCGATTCTTAAATCCAATCAAATAGTAGATGTGGATCAGAAGCCACATCAGCCAGGCGACATACCCGCCGAGCCGAATGTCGCCCCACTGCATAATAGCCCGCTTTCTACCGATCGTCGCCATCTGCCCTTTGTCGATGTATGTGAAGACTGGCAACGACTGCCCACCGATGCGAGCCCCGATTGCAAGTGCAACATGCCGTCCAGCCTGCATCGCAACCGGCGCAAGACCCGGAAGCGGAAGACCCATCGGACCAACCACATGGGCCAAGTCACCAATCACAAAAATTCCCGTCTCACTGCCAAGCTCCAAAGTAGGCAACACCTTCGGTCGTCCCACCCGATCCAGCTCGCCGCCAAATCGCTCGACTAACTTTTTCCCAAGCAAAGAAGGTTCGACGCCAGCAGCCCAAATCACAGTCCGCGCCTGAACAAACTCGCCGCCCAGGCGCACGCCGTCTTCGCCAATATCCGTCACTCTTGTCGATGTCCAAATCTGTACGCCCATTTTCTCGAGATCTCGCGCTGCCCGTCGCGAAAGCGACTCGTGAAAGCTTGCAAGAATACGAGGCCCCGCCTCGACCAAAAGAACACGCGTTCGCGATGGGTCGATTCGGCGAAAATCCTTTTCCAGCGTGTAACGACTGATCTCGGCAATCGCTCCCGCCACCTCAACGCCGGTGGGTCCGCCTCCGACAACAGCAAACGTCAACAATGCTTTCTGTCGCTCAGGATCGGACTCCATCTCTGCTTTTTCAAAGGCCAATAGAATCCGCCGACGGATCTCGGTTGCCTGCTCGAGAGTCTTCAGACCCGGCGCAAGCCCGGCCCACTCATCTCGTCCAAAGTAGCTATGACCCGCACCGGCGGCGACCACGAGAAAATCAAAAGGATATCGCCCCGCCTGACCGATCACTTCTCGCTGAACCGGACCAAAATCGAGAACCTCATCCAAAACAACATTCACGTTCTGATACTGATCAAGGACCGAGCGAATCGGCGTCGCTATTTCGGCTGGGCTCAAGCCTGCTGTCGCGACTTGATAAAGAAGTGGTTGAAACAGGTGATGATTACGTCGATCGATGACGGTGATGCGCAGACCGACTTGATCTGCGAGAGACTTGGCCGCCTGGAGGCCCGCAAAGCCGCCGCCTATAATGACTATACGTTTGGCTCGGTCTTCCATAAGAATGCCGACGCTCTCACGTCAAATTGCCTAGGTCACCAGCAATCAGAAGATGCAACATCGTCCCGTCGTCAGATTCCGTTTGCACGATTTGGGGATAACGCGATACGCCCTCTAGCATGGTGCATCTTAAAGACTATCAAGAACCCGAGTTTTTTATCCGTGAAACCATTCTCTTTTTCGACCTCCACGAGGATCAAGCGCGGGTTCGTTCGAAACTGAAGCTGGAGCGCAATAGCAAACAGGGATCTCCCACAAGCTCAGTGCTGCAACTCCATGGCGAAGGGCTCACTCTCCACTCGGTCAAGCTCAACGGCGCGGGCTGTACCCAACTGAGCACAGGCTCAGACCCAAAACAGGCAGCACTTCGGCAGTACGGCCTCTTTGCCGATGGCGATTCACACCACATGCTCTGCATTGGCGTGGGAGATCTCGCAAATTTTGAGGTCGAGATTGAAGTGACAAACGAGCCGCAAAAGAATCTCGCGTGCGAAGGACTCTATAAATCGAGCGGCATGTTTTGCACACAGTGCGAAGCGGAGAGCTTCCGCAAAATCACCTATTTTGCCGATCGACCCGACGTCATGTCTCTGTTCACAGTCACGCTCGAGGCCGACAAGGCGAAGTACCCGATCTTGCTTTCGAACGGAAACAAGATCGCGTCGCGCGATCTCGGAAACGGCCGCCACGAGGCCACTTGGCAGGATCCCTTCAATAAACCGGCTTACCTCTTCGCACTGGTCGCAGGAGATCTTGGCTGCCTAAAAGATCACTTCATCACTCATTCAGGACGTCGAGTGGCGCTGGAGATCTTTGGACGCAAAGGACACGAGTCGCGCTTTGCATACGCCATGCAGGCCTTGAAAAATTCGATGCGCTGGGATGAGGAACGCTTTGGTCTGGAGTATGATCTCGACGTATTCATGATCGTCGTCGCCGACGACTTCAATATGGGCGCAATGGAAAACAAAGGCCTCAATATCTTCAACGCTCACTATATTCTCGCCGACGCGGCCACGGCGACCGATAAAGATTTTGCCAATGTTGAAGCCGTTGTCGGACATGAGTACTTTCACAATTGGACAGGCAATCGCATCACATGCCGCGACTGGTTCCAGCTCTCGCTCAAAGAGGGACTGACTGTTTACCGCGATCAAGAGTTCTCGGCGGACATGGGCTCGCGTGCCGTCAAGCGCATTGAGGATGTCATTCGCCTGCGCACACATCAGTTCGCAGAAGACGCCGGCCCTATGGCGCACGCTGTACGGCCACGGTCGTATCTCGCCATCGACAACTTCTATACGCTCACAATCTATGAAAAAGGCTCTGAAGTCATTCGCATGATCGAGACGCTGATTGGACGCGAGGCCTTCCGCAAAGGAATGGATAAGTACTTTGAGCTCTTTGATGGCCAAGCCGTCACGACCGATGATTTTGTCCGCGCAATGGAGATCGCCAGTGGCCGCGACCTCACGCAGTTTAAAAACTGGTATGATCAAGCGGGAACACCGAAGCTCAAAGTTCAAACCGCATGGAAGGACGATACATACTCGATTACGCTCGAGCAGTCGTGCGGCCCTTCGCCAGGACAAGAAACCAAAAAGCCATACCATATGCCCATCGCCATTGGCCTGCTGGGTCGCGATGGACGAGACCTGATTCCGACGCGTGTTCTTGAACTGACAGACTCCACGCAGAAATTTGAGATCACAGGCATTAAAGAAAAACCGGTGCTATCACTCCTGCGCGGCTTCTCGGCTCCGGTTCGCGTTGATTTTGAACAATCGGTTGAAGAGCTCGCATTTTTGATGGCTCACGACTCGGACGCCGTCGCACGATGGGAAGCCACGCAGACCATGATGATCAAAACGCTGCTTGCGCGTATTGCTCATTCTCCATCGGCCGGCAAACTTGAGGAGTCGCTCCTTGCGGCTCTTGAGCCACTGCTGAAAGATCCGTTCGCAGACCCGGCGTTCGTTAGCTTTATGCTGCAGCTGCCATCCGAAGCTTATGTTGCACAGTTTTTAACGACCGTCGATCCAGAGCTTGTCTTCCGATCGCGTGAGTCTCTTCTCAAAGCAATTGCAAAACATCACCGTCAACATTTCGAAGGCATATACGGAACACTCTCGACGCAAGATCTTTCTGGTCTCAGCCAGAAGGCCATGGGCCTGCGCTCTTTGCTCAACACTTCGCTGATGTATCTCTGCCTCAGCGACGATGTTCGCGATCTCGAAAAGGCTCTCGTCCAGCGCCGAACAGCGAAAGACATGACGACAGAGCTCGGCGCACTCGAAGCTTTGAATAGAAGCCTGCATCCGTCGCGCCTCACTGCAATCGATGAGTTCAAGGCCAAATGGAAGCATGAACCACTCGTCATGAATAAATGGCTGACCATTCGAGCCGTCGCGGCAACGCCAAATTCACTAAGCGAAGTCAAAGCGCTGATGGACGATCCCGTCTATGACCGAAACAATCCGAATAAGATCTATTCGCTTCTTCTCGCGTTTGCGAAATTCAACTCTGTGGGCTTCCACGATAAAAGTGGCGCAGGCTATCGCTTTATTGCCGATCAAGTGATTGAAATCGACGCCCGCAACCCACAGGTGGGTTCTCGCCTCGTCTCGGCCTTCAACCAATGGAAGACCTTCGACAAGGAGCGCCAGCTCTTGATGAAATCCGAACTTGAACGGATCGCAAAGATGCCCGGCCTCTCAAGCAACGTGGCTGAAATTGTCGGCCGCGCACTGGCGTAACCACTATTACATCATATTTGCATCAGCCCTGCGCTCGACGACGGGCGCAGAGCTCCAACGGCTCTCTGTTTCCGTTCTCGGCATTGAATGCGCGATGACATGCAACTCGGCGTCGCCTAGCGCTCCATATAGCTCTGCCTGCGATAGCAACAGTGGCCCTAGAATCATTGGTTTGCTGACCAAGCTTCTAAAATGATTTAGAGTCGTGATGGGATTTATTAAATGAATAGCGATTTAAATTCACTGCTGACCGGCTGATTCATTAAACAAAACAAATAGTTGCCAGCCTTCCGCAAGGTTGGTTTGATTTTTTTGCGAAGAAAGATCAACGCCAAGGAAAGGCGGCAACTGTGAAGCAGGATTGCAAAGAGCGGTCGCTCTTTCAACTGATTGATCGAAAAAATTCGATCCACTCGTTCAAAAATGGAAAATCGATCGCGGTGTAAGAACTTTTTCGACCTGGGAAATGACGCAAGCTCTTTTGTCGTGTTTCGTGATGCGACTTGGATCGTTTCGAGAAGTCGAAGCCGCACTGAAAATTCCTGACTCAACTTTCGGCGACGCGCTGAGAGATCGGCACTTCGGTTTTTTTCAAGAACTCTGCGATCTTATTCTCCTCGAGATTCGCGGTCGAACAGAAAGTCGAAAACTCAAAAAAGCAATTCGTGAAATTCTGGCCATCGACTCTTCCGAAGTTCGAGTCCACGGAAGTCTTTTGGCGAACCGGGATGGAAACAGAAGTATACCATCGGTCACAAAGCAGCGGCAAAAATTCACGTCGTTTGGAATGTCGACGGCGAATGGATTGATGATTTCAAGATTACGCCGTGCCGATCTGGCGACTCCCCGGTCAGCTTCCAACTTCGCATTTTACCTATGAAAATGTACGTTTTTGATCGTGCATACAACGACTTTGGCTTTTGGCAGAAAATCGTCGCCAATGGATCTGACTTCACGACGCGGCTGAAGACATCAAAGACGAATCGAGATCTTGAACGAAAGGTTTTGCGCGGGCAAAAGAAAAATCCGGGGTTCTGTACGACGAAGAATATATTTCGACCGCACCCGCGGCAAAGTTCTCGGCGATAAAACTTCGTCACATTATTTACCGCGACAAGCTGACTCAGAAAGTCTTCCATTTTGTGACGTCGGATCAGAAAGCCAGCGCTAAAATGATCGCGAACATTTACAAACGTCGGTGGGCAGTCGAACTTTTGTTCCGTTGGATGAAAGGACATCTCGATATTCGTCGGCTGCCGCTAAAAACTCCGAACGCGATCCATACTCAACTTGCGATCGCAGTTCTTGTTCAACTTCTTTTGCAGCTGAAAAGATCATTTCGAAGTTTAAAGGAACTTTGTGGGAACTTCTGCGCGAGATGCGAACCGCGTTCGCGCGAAAAGTCCTTCAGGGATGCGGGCCTCCGGACGGCTGCCGCTGGAGCGCCGCTGCCGGCGAGGATCTCGCGTTATGATTTCTTAAGAAATAAACCGGTCAGCAGTGATTTAAATTATATTTTGGAAAATGTTTATTGCAAGTGTGGGTACAGTCTTTCTTCTTTGAAAAAAGAAGCCGAAAGTCCCGATTATAATGCTTATACCTATAGGCTCAATACTCTTTCGGTCAAATTTCGCACAGCCAAAATTACCCCTACAAAAATAGGCCAATTTGTTACACTGTGGAAGCGGAATGAAGAAGGCATTACTCAACCTCATGATATTTTTGATCCCATAGATTTGGTTGTTATTAGTGTTCGAGACAATCAAAATTTTGGACAGTTTGTATTTCCAAAGTCAGTCCTTACTAAACATGGAGTTTTTTCGACGCCAACAAAAGAAGGAAAGCGAGGATTTCGTGTTTATCCACCTTGGGATCAAACCAATAATAAACAAGCGGAAAAGACCCAAAAGTGGCAGACTGATTTTTTTTTAGATCTTAGTTTCAAAATCCCATTAAATGTCGAGCAGGTTAAAAAGCTCTATCGCAAAATTTAGCAAGTTCTATCGTAACCCGCATTGGATAACGAAGACCATATCCAAGTACAAAATTTTGTGTGGGATGGCGCTAAGTTGCAGCGAGTGCGCAATTCTGATTCATACTTAAGAGAAAGAAGCTTGCAAGATTTTATGATGCTTTGGGCTCTTAAGTAATGCTTGTTACGAAAACGCTCATTTTCAAACAAAGCCTTGGACAGCGATACTCGGCAACGCTGAACGTTGTATTTCTAAATTCACCCATTCAGTCGCAGCCAAGTCCGTGATGGAGTGGGTGTCAGTCTGGCTGTTTTACTCGATCCACTGAGAAAACTCTTCAACTGCCGCTGCTTAAATCGAACTGACGCACCCGCCGCCCGGTACGCCAATTGCGTAGCGATCGCATAGTTTCTCGCATTTAAGGAGAGTTTATGCGCCAGTTCCTTCGCCGCACGCTCAGCACGACGTTGAGCCTTTAAGTCGTTACCGCCGCCCCGTTTAGCAACGCTGCCCGCCCGGACTGGGGCCCCATTGAAACAGGCGATCTTACGATCGATGAGATCATGGTGACCGATTTCGTCGATCGGAGCCACCCAATTTCATGAAACGGATCCACTCGATTTCATCAATCGGAGCCACCTAATTTCATCCAACGGATCCACTTGTGATGGATCTGGCGGATTTGATTCAGAGCATCAGCGACAACCAAAAACACGAATGCTGCGATCGCCACCGGGGGTGACTGATGGCGGCGGTAAAGGTGTCGATTGCGATGCAGAAACAGATTTTGGAGCTTCATTCCAAAGGCATAAAAGTCGCGGCAGATCGCGAAGATTTTGAAGGTCGGCCGCAACACGATCCGTCGGGTCATCAAGCGTGGCGAGCTGACGGCACCTGGCGCTATTGAGCCAGATTGGTCAAAGTCGATCGACTGGGAAGGTTCGGCTCGGAAGTTTCTCGCGGCGTTCAATTGAATGTTCTGGCGCGTGAGCACGCGGGCCAAACGATCAGCTATGTGCAGTTCTGGCGACAATTTCGAAAGACGTATCCAGAACTTCCGACGGTGACGATGCGGCTAACGCATGTGCCGGGAGAGAAATGTTTCTTCGACTACAGCGAAGGCATCGACATTATTTGCCGCGAAACAGGCGAAGTGAAATCAACGTCGTTCATGTGTGGTGTCATGGCGATGAGTTCGTACGCCTATGGCGAATTCACATTCACACAAAAGCGCGAAGACCTGACCCGCTCAATGGAGAGTGCCTTTCGATACTTCGGTGGCGTCACGCCCTATGTGACAGTCGACAATCAAAAGGCTGCAGTTGACCGCGCGCATTGGTATGACCCTGACGTCAATCCGACATTTGTGGACTTTGCAAACCACTGGGGCTTTGCCGTTGTACCCGCGCGGCCATTTCGGCCGCGCGACAAAGGCGCAAACGAATCTGCTATTGGCGTCGTACAGCGGCAGTTCTTCCAAGAGGTACGTGAGCGCAAGTTTTACTCGCTTAGCGAACTCAACATCGCCTTTCGGGAGTATCTTGAGCGGTTGAATGGCACGCTCATGAAGGACTGGGGTGTTAGTCGCCGCGAGCGGTTCGACGGCGAGCGTTCGCTTTTAAAGCCATGTCCAAGCGAGAACTGGGAGCAAAGCGAGTGGCGAAAAGCAAAAAGTCCATCCGGATTGCCATATACAGGTTTTAAAAAAAGAGCTACTCAGTACCATTTCAATTTGTGGGCCGCGAAGTTCGCGTGCGCATCACGGCAAGGCTCATTGAGATTTTCGATGAAGACCTCAATCCACTTGCCTCACATAGTCGTCTCCTAGGGAAAGAGGCCCATTCTACAAATTTAAGTCACTATCCGGCTGAGAAGCTGGCGCTCACGCAGTTCTCGATTCAGGCGCGCTTCGCCAGGCTGAAGCAATTGGCGAAGAGACGCTGAAGCTCGTAACTGAACTTCTCGGCGGCGCGTTTCCACTCAAACACTTGCGTCGGGTTCAGGGAATCTTGCGGCTTCATGAATCAAAAGAGCGACAACGGCGGGTCTCGAATATGCAGCAAAGGCGGCACTGACATATAACCGGCTGCGGTTTCCCTACATCCAAGCGACGGCCGAGTACTTCGATAAAAATGGCGGAAGGCCGTCGCTGGTCCGTGCAGCCCCAAGGCGAGATGCAAATGATATCTACGTACATGAGCACACCCAAACAAATGAGGAGAGATTCGATGATCAATGACCAGATAAAAACAACGGCGCACAGCTTGAGGCTGTTCGGCATGCATGCAAACTTCGAAGCGAGAGCAAACCAGGCCGCAGGCCAGGGCTTGAGTCATCTCGAGTTTCTGCGGCTCATACTTGAAGATGAGGTCCTTCAACGAAAAGAGCGTGTTGCGAAAATGCTGACGACTCGCGCGAAGTTTAGATCGGCCGTTGAGCTTGAAGATTGGGACCAGACATTTGACCGCGGGCTTACAAAAGCAAAACTTCGCGAAATCTCAACTCATGGTTTGTGCAATCAAACGAGAACCTCCTCATTCTCGGAAAGACCGGCGAGGGAAAAACTCATCTTGCAGTCGCCATCGGTCGCAGACTTTGCGCCGACAACATTTCCACATTGTTTATCCCGGTCAGTTTTCTTTTCGAAGAGGTTCAAGCGGCCTGAGCTTCAGGCAAGTACCTTGGCTACATCAAACGTCTCAGCAGTATCCGCGCATTGATCTTGGATGACTTTGGGCTTCGCAACTACACGCACGACGAGGCCACTGTGCTCGTCGATCTACTCGAGGACCGACATCGTAAGGGCTCGGTCATTGTGACGTCACAAGTCGACCCTCGCGGCTGGACGAAGCTCTTTGAAGATCCAGTCATTGCCGAGGCCATCGTCAATCGGCTCGAACACCCAAGTCAGCGACTCAATTTGAAGGGCGGAAGCTATCGCGAAAAACTTCAAACGAAGCTACCTGCGGGAAAAAGACTTGAAGCAGAACGGCTGCTCAGTTAGGAAGCACGTCGCTGGCGCTCCGGTGGCTCCGATTGGTGAAATTGGCCGGCTCCGTTACGCGAAATCGGACACATGGATGCCTCTTCATCAAAACGTCTTCCCGTTGAATCTGCACGTGTGATTGTCGACAACGACGCCGCTTTTCAATCGAAGCTTGAGGCCATTCGCAATGCAAAGTCATCGATCCGGATGGTTTATTACATCTTTTCTGACGACTACAGTTCGTCCGTTCTGACCGAAGAATTGATCGCCGCAGCCAAGCGCGGAGTGAGCGTCAAGCTCTTGCTTGATTATCACACGAACTACAAGCATCTCGATCTCTTGATCGCGATGATGGCACAGGGTAACTCCGGCCGTGGCAAAATGGACATTCGCCTCTTTAACCGGCCCACCATTGAGATTAAGAAAGATGCGAAATTCCTCACGTCGGCGTGCGGCCCCGAAACAAGCGCGAAGGGCATGACCGCTTGCTCGGACGAAAAGCTCGCCAACGTCGAAAAATATTTCGCCAAAGATCCAAACGGATCAAAGTCGCTATTCCTAAAGCTCTTCCTTTCTGGCCTCTATTCAAAGAATCCAAGCGCTTTGAAGCTTGCCGCCATTGAAGGCAGCGGCTTCAATCCTGCTGCCGCCGGTGGAGCCAAGCCAAGCGAAGAGGAGCTGGAACAGCTCAAAGAATTCGGCAAACTTGTTTTTTGATGCTAAGTTTCGCGGTAGCCTCGAAGCAAAAATTAAATTGAGCATGGCGTTTGCGATGTATGGGGACAAGCTCGGTCCCATCTACAACATGATCAGCAGCACGCTGCCCGTGGAGCGCGAACGCAACGAAGCTGCGAAGAAAGACTGGAAGCATCTGACCGACTTCACCCACCATAAGCTTCTGGCAATTGACGACTCGTTCATTCAATTGGGCGGCCGCAACATCGAAGACTCTTATCACATGCAGCCCAATGCTCTGACGAAGAAGTACATCTTTATGGACACCGACATGGCTGTGAAGATGAGTAAAAAGAATAGCGACGTCGCCAAAGCCTATGATCGCCTCTTCGAATTCAAAGCAATGACGGCCACACTCGCGCAAGTTCAAACCGAACTTCCAAATGATCTAGTTAAAAACATTCCCGCCGTTGCCCAAGCCGTGGCCGCCTGTGCGCCGGTTAAAGCGACCCAGTTCTCGCGTTATGAGCAGTGTATTGAAGACGGCCTGAAAACTCAGGTTCTGTCGACGGCCGACCAGCGCCAAGATGAGGCACTGAAAACACTTCGTCAGCATGCCGAAGTCTATCGCACCCAGTATCAGCCGAAGGCTCTGAACTCGTGGAGAAACTCGCTTTCAACTGACGACTCGATGTCGAAGAGCGATGTCAGTTCGATGGTCCTCACCTACATCGAAAACATTCCTTACAATAAGTCCGTCACCGTCGGATCTGAAACTCGTGTCTACGGGTCTGCTCAAGGTAAGGATGAGAAGAACGGAAAGTACATCCACAGCCTACTCGTTCAAGGGCTTCGCAACACCTGCAAAGTGTCGACTGAAAGTGGCGTCAAGAAACGCGTCATCTTGCACCAGGGCTATGTTCTGTTCCCTTCAAACGTGATGATGGCTCTGGGCGCGATGTTCAATGGCACATGGAACTGTCGCAATGTCGACGTTCTTGTGCTGACAAACTCGCCCAAGACAACCGACCTGAACGTTGTGAACTTCTTCGCGCGCCATCAACTGAAAGCACTTTCCGATATCGCATCGCAAAGTCGCTCTCCAGCAAAAGCGCGCATCAAGATCATGGAGTACAAGGCGCCTGAAAACGGCGAGACGACACGGTCGCTGCACACCAAGGTCAATGTCCTAGGCGATGACGTCATCATTGGTTCCGCGAATGCCGATGTTCGAAGTTACTTCATGGACACCAATAACGGGTTCTTCTTTCGTGGAGCAAAAGACTTTGTTCGCGAGTATCAGAACTTCGTCGGTCGCATTGCAAGCGACAAGTCACGGGTCACTGACCTGATGGCCGATCTCCTCACCCGTTCACACGACAACATACTGCAAGAAGATATCGTGTCGATCAAAGAGATGATCACCAAGTACAACGGCAGTGGCTTCATCACTCCGAAGCGCGAAAAGATCATCGTCACCGAGGTGACTCGTATTCTTAACTACGTCTACGAGACAAACCAGGCGCTGCTCAACATTGAGTTTGTCCCACGCGATACAACGGGAGTCGAAGACAGCATGGCCACGAGCAACAGCGCCCGTGAATTGCGCCAGATCGAGATGGCCAACACGTTCAACTCACTGATGATGCTTCTTTAGGTACAATGTACCTTTCGGCGACTCTCTGCGTCGCGGAAAGGTACATTGTACCCGTGGGGCTTCGGCGGGCTAGAGCTGATTTTTTGCGCTGTAGGCCGCGACTTTGTAGGCTTCTGCGAGCGTGGGGTAGTTGAAGACGTTGTCGACAAAGAAGTCGACGGTTGCACCAAAGGCCATCGCCACCTGTCCAATGTGAACAAGCTCGGTGGCGCCGGTGCCGATAACGTGAACGCCGATCACTCGTTTGGTCTTGGCGTGAATGATCAATTTCAAAAACCAAATTCGTCTTCGATCATTTTGCCGCGAGCGAGTTCGGAGTACGTGGCCTTACCGACGATGTACTGCACACCTTTAGCTTCAAGCTCTTCCTCTTGCATGCCGACTGAGGAAATCTCCGGGATCGTATAAATGCCATACGGAAACGTCTCTGGAAAACGAGCGTCGGCACCGGTAAAGGCATGCAATGCCGCCAATCGCCCTTGCTCGGCCGACGATGCCGCAAGAGCCGAGCGCCGATGATGTCGCCAACGGCGTAAATATTGGGAACGGACGTCTGATAGTTTTTGTTCACCTTGAGCGAGCCGCGGTCGTCGGGCTTTAAACCGACGCGGTCGAGACCAAGCTTCTCGAAATTCCCAGTGCGACCTTGGCAAACAAGAACCGCATCAAACTTCTCGGTGATGGCCTCGTCATCTTTGGTATAAGTCGCATCAGCCCGCCAAGCACGACCCGTTTCTCCCGGTACCGTCTCGACTGAATGCAGCGTCCACCCTAAGCGTAGCTTCATTCCTGATTTTGCGAACTGCTTGGTCAGAGCCGAGACCATCTCTTTATCAATCGACTTTAGAAGATCTGGCCGCGCATCGTAGAGAGTCACTCGTACGCCCGTTCGAGCAAAAATCGATGCGTACTCAACTCCGATAACACCCGCACCAATAACAAGGAGCGTGCGCGGCTGGAATTTCATCTCCAAAATCGTGTCAGAATCAAAAATCGTAAAGCCGTCAAAATCAAACTCGGGTGCTCGACGCGGACGCGTGCCGGTCGCAATGACAATCTTCTCACCCGTGAAGCGCGTTGCGACTCCATCCTTCTCGACAATGATCGTTTTTGCATCGTGAAACGAACCACTGCCGCTCACAACTTGAATACCATTTCGCTCGAGGCTATTCTCAATCACCTCGCGCTCTTCTGGATAATCCGTTTTGTGCGCTCGATCACCGTGAACAATGAAAGCTCACCTGGATTCGCCATCAAGGCCGATTCTCGAAGAGCCTTTGACGGGATCGTTCCGAGTTGTAAACAAGAGCCGCCCAGCCTGTCTTTCTCGACAACGAGAACAGACTTTCCGAGTTTTGCCGCTTGAACAGCGGCCTTCTGGCCACCGGGGCCAGAACCAATAACGATCAGATCGAAGTTTTGACTCATCTCAGTAATAGTCTACGCGGTTTCTTTATCGAGAACCAACTCCACGAGCGTGAAAACCGCACCCGCCAAGACGGGACCTAGGAAGAGGCCATAGAAACCAATCGTCTCAAGGGCTCCAAATGCGGCAATAAACCCGACCAAGGGATGAAGCTTTGAAGATCCACTCAGTACGTAAGGACGAACAAAGTTGTCCGACAAACCGACAACCATAGCCGCAATCGAAAATCCAATAACCGAAAGTCCAATCCCCGCTCAGAAATGAGGATCCAATCAAATACACCGAGATCGGCATCGTACCAACGACAGGGATAAAAGAGAGCACAAAAGCACTCATGGTAATGAGCAACGTGCCTGGAGCCGAAAGAATGAGGCAGGCCAATCCAATCAAGAGTGATTGCACCAGCCCCGAGGCCACCGTCGCAAAAATAACCGAACTCGATAGTGAGCCAATCGACTCAAAAAGCAAAGTCGTCTTCTCTCGCTTCAGTGGCGAAACACGAATGAGCCAAGGCAGGACTCGATGTGGGTCCGCAAGAAAAAACATAGAGGCCAATCACAATAACAGCATTGTCAATTGTGAGCTTGGGAAGGTCGCTGACGAGGTTTTGAAGTAGCCCGAGCGTCGACTTTCCGACAGCCGTACCACCCTGCTCGATCACTCGAATGATATCTTCCTTTTGAAAAGGCAAAAGGGCCGCCAATCGATCCATCCATGGGTCAAGGCGAAGGCACTGGCCCAATCTGTCGGAAGATTCTGGAACTTCCGCACACCAGCATCGGCCGCGAGAAAGGCAACATGCCGATCGAACAATAAACCGACGGCAAAAAGTGTCGTTAGCAATCCGGCCCGGAAGGCTCGCGACGGCACCTTCGTCTCGAGTTTCAGGAAAACCGGATACAGTGTCGAAGCAAAAAGCCCCGCCATCGCAATCGGTTTTAAATAGCCGCGATTAATCCAAACCAATACCGCAAGTGCCGCGAGAATTGCGATTCGAACAAGCCACAGCGGCGAGCTTGTCGTAGCCTCTTGATCCTTCTTGTCGATTTGCATTCGTTCGCGCAGTGGACGTGTGATCATATCGATTGGATTACTCCGCGTTTAAGCAAAACTGCCTGCAAAGCATCGGGCGATGTAAAGTGATGGGTTTGAAAACCAATCGCTTCAGCAGCATCGATGTTCTTTGCGACGTCATCAATAAACAAAGTTTCGCTTGGTTTTAAAGAAAATCGACTCTGCAGAAGATGAAAAAAGCGCGGATCAGGTTTGATCAAGCGCTCTTCTCCCGAAATCAAGCGACCGTCAAAGAGCTCAAGAAAAGGAAAGCGGGCGCGAGCGATTTTAAAAGTATTCGCCTCCCAGTTACTGAGCGCATAGACGCCGGCAAGATGCCCGCGTCGACGTTGCTCAACAACCTGTTCAAAAAGCGACACGGTCCCATCAATTGGTCCACGCAACATCGTCGGCCACTCATCGCGCCACTTCTGTAGCCATTCGCGCCACTCTGGGAACTCGGTCGCGCGCTGATCAATCGCCGTCTGAAAAAGTTCACCGGCATCCATCTGTGAGTTCCACTCACCGGTGGCAACCTCTGCTAAAAAACGATCCAACCGATAGGAGTCTTGCTCTCGCGAGTAGACATAGCGAGGACTCCAATCGACAAGCACGCCACCAAGATCAAAGACGACGGATTTAATCATTCAATTCCAAACCGGGTACGAACCGAAACATTCACCTTCAAATCAGCAGCGTCGCCTGTCGCAGGCGCATAATCTGCCGATTTACTCGCGAGCTCCATCCGCGCCATCGGCATCGGCACCGGAATCCCCGTCTGCTCGAATTGCTCGACAGCATCGAGCAGTTTCCCAACACGAGTTCCTGCCGCTTTTCCGATCGCCTCCGCCTTCGCTCGCGCATTGCGAACGGCCTCTTCTAAACACGACTCGTGTTCTTTCTTTTGTTTCTCTGGCGACAACGCCATCTGCATCGAATGCACTTCTTTGGCGCCCTGAGTAGCCGCCGCCTTTACAATTTCACCCAAGCGCGAAATTTCGGACGTCGTCACCGTCAAACTCAAGCGCGAACGAAAGCCCTTAGAGACGCTGCGATTATTCAACCACTCGGTCTCTTCGTTCAGCGAAACTCCGGACGTCTGTAGCTCCATCTCTTTGAGTTTGAGTCCGACGATCGCTTTTCGAACAGCGTCATAGACCTTGGTCGCCGATCGCATCGCAAGCTCGGAGTCTCGATCGAGGACCGAAGCGCCGATCGTGACGCTGCCGCGGTCGGGCGCCACGGACTTAAGACAAGTACCCGTCACGGTAAGACCTCGATCATCGCTGGTCGTAGCCATTCCAAGTGACGCGAAAGCGAATATTCCAAGAGCCATCAAAACGCCGCTTCGTTGATACCCCGACCCGACCACAAACACCTCCGGAATCGTTCAATGCTCCCATGACTCATTCCGATAAGCCAAGAGATGGCGCAGCAATTGAATTCACAGTTTTTTCAGAAGCTTATCGCAATGACGCGATTCGTGACGAAGATCATTGCCAGCGCCGTCAGCAGTGCCGCCATCGTCGCCACCACCCAACTCATACCGGTTCATGCCGCCGGAGCTGAGCTCACCCCTGACGTGGTGTTTCGGAAATACAAAAACGCCATTGTTCGAATCGAGGTTTTTTTAGGTGGAGCCTCACTCGGCGTCGGCACCGGCTTCTTCATCTCCAAGTCGGGGGAGCTTGCAACTAATCTTCACGTCGTCCGCCCCCACCTTGCACACCCGCGGTCAACGATCGAAATCAAAACGGCCGACGGACGGGTCTTTAAGAGCGTTAGCATCGGAGCCTGTGGCGACTCGCGCGGAATCGATCTGTGTCTTCTTAAGGTGAAGTACAAACCCTCCGTCATTCTTCCAGTCGAAGATCACGAAGCAACGCCCGGCGAGTCTATTGTCACAATCGGCCATCCTCGCGGCCTCGACTTTTCAATCTCAAAGGGCATCATCAGCGCTGTTCGCAAACATCCGAGCGGATGGAGCGAGATCCAAACTGATGCCGCCATCAGCCCTGGGAATAGCGGCGGTCCCATAATCAACGACCACGGCCACGTGATCGGCATCGTCTATCAATATGAACGCGACGGTCAGAATCTCAACTTTGGCATTCATAGCTCTGAGGCCATGCGGCTTTTGCAAGAAAGTGCCATCTACCGCGACATCACGCCCGCTCGAAAGTACCTGAGTGAGCGCATCGGCCACCTTGACCAATCGCTTATCGCCGCCATCAACCACCGACCATCATCGCCACTCCCTCCAGAGCTGCGATGGACTAAAACTACTTGGCAAAGAATCTATCTTTGTGCTTCTTCCGACTTTGTTTCAAAACTGCGAACGCATGGATGAGTCCGACTCTACGCTCGCATCTGTTTGTCAGTCCATCGGTGGCGAATGGTCTGTTACAATTCAAAGACGAGCACGCTCACTCAGCAAACGACTCGCCCTTTTCAATGGCTCCCGCCTCGTTGAACCAAAACCGCTGGCCGTTATCGAACGCCTCGAGACCGAAGGTCGCGCCCCAGCTTCAAATCTTGATTGGTTCCAATCCGTGCCGAGCACCGCCAACTGCACGGCGCTATCGCGGCACCGCGGATTCTTTGGAACAGCGCACTCGCTCTGTCGCTTCGACACAGCAAATGACACCGAGCCCGGAGCGGCATCCGCCAGCATTTGGATCGACGGCGGGCGAAATTTTTATGGCATCAATGTGTGGACAGCCGATCCTGCTCGCCTCCCTCTCGCTCGCGAAATTGCAAAGCTCATTGTTTCAAGTGCTGACCTAACGCCGCCGCGGACTCCATCTTCAATGCCATCTGCCCACTATTCGATTTCGTCACCGCCAACCCTCATGCGAACTGCCAACAACCTCGCCGTTGCACCGACGGAAAATCTCGATACTTTCAAAGATGAGCGTCAAACCCTGTTCATCATCGAACGCCCATCGGCAACCGAACCCAGCCGCATGGAGCGCGATGTTCGCGGCTTGGCAAAAAAAATTGCCGATCACCTTGGCCTTAGCGCTAGCGCAGCTGAGATCGGCCGTTTATCTCTCGATTCATTTGAGTTCAACGGTGGCCACAACGGGCTATGGGGCAATCTCTTGACTCGTGATCGCAAAGGCAAACAGGCCCTACTGCAGGTCAGTTCTCGCTATGAGAAGGACTCGACATTCTACATCGTCAAAGTCACTCCGCTCGACGGCTCTCAAGTCGACCAGCTTTACGATTCCTATCGAACAATGCTTCGATCGTTCCGACGGCTCAAGTCGCCGTCTTCTTAGAGAAAAGCGAGCGCATGGCCTCTGATGTCGCGTAATCTGCTGGTTTTTTCCCATACCCATCTTTGAAAAATGGATCAGCACCACCGGCCAAAAGCGCGGCTGTCGTTTTCAAAAGTCCACGCTCACAGGCGTGATGAAGTGGCGTGCGCCCCGTGCGATCGCGATCGATGATTTCAGCGCCCCACTCAAGCAAAACAGGAATCCACTCGGCCGCCTCATCGTCATTCAATGCACGACAAGTCAAGACCAGGCTCCGTCACCGCTCTCGGTGGGCGCTTGATCAGCGCACCAAGTCGCATGAGATCGCGTGCACGCGGAATGCTATTGGCCAAAATCGCATGATGAAAGGGTCGGTAGCCGTCGCAGTCGTAGTCATTGATTTCATCCATGAACTCAGTCTACGGGTGAAAATCAAGAACGTCGAGCATCCGCTTCCATCGTTTCGACTCAGGTGCGGTGACGTCCGTCCCATCACCGAAAGTGACTCGGCCCTCAGCCAAAGTCCGGGTAGCCCCAGCTCTTCTCGAAAATACCGACTATGATGTGAATCACCGTGTTCCCGGTCGCCAATAATCGGATGCGCCGTCCGTGCCAGATGTCGCCGGATCTGATGCCAACGTCCCGTCAAAGGAATCGCTTCAACCAAACTATAGCGCGCCGTTTGATAACGCTTCCCAACCGCGTGGGGCTTTTCCACTTTACCCAAACGGCGGAATTCCGTCGTCGCATCGACAAAGGGTATTGGTGGAGTCGCGCTCAAGCGGAATTTCAATTCGCCCGGCATCTGCAGACCAACCCCGGCAAACAGCTCGATACGTTTTCTTTGTCTTACCCTCTTGCAGCTCACGCTGATACCGTCCTGCAACTTCGCCGGAAAAAGCCATGACCAAAACGCCCTCGGTGCCAACATCGAGTCGATGAATGGGGTAGAGAAACTTCTCAAGCTGACGACGCAAAGTCCAAAGCACCGTCATCTCGCGCGGAACACGACGCCGCGCCATTTCGGGTTGATGCACATGAAGCCCTGCGGGTTTATTGATGACCACAATGTCGTCATCTTGAAAAAGGACCTCGAGGTCGAGAACGCGACCCGGCAGAGGCCAGTCGTCCTGAGATCGATCACGCTCCGAATCCATGTCCCCTGTCCTTTCTCGCGCAAACGGGCAACCTTGTCGTAAAACGGCTGCCAATTGCCGTTGCGGTAGATCTCTGACAAACGCCTTTCAACCTCTCCGATCAACACCGTTTCAGCCCTTTCCCCGCGATAGTACCCACCCGCACCGCGCGCCAGCGACTGGGCACAAGGAGTCATTGCCGCCAATAGGCGCTGCCACTCAGTGGCTGCAGTCCAATGCGCCGCGCGTTCCGATCGTCCCGCATACCAATCAAAAAACAGATCTTCAAAAGGCTTTTGCGTTGTCGCTAAAAGCTGCATACCCGCCACAAAAAGATCCTCGGCCCGCCCAAGATCAGCCGGTCGTTCAAGCCCCATGCGCTCAAAAAAGCAGGCAAGAACCTCGCGATGAAAGC
This sequence comes from Bdellovibrionales bacterium, assembly GCA_016713885.1. GTDB lineage: Bacteria > Bdellovibrionota > Bdellovibrionia > Bdellovibrionales > JAMPXM01. Next base: position 9,751 of record JADJOF010000013.1, on the reverse strand, counting down.
GATCCGGAAAGCGCACAAGTTCTGCCCGCAAACTGGTCGCATCAAAGACAGTTGAAAGAGCAAGTGCCAGGCGATCGAGGTTCCAATAGACGGCTTGTGGCTGTCGCCCATAGGCGTAGAGTCCGGCGTGATCAAAGTACGCTGCCGTAAACTCCGGCTTGTACGTCGGCAAAAAACGCCACGGCCCGTAATCAAAACTCTCACCGGTGATATTCATGTTGTCCGTGTTGAGAACGCCGTGGACAAACCCAGCCATCATCCACTGGGCTGTCAGACGAGCTGTGCGTTCAAGAACCTCTCGAAAAAACAAAACACCATTGTCTGGATCAAGCGCCTGAAAATAATTTCGAACCGAATAGGCCACCAACTGTCGAAGACGATCGCTCTCTCGCAGATGCGCCAGGCGCTCAAAAGTTCCAAACCGAATATGTCCGTGTGAAAGTCGTGTCAAAACCGCTGCTCGCGTCGGACTGGGCTCGTCATTTCGCTGTAGCTGCTCACCCGTCTCGAAAAACTAAATGTCTTTGAGGTGTTGACGCCAAGAGATTCGAGCATCTCTGTCGCAAGGGCCTCGCGAAAAGCGCCCTTCAATGTCAATCGACCATCGCCAGCACGTGAGTAAGGAGTTTGACCACTCCCCTTAGTTCCAAAATCGAGCAGCCGCAGATCAATAGGATCCTCGGCCTGAGCAAACAAAAAGCCGCGCCCGTCGCCGAGATCTTCGTTGTAGTGCCGAAACTGATGGCCGTGGTAGCGCATTGCCAGCGGCTTGGGCTGCGCTCCATTTAGAGGCTCAAAACGTGCAAAGTGCTTTTCACGGTCCGCATCCGAAAAGCAACTCGAGTCCCCATGCGAGCAGCCCACGGGTCATTCCAAAATCGAGGCCTAATATGTGGAAATGCGGCAGGCAATACGACGTCGGCAAAACCATTCTGCCCACCATGATCGAATTGCCAATAAATAAGTTGCGGCCGAAACTCCGTCATAGCCTATGCGCTATGGGAGTCCGACCGCAGAGTCAAGGCTCCTGCCTTGAGAGAATGCCCCGACTTAATCCAGGGCCTTAAACAAGAATGGGTAGCTAACACGAACCTGAGTTCCGCCTTTTGGCAGTGGGAACTTCCAACCGGCCATACGACGCAGAACACAACCTTCAACCATGGCGCTCTTCAATGTCGAAGTGTCGATCTTTGGCTGAACCACGCCACCATCGGCATCGATCACGAACTTCACGAGCAACTTTCCGTACAACTCAGGATTCGAACTCAGCTGACGCTCGTAGCAGTAACGGATCTGACCGAGATTTCGTTTGATCACATCGGCAATCACGTCGCGATCAAGTCCACCTTCGATGACGGTCTCTTCGTCGACCATTGCCACATCACCCGTGCCGACAGTGCCGCCCGAAAGAGCCGTACCATCGCGGACACCACTTGCACCGCCACCTTTACCGCGCGTCGCAATACCTCCCAAGCGATAGCTGTCACCGGCAACTGCAGCTGCACCGCCGCCGCCAGTTGTACTTGTACCGTTGCTAAAGAAGGCACGGCCCGAGCCCTTTACGTCCGGCGATACGCCCTGAGCAGCGACCATGATGCCGTTGGTGTTGGCGCGCTTTGCGATCTTGCCAACAAGAGCGGAGAGACCTGCATTGCGAAGTGACGTCATTGCCGCCGTGGCTTTTGCCGAACGTGTCGGCGCCATCGATTGCTCAGGCATCGGCGCTGGAATATTCGCAACGGGTGCATCCGCTGTCCCCCCGGACTTTCTTTTTGCCGATTGAACCACTTTCTTCGACTCCGTCCGCTTTTTCTTAATGGCGTCGGCGTTGAAGATCATATCAATCGACTTCTGATCCAAAACGGCTTCTGTCTTATTCGAACCCTTTGGCATCATCACAATTGAACCGATCACCGTTAACATCAGCAGCAACGCCAAGGCCAACGGCTTTCGCATGTCGCGGTCAAACGTCAAGCCTTCGCCGCCGACAAGCTCCTGCGCCGACACAAGCCGTTGACGAATCACTTTCTGCCCGATTGTCGTCTCTTTCCAATCGCGCGATGTCGGCGATGTCAGGTCAATCGTCTTGTCACCGTCGAAGAACTTAAATGTTTCACCCGCAGAAAGAACGCGCGTATCAAGAACTTTTCCTTTTCGAGAAATGACGACCTGATGGAGCGACAGTGCTCCCGTTGTTTCGCCAGTTGTCTCATTGAAAAGCGGTGTCGTTCTTTCGCGTGAAAACAGCTCGATTTTGTTGCCGCCAATAGCGATTGACGCCGTACCATCGACGACAGCCTCCACCACCGGCTCACCGTTCAGAGTCACCGGCGCACCATCAAGGGAAAGACTGCGAACATACCAATGCGGACTCTTGAATTGAAGAACCGCATGACAACCGTCAATCGAGTCCCCGCCAATGCGCAGATCCGCTTCTTTCGAAGACCCGATCAGAAAAAGTCTTCCGCTTTGCCGTCAACCTAAGGTGTCGCGGCGTATGACCCTCTCGTTTATGCTCGAGAAAGAGCTCAGGACGACTCATAGCTACTCCTTCAACATAACCGCGATTTTAACATCCGAATACCCAGCCATCATCGACGTGTACATCACCTTGCGGAGAATATCGTACGGCAACGAACGCTCGGCCTGCATGATCACTTTGCCGTCAAACTCGAGTTCTGAGTTCTGGCTTGCAATCGTGCGACTCTTCTTTACCTGTTCATCGAGCTCCGAGTAGAGCGCGCGAATAAACTGTGTATCATTTGAATCAACGTCACCTGTTGCCAGCGCGCCGTCTTTCAAATCAACGACCTTCTTGTCATCAACAAAGATGCCCGTTTTCGAAACGACCATCTTCAGAACCTCAGTCGGATCCTTGGTCGAGCTTGACGCCGGAAGCGTCAACTGATCGCTTGGATTGATATTCACTGGGCTCGTCGAATAACTCTTTAAGAGAAACACGAGCAAGATAACGAACATGTCCACCATCGATGTAATCTGAATCTTAAACGTCGATGCGACACGTTTATCGATATACTTGCCCATTCCACGGCGTCTTCCGAGTGCCATAATTAGCCTCCCGCCACGTTGCCAAAGATGATGTCTGGCAAAAGCAGATTCGTTTCAACTGGCTTCCCAGTTGTCGAGTCAGTGAAAACGACTTTTTTATCACTGCTCTTTGTTGTTCTCACCGAATCCATCACCGCAACAATCTCTTCGAGCGGTACAGACTCCTCAGGATTCAATTCCACGCGAAATACATCGGGATAGTCTTTCTTGATGGCCAAGACTTGCTTGTACAAGCCGTCAAGATCAGTTTTCGCATTCAGGGCCGCGACCTCGTAGTCTTTGCTCTGGCCGTGATCGACAATCGTGATTTGCACATTGCGATTCTTGGCGACCGCCATACGAACCTGAATCAAGTCCTTGTTCTTCTCATTGGCCGCAGCAACCGCCTGCTCAACCGCCTGGGGGACCGGCGTGTCAATCACGGTGATCCGCGTAAACACAACACTCAGTAGCAACATCGGGATGATCGACACGATAATATCGAGCATCGGCGCGAGGTTCAGCTCGAATGTTGAGTCATCGATTCTTGATTTTAAGGCTCTCATGGCAACCTCTCTTTAGCGACCCAGAACTCAGTGCTTAAACAGTCTTGATTTGCGCAGTCTTCGTTTTCGGCATCTTATCGCCGCCGACCGCTACCGGGTACGCCACACCAAAATGGTTGAAGTCACGTGAACGCAACAGCTCAATAAATTTGTTGGAGTGCTGGTCGATCTCGTTAAAAAGCCTTCCCTGCTTTGAATGCAGGAACGAGTAAAACACCATCACTGGAATTGCGACCAAAAGACCTGCGGCTGTTGCGTGCATCGCAAGCGAGATACCATCGGCCAAAAGCGACTGCTTTTGCGAAGGGTCGGCAAAGCTCACCGCTTTGAACGACATGATCAGACCGACGACTGTACCAAAAAGACCAATCAATGTTACGACGTTTGAAACCATCGAAAGGTAGGTGAGGTTCTTTGTCAGCTTGGGAGCAACTTCGCTTGCCGCGATATCAAGCGAGTGCTCGATTGCCGAGTCGTCACGGTCTGCTCTTTCAAGCACCCGTTTTACAACGGCCGCCAAAGGTTTTTTCTCGTTGGCGGCACAGTAGGTGATCGCCTCTTCAATTTTGTCGTCTTCAACGAGCTTGCTGACTTTCGCCATAAACTCTTCCGTCTTCATCGAATAGTCAAAATACAGTGACTTCACTCGCTCAAAGATCAGACCAATACCGAACAAGCCCATCATTCCTATTGCGACGTCGATAAGAAAGTTATCGACCATAAATTTCATTAGTGCGTCCATTTTTCCCCCTAAAACCTGTTTCGTTTTCTTTGTTTTCTCGTTAAGCCGTCTGTCGAGCCGAGCGCAGAGACTGGCAGTAGTCCTTCACTCGTTGTTCGACGACTCGATCCACTTTCACATACCGAATACCGTATTGAATTGGAGCTCGCGTATTGCGAACCGCCCGTTCAAATTTCTTAGACACAATCTCACCAATGGCATTGAATGCCGGCAGCCCATCAGTTGAAGCGATGTGAATGTTTACGAGCTGACCGGGCATGAGCTTCGCATTTTTGACAATCAGGCCTGCACCGCCGGCGCCGATTTCAACCAATTGCCCTGGGCTCATCGTCATGTTGTCGTTGACCAACACTTCTGTCTGAATTTTGAATCGCTCATGCTGTCGCTTCGCGAAGATCGCAGCCAGTGTTGGGGTCGCGTCAGCCAAAAGCTCACGAACTTTCTCTTGCGAGAACAACTCATGTTCAGCAAGACGAACCCAATTCTCCGTTCCCTCTTTCCAGACATAGTCGAATTCAAAAACCGATTTGTCCTGAAGGGCCTTCAGCACACCAAAGTAGTTAAATGGTCCGAACTTCTGCTGACCGCGGCTCACATACCAAATCAACGCATCTTCAGGCTTCATCGAGGGAGCCGTCGCTATGGATGGTGTCGCCGTCGGCTCAACCACAGTCTGTGGTGGCGCCTTCGGGCGCTTTGACTGTAGGTGCGCTTTCAGCTCGGCGAATTCCATCAACGGAACCCACTCGGCAGAGTCCCAAACAAAATCCGTGATCGCAACGCCACCGCTGGCGAGCTGCTCGGCGATCTGTTCCACAGACCACGGCCCGAGTGTTTCTCCATTTCGCGACACGGGATGAAGTTTTGCGCTCATAAACACACCTCGATATGCGATATCGAGAATTCAGCGCATTCGCTTGAGAATCAGAAAGTGTGAGATTTCAAAGTGCTTCAGAGCGAGACAAATTCGCTCTGAAGCATACGAATTGACTCGAGATTCTCAGATTGAATCAGCGCTTGGGTTCAGAAGAAGTGTCGAACTTGCCAACACTCCGTATGTACTGCGTGAGGTACATCTGCGCCAGGTTCGAGGACTTCACGCGCCATTTCGCCTCATTCACGGTTAGCGCAGCAACGGCGATTCTTTGATCACCAAATCGAGCATAACCGACAAACCAATCACACTTGCCTTTGGGGTTGAGCCCCGTGAGCGACCCGGTCTTTCCGCCAAACTCAACGTCTTCGAAGCGACGCTTGTGAACGGCCTGCCGAAACGATTTGCGCGAAGTCCCTGCCATTACCGTCTGTTCAAAAAGTTCGCGAAGGCTCTTGGCCGTCTCTGGTCCAACGACAATATGCGACCGGCGCGGAACCGCCGTGTACATCGCTCGCCCTTGCTCATCGAACATCCGGTCCACGATATACGGCTCCATCATTACGCCGTCATTCGCAACGGCGGCCGCAATCATCGCACCCTGCAGCGGCGACATCGTGTTGTCGAGTGTGAATCCCGATGCAGCACTCGCAACGGACCATGGATCCTGAGCGGTAAACCGGGTGTATCCCATCTGTACGGGGAAGTCGGCGCGAATCGGTTGGTTGAAATGAAATCGCTCCGCATAGGAACGCAGAATCTCGGGACCTGCGTAAAACAAACCAAGCTTTCCAAAAATCGTATTCACCGATGAACCAAATGCTTCACGCAATGTCATACGACGCGTCCAACGATTCTCTTTGGTCTCAACGACATTGCGGCGATAGAGCGTGTGATTGGCGCCATTGAAGGCAATCCGTGTTTCTGGCGATACTTTGTTGGTATCGAGCACCGCGCCAGCTGTAACGATTTTAAAAATAGAAGCCGCCGGAAAAGTCGCCTTCAGGGTCAAGTTTTCAAGAGTTTCACGCCCCTGCACACGACTCACCATCGTGATCACACGACCGGTCTTGGCATCGACCGCGACGAACGCGCCGTAATCTGGTCGATATTGAGACAGCAGTTTCTCCATGTAGGCTTGCTCTTCAGCCTGAATTCCATATTCAAGGCGAGCTGTGACTGGAATCGACCCGACCTCAAAACGCGCCTGCCCTGGAAAGCGATTGCGAGAAACTTCCTCACCTACACCGCGCATAATGTCTTCTTTGGTGAGCAATGCCGATAGCTCTTCAACCCGAGGAAGGTCTGACGAGGGGGACCGGCCAGCATCGGCAGACGCCGATTTGTCCTGAACGCACGCCGCAAAACCAATCGCGACCATTCCACAAAAAAGTGAAAGCGTCGCAACAAGGGACGTTTGACTACGTACCCGGCGATAGACTGGGTCCCAGGACTGATTCATCTCTTAATTGTGTTAGAGTTACGTTACGTTCGTCAATGGTACAGCGACTGAATTCGGACTTTCAAATCGGAGAAGTCGAGACCTGGTTTTTCATCTCGATCACGGCTGCGAATGTATAGTTGCGCCTTTGCGCCTCGTTGAATTTCAATGATCTCAGAAATCGGCAACTCATTTGGATTAACAACACGGCTTGCTGGACCTCGTGAATCACCATCTTTAAAACACGTGGATCCACATGGGAGAGAGTCCCAGTTCTCTGCGCCGACAAATCGGGATCCGCTCAAACGCATAACCAGAGCGCGTTTGCCGCGAATAGCACCGGCGCTGGCCGCGCTATCGGCAACGAGCTCCCATCGTCCAAGTACCGACCAAGATCGAGCCACACGGGCGCGATCAGCGAAAATACGCGCAAAGAAAGTTCCGTCGCTTCGAAACCGAAAACGCCAGATCTCGCTCGAGTTGTCTGCGTCATCTTTGACAAGTTCACGGTCAAAAATGTCAATCCAGCCGCGCTCATTCACAGGCGCCATTCGATCCTGATCTGCTTTTGCAGATGCCTTTTGATCAAACGGAAGCCAGGCCTCGCCGCCCGCCAACAACTGCAGCTCGGCCAGCACTGGAATTTTTTGACCGACTCCTGGATACGCCGACCGAGCAACAAGCGACAGCGTCGTCGTCAAACCCGACTGCGGTAGCAATAGACTCTGCTCTGACCGCAGATCCTCAAGAGTAAATGTCGATCCAACAGCGCCTGTCTTGACCTCGAGCTCTCGCACGCGCGCACTATTCGTAAAACCACCACCCGTCGTCTGATCGCCGTTCCAAAGACGCAACCCTTCAACGATCAACGGTTTTTCCCACTTCAGCGTCACCGGCTTCGCAAGCGGCAACAAGTCTCCGCCAGTTAGTCGCCCGTCGCCAAGGCTGGCCGCACCCACGCCCTCGGCAGCCAATACTCTCGGCGCAATCCAGTCGGTATCCGCTTTGATCTTAAGATCCTGAATACAAACTCCGCGCGACTCTAAAAAATGGAGTGTTAACGCGTTGGCTTTGCCCGCCCATTTAAAACGAACGACGGCTCGTCCGCCATCAGCAAAAAGTCGCGCGCGCTGATGATCGATGAAGAGTTCCACGCCATCTTCAAAGCTCTTTCCATCGCAAGACTTGATCTCAATTTCTTTTACGGCCAATGACTTCTCAAAAAGCACTCCCCACTTGGAGTAGGCCTGGTCGTCAGCAAATCGGAGCTTCTCACCATGCAGAAACGAAATCGCGTGACCCGACTTGAGCGGAGTTGAAAATGCCGTCAAGACCCGAACAGATTCTGGAACAATAGTGGGCGCTGCAGCCGCCATCGCGGCACAAGGCAAAAAGCAAAATGTGGTCAATCCCAACATCGCACTCTTCATCGAAGACGATCCCCACATGCTTCAGGTCGAACATATCGAATTGGCATTCTAGCCCTATCTCCCGCCGACAGCCAGTTCAGTGCCGCAAGCGGTGCTTCCGATGTAAAGTAAAAGCCCCGCTTCTGATCATCATACGAGATCGCTTCCTGTTGCTCCATCGAATCAACGCGATAAACACGTTTGTTGTCCAGAGTGAGCCGGCCCAAGGTCCAGGACGCCTCCGCTTCCACGACACGACCGTAAGTCAAAATCAAAACGCGCAATCTCTCTTTCGTCACTTCAGCCGCATCGATATCGGTCACCAGCCCACCGAGCCCATGATCTTTAACCCATTCCGGAACGTCCCACTCGGCCTGAAATATCGCAGTCGCCTCGGCCAGCGCACTTCCCGTTCCCGACAACCCAACCGTGTAGAGTCGAGCCGGTTTGGCTGCACGCGACTTCCGATCCTGCTCTTTCGTGACCACCAAAAGCCGACTATTGGACAAAACAGCAAAACCCTCGGCATTGCGGGCACCGTCGGGGTATCGGAAGCGCAGAATACGGTCGGGCTTTAAGGTCGCCGCCGTCTTTAAACGATCGATCGCAAAAAAGGCCACCTCCACAAACTTGCGCCGGTCGCGATTATCACCGATATCGGCGACGGCCAGGCACAGGCCAGGCATCACCGTTGGGCAAGGTCCCACCCGAATCGCCTCGGGATCAAATGGCTTCCATCCGCTCCGTTAAATTCGACCAAGTCTCGCCCTTTACTGTTCACCCTAAAGAACCGCGGTTTGTCGCCAGAATCGTTCATGACAAAAAACCCCCCACCTGGAGCCAAAGCAAGCCCACTGGCCTCGTCGACGACCTTCGTATCAAGACTGGCGGGATCCTCCTGGCACACTGGTTGTCCCGCGAATGCGGGCCGCACCGGCAACACGCCGACGAATAGGAGCGAGATGGCAGAGATCACGAAACCGGAGAGAGTTTGCAAAGCCATACGTAATGGTTTCAGTTCAATTGCGACTCTGGCAAGAAAGCACTAGAGTGCCGTCACTATTCCTTGGGGGGACTCAATGCCGATCGAGCGTAAAATCAAGCTCAAGTGGACACTCGCTCAAATGCTATCGGCCTTAGCTGTTGTCTCGGTCTTAGCGCTTTCGACTCAAGCGGTCGCCAGCTGGTCCGGCGCTTCTCCTGAGTCGTCCGCAACAGGACCCTACGCCACATCGACAACCGAATATAAAATGCGGCCACAAGTCGACAACGACGTCCTCGCCAATACCCAAACGGAAATCTGGGGTCGTGTTTACTGGCCGACGACAATCTCAAAAATGACGGCCAAACGGCCGCTCTTGATGTTTCTCCATGGCAACCACGGAACTTGCGGCTCGGGTTCAGCTCCACGCAACGACAGCAGCTGCCAATACACGAACGAAGGCATTTGTCCCGATGGCAGCATCGTCACCCTAACCACGAGGGGCTATAACTACGTCGCCGAACACCTCGCAAGCTGGGGCTACGTCGTGGTTTCAATCAATGCCAACCGAGGTATCACCTGCGGCGGCGGCGACAGCGATGACTGGGGATTGATCCTGGCTCGCGGCCGGCTCATCCTCAAACACTTGCAGTACTGGAATCAATGGACAGAGAGCGGTGGAGCTCCAT
>JADJOF010000012.1 GCA_016713885.1 Bdellovibrionales bacterium | reverse complement strand
TCTTGGCTTTGCACTGGTGGAGCTCGCTGGCGGCTATCTAACACAAAGTCTTGCGATCACAGCGGATGCCATTCACGACTTTGGCGACGCACTCTCCATTGGCTGCGCATGGGGACTTGAGATTCTCTCCCGACGAGCCCGCGACGATTCGTTTCACTTCGGGTACCGAAGGTTCTCGCTTTTTGCGGCCCTTCTCTCTGGCATCGTCATAACGGCGGGTTCGCTTGGCATTGCCTGGAAAGCGGCTGTTCGCGTCTATGATCTCTATCAACCGTCGGGCGCCATCATTCCTCCTCCGGTCGCGCTTGGGATGATTGCGCTGGCGATTCTCGGCGTTTTGGTCAATGGCGGGGCAGCCTGGAATTTGCGCAAAGGCGCCACACAAAGTGAGAAGGTGCTTTCATGGCACCTTCTTGAAGATCTCTTTGGTTGGGTGATTGTCCTTGTTGGCGCCATCGTTTTACATTTCACTGGCTGGACATGGATTGATCCACTGCTCGCCATTGGTCTATCACTCTTTGTTTTGTGGAATGTTTCTCGGCACCTCAAAGACACTATTTATCTTCTCCTTCAAGGGCGCCCAAAAGACTTCTCCTCCCAGGCCTTTGTCGAAGAGGTTTTGGCCGTTCCCGGTATTGGCTCAATTGATCGGATCAAGGCCTGGTCGCTCGACGGGGTACGAACGGTGATCAGTGCCCGCATTCATCTTCATTCAACCGAGAACAAATCCGACATCGAAACCTTAAAGGGACGAGTGAGACATATCGCGGAACATCATTTTGGCGCGACGGATATCACTCTTGAGACGTGCCTCCTCAGCGAGAACTGCACTGAATAAAAGTTTGGCGGGGACAAGAGACTTCGGCCTCTTCAATCCCGCTCACTCAGCACTATAGTTGCCGGAAACTGCCGATCTTCTTTTCAAAAACACTGTTCAGCTCAAGTCGGACTCGCTTTTGAATGTTACAAAAGTCGAGTTGATTCAATGCCGTAGAGCCGGTCCTTCATTTATTTCTCAAATTGAGACGGCCGACTGCAGACTTATGCTCGACTCGTTCTTTGTCCTGAAATCTCCGAAATCTTAAGTGGACCGCAAGAGGAGGAGACTTATGAAGAACCGAACAACGCACACGAATGTGCTTTACCGATCAGCCCTCTCTATTATGGCAGCGGGCCTCCTTGGCCTAAGCCTTGTTGGTTGCGGACAGAAAGATGCAAGCTTCGACCTCTTGGCTGAGTCGACCTCCTTCAATCAAAGTGCCGCAGAAGTGAATGGTAAAATCGATATCCTGTGGGTGATCGACAACTCAGGCTCAATGGCGACCAGCCAACAAGCAGTCGCGGACAATTTCTCTCGTTTTATCGAGAAGTTCCAGGCCAATGGCTTCGACTTTCAAATCGCGGTCACCACTTCGGACGCCTATAAAGATGTCTTCAACCCTTCGCTTCTAAAGTCGCGCTATTCAACCGGCACTTACACTGATGGCCTAGGCGCTACAGTCACGGCTCCAGCCATCCTAACTCCAACCACTCCCGATCTTGAGCTGGCCTTTAAAGCGAATATTCTTCGTGGCATCAACGGCAGCGGCGACGAACGCGCCTTCCAGTCCCTCAAAGCGGCGCTGGCCAACACCGATAATCAGGCATTGGGATTCCCACGCGCTGAAGCTCATCTCTCGGTCATTATCGTCAGCGACGAAGACGACTTCTCATGGGATGAAACCGGTTCATTGGATAACATGTATAGTGATCCCCGCCTCCATACCGCCCAAAGCTACGTCGATTTTCTTGATGGACTCACCGGCTCAACAGCCAGCAACAGACACCACAGCGTGAACACCATCGCCATCTTCGATGAGACCTGCCGCACGGGTCTAGGCGGAGGCGTTCGCAAAATCGCCGATCGCTACCGCGCACTGACCGAGCTCACTGGCGGAATCTTAGGCAGTCTCTGCGACGACTTCGGTACAACACTCTCCAGTATTTCAAGCCGGACAATCGAGCTCAGCACCCGCTTCTACCTTGATCGAGTCCCTGCGGCCGGAACGCTCCGCGTTTATGTGAATGGAACCGAGGTCCCAGCTGATTCGACAAATGGCTATACGTACGATGCGACCAATAACTCGATCTCATTCTACGGAACGGCTGTACCTGCAGCAGGTGCCCAAATCAGCGTCACTTATGACCCAACGGGTCTCCGATAACTGATTGCGCCACGAGCAGCACGTCTCCATAATGTGGAGATGAGCCGGTCGTGGCCTTTCATCATTGTTGTACTTCTGTCGTTTGGACTTGGATCGTTCTGGGGCTGGCGGCTCATTCAAGAGAGAGACGAGGCCGAAGGTCGGTTCATCGCTGACTCTCACTTTCGCCTCCTCGCACCCGCAGGACTTATTCCCGAGACCATTATTCGTGAGTTCGAAAAACAAGAGCGCGTCGCGGTCGAGCTGACCAGCGAGCCGTCACCCGCGACACTTCTTCGCAAACTTCTAAAGTCAGCTCCTGGTCAATTTGATAGTGCGATGATTTTTCATCACCAGCTTCCCTCCGTCCGCACCGAGCGCAAACTGCAGAGCCTCTACGATTCGCGCAATCGCTTCCCTATCGTCATCGCCCCAGACTTTCGCAAGCTCACAGAAGATCGCAATCTCATGGAAACAGCGCCGTTACTGTGGGGGTTTATCGGACTCGCAAGCCGCAAATCTGCCTCTCCTGCACGCGAAGTTTTGAATTTGACCCGTTGGGATGGAAGACACATGACGATCGGCATGTGGCCATCATGGCTAACGGCTTACTTGCCGTCACCTGAGATGCTTCCTATAGAACTGATTCGCAAGATCAGTCCCGCTCTTCGAAATCAAAAGAGTTTTTTCGAAACGATGGTCACCGATGACACCAATCTCGCCATTCTGACGCATGGACAAATGAACCAAGAGCCGTTTCAAAAGGACTGGACCTTCGCATCTCTTGATCATGGTTACCCGCTCTGGATCCTGACCTCAATTGCGGTGGCTGACGGCAATACTGAAATGGCGAGAAAGTGGCTGCACTTCCTTCTTGAGCCTACAGTGAGTCGCGAGTTCACCATCAAAAGCCGTGGCGGGGCGAGTACACTTCGAACGATGGAGGACGCCGATATTCCAAAAGAACTGAAGCCCTCTTACTTGCGCAGTATTCCGATACAGGATGTCCTTCTCGATCGCGACGAACGCATTCGCCAGGCCGACGATCTTATCGAACAGACTCTCGCCGGTGCACAGCTGAGCGCGCCCACACCAACACCGGCGCCCATAGTTCCAAAGCCTGTTGTTTCACGAAAAAGCCGGTCACTGCTCCTGTTGAGACGTCGGCTAAAACCTCGGACCACGCCTCGGGACAATCCGAAGAGGCGTCGCCGCTACCAAGCGCTACGGCGCCGTCAGAAGAGCAATCTCACGCCGATTGACCCCAGTGGGGTGATCGTACTCGTTGCCCTTTGAGTCGACTGCACGGAATGTCAGTACAATAGAGTGCGCGAGGTCGTAATTGTAATTCGTCGGTAAATCAATCAGCACGCGAAAGCGACCATTTGCATCGCACTTTGCTGAGCTCTGATACGGTGCAAGCACCGATGTTGTTCCATTTTTGACTTCGACATAGATCTTGGAGTCCGGAAAACCAGCGGTGTCACAAAAGCCGCCAATATCCAGAGACTTCTCTGTCGTCCGCGTTAACAGGATGGGATCCACGTTTCCAATTTGCATTGTGAGGTAATTGAGATCCTGGACACATGTGGGTCCGAGGCAAGAAGCCAAAACTTCGCGGTCATAGAGCGGATTTGTGACAGCCTGATAGGTGCCGCAATTTTGAAAAGAGAGAATGCCACCCAACGTCAGCAGCCCTAACGCGAATGCTCGACCAAGTGACAAATTGAGATAACGCCCCGACTTCTTCATGAATCTCTATTGTGCACCGTAAAATGCCTTTTTTCGAGACCGGACCGCAGTTTTGTCTCATTATGAGATTCATGGCGAGTTCATGCATCATTCTTTGTATCTTCCTCTGGACCTTGGCCGCGCAAGCAGCCCCGCCGGCGTTTCGCTACTCAGTGTCGACGGAACCAACCAGCATTGATCCAGCCCGTATCTCCAATTCTGAATCGAACTATTTTATCTTCAACGTCATGCGCGGACTCTATCGGACAAGTGTAAACGGCGACGTTGTTCCAGAAATGGCGGAGTCGTGCCGAACGACCAATTCCGCGCCTTGGATCACGACATGCACGCTTCGCAAAAATGCGCGCTGGAGCGACGGCGTGGCTCTTAAAGCGCAAGATGTCGTCTTTTCGTGGCGACGCCTGCTGTCGCCATCAGCAAAAGGCACAGGAGTTGAACTGATCAAGTCAGTTCAAGGTGCGATCGATGCTCACGCTGGAAAAATTCCAGTTGAGCAAATCGGATTAAAGGCTCTCGATGCGCGAACAATTGAGATTCGCCATTCAGAATTTGATGCTGAGTTTACGCAGAAACTGGCACACCCCTCGCTTTCACTTGTTCGCGAAGGGTTCTCTTACGATCGCAAGGAGGCGAGCAAAGCTCCGATGCTAGGGCCCTATGTCATTGACGATTGGACGTCGGCGCAGAAAATTAAACTGCGCTCAAACCCCCACTACGACAACCATCCGCGCCCACCGGCTGAAGTTCTTGTGATCGACGACGACGAGACGGCACTCGGACTCTATCGAGCCGGCACATTGAGCCTGCTGCGGCGACTTCCAACCCACTATCTTAAGTCATGGAAGGGCACAAAAGAGCTTCACTTTATTCCAGTCGCTCGTTTTGACTACATCGGCTTCGGTCCGCCGCTCAACGAGGATCGCTTCTTGTCGCTTCGACAGGCGATGGCCCAGTCGCTCAAGTATGAAGACTTAAAGCGCCTCTATGAAGCTCGAGGCCTTCCCGGCTGCCCAGGCATTGACCGTCGACACTTCGAAACCGTTCCATGCCACGAATTCAATGTCGCAAAAGCACGCGCACTTTTAAATCTGAAAGAAAAACAGCCGCCGCTTTTACTCGCCTTCTCAAAACTTGGCGGCGACGACATTCAAAAAGGCATGGAGTGGGCGCAAGCGCAGTGGCAGAAAAACCTTGGCCTTCATGTCGAGCTCCGCTCCGTCGAGCAGGCCGTGTACTTACAGATGTTAAAAACATCACCACCGCCGCTGTTTCGAAAAGGCGTTGGTCTTGATCGAGACTCTTGCCTTGCAGCCGTTGAGATTTTTCTAGAAAAGGATCCTGAAAATTACATTCAACTCAAGGACGCCAAATATCAGAGCCTCGTTGATAAATTGAAGGTTTCTACCACTTCTGCAGCCCGTCGCAAGGCATGCACCGCCGCTGTTCGATATCTCATTGAAACAGCACGGATCATTCCAACCGGACCAATTCATTTTGCTGTTCTCGCAAAGTCCGAGTTTACCGGCTGGAGCATTTCACCGATGAATCAACTCGACCTTCGTCGCCTCTCTAGCGCAGGTCGTTAGCCCATTTCACGATACAAACCCAGTGATTTCGCCAGAATCGTTTAACGGAACGTCCCGTCCCGTCGATAGGAGGAGTGGAGAAAACAAAATGGCAAAACGCGCCAAGCGCGACCTTAAAACACAAGAGACGCAAGAAGCGAGTCATGAGAGCCTCCGGCTCCAGCGCTATCGTTCTCTCGTGGATACGGGAATTGCCCTAACTCGTGAAAAAGACATCAGTCGAATTCTCGATATTATTATCGATCGCGCACTTGAAGCGACCGGTGCTGATGCCGCAAGTATCTTTCTGACTGAAAATATCAAAATCGATTCTGTCGCAAACACGCAAGCCAAATACATTCCCGTTCTGCGCTTCCATCGCTCAACAAATCGTCGCAACGGCAAGACCTATCAAAATAAAATTCTTCAACTCGACAAAGCGTCGATCGCCGGTTGGGTTGCCATCGAAGGACACGCTCTTCGAATTGATGACTGTTACAACATCGAACCCAGCGCCGACTTTCAGTTTAATCACGATGTCGATCGCGAATCCGGATACCTCACAGTCTCCATGCTTGCTGTCCCGATGATGAGTTCAAACTCAAAAATTCGTGGAGTTTTGCAGATTATCAACAAGCTGCGCCCCGGAAGTTCAGCCGACCTTGATCATCACAAAGCAATGAGCAAGGCCGATGTGGTGCCGTTCTCAGATGAGGACGAAGAGCTGATGCAGGCATTTGCTTCGCAAGCCTCGGTTGCAATCGAAAATGCGAAACTCACTGAAGATATCGAAAACCTTTTCGAAAGCTTCATCCGCGCGTCTGTCACCGCGATCGAATCTCGAGATCCGTCCACGAGTGGTCACTCCGACCGCGTGGCCGTGTTTACCGTCGAGTTCGCCCGCGCCGTTCACCAAGCCGACGACGGCCCCTACAAAGGCTTCGAGTTCACCGACGCCCAGATGCGGGAGCTTCGCTATGCAGATCCTTCATGACTTTGGAAAAATCGGTGTTCGCGAGTCAGTTCTATCCAAGCAGTTGAAGCTCTATCCACACGAAATGGAAACGATCCTCAATCGTCTGGAAACAGCGCGCGCCAAGCAAGAAATGCTCACCTGGAAAAACAAAACAGAAGAGCTGATCGACCTCATCGAAAACAAAAAGGCTTCTGATTCACCACGCCTTCACGTCGCCAATGTTGTTCAGAAAATCGACGACTTCGCAAAGCAACTCCAGCAGGTTCGTCTTTCAATCGTAAAAGCCAACCAGCCTCAGGTGATCGCCGGCGACTTTGACATCATTAGTCTTATGACCTGGATCAATCAAACGTCGCGCGAACTCGAGCAAGCGCTGCTCACGCCAGACGAAATCGTAAAGCTCTCGCTCCCAAAAGGAACATTGACCGAAGCTGAACGAAAAGAGATCGAAAGCCACGTCACTCATAGCTATCACTTTCTTCGCCAAATCGCGTGGACAGAAGATCTTGGCGGGGTTCCCGATATCGCCTACTCACATCACGAGAAAATGGACGGTTCCGGCTATCCTCGTGGGCTCTTTGCCGAACATATTCCACTGCAATCAAAACTGATGACGATTGCCGATATCTACGACGCACTGACGTCGATGGATCGGCCCTATAAACCAGCCGTCACACCTGAACGTGCGATCGACATCTTGCACATGGAAGCTCGAGGCGGAAAACTTGACCTCGATCTGCTCAAGATCTTCGTTGAAGCCGAAGTCTGGCGCGCCGCGCTCGGCATGAGATCGCAAAAACCGCCCTCTGCCGCCTAATCGCAACCCACCTATTGACAGCCCTTAGCCTCTTCCCATGAAATCAACTCGTGCATTGAATGGATTTCGATGACCAGAGGCGCACTGATGCTCCTCGTGATTCCAATAGGGAAAAACCATGGCAAAAAAAGCAAAAAAGGGTGGCAAAGCCGGTAAAGGCGAAGTTCTCGTGATCGCAAGTAAAATGAAAGATGCGATTCGCAAACAAGGTTGCAACGTTTCTTCTGACGTTGTTGACGCTTTGAGCGCCAAAATCCACTCAATGATCGGCGAAGCTTGCGGACGCTGCAAAGACAACGGCCGTAAAACTGTTCGCGGATACGATTTCTAATGGAAGCTCGCTCCAACCCTCCGATTGTCGCTGTTACGGGTGCAGGTTCCGGAATCGGAGCCGCCACGGCAGAACGATTTGCCCGCGAAGGATGGGATCTTATTCTCATCGGTCGCAGGCAAGAGGCGTTGGAGCGAACTCGTTTGCAGATAGAAAGGTCGACACCAGGCCGCAAAGCCCACCCGCTCGCGCGCTCGACATTGGCGCACACGACTGTGGGGATCGTGCTTCACAGTGGCTTGGTGCTCACCCTGAGCTTTCTGCACGACTCTCGTGCATCGTTCACAACGCGGGGATTTTTCAAAGGACGACAACTCTTGCAACAAGCGACGGCGATTGGCACTTGATGTTTGAGACCAACGTCTTTGGCGTCATGCGACTGAACGCGGCGTTTTGGAGTTATTTGAAAGCCAATCGTGGTTCGATCGTCACTGTCAGCTCCACTCTTGGCTTTGGCCAACTCCCGACACCGCAGCCTACTCGGCAAGTAAAGCTGCACTCGTCAATTGGACTCAGAGTTTCGCAGTTGAAGCGGCGCCATTTGGTGTTCGCGTGAACTGTGTTTGCCCAGGGCTTGTCGATACACCGATTCACGATTTCAAAACGCAAGCAGATCGCGATCGCCTTGGCCCGATTCAACCTCTCGGTCGTATCGGCAAACCAGAAGAGATCGCACACATGATCTACACGCTCGCAGGTCCTGGATCCGAGTGGACCACCGGCGCGCTATTGTAAGCGTCGATGGCGGCATTGGGCTGGTTTAATGAGAACTGCATCAATCACCTTTTCGACGGCCCACCTCTACAATCAAAAGCGTGGTCGGACGATAAAATCTGCGCGAGTTCGGCGCCTGCTTTACCCGATGGCCACGGACACAACTACCGGCTCATGGTGACCTTCAAAGATCACACTGCTCCTGCTGCTGAACTTTGAAGACGCTCGCCGCGCCCTATGACCACAAGCACTTAAACTTTGATCACGTGGAGTTCGCCAGCGGCGCGCTTATACCGACGACCGAAAATATCGCACTCGATCTCTTTCAAAATGCTCTGAGGCTCAGCCCCGAGGTCACCGGCCTTAGACTCTACGAACTCGATAGTCTCTGGGCTGAGTGCGGCAGGAGCCTTCCCTCACTCATCGATCAAGCGCTTCCACTCCAGATGCGCACCGCCGTTCGTCTACCCTGGCCCGAGCTCTATCAAGCCGATGCCATTTCGCGCGAAGCACTTTTGGCGGATAGCTTCAAACACGCTTCGAAGTTTGCAAATTGGTCTGAGTTTTTAGTCGACTGGAACACACGCTTTGCGCCCGAGCTTGGTCCGTTGGCGCTGAGGTCGCGTGCTGGCGAATATTACTTTGTCGCTCCTTCCCAGCGCCCCGTTTAGTACCGCCGGCTCCGTCAGCTTCAAGCTGTTCGAGTTCGCACCGCACGACACTACGCAAGCCGTGCTACATCCATTGATCATGATCGAAAATCTTGACTGCGGTCGCCGCCTTAAGTACATCCACGGTCACGACAGCAAGTCCCTGCCGGCTCTCTGACGCAGCCATGAAGGAACGCCTATGTCTCGAAAGCAGCCGACATTTCATGGTTTCCCAAAGGAACAACGCGCCTTTTCGCCAGGCCGCAGAACGACGCGGCAATCACGACAGTGCCGCCCGCGCGGAACGAAGGAGGCCATGCATCTAGTACTGAGAAGCGATCTTGCACGAGGGCCGAAATCGCTACTGAAATACGATAGCGCTGTTCGAAACATGATCGGAAAACTCGCCAAGCGCCATGGCGTTCGCATTTACCGCATCGTAAACGCCGGGAATCACCTGCATATCACCTTGAAGCTCTCAAAGCAGTTCACGTGGAAAGGCTTTATCTCAGGCCTCACCGGCGGAATCGCACGCGTCGTCCAGCACAAGCGCGACGCGAATAAAAAAAGAGGATTTTGGAACGTCCGTCCGTTCACGCGATTGATCGCCTGGGGCCGCGACTTTAACATCGCGAAGGACTATCTCACGCTCAACCAGCTTGAAGCTGATGGCGTTGTACCGCCGCGCTCGCAGATGCTACGGCCTGAGCGATGGCGATGCGTTGTACTGGCTTTTTCATAGAACGGGTGCGAGTTCGCTCGAGTCTGAAACAATCCGAACACCGCCTAACGCAGCTCAGCTTCCGGCGCCGGAAGTGAGCCTCACGGCTTCACCTGCGGCGGATACGAATAGGTCGTGTAACCATCAAAGTCGGCGAACTTCTCGCCTTTTTTTACTTTCACGATAGTCCGTCCCTCAAGCTCAAGTAAAGTCGTGTCGTCTTTTGAAAATGTAAACAGCAATGGGTCCACGAGGGCTGCGATAATAAAACTCGAAGGCTTCATCTTCACAACGATCGCTGGGCGGCCGACGACGTCTTTCTCGGCGACTTTGAAATACTCAAAGCCCACCGTCTCTTGACGATCCATCACGGCAAAACGCGCTTTAACAGTTTCACCTTTCAAAATCTTATCCCAACGTGCTTTCAAAAATCCGAGCAGACTTGGTCCTACGACAAGGTCATCTCCAACCCGTTCCGATGACGTTTTAGTTTTTCCATCTTTGGTGAAGGCAAACTTTGCTTCATTCCCATCGACCTCAGGATGCCGACAGTGCCCAGTTGTTTTGTTCTTGAAGATAAGAGAGCAAACGCCACTGACCGTCTGCCGTCTGCATCACCGTTTTTTCGACCGCTGCCGTGGTACCGCCAGCGAGTTCCGTAAACGTATTGGTCATGATTCGTTTTGTACCGTCCAGCTCAAAGGTGCTGACGTACTCGAACATCTTTTTTTCACGCTCTTTGAGGTCATGAATCGTAGCGGTGAAAAACGTGCCGGCGGTTGCCACCACTGGTGCTGCAACTGTTTCAACCTGAGAAGGCTTGGCGAGAGGTTTTTTAGCCTTTGCTGCTGCGTCGGCATGAAAAACGAAAACTGTAAGGGCCAGAAGAGTACTTGCAGCGAAAACAGACAGATGTTTCACGAGATGCCAGCTCCTTTTTGAGGTTTCAGACCTAAACTTCCAGGCAGACAGTTCATCATGAAAGGGCTGCCTTGCGTCAGTCAACGTCGCATGCTACCGATGTGGCCAAATGGCAGACGAAACTCCCCAATCTCTTCGCATTTCAAAACTGATGGCCGATCGCGGCCTTTGCTCCCGTCGCGAGGCCGATGTTTGGATCGAGCGCGGTTGGGTCAAAGTGAATGGCCAAATCGCGAAGCTCGGCGAACGAGCCGAGCCCGGTGCCACCATTGAGATTGCAAAAGAAGCACGCCGTGATCGCGAAGCCAAGGTCACGATCATCATGAATAAGCCGATCGGCTATGTCTCTGGACAACCAGAACCAGGCTATGAGCCCGCCGTTCGTTTGATCACTCACGAGAACCAGTACTTTGAGCGAGGTGATTCTAAACTTCAGCGCGAACACCTCGATAAACTTGCACCCGCCGGTCGACTCGATATCGACTCCAAGGGGCTTCTCGTCTTCACGCAAGACGGCCGCATTGCAAGACAGTTGATCGGTGAAGATTCAGATATGGAGAAAGAGTACCTCGTGCGAGTCCTCGGCGAGCTTATTCCCGGTGGTCTTAAACTTCTCAATCACGGGCTCGAGCTCGACGGCAAAAAACTAAAGCCAGCGCGCGTCGAATGGCTCAACAACGATCAACTCCGTTTCGTTTTAAAAGAAGGAAAAAAGCGTCAAGTACGTCGCATGTGTGAGCTTGTTGGCCTTCGCGTGACCTCCTAAACGCGTGCGCATCGGCAAAGTGATGCTTGGTGATCTGCCCGACGGCAAATGGCGTTTCTTAAGGCCGGATGAGTCTTTCTAGTGAAAGACTCTGAGGCTCAAGCATATCGCCCGCTTTCTTGTTTTCACCTTTGTTCTTTCTTGCGCTCGTTATGGCAGTCATCATCGGAAAAGGTGGAATACAGTCCGCCGGCCTATGGATTCTACTCGTCATGTGGGTTCCAGGTCTATGGCCGTCTCTGTTCCATTCATCGTTGCAGGTCTGTCTTATGCCGTGCTTTGGGGCACAGGGATAAGCGAGTTCAATCCGCCGTCGAATGAGCTACTCACTCGCAACGGTGTTGGCTCTTCCTTGGAATTGATACTCAAGACCTATCCAGTCATATTTCTAATCGGCTGCTTTGCAGCACTCGGCGAAGAGCTCGGGTGGCGCGGGTTTCTAATTCCAAAACTCTACAGCACGTCGTTACGGCATCCGTTGATCGCGAGCGCTCTCATCTGGGGAGTGTGGCACTTTCCGCTGATTCTCTGGGGTGGGTACGCGAGCTCAAGCCTTCCGCTTGTTTCGACATTGCTCTTTACGGTGATCATTCTTGCCTCCGGAGTTTTTGTCGGATGGCTGCGAATACAGTCAGGGTCGGTATGGGTTGCGATGGTCTATCATGCCGCCCACAATCTGTTTTTGCAGACAGCCTTTGAAGTGTTCAACAAACCAGGACCAAGCTCTGAGTTTCTTGGCGGCGAGTCGGGAGTGATCCCATGCGTGGTTTACTTTTTAGTGCTGGGAACCGGCTGGCGACTCATGAAAGCCTTTCCGGCAAAAACAACAAATTGTTAACAACTTAACATTTCAGAATAATTTGAGTTTCTAGGACAGATTCACTGCTGACCGGTTTATTTCTTAAGAAATCATAACGCGAGATCCTCGCCGGCAGCGGCGCTCCAGCGGCAGCCGTCCGAGGCCCGCATCCCTGAAGGACTTTTCGCGCGAACGCGGTTCGCATCTCGCGCAGAAGTTCCCCAAAGTTCCTTTAAACTTCGAAATGATCTTTTCAGCTGCAAAAGAAGTTGAACAAGAACTGCGATCGCAAGTTGAGTATGGATCGCGTTCGGGTTTTAGCGGCAGCCGACGAAGATCGAGATGTCCTTTCATCCAACGGAACAAAAGTTCGACTGCCCACCGACGTTTGTAAATGTTCGCGATCATTTTAGCGCTGGCTTTCTGATCCGACGTCACAAAATGGAAGACTTTCTGAGTCGGCTTGTCGCGGTAAATAATGCTGACGAAGTTTTATCGCCGAGAACTTTGCCGCGGGTGCGGTCGAAATATATTCTTCGTCGTACAGAACCCCGGATTTTTCTTTTTGCCCGCAAAACCTTTCGTTCAAGATCTCGATTCGTCTTTGATGCTCTTCAGCCGCGTCGTGAAGTCAGATCCATTGGCGACGATTTTCTGCCAAAAGCCAAAGTCGTTGTATGCACGATCAAAAACGTACATTTTCATAGGTAAAATGCGAAGTTGGAAGCTGACCGGGGAGTCGCCAGATCGGCACGGCGTAATCTTGAAATCATCAATCCATTCGCCGTCGACATTCCAAAACGACGTGAATTTTTGCCGCTGCTGTGACCGATGGTATACTTCTGTTTCCATCCCGGTTCGCCAAAAAGACTTCCGTGGACTCGAACTTCGGAAGAGTCGATGGCCAGAATTTCACGAATTGCTTTTTTTGAGTTTTCGACTTTCTGTTCGACCGCGAATCTCGAGGAGAATAAGATCGCAGAGTTCTTGAAAAAACCGAAGTGCCGATCTCTCAGCGCGTCGCCGAAAGTTGAGTCAGGAATTTTCAGTGCGGCTTCGACTTCTCGAAACGATCCAAGTCGCATCACGAAACACGACAAAAGAGCTTGCGTCATTTCCCAGGTCGAAAAAGTTCTTACACCGCGATCGATTTTCCATTTTTGAACGAGTGGATCGAATTTTTCGATCAATCAGTTGAAAGAGCGACCGCTCTTTGCAATCCTGCTTCACAGTTGCCGCCTTTCCTTGGCGTTGATCTTTCTTCGCAAAAAAATCAAACCAACCTTGCGGAAGGCTGGCAACTATTTGTTTTGTTTAATGAATCAGCCGGTCAGCAGTGGGACAGATTGCCGAATCGTCGAACATGAAGATGACCTATAACATCTTGTTCGCCATTTCCTATATTGCCCTAACTCTTTCGACCGACGCCGCTCATGCCAAAGACTCCGTCGACAGCGCGGTTGAAATCACTCGTCAGATCATGTCGGTCACCATTTTTGAAGGACGGATCGGCCGAGGAAACTGTGCAGACAACCCTCAAAGCTCTCAACGACAAAGGTCGAGAACGGCTATCGCTCATTCAAATTGCTTACAGCCAAAAACGCGAATCCATCGAGGTCGTTGACGCGAAAGTCATCCCTCCTTCACAGTCGCCGAACGCGATAGTGCCCGTTCCCAAGTCCAGTATCGCGATCAAGCAGATCGCCAATGGCCCCCATGGTCTCACCGACGGCGTCCAACTCAATATTCCTTTTGAGGGCGTCGTGCTCGGTGCCTCGGTTTCTTATACCTATCGCCGAAAACTCAAACCAAGCCCTATCGCCGGGGCCTACTTCAATGAGCTTGTCTACGGGATAGAAGATCGCGAGATTCAATCCGACGTCACAATTCGCAGTCAAATCCCTTTGAAGATGATCGCACAGAATCCGCAAGGGAAGCTTGTTATTGAAAACAAGGAGGAGAACGGCTGGTTTATTCTTCAAGTCCGGCAGATGGCGCCATTTGAGCCGCTGTCGCTCGCGAGCTTAAATGCCAGCCCTCTCGATCGCTCGGGATACAGCAAGGTTACGCGAGTCGACATCACAACCGACCTCAGCTGGGAGCAACTCCAAAAACGTTTTGATGAGAAGTTCAAGCTGCTCATATCGCAACCTCTTCCGTCGGAAGTGAAGACCTTCGTCAGTTCGCTCGGTGGGAAAACCGAAGCACAAAAAATTTCAGCAACCCGGAACTGGATCAATGATCGCATTACATACTCGGGACGGTGGACGAATGCAGCGTCGGATTGGATTCCACGCCCGATCGATGAAATTCTGCGCAGCAAAGTCGCTGACTGCAAAGACTTCGCTCTCGTCTTCACACGCATTCTGCAAGAACTCAAAATCCCGGCGACGTTCACTGTTGTCAACGCTGGACCCGCCGACGCAAAAGCGGTTTCAACGGTATGGTTCTCACAACCTCTTTGATGATGCTAAACCTCTGCCGGCACTGATCTACTTCAATCACGCTGTTGTCAGAGTCAAAACTGAGGGAAAACCTCCCTCCTCGATCCGACATTAAAACTGAGTCAGGCAGCACACATACCGACCTCCATCTCAACCTCAAACCTGTATGGATTCTTGAACCGGGCGCAAAAGGCTATTCGCACTGGACTCCGGAGGCAGCACAAGAATCGACTGCACTGACCGATATCAATCAAGGACTTGGCGGCCAGCAGATCACCAGTACAATTCGACTCGAAGGACCACTGGCCCAGTTCATCCAGTCCATCCGGTTTGGCTCAA
>JADJOF010000011.1 GCA_016713885.1 Bdellovibrionales bacterium | reverse complement strand
GCGTTTGGCTTCAATCTGATCGGCAGCGGTCGGTACTCGATGGACTCAAAGCAGTTCGAATCCTCCGCCGGCGGTGCAACGGCCGACCTCAGCGTGATCCCACTCGACGCCAAAGAAAGCGAAGCACTTGGCCTATCCGGTCGCCTCGAAGGCGCTTTAGCCGTTAACCTTTCAGCCAAAGGCAAACTCGGTGGTGCGGTTGTCGCCGATGGACTGATTGACCTCAGAAACGGTGTTCTTCCAATACACATCGAGCGCGACACTCCAAGCCCGATGAGGGCCATTGGCCGGACCTCACTTAACATCAACGTCCCCTTCAAATTCGAATACGATTTTCAGAGCCACAGTATGAAAAAAATGGTGGTTAACTCGGCGTTCGTACAAGCCGATCTCTCGGCAACAGAACTCCGTCTGCAGGGACGACTACAAAAACCAGCGGGCACGCCGCTGAGCTTCAACGCGCAATGGTCGATCGACGGCAAGACCGTCTACCTGACGAAATGCGCCTTCACGCTTTCCAATCTCAATGCCGACATCAGCGGAACGACGTCGATCGACCCAAAAGAGAACTCCGAACTCAACCTTTCCGTTCAACTCCCGTCCCTGACAGGTTGGCCCACTCTGATTCCAGTTTTTGACTCGCCTGAGCTCAACGGCCTACGCGACAACGTTGATTTTGCCGCTGCCAATGGATCGATATCCCTTAAGGGATCGGTCAGCGGCCCGATTAAAGCCGGAATGCAAGATCCGCAGCTTCTCGATGTCGCCGTCGAGCAACTCGACGTGAGCGCCCTGCGCCTTCCTATCAACCTGAGATTGAAAGACACAGCGAACTCACTCAAAGGCCAGATCTTGGGCGCGCTCTCTCTGAAAGCGAAGAAGACGGGTGAGAAAATTTCTATCCAAAGCTCGACGGGTGATCTCAACCTCACCAATCTTGGCCTCGACTTTCCAGGACTCATCACAAAATCAGCAAGAGTCCCGCTAACAGTAGCGTGGCGCGCCGGGGGCAATGTCGAATTTGTTCGACTTGATCAGCTGGAGCTACAGACTGATCAAGCTCGTATTGGACTCAACGGTCGGTTCCAATACAAAAAAAATATCTGGACAGCCGACGGCGCCATGCAGGTAAACGCAAATTTACAGCCGCTCTATGAGTTCTTGCCCGTCTTGGCGCCAGTCAAAAAATAGTGGGCGGGACAAAGCTCCATAGCGACATTAAATTTGTCGGCGAAATCACTCCCAGCGCCCCGATGCAGTCACCGTTAGCCATTTCAGGCATTGTCCGCGCAGACATGCCTTCTTTTGTTTTCGGAGACACAAAGAAAGAGGACAACAAGGCACCGGGGACCGGCAGCAAATCTCTATCCGCTCCATCGAAATTGCCAGATTTCCTCTCCACAGCACTGTTTCGCAAAGCCAATCTTCGTATTGAATCAACGATCGCCTCAGCCCAGCTTGCAGACATCAAGGCCGAACGCGTGACCTCGAATATTCTGATCGCCAACAACAGTGTCACCAGTCAAACACACATCGGTTCGGTTTTTGGCGGCGAGCTTCACCTCAAGGATCTCAAGGTCACCAACATCGATCCCGCCTACCCGCTCCTGCTCGTTGCGACAGGCACCGCCGTTGGGGCACGCCTTTCACTTAAAAATATCGTCGAATGGGCAAAGCCTGAGTACGCAAGCGATGTGGCGGGAACGCTCGATGCGGCAACCCATTTCTCCATACGTCCCTATGCTGCCGGTGCACTCATCAAAAACACCGAGGCCGATGGAAGCTTTTTAACCAAGGGCTCGCGCTTCTCTTCGCGACCACTGGCGCAACTTGCGCGCGAAACTCTTGAGGAGAAAATAAAGGGACTCCCCGGATTCGAGATCTGGGGCAAACCTTATCTACAGGAGAAACAACCCACACCCCCTCAGAACTTACTGGCCGACATTCGCTCGCAGTTCAGCTTAAAATCGAGCGTTCTTTCGCTGGCCCAACTCATTGCCGTAACTCCCGAACAAGACGAACTCACACTCAAAGGCG
This sequence comes from Bdellovibrionales bacterium, assembly GCA_016713885.1. Lineage (GTDB taxonomy): Bacteria > Bdellovibrionota > Bdellovibrionia > Bdellovibrionales > JAMPXM01. The sequence continues at coordinate 16,310 of JADJOF010000011.1, read as the reverse complement.
CCGTGGATTCGGCGCTCAATGCCAATCTCACCGGCGAGGCTCGGCTAAAATCGGTGAATATCGGTGGCTCATTTCGCGAAGCCAATTCTGACTTGAAAGGCCGACTCGTCGTTCCTCTCACCTTCAAAGGACCGCTCACCTCGCCTTCAACCGACATCGCTGCGGATGCGCTGGCCGGAATGGCCAAAAAAACGGCCGATCTTGAAACGAAGAAGCTCAAGAAGGCCGTGACAAGCTCGATCAAAAAAGAAGTCGAGAAAAAGAAAACAGAAGCCATCGACGGAATTAAAGATCAACTCAAACGAGGACTCGGACTGTGAAAAAAAATGTGCCACCCATTTCCTACGGCGATTATTTGCAAACCGCTGGACTCCTCAATCTGCAACGCCCCCGCTCCGATGAGTTCAACGTCAAAGCTCACGACGAATTGCTCTTCATCATCGTTCACCAAACCTATGAGCTTTGGTTCAAGCAGATTTTGCACGAACTCAACTCCGTGATGAGTCTCTTCGCCAGCGACCTTGTTCACGAAAGCGATATGGGGACAGCGGTGGCCCGATTAGGGCGCATTGTTGAGATCCAACGCCTGCTTGTCGATCAAGTTTCGGTTCTCGAGACAATGACGCCGCTCGACTTTCTCGACTTCCGCGATCTACTTTATCCAGCGAGTGGTTTTCAGTCGCTACAGTGGCGTCTCATTGAGAATAAACTGGGCCTTCGCTCAGACCGTCGCCTCAAATACAACTCCACCCCCTATCACGCGCATGTTCCACCAGCCGAGGAGCAGCAGATGCTTCAAGCCGAGAAAGATCCTTCGCTGTTTGACCGCGTTGATGCGTGGCTGGCCCGAGCGCCATTTCTTTCAAACAAGGATTTTGACTTCCAAGCCGAGTATGGAAAAGCCGTACGCACGATGCTTGAGAATGACAAAGAAACCATCATTCGTTTCGCAAAAACCAATGAGGACAAAGAGCGAAACCTCAAACAGGTCGCCGAGGCCGAATCAACATTTGCCGCCATTACCGATCCTGCTCGCTACGAGGAGCTCCGCAACGCCGGCACGTTCCGCCTCTCTCACTCGGCCCTCCAGGCGGCCCTCCTCATCCTGCTCTACCGCGAACAGCCGCTCTTAAGCCTTCCCTTTCAGCTGCTGACAAAGCTTCAAGATATCGACGAATTGATGACAACCTGGCGATACCGCCACGCCCTCATGGTTCATCGCATGCTCGGATCAAAAATTGGCACAGGCGGATCGAGCGGACATCAGTATTTGAAAGCGTCAACGGATCAGCATCGCATTTTTGGCGATCTCTTTAATCTCGCCACATTCCTGATTCCGCGTTCAGAACTTCCACCGCTACCAAAGTCTCTTTCAACTAAACTTTCGTTCCAGAATTAGTCCCAAGGATCTTTCGAGCGGCCCGAGCAAGTTCGGGCCACTCATCAAGCTTTCGCCAAGCATCTGCGAAAGAAAGCCGGCTGGCTCGAGCGACTTGATCTTCAAAAACAGTATGCGTCGCTGCGTGCGCAAGACTTGGGAACGCACCATCGTCGATCTCACCAATTCCAACCATCGCCAGACTTCGCCACAGCTCACGTGTTGCCGAGTGAAACCGTTTCTCATTCTCCTTGCCCTGAAGCTCAACTCCACGCCGAAGCTGCTTCGTTGAAAGCGGCGACTCATACTCAAGCAACTCCAAAATTTCGCGGGCATCAGGAGAAAGAGTCTGCCTCGCGGGTTCGAGCACACGGTAGAGCGCAAGAAAGCACGGGATCGAGAACACTGTGGCGCGATCACGATACCACTTGCTGTAAATAATCTTCTGACTTTCCGCAATTTCCCGGCGCAGGTGCCAGAGCTGCACAACGCGCGAATCGGCAGAGTCATCCCACTCCCAGCGCATTTTCGACTTCGGGAACAGCGCCTGCCAGAGCGACGACACTTTGATCTTGTTACCTTCTGGAAGCGGAAACACCAAAAGCCAGCCCGCTGAATCGATTGCTTTTACCGCAATAGGAAAGAGCCTACTCGCCGCCATCTTCACAAACCGTCACTGGCACATCGTGCGCCACATCACCATCAAAACCTTCAATGAGCAGCGCACGTAGTGGGCCAGCATCACCATCAGCAATTTTCAGCGGAGCCGCCGATAAAAAATAGCGCCCCTCGGAAACACCGCTTAGGCAAATCCCCTCAAGCACGGCGAGATCACGAGCAGCCAACGCCGCATGCGCTTCAAGCGTCTTCGAGGTTTCCGGATCAACCGAAGGCGTATCGATGCCAATCAGAACCACACCGTGATCAGCAAGCCAATGAATCAGTTCTGGCTGAAGGCTCGCAAAGTCAGAGTTCCATTGTTCAGGATCAGGAAATGTTCCGGTACCAATTAAAATCCGCGAAACCTGATGTCCCTCAATCGCCGCGAGAGTCGCCTCCGAAAGATGCGACTTCGCGACTCGCTCACCGCGCTCAACAGCGACGCTCGTGACCCAACACTGTCCGACGTAAAGCCCCAAAGCTCGACGGTCAATTCCGGCACCTCGGCGAACATAGTGTCCCGGCGAATCCGCATGACTTCCGATATGAAGTGTCGTCGTCATCGCACTGAGTGCCAAGTGATGCCCAGCTTCAAAGCTCATCGCGGTTTCTCGGCGAAAACCCACATCTCCAGGAAACACGCCGGTTCTTTCTGATAGCCGCGGACTCAAGTCGTAGATGCGCATCAGAAGACCTACGCTCGCGCCAAACTTTTTACAAAATCGAGCACCTCTTGCGCGTGTCCGTCGACCTTCACCTTGCGCCATTCTTTTAACACCCGTCCGTGTCCGTCGACGACAAATGTCGAGCGCTCGATTCCTTCGTATTTTCGGCCATAGAGGCTCTTCATTTGAATGACGTCAAAGGCACGACAGAGTTTCTCATCCTCGTCCGCGATCAGATCAAACGGGAACTCACACTTTGAGCGAAAGCCCTCGTGACTCTTCACAGAGTCTTTGGAAGCTCCGAGAATCACAGTGTTTTCGTCGTCAAACTCGGCACTCAGTCGCCGAAAATCATGCCCTTCAAGCGTACAGCCCGGGGTATTGTCTTTCGGATAGAAATAAACGACATTCTTCCCGGCAAAATCCTTAAACGACAGGTTCTTACCACCGGTTGAGGGCATGACGAAATCAGGAGCCGCTTTACCAACCATCGAGCTCGCCGACGAACCCGCCGTCTTCTTTTGCGCCGACGTTCGCTTCACTGTTTCAGCGCGTTTCACCGTTTTCTTACGAACAGCCGCTTTTTCTTCGCGACCTTCTTTTTCGCCTTCACTTTTTTCAATTGGGTCTTCTTCTTCAATTTCGCCATTTGAGAACTCCAATCTTTCAGGTTAACTCGATTTAACGCGGAAAATCGGAGCACAACAACGTGGAAAATCACTCCTCTCAAGCCAAATCAGACTCATCTCCCGATTGGACCCCCTGGCTCAATACGACCCTAAGAGGCGAAATAGAATCACTCGGCACCGAAACGCCGGACGTGAAGACTCTGGCGGCTTCCACCCTTCGGCTCTCGAATCATTATGTTTCAAATCCGCTCGAAAGATCACCGTGGCAAGAGCCCTGGGCGATCCAAGCGCTTTTAGCGTATTACCATCCGCTCAATCTCTCGCGGGCCGGCACAGTTGGCCGTCGCGGCCAAGAGCGTCAGTTCTTTTCAGGCTTCACCGACCTCGTCGATATCGGCTGCGGATCAGGTGCCGCAAGTCTCGGACTTCGCCCGCTTGCTCCCTTCCAACGCGTCCACCTCTTTGACCGCGATCACCGTGTTGTCGAACGCGCGGCACGCCTTCATGCCTCACTCGAAGCCCCAGGACTCGCTAGCCCAGCTGATGTCAAAAGTGGAATATTGAACCTCCCAGCCGACCCGCTTCCAAGCTTCAGTCCACAGCACCTCGTCGTCCTGTCCTACGTGCTGACCGAGCTCAAAGACGAACGAGAGTCAGCCAGCCTGATCCGCCGTCTGACGTCGGGTCACGCTGGTGGACTTGTGATCATTGAACCGTCGACGTCTGAAGATGCGCGAAAGCTTCAACGCCTCCGACAGATTCTTCAAGAATCGGGCTTTCACATCTGGGCACCGTGTACTCATGCTGGCGAATGCCCACTCCTTCTTCACTCCGAAAAAGACTGGTGCCATGACCGCACAGTGCCATTTAAACCCGACTGGTGGGAGGCGCTTGAAGCAAGACTCCCGATGAAAAACGAGACCGTCACCTTTAGCTACCTCTTGGCCAGACGCGAGCCCCCGCCGAACGTTCCTAACTTAGCGCGCGTGACCGGCGATACGCTTATTGAAAAAGGCAAGAACCGACAGCTTCTCTGTCGATCGAGCTCGCGCGAATTTTTATCATGGTTTCCGCAGCGGCTGACAAAACCGCTTGCCCACTTTCAATTCGAAAGAGGCGATCTATTTCAACTTGAAGACATTGAAATCGGAGACAGACGAGGCCCCGAAAACGCGATTGAGCTTCGAATTAAAACCGAAGCTCTTGAACGGCTCAAACAACTACTGAAGCGTTGACCAGCGCTCTTCTTGCCACATTTGCAGCTGACGCCCACAGGTGCCCAAAAGCCCTTCAAAGGCCTCGCCAAATTTTGCGCCAAGAGATTCAACCTCAAATCGGCGCGCAACAGAACGAATCACCAAACGCAGCTCGCACCCATCATCAGAGTTACTGATGACGAGCCGACTTGTCGCATCCGACGGCGCTTCGTTCTGCAGGTACGAAAGCCCCGAGAAAAGACGCTCACGCTCATCGCCCGAAAGCTCAACACCATGAACTTCGACGAACACACCATCAGCCTGACGCTTTTCAATAACCACGAATATCCCCCTCTGGTCTTACTCGAAACTCGCTCTGCCTCGGTTCGTAACAGCCATCGAGAGCTCTGTCGAGTTTCATGCGATCTTAACCGCGCGAGAGTGCTCCTCATGGAGCTCCAACTCTAAAGTACGTAAAGCCGTCGCCACTAACGCGTCAGTTCTGACAGCATGCCGGTCATTTTTTCAAAGACCTGCCGTGCCTCGGCCTCAATCCGCTCCGTGCGCTCAGCGCCGGCGGTCGGAAGAGTCCACGTGGATGGCTGATGAAGTTCCACACACATTTCGAAATGATCCATCGGCGTTGGCAAGAGCGGGATCGTCACTTTTCCGGACTTCTCCAAACGCCCTTGAAAAAAGCGATCGATCACCGTTCCACCCAAAATGCTCTGCAAACTTAGATAGAGCCACGGTGCAACAGGCACCGTCTTCGCCCAATGTTCAGACCCTCGATGCACACAGATCAAAATAGGCACCCGAGCTTCGATCGCAATCTCGACAAATCGATTCGAACGGAACGGCTGCAGCTTATCGCCCGGACCAAAGAAGCAGTTGGAGCCCTCAGGAAATACGACTAGATCACCAGCCTCCATCTTTTGAAAAGCTTCGATCAGCTCTTGAAAACGAAGCGGCCGATCTGTTTGCGAAATATACTTCGCCAAACTCTGGAGTAGCGGCACTGAGTAAAAGAAGCGGTCCATCACCGCGAAAGGTTTACGATGGCCCCCGCCGCGTGCGCAGACGTGGGATGTGAGCAAGCAGGCCGCCGGCAACCACGAAAGTGGTGTTCCATGATTAAAAACGACGAGCAACTTCGGATTTTCAGCCAAAATGCGATCGAGACCCGGTTGAGATTCAAATTTCGTACTTCGAGCCAGCAACCCCAATAGGCGGGACGTGACTGCCTCGTATTCAATGAGACGACGCATAACGGGACACTCCTTATCACGTCCTCGAAATAAATCAGATCAAATCCTCGATATTTCGAAAAAGTTATTTTCAGCCGACGACGTCATAGACAATCCACATGGCCGCCATCGAATTTTCTAGAAACTGCCGAACTTCTAACAGTCCCGGTTCAATCATCCTTTCTTTAGGATGATGTCTGTAGCGATACGATTTCGCATCGCTGATCGGAGTTCTTATGAAAGAAAACACGTTCCCACACTTTCAAAATCGCGTGGCACTCCTGATCCCTCTCCTTTTCCTGGTCGGCTGCTCATCCAACAGTGATCTCAATGAGACGACGGTCGCCAAAGAAGTGATGCGCATGTCAAAAATGGCCGTCAATAAATACCCGGCCCCAAAGACGGTCTGTGATCCATTTGGCGGAACTCCCGACCCACGGTCCAATCAAGGCCTCAAAGCCGAACTCTGGTGGCTTGGTGCAGGTGTCAGCCCTCAACACAATGTCAGTACGATGATTTCTAGCGGAACGGCCTCAACTCAGAATCTCTTCTTCTCAGAGCTCAATGTGCCAACACGTCTTTTCCAAATGGGTTTCGCAAGCGAGGCCGGCGGCACTGTTCAAAACGACTCGGGGAACACGCTCATCGAATACTTCGCACTTCGCTCAAATCGATTCTTCGCCTTGGCCTTGAACAAGAGCCAGGACTCTACGAGTTTGCGATCCTCTCAGACGATGGTGCCGTCATGAAACTTCGCGGCGCTGACGGCGTCTACACAGCAAACGTCGATAATGACGGCGACCACCCGACGCGACTCGGCTGCGGCGTTGCTCCGATTGCACTCGACGCAACAAGTGAAATTCCAATGGTCCTCGAATACTACCAAGGGCCGCGCTACCATATCTCATTGATCCTCTTGATGCGCAAAGTGACCGCCGGCCAACCGGCTGACCCAGCCTGCGGCGTCAGTGGCAACAGTACGTGGTTTGACCCAAACAACAGCTCAAAACCACAGAAGGCCTACACCGCCCTCCTCGCTCGAGGTTGGGCGCCCGTCGGCAAAGACAGCTTCGCTCTTTCGAACGAAGTGATGTTCAATCCGTGCAAAGAGGGTGAACGCCCCGTTATCAGCAATCTCACGCTGCTTGAAAAATTCAACGATGGCTTCGTCGTCACTTGGAACACCGATATTCCCGCTACAAGCCAAGTGGTCGCCAAGAATGCGGCCGGTGTGCAAACGATCACGACATCGGACAACATCCTGCGCACAAGTCACCAAGTTCGAATTACGGGTTTAGCGGCATCAACCGACTACTCGGTCCAGGCTGTTTCGATTTCTGATACCTACGGCCGAACCATTTCGACAGCTGTACAGGGGCGCACAGACGACTGATCGTGCCCTTTTGCTAGCCCGACCATCGTCGCAGTCCGCTTGACGCAGAACTCACATCACGGTGCACTGGAGCCGTGATGTCGCTTTTATCGATCCTCAAGGACTATCTCGTTACAACGGTCGCTCTTATCGCAATTGCGGCCATTTACACCGCACTTGTTTTCACTCAGAGCCAGAACTTCACAGTCGCCAAAAAAGACAGGACCGTAAAAGAGTCGACCGTAGAAGTGACCCCGGCCCGCGATGTCGCCTCACCTTTAGAGACCGAATAAAACCCAAGATCGCCACCCACTGAAAGCGATCGCGCTAGCCAGTGGTTATAGCCACCAACTAAACCGAAATGGAAGGGCGAAGCGGTCACTTCGTTGGGCGACACGCCGAAATCCATCTTCGTAATCCCCATCCGTGCGCCAAAGTATGCTCCACGCGCTTCACCTTCAAAGTGATAGCTCCCCTCAACTCCATAGAAGTCGAGATCAAATTGACCGACTGGGGCTCCTTCGGTTTTCTGCGACGTCGAGTAGTAGCCACCCACGCCAAACTCAGAGCCGATTTTCGCACCCACGGTAAAGCCCAGCTGCGACCGCGCTGACGTTCCGCTCTTGTTCGGAACAAGTACGCCGCCGGCACCCCCAATCCAGAGTGCAGGCTCGGAGCCGTCGACAGCCGCCATGGCCGAGATACTAAGGGTTGCAGAAATGAAAATCGGGAACCAAAATGAAAGAAGTGTTTCATAGTTATAATTGAGCCGATCAAGGAAGAGTGAGGCAAGGATGAAGACTCAGATTCAACGCAGCGCGATTGCCGTTCTTGCAAGCTTTGCCATTTTTTCTGTTCCAAATCAGACAAACGCCAACGTCGTTGGCTCTAGCGCTCAGAATTTCAACCCAACGACCAGCGGTCTCGACTTTGTCACCGTGCAGTCTTCGGAAACTTTAAAGCCCGGCATTTTTAACGTCGGCTTGTTTTTAAATTACGCGGTGAACTCGCTTCCCTACTACGAGAATGCTGCCGGCAGTCGTACGAATTTCACCGACCGCTTGACCAGCGTCGATGTCAACGCCGGCGTGGGGCTTATGCGCAATTGGGATTTCGGCATTAGCATTCCACAAGTCTTAAGCCAACAGGTTGACGACGGCACCGGCACACGCGGTGAATTTGCCACAAACGGAGTGACCGAGGTTCGACTAAACACCAAGTACCGCTTCTTCGGCGACGACGCTGGAGGCGCCGCCGTCTTGCTCTCAACCGGTTTCAATATGATTCAAGATAATCCGTTCACTGGTCGCGGTGCCGGCCCCACAACCAATCTCGAATTCGCCGTCGACACAACTCTTCGGCGCTTCGCACTAGGTGCAAACGTCGGCTACCGCCTCCGCTCGAAAGGCGAAAAAATCGCTGGCTCCATCGCCGACCCTCTTGGTTCACAGTGGATCGCCTCTGCCGCCGCAAGCTATCACTTTCCAGGACTCAGCACGAAGCTCATCACAGAGGTGTTTGGAGGATTTCCAGCCGAGAGTTCAAACGCCTATGGTGATCGCAGCCTCACCTCCTTTGAGTGGCTTCTCGGAATCAAGCACGACATCACCACACAGCTCGCCGTTCACACCGGCGGCGGCACCGAGCTCATTCAAGGCAACGCCTCTCCCGACTGGCGTCTCTATGCCGGACTCAACTATTCATTTGGTCCGATCGAAAATGATTCCCACCCTGCAAAGCAATCACCGACACCGCAAGTTTCGTACCTTGAGACGGTGCCGACAGCATCAAGCTCCACTGGAGTTGCAGAACGTCTTCGCACCCGTTCTATCTTGTTTGAATTTGATTCCGACAAAATGATCGGTCGCTATGACGACGTCCTTCGCGAACTCGCCGGGACTCTGCGCTCCGGATTTAAGAAACTCACCATCGAAGGCCACACCGACTCCGTCGGACCTGACGTTTACAACCTCGATCTCTCAAAGAAGCGCGCCCTCGCAATCCGTCGTCGTCTGATCGACGTCTTTGGCATCAGCGCCGACAAAGTTCGCGCCGAAGGCTTAGGCGAAGCCCAGCCGATCGCCGACAACGGCAATTACCAGGGACGTCAGGCCAATCGCCGTGTTGAGTTTGAGATCGAGCGCTAGCCACTCTCAACAACTGCAGACAGGTCCAAACGCGGCGTGGCTTTCACGTCGCGAAAAGATCATTTCTAATAACCTATGCTTAAATACATTGCTGCCCTTACACTTTTAATTTCCGGCGCACTCAACATCCTCGCAAGTTCCGAAGCCTCTGCCGCAGCGGCAGTGTCGCCGCTCGCGATCTCAATCGCACCGCCCGTGCAATTCCCATCCGACGAATTTTCAATCACTGGAGCACGACTGAGCGTTCTCTGGGGCCATCATCGCGACATGTACGGCTTTGATATCGGCGCACTCGGCAACATCACCGATCAAACCTTCACCGGGATCGGCCTCTCCGGTCTATTCAATCTGACCTACGGCAACACCACCGCTATCGGCCTTCAGGCCGCAGGCCTTCTCAATATGAATACACAAAAGACCGACGTCTATGGTCTACAGCTCGCCGGTGGCGCCAACTGGAACACCGCTCAATCATCCGTCGTCGGCCTTCAACTCGCGTTGCTCGCCAACCACAGCCCCAACACAGTGGTTTACGGAGCGCAGCTCGGCCTCTACAACCGCGCACAAGACGTTTATGGTTTCCAAATTGGTCTCGTCAACTTCGCAAAGAGTCTGCACGGTATCCAAATCGGCCTCGTCAACTTCCAACGAAACCGGAATCTTCGGCGTCTCACCATTTCTCAACGTCGGATTTTAACTTGGGTTAAGTCGAATCAGAAATGCGCCCGTCTAGCAAAGAAGTGCTTCACGGGCACCTCTTGACTGGATCGAGCGCAACTCCTCCGTAATTTGCAGTACCAAATGAAAATATCGACTTCGATTCTTTAGTGAAGTCCTTTGCAATCCCGCCGCTACCGGTAAAGAAAGAATATTTCATATTCTTTCTCAAGTAGATCACATCGCCTGTTTTTACTTTGAACCTTTTGTTGACAATCAGCTGAGAGAAATCACGACCTTCTTTTTTGATCTTCATGCAGTCGTCATATGAAATATCCGATCGACGCCGACATCCGGAGGCGTCCATTTTCTCTGCCATCGGCGCATACCCGAGATCGCCTATGCAGACTTTGATGGGATAGATTTCAAGAAGTAAAGCGTCGCGATCGACATCTTTCTGAAAAATGATGTCAGGTTTTTCGCCAATCGCTACCGCGACTTGGGTTGAAAAAACCAATACAAGAATGGACGCCGCTAAGTTAGTCAATACTTGCTCCGCTAAATTCGTATATAACTTCCGACTTTTTTGTCCCTCTAGAAAACAAATGCCTTCCGAACAGATCACCGTTACAAAAATCCACTCTCTAAGAAAACGCCCGCACCACGTGTCGCCATCGCTCGGGCCTTAGCATCTGCGAGCGCGGCGGCACGACACCGTCAGCTTCGAGCTGATTCAAAACGTGATAGTCCTTCACGACATTGTAGTCGCACCCCCAAGCGATGACTCGCGTAAACGGGCGCGAATTCCAAAATCCTTGCTTTGCACCTTCATCGCGCATAAAGCCGAGAGCCCTGGCAATTCCGCCGGTGACCCCAGAGATAAACCCATGCCACAGAAACTGCTTAGAAAGCTTTAAAGTGATGTGCAGGTGGTTTCCGGCATTCACGATGCGATAGACGCGAACTCCACGTCGCCTGGCGACTTTTGCAATCACCGCACGCACGACGTGGTCGTACTTGAGAAGGGACTTCGTCCCTCGTGCACGGTCGCTTCTTAAGACCAGATGCATCGCCTCGTTGCTTGCTCGAGGGCGGCGTCGACGCGAGGTGCGCGTGGTTCGATTACCGGGAGCGAAGACTCGCTCTTTCTCCGGAAAACCATGAAATGTGGGTTGTTTTTTTCTCATGGTCCTCACCCGTTTTTGCGGTGACCGAGGGTCTATCTTTAATCCTCAAGGAAGTCAAATAAGAGTCGAAACTTGGCCATCGGTACAAATACGGCGCCTCTAGAAGGGCGAAATTGCTTCGACAAAACGGCTCAAACTAGAAAAGAGGAGCCCCCTCTCGAGGCGCCCATTCCCGCGTCACATCAAGTAAGAAGTTCTCACCGCCATCAGCGCCGATACCCGTAATTCGAATTGGCGCGGTCCGAGTCGTGCAACCTCAAACAGCCTACCGACCGCTCGAACATTTACGAAAGGCGAATCCGTGCTGACACGAATCACAACTCTCGCACTCCTGGGCACCCTCGTCGCAGGCCTACCGGGCATCACCCACGCGGCCCCAACCCAACGCGATCTTGCGCTTTTACAAAAGCAGATCGTCGATGCCGACGACCAGGCACCGGCAGCGGCGACCACTGAAACGGACGAAGACAACTGTCCCACCTACACTCCACGCGCGGCACTTCGTCTGATTAAGCAGCTCCCCGCCCAGAACATATGCGAGGGTACGGAACATCGCTTGTGGCATTGGCTGACATCAATGTCCTTTATCTCTGTAAGAACGACCGCGTCGTCAGCCAACTACGATCTCTCGCTTGGTCTCTTTGGAATCGGCAAAACCAAAGAGGGCGATTGGCGCACGCCGACGGGCACGTACTCTCTGGCCATGCCACGGCCAAGCGATAAGTTCGGAATCTTCATGGAGATCGGATATCCAACAAAAGAACAAAGAGAAAAGGGCTTCACCGGCGGCGACGTCGGCATCCACGGTCCAAAACGCATGCTTCGTTGCGCTGGCTTTCTCAATGTCGTCGTCGATTGGACTCAAGGCTGCCTTGCTGTCGCAAGCGACGGCTTTATCAAAGAAATCGCTCAGTTTGTGAAGCAGAACAAAGTGAAAGAGATAACGATTTTGCCGTCAGCGGATGGCTCAAAACCTACGGTATCGGGACCAAAAACAATTCCCTCTTTGGGACCGGACCCGGCATCAGTTCCACGGAAAAAACCACAACAAAGTGAAAGTCTTTCGCGTTCACTCAGACCAAATCGAAATAAACACAGTTTCGACTGGCCTCTGAATTGCGATTCACCAACTGAACCCCAGATTCAATCTCCAAGAAAAGGGAGCAACTCAAATGAAGTCTCGCAACCAACTGCCACTTTCAGTCATCGCCACCTTGGCTCTGACTGCCATGCTGACGACAGCCTGCTCGCAAAACGAGGCGCAGAATGATGACGCCATCGCACCCAATACGGGACTCGTAAGCCTTGAACAGCAAACGGGCGCAATCACAGCTGGCGACGTTAAGCCAGGGCTCGTTGCTTTTATTTCTTCGGACCGTATTCGCGTCCGCAATAAACCGGAATCGACAGAAGAATCGATCGCAGGTCTCTTAAGCCTCAATGATAAGGTCTAAGTCATCGATGCGACACCCATTGGACAAGAGGGCTTCATCGTCGTTCGAGTTCTTGAGACATCGTCGTCGGCGCCAAAAGGCGTGAATCTTTTTATCTCAAGTAAGTTTTTGAACTCAAAACCAAAAGACGTGTCAGCGGCCGCAGTGAACACTCTGGTGTCGGCTGACGCCAAGACCCCAAAGATCGAAGGTCAAAAACAGGCGCAGGCCAACCGTCTCTATGTTGTAACAAACATCGCGACAGAAAAGCTTCGCGTCTATGAACGCTGTCTTCCAAATGAGGGCTGCGTGAGCCGAATGATTCTTGAGACTGATGTCGTCAACGGTGAAGATGAGGGCGGCACACGCACTCACGCCGGTTCATATCGCGTGACAAGCTGGGAAAAGTTTTATGAATCGCCAGCCAGCGTCTATCCGGCTTGGTACAAAGCGGGATACCCACCTGTACCGGCTCCAGGAAATCGTTCGGCCTGGTTTGACTCTGAGTATATGCCCGGCGGCAAAGGCGACATGCGTGGAGCTTTTGGCTGGTACACGGCAAAAGTGGGCCCAAACCCAAGTGGCCAGTGGCACCACGGAACAGCCGGCTGGGGAGCTGACAAAAAAGACTTCATTCTCTTTAAGGATTCATTCTGGGGCGGCGTCCTCAATCTGTTCACCAACATCCGTAGCCACGGATGCACGCGCATCGACAACGAATCCGTTGCGTACTTGAGAAACATTCTTCCCGTCGGAACCCCCCTTATTAAAATCTACGCTCGCGAATCTTATCGCGATGGTTCGCGCCAAGGCTATTCGAAGCAACCAGGCAAATGGTCATACATCCTGACAAAAAATGGAGCTCAAAAGACAAATAATCACCAACTCGCTGACCGCGATACTGTTCTCGCCCAAAGCACGCCGAAGTCTGATTGGCTCGACCAAGGCACCTATAGCGTCGATCAACATCCCGACGTTGCCGATGGTGACCTCTATAAAATTGGTGGATTCCGTGGCACATTCGTCATCGACGAAGGTACAGTTTATAACTACGGCCATCCATCAGGCATCGGTCGCGGCGGTTTCAAAGACGAAGTCGTCCCTTCGTTCATGATCACTAACGACGGAAATCTCAGTAGTTCACGAGAGCGCTCATCATCTTCGTCGTCGTCATCAAGCTCGCAGACGACAAGTCCTGCTAACCCGTTCCCATTTAGCACTTACGGCGGCGGCTAAATCATAAAGCTGCTGGATCAATCAGACTCAAAATGAAACGAGGCCTTCGTCGGGCCTCGTTTCATTTTTGAGCGATGTCTCACCGTAAGATTGTTGTGGACCCGTTAAATCAGTCCCTTCGTCCGATATAAGTAAATCCGCGCGACTTCCGATAACCTTACAGAAGGACTGAGTGTTTTAAGTTCAGTCCATGGCAAGCGAGGCACGGTTTGACGGCAGCACGGATGACCCAAAAAACAGTTCTCACGACTTCGATCAATCGAGGCCTTGCACTCGTCTCGATTCTCACGGCGCTCATCAACACCAGTTGTAAATCAGATGGAAAATTTAATTTCCTCGATGCCGCGACTGGCTCTGGCGTTTGCGAATTTAGCGACGCAACACCTACTACAACAACCGTCCGTGCACCACAGTCATCAACTGGAACAACAACCTTCACCGTCACGCCCGCTGGTACCGACTGCACGATCTCATACTATCTCAATGGAACTCAGATTGCCGATGAATCGAGCCCCATCCTCAACCTTCGCTCGAGTAGCCTCGCTGCCGGCGAAAACACACTCGAAGCCAAAATCACCGGCTCCGCCTCGAGTGACTCACAAACATGGACGATCCGCCGAAACAATGCCCCGACCTGCTCAAATCAAACTCCAGCATCAACCGGAAGCACACTCGGTGTTGGCAGCAACGTTGCGCTCACCGCTTACGGCGCCGACACCGATTCTGACCCACTCACTTGGGCGTGGACTGTCAACGCTGCGTCACCTGCGAGCGGAGTTCTCGCGATCATCTCAAACACGTCACAATCGCAGGGCATCTTTGCACCGAACTCATCTCTCGTTGGCGCCAATACGGTGTCTGCGACTATGTCTGATGGCTACGACAGCGTTTCCTGTACATGGACCGTCACTGTTAGTTCAACTTGCGTGATCTCAGGGGCTGTCCCTTCAGCCGCCACTGTCCGCGTTCCAAACCTCGCCTCAGCGACGACAGACTTCACGGTTTCAACCGGTGGAGGCGGCTGTACAATCGCGTGGGCACTAAACGGCGTAACGCTTGGTGGGACCACAAACTCTCAATCCATCGCATCTTCGTCTCTCAATCCGTCCAACATTCTTACCGCAACCGCAACCAACGGCGGATCAACGACGACGCAGTCGTGGACAATCGTAAAAACTCGCCGCCGGCGTGCGTGCAAACACCAGCAGCTTCGGGCAGCACCTGGAGTCGGTGGTTCACTGAACTTCACCGCTGATGCAACAGACGCGAATAGCGACGCCATGACTTTCAATTGGCTTGTCGATGGTGCGACCGTCAGTACCGGAATTTTAAGCCCAGCAACAGTTGGCAACCAGTCAGTCGGAACATTTTCTCCGAATTCTTCTTACACCGGCACCCGCAACGTCACCGCCGTCATCTCTGACGGTTATGACTCGACCAATTGCGCTTGGACGACGACGGTATCGCCATCGTGTGCGATTCTTTCGAGCTTACCATCAACGGCCACCGTACGGGTCGCCAACACGGGCAGCACATCAACAACTTTCGGAGCAATCGCCAACGACGCGACGTGCACAATCTCATGGGCACTGAATGGCTCAACACTCGCTGGAGAAACCAGCGCCTTCCTTAATACCCTAAGTTCGTCGCTCAATGCCGGGAACAACACACTTGTCGCCACGGTTACAAACGGTTCATCAACGGCCACTCGTACATGGACTGTCGTCAAAAACTCACCCCCAACATGCGGTTCTCAAGTTCCGGCCTCTGCCGGAAACACGATGAATCACACGTCCAATCTTTCGCTCACAGCCAACGGTTCTGACGCAAACACCGATCCGTTGACGTTCTCTTGGAAACTCGACAACAACTCTCAACCGACGTTGTTTACAGTGACCGGAACCGCGCCTCAGTCTCTTGCGACATTTGATCCAGGTCTTGCGCAAGTCGGTAACGGGCGTATCATCACTGCAGAAATGAATGACGGCTACGATACGGGAAGCTGTCAGTGGTCCGTCAACATCGAAGACCCAAACACCGTGACTATCACATCCTGTACGCCGTCCTCGAGCCCTGTCGTCGTCACATCGGCCGGTGGTGCTTCGTCACAAACCCTCAACGTCGCCGCGACCGGTACATCTCTCACTTATCTTTGGAAGCAAAACGGCGTCACCATCGGTGGCGCGACATCGCCGTCTCTCACGCTCACGGCGGGCGGTTTGAGTGTCGGGACCTACACCTTCGTTTCTGAGGTCACCGACGTTTACAGCAATATGCAGTCCTGCACATGGACCGTGAAGCGAAACGCACCGCCCGTACTAACGTCGCCGTCGCCCTCAATCTCCGCGACAAGTCGTTTGAACTATGCCAGTACCTTACCTCTATCAGTTACCGGCTCCGACGGTAACGGGGACGCACTGACCTATGCCTGGAAGCTCGATGGCGCTTCATCAGCAACACTTCCTGGTGCGACGTCGGCGACAACCTTCAACCCTGCAAGCAA
>JADJOF010000010.1 GCA_016713885.1 Bdellovibrionales bacterium | reverse complement strand
AAAAGACTCGCCTCTCGGCAAACGTATCGAGAAAGCACGGGCCGCATTTCGCGAATATGAGAAATTCGAGCAGGATATCGTACGCAAGCGACGCTTCTACTTTGACCTCGCACAAAAACACGAAACGCTACGCCTGCACCTCGGCCTCGCCGAACGGCCGGCCGAACTTCCGCTCTTTCCAGCAGAAAAAGCACTGCTCAAGAAAGAATAGCGACTACAAAAATCGCTCTGGAACATTGATCGAGGATCGAACGCCGATCTGCTCAAAACTTGCGGCAATCCAACGATCGGCGGCTCCTCGTCCAAGCTCAAACATGTGCTGTAGAAATGCCGGCTCGATCAATAGCTTTGTCGCCGAGCCGAGCTGACTGAGCTCCGCTTCGCTCTCCACCATATGCATGAACACCTGTCGATAGCGATCGCCGTCACAAAGTGAACAGCGCGCATTTCAGAAGCGAGACTTGCATTGAAAGAAACCTCCGACATGCGATCTTGAATCTCAAAAACCGATTTTGGCACCGTCGCACGACGCAAAGGAGATATCTGCACCAAAACGATATCGGTCGTCTGGCATTCGTAAAATAAGGGATAGAGCGCTGGATTGCCAACAAAGCCACCATCCCAATAGTGCTGCCCATCGACTTCGGCTGCGTGAAACAGCAGCGGCAGTGCTGTACTCGCAATCAGCGACTGCTCCGACATCTCCTCATTCTTGAATACGCGAATGCGCCCAGTCTCAACCGAGGTCGCCGAGATAAATAGCTTCAAGTCACGACACTCACGGATCCGATCAAAGCGAATATGCTTCTGAAACAGCTCATGAAGTGGATTAATTCCCATTGGGTTCCAATGATACGGCGAAACCAAATGCGTGAGCGAAGCAAAGAAGTGATACGAAACCGACCAATCAAAACCAAAACGACCAAAAAGCACGTCGAGAGGATTTCGTCTGTAGGGAGTAAAACCATGCTGCTCCCCAACGGCGATCCAGAAACGTCGGAGCGCTTCACGCGCCCCTTCGCGACCGCCTTCAATCAAACCAGAGGCCAAAACAAGAGCATTGACTGCTCCAGCGCTCGTTCCTGACACGCCCTCAAAAGCGATGCGTTCGTCCTCGAGCAAGCGATCAAGGACTCCCCACGTGAAAGCTCCATGACTGCCGCCGCCCTGCAATGCCAAATTGATGGTCTTCATCCCTCTATCATCGTTGACCATCGCGACATGTCTCAAAGAGAGACTTTACTCCACTCGACTGAAGTCAAGGCGCCAGCCTCCCGATAAGTCTGTATGACTGCCAGGCCTTCCCTTTTCGACGTCCTTCACCAAGACAAGCACGGACACACCCTGAACGTTGGGGATCGCGTCGGCTTTATTATGCGCGGATGGTTCCTACCGCGCGAACAAGAGTCCTTCGGCATCATCACCGAAATCGATGCTCGAGGAGGAATCCGCGTCCAAGTCATCGAAAACTACAAACACTTTACAACAAGCGGACGTTTAGCGTGCCGCGAAACGCACATCTACTTCATTCACCACATCTACGATGCAAGCCGAAAAGCTCGTATCTATCATAAAAGTGTGGCCGATCACGAATACACGCTTTATCGGGTCGACCCGGAGGACGTAGAGAAGAAGCTCGCCGAGGCCCGTGAAGTCGATCGAAAAATCGAAGAAGAGCTCCATCCCAAACACGAGACTGTCGACATCGTGCATAGTGTTCGCAAAAAATAGCGACGGACGCCTTTTCCTTCGGCTAAAGTAAGACCTTCAGGAGGTCTTACGATGCGCAATTCCTATCTTCTCATCACGTTCTTCTTTCTGAGTCTGACTGCTGTGATTTTGCCCGCCGGTTGCGCCACCGCGCCGTCTCGAGTTGGCAATGCTAGCGCCACAGAAAACACTGAAAGCAGTCCTGAAAGCAAAGACGAACAAATTGCGCGCCTGTTCGAAGTTCTCGATGTCAACGGCGACGGCAAGCTCAGCAAGAACGAAGCTCAGTCTGGATTCAAATACCTGATTGCAAGCTACGACCGCGGTGGAAAAGCTGAAATTCTCGCCGCAAAACCTGGCACGAATGACTCCATCTCAAAAACAGCCAGAGCAAAATCAAAACGACGCCTAACCAGCCAAGACGCCAACCGCGCCTTCGAAGCTCTTTTCGTCAAGGATGGCGGCGCCACCGACACGATCAGTAAAGACGAGTTCAAAAAACTCGTCGTCAAAGCATCGGACAACCCCGAAACAGATCCCTTTGGCGCCTTCTATGAATAAACAAAAAGGAAAATCTTTTATGAAAACAATGACTATCCTCGTTCTTACGATTCTCGCCAGCACAATCAGCTTCTCCGCTCACGCAAAGGATGCACCAAGTAAACCGGCGAAGGTTTTCTTTGTTTCACCAAAAGATGGCGCGACCGTCGCCTCGCCCGTCAAGGTTCAGTTTGGACTTGAGGGAATGAAGCTTCGCCCCGCCGGCGAGGATGCGCTCGACAAAACTTCCGGTCACCATCACCTCATCGTCGACGGAGCGCCGTTTGCAAAAGGCCAGGTCATCCCAAAAGACGATAAGAATATTCATTTCGGCAAAGCCCAGTCCGAGACCGAGGTCTCACTCACGCCAGGAAAACACAAACTCACTCTACAGTTTGCCGATGGCGCGCACCTGTCCTATGGACCCGAGCAAAGCGCGACAATAGAAATCACCGTGAAGTAGTCGCAATATGTCGCGCCCGCGCCTCGATCAGACGTTTTGGACCCAGTTTGCTCAGAAGACCTGGGAGAAGAAAACTCTCGCTCTCAAACAAGTCGACTCGTCTCTCCTTCTGATCGACGCGGCACAAATCTTCACCTTGCTCGTTCGCTACAGCGATCGATGTCGAAAAACGAAAACTCTTGACGGCCTGAAGCTCTACCTCGATGGCGAACGCCAATACAGCGACGAGGTCCTTGAGCTCTTGCCAAGAAAACGAGATGGCTCGCTCGAAGGCTACCATAGCCGCATGAATGAGATGTTCGCTGACTACTGTCTCGTCTGCGACGAACTCCTCCAACTCGATCTCGAGCTCTGGCGAGAGCTTCTCACTTTCACCAACTCACTTCATCAGCACGTCGGCCTTCCCAATCGCTTCTCCGAGATCGGCCTCTACCTCGGTAACTATAAAAAAACGCCGTTTGGGGTCCACGTCGACAACTGTGGCGTCTTTAGCTTTCCGATCGCCGGCACCAAACGTTTTCGTATCTGGAAGCCGGAGTTGGTCAAAAAACACCCAGAACTTGTTCGTTCTCATCGCTACGACAAATTTTAAAAAGCATCCGAGCTTATCATAGCCTCACCAGGAGACATGACTTACTGGCCGTCAAGCGCATGGCACATTGCCGAGTCCGATGGCTCGTTCACCGCCAACCTGGAGTCTTGGTGTTTGGGTCGATCAACCATTCGAAAATACCGCGATTGAAACTCTGACTCCTGTCATCGGAAAGAAGCTCAAGGGCATAGGTCACCAAGTCACCACGACATTTACCGCTCCACCCACATCCGATGGCGCCGTCCTAACGCTACCCGATCTTCACCTCAAAGCCGTTTCCGCCATCAAAGAGCTTTCCACCGAAGAACTTCACGATGCTTTTCTCCGCTCGTGGACAATTCACAGTTCGAAGCAGGGCTTCAAAACTGTTCCAAAAAGTCCGACCGCAATACTCAAGCTGAGCTCCAGCATTCAACTCCAGTCGTCGATACCTATTCTCTGGAGTCATCTGAAAACTGAATCGCGCACACTCTTTGCCTTTGCCGGCACAGTTGTTGACGAGAAGACTTCGCAGAGTTTTCTCAAACTTATTCGGTCTCTTAACTCAGGCAAAACTTGCCAGATTAGAAAATTCCTCAAAGGAACATCGGCAAAGCAAGAGCTCTCGTACCTTCAAAGGCTGGTAAACGCGGGCGCGATCGACCTCGCCCAATCAAGAGATTAAAGATATTTGGTCACATGTCCTAAAACAAATAACAGCCCCAACAGCGGCGGCACGAGCTGGACCAGCGCAGCTCGGCGCAGATGTGGCGCCGAAAACCAAAGCACAAGCCCTGCGCCGACCATCGAAACTCCACAAAATCCAGTCATCGCTCCGGCAAGCACAACCTGAAGCCGCAACACAAAGTACAATCCAAGAAACATCCCGAGCGATAGAAACAGATTGTAAAACCCTTGATTAAAAGCCCAAATCTTCACGGCTTCATGGTCAGTCTCTTTGATTTTAAAAACCGTATGCCCGCCCTTTCGCTGAAACAAAATCGACTCCACTACAAAAAACATCAGGTGAGTCACTGCTGCCACAAAGAAGAAGAAAAAACTAATCCACTCCACCTCAAACCCCCATCCCATTAGAGCCGACAATCCATCGGAATTCCTAGGCATAATGATTCATGATAGCTCAAATCAAATCTTTTGACTCCCCATCCTCGCCATCTTCGTGATGATTAGAGGACCAACAAACGGAGGACCCGTGTCAAAATACAACACGCTTTTCTTTACCCTCTCATTCCTTACTCTAACCTTCACCGTCAATGCCCATGCACGCCTCGACCTTCTCCGCCCTCGGTCGCTTCATCGGCTATCTGTTGAACCCCAGGTTGGTGCTGGTGTGACTTACTTCGACCAAGTGGTCGACGCCTATCGCGCAGGAGAGGGAGTGCCGCTTCGGTCGATCCGAGGAGTTTATGCTGGGCGCTGCTACTACGCAGATCATCCAATGAAACCAGTCGCAGCGCTCGCTGTTGCGGCGATAGACGGCGAGAAAGCAGCAGGTCCGCTGGGAACGGCACCGCGCCTCATTCCCACTCGTTGATCGAGAGTCACCGCCAGAGCGCTACGACAAAATGGATGCCCGTCAATATCGCTCGGTCGTCGATCTCGCACTCAGCTTTAGCTCAGAGCTCGCGCTGCCTGTCGAAGTGCGCCGGGAGACATTTGTGGTCGGGCTCAGAACGCCAGAAGAAGACACTCGTCTCTACCGCTTTCGGCGCGACGAAAAAGCACTCTACATTCGTCTCGAGTGCGCCGAGGACGGCGTCTGCCTGAGTGCGAACCCGGGACTCGGTCGGCAGACTGTCATGGCTTACGAAGGACAAGCGATCGCCCAGTGCCAATTTTTTAAACGGTTTAAATTTCGTTAGCGGAGCCTCTGACTAAGCGACCCGAGTGCCATCGCCATCTCGCCCGTCACTTTGACGTTCAAGAGATTGCCGCCGTGCCCACCTCGTGGATAAAGCTTAAGATTCGACCCAAATGTGTCTCGAAGAAATTGAATGTCCTCTGGACGCAAAAGAAAGTCGTCTTCCGTATGAATCACGGTCACCGACGGAAGTTTAACAATATCAGCGGCAACCTCCGCTAGACCCGAGTGCGCCATCATGTCATTCACCGTGCCGTTTGCTCCGTGCCGACGCTGCCAAGAAGGCAAAAGAACCTTCTCTTTGTAGTCTCGAAACGAGAACCGAAACGCCTCGTCCTGCCGATCGTTCTGATTAAACCGACTAAACTTCGACTTTAACACGCCAAGATCCTGAACAGACTGCGAACTCACCAGCGCATCGCGAAGCGAAGATCGAAATTGTCGCCCTATCACAAACTTAATCTGATCAGTCGTAAGACCAAAGTTTCGAACGACCTCCTCAAGAGTTGTCCGCTTCTTTGCCAGCGCCTCGATTGACCGCAGATAGTAGTTGATCGCATAGCCACCGATGTTTTCCTTATGCTCGCCTTTCCATGACTCACCCGCAGAATAGAGCGAATCCAAGACCGACATCCCATAGCCAACATCGACGGGAACATTCACCATAAGAAGCGAATCAATTCCAATTCGCTTCTCTTCCAAGTCGAGCTTTGCAATATAGGCTGAAGTCAATGCGCCGAGTGAGAACCCCGAGATGCCCACCTGGCCAAACTGATAGCCATACTTCTTCTTTACGTGTC
This sequence comes from Bdellovibrionales bacterium, assembly GCA_016713885.1. Taxonomy (GTDB): domain Bacteria; phylum Bdellovibrionota; class Bdellovibrionia; order Bdellovibrionales; family JAMPXM01. The sequence goes on along the minus strand of JADJOF010000010.1, from coordinate 25,579 downwards.
GAATTGCTTTCTCAATCGCGACGTACAGATCTTTCGCGTCGTCCATCGTTTGCCCGGGTGTACCACTCCGGCTTGCACTGAGAGCAAAACTCCAATTCATCGTCGACGAGAACGCGAGCACATTGTAACCGCGACTTTGTGCCACATTGGCGAACGCCGCAAACGAGCTATCGGTATGGTGACCACCAAGACCACCAATGTAAATCACCAGCGGAGCCCCGCTGCGCAGCGGGTAAAAGGAGAATGTAAAGTCCGTACGCTCGCCAAGAACTGGAATACTCTTCCGTTCAGGAAACAAGCTCAACTTCTCACGGTGTTGGTTGGCATCAGACCCGGCCAGGAACGCGTACATCAGCGAAGCCTTATAGGGGTCATCCGAGGGAGGAAGTGCCGATGGCAGGGCGAATGAAACAGATGAAATAGACTGCAGCGACAAAACAAGAAGACCAAAGACCAAGGCGCGCACAAATGCTCCAGATCGCGTGATACGCTCCCCATGATCAAAAAGATGATTAGGAAGGGTCACCTAAAACGTTTTGCGAGTCCTTACTGACTCTCAAGACGCCCTTCAATTGCATTCACCACTTTTCCAATGTTTCCAATGTACCAAGCCACTTCGTCTCGGAAGCTTGGAAAGCACTTCCCTCTCTGGGCACCCAATATGCCGGGCACCCAATATGCCGGGCACCCAATATGCTGGGCACCCAATATGCTGGGCACCCAATATGCCGGGCACCCAATATGCAATAGTCGTCATCGATCCGCCACCTGAAGGCCTCTTCTCAATCCTAGCTCTGGGCCGCAACTTACTCGAGGACGCAATATGCAAAAAATCGCAATGACCCTTGGAATTCTTGCAACGATCGCTTGCCAACACGGCTTCGCAGCCGAGTCTCGCCGCCTCACAGTGGGCGAGATGCCAAGCCGAGCCGAGTTTGACGCTGAAGAGCACTACTCGCGCATCGATAGCACAAATGGACTCCCCATCGGCGTCGACCTCTACCAAGCAAAAACCAACGAGCTCGGAGACATCATCCGCGCTAGTCACGGAAACGGCGACCGCGTCGAACGCGCTGTGATTAAGCGAAACCTCGACCTCATCGCCAAAATGGAGGCCCTGGAGTTCCCCAATGCGCCAAAAAACCGCGTTTCGGCGCTGAATCTCAAACAGCGCATTAAGACCTTGCAGGCAATCGAGGCGACGACCGCTTACGACGATCGCACTGACTTCAAAAGCAAGTACGATCCAAAAGGAGCCTTCGGCTTTTGTTTCGGCCGCGCCTATTACTATGCAAACGAAGCCGGCCTACGCGGACTGGTCAAAGAGTCTATAAAGAAAGTCTTTATTGTCGGCAAAATGGAGCCACACTCACCGCTCTTTAGAATTCCAATTCCGGTTGGCACTTGGCAGTTCCATGTCGCAACCGCCGTTCGCGGAACCGATGGAAAGTGGTATGTCCTCGATAACCACTACGACAAGTCGCTCAAAGAAGTCCCAACAGTGACAGAGTGGTACAACTACTATCGCAAATATCTCGACTCAAAAGAGGAATACAAAATCACAATGGCCGACGGCAAGACTCGAGCACACTGACGCTCGGGCCCTGTTCTTGTTCTTCACCGATCCCGATAAAATTGGAGCCAGCTCAAACGCCTGCAACGAAGAGGGCTTCTACGGAACAGACATCAACGGCGATGGTTTCATCGATAGCTCAACCGAAGCATTCTACAACGAGTACTTCATCGATATCGATCGCTACTTCGATAAAATGGTCGAGAATCTCTCGTTCTGCTCACCTGTCCGCTATTCACCGATTGATGCAAAGTCATCATTCTGCCAGAGCCCCGAACAGAAACGCAAAGTCGAGAGTTGGACAGACTACGTCCGCTGGCAGCGGGTTCTCCTTGAACACTTGCGCTCCGAAGAAGCGCTGAAACGAGTTTCAGGTGGTGGTTAATAGGAATACAAAATGAGAAACTGCCCTTCACTGACAGCCCATCGCCATGCCTTCTTGAAGGGTTTGGCGCTGCTTTTTGCTGCCAGCTTGGGTGCACCAAGTCTTCTTCATGCCCAGTCACTCACTGAGTCGTCCGCTTCTCCGAAAACAGAAAGTTCGGCGACCTCATCTGAACTCATCACCGTGAGAGTCGGTGTGATGAATGCCGCAGCCGTAGAACTTCAAGACGACTTCAATCTCATCACCGTCTCCGTACCAATTGTTTATTACCAAAACAACTGGTCATCCATCAATCCAACACTGAAGGGCATTGCCGATCTCAATCCGAACGAGACTCCATTTTCTCTTTCAAAACCGAGCCGGTTCGTGATTTCAGACGGCACACTTTGGAAGCCCTTTATCGCCGTCGATGGCAGCGAGGGCTCACCTCTCGATCTCGTCCTGCAATCCTTCATCTCTGAACTCTAAGCTCACCAAGCATCGAGAAGATCAAATCGCGCCTTACCGATAGTCAAATCCTTGAGCGCCTCAACACCGCTCTACCAAAGCTCATTCGCTTTCAAACAAGTCAGTTCGCCAATAACCGACTTGAGCACTTCGAAAACTCCACCCTCTCTCAGAGCTCGTCACTAACGTCACAGTACGATCAAGAGCGAGCCCGTGTCTTCACGCTCGCACTCGACAACTACAAACAAACGCGCACTGTTAGTAACTCGATTTTTAGAACTGATATCGCATTCCCTGCGATTCCTCTCGAGCAGTATCTCGCTATTGGCGAGGGTCGCTGTATTCACATCGCGCTCACCGCAAGCCTCATTCTTGAAAAACATTTCACCGGCTCGTCTGGGGATCCAGCGTTGTCGACGAGGTCGATGAAAGCGCGGCGTTGGCCACTCAACTGGATCGAACTCGCGGACGGGCGGATCTTCGACGCCACTTGGAATATTATTGATCCTCCCGGCGAGCGCCGTCAAACCCTGAGTGGTTCAAGTTCGGGAACGAAAAGGGCCAAAGCTTCCGCTTTCCCTATGAGCGTTTTAATATGATGGCGTATTGATTGCTCAGTGACCTCTCTATCAACCTCTGCTAAACTTAAAACATGTCGATCAATTCAGAAAAAGATCTCGAAGGTCTTCGCAAAGCAGGCAGAGTCGTCGCTCGCTGCCTTCAGCACATGCAATCAAAGCTCGAACCCGGCATCACAACGGCCGAACTCGACGCCATCGGCGGCCAGTACCTTGCGCTGCATGGAGCACGATCAGCGCCACAATTGACCTACAACTTTCCAGGCTTCACTTGTATCAGCGTGAACGAAGAGGCCGCGCACGGAATTCCAGGCGCTAAAATCATCAAAGCCGGCGACCTCGTGAATATCGATGTCTCGGCCGAACTCGATGGTTGCTTCGCTGACACTGGTGGCTCAGCAATCGTCCCTCCCGAATCGAAACTCCATCTGCAAATCTGTGCCGCAGCAAAGAAGGCTCTGGAGAACGCCCTGCTCGAGGCGCGCGCAGGTGCAAAACTCAACCGAATCGGTTACGCGATTGAAACTGAAGCCACGAGAAATGGCTTCACCGTCATTGAGAATCTCGGCAGCCATGGTGTCGGACGCGCGCTCCACGAAGAACCCGGTTTCATTACTGGCTACTATGATAAACAAGATCGCCGTATCCTGCGCGAGAACCAAGTCATCACGATCGAACCGTTTATTTCTTCTGGTGCTCGCGAGGTTTTCGAAAATGGCGACGGTTGGACTCTTATAACCAATCCTGGGGTCTTCACCGCTCAATACGAACACACGCTCGTCATCACAAAGGCAAACCTCTCATCATGACCCTGACGGCGTAAATGCCCCGAGCAGAAAGCGTTTAACCTCTACGTCTAAGATTGTGTTCTTGCTGTAGAATCTGGTGCCCGCCGCACGATAGTCGAAGAACCACTGGTTTGGGCAGAAAACTGCTCGATTCAGTGGCGGGAACCAACGATTGATCTCGCGGAGCTGGCAAAACTACGCTGGATCGAAGGCATGTCCCGAAGACAACTGGCCGCGCGATACGGTCGGACCGAAGGTGCTATTCAGAACTACTTCCAGAAGCTGCGCCGCAGGCGATTCCAGGCGCGAGGCCTCTCCGAGAAGGATAGGGCCGCTATCCTTCTCTCTTTCGGAGATTGATTCACCTCAGGCGACACAGCCCACTTCAAGCCGCCTGGCCTCACTTAACAATTCCGCAACAAACACCACGAGAAACCATCATTCCAATTCTTAGTCACAAATAAGGTTCTCAAAATAAGTCATTAAAAATTCAATTCACCTAATTTTCCTTAACTCTGCCCAAAAGGTCTAAAGTCCAGGCGGCCAAAAGTCGATCAACCCCACGTGCCAATGCGGTCTGTTCCGCGCAACGGCAATTCTGAACGTCAATTCGAGTGGGGTCTTCGATGATGGTACGTCGACTTGGAACTATTCTGTTCGTTCTCGTTCTATCGTTGATCGGCGCGACCGCAAAAGCGGCTCCCATCTCAAACACGTCTGCCGAAAACTATGTGACGGTCTTTGGACCCAATCGCTACTTTAGCCCTCTTGTCGGTTCAAAAACTCACACCTCTTCATTCTCGGTAAGCCCAGCTCCGTCGGCTGGCGAAATCATTGTAACGAACGGATCTGGCGAAGATCTCTCTTGAATCGTGCAACGGCCTTAAAGCCCTTCAAAAACTCGCATGCGTCGTTCTAAATGCCGCACGCACGGTCCGCATGAATCTTGAGCGCCCGGCATCAGCCGAGATTTCCCTTAATAACGTCGTCGTCATGCGCCCGCAGGATTTGCCTCGCTCAATCAATCGCCTTGTTATCCCCGTTCAGCTTAAAGCTTCAAACTCAATTAAGATCAAATTGAGCGGTAGCCCCCTCTCATCGATCAAAATTGAAATTCGTGGCCTTGATCACGCGGCCCCCGTTCTCACTCTTCAAGCTCCGAGCGAAGGGCAGATTATCAATGCGCTGAGTACCAGCGTTTCTGGCTCGGCGAGTGAGCGCCTCTCTAGCGCAAAAGCGCAATTGAACAATGAGCCCGAAATTCCGCTCACACTTTCAAGCGATGGACTTTCATTTTCAGGTAACATCACAACGGCTCAAAACGGCGCCAAAGTCTTAACCGTCACCGGCTACGACCTTGCTGGCAATCCCGGTACGGTCTCTCGAAACATTATGTTTCACCTCAATCGCCCACCAACAGCGAGTCTCGTCCTTGCATCATCGGGATCAGGTATCGCACCGGTCACGGTGCTATTTGATGCCTCATCGTCATCTGATCCCGATGGCGATCAGCTCACCTATCGCTTTGATTTTGACGACGGCACGGTAATAACAAGCTCGCTACCAAAAGTTTCACACGAGTTCAAAGACGTCGGAAACTACTCAGTTGAAGTCCGCGTTTCAGATTCAAGTGGCGATTCACAAACGGCATCGGTGAATGTTGCCGCAATAGCTGCCGAGCTACCGGCAGACCCAACACCCTTCGCACCGCCACTCTCCCAAACGACACCGCAGTCTTTTGATGAAACCATTCGATTTCTTTACGACGGGCCAAATGCTGTTCAAAAAGAGATCGCGCAGGACGCCATTAAAGCGGATCGGGTCGCCACAGTTTCGGGAAAAGTTTTCGATCAAGATGGGCAGCCGCTTTCGGGCGTAAAGGTCTCTTCACTCGGTAAAGAAAGTCTTGGTTACACGATTTCAAGAGCAGGCGGCGAATTCGATATCGCCGTCAACTCCGGTGGTATTACGACCTTAAAGTTTGAACGTAATGGATACACCCATGCAACTCGCGACATTAAAACTGATGTTCAATCGATGTTCGCGCTTGACGATGTTCTGCTCGTCCGTCGCGACTTAAAAGTAACAGCAATCATCAATAACTCTCCCGAAGCTCAAATCGCACGCGGAACAACGACGACCGACCAAAATGGGACTAGCACCGCTACGATCCTGATTCCACCCAGTACAACAGCCACACTCGAGCTCCAAAATGGCTCGATCCTCAATGTCGATACGCTCAACATTCGAATGACCGAATACACTGTCGGTGAAAATGGGCCAAAGCGCATGCCGGCTGAGCTTCCTCCACAAACCGGCTACACCTACGCGCTTGAGATCTCTGCCGACGAGGCCATCGCAAAAGGTGCTGATAAAGTCGTTTTCTCAAAGCCAGTTTCTTTTTACGTCGACAATTTTCTATCGCTTCCGGCAGGAATCGCCATGCCGCTTGGTTATCTCAACCCTAAAACTGGCTTCTGGGAAGCAGAGCCAGACGGAGTTGTTCTCTCCGTTCTTTCTCACACCAACGGCCGAGCCGATCTCAATACTGGTTCGGGACAACAGGCAACAGCGGCTGAGCTTGCGGTATTTGGCATCGACGATGTCGAGCTTCAAAAGATTTCGACTCTCTATCAGCCGGGCCAGTCATTCTGGCGGGTCAGAATCAGTCACTTCACAAGTTTCGACCTCAATGGAAACGTGATTAACGACGGAACCAGTCAAAATGCAAAAGTCGTGTACCACAAAAAGAATCAAAAAACGGAATGTCCAGGCTGTGTTATCGACATCGTTTCGGGCTCGATGGCCGAGACAATCGCGCTACCGGGAACAGGAACATCGCTTCACTACACAACAAAACGCGGCGGCACGAGGAGCGACAACGCGACTGTCACTATCAATAACCTTTTAGGTGATGTGTATCCAAACACAATCAATTCTATTACGGTCGCTTGGCTCGTTGCCGGGCGCAATCAAAGTCTCGAAGTCCGCCCCGCTCCGAATGCATCGGCGACAGTGACATGGGACGGACTAGATCGGTATGGGCGCCAAGTCTATGGCGAACAAGAGATGCGGATCACGATTATCTATAATCAATCGGCAGGATATTGGTTTCGAGCCTACGATCCCCAGAATCCATCAACATGGGCCTCGCCAGCACCCAACTTCAATTTTGGAAATGACTACTATTTTCAAGACACTCTACACGAAGTGCAAACCTTCGTCGTACACTACGCAAAAGTCCGCCCGCCGATCGACTCCGCAACACTCTGGGCTGTTCGAGGGTCGGCCGCTGGACCTCGCTCAACATCATTTCGTGATCAAAGTCTGGCGATCTCTTTCTGGGCGACGGTGACATTAAAAACATCGAAAGCTTTCCAAAGTCGAGGCACCTTGCCGGTGTTGGCGGAAGCCCTGGTTTCGGACGCGATGGGGCCCGGCCTCAACTGCGCAGTTCAATGGACTCCAGAAACTTCACCTAGATAACGACGGCAACATCCTCATTGCAGATCTGCAAAACCACCGCATCCGAAAAATTGATGCTCGAACTCGCATCGTCACCACCATTGCAGGAAATGGTTCGGGAGTACACTCTGGCGACGGTGGATTGGCCATCGATGCCGGCATGATCTCACCACTTGACGTGAGCGTTGACCGCGACGGGAACATTTTCTTTAGCGACTGGGATGCAAATCGAGTCCGAAAGATCGATACGAACGGCATCATCACAACAGTAGTCGGTACAGGCACTGCTGGTTACTCCGGAGACGGCGGCCCAGCAACAGCCGCAGAGATCCATGGTCCAAGATCTGTGATCGCAAATCCCGATGGCTCGCTCTTTGTGAGCGAAGAGTTCAATCACGTTATTCGCAGAATCGATCCAAGCGGAATGATCAAAACTTTCGCCGGTACCGGAACCGAAGGATATTCAGGAGACGGAGGCCCAGCCATTGACGCGGACTTTAGTTTTCCAAACTACACTGCGACCGACGCTGACGGAAACCTCTACGTGGGACAAAGCGGCTTCTGCGCCATCAGAAAAATCACACCCAGTGGGATCGTCACAACTATTGCCGGATATGGCGAATGTGGCTTCAGCCTCGACGGTGAGCCCGCAACGATGTCCAAAGTCGGAAACGTTGCCGCTATCGCAATTGGAAAAAATGGAGTCATCTACTTTGCAGATCGAAGTAATCATCGCATTCGATCGATCGATGCCTTTGGCACCCTCACAACAGTAATCGGCACGGGACAAACAGCATTTAACGGCCTTAGTCGCACCGGTGCGACGACAAACTTGGCCTTCCCCACTGATGTCGAGGTCAGGCCCGATGGCTCACTCGTCTTTATCGAGTTCAATCGAAACGTCATGCGTGAATTTGTCCCAGCCCCACAGCCTACTGCGGCACAACCCGGAACGACCGAAATCGCATCACCTGATGGCTCAGAGATCTTTGTTTTTAACGAAAACGGTATCCATCTGAGAACCCTCTTCGGAGAAACACGGGCGGCAAAATTCAACTTCGAGTACACAACCGACAATCGACTCACGGCAATGGTCGATTCAGGCGGCAACCGAACCGAGGTCTTAAGGTCGTCAAGCGGGGCGCCGACTGCGATTCGCTCACCCTATGGGCAACTCTATTCACTTCAAGTTGATGAGCTGGATGGTCAAGAGAATCTCGCTCGCCTCACGTATCCAACAGGGGAAAGCTATCAGCTTCGATACAACGCGTTTGGACTCCTCACCAGCTTCACTAAACCAAAGGGCGGCGAATACACATTTCAATACAGCGACGATGGGCGACTTGCAGGCGAGACCGATCCCGCTGGCGGTAGCCAAGTCATTGGCCTCAGTTTCAGACGCACGCGAGAAGGCAATGAAGTTTGGATCGATCACGAGATGGACCGCCTTGGAAACTCGATCCTCACCACACGCTCTGGCGACGAAACCTACCGAAGCGCTGTGTTTGATTCAGGCCTTCGCGCCACAAACGATCCCACCTTAACCCAAACCAACACCCTCTCAACCGTCGACACGCGTCTGATGGGCCTTGCCCAGTATGAGGCATACTCAGACCTCTTCTTTGCTGGTAACCCGAGTAAAATCGTTCAAACGACAAACCGCACCTACACGAGTTCGCCGGGCGCCTTTGTAAGAACCGATAGAACGACGACTCAACAAGGCTGGTTTGAGACGGTATTCAACTCTTCAACCGGCACTTACACCTCGACCACAAGTGAAGGCCGTCTCTCAACCGCCGTCATCGACGCACAAACTCGGCCTTTAAGAATCCAAATCGGAAACCTTGAGCCGACATTGATGTCGTACGACACCCGCGGGCGCGTCAGCCAAATCACACAAGGAAATAGAACAACCGATTTTGCTTACGACACAAATGGGTTCCTACTTGAAACTCGAAATGCGCTCGGGCAGGTCAACCGCACGCAGTATGACGGATCGCAAAAACTCATTTCGACCACAAATCCAAAATGCGAACAACGACGTCGTTCACATACGACCTTGATCGAAATCTTCATCGCTCGTTTTGCCAGGAAACGTTCTTCACGAACTCGCTTCAACCGCGATGGATCTTTTAGCGGGCTATCGTACACCATCAGGCCGAGATCTTGGATTTAGCTACACGTTTGATAAAGAGCTTCTTCAAGTCAACCGCGCCGATGGCAAGTCAGTTCGCTACGTCTATCAGGCGAATCAAAAACGGCATCTCGAGCAGATTCAAACTGAGGCACAGAATATATCTATCGCTTATAAAACTTCGATGCCGCTGATTCAGAACCTGCAGACAAGTGATGGCTCAACGGTTTTCTTCCAGTACCAAGGCCATCTACCCACCGCAAAAATCTACAGTGGCCCTTTCAGCGCCGGAATCGGCCTGTTTTACGATCCTAACGGAAGACTTCTGAGCTCCCTCAATGTCGCAGGTTCCGCCATCAACATCGCCTATAACACTGACCGAGAGCCTGCCGCCGTCGGCCAGCTCTCCATTTCAAGAGAACAGCAAACAGGACTCGTCACTGGCCTTCAACTCTCAAGCATCAGCGAATCTTTTGGCTATAGTCTCTACGGTGAACTTTCGTCGAAGTCAGTCTCTGGCTTTGGCGGCGAATCATACGCTCGAGACAGCCTTGGCCGAATCACACAGCGCACGATTGCCGCTTCACTCATTAACGAGACTTCAAACTATACCTACGACCCCGCCGGCCGCTTAAGCCGCGTGGTGAGGACAGGTCCGTTTGCTGGTGATGTTCGCTACACATACGACAGTCGTGGAAATCGCATCCTCGATCAATCGAAATGGGGCGATCACGTCGGCAACATTTGATAACGACGACAGAATGCTCACGCAAGGCGATCCAGATTTCCCTCACCGACCACGGCGATCTCCTAGAAAAGAAAATATCGTCACAGGTCAGAAAATCACCCTCACATACGATCAGCGCGGACAACTCACCCGCGCCGTTCTAAACGGCGCCCGTACGATCAGCTACGGCATTGACGGCGAAGGGCACAGACTCACTCGCACCGTTGATGGCGTGCTGCAGACCGGATACCTGCACGACGTAAGCAGCCGTCTCATCGCTGAAGTGGAGCCTAGTGGTCAACTTCGGTCACATTTCGTGTACGCCTCGCAAGGTCACTCGCCCGATTACATGATTCGCGGAGCACATCTCTACTACTTTGCAAAAGACAATCTTGGATCGGTGAAGGCTGTCATCGATGCGAGCTCTGGCGCTATTGCTCAGGCGATTCACTATGATGAATTTGGCCGCGTGCTCGTGAATACAAACCCTGGCTTTCAACCGTTCGGTTTTGCCGGCGGACACTTTGATCATGAAACTGGACTCGTCCGCTTCGGAGCACGGGATTATGATCCTGAAGTGGGACGATGGACTGCGCGTGATCCGATTCTATTCGATGGTGGACAAGGTAACGGGTACTCCTACGTCGGGAATGATTCGGTGAATATGATTGATCCACAAGGGACATTTGGATGGATCGCGGCAGGTGCTGCTATTGGAGCACTGATCAATGTGTATGACACTGTGAAATGTGGAGGATCGGCTCGTCAGATAGTTACTAGTGCATTGGTCGGCGCAGCCACAGGTGCATTAGGAGCAATCTCGGCCAACTATGGAGTAATAGCTGCAGCCGCCGGAGGATTTGCCTCGGGCTTGTCAAACTCGACTGCTCAGCAAATCATTAATTCACCTCGACAAGAGAGTTTTCGAGGAGCTCTTGCCGCAGGGTTGGTCGAGGGAATTGCGGGAGCGACGGGTACGGCTTTGACTAATCTGGCGAACAGAATATTTACTAAGTCAGTGTCTGAAGCGGCAGGCTTCGTTAGTGGGACAACATTGTCTTCGGTCGCTTCAGTATCAGGAAATTCGTGTGGGTGTGGGACCAAATAGATGAAAGATGTTTTGAGACAAATGTTATTTGGAATCGAAAGTGCCGTAGTAGGGGTTGCAATCCTCTTCGCCCTCTATTTTATCTCTGAGAGATTGAAAATCAATTGGCTCACGAAGTTTCTAACTCTGCCATCTAAGCAAAACCATCCGCCAGGATGGTTGGTGCTTGTAGCTGGAATACTGCTTGTAGCTTTATCAGTGACTTGGTTTGCTCTTCCTGTGGAGCGTCGACTGATCCTACGGAACCATCTTTTAGGCCCTTAGTCAGTTTGAGCTATTGATATCAGGAACTGCAACCTCTGCAGAGCTGTGCTGGATGTCTCATCAAAACATTTGTTTAGATACTGAACGGCGATATGGTTTCGCCGATTGGGTAAGGGAAAATTATGTCAGAGAATTTCCGCGCGAATAGTGTTGAGAGCTTTCAAGCTCGCCTAGGTGACTGGTTCGACCAATATAATTCAGGCTCGATTCAGCTCACTGAGAACCTGCAGCCGACTGACGTTCCCTTCGAACCGTATCGAATCGTGTATACTGCCACATTTACTCCTGATAATCTTGACCAAGCTCTTGTGCACGTTAGCCTGGAAAGCGATGGCTTCGTCGGCATTGGCCTCGAAACATATGCACGAATGAACACAAGGCTCAATCTTAGAGAATCGAAGTCTAGCTTGCGATACCTGGCAGGATTCGAACCGGCACTCAAAGATCACAATGATTTATTCCCACTCCTGGACATCATTGCTGCGGGACAGTTTACTGCGAAACTGATCTCTCTTCCTATATTTGGGATCGTTTCTGCGAGAATACTTTTCGATGACGAAGACTATGCCCGCTGCATTGAAGGTAGATTTTGAGCGATACAATTCTAGATTTTCGAAAGATTCGAAATCTAACAGGGTCGGAAAAGTACTGACCTTTCGGTCTTGGAGACAATCCTGCTGATAAAAATATGCGGGATTGATTTGTCGATGCAGGAGCAGTTCAGGCAGGGCCAGGCCTATCGCATTGCGGATGTGGAGCAAAATAGATGGGACAGTTCGTACATGATGTATTATTGAGCCTTGCTTGGATCCCGTTTTTTGTCGCCGCCGGATTTCTGGCACTGTTTCTTTCTAAAAAATATAAAATTACTTGGCTGACAAATTTTCTAACTCAGCCGTCTGAACATCGTCGACCACCTGGCTGGATTGTATTTGCAGGTTGCGCTCTTCTTTTGATTTTTACGTTGGCTTGGTTTTTACTACCAACGGAACGACAGAGTACACTGCGACAGTTTATTGTTGGCCCAATGGTGACCGAGAAATAGTACGATTTGACTTCTAAATCTTGGAAAGGCACATAGCGATATTCTCCGCGGCAAAACCAACTGACTAAGAGAATCATGTTGAATTCGATGCATCTCCTAGAAATGCAATTCTCAACTTTCCTGCCCTAGCAGATGGATATCGCTGAATGCAGACACACTCACCAACTCCGAGTGACTTTATGACGTTTGGATGAACAATGAACTCGTCGACTTCTTTCTGCGACTGCATGCCCGTAGGGATTCGGAAGAGCATTTTTGAATCAAACTGGCGTGTGACCTCATTCACGCGGCGAGTGCCGGCAATTCCACTGATAAGCTCTGCACTCTCAGGACGTTTCTGAAGAAACGCGAACAAGGTTGCTGTATTGCCCATGAGTCGACCACAGAACTGAGGCGAGATTCGATCAAGGTCCGAGATCTCTTGGTGCGCAACTACTATCCCGATGCGACTGCTTCTAGCGCGATCGAGGAATCCAACGAACTCTTCATCGGCCAGATCGGCAAACTCATCGATGATCACGGTGAATGGCCTTCGATCGCTTGCTGTGATTTCTGAATCGATCCTTGCCGAGACGGCCTTGAGATCCTGTATGATGAAGCGACCGACGGCCCTGGCTGTTTCGCCGAAGCGCCTTGTGTCTAAAAACATGAATACTATTTTGCCAGAGCGGACAGCCTCAAAAAGATCGATGGCGTTCTCCGACCAAAGCACTCGATCACCGAAGTCCGAATAGGCAATCGACTCGTTGAACGCGCAATCCTTGAAGCGACTTGAAGTTGTCGTTTGAAGATAGAAATGAGTGCGCTTCTTCAACCCGCATGCGAACTCGGTCAAGATCGGAAGGGATTTGTTTGGCTAGCTCCGCGATATAGTCGATGTCTTTCAAACATCGCACGACGAGTTCGATGTCGATCTTTAAGATTCGGTTGTCACGAAGCCAACAGAGCCCCACCATTAGGTGCATGAGGAAACCTGCCGACTGATTCTTGTAATACTCTTCGCTCCAAATAAGCGAGCCCATGATTCGGTCGCGAAGTTCTGTGGCAGAGCCATTGTTCACCGGAATCGGCGGTTTGGCCTGCTGATTTTGCATTCACGCGCCCGGGTTTTGGCGGTGGCAGCGCAAGTCCGGCGGATGTCGAAATCAACAGGTCTTCACCCGTTGGGTGAAGCGCAGCACGAAGCGTTTTCACAAAGATCAACGTCGATTATATTGTGCGAATATGAGCGCTCATCTTGAATTTCGCCCGGAGTTTCCGCCCTGGTTCCGACCCGGCAACGCCTGACCTCGCTGCTGGTCTCGGCACTCTTCTTGAGGCCTTCGACGAGTCGCCACTTAGAATCCCATTTGCGGCGGCGTTGCCGGAGCGGATATCACCGCGCAGTTCCGGGGCGTACCGCGTGGGGCTGATTCAACTGGCAAGTTTTCTTCAAGGTCACGACTGCCTGGCGGACCTTGAACAGTTTCGCAGTGATCCAATGCTTCAGGAAGTGATGAAGGGTGAAACAGTTGCTCCGCGCACGATGGGGGACTTTCTTCGCGACTTCGAACCCGAAAATCTCGAATCAATGAACGATTTTTTAGCAGCGCAGGCAAAGAGCTATCGCGTACAGCTTGAAAAGATGCTCAAGAAAGCCTTCAAACCGTCGCTTGCACCAAGGCTTGCCATCGACTCAACGTCGCATGTTCAGCGCGGAACAAAGATGGAGGGCCTTGCATACAATTACAAGGATGAGTGGTGTCTTGATAGCCAAGTGATCTTTGATGAGCTGGGATTTTGCTGGGATCTTGAGCTTCGCCCTGGCAACACGAAATCGGGTGTTGGTGCTTCAAGTCAAATTCGCCGGGCGTTTTCATCTTATAAATTCAATGATGAAAAGTATCTTTCGGCCGATTCGGCGTACTGTAATCAAGATGTGATTACGACATGCCTATCGGTTGGCGAAGTTCACACTCACAGCTCATCAAGGAACTACTGGGTGGGAGAATCACGTTCCCGAGATCACTGAATGGATTCCATGGACGTATAGCAATGCTGAAAAGGCGCAAGCAGCCGAGCAAGGTCAAACACTTCCAGCGGTTGAGCTTGGCCGCTTTCATTGGCGGCCATCGTGGAATGAAGTTCTTGTTTCCCGGTTGTGGTGAAGCGCATGCGCAGGTCTGAGCAGCTTTCGCTGCTTGATGGGGAATGGAAATACTACGGCGTGATCACGAACCTCAATCTAGCGGAGCGCAGTTATCAAGAGTTGATCGAGTTTCACAATAAGCGCGGGAATGCCGAGAACTTTATTCGTGAGGAAAAGTACGGTTACGACCTCAAACATTTTCCGTGTCTTGAGCTCAAGGCAAATCACGCGTATGGGCTTCTCGCAATGGCGGCGCATACTATCCTGCGCTGGGTTTCAATCCACGACAACCCTTCGCGCCCGCGCTTTGCTAAGGGCCTTATAACAAAGTTCATCCACGTTCCCGGAAAGTTGTTTCGCACGCGCGAACTCTCGTGCTGCGAGTGAGCGAACATGTTTTTAAGGAGGTGAATCGTTTAAGAGAGGCATTGGAGTTAAAGCCGTACAGTTCTCAATCCCCGACGCTTTCGCTTCGGGATAAAATGGTCAGATCTTTGAAATTCGAAATTTGAGCCAGGAGATTTCAATCCACCGATTGTGATTTTCGAGGATCAAAAAGTTCGGAGGACAAGGATTTGAACCCACGGACCTTAATCAAAATCTACAGTACACACCGCAAAGGGCTTGGTGCGCCTAAAACTCACCCAGCGGCCCAGACGATGAGCTAGCCGCGGTTCAACCACTCATCAAGATCGCGATGTGACCCCGAAAAAGGCATGCGGGGCCGCCGGCCGAGTACGACTCGGCCGGGATCAAATTTTCTGCATTCAACTTTTTAAAAATCACATTCGACTCGGCCAAACCGCCGATTCGGGTCAATAGAGTCGATCCGAGCGGACTCTGGGCACTCCAAATAGGATTCAGTTTATCCGGATTTGTGCTTACCGGCGGCGCATCCTTTTCCGTTGGCGTTGCGATTTCTGGAACTGGTTTTAGCATTAATGAAGTTAACTCGTTCCAGTCATCTCAGTGGAACGGGGGACTTGGTGCATCATTCGGTCGCGGATTCCAAGTCTCCTTTACGCCAAACGCACGATGTCTGGGAGACCTCACCGGCACTTCAGTCGGATTTGGCGTTGACTCTCCGATTGGCGGTTTTACTGTGAGCGGCAGTCAGGCCGGTCCCACATTTTCACTAAGCGGACCGTCTCTTGGAGCTTCTATTTTTGGTTTCTCCAATATGACCAATATCGGCGCCCCGATTAGGCAGACTGGAAATTAATGAGTGAGCAACTAAAGTGGACTCAATTCTATAAGATCAGGGCGATTTATCTCCTGATGCTAATTGCATTTCCCCTACCAATTTACTTCATACACAATCAGTTTCAGTCAATCGTTCTGGATGTCATCGGTCTATTGGGATATGGTGCTGTTATTTATATCTGTACTCTGCGCCCCTTATTCAAGTTGAAATGTCCCAGCTGCAAAAAACAGTTCTTTCCGGCATCTGGAGGGATCATCTTTTTTCCTCGCTGCGCTAGTTGCGGTGTTAAGTTGGGACATCCAGAAAATTAGTCATTTACGACGATTGTTCAACCGCGACTGGGTGGGGATGGTACGACTCATCCAGACGCTATCAAGCCTTCCCCAACTCATCCTTTGACTCAGCTCACCAGCGTGCTGCTTTGGGTCCAACTGCAAGCCTTCAAACTACACCTACGATGCTCGCGGAAATCGCATCTCGATCAATCGAAATGGGGCGATCACGTCGGCAACATTTGATAACGACGACAGAATGCTCACGCAAGGCGATCTCAGATTCTCCTACACCGACCACGGCGATCTCCTAGAAAAAGAAAATATCGTCACAGGTCAGAAAATCACCCTCACATACGATCAGCGCGGACAACTCACCCGCGCCGTTCTAAACGGCGCCCATACGATCAGCTACGGTATTGACGGCGAAGGGCACAGACTCACGCGCACCGCTGATGGAGTGCTGCAGACCGGATACATGCACGATGTGAACGGCCGCCTCGTCGCTGAAGTGGAGCCTGGCGGCGCATTGAGATCACATTTCGTCTACGCCTCGCAGGGTCACTCGCCGGACTACATGATTCGCGGAGCACAGCTCTACTACTTTGCAAAAGACAACTTAGGCTCTGTCAAAGCCGTTATCGACGCAAGTTCAGGCACTGTGGCGCAGGCGATTCACTATGACGAGTTTGGCCGCGTACTCGTGAATACAAACCCTGGCTTTCAGCCATTCGGCTTTGCCGGCGGACACTTTGATCACGAAACTGGACTCGTTCGCTTCGGCGCACGGGATTACGATCCTGAAGTAGGAAGGTGGCTGAGTAAAGATCCGATCTTATTTGCAGGAGGAGATGCGAATCTCTACACGTATGTTGCCAACGATCCTCTTAACTTAGTTGACCCGAGCGGAAGAATTGCGATACCGCCGCAATTAATTGCGGGTGGAATCGCAGGTCTCATTGACCTCATCAGTCAGTTGAATCAGCTTGATGGAAGGATTGAGTGTGTTGATTGGAGCAGCGTCGGAGCGTCAGTTGCAATCGGAGTCGCACTAGGAAGCGTAGACAGACTTTTTGGACAACTCGCTTATCTTGCCAACGCAAATCGCTACCTTAGAATCGGAGTGGGAGGAAAAGGTGGGAACTGGGTATTTCGCGTGTCGGGTCGCGCTGTTCAGTGGCTCGAACAAAGAGGCATCCCTGGAATTCGAAATGGCCACATTGATATTTTCGATCTCGGTCCCAAATAGACGGCGCAAAAAATGAATCAGTTTCAACGTGAAGCCGTTTTCGAGTTGCAGGCTCTCGCTAAGTCAATGCACTCATCGCTTGAAATCGATTCAACTATCGACGCTTCGCGATATGTCCGATGCAAGATTTTTGATCTTGACGTGTGGATATATCCCACTGGTGATGCGGATTTTTCGTCTTCATATATTGACCGTCGATTTGAAAAGTTCGACTACAAAAGTACTGACGCTCTAATTCAGTCCCTCGTTCAGTCGATCCAGGAGGTCATGCGGAATCGAGATCGCTATATTAAACATCCCGAGAAGGACCCTAAACCGCTCCTAAATCGATTGTTCAATTTGCTCCAAAAATCTCTGGTTCAATTCACAAACAAGATAGTGAAGAGAAGATAAACATTTTGTTGGCGATTTGGCTTCGCCATTAGATCAAGGCAAAGTCATGTCGGAGAAATCCCGATCGAACAATGTCGAGAGCTTTCGATCTCACCTGAATGATAGGTTCTTGTATTTCAATTTTGGCCTTTCTATAGGCATCGTCACCATAGCGGTTTGCATTGAAAACACTGTATGGATTGGCGAGGAGTGTATCTCCAGCGCCTCAGGTGGAGTTTGCTCTCAATTAGCTCCGGCAACTCGCCGATCTTTTTATTGGTCACTTGATCAATGCAAGCAGGCTCTTTCTGCAAAGTCGAAAGACTTTGTCTGCGCTTCTGGCCCAGATCCAGATCGTCCCGAGGTGACCATCGCCAAATCTTTTCGAAAGTCTTTCACCTCTGCAACGGGGCATCTTGAATCTCGAGAGGTTTCCGGAGTTTCAATTGTTACACTTCCACTTGCGAGCACCATCGGAGTTATCACTTTCCTACTCGGCCAAATTGCGTCGAAAGTCGTCACAACGTTAGGTACAAAACGCCACAGGACAAATACAGACGTCTGACGAATTGACGCCGGACTCTCGTTTTGAGAGCGATTGGATTCCGCAATGTAACCAAGGCGTCAGAGTTAAGAGAATTCGATCACGGAATTGCGCGAATGGCGGCTTCACAAGTCCGGTCTACGGATCACTTTGCCGGACGGCACGATCCCTACAGGGGTACTCTCATTTCGCACGAGGCTCAGCCCGTGCACTATTACAAATTGAGATCCCAGGAGGTGAACCCATGAAATAGAGGCGACTTCAAAATCCTTGCAGCCCTGAATATCGAACCAAAGAGCCGCCAAATTCAAAAATCAAATCACGACAAACCGATACTCACAGCCACATCTCCGCCAACCGCTTGTCTCCTTTTCGAAACAGCTGACATCGACTGGCCGAAACGAAAAGCATCCTACGAAGAGATATACCGAGTGCGCTCGGTATTGAGCCTACCATATAGAACCGCTCAAACATTTTGCTCACCACTTTTCTTATTTTCTCCTGGCAAACCAACCTGTTAACGAAGCCCTCCCCAGAGCCCTTGGTCCCTCTGAAGCTTCGTGACCACTCCCACCCTACATCTATCGATGTTTACGGTTGAGAGTGGTCACGAAGACGGGACTTGGGGCTGCGGGAGGTGGATTTGTTTTGATGAGTTCAGAGAAGAAGAAGAAATAAAAATTAAATAAGAAAGGGGTACGGATGAGGAAGATCTGGGATGTGAGTCCAGAGATCGAGGTCTTATCCACTTATGCTACTCGTCAGGAAATGGATCAACGACTTGATGAAATGGCGGAGCTTGTCTATCGTCATTTCTGCCAGCTCTCCGCGAACAGATCTTTGGCTCCTGAAACCAATGCGACTTATGTCGCAGCAAAGGACGGGAACCAGTGAAAGACTTTAAAAAGCAAAAAGGCCAGCCATTTAAAATCGCGCTCTATATCCGCGTCTCCACCGAGGAGCAGGCGGAAAACCCCGAGGGGTCGATTCGCAACCAAGAGGATCGACTCCGACAGGCCGTCGAATATAAAAACAGAATTGGAAGCTTCGGAGAGATTCAAGGCGTCTACATTGATGCCGGAATCTCCGCTAAAGATATGAAGCGTCCAAAGCTTCAAGAGCTCCTTCGCGCGATAAGGAGCGGTGAAGTGGATCTTGTTATGGTCACAGAGCTTTCAAGGCTTTCGCGAAACACTCGCGACTTTATCGAGAAGTGGGACATGATGCGCGATCACGCCTGCGGCTTTACGAGTTTACGAGAGGACTTCGACACGACAACCGCCGCGGGTGAAATGGTGCTCTTTCAGCTGATGAACCTTGCGCAGTTTGAGCGAAAGCAAACGAGCGAACGCGTTGAAGCCGGTATCGCAGCCCGTGCCGCGCGCGGACTCTACAATGGCGGCATGGTGCCGCTCGGCTATCGAATCATCGACGAGCGACCTGGATACCTTGAGCTTGATCCCGAAATGGCGAGAGTTGTTCATGCGGCGTTCAGCAGTTTTTTACGAGAAGGCACACTTGCGAAAACGGCAAAGTGGCTCAATGAAAATGGCTACAAGCTTAAGCGTTCAACACAAGGTGGCGGATCAAAAGCAAGGCTCGGTCATTTCACAGTCGATAACCTGCAAGCTCTTCTTCGAAACAAGACCTATCTTGGAATCAAATCCTACCGGCACCGAGGCGAAACGAAGGAAGTTCGTGCAGTTTGGCCTGCGATTGTGAGCGAAGCTGTCTTTCATCGCGTGGGACAGGTCTTGGATCAGAACCGAAGACGCCTTAAGCCTGAATCGAGCCGGAAGCTTCCGTATGTTTTGTCGGGACTTTGTCACTGCGTGACCTGTAGGAGTGCGATGTCTGGAAAGTCAGCGACCGGGAACGGCGGCAAGGTTGGCTACTACGAACACGTCTGGGCAACGAAACGTGATGCGACTTTGACAAAGAAAAGTTTCAAGTGTGCTCCGCACCGCGTGCCCGCAAAGAAACTCGAGCCACTCGTTCTCGAAAAAGTGCAGACACTTCTCGCTGATCCACGGTTCATGCGCGAGCTTTTAAAACGTGTCGAATCTCATCATAAAGAAAACCCGAGACGAAAAGACGAGGAGCGACTCAAAGCGAAGCTCTTTGGAATCAATAGCCAGATCGAAGCCCTTGCCGAGAGACTCGCTGAACTCCCAAAGACCGTTTCGGCGCAGCCCATCTATAAGCAAATGGCGAGAATTGAGCTCATAAAACGTGAGCACGAAGAGATGCTCACGCGGCTTAAAGCCAATGGGGAAACAAGTCTTAATCGACTTGTTGGGCTTTCATCGTTTCAAGAGTTTTCGAGTTACTACCGGGAGTTTTTAAGGGCGGCTGGCCCCGATCAGACAAAGATGATCCTGCAAAAGTTCATTCGAAAGATCGAGGTCGGAACGGAGTCGGTTAAAATCCACTGGATCGTCGATAAGGACCACTTTAACCGGGAATCTCAGCTCTCAGCTACCGGCCCGGCCCCTTTAGGGGCTCATCGCCTGGGATCTCATTTTTCCGAAAAATCGGGTTCGAATACTTTGACAGTTGGTGCCCCGGGCCGGACTTGAACCGGCACGTCCGATTGCTCGAGACTCAGGATTTTAAGTCCTGTGCGTCTACCAATTTCGCCACCGGGGCCTCATGAATGCTTTGCTTGAATAAGCCCCTCCACTCTAGACTTTTCTAAGCCATGAAACAACTGCGACTCCTCGGATTAACTCTGCTTCTTTCGATTTCGTTTGAGATCGGGATGCGCGCTGTCGAGGACGCCCTTCGTTTCAATCACCTCTTGGAGCCGACCTCGGAGTCAGAGGGCGGACTCGCCTTATTTGTGAGCATTTTACTGGCGACAAGCCTTCTCGACTTGGCCCTCGCCAGCATTCGACTCATCGCAACAGCAGTCGCGACAGGCGCGCTCGCATCAAGCCCCGCCAATTGGCAAAGTCTCAATCTGCTGCTCATCGAAACCGTTCGAAGTCTCAGTGCCATCATCGTTCGACTGCCGCTTTTGCTCCTTCCCGCACTCGCAGAGTGGTTCCGCCTGCTTTCGATTCCCTTTGTGGTGCTCTTTGATCAAAGCTACCGATCCGGAAATATCGACGCCCTCAAAGCCTCACGTCGCTTCACTCGAGATCACTACAAACTCGTTTTGCTGGCGAGCCTCGCAATGGCGGTACCGACCGTCTTCGACTGGATACTTGAAGCGATGACTGAGCTTTCGCAGATCGACTCGCTTCCAATTTGGACAGCACCGGCCCAACACATCGGGTCATGCGTGTTCTTTGGAGCGCTCAAATTTGCAGTCGACGCCTTTCTGATCTGGATTTACCGACGACGTTTTGTTGAGATAGTGACATGAGCGATCCGCGCCCCATTGGGTTCTTTGACTCTGGCCTTGGCGGCCTCACTGTTCTTCGAACTGTTCGCCGCTTTTTCCCGCACGAAAACATTGTGTATCTCGGCGACACCGCACGCCTCCCCTATGGGACCAAAAGCCCGGCAACGATTCGTCGCTACACGGAACAAAATATTCAGCTGCTTTTAAAACGCGACGTCAAAGCGATTGTCGTCGCCTGTAACTCGGCTTCCACGACACTCCTCCACGGAAGTGCCCCGATTGCATCCCCGGTTCCCGTTTACAATGTGATTGAGCCCGGAGCCAGAGCGGCCCTCGCTTCGTCGACATCGAAACGCATTGGCATCCTCGGCACTCGGGCCACCGTTCAATCGCAAGCGTATACGCGCGCCCTCCATGCGATTGATCCAAGCACAATGGTGTTTAGCCAAGCAGCGCCCCTTCTTGTCCCTCTGGTTGAGGAGGGCTGGGAAGCTGACCCGCTCACCAACCTCGTCATCTATCGTTATGTTGCACCACTTGTCGCGCAGTCCATCGACACGATGATTCTCGGCTGCACTCACTATCCAGCCCTGAAAGATGGAATCGCGCGAGTCACAGGTGCCAACGTCACTCTCATCGACTCGGGCCAAGCCATCGCCGAAGATCTACAAGCCGACTTAAAGAGCGGACGAGTGAAGGCCACGCCGACAGGAGCCCTCGGGACTTTAAAGCTTCTCGCTACCGACACCTCCACCTCAATGAACGAAACCGCCGCTCGCTTGCTCGGCACGACAAGCGATCTCACACAGTTTGAGCTTGTCGATTTATGAAAACATATGTTTTTGGCCACTCAAGTCTCGGTCTCCCGATCCTCGCCTATCGCACACCAACAACGGCCTCGCCCTCTCACCGCGTGCTTGTCCTTGGCGGAGTTCACGGAGATGAGATCGAAGGCGTTGCACTCGCACACGCGCTCATTGCCGAGCGCCTCAAAACCCCCTCAAGCCGCATCGATCTGACTATCGTTCCTGAATTTAATATCGACGGCATTCTTCTTAAAACACGTGGCAATGGAAACGGCGTCGACCTGAATCGCAATTTGCCCACAAAGGACTGGAGTCCGATCGCCACAACACCGCGCTACCAGCCAGGGCCCAAAGCTCTCAGCGAAATCGAAAACCAGTCACTGGTCCAATTTATCGAAACTGAAAAACCAATCTTCATCATCAGTCTTCACTCCTGGAAACCCCTTCTCAATATCAACGAACCGCCAAACTCCACACTCTGCCACAAAGTCGCTAGCCGCATCGCCTCATTCACTGGCGACATCATCGAACCGACCATTGGCTATTCAACTCCGGGCTGTCTTGGCACTTATGCTGGACTCGAGCGCGGTATTCCGACTATCACCTACGAAATCGAGCGCGGCCTGAAGCTCAATGCCGTCGTTCAAAAACATCTCGCGCCTCTTCTTGAAGGGCTGAAAGTTCTTGAAACATGATCGACCACGCACTCATCTCTGAATTTTTAAAGATCCCACTCGCCTCGCCTCAGCTTCGACTGACGAAAAGAACGCCTGCAAACAGCAGTCTTCACGACAATCGAAGGCCTTGATAATGGAAGCATCCGTGTAGTCGACAAAGAGCGCGACTTTGCAGTCAATACCTGGGCAAAAGAAGCGATTCTCCTCTATTTCCGGCTCCGCAACATCGAACTCATCGAGTGCGGCCCCTTTCGCTACAACGACAAGATCCCGCTGAAACACTGGACAGGAAAAGAGGGCGTCCGCGTTGTTCCACAGGCGCTCGCTCGCATCGGTACCTTTGTTGAAGCCGGCGCGATCCTAATGCCAAGCTACATCAACATCGGGGCCTTTGTTGGAGCCGGCACAATGGTCGACACATGGGCCACAGTCGGTTCGTGCGCCTATATCGGAAAGAACGTCCACCTCTCTGGCGGAGTCGGCATTGGCGGCGTGCTTGAACCCGTCCAAGCCAAACCTGTCATCGTTGAAGACAACGCATTTGTTGGCTCGCGCGCTATTCTCGTTGAAGGCGTACACGTTGAAGAAGGTGCCGTCATCGGAGCGGGCGTCACCATCACTGGCTCAACAAAAATCATCGACGTCACAAGAAGCACGCCAAAGGAGTACAAAGGTCGAGTTCCAAAAAACTCCGTCGTCATTCCCGGAAGCATCCAGAAAAACTATCCCGCTGGAAGCTATGGCGTGCCGTGCGCACTCATTATCGGTACCCGCAAGGAATCGACGAACCTCAAAACCAGCCTCACCGACGCACTTCGCGACTTCGACGTGTCGGTCTAGTCTGTTGTTTCGCAACACTTAATTCGAGCGCTGTTTTTTAAGCAAAATTCAAGATCTTCTCTCCAAGAACCTGCTTAGCCTTAAAGCAAGTTCGAAACACCGAGGGGAGTTTATGAAGTTTATTTTTTCATCCGTCATCACCATGGTCCTTGTCGCCGTCGCGATGAGCGCCAGCACCGTTCAAGCCGTACCGCACCGCGTAGTCTCGAGGCCGGAATGAAGCTCATGCAGGCGCGCCTCAAGACGATTTCAAAGCAGGCCACTGACACCGCAAAAAATGGTGAATCAGCCCGACTTGCCGATGAATTCGCGCAAATCACCGAGGCAACAAAGGCCCTTATTCCAGGCGAGGTCGACCGTCTTCCCGCAAGCGAACGTGAGATACGCAAGGACCTCTACGAGAGCATGATGGATGACTCGGCAAATCTTGGCCTTAAACTCGCCGAGGCCTTTCGAATAAACGACAACACCAAGGCCGCCGATCTCTTAAAACGTCTTCTTAAGGCAAAAAAAGACGGTCATGCCGAGTTTAAATGAAGGGGGAAATGATGATGAAACACCTATTCGCTCTGCTACTGCTCGTCCCAGGCCTTGCTCTGGCAACGCCAAAGTTTGGAACTCTGAAAGACACGATGAAAGAGCTTGGCGCACGGATAAAAACGATTTCACTGCAAGTCGACAACTCGTCGCTCGACACTCAGTCGGCAGCCCTTGCCGACGAGGTCGCAATGCTTGCTGACGACTCAAAGACGTTTGTTCCCGATCTTATCGCTCAAGCTCCGGCCGGTGATCGACCAGCAATGACGACACAGTATGGAAAGATGCTCGATGAAACACGTCAGCTCGCTATCGACTTGGCCGCCGCTCTTCGCAGCGGCGACAAAGTCGCCGCTAAAGACCGTCTCGCCAAGCTCACACAAAACAAAAAAGATGGGCACGCAGAATTCAAGTGAACTGGCCGTTACCGCCCGCGATGAAGCGCGACACTGCGAAGCGCTTCCGCGGGCTCAAGCGCCGTAATCGATCGCACCGGAGCCCAGCTCGCAAGCCATCCCAGCGCAAGCGCTAAGCCAACGACACCCATGACGAAAAATGGATTCACTTTTGCTGGGATCGTTGTGTCGTAATAGAAATCCGGAAGAATTGATGTCTCTACAGAATCAATGAACAGGCAAACCAAGACTCCCGAAATGGCGCCGACAAAAACGCCAGTGCCACTCAACATCATGCCGACTCGAACAAAGAGCGCCTGAGTCTTTTGCCTCGAAAGCCCAAGACTCATCAGAAGACCAATCTCTTTTCGCTTCTGCATCACAAGGATCATGAGCACCGTCACAATCGAAAAACCGGCAATCATTGTTGAAAGCGACAAGATGAGGCCGATCGCAAATATTTCAAGATTCAGCGCCTGAAACAGCGACGAGTTGCGATCAGCCCATGTGCCGACACGAAGTCCGGCATCTGTCTTTAAAATCTCAGCCTTCACCTTCTCGGCATCCGTCGCCGATGGCAGCCAAATCTCAACTTCATTTCGCTTCGACACGTTGGCACCGAGAGCGTTGAGCGAACGACCCTTGCCGTAAATTAAAAGTCGGCTATCAAGATCCGCCACGTTTGTCGTGAG
>JADJOF010000009.1 GCA_016713885.1 Bdellovibrionales bacterium | reverse complement strand
AACGACGATGACATGGACGGGGCGAAACTTTGATGTCGCGGCGGGCTTGCTCTCCTTTTTGACATTGGCACTGATGAGGCTTCGACCGACTGAAGTTCGCCGTCTCGCCATGATCTTCAATGTGATCGGCTTTTTGCTGCTCTTGAACGTCGGTCGGGTTGCGATGCTGAGCTCGCCACTGCCCTTTGCGTGGTCGCTCGAAACACCACTGCAGCTTGTGATGCATGTTCCATATTTTCTAATTGCGCCGATCTGCGTGGGCGGCGCATTGGTCGCCCACGTTGTTCTTTTTCGAAAATTAATCGGAACTAGAACATCACGCCCACATTGAGCATCGGGCAAGTCTCGGACTTCAACTTATTGCTGACCTCAGTGCCGTTGACTTGGGTGTATGAAATCGACTTGTAGGAGAACTGAAGTCCCGCGTAGGTGTTCGTGGTGATATCGAAGTTGCGCCCCAGGTCGATGCCAAAGCCAGTTCCCTTTTCAAGTTTTGTTGAGTTCGAGAGCTTCAGTGTTGAATCCAAAAATACTGAGCCATCAAGAAACCAACCGCCGCTGTGATAGCCGACAGTTGCGCCAAAAGCAGTGCGCTCTTGCTTGCTGCCGCTGTAGTCGTCGTTTCGAGAGTCGTAGATACCACCGACGTAGAGACCGCTGGCCATCACCATGCCCATTTTGACGTCGGCCACGGTTCGAGAGGATTCGCTATTGCCGACCGTTGTTCCATCATAGGACTCGTTGAGGCTGATAACACTTAGACCGACCAAAAAGCCCGAACCTCCGTCACGCATAGGCCGGGACCGTAAAGATCAGGCTGAGCAGAAGCAGCTGTGCAAATTTTCCCATTGAGACCTCCTCTAGGAATAGGTTCGGAGCGGGCCCTAACAGAGTCAATTGAAAGGGCCAATCGGACTTGAACGAAGGACAGGGCGATTCTTACATGCTTGATTGTCAGAGATTCCTAAACAATCTGAGCACTCGAAACGGGACCTCTGTCTGAGAGTAAAATCGGCGACTTCAACTATCAGAGAGGAAGTCTTCGTAGGAAATCTGTCTTTGCTACCACGTTCGTTCTTGTGATGGGTCTGTCGCAAATCGCGAAAACCGCTGAAATCGAGATCCCGGCAGAAATCGCTTCATCGTCGGCCGCCGTCAGCGCCGCCGAGGACTTTGCTGTGAAGCAAGCGGCTGAGATCGTGATGATCGAAACACAGATCAAGTTCTATCAGATTTTGAAGATGTCATTCGAAGGCAGCCGCCAGGTCTCTGATATGTTCGAAAATGATGTTCTAAATACCGGTTCTTCGGCAGCAGCGACAGGTGTGACGGTAGCGGCAAACTACAAGTTGATTCAGAAATGGCTTTCTGGTGCGCAGCCGACAGCGGCACTGGTGAAAGAGGCGTGGAATCTTTCGCGCGGCGATATGGGCAAGGTTCGCGCATCAGTTTTGCGCGTGTACGAATCGTTGAAAGTGATGACGAAGCAGATGAGCGTGCCGGCAAAATTCGCAGGCACTGCGGCGATCGGCATGTTTGCCTACGTTGAGTACGAAACGTTTTGGGTTATCAACATGAGCGAAGCGCAGTACGACGCGTTGATGGCGAACTTGAATCAAACGATTAAGGCTTTGGAAGCAAAGCAGCACGCGATGGCGGACCGCCACACACCATTCGTTTTGAACTAAGCGACGACGGATGTCGGTCAGCTCTTTGCTTTGACTAATCTTCGAATCGTCAGCATAAAACTGCTACCGCGTGGGGTAAGAGATGCAATCGAAAGAGATTCGACGACTGTTGGCTGGCTTCCGCCGTTTTAGAACCCGCTACTTCGATCCCGATAGCTCCATCTATCGGCGATTACAGGGCGGGCAAACGCCCAAGACTTTGATGATCGCGTGCAGCGATTCGCGTGTTGATCCGGCTATTTTGGCCGATGCATCTCCTGGTGAAATGTTTGTCGTTCGCAACGTGGCCAATTTGGTGCCACCTTTTGAGCGCGGCGGGACTTACCACGGCGTCAGTGCGGCGATTGAGTTTGCCGTCGTCAATCTTCGCGTCGAGAACATCGTGATTCTTGGTCACCGCCAGTGTGGTGGTATTCGATCACTGATGCAGAATGAGAATCCTATCGAAGGAAGTTTTGTTGGGCAGTGGATGCAGATCGCTGCTCCTGCTCGGGAAAAGGTTTTGCGAGACAATGAAGCGGCCGACGAAGATGTGCTGTGTCGTCAATGCGAGCTCGAGTCGATTGCAATTTCGATCGATAATTTGCGAACATTTCCGTTTGTCCAATTGGCGATTGAGGAAGGGCGCTTGAGTCTCCACGGGGCCTATTTTGATCTCGAATCTGGCGAGCTCTACGAGTTCGATCACGATTCGAGAGCCTTTAACAGTCTGCAGCTCGACTGAGGCTCACTGAGTCTGAATCCTGCAAAGCACAGAGGGGATAGGTCTGTAAGGCAACCCCTTTTGCAGGAGAGCGCAATGTCGTTCAAACTGATGCCCCTTTTTGTCACTGCCGGTCTTTACTTTGGCCTGGTATCGGCATCGCCCGCATTGGCCGAAGTGAATACAATTCGGGTTGAGCTCCCCGTTGACGGTCATGAGCTCTTGAAGACGTCGAAGGGTAAGAAGGTTTCCATACAGGGTCGGGCGGTGATTGAGGTCGACGGTGCCGTAAAGCAAACTCTGCCTGTTGAGTTGCGCACGCGCGGTCAGAGCTGTCTCTCGGCGGAGCGTCGCTGCCTCGAGCTCGAGTTTCAAGAAAAAGTGGAGCTTCCCGGCGTGACGGGTGTGACGGCAAAGACCTTCAACTTGGTTAGCATGTGGCAGGACTCGGGCTATATTTCGACCCGATTGGGTTTTGAAATATTTCGAAGTCTTGAGTTTTTTGATCTGCGCACGGAGTATGCGCGACTGTTTATCAATGGCGAACCACAAGGACTTTACCTGGCGACCGAAAAGCCGAAGCGAGCGATTCGCCGGCTGGTTGGTGATGACTCATGGGTAGGTCGGCGTAGCTATGGCGCTTCGGTGGAAACCGTTGATTCGGCTGAGTCGCTTAAAGACTCGGCGGCGCAAGCGCACTTTAAGGCGATTTATTCTGACGTGCGAAATCTTTCTGGCGATGCGCTTCTCCAGTCGCTTCGCGAAAAGATGGAACTTGGATCGTACATGGATTGGATTTTGGTGAACTCGCTTTTGATGAATGGCGATTTTGCCGATGAGGTCTATGTCTATATCGATGCGAAGAGAAAGCCGTATAAGCTCGGTATCTTTCCTTGGGACTTTGATGATCTTTTCAAGGCCCCCCATGCGGGAGAGGTGCATAAGACTCGCGCAGAACAGTTCAAGACGAGTCTCCTCTACGGCTTTGAAAACCCACTCGATGCGAAAATCGCGGATGATCAAGTGCTTTACTCTGAGTTGAGTCGTGAAGCCCGTGAGCTCTTCCACCGTCGAATTGACGAAAATATGATTCGCGGTGTTTTTGCCCGAGTGCGTGCAGCGCTGGCTCCCTACGTGGCTTACGACGACGTACGGGCTTTGGGCGCCAAGGACTCTCGGCACCGAGCCTATCAAACTGAAGATTTTGATAAGATTCTCAAATCACGAGAATCCACAACAATCGAGCGCCTTCGCGAGCTCCGCCGTAGGCTTGGCCGCTAGCGCCATGGACAGAACGGCGCTGTTTTTGTTCGACGTCTAGGTATTTAACGCTAACTTTACCTGTTCCTCCTTCGCGCCGACCGATACTGTACATGTATCAAAGGGAAGGAGGATCCAATGTCTGCGCAAATCGTCTCATTTCGATGCACGCTTAAGGACCGGTTTGGTCACGTTATCAGTACGTCAGTGAATCAGAACGTCAGCACTGACCTCCAGGGTGGCTCACAGGCGGGTCTGGTTGGTCTTGTCCGTGAGATGCAAAATCTCACTAAGGGAGAGCGTCGCGAGATCTTCGTGCATGCTCAGGATGCTTACGGGTATTACGACCCGACACGCATTCATACGATTGCGGCCGAAGAGTGGCCGATTGAACGTCAGCCCCATCTGGGGATGGAAGTGTCGCTTCCAGATGGTCTGCTTTACCGAGTGATTGAGATCAGGCCCGATGAGATTGTTTTGGATGCGAACCATCCTCTCGCCGGTCAGGATCTGATTTTTGATATAGAGGCGACAGATGTTCGACTCGACGACGGTTCTGAAGAGGATCGCTTCGAAGATGAGGATGTCGAAGTCAGCCAACCGGAAGTTGAACTCAGAAATGAAAAAGGGCCGCGGGAAACTCCAGCGACCCTTCCAGTTTTTCACTAGCGCCTGAACGACGATCCGTCGATCAGTTAAAAGCCTCCGAGCATTCGATGTCGGAGGCTTTTTTATGCTGGTGTCTACTACCAACGACCGCCGCCGCGACCACCGCCGCCACCGCCGTAGCCGCCACCGCCGTAGCCGCCACCACCACGACCGCCGCCGCCACCGCCGCCTTCACGGGGAGCCATCGGACGAGCTTCGCTCACGGTCATCGCGCGGCTGCCCGCCATCATGCCGTTGAACTTAGAGATTGCCGCCGCCGCCTCTTGGTCTGTGCTCATTTCAACAAACGCAAAGCCTTTGCTGCGGCCAGTTTCGCGGTCGGTGATGATCTTGACGCTCGAAACAGTTCCGCACTCGGCGAACTGATTGGTCAGATCTTCTTCCGTTGTTGAATATGGAAGATTTCCTACATACAGCTTCTTACCCATAAGACCTCCTCAAGGCTTGGGGGCCACTTTGGAGGTCTGGAACCCTATGTTCCTTCGACTCGCAAACGGCAATGCTTAACATAGTGGCAACGTAGCACGGCTCATGTCGGTTTCCAAGACCCTTCGGTCTAGATTTGATTAAGGCGGTACTCAACTCTCTGATATCATTATAATTTTCTAATCATGACCGTTGTCTGGGACCAGAAGGTAAGGGCTTATTTTCGTGAAAAACGAATTCAACGGATTCTTTCGTTCTATAGCCGACTGCAGCCTGTCCCGCGACTGACCGGTCGGCGCGCGTCGATGGTTTCGCGCGATTCGATCATGCAGCTGATCGTTACGTTTATTTGTCTGATGATCTGCGCGGCACCTTTTGCGGCGCTGACAAAATTAATTAAGGCACCAATGGTGATCAGCTTGGTTTTGGGCGGCCTTTCGGCATTCTTGGCGGTGGAGTTGGCCGATTGGGTCCTATTGAAAATTCGACGGGCCGTTGATCTGACTTTTGATTTTATACTGCCCCTCTTGGCGGCGATATTGATTGCCGTGACTGTGGTCGGTGTGAAGTATTTCAATTGGTCGACCGTTATCCCACAGCGATTTGAAGAGTGGCGTGCGGGAGTCAATGAACGTCTGCAGAGGCGTCCGCTTGCTGTTCGGCTTCGGAAAACGTCAGGAGCGGACTGGATGTTTGCAACGAATGAAGCAGGTCAGCTGACTCAACTAACGCTTTCAGAGGCAGAGGCGTTTTGTTCGAAACAAGGTCTGGATTGGGGACTCTATGCGGGCACGGCTCAGGCGGAGATCTCGGCGGATCGAGCGTTCTACATTTGGATGACTCCCGGGACACGGGCGGCACAGGTGGATCCGGGTGCGTTTAAGGGGCCTCAGGTTTTCGTCTCATCGTCGGCTCAAGACCGGCACGCGGTGCTCTGTGTGCGAAGTGGTGGGACGCGATGAACCCATGGTTGAAAAGCCCAGAGGGACCGTTACCAGAAAAGGTTCTTCGGGAAATGTCGGATGACGAGCTTTTTTTCTACGAGGATAGTCTGTTATTGAAAAACGAGTTGTCGACCGAGTTTCGCATTCGCGCCTCCGGCGGACGATTTGTGGTATTTGTTCTATCGGCTTTGTTTTTTGCAGCCTACATGGCCGCGATGGCAGTTTTTGCGAAGAGTATCCCCGAGCAACAGCGAGCCTTGTTTACGTTTCCCGGATTCTTTTTGGCCTTGGGTCTTGGTGTCGTTACCGGGCACATGCTGTGGAAACATATCGGAGCACATGCGCGATTTTGGATTCGATCAGCGCTGCACTATTGGCCGGTGACGTTGTACGTCGTCGCGATGACGGCGCTTCTGTTTAAGAAATAAATTTGAGTTCAAAACCGTTCTTGTCAAGGCGACCAAATTTTCACTTTGGTCAGCTTGACCGCGTCTTATCTCTTCTCATTTTAGAACTGTGAAATGGAGGAATAAACGATGAGAAACACACTTGGGTTAATGAATGAGTTTGATCAGTTCTTTGAGTCGGCGTTTGCTCCGAGTCGTGCGTACGCTGACCGCACTCTTGATCGTACCGAGTTTGCTCCGAGGGTCGACGTCGAAGAGACAGATGATGCCTTTTTGGTTCGAGTTGATTTACCAGGAGTTAAACGGGAAGACGTCAAAGTTGATGTGAACGGGCGAACACTCTCGATCACCGGCGAGCGAAAAAGCGAACGCGACTCAGTTGAGGGTGGCTTCCGCCGGTACGAGCGAGTGACCGGTCGATTTTCACGTCAGTTTATGATGCCTGAGACGATCGACATGGCCAAGCTTGAGGCCAATATGGAAGACGGCGTCCTGCATGTTGCGTTGCCGAAGGCTGAAGCGAAGAAACCGAGATCGATAGAAATTGGTTCTGGTAAGGGCGGGTTTTTCTCGCGCTTAGTTGGGCAGACACGGGCCGAGCAGTAACCGTTCCGAGCTGAGGGCCCGGATGGGACCTCAGCTTATTTTGCGATGGGCAAGACAGCGCGAGACTTCCTCGATGAGGACGTGGTTGGAGAACGGTTTAGATAGAACTGCATAGGCAAGAGTTGAGGCGTGCTGAAGATCGTCGTCGGAGCAGCTGCCAGTAATGAGAATCGCTGGCGGCAAGTCGTGTTGCGCGTGAACGCGACTTCTGATGAATGTAAAAGCATCGTGTCCAAGTGTGTAAACGTCGCCGACGATGAGGTCGACTTTGATGCCGTCGTCGAAGAGATGACCGGCGTCGTCCCAACACCTTGTTTTACAGACTGAGTGCCCGACATTTTGTAGGACCTCGTGAAAGAGATCGAGGAGTTCTTCTTCGTCATCGATTAAAAGAATTTTTGCCATAACTGCGATCATTACCGGTGGCAGGGGGCCAAGAGAATACAAGATTTCTTAGGTGGAGACGGCCTTTGTTGGTTTGGCCCGGCCCCAGGGCGGCACTATTGAGTGGCTTTCACCCTCGGTGAGGACTAATCTTGATGCGCAATGGTTCATGCTGAGAATGCTCGTCGTTGGCTGGTTGATTTGAGTTTGAATGCGGCGGTGCGCAGTTGGGCGGCGAGTGCGCGATTTTTGGGGATGCTGCTGCTGACTCTATCGCCGCTGTCATGGTTGGCTTTTTACCTGGACCGACCGCTGGCTCGGCACTTCAAGCCACTTTTCGGTGGACCGCTTCATCTTTTAGCGGTCCGCGTGACAGAGCTCGGAAAAGCGGACATTTACTTTGGTCTAGCCGGTCTAGGGTTCGTATTGGGGCTGGTTCTGCGGCGTCGGCTGTTACGAAATCAATCCGTTTATGCGCTTGCGGCGCTGACGCTCAGCGGTTTGCTGGTTCAGGTCCTCAAGCATCTTGTGGGGCGCCAGCGGCCATATGCGGACCTCCATCTGGAGGCAACGCGGTTTGATTTTGTGAACTCCAACTATGAGTGGCATTCGCTTCCGTCGGGGCATTCGCAAGTGGCGTTTACGGTGGCAGCGACGATGGTCTTGCTTGGCCCCAAGCAGCGCGCGTGGCAGTGGAGCTGGTTCGCAGTTGCTGCTACGATTGCCATGACCCGAGTTGTGACGCTGAATCACTGGCTGAGCGATACGCTCATCGGTGCGTTTGTCGGTGTGTTGGGCACCGTACTGGCGTTTCGCTTGGTGAAACTTGAGCGATCTTGAGCGATGAGGACGAGCGAAATGAGAAAACTGCTTTTGGTTTTTGCCGTGGTGATTTTGTCAGCTGCTGAGAGTCGGGCGGATGCACCGGGGCCGTTTGGTATCGGATTGGTTTTGGGTGATCCGACTGGAATCAGCGCGAACTACTATAAAAGTGCGGAGCGATCGATTGATGCTGCTTTGGCTTGGAACTTCGGCTCAGAGACGGGCTTGGAGTTTCATGCCGACTATCTGTGGCACCGTCGCGGCCTGTTTCATGTGGAAACAGTTCCGTTTTCAATGTTGTACGGCATTGGTGGCCGAATGCTTTTTGTGAATTCGAAAAACAACGAGGCGGCGAAGACAAAAATCGGTCCACGTCTTCCGGTTGGAATTGAGACGAACTTCAACCAAAAAGCCATCGAGGTCTTTGCCGAGATTGCATTGGTCATGAATTTGGTTCCGGCGACCAGTGCGGATTTGGATTTTGGCATCGGTGCTCGGGTCTATTTTTGATTCAATCGAGCTCTGGGTTTCCATACGAAACGAAGTATGAAGCGATGGTTTTTGGTACAGAACCAAAACAGGTCGAACTGCGTTTTGAAATGCTGGCCGATATCGATGCGACGATCGACGGTCTCTTTAAGATGTACCTCGAGCGGGGGCAACAAGAGCTCTTTGAGGAGATGTGCCCCTATTTTGGGATACTATGGCCGGCCGGTCGTGTCTTGGCCGAAATGGCTGTTGAGCTGCGCGATCGTGTCGTCGCGGGCTCAAGCGTACTCGAAGTCGGTTGTGGATTGGCTCTACCGTCGCTGGTTCTTGCAAAACTGGGATTGCGTCCGACGGCAATGGATATACATCCCGATGTACCTGTGTTTCTTGATCGCAACTGTCGCGAGAATGGGCTGGAGACGCTGCCGTGTATTTTGGCGGACTGGTCGAAGTGGGCGGGGGCGGAGTGTTGGGATCTCGTGCTGGCGAGCGACGTGTTGTATGACAAAGTTCAGCCGCAGACGCTTTTGAATTTTCTGGATCGAGTCGTGGCTCCCGGTGGGCTTGCGCTGGTTGCCGATCCGGGCCGGGGCTATTGGTCTGGTTTTCTTGACGATGCTCGGAGCCGAGGTTGGAGTCTGTCGACGAAAGGGCTTTATGGCGTCAACACTTGCGAACTCCGCCGAGTGTGATTCACTCATCAGATGAGCTCTCGTCATCTCCAGTTTTCTCTGTCTCGCGTTGAAAAGATCGATCAGAAGTTGAGAGGGATTCGTGCCGGCGTCTTTGTGGCGATCGCGTTTTCCGCATTCATGGCTTCACGGCCGGCCGCTCCTTCCATCTGGACGATGCTGGCTTCGGCAGCGATCGTGGCCTTTGTTGTTTTGATCGTTGTGCATCAACGTTTGAAAGATCGTCTGAAGATTTGGCGCGGGCGTGTTGTTTTGGAAGGGCAGCTGGAGGCATTGGAGGCTTTAGTGCCGCGCTCCGGGCACCTGGTCTTTTCAGATTCGGAGTTTAAGGATTCGCACCTGGTCCGCGATCTCGACATTTTAGGCGCGAGTGGTTTTGTTTCTTTGTTCCCATTTTTTATTACGAGCGAGGGGTATCGTCGCTTTGTCCGCAGGCTTGTCGAGCCGCCGCCAGAGCTCGGTGTTGTTCAGGCGCGCCAGCAGCGCGTGAAGTTTTGGGAGCGATCGCGGGTGTTGCGGCGTGCGCTATTGCGACGGTCATCGACATTGGAGGCCGTGGTCAGTACCGAGGAACTGCAGACACTGGCAGCAAAGGCGCTTTCCACTCTTCCAGCGCGTGGACTTTATATTCGATTTTCGATCATTCTCGCGATTCAGATTGTGTTGATTCTCGCTTTTCCCTTGGGTGTGAAATGGCTGGCGACGTTGGCCTTGATCGCATGGCTTGGCGCCTACGTGTTATTTGCTCGAGATTTGGATTTGCTCGCGGCCTATCCGCGAGCCATGCAGCTCGGTCGAAGTCTTCGGGTGATGAAGGAACTGGTGACGAGGCTGCAGGCGGTGCCGGGCGCGGACATGGCTGGCGGCACTGGCGCGTTGATGGGTGATGCGGGCCCGCTTCCGGTGTTGGCTCGCGTTGAGCGGGCGGCCGGCGCACTTGGTGTTCGGCAGAATCCGTTGGTTGCGATATTGATTAACGTTGCAGCTCCATGGGATTTCTTTTGGGCGATTCGCATGGAGCTTGCGCGACGCGATCTTGAGCATCGCATCGGTGATTGGACTGCGGCTCTTGCGGAGCTTGAAGTGGATTGCGCATTGGCCGAGTGGAATCGAGCGCATGGTGTCTCATGGCCTGAGTTTACAGCTGATACCAGTTTTGGAATTGATGGTCGGGGTGTCGTGCATCCGCTGTTGTCGAAGAAAAAGCGAGTGGCGAATGACATTCGGCTGGCGCGCGACCAGCGTTGCCATCTGGTGACCGGATCCAATATGGCGGGAAAAAGTACTTTTCTTCGATCGATTGGGATGAATGTGATAATCGCACAGGCAGGCGCGAAGGTGCCGGCCGAGGCGTTGAAGCTGGCACCTATTCGTGTAGAAAGCTCGCTTCGTCCGAGCGACTCGTTGGCCGATGGGTTTTCGTCGTTCTACGCCGAAGTCTCTGATCTGGTGGAGATTTTGAAGCGGGCCGGAAGCGATAGCGGAATGACGAGTTTATATTTGATCGACGAGATCTTTCGCGGCACGAACAATAGAGAGCGCCGCATCGGCGCCGAGGCTGTGATAAGAGCATTGGCGGGCACTCGGGCCTTTGGTCTGGTGACGACTCACGATTTGGATCTCTCCACGTTAGAGGGAAGCGTCGAAGGTTTGCGAAATCATCATTTTCGAGATGATGTCGTCGATGGAGTTATGACATTCTCCTATGAGTACAAATCCGGTCCGTGTCCATCGACGAATGCCATTAAGGTCATGGTGAACGCGGGACTTCCGGTAAAGGGGAAAATATGAAGATGATTTTGATCGTAGCTGCGGTTGTGGGTTTGA
The DNA here is from genome assembly GCA_016713885.1 of Bdellovibrionales bacterium. GTDB lineage: Bacteria > Bdellovibrionota > Bdellovibrionia > Bdellovibrionales > JAMPXM01. The sequence continues at coordinate 39,245 of JADJOF010000009.1, read as the reverse complement.
GTGTCGGCTTGGCTCAAGCTCAGGACAAAACCTATATTCTGAGTAAATCTGATATGCATGTGCCGGCCGACAATTTGATGTCGGGACCGGGGCTTCAGGAGAAAATCGATCTTGGCCGTCAGCTTTTCTTTGATCCTCGCCTGTCGTCGACCGGAACCGTGTCGTGCAACTCATGCCATAACGTTATGGCGGGTGGCGAGGACTCGGTCCGCACGTCGACTGGAGTGAAGGGGCAACTGGGTGGCCGAAATTCTCCGACCGTTTGGAATTCGGCCTTTCACAGCGTTCAGTTTTGGGATGGTCGGGCCAATCTCCTCGAAGATCAGGCAAAAGGGCCCGTGACGAATCCGATTGAAATGGGAATGAAGGATCACTCGATGGCCGTCGCGCGCCTACAGAAGATTGACGGCTACCGCGATTCGTTTGCCAAAGTATTTGGCGGTAAAGCATCAGCCAAGGATGCTATTACGATCGACAAAGTCGCAAAGGCGATTGCGGCCTACGAGCGCACGCTCGTGACGGAAAATTCTCCTTTTGATCGCTTCAACGCGGGTGATGTGAAGGCTCTTTCTGCTGACGCAAAAAAAGGTTGGGAGACTTTCCAAAAGACAGGCTGTGTTGCTTGTCATAGCGGTGCTCATTTCTCTGGACCGAAAATGCCGATCGGTACGGGATTTTATCAGAAGTTCCCGTTGATGCCGGACGCGAATATTGAAAAGACCTATGGTTTTTCGAAAGACCTGGGGCGCTTTGATGTGACAAAGAATGAAGGCGATAAGAACACATGGCGCGTTCCCACTTTGCGCAACATCGCGCTGACCGCGCCGTACTTTCATAACGGTGCTGTGGCTGACTTAAGCGAAGCGGTCCGCGTGATGGGCAAAGTGCAGCTCGGTAAAGACCTCTCGAAAAGCGAGATCAAATCGATCGTTGCATTCTTGAACAGTCTGACCGGCGAGTTTCCAAAGCAAGAGATGCCACGCTTGCCTGCTTATGAACTCGGCCTTCGTCGACTGAATTCTATCAGTGTTTCTTTGAGGCCCGACATCCTGGTCGATTGTCGGGTCTGATCGATGTTCGTTTTTGATGACGAAAACCGCCGTCTAGCGTCCAATCGAGGATATGGAAATGAATCCTTTTTGGATGTGGGCGGCGCTCTCGGCGATCCTCTTTGCCGGCGAGATTTTAACAACCAGTTTTGTGCTCGTGTTTTTTGCGGTAGCGGCGCTGATTATGGCTGTGGCCGTTGCAATCGTGCCGATGCCAAATGAGGTGCAGCTGATCGTCTTTGGTCTTCTGGGTCTGCTCGGCTTGGCCGTGGGACGCAAGTGGATTCGAGCACGTTTAGCGGCGCGCCCCGCCGCTGACTTTTCGGTAGATGAAAAGTCGGAGTTTAGTGCCGATCGCGAACTTGCGATCGGTGCGGAAGGTGCGATGATCTACCAGGGGGCTCCTTGGACAGTCGTGAATTCGGGGAGTTCGGCGATCGCTGTCGGCGATCGTGTACGGGTTGTGAAGACAGCGGGAATTAAATTGATTATTGAAAGAGTGGGCCAATGATACTTGGTGGTGAGATGTCGATCTTCGCGATCGTATTTGTTGTGTTTGTTGGAATTTTTCTTTTTCGGGCTGTTCGGATTGTTCCTCAGCAAGAAATTTGGATTCTGGAGCGGCTAGGGAAGTTTCAAACCTCGATGCAGGCCGGCCTTCATATCGTAATTCCGTTCGTCGATGTGATTCGTTACCAGCATTCGCTGAAGGAAATCGTACTCGATATTCCAGCTCAGGTTTGTATCACCAAGGACAACGTCTCGGTGCATATCGATGGCGTCTTGTTCTTTCGTGTCGTTGATCCGATTAAGGCGAGCTATGGAATCAACGACTACGTTCAGGCGGTCGTTCAGTTGGCACAAACCACTCTTCGCTCAGAGATCGGCAAGATCGATCTCGATCGAACCTTTGAAGAGCGTGATAAGATCAATAGCGCCGTCATCATTGCGATTGAAAGCGCGATGGAGCCATGGGGTGTGAAGGTTCTGCGCTACGAGATCAAGTCGATCCAACCTCCGAAAGACGTTCTGGAGGCGATGGAAAAGCAGATGCGCGCCGAGCGCGAAAAGCGTGCGAACGTTTTGACCTCGGAAGCGGATCGCGACTCAAAGATCAATCGCGCCGAGGGTTTGAAGCAAGAGACGATTAAGGCGTCAGAAGCGGATCGTCAGAAGCAAATCAACGAAGCTGAGGGTAAGTCGGAGGCGATTCTCGCTGTTGCGAAAGCAACCGCTGAAGGATTGAGCGCGATTGCTCAGGTATTGAATTCTCCCGGAGGCGATCAGGCGGCCAAGCTGAAGATTGCCGAAGAGTACGTGAAGCAGTTTGGGCAGATTGCCTATGATGCTCGTGCCATTATTGTTCCTTCGAATGTGAATGATCCATCGGCCATGATCTCGACAGCAATGGCCGTGATGGAGGGCATTCGCCCGCTTGAGCGTGGAGGCCGCGCATAACGAGGCCTTTTACGGCGCCTCACTGGCGTTAGAAGTGACAATTTAGGGCCAAAAAAGGAGCCAATCGGCTCCTTTTTTCATTCTGACGTGTTGTGGCTCAGGGCCGCGCTTTGCACTGTAAGCGCACGGTTCCAGGCGTTCAGGTCTGGGCGTTGGAGGAACGTTATGCGACGTCAATCGTGGATTACAGCGGGTATCGCCGCTGTCTTGGCTGGAACAACTTTTGTCGGTTGTTCGAAGATCAATCTGTGGAATTCGTCGCAGGATTCAGTGGCTCCCGATTCGAGTGAAATCACCGCCGATGCCTATCAGAGTCGCAAGATTCAGATTTCCGTTCCAGCAGGGAACCGCAATCCACAGATTACATGGGAAACGCTGTTTGCGAATTTGCCCGAGGATACTAAAACGAAGTTCGCCGAGTTTGAAAATGACCCGGCTGGGCTTCGGGTTGAACTTGAGAAGCGCTATCAGGCGACGATTAAGAAAGTCACCGGCGATAAGCAGTTACAAGGAATTTTGAATGAGGTCGGCGCAGCATTTGGTATCGATCCTGTTCTTGTTCTTGCCGCAGTTGTCGGTGAACACACATTCAACGTGAGTTTAGTTGATAAAGCGCAAACCGTTGCTGTGAGCTGGGCCGGTCACTGGGCACTTCGATTTCGATCGAGCGTTGTCGGCGGCAAGCTATTGTCAGATGTCATCAAGCTGGATGCCTTTGTTCAGAAATGTGGTCCGGAGGCTGTTACTGTTGGAAGGACACAGGCCGAGTACTGGGACTGCGTCGGCGCCGTTTGGGACCGAACCTTCCGCGGTAAAGTGGTTGATGGCGAAACGTATCCACCGAAGTCTTTAAAGTTCACGTTCTTCAATCCCATTGGGTCTGGGTTTACCTACGGCCTTGGGCAGCTGGATCCAATCCGAGCGCTCATGGTGACAGATATGGTGACAGCGAAGACGGGCTACCCGGTTTTGACGGTTGAAGAGCCAGAGAAAATTTATGAGAGTATCATCAATCCAAGAACAAACCTGCAGTTCCTCGCCGCTAATGTCGCATTGATAGTTGAGCGCTATTCGAAGCTTGCGAACTTTGATATCTCAAAGAACCCAGGCGTGATCGCGACCCTATACAACCTGGGTGGCGAGAAGAAGAAGGCCAATGATCTATACGCCCGAAATATCGCAGCTGATGTTGCCACTTGAGAACTACTACGGCTTTTTCATCAATGAAAAAGAGTCGGAGCTTCGTCGTATCGTGAAGACCTGGCAGCCGTAAGAAAGGCGATCGAGCTTAGCGGCGTTTCGTACGCTTGGCTCGAGCTTCGGCTTCGGCCTTGAGTTTCTGATACGACAGCAAGCGGTCAGCGCTGAGTGCACCGTTCGAAAGAGCGGCCTGAATAGCGCAGCCCTTTTCTTTGTCGTGGGTACAATTGGTGAACTTGCATTGCAGCACGAGCGCTTCGATGTCTTGAAATGCCTCGTCGACCGTTTCGGTTACGTCGGTGAGCTGCAATTCACGAATTCCGGGCGTGTCGATAATGATGCCGCCCCTTGGGATTTGCAGAGCATTGCGGCCGGTCGTCGTGTGGCGTCCCTTGTCGTCGTCGTTGCGGATCGTTGCCGTGACTTGGACATTCTGACCCAGGAGAGCATTCACCAGTGAGGATTTGCCGACGCCGGATGTACCCAAGAAAACTGATGTCGGATTGCCGACCTGGCAGAGCTTGAGGAGTGCTTCGATGCCGAGTCCATTTTGTGTTGAAGTCTGATGGACGTCGAGCTCGTCACCAAAGCGAATTCGAAACTCGCTGAGCAGACGATGGACATCGTCTGCTGTCACAAGATCGGCCTTCGTCAAAACAAGAGAAACGGCGGCGCCAGAGTCGCGAGCGGCGACAAAGAAGCGCTCGAGGCGGCGAACATTGAGATCGCTATTGAGACTGGTGACCACAAAGACTCGATCGATGTTCGCGGCGAGAATCTGAATGTCTTCTGTTTCACCGGCGGCCTTTCTCTGTAAACAGGTGCGTCGTGGTAGGACGTGAGTCATCTGTGCGCCGCCCGAGTGGAGTTCGATACGAACCCAATCGCCAACGGCGGGCCAGAGTTGGCCCTGCTTACGAAGTCTTCCGAGCGGTGTCGCGCGACTCACTCCGCTGGGATGAACGACCTCAAAGGCGCCTCGCGACTCTGAGATCACACGGCCGGGTTCGGCAGATGCGGTCGAGTCGACTTCGGTTTGCCAGAGGCTGTTCCAGTGCTCGTCCCATCCCCAGGCTTTCATGTCGTTTTTCTGAATCAAAAAAAGTTACCTCGTGGCTTTGTGTCATCTTGTTATAGCTGATTGCCGCTATGAATTAAAGAGCGAAGGCGCAAACCGCGCTCAAAGCATTTTCGACAGATAAAATACGTGCTCCAAGATTGATCGAGTCAAATCCATTGGCCTGAAAAAGCTCGGTTTCATAGGGAAGAAAGCCACCCTCTGGACCGATGGCCACGATCGTGGATCGAGAGGCGCAGAGCTGCTGCCAGTCATTTGCACCGTCTTTGACTGTTACGAGCTTGCGTTCATGTTGAAGCTTCGAGGCGAAGTCTTCGACGAACGGTTTGAAATACCGATGAAATTGAAGATTTGGGAGAACCGAGTCCCCGGCAATCTCGAGTCCATCAAGAAGGGCTTGGTGCATCACGGGCGTCTCTAAGAGGGGGGATTGCCAGTATGCTTTTTCGACGCGATACGAATGCAAAATATGAATACTTTGAACACCATAGTTGGCAAGCGCGCGCACGCAGCGCCTTAAGTTCTTCGGCCTCGGTAGAGCGAGAATGATATCGACGTCGATCTTCTTTGGTGGCGGCGTTGAGAGATCTTCGATCTGCACGCTGTCGTTATCCAGGAGTATGCCATGGCCAAGAAAGCCATTGATGGCACCGATGCGGAGCCGATCGCCATTTTTAGCCTTTAAAACAGTGTGGACGTGTTGAGTCTGTGCTGGCGACAGCAGAAAGCGATCGCCTGCTCTTTGATTGTCGGCAAAGAGCAGGACATTCACGCGATAAAACTCGGAAGCTTGCGAACGAAGTGGCAAGTGTACCCACCGGGATTCTTCTCGAGGTAATCTTGGTGGTAGGCTTCTGCCGGAAAAAACGAAGACGCCGGAATAAGTTCAGTGCTGATCTTCGGCCCCCAGGCGCCTGACGTTTCGACGGTATCGATCATTGCGCGGGCCTGTGCTCGCTGTTCATCGTCGTGGAAAAAAATAACGGAACGGTATTGCGTGCCAACGTCGCCGCCCTGCTGATTCCTCGTCGATGGATCGTGTACTCTGAAAAAGAAATCTAAGACCTGAAGGTAGCTGACAATGCTGGGATCAAAACTGATTTGGAGGGCCTCGGCGTGTCCGGTATCGCCGGTTTTAACTAAGGTGTAGGCGGCGGTACTGGCGTCGCCGCCGCAGTATCCAACCTCGGTATCGAGGACGCCTGGGATTTTGCGAAAAAGAGCTTCCATTCCCCAGAAGCAGCCACCGGCGAGCGTCGCTTTGCTAGTCATTCTCTAGTCCTCGGTCGCGCCGACGATTGTCAGCGGAAGTGTGAGTGACGAGCCGGTCTTTGCCTTTGGAAACGCGTGCGAGCGGAAGTGATCAGTGACCAATGTCGTGAGGAAGCGATGATCGCGGTAGGCTCCCTCGGGTTCTGCTGATGCGAGAGAATGAGCCAGAGCGATCACTTTGCTCACCTTGCCGGTTGGTGCAATCACGATGCGATAGGCTGCGGTTCCGGAGCTCGAGAAGAGGCCTTCATTCATTTTCTGAGAGAGATCTTCTCCGAGATGTTCATCGAACTGAGCCAGGGCGATCTCGACTTTCTCGGTTGCGATCGTGCCCTTGTAGTGGGGACGCGGCTGGGTGAACCAGCCATGCAAAACCAGCCGGCCTTCGAGCGGATTCATCGTTCCCTGAACGGGTGCGACGCCGTGGGGAATGCGCGGATCAAAGACCGTCAATCGATTGAACGTCGGGGTAACACGCTCGACGACATCGTTCTCTTCAAAAGACTGATTGCCGAGCTGTGAGACTGAATTCCAGAAGTTGAGCACGGCCGGTTTGAGCAACATGGTTTCGCCACCGCTAAACCGAATGTCGTCCGGTGAAAGCGATAAAACAAAAGCCCACGGACCGTGAGGGCGATCAGCGTGCCACCGCTGTTCGCAGCCGTTGACATAGCAGCTTAACCACAGTGGCGAGAGTGAGCGGCATCCGAGGTGCTCCTCTCCAAACGCGAGGAGCTCACTTTCAATTTTTTAAAGAGAGGCTCTGGAAAAAAACGCACGGCCGGTGTGCGAAGATGGACGTAGCGACCGGGTTTGTTCCAGAAGTCCCAAACAAAGCGATCGGGAGAGTGATCGTCCTTGGTGATTTTCTCGAAATGACCGCGAAGTTTTGATGAGGTCTTGCTGAACTGATCAACGATAATGAGGCTCATGATGGGTCTTTCTTTTTGAGTTCGATGTGTCTGAGCGTCTCGCCTCGAAGGAAGTACTTCTTTTCGAAGTGAGTTCGCGGTTGAAAGTCGGGATTATCACAGATGTTTATACGCTTGTCCTTTGAAACAAGCCAGCCGCGCGATGGCGCCGTGGCTAAGATTTCGTCGGCGTAGTTTTGAACATTTGTTGCGAAGACCACGCGGCCTTCAGGACAAAGGGCTTCCCGGAGCAGGTCCAAGAACGGCATGTGAATCCAACGCTGAGCCTTCGCTTTGGGCTCTGGATTTGGGTAAAGGATAAAGACCGAATCAATACTGAGGTTCTCCAAATGCGGGGGAAGCAGCCGAAGGGCATCGCCGTGCGCCGGGATGAGATTGGGAATCGGAGCATTGGTTAAAATCCGTGACTTAAAACGAGAAAACTTATCGCGCGTTCGTTCAATGGCGATGACGATCTTTTCGGGGTGGTTTCGACAGTACGTGATCGAATGCCAGCCGACTCCGCAGCCGATCTCAACGACAACACCGCCTCGGCCATACGCCTTGGTAATTTCAAGATCGGGCGCCTGGCCGGCCGTTGTCGGGGCGATCCAGCGAAAGCGACGAGCTGTTGGTTTCGCTGTTAATCGGTCAAAGTTCTGTGCCATGATAAGACTATGGATACCAAGAACGCTGAAAAAACGCCTCAAAAAGAACCCCTGAAAACAAAAGAAAGACAGTTCGTCGACCCAGCGCAGAGTAGCCGCGGTGGCTTGGGTGGTTTTGTTGAGACCATGATGCGTCGATCAAAGAATTTGCTCCATATTCTCTTGGTGATTCCGCTGTATGCGATTGGCTGCACGGTGATAGGTCTCGCAGTCGTACCAGCAGTGATGATGATGCGGACGATTCTACAGCTGACAGCCGATAGTTCGTTCTTTGTATCGTCGTGGGCCATCGGGGCGGGTGCCGTAGCCACGATTTTCTTAACGGGCATTTCGATGATGTTCGTGTTGCCGTTTGCCAACTTTCTATTTCTTTTTGGAAAACGCCTGAAGCCGTGGCGGGGTCCCTATTATTCTCTTGAGGCGATTCGCTGGTATATCCATAACGGTGTCCTCTATATGTTGCGCTATAGCTTTCTTGAGTTCTTTACTCCGTCGCCGATGGCGGTTCTTTTTTATCGCATGATGGGGATGAAAATTGGGCGCGGGACCATTATCAATTCGACCTGCATTTCCGATCCAAGTTTGATTACGCTTGGCCAAAAGGTGACGATCGGCGGTTCGGCGACGATCGTGGGTCACTATGGGCAGGGCGGATATCTTGTTCTTGCACCTGTTGAGATAGGCGACGGCGCAACGATTGGTTTGCGAGCCACCGTGATGGGCGGAGCGACAATCGGAAAAAATGCCCGAGTGATGGCACACTCAGTTGTTCTTCCTAAAACACAAATCCCCGAAGGTGAAACTTGGGGAGGAGTGCCGGCGCAAAAAATTGGATAATCGACGGTCGGCTAAGCCAGCTTTTTGATTTGCTCGAGTTTTCCTCGGGCGACTGCAAGCTCTTGGCGCATGGTCGCATTTTCTTTTTGAAGGTCTGCGACGCGCTTGCGGAGAATAGTGAGCTCCTGATTGGCCGCCTTCAAATCTTTGGAGTCGGCGGCTTCGTTCCAGGCGTGTGAGTCTAGAGAAGTGACGACTTTAAGATGGGGCGATTCCATGTCAACGGGATGAGGGTGCGGGGTTTCGCTGACCGCCGCAACGGCTTCTGCAGGCGAGGGAACTCCAGCGATCTCTTTGTTTTGGCTCAGACGATCTTCGATGTCGCCGTCGACAAAGAGCATGGGGTCGATCTTGTCGAGTCGGATGATTCCCTCTTGAGTGAGGCGTCGTGTTGTTTCGTAGAGCTGTGCAAAGGATGTCGCAATCTCACCAGGTGAGGGATTGAGCGTTTCGATGAGATCTTCGACTTTGCGTTTTTTAATATGAGGTAGTGTTCCCAGCAGGCGTTCTTGAACCGCGGGATCGAGGGTCTTCAGCACAACAGCAACGTTGATTTCGCGCATGGCACCAGTAATCTCGCCGATGACAGTATCGGTCCACTTGAGAATGCGGTCGAGATCAATAATCTTCGCTTGAAGGGCCATGGCCCAACGAGGATTCTCTTGTTTGATGATCTCTAGAAACTTGGCTTGCTTTGGCGTTCCACAGGTCTCAAGCAGTGTGAGAAGTTGGACAAAGCCACCCGTTTTTTTATAGCGATCAATCATTCCCATGACGTCTTTTCGGCTCCGTTTTTTAATTTTCGGAGTCTAGAATGGCTCGGTTAGGTACCTTCTTCCTTTTGGCGACTCGCCGAGTCGCCAAAAGGAAGAAGGTACCTAAAAGTCTAGGAGCTGGCCGATGAATAGCGCTTGAGTCCTTGATGCCATACAAACCGAGAGGCGAGCAGAAAAAGCGTCGCGAGCAGCGCGCCATAGATGAGAACGAACGGAGATGCGCGACCAAGAATGACTTGAGTCGGGACGCTCGCCAAGAAGGCAATCGGCAGCACAGAAAGAACGGCGTAGCGAAGGGCGGTTGGATAAATAGTGTCGGGTCGTGTTCCAAGTCGGTACACCTGATACCAGATATACGTTACGGCATCGGCGCGTGTCAGATACAGCGCCGTCGCTGAGGTCATGAAGCGAATTGAATAGACGAGAATCAATCCGATCGGAATCATCGGTAACAAATAGAGAACGCGCCAGGGATCAATCGATACTCGCGATAGTGCGAAAATAAGCCAGCCCGACGAGATGAGGAGATTGCCTAAATAGGCGACGGAGACTTTCTGACAACTGAGCATCCACTGCGAGTTCACCGGCTTCATTAGCAGCAGATCGAGATCGCCGCGCCGAACCTTTTCTCCTAAGCGGTCGAGATTCTCTGAGAAAAAGAGCATGTAGAGGCAATCGGTGACGAACAGGACGCCCATGAAGACGCGAGTTTCCTCTATGGCCCAGCCGTTGAGCTGCTTGGTGTGCAGGAAGATCACCTCAAAGACAGAGAGTTGAGCTGCGTACCATAAAACATCTGTGAAGAGTCGAACAGTGATGTTGAAGCGATACTCGAGTTCGGAGATGAGACTCGCCTTAAAAAAGCTTTTAAAGAGCCCGATGTACTTGAGCATCACGCCCCCGTTCCTGAGTACCGTCGGCGTCCAGCGTTCCAAAGGGCAGTTGCAACCACTGTCGCAACGAGAAGGCCCAACGAAATGGAAAGGAAACCCTCGGTGATCGTATTGAGCTCGAGTCGGCCGGTGAGATAGCCGACGGGGCGATAGACCGCACTTGAGAAAGGCAACGCGATAAGAATGGAGCGAAAGGGTTCAGGTGCAAGATCGAGAGGAAAGAGCTCGCCGGTCAGCATCCAAAGCGTAATATTCTTGGCTACCGTGATGTGATGAATGCGCGAGAAGAAAAAGCCGAGTGAGGCGATGGCGACGCTCATCGTGTGTACAAGTAAAAGATAGAAAAAGACCAGCCCGAGTGTCAGTGGAAGCCGGCTGATGACGAGTGGTAAATCAGCGAACAGGCAGACCGCAACCGGCGCGCCGAGTGAGAGCAGAGTGGTGAAGACTTTGTACCCGAAGAATTGCCCGAGGTAGTACTCGTAGAAGCTGATTGGTCGGACGAGAATGGAGTTGACGGTCCCATTCTCGATGTCCTCAATCATCATCGATTCGTACATCCAGCTTGTGGATATGCGTGAGACAAACGCCGCCCAGACGGCGTAAGACAAGTAGTATTCACGACTAAAGCCATTGAGAGTTTGGTTTCCTGTTGAATGAAAAAATGCCGCCCAAAGCGTGAGCTCAACGAGGCCGACGATCACCGGTTGGATGACCGTATCCGCTATCAAGTTGAAGCGATATTCAAGCTGTTGGAGAATGGCCAGCCGCGCGCAGCCGAGCATCTTGCTCCATGAAGGAGCGTATAACGTCTTCAAACTCAACCTCTTCAATTTTAATATCGTAAACTGGCGAGAGTGCCATTAGTTCGCCCAGCACATCGGCAATCCATTGCGCTGGCATTTCAAAGCGAACTGACCGTGTGCCGGCACTGATCTTAAAGTCGTGTCGGAGGGTCACGTCCTGCATCGGCGGGTGGACAAGTTTCAGCGATAGGGTTTGTCGCAGCTCTGATTTTGCAGTGAATGCTTCGACGGTCCCGTCATATACAATTTTGCCATGGCTGATCAACATCAGGCGATCTGCCAGCAGAGAGATATCGTCCATGTAGTGGCTGGTCAAAATGACGGTGGGCCGCTCCACTTTGACATATTCGCCTAGGAATTCGCGGATTTTAGTTTGCGCGATGATATCGAGACCAATTGTAGGCTCATCGAGGAACAGCACCTCGGGTCGGTGTAGAAGTGCGCCGATGATTTCCATTTTCATCCGTTCGCCGAGCGAGAGTCGTCGCAGTTGAACGTGAAGTTGTTCGGTGCACGCCAGCAGATCGGCGAGCTCGCGGACGCGACTGCGGGCCACGGCGCTATCGATCTCGTAGATTTTCGCAAGTAGCTCATAGCTGTCGGCCGGCGCCAGGTCCCACCAGAGTTGGGCTTTTTGGCCCAGCAGGATGCTGACCCGTCGGAGAAACTCTGGTCGACGTTCGTGTGGATCATAGCCCAAGACTTTGGTCGTCCCAGCACTGGGATATATCAACCCCGATAAAAGCTTCAGCAGAGTCGTTTTGCCGGCCCCATTGGAGCCGACCAGGCCTACAATCTGTCCACGATAAACTGTCAGCGTCGTAGGGTGGACGGCGACCTTCTGGATCGTCTCGCGTTTCCAAAAGCCTTCAATTGATTTCAGCAGTCCCTCAGGCTTTTTATAAGTCTCGTAGCTGCGCGACAAGCCCGTGGTTTCAATTGTTACTTCGCGTGTTACATCAGGGTGCATGTGTTTGCTCTCGTCTGCAGCGACTGTTAGGCTTCGCTTATGGGAAACATCGTCGAATTTTTCGCGAAAGTCATTTTTCTTGGTCTTGTGGTATCGAGCGTTGTGCGAGAGGCACCTGCGGCGGATGCGATTGATCTTCCGGCTCCGGGAACGCAGTATACGGTTGGCGATAAGTCGCTATTGGATCCATTGCGCCCATATGATCAGCTGATCGATGAGCAGCTTAAGCCTAAAAGCGGAATCGCAGCGACTGAAGCCTGCAAAACAGTTGAGGCGTGGCGTCCAACTGAAATTTCTGACGCCACCTATCACGCCTTAGTTCCCGATACGTTTTCGTCTTCCCGCAGTCGACTGGGAGTATTCGCGGTCGACCGCAACGTTTCCTGTATTCAAGTTGGCTATCCGGTGCGCTTGGCCTTGAAGCAGGGTTCGAGCGGACTTTATGCTGATGTTGGTTGGTTTATGCCGACCGGTTTGAACCCGTCGCCGACCATTCCAGACACTCAGCATGGTTTGATCGCCGGTATGGCGGGTCTCCTGGGGGCGATGGATCGCGCGATTTTTGTGTCAGGGCGATTTATTTTCTCTGAGACGGGCAATGGGTTGTTGCGACAGGGGCCGAAGCTCGATGGCGTTCTCGCTATCAATCGAGAGCAGGTCGAGACGGCCATCCAAGCAGGAAATTTTGTCCTGGATGTTCGCACGGCCAAAGAGTTCGCGAGATCTCGTGTCAAAGGTGCGGTCAGCGCTCCCTATCAATTGGGCCGCGAACTGAACTTGGAGCGTGGTCCTGAGACTTTTGCAAATCAAGGTGATCGATTTGATCTTTCAAAAGTGACTGTCGCAAAAGATCAGCCGATTCTGGTGATCGGTTCTGATATCTTTGACTTGCGTCCTCGCCGAGCGGCGTTGTTGTTGGCCAGCCGTGGTTATACGCGGGTTTACTACTTCTATGAAGGAATGGCGTACTTTCAGAATATGATCGCCTTTCCGCCGACGGTGTCCAAGCAAATCACGGTCATTGATTTGGCCCAGCTTGCGCGGTTGATGTTTGATCCGGCCATTAAGCCAGAGATTGTAGACATACGCAGTCGCGCTGACTTTGCGGCGGGATACATTCCCGGTGCTTGGTCTTCGGTTTACAAAGAATCGGACGAGTTTCTATTTCGTCGACGCGGTTTGAGTGGCGACATTTTGGCGAAAGTGGGTGACCAGTTCGTAGTTCCCAACGCGATTCCGCAGAGTGCGCATATCATTATTATCGGTCGAGACCGTCGCGATTTTGCGGGATACAAGGCGGGACTTGTTCTGAAGGCCAACGGATTCTCCAATGTCTACTGGTGCCGCGATGGCATGCTCAAGTGGAACAGTCTCGGTAGCGAATACTCGGGGCGTTTTTTGGTCGGAAAGAGCCCAGAGTTAGCACAAAAGACAGATGCTGTTTTAAAGACTGAAAAGCCGCAGTTAAAGCCGCCTGTGGACCCTTCTCGGGCGGGTACGCCGAAGAAATAGATTTGAGTGAGATCGGGGAGAGCACGGTGGGTGACATCGATTGGGCAATGATTCAAAGAGTGAACACAGAGCGAATGCAGCTCTTCCAACAGCTCCATTTGTATGGAGATGTTATTCCGTTGGATCAGGTTGTTGATCTGGACCAGCTTCACAATGAGTTAAAGTCTTTTGAGACGTCGTGGGTTCCCTACAATGCTGTCGGCGCAAAGAAGTCGAATCCGCGAGAAGGGCTTTCGGTGACCTCCCTTGACGGTGGAATGTCGGGAGTTCCCGATCTTTTTTCGCTGTATGAGTGGTCAAAAGAAACTGGTCAGAAAGTTTCAGAGTGTGATTTTAATGTTCCCACAGCGGCCTATCGGCATTGCACGGCGATTCATCGGCTTTGCGAGCCGTTCATGCCCAATGTCGGTCGTTGCCGTTTTGTTCGTTTTCAGCCCGGTGGTCATTTTCCTCCGCATCGGGATGGCTCTGTGAGCTATCAAATTCCAGACTATTTTCGCATTCTCGTTCCGTTGAACCGAACGGGCGATGATCGTTTTCATTTTGTTCTTGATGGTAGACTCGTTAGCTATGAGCCGGGCCGGCCGTACTTGTTTAATGCCTTGAAGACACATTCGGTTGTCAGCTTTGAAGAAGGAGCGGTGACGCTCGCATTGAGCGTCGCGCTGACGCAAGAGAACGTCGCGAAGGCGATTTCGTTTTTCAAAATCTATTAGTGTCGCTTCGGCCTCTGGCCTTCGCTGCTTTCCGCGCAGGGGCGCGGAAAGATTGGGGAGTGTCGCTTCGGCCTCTGGCCTATTCGAGAAAACGGCGGATTGTGGGGGCGAGTGGGGCGAGTTGGCTGAGGCCGTCGAGATGGCCGCCGTCGGTCTCAAGCCATTCAAGCTCGACGTTGAGGCCCAAGGCTTTCATCTCGGCGACGCCACGTTCGGCGAACTCTGGGAAGATCAGAGAATCACTTCGGCATGGAATCCAAAGAATCTTGGCGGAGATGTTCTTTGCGTTTTCTCGAACGTTGAAATTGCGAACGGCGTCAGCGAGGCGGAGAAAGGAGTCGGCATCGGCTATGCCGGCTCGCGTGCGCGCCACTTCGCGCAGCGCCTCGGTGATCGCAAAGGGCCGGCGCTTGAACATGTTGTGGGCCCAATTGGGCGAGAGCGCATTGATGGTGACGAGTTCAAGTGATGCAATGAGGCCTTCTTCTCGATTCAATCGAATGGGCATGACCCACTGATCCAAGAGTGAAATCAAATACGGCTCAATCGCAAGACCGCCGCCGATGGCGCCGAACACGCGTTTGACTCGATCTCCAAAAAGGGCGGCCCACTCAAGGGCCTGCATGGAGCCCATCGACGGACCGCAGACCGCGTGCAGTGTTTCAATTCCGAGAGATCGACAGAGAGAATAGTGAGCGCGCACAGTGTCGGTGAGACGAACGGCGGGAAAAGATGAGCCGTAGGCGACGCCAGTTTCCGGATTGACTGATTTTGGCCCCGTGGTCACGACCTGTGGATTGCCGGTATTGAGATTGGCGATGCTGTCGGCCGCGATGACAAAGAAGCGATCGGTGTCGATTGCTTTTCCGGAGCCAATGATCGTATCCCAGTAGCCGGGTTCAACGTCAGACTCCGCATATCGACCAGCCGCATGGCTTGTGCCGGAGAAATAGTGCGCGATGAAAATCGCGTTGTCTTTCTTTTCGCTTAACGTGCCATAGCACTCATATCCAATGCTGACGTTGGCTAACGTCTCACCGCACTCGAGTTCGAGGCGAGGTAGAGTAAAGACTCTTTTCTGGACAATAGTGTTTGACGAAAACGGCTCCATTTTGTGTGACATAGGGAATCTTGTTAAGACGTGACGTCCTCGTTGTCACCTTGGAGTTCATATGAGCACGCGACATATTTTAATCACTGGTTCAACAAGTGGAATTGGCTGGGGTTTGGCCCGAGGTTTTGCAAAACAAGGCTATTCGGTCACTCTCAATGGCATTGCGGATGCACCGACTGTTGAGAAGTTGCAAAACGAACTGCGCTCTGAATTCAAGGTAAAGACGTGGTACTCGCCGGCCGATATGCGTCGACCGTCAGAGATTCGTGACATGGTTGCAAAGGCTGAGGCCGAGCTTGGACCCATTGATGTGTTGATCAACAACGCTGGCATTCAGCATGTGGCGCCGGTCGACGAATTCCCTGAGGAGAAGTGGGACGCGATTTTGGCGATCAATCTTTCAAGCTGCTTTCACACCATTCACGCGGTTCTCCCTTCGATGAAGCGCAGAGGCGCGGGCCGTATTATCAATATCGCCTCGGTGCATGGACTTGTCGCTTCACCGTTCAAATCGGCTTATGTCGCAGCGAAACACGGTGTACTTGGCTTAACGAAGTCCGTGGCACTTGAGCTTGCAGAAACTGCGATTACTTGTAATGCCATCTGCCCCGGATACGTTCGCACGCCTTTGGTCGAAGGCCAGATCGATCAACAGGCCGCGGCCCATGGCACAACTCGAGACAAAGTTATTCGCGATGTGATTTTGGCAGCTCAACCCAAAAAAGAGTTTATCGAAGTGGAACACTTGGCGGATCTCGCCCTGTTTTTAGCCAGTCCTTCCGCAAAAGCGATGACGGGCTCTATCCTGACAATGGATGGGGGCTGGACAGCTCGTTAACCGAATCTATGTGTGACTGGACCTCAAGCGATGCCGGCGCAATGTCGATACTCCCTTGAGGGGGAACGCGATGGCGGCACCGGCTGGACCAAAAGTTTATAAACGGGGAGACGTCATTTATCGTGAAGGCGAAAAGGCCGGCACTCTCTATTTGATACAGTCTGGCCAGGTTTCTCTCCAACTCATTCGCACGAAGCCCATTGAGCTGTTCATGCTCGGTGCTAACCAAGTGATTGGCGATCATGTCTTGTCAGGTCAGGCGACACATCCGCACTCGGCTGTTGCGACCGCCGAAACCAAAATCTTAGAATTGCCAATTGAGGCTGTGAAGGCGCAGATCGAAGCCGGATCACAAGTCATCAAGATGTTGACCAAGTCGTTTGCTGATCGCACGAAGCTTCTTCACAACGAGCTCAAGTCGATCCGAATGGAACGCGACAGCCAGGCGTGTCCTCCCGACCAAACGGCAAAGATTTTTGGTACGGTTTTCCATGTTGCCAACCACAAGGGCGTCAAAGAGAAGGACGGCTCGGTCCGTGTCTCGTGGCTCCTGATGAGGCAATACGCTCAGCGGGTTTTTATGGAGTCTCCGAAGCGAATGGAATCCGCCGTCTCGGTTTTTGTTAAACTGGGGCTTGCAAAGTTTGAGATGCAGAAGAATGAAGACGATCCAGAGGCACCGGACGAGATCGGCTCAGTGCTTTTTAGGGACCTCTCGTTTGTTGAGTGGGTTTTTGAACACTGGCAGTACTACCACTTTAAGGGTGGTAAAGCCGACTTTCTAAAGACGGACGAGAAGGTGATGCAGGTGGTTGGTGCGTTGGTGGACTACGCCGATGGCCTTGAGCCTGATCGCAATGGATTCGTTCGGTTGGAGTTTGCCAGTGTGGTTGAGCGCTTTAAAGAAGAGAGCGGCGTTCAGCTAAATGCAGACTATTTTGGTGTTATCGAGCAAAAAGGAATTTTTGTAAAACGCTCAGCAACAGACGCCGGTGTTCAGCTGCAATTTGAAATCAAAGAGCTGATTCGTTGGAATCGCATTTGGACGGTCCTTAAAGAGGTCGAGCGATGGAATGAAAAAGGCTTTGTCGATCTCGATGAGGCCGCATTCGATCCACGCAAGTTTAAGAAAGCCAATGCGGGTGGTTTGCAATGCCCAAGCTGCGGACATGGGTACGAAGGCGCTCCGAAGTTTTGTTCGGAGTGCGGCCATAAGTTCACAGCCGCCGCTTAAAGATTCTTAAATATGGCCAAGAATGACGTTTCGAATGTTTTCCATTCGCTTCCGGTTTTCACCCCAGTCGCTATATCCAAAACGCGACGAACTTCGGAACTGCACGGTCTTTGTTGGTTCATCAAAATAGAATTCGACATCGTCGATGGTTTGCATCACGCCTGAACGAAATTCAAAGTGTAGATAGTTTCCATCTTCTTTGACGAGTCGAGCCTGAGATTGCCGAGAGAGTTCGGCCTTGAGGGCCACGGCGGCATCGGCCGACGGTTTTGAGTAAGTGAATGGAACAATTTTGTGTTCAACCGAAAGGCTTTGGGTGGAGACGCAATTGGGCCGTTCGGCACAGGGTGCGAGTCGACCTTCAATGTAAAGACTATCGCTTGGGCCGGTTCGAGTTTGATAGGCGTCGAGCAGCGAGCAGCCGCACTCGAGCAAGGCGATGAGGGTCAGGAGCAGGAGAGTGATTGGTGATCTCATCCTTTTAGCTTCGCAAAAACTCAGAGCTGTTCAAGATACATTGCAAGTCGTCGCTCAAACCAGGTCTGTGGGTGAAGAGTTGGCATCGCGACAGCGCGAAGCTGGCCGCGCAACGTCATGGCGTCGACGTATCCCATATGTCCACCGGACTCTTGTCTGTCGAAGGCGATCCAATCAGAACTGTTGGATGATGTGGAGAAATCGGTGGGGAGGTCCGCAAACCCGTGTGTGATCGGATCGTCTTCAGCAGAGAGTACAACGAGCGGAAGCGCGGTGTTCGACAGGTACTGACCACTAGACGCTTTTGCGTAATAGTCTTTTCGATCTTCGAAGCCACCGGCTCGGCTCGTGTAAAGCTCATCAAACTGTTCGACGCTTGAGAAGAGATTGAGATTTGCGCGCGCGTGTCGAGCGATTTGCTGGAGGTCGTGCTGCTGATCTGTGGTTGGCGTCATGGCGCTGCGGTCGTCGAGCAGCTGCAAGAGATCAAAGACGAAGCGACTTCCATAGAGGCGCGAGCCTTCGTGACTGAGTCGCCGCGATGCCCGGGCGAGATCAAACGGAGGGTTTACAGCGATTGCAAAGTCGGGAAGAGCTCCGTCAATTTGGCGCCATTCATCAGCAGTCAGCGGCGTCGTCTTGAGGGCCGGTACAACTCCGGCGGCCAGGAGGCAGGTCGCGTTTGCTGAAAGACTGAATCCAAGTACCCCCTGTGGAGTACCCGGCCATTGTCTTTTGGCCCATTGAACGACGCGAGCGATATCGTCACTTCGGCCCGAGTGATAGGGAGCCATGGCGAGTCGGCGACCTAAACCACAGCCACGGTGGTTCCAAAGCATCGTATTGAAACCGGCCCGCGCGGCCGCCACAGCGGCGCGTGGCATATAGACAGAATCGACGTCGCCCGACAACCCATGGAAAATATGGAGCCAGCCTCGGCTCGTTGGATTCATCGGACCAATGTGGCCAATGAGCTTATCGCCATCGGCAAGCGAGAGGGTGTGGGCATTTGAGAGGGTAAACTCCTGCCGCGAAAGGCTTGGGAGAATGTGGCCAAGAAGGGTTTGCGTATGGCCCCCACGGAGAGCGGGAGACAGCGGAGTTGAGGCAGCAAGCTGTTGGCGCAGCAAGGAGAGGCGCGAAATCTTTTCCATAGAACGAAATAAAGCCCTGATACATCCTGCTTGGCCATCGTTTTTTATTCTGCCTTCGACATGAAAATGGATTCTTGTCGAAGGGGCGGGCATGTTGTCGCCATGCATGCTGTAAAGGCCGTAATTTTCATGTTTTTTTTATCAGCCGCCACGGCCCGCGCCGACCTGACACCTGACTTTCGGTGGAGACGTCAACTTCAACAAAACACTGCAAAGTCCGGCCGGTGATGGCGTTCGTGTTCGCGGCCGCTCCTATCGCTTCGAACAACTAACGGCGGGTTTGCGCCCGCTCATCGATGGCGATGTGAACTTCGCCAATATCGAGACGGTGGTGACGTCGCAGACGACATTGCCGGCGCAAGACAAGGCCTTTGTTTTTCGGTCGCATCCGAATTCGATCCTTCATCTGGCTGATATCGGATTCAATCTGTTTGGCCTTGCGAATAACCATTCATACAATCACGGCTTTGCGGGATTGGAAGAGACATTATCAACATTTGAAGGTCTTGCGCACACGGCGCCACGAGCGGTCGCCTTTGCCGGCATTGAAAGAACTCGTGAGGATTTTGGCCAGGCCCGTATTTTACGCGTCGGTGCCCACACTGTTGCGTTTGCGGCGATTGGCATCATGGACTCCCGGTTTAGAGTCGGCTCTACTCCACGTGCGGGTGTCCTGAATGTGAAAAATCAAGCCGACTACGACTTGGTTCTAAAGAGTCTGCGTGAGGCGTCTGCGGATCTTAAGATTCTTTCCATTCATACTGGCACTGAAATGAAGACCTCGCTTGAGGCGGGGCAGCGGTCCATGTTTGAGCGCGCGCTGAGCGAAGGCGATGTGGATTTGGTTTTGGGACATCATCCGCACGTCGTTCGGCCGGTTCAGTCTGTACAGGGAAAAGCAATCTTCTATTCCCTCGGCAACTATTTGATGGTCGGCTCCGCGAACATCACGGGTCGCGGTGTTGATACGGATTACGGTCTATTCGGGCGAGCCCATTTCGCGTGGGATGCAAGTGCTCGACGGCTGAAGCTTCAGGCGGTTGAGGCCATTCCACTTACGGATACACATTTGCAGCCAAAGCCACTTGAGGCTCAGGCCGCAGCGGCGCGCATTCAGTTTCTCAATTCGCTTTCGATGCGAGAGCTTGGATCGACGGCGATGCCTTTTCGAACAACAGCAATGGGAACAGGTGTATTTTGTAGTCGACAGAATTTGGCTTACTCGCTGCGTGCGAAGGCCGTCTGCGGGGAGGAATAGTGAACTGGAAGTTAGTACCGTTGGTTCTCTTTTTTGCGCTTTTGACGAGTGGCCAGTCGGCATCGGCTTACGTTCTGGTGACCGACGTCGATGACACAATCAAGGTGACTCACGTTCGCGATGTCGTTGACCGCACGGTTCGTTTTTTTACCGAGCCCCAGTCATTTGCTGGGATGGATCTCCTTTATAAACGTATGCTGAACAGTCAGCCACATGGCGAATTTGCCGTGGTCAGCGGCGCTCCGCGGGCTGTGCAGATGGCAGTTCAATGGTTCCTCGTGGCGTTTGGTTTTCCGGCGCCGAGCTATCTGCAGACGAGAGAGATGTTTGAAGATACGGCGCTTTTTAAGATCAAGGCGATTTCGAATTTGTTCCGCTTCAACGAACGCGATGGCGCCGTCGTGGTGATGGTGGGCGACGACACTGAGCAGGATCCGTTCGTCTACGACAATGTCTCGAAAAACTACTATATCGAGCCGACCGTGTATATTCGCCGTGTTTCGAACCGCGGTATCGGGGCGGGGGCACAGTACTTTGATTCTGCCGCCGACATTGCTGTGTTGGAGTTCTTGGCGGGGCGTCTTGAACCGCAGGACGTGTATGACGTCTACAAGAGTATTTTAAGCGAAGCCGAGCTTCCGCGCCTTTTTGTTCCGGGCGAGTATTGCCCTGGAGACTCGAGCCCGCGCCTATCATCGACGGTGCCGCGAACGTTTCTTGAGCCTGCGATGATCAAGGGCTTGATCGACGTTGAGAATCATTTGCGTCGAGCCTGCCGAGGTACGGCGGAGTGGTTTAGACTGCAGGTGGAGATTTCAGCGCCGCGACCACTTCGAAGTGCCGAGTAAATGGAAACTGCTCGATGACCGTCACGGCGTCGAGTGTAAAGCCGGCCTCGCGCAGGATTTGAAGGTCACGACCAAGTGATTCTGGAAAGCACGAAATATAGATCCAATCGGCTTTTCTGGCCGCTGGGTTTTTGAGAATATCGAGAAATATGCCAAGGCCGGAACGTGGTGGATCGACAAGAATCAAATCGGGTTCGCCGATATCGACATTTTGTGAGCCCCGAATAAAGTCGCCAGTGTGAATGGCGACGCGCT
Organism: Bdellovibrionales bacterium; assembly: GCA_016713885.1. Lineage (GTDB taxonomy): Bacteria > Bdellovibrionota > Bdellovibrionia > Bdellovibrionales > JAMPXM01. Next base: position 17,921 of record JADJOF010000009.1, on the reverse strand, counting down.
CCTCGAGCTGAGACTCTTTGAGTCCGCGAGTGAGGCCTTCAAGCGCGAGGCGGTCCGTTTCAAAGACCGAAACTTTTTGGAACATGCTGGCCAGAGGCATTGTAAAGTTGCCGATACCGCAGCCGAACTCCACAGCCGTGCCTCGATTTTTCTGAATGTTTTGAATCAGGTCGATCACCGTTTGCACAAGCTTTTGATTGGCGCGTAGCCCCGGTTGAGTGAAGGTGCCGATCGTCGCAAACAAGTCGTGAGCTTTTCCGTCGACCCAGGTTTGAAACCACGGCGCAAGGACGGGGTCGATCAGGCGAAAGCGGCGCCTCTCGTCACTGAGAGCTACACGTTTTCGGCGTTGGCCCATTTCGACAGTCCAGCCGCGTTCGAGAGTCCGCGTGAGCCAATGCTCCTCATTGAGGAGGTCGCGAATGTCCTCGTTGGAGAAGTCCAACCAGAGCCCGCGCTCTCCACGGGGGCCGACCCGGAGGCGCACCGATCCGCGCTGGGAAACGGCTGGGAGATCGGCGATGAAGTCCTGATAGAATCGCTCGAGCGCGGGGCTGAACTGAGCGCAGCCGGCGATCTCGAGAAGAGGCTTGCTTCGGCGTGCCTCAGTCGAATGGGTTTTAAGAAAAAGGCCGGATCGCAGGCTCCCATCAGGCTGGGTTCTTTCGACGACAAGCTCCACGCGGTCGCGCAACCCTCCGTCGTCGATCCAAACGGTCGAAAACCGCGCCCCAAGTCCGCGTACCGCAATACCGAAGCTTTCAAGCTCGATAAGGCGTTTTTCTTCGATCTGAGATCGATTGAGGTGGAGGAGGTCGCAGCCCGAGCAAAGGCCGGAGTAGAGGCAGGACTGGTTCATTGGCACGTTGGAACACAAGAATTCATGCCGGGATAGCGGTGGGAGCGTTCTTCGCCATGGTTTTGGAAGGAATTCACACCTCTCGGCGACTGGGACCGGTTGGCCTTGGATCAGTTGTGGCAAAAACAAGTAAAATCGTGTAGTTGTGACCGAGCGAAAATCAGTCCGGCGGGCGGACGCTTGGCCTGAATTTCGCCTCTAGAAGGAGCCTGAATCTGGGTTGCCGATCATGGGAGGCCGACTTGACACCGACTGCGTGTCGAAAATTTTTGAAAGCGCTGACTGTGGTCGGTTCTTTCGCGGGAGTCTTGTTGGCGCTGTCGCCGCTGGCTCGAGCGATGGATTCAACCGAAGTTTTGCCGGAAGCGATTAACTCGCCGTCGGTTCGAATTGGTTTTGTTTCTGGAATCGGATTCCGCTTTCTCTCGAGCGGCGATCTGATGAGTTTGAACGATATCAATTCGATCGAGTTTGATGCAAAAGCGCTGAGCGCGTTTGAGCCGCGAGTGAATGAGCTTGTGGGAGTGTTGAACCAGTTCGGCAATCAACGTCTTGGCGACCAGCTTTCTCTTGGAACGCTGAAGCTCGATACTGATCCAAAGATTAAATACTACGCGCCGGTTTTTGCTCACGGGATCAATGCTCGTTGGACGGTTGCAGTTGGTCTTCCGGTTGTGAGTTACACGAATAAAATCTCGATGACTCAGTCTCGAGGAAACGTTGAAGAGATTCGGGCCCAGATTGGCAACGCTTCTCCCGAAATCAACGCCGCTTTCAATGATCTTAGTGTGAACCTGGCAACAGTGGCCAACCAGACACTTGAAGCGAAGGGTTATAAGCCGATCACAGATCGCGAAGAGACACAGCTTGGTGACCTCAATGTCGCGAGTTTGATTGAGTTTGCGAAGCGAGACAATGCATCGGGACAGTACAAACTGATTTTGACGCTGCCGACGGGCAAAGGCAACGACCCTGACGATCTGGCCGATATCGGCGCGTTTGGTTACACGGCGATCGAGAATCAACTGACAGCCAACTACCTTATGGGACGTCTGCAGATGGCGGGCAAGGCCGGATATCGCTACACGCTTCCTGATCGCGTGGTGCGCCGGGTTCCGGTGAGTGAGAGTGATACGCTTCCCGGTATTGAAACCAAACAAACCGTCGAGCGATCGACTGGTGGTGCTGTGTTTGGCGGCGGTTCGTTGACCTACCGATTCTCTGATGCGTTCAACGTTGGCCTTGGACTTGAGAGAACGCTGAAAGATGGCGACCGCTATTCGGGTTCATCGACGGGCCGATATGACCTTCTTGGTAAAGACACGGATTCACAGACGGATCGACTGCGCGTGGGCCTCAATTATTCGACGATCGAGTCGTTCTTGGCGGGAACGTCGCTTTTGCCAACGATGATTGCCTATGAGTTCTCTGACACCATTCGCGGTGTAAATACAGAAAGGATGACAGTCCATGAAATCTGGCTCCAGTTGTTCTTCTGATCTCCGTCGACCGCAAACCGCGGTGCTGCCGCTTTTGGCGATAGGCCTCGTCTGTTTGTTTGCGGGTTGCTCACCCGAAGTCGTTCAGCGCGTTTACAATGAGCCCAATCGCGACTTTGGCCCACAGAAGAGCGACGACAATGCCGAGCTCGGCGAGATGACCGCGAATGCGATGCCGAGTGCATCGACCTTCAACTTCTCAGGTCGCCTCTCAACGGCTTCTTGGTATCGATCGATGGATGACCTTTCATCGCTTTCTCGTTTGACGGGTGATGACTCTCTTGGCCGTCTTTCGTTTGCGATGGCCTCGTCGGTATACAATGGTGCGGTATCATGGCGCCATACCGTTGCAAGGTCGGCCTACACGTCGGCTGCTATCGGTGAAACGAAAGAAGACACGGCCGTTGCAGTTCAAAATGGCGTCGACATGTTGACCAACCAAGAGCCGCTCATTCAGGGCATTTTGAATCGGCAGCACCAGCTCATCTCTTGGCCAACAGCGCCGACAAACTTGGAGACGATTCTCAGTTTGGTTGAGCAGTACTTGGTCGGTATCGCGAACGAAATGGAAAAGTCTTCTGTTGAACCGGCCGTTAAAGACCGGATTCTTCAGGAAGTGAGAATCACTTTTGCGCCTATGTTGGCGCGCTTTAAAATTCAGGCGCATTTGGCTTATCAAGAACCAAAGACCTATGACTTTGTTGCTCGCCTTCGTCAGGCTGTTGAGGCTGAGAAGATTGAGATCGGCAAAGAGTCATTGGAGCGATTGAAGACTGCTGAGAAGCTGACCCGCGATGTCGAGCAGATTCGCAGTTCGCGATCGGCCCTGCGGGTGATCGTCGATTTTTGGAAGGCATCGTCTCCCGAGGTGCGGGAAACGAAGTTTAAACCGGTATCTCCAGAGTTGTATGACTACCTCTATGGAAAAACAGAATCTGAGCTGAACTGCATTCGTTCGAACTGCGGCTTTTTGACGCGGATTACGAAGGCCCTCTTTATTTTGCCGGCAATCGAAAGTTACGGAGTGAAGAAGCTGCGTAAGGAACTTGAACTCGCTGCTCACGACGCGATTTACTCTGAGCTTGAAACGACTGCGACCCAATATACCGCACAGCTAAATACGTTGGTGGCCGAACAGGTTTTTGTCGAGCTTCGTCGCCAGGCCGACAACTTAAAGAAGATTTCGTCGGACTATGGATCCTACATCCGTCTTGTGATGGATCGAATGGCAATTGCCAAATTGGGACTTAAGGAAACTGATACTGTTGGCAGCTTTGAGCCGAGTGAAGTCGAAGTGCAAATGAACTTTGGTAGGGATCGATCGGCATTGGCGGATGCGTCGGTCGGTATCGTGACAAAACGAATCGGCGCCGTTGATAACAACGGGCGTGGTACTCGTGCTCGAAATAATCGTTCTCGAAACAACAACCTGACAGGTTTTGTGTCGGGAGCTGAAGCGATTGGCGCCGGCCTTTCGGCGGCAATCGATCAGCACGACCACAATCTCGAGCGTGAACTGACAGCACAGGGGATCAATTCCATTGTTGTCCAACAGGTTCGTCAGCGGGTTCTCTTTGAGCAGATCAACAAGGTCTTGATGATCGGCGGTTTTAAGACGGAGACGCTCGAGCCTTTTGAAGCGCTTTCGCTTTCGATCGATCGTGACCGTCCACGGTACCGTCGTCTCAATTTGCGCGGTTTGATGGGCTCACCGCTCTCTTACGCTGTGCCGGATCGCCTGAAGCTTATCGACCCAGCACGTCCAGAGATGGTGATGGGTTCAGAGCCCGGAACTCCAGTGAGAGTCAGCGTTGCGGGACAAGCGGAGATGCTCCGTGGTTTGAGTCGCTTGGCCGCGAGTCTCAAGGACTGGGAGCCCACAAGCTTTGATACAGGTCTTGGCCGAGTGAATCTCGCAGACTTTGTTCCGGATTTGCCGCGCGACGCTGTCGACCGCTCTTTGTTTCCAAAGGACCTCATGTTTGCTGCGACCATTGGAAACGCTGCGGTGATCTTGCAGAATATTACGAAGAAACTGTCTTCCGTTGTGCTGATTGATCCAGATCGGAAAATGCGTTGGGCCAATGAGCCGGGAGCGTTGGAGAGTGATCCAGAGAAGCGTGCAACCATGGGCCGCGGTTTTTGATTTGGTTGATGGAGAGCGATCGCAAATCACCAAGTCGGGCGATGTGGCGCGCTTTATCTCGGCGATTGCAGAATTCGTTCGCGCAACAAACGGCATTGAAAATACGAAAGCTGGTCCCCTTTTGGAAAAGGGAGACGACGGTAAAACACCGCTTGATCTCTTAGTGTCGGCACGAACGGATTTGAAGCTTTTGATCATGGCGATGTCGAACTTTCTGGCGCGCGAGGCGATTGGTGCTGAGGGTTTGGTTCGTCCGTTCTACGACCGCTCTGACTTGGTGGCTGGTCCGGTTTCAAAAGGTGACCCACAGCTACTGGATCAAGCACTCACCATTCGTGCGCTTCTCGACGCTTCAGAGACGATCTCGGCCGAGGTTTATCGCACGACAGCCATTGATCTGATGGCTTCGGTCAATCAACACCTCTATCGTCCTGCACTGGCGTTCTATTCGGCTGCGGCGACAGGCACTGTTCGAGCGGATCTTGAGACAACGGTCGCGATGCTTGTCGCGGGAGAACGCGTCGCAAAAGGCTTGGATTCTGAACGCCAGGCCCGTTGGAACAGAGTTGCCCGTCCTTGGATCGGCGCATTGCGCGACGCTGCCCTATTGGTTCATTAAGAGGGTTCACTAATTGGAGATAGTCCTGCTATGCTTGCGGGACTATGAAAAAGAACAATTCCTCTGTCGCCTTTATTTTGGTCGGTAGTCTCACTTTGCTGATGACGGGTACTGTTGCACTGGCGGGGGCAACGAAAGCGTCCAAGTCTGAGGTGAGCGCGGTTTCAACGCCGCTCTGCACAGCTGAAGAGCCGGGCTTTTTTGGTTTGAAAGCCAAAGGCATCGACGGCAAAGAAGTGGATCTCTCGGCTTATCGCGGGAAGGTCGTGATGGTGGTGAACACGGCCTCGCGCTGCGGGTACACCGGACAGTATAAAGAGTTGCAGCAGTTGCAGGCGCGATATGAAAAACAGGGCTTCACTGTTTTGGGATTTCCGTCGAATGATTTTGCGGGGCAAGAGCCTGGTACCAACGACCAGATTAAGTCGTTCTGCGAGCTCAACTACAAAGTCACGTTTCCGCTTTTTAGCAAAGCTCCGGTGGCGGGTGAAGGAAAGCAGCCTGTTTACCGCTTTCTGACTGCTGGGCGTCCCGAGGTTGGATGGAACTTTGAGAAGTTTGTAATTGATCGCAAGGGACAGATTGCGGGTCGATTCCTGTCGAAGATTGAACCGATGTCCAAAGACGTTGTCGCGGCAGTGGAAGCTGCACTAGCTCAGAAACCGGATACATGCCGTTGATCCGTCTTGCGGGAGTGACGAAGGGATACGATCGGCCGGTGTTGGCACCGTTGACCTTTGAAATTCTCGAAAGAGAATTCGTTATTCTTCTGGGGCCAAGCGGTTGCGGTAAATCAACGCTGTTGCGTTTGCTTTCAGGAATCGAAAACATCGATAGCGGAGAACTGGATTTTTCGGACCGATTGAACCGATCGGTGGTTTTCCAGGAGCCGCGTTTGCTGCCATGGCGAACTGTCATTGAAAATGTGATGTTGCCATTTGAGCTTCAGAGTCTCGGTGATCGACAGAGTGTCGATCGAGCGTTAGAGGCTCTGCGGACCGTCGGGCTGTTTGATTTTGCGAGTCACTATCCGCGCGAGCTTTCGGGGCATGCAAATGCGTGTGGCGATTGCGCGTGCGCTTGTTACAAATCCGAAGCTGCTCCTTCTCGATGAACCGTTTGCTGCGTTGGACGAAGTCAGTCGATTTCGTCTACAGGAAGAGCTTTTGCGGCTCTGCCGACAGACCCAGCTGACAGTCGTTTTTGTTACGCATTCACTCTCCGAGGCAGTCTATCTTGGCAGTCGGCACATTGTGCTTTCCCAGCGACCGGCACGGATCATTGGCGATCGCGCAGCCGCGTTGTCGCCGGGTGATCGTGTGCGGACTGCGCCTGCGTTTCAAAAAGAGATTGAGGCCCTGCAGGAGATCCTGAAAGACGGTGCAAAGTGAAGATTTGGCGTAGAGGAGTGCTGCTGCAAAGTCTTTTTTGGCCGCTGGCTGTGGGTATCGCAGTGGCGATTGTTGGCGAAGCACTGACTCGCGGCGGTCTGATCGCGGGCTATCTTTTGCCAGCACCGTCTGAGGTTCTTCGAGCCCTGGTGTTTGATGCGGACGAACTTTGGCGCGGATTTTTGTCGACAGCTCTTTCGGCGATAGCCGGCTGGTTTGCGAGCGCGGTCTTTGGCTTTGTGGCCGCGTTGGCCATGTCCCTTTCAGATCGTGTTCGTCGGGCGCTGATGCCCTATGCGGTCTTCTTTCAAACCGTTCCGGTGATTGCCTTGGCGCCTGTGTTGGTTATTTGGTTTGGCTTTGGTCGGCCGACCGTGATTGCGAGCGCTTTCATCGTGTCGGTTTTTCCGGTGATCGCCAGTACACTTCTGGGACTGCGTTCGACGGATGCGCTTTTGGTTGAGCTCTTTCGATCGTACCAAGCGCGACCGCTCATACTCTTCTGGAAATTGCGTCTACCGGCAGCGCTACCGACCATATTTGGCGGCCTTAGGGTGGCCGCGGGACTTGCGGTTATCGGTGCGGTTGTCGGCGAGTTTATTGCCGGTGGCGGTCTTGGTGAGGTCGTTGATGCGGCTCGAACTCAGCAGCGGCTTGATCGTGTTTTTGCGGCGGTCGCGTTGTCATCGGCTCTGGGGCTGATCATGGTATCGACCATCAATGTCGTCGCGCGCCGCTACCTTCGGCCATGGCATGAGAGTGAATCAGGGAGATTGAGATGAACATTCTTTGTAGAGCTCGAGCGTTGTTTCTCGCCATCGTCATTTTGAGTGGCGTTGCGGCTTTTGCCGAAAAGCCGCCGGTCAAAACGGTCGCCGTGAAGCTGGCTTTGAATTGGAAACCAGAGCCACAGTTTGGCGGATTCTATGCGGCCGAACTTTTGAAGCTGGATGTGAAGAACGGTGTGCAGTTGCAGATTCAACCCGGAGGTGCGGGGACGCCGGTCGTTCAAATGGTTTCGGCGGGACAGGTCGACTTTGGAATTGCGAGTGCTGACGAGGTGGTCTTATCGCGAGCCAATGGAAGTGATGTCGTTGCACTTTTTGCGGTCTACCAGACGAACCCGCAGGCGATCATGGCTCGTGCTGATCGTGGGTTTAGGTCGCTGGCCGACGTGTTCAGAAATGAGGGCACAGTGGCGATGCAAAAAGGACTTCCGTACGTGACTTTTTTGCAGCGGAAGTACGAGAAAGATATGAAGGTGAAAGTGGTCCCTTACGTCGGGGGAATTTCAAACTTCCTTGCTGATCCACAACACTCGCAGCAGTGTTTTGTGACCTCTGAGCCATTGCTGGCTAAGGCGAAAGGAGTTGAGGCGACGTCGTTTTTGGTCGCCGAAAGTGGGTACAATCCCTACACAACCGTTCTGATTAGCCGTCGCTCTTTTGTGAAAGCGAACAGTCAGTTGACGCAAGCGATGGTGTCAGCGGTTCGAGAGGGCTGGTTGCGCTATTTGACCGACGAAAAGGCGGCCGAAGTTACGCATACGCGAATGCATGAGCTCAATCCATCGTTGGATTTGGATACTTTCCGCAGCAGTGCACAGGCCCAGAAATCTCTCATTCTGCCAGAAAAGGCAGCAGATTTGGGGCGGATGAGTGAAAAGCGATGGACCGATCTTCAAGAGCAGCTTTTCGATCTGAAGATTCTGAAGAAGAGAGTGCCGGCATTGGAGCTATTTCGGAACGAGTAGTCCTACTTAAGTCTAGAGTCGGGTCGATGCTCGATTGTGAAACGTCAATGCATGCCGGAGACTGAAGAGATGCCACCCGGAAAGCTCGAAGGAATTAAAGTGCTCGTGGTCGACGACGAAGAGGATCTTCGCGAGATTCTGTCTGAGGATTTTGCCAATGTCGGAGCGACAGTATTCACGGCGAAGAACGGTCGCGAGGCATTTGAAATTGTAAAGCGCGAATCGCCCGACGTTGTTTTGAGTGACGTTCGTATGCCCGGAGGCGATGGCGTCGAATTGCTCAAACAAATTCGTACGCTCAGCAAGACACCGCCGCCATATGTTTTTTTGCTGACGGGTTTTGCCGATATCCAAGCGGACGAGACCATTGCACTTGGCGGTCAGGGCCTTGTTGCAAAGCCATTCAATTTGCGCCAGCTGCGGGAACGAATCATTCAAATTCTTGGTCGTTAGATGAATCTATGAAAGCTGTTCGATGGTTGGCATTTCGCCGGCATGTGATGGGCGGAATTCCTTTAAGATCACGTCGCCTTTTAAGAGAAAAAAGCCAGGCATCAGAAAAGGATCGCTTTTGGGCCGACCAATGCCGTGACCACTCAGCAGGCCTTGGATGCCGGCGATCAGAGCGCGAGGACCAAGGAGTTGTCTTGGTGTCCCACGGATGACGCCAAACTTCCTATAGTAAAGAAGATCGGGATCGTGAATGGCGGCGATTGAAGGCCAGCGCTCTTCGAAGAATTCATGTGCATCGTCGAGAGCGCCATGGAAAACAAAGACAATCTTATCGACACCGCGGCGCTTGAGTTCAGGTTCAAATTCTTTGAGTAGTGCGACGGTCTGTCGGCAGAAGGTGCAGCCGAAATGTCGAAGAAAGACCAAGAGGGTTTTTGAGTCGGTGGGGAACTGCTCTGACCATGTTGGACACTCGGGGTTCTGCGAGCGAAGACTTCGACCTTTGATCATGCGCTTCCCTAATAGAAAAAAGCCCGACGACCGGATTGGTGTCGGGCTTCTTGTCTTACGATGGGCAGAGATCAGATTAAAGTTTTTCTGAATCGCGCGCTGCTTTTTGAGCGGCCGCTTCGGCCATGATGCTTGTCAGCATCATCTTTGTCGATTCCGGGCTCTGATTCAGAGCGCACGCGATGCGGTCGACGCCTGCATCGTCGGGGTTTTGAAACTGTGCGAGCTTTTCGGCATCAGCGCGCTCGATACCGATCGATGCGAGGGCTGCGGCAGCCGAAGCGTCGTCAGTCGCAGTCTGCGCCTGTGTTAACGCTTGCACGAGCGTCTGCGCCGCTTCGGGGCTCATTTTGTAGGTTTCAGCCACGGCTACGGCGTCGACAGATGCTCCGGTTGTCTCTGTGCCGAGCTCCATCTTGCGATAGCCTGGAGGGCAAGTGCTCTCATTGCGATAGGCCGTTGTTTCGACCCAGTTGCCGTTGTAATCGCGGTATCCAACGGTTTTCTTTTCGCGGTAGATCTCGCAGGTACGGGTGCGGCGTGGGGGCGGAGAACTTCGAGCCGCGTCGACGATGATCGCTCCCAGAGCAAAACCGCCGATACCAGAGGCGACTTCACGATCTGTGCAGCCAACTTGGAATGTGCTGAGTGCTGTAAGGGCCGTGAGGGTCAGTGACTTCAATGCTTTCATGGTTTTCCTCCCGAAAATCATTATTTCGCTCAACTGGTAGAGCAACTCTTGTTCACATCGCGAAACCGCGTCGCCATTGAGTGAATTCGATTTGGCCGCTATTGTGGTTGTTTTCGGTGACAAATTTCGGCTCGCGGTGGTTCAATTTCGTCATGTTTACACGGTCACTGACACTGCTCTGGATTTTGGCGATTTTTATACTGTCGGGTTGCGCCTCTTTTGTGGAGGCCGTTTTAGAAAAACCAAAAGTGCAGTTTCACTCTGTTCAGGTGCGCGATGCCGTTGCGGACGGGGCGACGGCCGTGATTGCTTTGGATGTTGAGAATCCGAACGGAGTTTCGCTGACTGTTGATCGTATGACCTATGCTTTGGAGCTTGGTGGTAAGCCGGTGGCGCAGGCGGAAGTAAAGGAGTTTGCGACTCTCAAGGCGCGTGAGATATCGCGCGTTGAGATTCCGGTACCGTTCAAGTACAACGCGATTTTTTCGTCGGTCCTTGATTTGTTGAGAAACGGAACCGCCGCCTACAAGGTGACGGGCGAGGCGCGGATCGGGATTTTTACACTGCCGTTTGAACACGTCGGCGATGTGAAGCTTCGGCCATGACTGAATTCTTTCTGTTTCGACACGGAGAAACCGACTGGAATAAAATTGGCCGGATGCAGGGGCGAACGGATATTCCGCTCAATCCTAAGGGCATTGAACAGGGGCACAGGCTTCATGAGTTTTTCGCGGAGCGACCTTTTCGTGTTGTGAGTTCTCCGTTGGGCAGGGCGCTGCAGACGACTCGATTGGCATTTCCGCACCTGCCGCAACAACAGATTCAAATCGATGTGCGTTGGGCTGAAACCAATATGGGACGAGCCGAAGGTTTAACTCGTCCTGAGATTATTTCGCAGTTCGGCGAGGAGTCGTGGTTGCAGTGGACGGGAGTTCACGAAACGCTCTGGGGAGGCGCGGTTTCCGGGTGGCGAGTCGAAAGCCGAAGTTCGAGATCGTGCGCAGGCCGCTCTTGCTGAATTTGCGTCGCGCTCTGGCCCATTTGAACGCTGGGCAATCGGAACACATGGTGGCGTGATTCGTCGGCTTTTGCAGGGTTGGGTGAAAGGGCCGCGCGAGGAGCCGATCGATGTTCCAAACGGTTCGGTATTTTTAGTGACCTATGAAAATGGGCAATTTCAACCGTCTTTTGATCCGGTTTTTAAAGGCTGATCGCTTCGACCCGAACGATTCCCGATTTATCGAGAACGACCCGATTGGCCGCGATTGTCGTCGAACGCGGAAGCTTCGGTTTGCTCTTCAGTCCTAAAATTGCACGCAGGCCTGAAGTCCATGTCCGCAGTCGAGACGGCTCGGCCTCTTTTCCGGCAGTCACCGAGGTGCGAGTCACCACGTAGAAATGGTAAACTCGGTGTGAGCGCGAAAGAGTGAAGTTGCCGTCGGCCTCAAGATCCGTCAGTTCTTTGAACGGATCGTCCATGAACTTCAGATGGCGATCGAGATTGAGTCGAGTGTTCTCATGCAGCGCACGCGGCTGACCAGAGCCGATCCCGCAGGGCTCAAGAAAGAATACCCGGCGCGAGAGAATGACATCTTCTGGAAGGCGAAGATTCTTCTCAATCATGGAGTCGGCATGGCGGGCGTCGAGAATCGTTGAGTCGCACATCTTCGATGCGATCAACTGAAACCACTCTTTGTTGACGCCGAAGCGACGCTGACCGGCGACCAGTTCGGTTTCGAAGTCTGGAATCAATCCGAGCGCTTTTTCGTGAAGTTTGTTTCGGGCCCAATCCTTCATCCGATCGCGGATCACGTATAAGATGACGCCAAGTGAAACGAGCATCAGACCTTGGCTCGCGACAGTGGCGACGTTCTTTCGGCCCCACTGCTCTAAAACAGCGGCAGTAACGCCGGCGACGGCCGTTCCCACGAGTGCGGTTGATTCGGTGATTTTCTTAGCGGCTTGTGTCTTGGCAACATCGATAAAGGTTTTGGATTGGAAAAACTTCTTCAATTGGCTCAAGCGAATCAAGTGGCGTTCGCGCTCAAGATCAGTCTCGGATTCAAATGATAGACCGCGTGACTTTCGGTAGACGGCTTCGTCCTCTTGCAGGGCCTTGAGCATCTGCTTGGCGCGAGCGTACGAGAGATTGAATGCCGCTGCGGAGTCGAGAGTCGAACCGTCAGCGACCGCGTCGGCGTCAGCGAGATCGAAACCGGTCGGTGGGTGAATGTCGCTTGAGTCGGCTTCAAATTTGGAGAACTCGCCGGCGATCGCGCCAAGATACTGAACGTAAAGCTGACTCACGTACTCATCGAGAAGCGAGTTGAGCGAACGGCCGTCTCGGCTGCGTGTGCGCATGGTTTCGCGCACCAGTTCGATTTTCCGGCGCACGGCCTGTAGATTTTTGACAAACGAATCAAAGCCGGCGGCACGACTTGAAGTTGTGACGAGTAGACTCTGTGAAATAAAAAACTGACGACCGTGATCGGCGGAAAGGCGCTTGAGACGTTCGGCGACAATGGCCGCAACATCTTTTGCCGCCTCCAAGACGCCTTCACGCAAATTAGCCGGAATCTCTTGTCCCATCGAAATTAAAATCATCGCTTCCGCTTCAAGACGAGCATTGGCGTTGGCAAGTTCTTTGAGGGCGTCGTTAAAGTCTTCGTCGTCAAAACCTTCATTTGAAGGAATTGCGAGTCGCAGTCGCGTTCGCAAGTCTTTCACCAGTTCTGACTTTCCAGCGAGTCCGATTTCAAAACTTTTTGGAATGAAAATGTAGAGTTCAGTGGCGACTTTGAGAGGTTCTGGAGCGAGCTCGATCACCGACTTGATTTCGATATTGTGATGATCGTGACGGGTGACAGAAGTGAGGGCTCCCGCGCTGAATCGACTCGGGCTGGGCGGCGCTGCTGGTCGAGCTGGTGTGCTCGGCGGCGCGCCCGGAGGTTCGAGCCGCTGTTCGGCGGGCGGCTCCGCGCTGGGTGAGCTTGATTTTGTCCTCATTCGTTGGCCATCTCCAATAGCGTCAAGTCAGGATTTAGTCAGGGTAATGTTGATGTGTTCGGTGACCAAGTGTTTTCTCATATCAGCTGTAAATTCTGCTCTGTTTTTGAACGGTTGAGATGAGTGGATCGTCCCTAAAAACGCCCATTTGTCGATTGCGGCAAGGCGACGTAAGGTCGCTGACTCATGCGCGATCTCCGTCCCCCTTTGAGACAAGCCGAACCTGAGAACCGGTTCAAATGGACCCACTTTTTCTTCAGTGGTTTAGCGCTTTTCGTTGGTGGCGGTTTGGCGGCGTCAGTCTTGTCCGTTGTTCTGTATGCTTGGATTCCCGTACCCGTAACACCGCTGATGGTTTTTAAGTCTATCGAAGCGGGTTTTGCGGGAGAGAAAATGGTCTACGAGAAAGACTGGGTCTCTCTTGAGAAAATTCAACCGCAAGTGATCAGAGCAGCGATTGCTTCAGAGGACTTTCGCTTCATTCAGCACGCGGGCTTTGATTTTGAGGCGATCCGCAAAGCGATTGAGACCAATAAGCGCGCCGAGCGCAACGGCCGCAAGCGGGTGCGCGGGGCAAGTACGATTTCGCAGCAGACGGCAAAGAACGTCTTTCTTTGGCCCAGCCGAAGCTGGGTGCGAAAGGGCGTTGAAGCATGGTTTACGATTTTGATGGAATCGGTATGGAGCAAACGTCGGATCATGGAGGTTTATCTCAATGTGATCGAGTTTGGTCCGGGTGTTTATGGCGTCGAAGCGGCATCTCGGCACTACTTTAAAAAGCCTGCAGCGCGTTTGACGTCGGCTGAGGCGGCGCTGCTGATCGCGGTGCTTCCCAACCCCATTCGTTTTCGCGTTGATCGGCCTTCGGCCTATGTGCGTTATCGACAGAGTGCGATTTTGAGACGCATGCCGTACGTGGAAATGCCGGACTAACGACCGGCGTCACACAGTTCATCTTAAGTCTACATAGAACTTCGGGCCGATAGGTGGTCATAAGGAGTTCTTCAATGGCGAACACTCTCGAGCGTGCCTTTGTAAAGTGGATCTCGATTTCTTTCATCGTCCTTGCACTGATTGTGGCGCTGCCAGCTTTCAGCGCCGACGTATTTGTCGATGAGGGAGACAGTGACTTTGATACGACTCCGATCGGTGGCCCGGCGCCAGCGTCGGAACCAGCTGCACCAGCGGTTGCGCAGGCGGGTTCAGATCCGTCGGCTGACATGGGTGCTGCTCCGTCGGGTGGTCCGATTGAGGATCTTTCGCCATCTGCTGATGCAGGTGCGGCGCCCATGGGTGCTCCGGTGATGGACCCTTCGGTTGCCCCGGTTGAAGAAAAGAAGCCTGTCGCCAAAAAAGCGGTAGCAAAAAAGGCAGCGAAGAAAGCTGCGAAGAAAGAATCAAAGAAAGCGGCGAAGAAAGCTGCTAAAAAATCGAATAAAAAGTCGAGTAAGAAATCAAAAGTGGCAGCGACGAAGTCGTCTAAAAAACGCAGCGTTGCTTCAGCAGATGATTACGCTGGTGGCAGCTATCAAGTGACGACAAAAGAATGTAATTTGCAGACCAAACCAGGTTCGAAGACGTTCATAGGAGAAACTCGAGCGGATAAGAAGCTGTGGGTCGAGAAATCAGGAAATCCAAACTACTGGAAGGTCTACAGCAAAGACGGATCGCCAGCGTTTGTTAAGAAGTCTTGTTTCTAGTGCGGTGAGGTTGCGTTACGCGTCCTTGCTACAAATGATAGCTTGAAAGCGAAACTCGGATGGGTTTCGCTTTTTTGTTTTGATGCTAGTGATCGTTTCGATGTTTTCAGTGCGAATCACATTCGCGAAAATGTTGAGTGATGGCCGAAAAAAGCTCCCCTTCATAAGGGCAAAATCGGTATTCTGGCGGCGTCATGATCTCAAACTGGCTTTCTGTCTACTTTGCCGCTCTTCTTCTTTGCTCGACCGCAAGTGCGATTGAGGCAGAGTGTGTGCGCTGGTTTAATGCGGCAAAAATCTCTCCGTTGTCGAATGACTGTGTTGCGAAGTGCTCGGCTCTTTCAGTTGATATGGGTACTTTCACATGCTCGGATCGAGGTGATGACCTTTGCCGTGCGTCGGTGCACTCGTGTGAAGAAATTAGAGCTGAGATAGGGAAGTCTCTAAAAGACGGTGACCCTCCAAAATGGGAACGGAGAGCTGAGCACACAAAAAGATGGACTCCAGCAGAAAAGGCGAAGGTCATATCTGCCTTTCTTAGGCTTCCGGTTAGAATTCGAGATTCTAAGAATGTTCACATTTATCGAATGAAGACGTCGGCAGACAAGGGTAACCCTGCATCGACCTTGGGCTCCTCAACGGTTTTATATGATGCTGCTTTCAGGGCGGATGTGTCGCTTGATCAAATTCTGGCTCATGAGCTTGCCCACCATTTTTTTGCAACCTGGAGCGATCTAGATAGAGAGGCCTATGAGTTGGCAGGCAATTGGATTCGACCACCAGGGATCGGGCGTCCAATTCCTGGCCGAAAGGCTAGCGAGTTTGTTCAAGAAGACGGAGTGATCTCTCCAGAAGAAGACTTCGCAAATAATATCGAGGCTTTGCTGTATGACGATACCCGCTTGAAGAAAGTTTCACCTGGTGTCCATCGTTGGCTTCATAACTACTTCGGTGATAGTCTGAAAGTGGGAGGTCTTTGTGCAACAAAATGAGCCCTTCAAAGAGAGTTTAAACGTCCTAGTCCTGGCGTTTGGTTTTTCGGCTCTTTTGGTTTCATGCACAGGCCCGTCGATTCGCTCGTCAATCAATCAGACTCAGCAGTCTAAATCGGAAGTTAACTTCGAGTCGGTTGCAGAGGTTCATCTGGGCACTCCGGCGAAAGACATTGTTTCTCGGTTTGGGGTACCACAAAAAGCTTTTATATTGAGCGATAGGTCCGAGTTCATTCTTGTCTATCAAAACGATGTGTCTCGGCCCCAAAGGACTTACTTTGGATTTGATCCAGATAAAAAGGTCCTGACTGGAAAGACCTATGAGCCTCAAGCAAGTGAGAGGTTTCGGTCGTCCAAAGCGATACAGGCCTATTTTAATGGTGCAGACTTCTATCGCCCAGAGGCTTCCATGTGCGGTTCTCACTATACTCTGAATGCCGGCACCGCGTTTCTCTTGGGGACTGGCGTCAGTCTGACGATTCATCCACAGAGTGAGACTGTGCAAGCAGTTTCATGGGGACCGGTTCAGCCGAAGCCGCGCCATCCGGCACAGCTTCCTGATGGTTGTCCAAAGGGGCCAAATGTTATGGCCGAAGAAATTGCAGATCCGCTCGCACTCATTCGTTGATTCGCGATATCGCTGTGGCTGAAGAGAATAAAAAAAGGGGAAGCGGTTGCTTCCCCTTTTTCTATTTTGAGATCTGAAGCTCAGCCGCGGTTCATGGCTGAGGCCTCAGCACCGCCACCGCCTGTTGCGGCTTTAAGTAAATGCGATGTCCCTTTTGACTTGTGACCAAAGTATTCGTCCTGTGTGTACGAGTCGACTTGGATGGCTTCCCAGCGAAGCTCGTCAGCGCGAATCACATCGGTGTACTCCTCTTTTGTGATCACACCTTTCTCGAGGCACGAATCCGCCAAAGCTTTGCCTTTCGCCTTTGGAATCGTCCGTGCCTTAACGGCGGCGCGCATTTTCTTTTCGGTCGCTTCGGCGCGTTTGACCACGCTGAAAGTGAACTCGAGTTTGCCGAGCTGTTCGATGGTGTTCTTTGGAACAAAGATACCTTCGGTGTGGCGTTTGCGCTGCTCGCTGTCGGCTAAGATCATCGATGCGATCTTATGCGTGTGCTGATCGTTGTGTTCTCCGGCCATTGCGTTCAGGTTCGACCACCAGCGGAGCGGGCCGCTAAACAGCCAGCCAAGGCCTGGGGGATTGAGATTCGCAAAGATACCGTCGAAGGCCTTTTGGATTTCGTAGAGACTGTGATTCAGCGCAAAGTGAACGAATGTGAGGTCTTCTTTTTGCGACCTTCCGCTTCGTAGCGGCGAAGAACCGAAGTTCCGATGTACATCCACGAAAGGACGTCGGCAAAGCGGCCGGTGATTTTCTGACGAGACTTTAGCGAGCCGCCGAGTGAACCCATAGCGATATCGCCCATTGTGGCGAATGTGGCCGAGGCCCAAGACAGTTTGCGGTAGTACTTCGCCGTTGAGCCACCGACTGGGCTTGGGGCGAGCAGGCCGCGTGTCAGCGACAGTGCGACGGCGCGACAGCCGTTGCGAACAATGTGACCAACGTGTCCCCAGAAGGCGCTGTCGAATGTCGCCAGGTCGCCTTTGCCGATCGAGTCGACTTCTTTAAAGGCGTAAGGGTGAGCGCGGAGAGCGCCCTGGCCAAAGATAATCAACGTACGGGTGAGGATGTTTGCACCTTCAACTGTGATGCCGATCGGTGTCGCCATATAGAAGTGGGCGAGCAGATTCTTTGGACCACGAGAAATGCCGGCGCCGCCCATGACATCCATACCGTCATTGATGACCTTGCGCGAGATCTCGGTGGCGTTGTACTTCACCATCGCGGTGACGACGGCCGGTTTGATGCCCTTGTCGAGCGCGCCGAGTGTGTAGCGGCGCATGGCTTCGATCATATAGTTAAAGCCGGCGATCCGAGCGATGGGCTCTTCAACACCTTCCATCATACCGATCGGGAAACCGAACTGTTTGCGAATCGAGGCATGTGCCGATACGACACGTGTCACAAGTGCTGTTCCGCCGGTCGACTGTGCGGGAAGCGAAATGCCGCGACCTGCAGCGAGGCACTCCATCAGCATGCCCCAGCCTTTGCCGGCGCCCTCGAGTCCGCCGACGATTGTATCGACTGACACGACAACATCTTTACCGAAGGTCGGGCAGTTGTAGAAAGGCGAGCCCATGGGATCGTGGCGCTGTGAAATGTCGACGCCTGGAGTTTTTGAAGGAATCAGCGCGCATGTGATGCCGACGTCTTCGCCGCGGCCAAGGATGT
>JADJOF010000008.1 GCA_016713885.1 Bdellovibrionales bacterium | reverse complement strand
CCGGCACTGTCGCATTTTTCGATGTGACGACGGGTGAAGGGTTCTACTTTAAATCGGTTCCGCATGAGCGCCGGGATGAGCTTGTCAGAAGTCTTCAAGCAGTTGAGGTCGTTGTTTCAGAACGAACGGACGGCGATGAGTCGGCGTTTAGTGGTTTAACAGTTTCGCTCCATCCGCATCTCGATTGGATCGCGGCCGACGGTCAGGTGATCGCCAACGATCAACAGGCGTCAGGCCTAACTGACGGTGTGGATGGGCGGCCGGTGGCGGTTCGGAGGCTTCTTTCCTATGCGATCTCGCAGTATACGAAAGAAGCCGGAGAACAGTGGCTGACCACGCTTCCGGCTTTTGAGGAGCGGCGCCTTCAGGGGCGGCTGCAGATGGCGCCGTCGACGATTCGTCACTTGGAGCTCTTTGAAACTTATAAAGGGGAAAAAACGGGATCGCTTTTTCACTCCATCGATCGCACGCGAACTTCGGGTGGCGCGCGGTTACTAAAGAACTGGCTGCAGTTTCCGCTCATGGATGAAGCCGAGATTGCGCGCAGGCAGGATCGCATTGAGAAGTGGATGGCTGATGATGAGCAGCTGAAGCTTGTCGGCGATGCGCTCAAGGGTGTTGGCGATATGCCAAGGCGCCTTGGTAAAATCAGTCAGCCTTCGCGAGGGCCGCGTGATTTGGTGTCGCTGGCGCAGTCGGGACGGGCAGCGCTGGAGGCGCTTGAGAAGGCACGAGCTGTTACGCGAGAGGAGATCTCGACGGCACTCTTGGAAAAAGCGGCTGCGGTCTTTGCTGATATCGAGCGGGTGATTGTCGATGAGCCGCCAATGTTGGTTCGAACCGGTGGTGTGATCCGCTCTGGCGTGAATGCCGAGCTTGATGAGTGGGTGCGGATTGCGACGAACTCCAACCAGTTGATTCTTGATCTTGAGGCAAGAGAGCGAGAGTTGACTGGCATTTCATCGCTGAAAATTCGCTATAACAATGTTTTTGGTTATTCGATTGAGATCACGAACACTCACCGCGAGAAAGTGCCGAAAGAGCGCTATCAGCGAAAGCAGACGCTGGCGAATGCTGAGCGCTACACGACCGACGAATTGAATGAGATTGAGCGGAAGGTTCTTTCGAGTGAAGAGAAGCGCCTTCGGTTTGAGGAAGAGGAATTTACGAAGCTTGTGGCGCGGGTGCTTGCGGCGTCGACAGCACTTCTTGAGTTCTCGCGAATGGTCTCAGAGCTTGATGTTATTGTCGGTTTTGCTCGACTTGCGCGTGAAGAGCGTTACGTCCGCCCGAGTTTTCACGAGGGGCGACATTTGTACCTCAAGGCGTCGCGCCATCCGGTCATTGAAATGCTTTTGACGAAGCCTTTTGTTGCAAACGATATCGAGCTTCAGCCGGGTGGTTGTCTTTTGCTCACGGGCCCTAACATGGCCGGTAAATCGACATTGATGCGTCAGGTGGCGATTACGGTGTTGATGGCGCAGGTTGGTAGCTTTGTGCCGGCCAAAGAAGCAAAGCTCCCGCTCATTGATCGTATTTCAACACGAATTGGCGCCAGCGATCACCTCTCTGAAGGTCTTTCGACTTTTATGGTGGAGATGAAGGAGACGGCCGAGATGCTATCGACGGCGACGGATCGCTCGCTTTTGGTACTCGATGAGATTGGACGGGGGACATCGACTTTTGATGGGATGAGTCTTGCTCAGGGGATTCTTGAGCATATTTTAAGGGAAACGAAGTGTCTGACTTTGTTTGCCACTCACTATCATGAATTGACGACGCTCGCTGATACGCATCCGCGACTTCAAAATGTGCACATGGCCATTCATGAGCAGGGTGGCGTGATCACATTCCTGCATCGCCTATTGCAGGGGCCAGCGGGGCAGTCCTATGGAATTCACGTGGCGCGGCTTGCGGGACTTCCGAGGTCGATCACGGTTCGAGCGGAAGAGATTCTCAATGAGCTTGAAGAGGTCGGCCGGCACAATACGGCGCAGGCGGCGGGCCGGAGGGCGAAAGCTCCAGCGGCTCAGCAAATGTCGCTCCTTTCAATGGCGCCCGCGGGACCAGTGCTCACTGAGGGTGAGAAGCGAATTCTGGAAGAGCTCCGTTCTTTCAACGTTGATCACGCAACGCCATTGAAAGCCTTGGTTTCTATCGCGGATTGGGTGAAGCTTTTAGGACCATGAGGTCCAAGTTTATTTTACCGGAAGACGAAATCCGAACACTGGCAGAAGCGCACCTGCGGGCGCCGAGCGCCGTTCCGGACGGAACGGATCTCTCGGGTGATGGGCTTAGGCCTGAAGGATTCTCTCAGGCCATGGAAGCGCGCCTGGTCTCATTTTTTGAAAACGATTTGGCGGAGGCGTGGACTCGAGCAGAACCGATTGCGATCGGAAGCTGGGGGCGAGGGGAGCTCTGCCCGCGATCGGATCTTGATCTTTTGTTTGTGGGCGACCAAGAGGCCGCGGGTCAAGTGACGGCGGCGGCGCAAGCGCGTGGAGTTAAGATTCGGAGCCGCGTACCGGAGGACCCCAGTGATTGGACCAAAGGGGTTGAAGTTTTTGATATCCTTTCGCTGCTTGATGCAAGGCCACTGACAAGGGAAGCTGAGCTTAAAGTCGAGACACGGGCTGCGGCTTTTCAAAAGCAGCTTCGCGCCATTCGCAGTCGGGCTTTGAGTGGGATCAAGAAAGAAAAACAGCAGCGAGCCGTGCGCTATGATTCGATTGAGGGTTTTTTAGAGCCGAATATCAAGTATGGTCCCGGTGGACTGCGCGACCTTCAGCAGGCGATTTCGATTCGTCGCTTGTACCCTGAGAAGTTCACGGATGCGCCCCACGCAGCCGAGGTGTACTCCTATTTTAAAAAGCTTTTCCTGCTTTTGCGCCAGCGCCTGCATTTGGCGCAAGGGGCAGGTGATTTGGTGAGCGCCTACGAGCAAAGGCCGCTTTCGGACTGGCTTGGCTTTGAACATCCGAGGGATTTCATGCGCGAGCTGCAAGAAAGGTCTGAGCCGCGTGGCCTTTTATGCTGATCTCGATTTGGAGATGGCAAGACGTGCAAAGCTTAAGCGCCCACCTGGAGGGGCTGAGGTCGCGCTGAGAAGAATGAAAAGCGATCCGTCGATTTTAACTCAGGCTGACGTTCGGCGACTCACCGTGAAGAACGGTGCGGGGTTAAAAGATCAGCAGCCGCTGATTGTCGAAATGCTGACGACTGCCGTGGATCCGCGAACGGACGATAAGTTGATCACGGCGATGTTTCGTTCGCGCTTGATCGATGTTTCAGTGACGGATTTTCGACGCGTCGTCGGCTACGTTCAACACGATCAGTATCATCGATATCCGGTCGACACGCACTTGCTTCAGGCGATTCGTGAGCTCAAGCGCGTTCATACTCGACCGACGCTCCTTGGCCGACTGAAGCCGATTGTGAATGGCCTTGGCGCGCAAGACTGGAAGATCTTGGGCTGGGCGGCTCTCTATCACGATGTTGGTAAGGGCTCAGGCGGTGATCACTCCGATCAATCCGTTCGCATTGCGCGAAAGGACTTGGCGAAGTTTGGTGTCGAAGTCGCTGTGATTGAGGAAGTGCTCTGGCTAATTGAGCGTCATCTTGACCTTTCGCAGGCGGCCTTTCGTGGCAATAGCGCAAGCCCGAAGATATGGCGCGAGCTCCATGAAAAGGGCGTTGAGGGTGCCCGCCTGAGAAGGCTTGCGATCTTTACGGCGATTGATATTCGCGCAACAAACCGCGAGGCCTATACGCCATGGAAGGAACGGCTACTGGCAGAGCTTGTTGAGAGGCTTGAGAGGCCGGAGGCGAAGAACTTAAAGCTTCTGCATGACAAGCTCGAGGCAAAGCACGGTGGCGTCCTAGAGCGCTTGGATCCATTTTTGGTGGGCGCGTTGAGCCCGCTCAAGCTCAGTCGCGATTTGAGCGAATGCCTGCAGAGAAAAGATACCGCGGTTTCTGTCGCGTGTTTCAAGCAACCAAGGACGGGTCGTTTTTGGATTCGTTTTCATGAGCGAAATGATCGACCCGGGCTTTTTGTGACTTATGCACGGGCGCTGTAGGCCCTGGGAGTGAGTGTTCGCCATGCGAGCATTCTCTCGGATGAGAGCCTTGGTGTTTACGACTGGTTTGAGGTGAAGCCACCTAGGATGGGACCCAAAATGCTGGAGCTTCGTCTGCTTTCTCTTTTAGCTTCAGGCGCTGAAGGAAAAGCGGAGCTGCCAAAGGTGGAGTTTGAGGCGGTCGATGTTCTTTCAACTGACGAGCAGGAATGGGTGGTGAGTTTTCGTGGGCGGGACGTACGCGGTGCGCTTCTCGCCGCTGCAGAACGTCTTGCTTTGAAGACGGGAGTTTCTATTCGCTGGGCGAAGGTGCACACCTGGGGGCGCCAACTCGACGATGTGTTTGGGGTCACCCCGCCCAAAGGACTTTCGCAGAGTGAGTTCGAGGCGATTTTAAGAGTTTCGTGAGCGGACGGCGAGAAGGTCTTGTTGGACCAGTCAAGAACCAGACTCACTGACCTCCGTCGAGTGCTCTTGCTTTCACAGCTCTGGTTCTTATCTTTTTTAGTTATATCAGTGGATTAGTCTTCTCATGATGTCCGATGATGGCGATCGAGTTTAAGTCTTCAGGCTCGATTCACGTCCGGTCTAGAAATCTGCAAAAGTCTTAAATAGGGTCTTGCACCCAACATAAGGCCCTGTCAGACTTTGATACAGGTTGGTGATGATTTGTGACATTCACTAACCGAAAAGCGAGTCTTGCCGGTCTTTAGAGTAGGGATGTGACTTCCGGTCAGTCGAAGAGCCAGGGAAAGGTTTTTCGAGCAAACGGAAGGGCAAAGCTGGCCTGATGTCAGAGTGGTCGCAGGACTTATTCTGATGACTTTAGGGGCGCGGAAGACTCGTTAAAGGTTCTTCGAAAGAAGGGCCAAAATGGATTGGGAATAGAAAAGGCCAAGGCCACAAACAAACACAAGTGGAGGGAGCAAGGATGCTCAGAGATGTGTTGATTCAAAAGGGACTTTCGAATCGGGAAGCAGAAGTTGCTGAACTCGTTTCGAAAGGTTTGTCGAACAAGGAAGTCGCGAACCAACTCTTCGTGACAGAAAAAACCGTGAAGTTCCACCTCACAAACATCTATAAAAAGATGAGCGTGAAGTCGCGAGCTCAACTCATCGTGTGGTGCCTCCCCCACCTCGGATTCGTCGACAACGAGCCAGCGCAAGCTCCTCGTCAAGAGATCCCGGCTGGTGCATCGTCTATCAATACGATGCCAGTTGGTAGCACGACAGTTGCTGGCACAATGGCAGCGACAGCGGCGGCTTCTGCTGCAGCTGGCAACGTCAACGCAGCGACAACTGCTCCGATTCGTAGCGATATCGGAACAGGGTCGAACGGCAACGGCGATATCGGCGCGTTCGGTATCTGATTTCACGGCACTCGCCTATGGTGAGTGCTGAAGTCTGTGGTCGCGATTCTGCGCGACCGCTGGCTTTAAATGAGTTTTAAAAAGTATTGAGCCGGGTCGCATCTGACAGAGACGTTAGCGGTCCGGCTTTCATTTTTTGAGAGTCACCTCTGGAGAGCCGATGAGACGGGTTGTCGATTCGCAGACCACCATGACGGAAATGGTTTTGCCGAGCCACACGAATGCACTTGGCAGTGTATTCGGCGGCGTCATTATGTCGTGGATCGATATTTGTGGAGCAATCGCGGCTCAGCGCCATGCGCAGATGCCGGTCGTCACGGCATCGATTGATTACCTACAGTTTGTAAAACCTGTTTTTACGGGATGGATCGTCAACCTCAAGGCGAGTGTGAACTATGTCGGTAAGACCTCGATGGAAGTTGGTGTCCGCGTTGATGCCGAAAACCCTCGTACAGGTGAGACTTTCCATACGGCGAGCGCCTATCTTTCTTTCGTGGCTCTAGATCCTAGTAAAAAGCCCGTTGCGATTCCGCCACTTGCTGTGGAATCGGTGGATGAGAAACGCCGAAATGCCGATGCCATGAAAAGGCGAGAGGCTCGTTTGAAGCTTCGCGGACGTTAGTTTGCGCCTGTGCTTAAGAGTTGAAAGAGCTTTTGCATGCGGGCTTTGTCGCTAGCGGTGAGCTTCTCTGCGCATCGCTCTGCCGTTGCAGTTTCGGTTCGATAGCGCAAGCCCGTGCGGCAGTTTGCGGCACCAGAGTTTTTGTAGGGCACGGCATAGGCCGTTTGACTAAGAAAATTTTGAATTTCAGATGTGATTTGTTTCAACTGATCTTGGTTGAGTATCAATTCGCCACTATCGGACTTTAGCTTTTCATTTTTAAGTGTGAAACAGCGCCCGTGGGTCGCGACCACACAGAATGAAAAGTCACCGATCTTGTTTGTCGCCTGGGCGGTTGGGCATTGGATAAAAAGTAAGAGTGCGAGCAAACCGGCGCGGTTCATTTTGCGACCCCTTGTGGTTGTGTGGGGGGCCGAGAGGCTCCTGGCTGTGCTGGCGCCAAAAACGCCTCCGCTTCGATCGCACAGAGTGGGCTCGGGTCTTTTTCACACCCCAGTTTGTGCATGGCTGCATCGGTTTCAATCAATAGCCGAACGCGATCGGCGGCCGATGGGTATAGGGTCGGCGTAAAGTCATAGCCGGACTCGAGCTGGCTTCGGCAGGCCACTGTCGAGAAGTCATGGGCATATTGACTGATGGTTCGTGCGCTCAGATCTTTTTCCTCAACGGTGCGAGCAAGAACTTGGCCTGCAAAAGAGTCGGCGTAAGTTTCTTCAGTTTTGGACTGGCAAACGGCTGGGTTCAGGCTTTTGGCGCGTTCGATAATCTTTCGCTGGGCCGGGCTCAGCTTCTTCGGCATTGTCTCGGAACCGAGCTGAGACTGTGCGAGCCAGTTGCTGTAGTCAGGTTGGTTCTGGGAGAGGGCGCATTTGAGGAACTGTCGGTGGGCGACGGGAGACTTTACGTCGCCATAGGCGACCGGTTTGAGAATGCCGCAGCGGATGAGTTCTGCGCTTTCTGAATTGGAACTGAGCTCAGGGTTCGTCACCGCGAATTCGGCCTCAAGAGTTTGACGAGCGATGCGGACATTCTGCCCGGTGATCTCATCGTTCTCGGGGTCTGGGCTTGGCCACAAGCAATGAATCACATCGGTGACGTCGGTACCGCTTGAAATTTTGTAGAGCGACTTGCTCATCGCGCAAGGGCTGATCGAGTGGCCAAGTTCGTGTGCAAGGCTTGAAGCGATCATCTGTGAATGCACTCGCGTCAGGCTTGGGCAGATGGTGATGGTATGTGTCTCGGCGGTGTATGCTGCGTTTGGAATGCCGGGATCTTTGAGCGCAACACAGGATTCATCCAGCGAGTCGGCCGCGACAAAGCGGACTGTTTTGAGGCGAGTGACAAAAGCCTTCTGTTCTCTTGTCCATTCCCCTTGAGGGGCACCGCCGGTCACCGTTCGTATTGCTCGTTCGCGAACCTCTTCGGAGATGGCGAGAGTATTTTTTCTCAACTTCTCCGTGGTCGTATCGAAGGCTTTAATTTGATTGTAGCGGCCAGGCTTATGAACCAGGAAAAAAGTTAAACAAGACGCCGTCGGCTTCGCTCGAGGGATTTTTCGAAGATCAAGGCTATTGCTTTTGGGATCCTCGCAAACTGGTCGAATCAGCTTCCATGAACAGGTCGGTTTGGCGGGGTCGGCTGCCGATGCTGCCCAAAATGGGCAAAGGCTAAAAAAAAGGATGAGCCCCAGCGGCCTCTTCATATTGACGTGTGGTCGGCGGCAACGAGGAATTCTTGCCAGCGGGTGATGAGGGCCGGAGTGAGGGCTGCTCGCAGCAGTGTGCCGGTTGTGCCTTGTTCGCGCTTCACGATTTTCGATTCGCGGTCGAGGTCAAAAATACGATGCTCGCTCTCGCGCGGGAAGAAGAGCTCAACCTCTGTTGAGAGCGCTTGGATTTGCTCGAGCATCAAGCGTTTGAGCCGATCGAGTCCTTCGCCGGTGAGAGCGCTCACAAAGACGCGAGGGAAGGCTTTGACTTGAAACTGCTTTTCAAACGGAGCTTGGTCGACTTTGTTAAAGACATGGATGATGGGCTTGTCGTTCCAGCCGAACTCGTTGATGAGTCCGTTGACCACTTCCACTTGAGTTGGCATTTGTGGCGAAGAGAGGTCGACGACATGGAGGAGGATATCGGCATCGGCAGATTCTTCAAGCGTCGCTTTAAAGGCTTCAATTAAATTTGTTGGGAGCTTTCGAATAAAACCGACGGTATCGGTCATCACCGCGGGCGGGCCATCGGGAATGTGAATCTTGCGCGTTGTCGGATCAAGTGTTGCAAAGAGCAGATCTTTGGCGAGCACCTGAGACTGCGTCAGTCGATTGAGTAGAGTTGATTTTCCGGAGTTGGTGTAGCCAATCAGCGCAAAACTCGGGAGCCGATTTTTCCGTCGCGAGGCGCGGTGCTGGGCGCGTTGGCCGCGGACATTTTCAAGCTGTTTACGGATGACTTTCATCCGTTCCTTGATGCGGCGACGATCCATCTCAAGCGCTGTTTCGCCAGGGCCCCGGGTGCCGATGCCGCCCCCTTGTCGCGAAAGCGAGCCAAGCCAAGCGTCGACCATGCGCGGAAGCTGATCGAGCATTTGTGCAAGTTCGACTTGAAGTTTTCCTTCGAAAGTCTGCGCTCGCTGCGAAAATATCGAGAATCACTTGATTGCGATCGACCACGCGAACTTTCCAGACGTCCTCGAGGTTTCGAATCTGCGCTCCAGAGAGAAGGTGATCGACGGCGACGGCCGTCGCTTGTGATTCGCGGACGACCTCACCAATTTCTTCAACCTTGCCGGAGCCCATCAGAGTTGCTGGAGTGAATTGGCTTAAGACCTGGGTGATGGAGCCGACGACTTCGCCACCTGCGGAATGGACGAGCTCTTCGAGTTCAAACAGACTTTCTTTGAGTTCTTGAAACGATTCGGACTTCAGGCCGATACCGACACAAACGATTCGCTCTTTCGGGCGGAGAAGTGTTTTTCCAGTTTCCCAGCGCTGTGAGAGCGTCGGGTTGCTCGGATGTTGATTCGGTTTTGCGATGGCTGAAGTCCTCCTTTCTTTATTTTGCGACTAGACTTTGCCTCTAGTTCAAGCGAAACTCGGAAGGCCCTGAAAAGCGGTGAAGAATCAGGGAGTTGAAAGAGTAATTATCTTCCTTTGGCGACTCCGCGAGTCGCCACAGGGAAGAATATTTTCGGCTCTAGCGGCCTTCGCCGGGGCCGGGGTAGGAGCTGCGGCTCTCGTTAAAAGCCTGAGCTTCGAGCGCGGTGAGCGCCACGGTGTTGACGATGTCATCGACCGTGCAGGTGCGCTGAAGCACGTTGGCGGGTTTGCGTACGCCCATCAGGAAAGGCCCGATGACCTCTGCCCCGCCGAGCTGCTGCACGAGTTTGTAAGAGATGTTGCCGGCATCGAGGGTTGGGAAAATCAAGATGTTGGCGCCGTTTTTCAATTCGCAGATCGGGAAAATCCGCTCGACGATATCGGGATTGACGGCCGTGTCGGCCTGCATCTCGCCATCGACGATGTAGTGCGGGTAGCGTTTCTTGACGATCTCGGCGGCCTTGCGCATTTTCGACGGGCTTTCGCCTTTGGAGCGGAAGTTCGTGTAAGAGAGCATCGCAATCCGCGGTTGAATGCGGAAGTACTCGGCGACGCGAGCCGCGTGAATGGCAATCGTTGCCACTTGTTCGGCGGTGGGATCGATGTTCACGGCGGTGTCGGCAAAGAACAGCATGCGGTTTTTAAAGATGACAAGATTCAGACCGCTGGCCGTATGGCGTTGTCCGGGCCCGATGATCTCTAAAATTGGACGCACGCAATCGGCGTAGTTCTGCGTTGCGCCCGTGACGACAGCGTTGGCGTCGCCCATGTGAACCATCATCGATGCAAAATAGTCGGGATCAGCCATGAGGCGCTCGGCCTCGCGAAGCATGATGCCTTTGCGGTTTCGCATTTCATAAAGTTTATCGACGTACTCGCGGAACTTTGGATGCTGCGAGGGATGGATGATCGGAATGTCTTTAAGGTCGTCAAGACCAAGTTCTTCCATCTTGCCGCGAACCTGATCTTAGTCCAGTAGAACCGGCTTGATCATCCTTCGCTGGCGATGGTTTGAAGTGCTTTCAAATTTTCGAAGACGAGCCTTCGGGGAAGACAACCGTCGGAATCGGTTTGCCGGAGGCCTTGGCTTGATTCTTCACTCGGTGCATGACCGAGCGAACAAAGCCGGTGCGCGCACCCTGGAAGGCTTCGAGGCTATCGCGGTAGGCTTGGAAGTCTTGAATCGGTTTTCGAGCAACGCCGGAATCCATCGCGGCTTTTGCAACAGCTGGAGTCACCGAAAAGCAGAACGCGCGGATCAAAGGGTTTCGGGATCAGGTATTCAGGCCCAAAGCTGAACTCTGGTCCACCGTAAGCTGCCGAAACTTTCTCGGGACCTCTTCTTTGGCGAGTTTGGCGATGGCGTGAACCGCCGCAAGCTTCATCTCTTCATTGATTTGTGTTGCGCGAACGTCGAGGGCGCCGCGGAAAATGAAGGGGAAGCCAAGCACGTTGTTCACTTGGTTTGAGTAGTCGCTTCGGCCAGTCGCGATGATGCAATCAGGTCGAATGGCCTGCCAGTCGGCGGATCGATCTCGGGATCGGGGTTGGCCATTGCAAAGACGATCGGGCGATCGCCCATGACTTTCAGCATGTCTCCCGTCATCGCGCCAGCAACGGAAAGTCCAACGAAGACGTCGGCACCTTTAAGGGCGTCCAGGAGAGTGCGCGCTGAGGTTTCAACGGCGAATTGCTCTTTGTACTTGTTCATGCCGTCTTTGCGGCCCTTGTAACGACTCCCTTTGGAAGTCGCACATCAGGATGTTTGCTGGCCTTCACGCCAAGGGCCATGAAAATTCGACCGCACGAAATCGACGCGGCACCAGCGCCATTCATCACGAGCTTGATTTCGCTCATCTTGCGGTCCGTGACTTCGCAGGCATTTCAGAAGAGCTGCGCCCGAGATGATCGCGGTTCCGTGTTGGTCGTCGTGGAAGACCGGAATTTTCATCTCGCGTTTTCGGCGTTCTTCAATTTCAAAGCCCTCGGGTGCTTTGATGTCTTCGAGGTTGATGCCGCCAAATGTTGGTTCAAGTGCCTTCACGGCGCGGCAGAATTCGTCAGGGTCCTTGGCGTCAAGCTCAAGGTCAAAGACATTGATGTTGGCGAACTGTTTAAAGAGTACGCCTTTTCCTTCCATCACTGGTTTTCCCGCAAGCGGCCCGATGTCGCCAAGGCCAAGGACCGCGGTGCCGTTCGTGATCACGGCAACGAGGTTTCCCTTCGTTGTGTACTCGTAAACGGATTCTGGATCTTTGGCGATTTCGATACAGGGAACGGCAACTCCGGGAGAGTAGGCGAGTGAAAGCATTCGTTCGCTGGCCACGCTCTTTGAGGAAATGACCTCGACTTTCCCCGGGGTTGGTTTGCTGTGGTAGTCCAGGGCGTCGATCTGAAGTTGCGACTTTTCTTTGGTCTTGATGTCGGGTGTTTTGTCGGACATGGAAGGGCGTTCCTTTGAGTTATCTTGTCTCGTTTTGCGATATGGGCCGATGAGGTAGCCGCAAAGGCATGGCGTAGGGAATCCGAGGAACCGCTGTCAAGCCGCAGTTGATGCAAGTGAGGGTGCGTAAATGCCGCAAAGCGACGGCGACTGTGAGCGCAAGATTGGAGTCGAGGTGCTGACAGATTGAGTGACGTGTTGTCGGCCGTTAACGACAATGTGGTTTGACAAAGAAAGTGAAGGAATTTCGAATATTTCCATATTTCGAAAGTTCGCCGCAAAAGGAGAAGTTCTATGGGAAAAACGGGTCCGGCAGCAGCAGCTCCTCATCCACGATGTGGTATTGTTGGATTGAGAACCCGTTCGCGAAGGCCGATACAAAGCTCAAGACGGTGCATCCTGCGGAACTGGGGCGTGTCGCTCTGAAGGAGTTGCTCGCGCGCACCAATCTCGATGTGAATCTTGTCGATGAAGTCATCATCGGCAACACCGGAAACCCATCCGACGCTGTGAATATCGGTCGCGTGGTGGCGCTCAATGCGGGGATTCCGCAAAAGACATCGGCACACACCGTTCATCGCAACTGCGCATCGGCGATGGAGTCGATTGCGGGTGGCTTTGATAAGATCAAAGCGGGCATGGCGAACGTGGTGATCTCCGGCGGAACGGAATCGATGTCGCAGATGCCGCTGATCTATTCAAACGAAGTGACGAAAGCGATTGCGATGCTCGGTTCTGCGAAGTCGCCTGGGCAACAGATTGCGGCCCTTGCGGGACTTGTCGGTGCTGATTTGAAGTCGATTGCGAACCTTCTGACCACAGGGCCAATGGCGCGGGCGCCATACAAGCCGCGGATTGCGATCGTTGAGGGCCTAACGGATCCTTTTGTTGGAAAAATATGGGAGAAACCGCGGAGCTTCTCGCGAAGGAGTGGGGGCTTTCTCGTCAAGAGCAAGATGAGTTCTCTCTGGCTTCGCATCAAAAAGCGGTGGCGGCGCAGAAGAACGGTGTTCTGGCAGAAGAGATCGCCCCGGTCTATTTGCCACCATCATTTAAAGAAGTGGTTGAAGCGGATATCGGTCCGCGCGATGGCCAGTCGATGGAAGCGCTCGGAAAACTGAAACCGATCTTTGATCGCAAAACTGGAACAGTCACGGCTGGCAACGCGTGTCCGATCACAGATGGTGCGGCGATGGTCTTGGTGATGAGCCGCGAGCAGGCCGACAAGCTTGGGATGAAACCGATTGCGCGCATTCTCTCGTACGCGTTTGCGGGGCTTGAGCCGGAGCGCATGGGACTCGGACCTGCGTACGCAACGCCGATTGCGCTGAAGCGCGCGGGAATTGAATTCTCAGATCTCGATGTTGTTGAGCTCAACGAGGCCTTTGCAGCACAAGTGATGGCGTGTTTGAAGGCGTTTGATAGCGATCAGTTTGCGCGTGAGAAGCTTGATTTGCCAAAGAAACTCGGCTCGCTCGATATGAGTAAACTCAATATCAACGGCGGCGCGATTGCGCTGGGGCATCCGGTGGTGCAAATTTAACGAACGCGTCTGGTGTTGATGACGCTGATGAAACAGATGAAAGGCGTTCTGGAAAGAATTCGGTGCGGTCAGGGCGGCGCTATGATTCTTCGGTGGGCCAAGGTGGCGCGATGAATTCTGGAAATCCCGGAGAAATAAGGACTATTGAACTGACAGCATCCAAGAATCGATTCGCATTGTTCCTAAAGGTGATGTGGCGCTGGTTGAATTCGACCTCTTTGGCGAGAAGGTGAATAAGCTTTCTTCACCCGTCATGTTCCGTCTAAACGAAGTTTTGGAAGAGGTAGAAGAGGGCCTTATGAAGCGGCGGTTTTGATTTCGCGCAAACCTTCGATTTTTATCGCGGGCGCTGATATCGAAGAAATCAAGGCGATGAAGAAGGCCGAGGACTATCGAGTCGCTATCGGCAAAGCGCATGAAATCTTCGCGCGCATTGAAGATATGAAGATCCCAGTCGTCGCCGCAATTCACGGCGCCTGCATGGGCGGTGGCTGTGAGCTGATTTTGGCTTGCGACTATCGAATAGCAAGCGATGATGCCGCGACCAAGATTGGGCTTCCGGAAGTGAAGCTTGGGATTATTCCAGGCTTTGGTGGCTGTGTTCGCATGCCACGCGCTCTTGGTTATCAGGCCGCACTCGATATCATCGTTCAGGGTAAAGCCGTTGATTCGCGAAAAGCAGAGAAGCTTGGTCTTGTCGACAAGGTCGTTCATCATTCGATCCTTGAAGCCAAAGCGCTTGAGATGGCAAAAGACGCTGCGCTAAAAGGAAAGCGTGTTAAGCGTTTTCAGCCAAAAGGTGTAATGGGCAATGCCATGGAGATGGCTCCGGCTCGCGCTTTTATTTTCTCAAAGTGGAAAGAGGGCACCGCAAAACAAACCGGCGGGCACTATCCAGCTCCGCTGAAAGCCATTGAAGTCATCGAGAAGACATACGGCATGAGTGATCGCGCACGTGCGCTTGAGATAGAGCTTGCAGGCTTCTGTGAAGTCGCTGTGACCGATGTTTCAAAAAATCTCATCAATGTGTTTTACCTGATGGAGTCGGTGAAGAAAAAAACCGGCGTTGCAGGTGATGTGAAGGCGTTGCCGGTTAAATCCATTGGAGTGCTGGGAGCTGGGACCATGGGCGGCGGTATTGCGTATGTCGCAGCTGACCGTGGGATCGAAGTTCGCATGAAAGACATCTCGCATGCGGCGATTGCACTGGGTCTTCGCCATGCGGGTGAGCTCTGGGGCAAGCTCGTGAAGCGCAAAAAGATTGATCGCTATGAGCTTGGTCGCAAGATGAACCTTGTCTCTGGTGGTCTTGATTACGCGGGCTTTGGTCAGCTCGACGTTGTCGTCGAGGCGATCGTTGAAGACATGGGTATCAAGAAGAAGGTGATTGGCGAAACCGCTGGGAAGTGTAAGCCGTCATGTATCATCGCCACCAACACGTCGTCACTCAGTGTAACAGAGATGGCCAAAGGGCATCCGCATCCTGAGAACTTTGTCGGCATGCACTTCTTTAATCCGGTTCATAAAATGCCGCTTGTTGAAGTCATTCGCGGCGAGAAGTCGAGCGACGTTGCTGTTGCGACTGTTTTTGATCTCGCGAAAAAAATGGGCAAGCTTCCAGTTGTTGTAAAAGATGGCCCTGGATTTTTGGTGAATCGAATTCTCGTTCCGTATTTGATTGAGGCGGCGTGGCTTCTTCAAGACGGGATGTCGATTGAGACGGTGGATCGTCGATACAAAAAAGAGTTCGGTATGCCGATGGGGCCGTTCACTTTGATGGACGAGATCGGAATCGATGTCTGCATCAAGGTTTCAAAGATTTTCCACGAGTCGCTTGGCGATCGCATCATGATCCCGCCGGTGATGAAGAAGCTTTCGGAGAATAAAGAGCGCCTTGGTAAGAAAAGTAAAAAAGGCTTCTATCTCTATGACGACAAAGGGAAGCAGCTCGAGATCGATCAAACGATCTATTCTGAACTCGGTCTTGGTCAGCCCTCCGATAGGCTCTCGGCCGATGAAACGGTTCGTCGCGGCATTTTTCCGATGGTGAACGAAGCGGCGATGGCTTTGATTGAAGAGAAGATCGTTGAGACGGCCGATGAGGTTGATCTCGCGATGATCACCGGAACCGGATTCCCTCCATTCCGCGGCGGCCTTTTGCGTTATGCCGATACGATCGGGGCGAAAGTGATTTGTGATGAGCTTGAGGTTTTGGCGAGTAAATACGGTGCACGCTTTAAGCCCTGCACGTCGCTGAATCATATGGCGAAGAGTGAAAAGCGCTTTTACTAAATCGAATCTTTATTTTCGCTGAAGAATGATAGGAGTGGTGTTTTGTGCTGGGAGTTGAGTTGGAAGGCTTCCTTTTTAATATAAGAAAAGCAGGGCAGGGGCTGCTCCGATACGTCAAGGAGCCTGCACGAATTGATAGAGATGTCGACCCAGCAAGTGGCGTTCTACTGAGACTTTTTCGGTCCGTGTCGGGGACTGCCTGTCGGGCGGCTAAGAGTTCTTTCCGTTTGAAGATACTCATGCGACAGATCGACAAAACAGACGAGAATGTCTCCAAAACCAAAGAAGGCGCCGTACACCTACGAGGGGCGATGGCGCAGATATCGGAACTGACGACAGCGGCGGCGGTTGCCACTGACCAGATGAACAGTCTTGCGACGGCTGGGCATACATCCTTGCTGCGAGTGGTCCAGTCTTCGGAGCAGCTTCTTGCAAATATGAGGTCGACAATTGATCGGGTTGAGTTGATTTTAAATAAGGTGCCTCAAATTGTCTCTGTCAGTGATGTGGTCGATTCGATTGCGTTTCAGTCAAAGCTTCTTGCGTTCAATGCGGCCGTCGAGGCCGCCCGGGCAGGTGCTCATGGGCAGGGCTTTCATGTTGTGGCCGAGGAGATTCGTTTGTTGGCTCAGAATACGGCGGGTCAGACCAGCGAAATTAGAAATCTCTTGAGTCAGTTGAGACAGGAGCTCGAACCAACGCGACAGTCTTTGAGTGAGATTGAAGCGCTAACGCTAGAAAACTCTCAGAACGCAAAAGAACTCGCATTGTCATTCAAGGATATATTGAACTGTGTATCGAGCTCGGCGGATCGGACGCGATCGATCGCATCTTTGGTGAATTCAGAGATGGGAACTATTGAAAAGACGGTCGTACAAATGCAGGAAACGCAGGCGGCATCGTCAAAGATGACCGAAGAGACGGTAAGGCTTTCGGAGGAGATGGTTGAGCTTTCGAAAAATACGGAGGAGGTCTACGGTCTCTTTGGGCAGTTTCCGATGGACACGCTTTTTCATCGATCGCTTGGCGCCGCACGCACACTGGCTGTGGGTGCTCGGCAGATCTTCGAGGATGCGGTCGATCGCGGCGAATGTACGCTCGATGATATACTGGCACTTCAATACGAGGAGATAACGGGCATAAGAAAGCAGGAGCTTGCCGAACTTTTTGATGTTTCGAGTGTTCCGAGCTCTGGATTTTTTCCGAAAAAGTATTCGACCCGCTATGACCGAGTTGTCGACAAGGCTCTTCAAAAAAGATGGACGAAGTCAAAAACTCTGAACCGGCTTTGATCTTTGCAATTCTGCTTGATCTCAATGCCTATGCTCCGATTCACAACTCTGAGTTTTGTAAGGCTTGGACCGGGCAAACGGCGCAGGATCTCGCTGGGAATCGGGTAAAAAGGTTTTTTCACGACGATGACACCTTGGTGAAAGGCGCAAGGGTTGGGCTTGGGCTTGGTGACTCAGGGCTCGGTTTTATTGCGACTTCGCAGGAGTTTGTCAGCGCCGGTGCAGATTTAAATGAAACGGCCGAGTCTGCTCTTCAGTATCTTGTGCAAACTTATCACCGCGATACGGGC
Organism: Bdellovibrionales bacterium; assembly: GCA_016713885.1. Lineage (GTDB taxonomy): Bacteria > Bdellovibrionota > Bdellovibrionia > Bdellovibrionales > JAMPXM01. The sequence continues at coordinate 53,812 of JADJOF010000008.1, read as the reverse complement.
GCGGTCCTGACGGGATTGACTGTCCCGGTGTATGTCAAAGGCCGTCGTTGGGGCGCGGCACTTTTGGGGTGGCAGGAGGACATCGTATAGCGACTCCGTTTGTCCTTAATGAATTCATAATGTTTTTGTGCTGGACCCCGTTCGATTTATTCGCTTTTTCTTGGTTTGAGACGTCGTCCTTCATATTCTTTTTAAACTTATGCAGTTTAATGCTCTGAGGGGGATTTTATGAGCAAAATTGAGCCTGGGAAGTATGGATTCGCTGTTCCGTTTAAAAAACGCTATGCCAATTTCATCGGTGGACAATGGGTCGCTCCTGTAAAGGGGCAGTACTTTGAGAATGTCACACCAGTAACCGGCAAGCCTTTTTGTGAGGTGCCGCGCTCGACCGCTGAGGATATTGAACTCGCGCTCGATGCGGCCCATAAGGCCAAAGAGGCTTGGGGGAAGACGTCGACGACGGCACGCGCGAATCTTCTCAATAAGATTGCCGATCGGATGGAAGCCAATCTTGAGCTGATTGCAACGGCTGAGACTTGGGACAATGGCAAGCCCATTCGTGAAACGATGGCCGCCGATATTCCTCTGGCGATCGATCACTTCCGTTATTTTGCGGGCTGTATTCGCGCGCAAGAGGGCACGGTCGGTGAAATTGATCATGAAACAATGGCCTACCATTTCCATGAGCCGCTTGGAGTTGTTGGACAAATTATTCCGTGGAACTTCCCCATCTTGATGGCTGCATGGAAATTGGCACCAGCACTCGCCGCAGGCAACGGTGTCGTCCTTAATCCAGCTGAGCAAGCTCCGGTTGCAGTCTTGGTGTTGCTTGAGCTGATTCAAGATCTTTGGCCGGCCGGAATTCTCAATGTGGTGAACGGCTTTGGTCTTGAAGCCGGTAAGCCTTTGGCATCGAGTCCTCGAATCGCAAAGATTGCCTTCACGGGCGAAACGACAACGGGTCGATTGATTATGCAGTACGCGAGCCAGAATCTCATTCCGGTTACATTTGAGCTCGGCGGAAAGTCGCCGAACATTTTCTTTGCTGACGTCATGGAAAAAGATGATGGGTTCCTCGATAAAGCGATCGAGGGCTTTGTGATGTTCGCGCTCAATCAGGGCGAAGTTTGTACATGCCCTTCACGGGCTCTGATTGACGAATCGATCTATGAACCGTTTATGAAAAAGGTGCTGGCAAGAGTTGCCGAGGTCAAGCAAGGAAACCCCTTGGATAAAGACACGATGATTGGCGCACAGGCATCCAATGAACAGCTCGAGAAGATTCTTTCATATTTGGATATTGGCAAGAAGGAGAACGCTCAGTGTCTTATAGGAGGGGAGCGCAACGTATTGGCGGGAGATCTTAAGGACGGCTACTATGTTAAGCCCACTGTTTTTAAGGGGCACAACAAGATGCGAATCTTTCAGGAGGAGATCTTCGGGCCAGTCGTTTCGGTGACGACATTTAAGAATGAGGCCGATGCGCTTTCAATTGCCAACGACACGCTTTACGGATTGGGCTCAGGGGTCTGGACGCGAGATATGAATACGGCATTTAGAATGGGTCGTGGTATTCAGGCGGGACGGGTATGGACGAATTGCTATCATGCTTATCCTGCCCATGCGGCGTTCGGTGGTTATAAGATGTCGGGTATTGGTCGTGAGACCCACAAGATGATGCTCGATCACTATCAGCAGACCAAGAATCTCCTCGTTAGCTACAGCGAGAAGAAGCTCGGGTTCTTTTAAAACGTCCATATTGTCGTTAGGATCGGGGCTAAGACTGAACAGTTTGGCCCCGAATATAAAAATGGAAAAGCTTCAGCAGGTGACGGCCACAGACCAAGCGATTGCGTTGATCAAGAGGCTCGTCGAAAAGCACGGTCCGGTGATGTTTCATCAATCGGGCGGTTGTTGCGATGGCAGTGCGCCGATGTGTTATACGCAGGGAGAGCTAATGGTTGGCGACCAGGATCAGCTGCTGGGGTACATCGGCGACATGCCCTTCTATATCAGCAAACCCCAATTCGAGTATTGGAAGCACACGCAATTGATCATCGACGTTGTTTCGGGTCGTGGCGGGATGTTTTCCCTAGAGGGATCCGAAGGCCTTCGCTTTCTCACGCGTTCTCGTGTTTTCACCGACGATGAGGTCGCAAGCCTGAAAAGTCAGGGTCGAGTTTAACGGGCTGACTGTCGTCTCATTTTGAGACTGTGCTGAATAAGCTTTTGACAGCTGTAGGCTAGGAGCGGCAGCCGTGGTCTTGTGCGATTGAGTGAGTTCCTGCGTGGCCTTTTTCTTTGAGAAGAGCTGGCCCGAAGCTTGCCCTACCTCTTAATTGAAGAGGAGGTTCCCATGGAACTCACCAAGCTTGTTCGCCAAATCACAGTCGCTGCCTTTGCTCTCGCCGTTCTCGGTGGATGTACAAAACAGGAAGGTGCGACGCCGATCACCACGTCAGGTCGAGGTGTATCTCCTGCTGGAGCAGCGACGCTTGCAAATGGTCGAACGCTCAACGGCTGGGTGTTTTCACCGGGCAATCAAGATCTCTTTCAAGAGGCTGTGGTTGGTCTTGTCGACTCGAAGGCTTCTGCTGACTACGTCGGATTTGTATCGGCCGAAGCCAATGGAACGGGTGTATTTCTCGCGGGCAAAGTGGAGCTTCAGTCTGGAGTTCTCAATGTCAATTCGAGCACGCAGATGAACATTCGTTCGGATTCGGCATTGGTGATCGCAGTTGTTGATGAGTACACAGGCCGCATCGCTCAGGACGGAAAAAAGGTTGAAGCCTTCAGTTTTGACTATAACCAAGCATCGGGTACGATTTCAGGCAACACGATCAGAAATCTGACGTTCACCGGTCCAACGGGCTCTGTGACTTTAAGTGGTAGTTTCGATTCGAAGTACTTCCGCGGAACAATCAGCTATGACAACCGCATTCGCTACGATGGCTCAAGCCCTGGAGCGGCCGGAGTTCTTGGCGACTTCGCTGTTCCAACATGTGAGTTCTTTCGCTGCCAGTGAGGGCGTGAATGTCAGGTCGTCGACCATCAGTATGAAAACACCTTTCGGTTGTCGAAAGGTGTTTTTCTTTTAGGGACGAGCGGGTTTGAGATAGATCGTTTGCAGCAAACGGCCCTGACTGTCGATGATCTGAAGCGGCTGGCCTTAGGGGAGATAGATGGTCTTGGGAGCGCTCACGCGGATCGGTTGTTGTTGCGCGGCCGGAGCGGCGATCACCGGCGGGGTTGCGATTTTTGCCGCCTCGGTGCGGATCGCGCCGTCGCTCTCAATATCGATCCAGAGCAAATCAACGCCAGCACCGAGACCGCTTTGGGCTTCAAGGCTCACATCAACTGTCACCGAGCCATTGCTGAGGCGAAGTGCAACACCACCAGCGGCGCCAACGCCAACGGCGGCATTGCCGCGGATCATACCGTAGCGTCCCAAGAGGTTCTCAGGTCCTTTTGTCACGCCGACGCCGGTTGCGGCGCCCGAAAGTACAAGTCCTGTGACGCCAAGGCCAGCGCCTGGGCCTCTGGCCTTCACTTTGACGGGGAGGTGTTGAGTGGCTCCGGTCAAAAGATCGTAGCATGAGATTGTTCCTGAGCCCTCAACATCGGTGTAGCCGACGCCGACGTAGATCGACTTGCCGGTGGCTTTGAAGCTGAGGTTACAGGTGAAAAGCAGAGAGCTGACCTGGTCATCGGCAGAGGCTGGCGATGAGAAAGCGCCAGAGGTCACAATGGTGATGAGGGCGGCAAGCAGGCTCCGAAGCGTGAGAAGGTGTTTCATATGTGTCATCTCCCTTGTGAGAGGCGTTATGGCACAGTGCATCCAAAGAGGCAATCGGGCAGGAGCCGCTGTGCGAGAACTCGCGGTCGGTGATTCCGGTGGCGCTCACGTTGAGCGGTGGTGTTTCTCTTGGCGCGTATCAAGCGGGCTCACTCTACTATTCGAGTCTCGTGCTTCGCGAAAATCCGATGCTTCTTCAAACGCGATTGATGACTGGCTCATCGGCAGGAGCGCTCAATGCGTTACTTGCGCTGCTCTCTGTATGCGGCGGTGAAGATCGACGTCCTTCGCAAAGCGCCTTTTACAAAATGTGGGTTGGGTTCAAAGCCAAAGAGCTTTTGCCATTGAATGGTGAGAGTGGCGCGCTTCTTTCGCGGAAGGCGTTTGACGGGATCACGAGCGAGCTTGAGGCGAAATGGAACGTGGGACTTTCGCATTCGTGCGATGTGGTTCTTGGTTTTTCGGTGACACGCGTTGAGCCGCTCAGAGACATGTCGAACATTGGGTTTTCGCGTCGGGGAGAAAAAGTGACGCTTCGAGTGCGGGGTCAGGGGCCGGGGCGGCCGCCCAGGCTTACCAACTATGTGAATCCGGCGCTGTTTCCTAAGCCAATGCTTGTCGATCTTGAGCCGGGAAACGACGCGCAGAACTTTCAAACGCTCAAACAGGTGCTGTTTGCGAGCTCTGCTTTTCCTGTCGCATTTCAACCGGCGGATCTTCAAACCTGTGTCGCTGGCAATTCCGAGCGGTGGTCGCATCTTGATTTACCGTTTCAGTGTCCAAAGGACGATTTGGAGAAAGCCGCTTTTGCTGACGGAGGGATCTTCGACAACAAGCCACTCGCATTTGCAGAAAAGATTTCTCGGATGGGGCTTATAGATGATTCATGTGGTCGATTGATGTGGCGTGAGATTCCAGGTTCGGGAGGAGAGAGTCGCGTTGGCAACCGTCTCTTGTATTTTTATTCTGACCTGAGCGCTGTGACCTATGTGCGAGATGAATCAAAGCGCGGAGCGGCCGATTCACGGGCCTTTTCAGTTTTGCCGAGCGTCTTTGACGGTCTCTTTGGTCCCTCACGAAATCAGGATTCAGCCGCACTTCTCGAGCAAGCGCCGATGCTGGAGGCACAGATCGCAGCACCCAAGAACAGCGTGCCGCGGATGGGGGACTCGCTGCTCGGATTTTTCGGTTTTTTCGAACGCGATTTTCGTTCTTTTGATTTCTACCTCGGTCTTTGGGAGGCGCGTGAATACTTTACGACGTCGCTTAAAGAAAATTTGCGACGGGGCGCAGTGGCTGTCGGTCAAGAGATGCGCCTTCCCGAATTTGACTTGGCTTCTGACGATGCGAAAAGGCTTGCCTGTCTTGATCAGGTTTTACGTTCGCCGGCGCAAGATCACGGAAAGAGCACGTGTGCAGGCATGACGGATAAGAGTTTTGTTCTCCTTGCGCGATTGGCGGCGTCACGGCTTCGCGAAAAACGAACGGATTTTTCGGTTTTGGCGGGGTGGCTTGCGAAAGAACGCTATGAGTATCGAGATCTTGGCTTGAGTGGGGAAGAGGCGTGGCGAGCTCCAGCGCGGATCAAGACTGAGGCGATCAAAGCCGTCTCTCATCTTGCGGAGTCGCAGTCGACGACCGATGCGTTTATTTTTCGGACGGCCGGTCCACTCGCACTCAACGTCATCGAAGCACTTCCTGTCGAGCGCGATTTTTCGATGACGCTCGGTCCGCAGGCGACAGCGGAAACGTCGACCTTGCTGGACGATCAAGGCACTGTCCGCACGCGGTGGAATTTTGGTCTTGGTATAGAGAACCTCTCGGCCTGGCTTGGGCCTGATGGTGGCCGCGCGGTGCTGACGCCATTTGCGGGCGTTGAGTGGGAGCCTCGCGACCTCGCTTCGAGTTACATTCAAACGCGTTTTCAGCTCGGTGGTGGCTACAAATTTGCTGAAACGTCGGGCGATGGAATTTGTCAGACTGAGCGCTTGGCGCCACTTCGCCGTCGGGGCACGGTTTTGAGGACGGGATTTTCGCTCACCCTCTTTGAGCGTCTTCGCTTACAGCTCATGTTTGAGGCTATGCCGTTTCAAAACGACAAACAAGTTCCGTGGCAACTGCTTCCAGGGTTTGGCCTGCAGTTTTACTTTTAGCGTGTTTCAGCGCTCATTATGCTGTGCAATGCAGCAGGGCGAAGTCTTGGCTTGCCTGTATCGGGTCACACTTTGATGATCACGGTGAAATGCCAGATCCAAAGGTTCCTCAGTCGTCGCCCGCCTCTCATTCGCCATTTGCGTTTTCGCGTCAGTCATTGGATTGCGCAGTTGGCGGCCGATCGGTACTCGATATTCCTCGCCTCGAAGTTCATAGCCGCGCCGAGGCCTACGAGTTTATCCGCGCTTATGGTTATGAGCCGACGAACAAGGCCGACCTTGAGGAGCTTTGGGCGACTTACAATCGTGCTCTGGCAATGATTCGCGAACAGCTGCTTGAGAGTGGCGAAGATATTCCGCTTGAACTTTCAGAACCGACGAAGCTTGAGGATATTTCCGACCTTCTTGTCTACGCCTCATCGCGAGAGCCGGGAACGGCGCATTTGCAGAGATGGGCGTGTTCGATCCTGCGAGTGATGCACGTCTATGTGCATTTGCGAAACGATCTATTTTCTGCCTTTCGAGACGAGATTCAGGGGCAGATTTTAAAGCCGCTCGAGTCCGTCATTGTTCGCGCCGGGCAAACGACGTGGGTCGGTGACGAGGTTCGCATTCCTCTTGAGCGGTTTGAAGTGAAGCCATTTAAGACGACCGTCTCATCGGTGATTAAACTCTTGGCGCGACCGGAGCGGGTGGCGCTGACACTTCTCGATAAGCTCGGTGTTCGCTTTGTCACACACAGCGTTTTTGATTCGTTTCGCGTGGTGCGATTCTTAATCGACTCGCACATCGTCAGCTATCCACACATTATTCCCGACCAGAGCGCCAACACGCTCTATCCCCTTAATTTGTTTTTTGAGGCGATGGACGAGCTTGAACACTCGCAGGCGGGCGCGGGCTCGATGTCGGATGAAATGATCAATGAGTGGCTCAAGAAGAGTTTTGAAGAGTCTTCGACGCGAGCGGAGTACCTAGGGAAACTCAACCAGTTCTCTGGACCCGATCATCGTTTCATCAAATTCATCAATCGAAAATTGATCACGGTTCCTGTTGGCGAAGGGGAGATGAAGCGTTCGTTTCGCTTCTTTTATCCTTTTGAAATTCAAATTATGGACGTTGAAACATGGCGGTCGACACAGACAGGACCGACAGCTCACGATCAATACAAAGATCGGCAGCGCAAGCGGGCGCGCGAGCGCGTTTTTGGCTCGGCACACGAGGTTTTGTGATGCGACTTTTGATTGCACCGCTGACCTATACACGCGCTGTGCTGGGCATGGTGTTTGTCGCGGTGTTGACGATCGTTTTGAGTGGACCGACGATGCTGTTCGGTACTCTTGGTAAAGAAAGACTCACGACACTTTGCATGTGGGGCTGGTCGCGGCTGGTTTTGATTTTTTTTGGAGTGAGACTGGATGTGCAAGGAGCAGAGAACTTGCCGACTGACGGCGGGGCGATCCTCGCATTCAATCACCAGAGCAATTTTGATATCCCGGCGCTGACCGGTGCTGTTTTGCGGACAATTCGCTATGGAGCGAAGATCGAACTTTTCTCTTTGCCGTTTTTTGGTCCGGCGGTTCGTGCGGCAGGATGCCTGCCAATTGCGCGTAACAATCGCCGTGAGGTACTTAAAATTTACCGCGAGGCTTCGGGGCGCTTGAATCGTGGAATCTTTTTGCCTTGGCGCCCGAGGGCACGCGTCAAGAGAAGCCCGAGATCGGAATCTTTAAGCGTGGCCCTTTTATTTTTGCGTCGAGTAGCGACGTGCCGGTTGTGCCCGTGGTGATCGAGGGTGCCGATCGCGTCCTTGGAAAAGGGCATGCCTTTGCCAACGTTCACGCGTTGGTCTCAACGATTCAGATTCGATTTCTGCCACCGCTTCGCGCTCTACAAAAGCCTGCCGCTATTGGTGATGAACTGCCAACAGAGGTTGTGACGGATCTGACCGATCGAACGCGAGCTGCGATTGTCGGCTGCTATGAAGCGATTAGAGTTCGACCGTAAAGTTTGCGCCGCGATCTTTGGTTGAGACGACAACCGGTTTGGCGCGCCCGAGATCAAGAGTCAGTCTGATTTTCTGACCCGAATCGTCGATCATTTCAAGAGCCGAGAGTCGCATACGATTGGGTGGGAGCCCGGTTTTTGTTTTAATGGATTGAACCAGGCGATCCCAGCGAATCCACTCACTGAAGGTTCTGCCCTGGTCGGTTGAGAGAAATGGGCCGACAAAGAGCGCGAGTTTTTCTGGCGATGATCCAGTGATTGCGACGGGGAAGTTCTTTTCTTCAAAGCTTGAAATTTTCTTCCACGTTTTGCCGTCGGTGGTCTGAAAAACACCTTTTGCGCTGGCGATTTTAAATCCGGGAATAGAGTGACTTGCCGCAAGATCAAAGAGGCTGCGCGAGACGAGTTCCTGCGTCGAAAGAGTCATGGGTGGTGCGGCAGCATCAGCCTCGTGACCGTCGGTGATGGGCCACCAGAGTGCGCCGTGGTTGGGAACGCGAACCTGCCCCCATTTGAGGTACTGACTCCCAAGGAGGTGAAGGGCTTCGGTGCCAGAGAGCAGTGTGACGACGTTGGCATCTGGGAGCGGGGCGCTTCGAAGCTCCAGGCCTGCAAAGAGTGGCCGAACATTTTCGCCGCCGGTCGAGATCAAGTCGGAACTGAGCCAGACATTTTTTCTTTCGATCCAACCGGTTTGGATATCGAGGCCGAGGCTCATTTGCCGAGCGTCAATTTGAACCTCGAGCCAAGCTCCATCGGCACTCACCACATTCACTTCGCGGTGGGGATCGAAACTTTCAATCGGTTTCACTTTGAGGTTAGGCTGTAGACGGATCGGCGTCGATTGGATCACATACGCTTTTTCGACCTGATTGTTGGGGTCGCGAACGAGGGCTTCATTGAGAATCCAGGAGTCTCGGCTCAGCTCTTTATTGGGTGCGTTTTCTCCAAGAATGCGTACTCGTGACCAAAAGCCACTTCGTTCAAGAATAATGACTTGTGCGCCTTTTGGGATGCGACCTCCGCGAAGACTATCGAGCGAAGGTTCGGAGCGATCGGGCTCGTTTCGAGTGAGTCTTGCAATTGAGCTGAGGCGCAGCTGCGTTAAAACATGATCTTCGGCAATCCAGCCGTAAACGGTCCGTCGATCAGCGGTCTTTGTCCAAACTCGAAACCACCGCTGCAACTGAATATCTTTGGTGCGGGCCTCAAGCCATGGGCGAGCATATTGCCCAGAGGCGAAGCGACTTTCGGGTTTTAAATAGACGGGAATGCCGGCCTCTGCACTGGAGCTTCCGAGAGTCACGCCAAGCGCTGCAACGAGCGCCGTGATCAACGGCATTGAGGGGAAGCGTGCGGCTAGTTTTGTTTCAAGAGATAAATTCGCCATTTACGCTTCTATTCTCACTCGTTAATGTCATTTTAGATGGTCCTGATTTTAAAGCTTCGTCACAAAGTACAGCGATTGCCTCTTTTGCTCCGGGTGCGAGCGTTTTCACAAGCGCGTCCTCCGCGACGATCGTCGAGCTTGCATGCGATCGGGGCGGTTTTGGCTCTCGCAATCTCATTTTCGGCACAAGCAGAAGTGCTTGGAGAGCCACGTTGGCTTGCGCCGTGGGTGGAGACGAGTCTTCGATATTCGGAGCCGCGCAACGGTGAGTTTCAGCTCGCCGGTGCCCGTTTTGGTGGACGCTGGGAAGGAGCGCTTGATCTTTCGAGTCGTTTTGAAGCACAGGTTTCAATTGGCACCCGCAGTCTTGTCGCGCGACCAACGCGCTATGCGCCGTTGTCGGGCGACGAGCGTGGCAGTGATCCGGCGCTTGTTGATGCTTATGCGGGTTTGGAGAGTGATTGGGGACGTTTTCGTGTTGGACTTGTACCGGTCCTTTTTGGTTTAGAAGAGGGCGATGAGTCCGCTCGCGATTGGGTGCGTCCGCTGGTGATGCGTCAGGGAATTTTAGCAGCGCGAGACCTTGGCTTTTTCTATCAGGTCGATGCCGGCGGTTTTGAATCATCGTGGCTTGTTCACAACGGCGAGGCTGGCGACGATCGCGATCGCGAGATTTGGGCAACGGCCCGAACTGAATATAAAATTCGAAGCACCCGCGGCCAGCTTCGTGTGGGCTTAAGCGGTCAAGGGCCGCACGGCCGTTTCGTCGACACATCCAACCGGAACAACGGCGACGGCAACAGAGCTTGATGCGGATAAACCGGCCCGCCTCCGCTATGGTGGTTTTCATATTCGCTCGGAGTGGGAGATCGGTGAGGGCGAACGCGGCACGGCCGCTGGGCGCCAATTGGCCGTTGAGTTCGAGTCCATTGCTGGTGAAACTCAACAAGACATTCTGACGCGTCGTTCTCGAATGGCTCGTTTTGATCTGACGTACGAACCGCTCAATCGCACCGCTCTGCTCTTGCGTTACGATGCGATGGATCCTGACACTCAGGCATCTGCTGATTTGGTGCAAGAGATGACCTTTGGCGCGCAGTTCTATCTGCTGCGCGGCGACTTTAAGCGGGCTTTCCGCCTCCTATTTTTGGGGACAAAAGAGATGCTCGAGGTCGAAACATTGATCAGCATCGGTTTGAGCTGGCGTTTCGCTTTTCTCCCGAAAACTAATATGTCAGGATGGGCCTTTCTCATTTCGAGGAGGGGTCATGATTTCAAAAATCGGTGTTGTTGGTGCAGGGCAGATGGGAAACGGCATCGCGCAGGTCGCGGCTGGCGTTGGCTTCTCGGTCGTCATGACAGATGTTTCGAGTGCCCAGCTTGAGCGCGGTATGCAAACGATCGCTGCAAGCTGTGATCGACTGATAAAAAAAGAGAAGATGACCGATGTTGAAAAGAAGGCGCTCCTCGGCCGCATTCAAACCGGGACTTCGCTTGACGCTCTCAAAGACTGTGAACTTGTCATTGAAGCGGCAACCGAGAACATCGATCTCAAGCTTAAGATTTTTGCCGAGCTCGATCGCGTCGTGAATTCGCAGGCGCTCCTCTGTTCGAATACCTCTTCAATTTCGATTACAAAAATCGCAGGCGCCACAAAGCGGCCCGAAAAAGTCGCCGGTATGCACTTCATGAATCCCGTTCCGCTCATGACGTTGGTTGAGGGCATTCGGGGCTTGCAGACGGCCGATGAGACTTTTAAAGCGGTCGCAACTGTTGCTGAAAAAATGGGTAAAGTTTTTATCGAGGGCAGCGACATGCCGGGCTTTATCGTCAATCGCATCTTGATGCCGATGATCAATGAGGCCTTCTACGCTCTCTATGAGGGCATCGCTTCTCCAAAAGGCATTGATGAGGCAATGAAGCTTGGCACCAATCAACCGATGGGACCGCTGACGCTTGCGGACTTCATCGGCCTCGACACGTGTCTTGCGATCATGAATGTCCTGCACGACGGCCTGGGCGATTCGAAGTATCGCCCGTGTCCGCTGCTTGTGAAGTATGTTGAAGCCGGCTGGATGGGACGGAAATCAGGTCGCGGAGTTTACTCCTACTAGATGGCGCCGATGTAGCCATTTTCGGCCAGCATCTGCCCCATCTGAACGTATGAGCTATCTCCGCGAGGCGGAGCAAAGGTTCCCAGGCCATCAACGTAGCGGTTAAACATGCAGAAGGCCGCGGCGATCAGCACGGTGTCGTGAACATCGTGCTCGGTGGCGCCGAGGCGAATGGCGCCTTCAACGTCGCTAGCTGTGACGGAGCGTGCGGCTTTTTGAACCTTCGCGGCAATTCGAAGAAGCGACTTGAGGCGCTCAGAAATCGGTGCGCTTTCGATATCCTTCCAGAGCTGACGGCTGAAACCGATCTGCTTTATGTGATAGTCGGCCACGGCGCCGTGACTTTCCGAACAGAACTGGCAGTCATTTAAGAACGAAACATAGCTTGCGATAGTTTCGCGGTCGGCTTTGGAGAGCGTTGATGATTCGCGAGAAAGTAAATTCTGTGCCAGTTCATTCATTGGCTTTGCTGTTTCGGGATAAGCGCTCATCGGGCCAATAATTCCAGGGAGACCTGCGGGGACTTTGATATGGGCCATGTTCTTCCTCCGTGAGATTTGTGGAGTGACAGTACAGATTACTTTGTAGATCCGAGCAACCGACATAGGTCCAATTTCTCGTTGTCAGCTTCGGTTTTGGAGCAGTACGTTGAGGATATGAAACAGTTCAATTGTATTAAGACGTCGGTAGAAGGAACAACTCTCATTGCGACTCTTTCGCGCCCGGAGGCGATGAACGCGCTCAACGCAGAATTGATCGCTGATCTGGAAACGTTGGTTCATGACCTGATGGGCAGCAGCTCTGTCCGCGCGGTGGTGCTGACGGGGCAGGGCGAGAAAGCGTTTGTTGCAGGAGCAGATATTAAACAGTTTGAATTGATGACACCTGCCGGAGCCGAAGCTTTTGCTGAGAGAGGGCAGAGTCTTTTTGCGAAGCTCGCCCAGCTTCCCCAGCCGGTCATCGCGGCGGTGAATGGATTTGCACTTGGTGGCGGGCTTGAGCTGGCGCTTGCGTGTGACTTTATTTTCGCGTCCGACAACGCAAAGTTCTCACTTCCTGAGTGCACGTTGGGTTTGATTCCGGGTTTTGGTGGAACGGTTCGGCTTCCGCGACGTGTGGGAACGGCAAAAGCGCTTGAGATGGCACTGACAGGTGCGATGATTGGAACGGACGAAGCCCTACGCATAGGACTGGTCAATAAAGTCGTACCACAGGCCGACCTGATGAAGACCGTGCTTGAACAGGCGGCGCTCATTGGGAGTCGCGCACCGAAGGCAATCGAGTACATCAAAAAATCGATTCACAGTGGCCAAGAGCGATCTCTTGAAGAGGCCGATGGCATAGAGGCCAAGCTTTTTGGACGCGTGTTTGCGACTGAAGACAAAGTCGAAGGTGTTCGCGCGTTCATCGAAAAGCGAAAGCCGCAGTTCAAAGGTTGCTGAAGGGCGTATTCTTAAAATGTACGCGCTCAATCGTCATAGCGCTGTCCCCGACTACGCGAGAGAACCGAGTCCAGGGTGTCGCCAGGTCGGATAGGCGTTCCATAAACGGTAAAGGGGGTGGTGCGCGCCGTCTGGATTTTTCTTAGGTTCGCTTCGATCTCATCGATACGCTTTTTGTCGTTCTTCAGTCTTGCATTGTTGAGCTCGACCTCGAGTGTTCGGGTGTACTGATCGTAGATTTTCTTAATCGTCGGATCCTTCTCAAGTGCCTTCTGAACGCGTTCGGTTACTCTTGTCAGTTCAGAAGGTGCTACGTTTTCAACTCCAATAAAGAACTCTGATCCCTGCCACTTGATCGGAAGGTTATCGTCGCGAATGACGCGCTTGATGGCGTCACTCGTCGCGGCCAGCGCGCGATCGCCGTTGGCGGTTCCGCCGGCACCGTAGTTGAGAATTCCAAGATTCTCAAGATTGACCCAGACGCCTCCGCGATTTGGAGTTTTCGTGCTCGCGACAAAAGTGTTGAGAATCTCGCGGCCTCGAGGATGGCGGGCATCGATGAGCCCGGTGCGTTCGTTGACAAAAACCTCGTGGGTGACGAAGTGTCGCTCGTCGACGGCATCGGTGTAGTAGCGCTCCATTTGAAGAAGCGGTCTGCCAAGTTCATCTTTGTATTCGACGATCGACATTTCTCCGACGCGGAATCGCTCCCGCACGCGCTCTTGAGTGACAAATCCTTGAGCCTCTTTGATGCTGGCGCCAACGCGATTTTGGTTTCCGGCTCGGCCGATGGCAGCTGGTTGTGCATCGGCAAGATAGGTGAGATTTGGCTTTGCGTCAGCCGAGGGTTTACTGCCGCCATACTTTGTCGTATCGGATTTAAACTCAGTCTTGTTTTCGATTTTCTGTTTTGCGGCTTGCCTTTCGGCGATCTCAAAGGCGTGGGGAACATCTTCGCCGTTGACGACGACACTCCCGACGCTGACGTTTGGCTGCGAGTACGGGGCATAGCCCAGGCGATATTCCTGTGCCTGTGATTCACTTAATATATTGCCAGCTCCGACCTCATTTTTAATCGCTGTGGCACGTGCCCTGGACTCGACAGTGAAGACGCGTCGAACGCTGGGGTCTTTGCGCACGCGCTCGTTGATCTCTTGGAGAAGTCTTTGAACTTTAACCGGATCAGTCTCGTTGATCACCAGCGCGAACTCATCGCCGCCGGTTCGAAAGAACTGTGCTTTCCCTTTTGATATATCGGCCACGACTTTTGCGGTCGCTTTGAGGTATTCGTCGCCAGCGGCGCGCGCAATCTGTTTAAGTTCTGCAGGTGTCCCGGTTCTTCCTTGAGTGAAGTTTTTTGAGACAAAACCAAGGTTATCGACATCGATCATGGCGAGAGTGACTTTGCCATTGGATTCAGCGACGAGAGTTTCAAGAAACTGTCGGCCAGCTGGGAGATTGGCGTCTATCGCACCAGTGAGGCCGTCAAAAGGCAGCTCGCGAGCGAGGATTTTGACTGAGCCATCGGGCATTTTTACGCTGCGTTCAAAGACGAGAAACTCCTCTTTGAGTGGGTTTCGATAGCGTGCAACGTTCATGGATGATGGCAGATCTTTGATAACGCCGTCTGCGATTTTAGCGCCATAAGCCTCTTTGACATCGACCGGTCGAGCGTCGAAGTGGCGAGTTTCTCCGCCCTTGAGCTCGCCAGGATGTCGTCTCGCGCGGGTATGAATCTCTTCAAGCTTGGTGACAACAGCCTTGGCGATGCGTCCGCTCTTGAGTGCGAGTGTTGATACCGCAAGGGGATCAACGATGTAGGCGGCACCCCAGCAAATCATCTCGGCCCGAGTTCGGCTATCGAGACATGAAAGCTCAACGCCTTTTTTCCGAAGTGCTTCGTAGGCTGCTCCGAAGATCGCGGTCTCCTGAACAGATGCCGGTGATGTCTGTGCTCGTCGTCTCTCTTCGGCTTCTGCTTGCTCAGCGCGCTCTGATAAAAAGAGTGACCTTGTTGAGCCGCGCTCTGCTCTCGATAGAGCGGCATCGAAATTTTGACGTTCCACGAGAAGTGCTGCAGCTGAGCGCTTTTCTAGCTCGTTATCGGTTGTGCTTTTGTATTGAGGAAGCGTGCGTACGAGTTCGCGTTTGTATTCAAGCGTGTTGGCGTACTTTCCGTATGCGGTATGCCCATCCCGAATGCGTTTTGAAGCGTTCTCGAACCAGGTTTTCACACTGTCGAGGCCTTCACCCGTTCCCAATATGAATCCACTTGTGCAGCCACTAAAGAATCCAACAACGTTGACCGAGTCTTTACAGATCGACTTTACGTCGCACTGTTTGAGTCCATCGCCAAGGATAGGATCCTTCTTTATCAGCTCTTTACATGTTGTCGAGGTCACGAGTTCTCGGCAGCGTCGTTGATCATTTTCAAGCGCCCGGCCGTACCACGTGGAAGAGTCGCATTGTAAATCTCTGCCACTGAGGAGCTGAGCCGCGCAGGCCGACGGAGTCGTGATGCTGTCGAGCGGAGATTGAGCCAGGCCGTTCGGTCGGTAAAGCAAGAATGCACAGACAAAAAGGAGCACGGTAAGCGGGTTCACGGCACGTTCGATCTCCAGCAGGACTCGTGAATTCTTATCGGTGGTGCGGCGAGCAAAGGTGAGTGTGCCAAGGCAGGAATCTCAAATTGAGACAATTCTAAATTGGCTCACTTTCGTGTGGTTTTTACGTCGCAAGGTGAAGAGGACCGGGGAACGGCAAAAAGAGCGCTTTTGGTGTGAGCTATGCAGAATATCCGGAACCCGGCCGGGAATCGGCCGGCAGCTGAGTGAGCTTGCCGGCCGCATTCGATCGTTCAAGAAAACCACACGATTGTGGGCCAGTTTACGGAGTTTCAAAAACGATGGGTCCGCGGCAGGGAGCCGCACCGAGAGCGCCGTCTCGGTAAATGTAGCCGCACTGATAGATCGTCGCCTTCACACCGACACGGCCGCCGAATTTGGCGTTCAACGCACGGCCAAAGTTTTGAAGCTCGAGATCGCAAACCGCAGTCCGTCCCGGATTTCCGAGCACGACCGACAGGGCGAGGTCGACACGAGTGATCCCTGGAAGCTGCGCTATAGGAATATTCTTGAAGTCACTCGCGCGGAAAGAGGCATCGCGATGGAGACTGTACTTGTTCTCGGTCATCAAGTCGTTTGCCAGTTGCACGTAGGCCCAGTTCGGCGCCCTCTGTTCGAGAGTGACGTTGGTGCTACAGATACCGGAGTAGCTCTCGGCTTTTGCTGTTGACGATGCAAGAGCGCTCACTGCAACGATGGCACCGAGAATCGAATTTTGAATAACCTGTTTCATACTTCCCCCTTGTGTTTCCCGGGACTCGAACCCCTCGCGTCCCCATGAATTCATTAAACAGCGGATCGGGCTCAAAACCGACGGATCGAACTGTCCTGCATCTGTCGCAAAATGAGGCAGTTTATGCGCCGTATCGTATAGGCTTGAGGTTGAGGTCGAAGTGATTCGCCTGCTAAACCAAGAGCTTATGAAAACGCGCTACGTTCCTCGTCATCCGATTCGAATTGTCACTGCGGCATCTCTTTTTGATGGTCACGATGCCAGCATCAATCTCATGCGTCGTCTTCTTCAAGATGGCGGTGCTGAGGTGATCCATCTTGGGCACAATCGATCTGTTCACGATGTGGTGACGGCAGCGATACAAGAGGGGGCGCAAGGGATCGCGCTTTCAAGCTATCAAGGAGGTCATATGGAGTACTTTAAGTACACCAAAGACCTGCTTGAGAAAGCCGGTGCACCCTTTGTGAAAATCTACGGTGGTGGCGGCGGCGTTATCATTCACGAAGAAAAAAAAGCGCTTGAGGCATACGGCATAGCCCAGATCTTTCATCCCGAGGATGGTCGAAAGCTCGGCCTCGAGGGCATGATCGATATGATCATTGAGGGCTGCGACTTTGATCCGCTCACCAAGGCCTCCATTGTTGCAGGAGAGAGCGACGCGATTCGTTCAAGGCATCTGGGTCTTGCGCTCACAGCGGTCGAGATGGGGCAGGCGATTCCGGATTCGTGTAAGGCCGGGCTTCAGGGCTTTCAGCGCGATGCCAGTAAAAAAGCACCGCTGGTTTTGGGTGTCACGGGTACCGGCGGTGCGGGGAAGTCGTCGCTTGTTGATGAGCTTCTTCAGCGATTCTTGAACGCTTTTCCAGGGATTCAGATCGGTGTGGTCTGCGTGGATCCGTCGAAGAGAAAGACGGGCGGAGCACTTCTGGGTGACCGAATCCGAATGAACTCGCTTTCGCGATCTGGCGTGTTTATGCGCTCGGTTGCATCGCGCGGCTCTGGAACCGAAATTGCGGCGAGCCTTCCACGCATGCTTGATTTCATGAAGGGCTATAATTTTGATCTCTTGATTGCAGAGACGAGTGGCATTGGTCAGGCGCAAGGCGCGATCACTGAGCTCTCGGATCTCTCGCTCTATGTGATGACGTCCGAGTTTGGTGCGCAGTCGCAGCTTGAGAAGATTGAGATGATCGATTTTGCCGATTTGATTGCGATCAACAAAGCCGATCGCCGTGGTGCGATGGATGCGCTTCGCGACGTGCGTAAACAGTATCGTCGCTCGCGCAAACAGTTTGATTCGGGCGTGCTAGCGGACGAGGCGCTTCCGGTTTATCTCACGCAGGCGCAGCAGTTTAACGACGAAGGCTGCAATAAGCTTTTCTTTGGGCTCACAAGCGCACTTGCGGAAAAGCAGGCGGAACGTCAGGCCTATTGGACGCAGTCGGCCGAGTATCGAAAGACGGTCAAAGATGCAAAACGCTCGATGATCGTGCCGGCTGAGCGACAGGCATACCTGGCCGAGATCGTCGGCACCGTTCGGCGCTATAAGAAGGACACGGAGAAGCTGGCGCAGGTCGCATCGCGTATCGGCGCTGTTGAAGTCTTGAAGGAGTGCGCAAAGGACCAGGTTGCGATGCTCGCTCCAAAAGTGGAATCGTGGCGCGGTGAGCTTGGTGAAGATCTTTATCAGCAATTGATGAAGTGGGGAGAACTCCTTTCTCGCTATAGTGGTGATGAGTATATGTACGAGGTTCGCGGCAAACAGATCTGCCAGCCGCTGACCCGCACATCGCTTTCGGGTACGAAAATTCGTCGCGTGGTTGCGCCAAAGATATCGGATTGGGGCGATCGCATTCGTTTCCTGCGGCTGGAGAATGTGCCGGGCGAGTTCCCGTACACGGCAGGCGTATTTCCGTTGAAACGAGAGAATGAAGATCCAACCCGGATGTTTGCAGGCGAAGGTCCGCCTGAGCGAACGAATAGGCGCTTTCATTACCTAGCGAAAGGTCAGCCAGCGACTCGTCTTTCGACGGCATTTGATTCGGTGACTCTCTATGGTCAGGATCCTGATGCTCGTCCCGACATTTTCGGTAAAGTCGGCGAATCAGGGGTTTCGATCTGTACGCTTGAGGATATGAAACGCCTTTACGCCGGCTTTGATCTTTGCGCGCCGAATACGTCGGTATCGATGACGATCAATGGACCGGCGCCGATGATTCTCGCCTTTTTTATGAATACGGCGATCGATCAACAGGTGGAGAAAAAAGAAAAGGAACTTGGGCGAAAGTTGACGATTGAGGAGCGTGAGAAGCTTGAGGCGTGGACCGTTCAAAATGTGCGAGGAACGGTTCAAGCGGACATCTTGAAAGAGGACCAGGGACAGAACACCTGCATCTTCTCCATCGACTTTGCTCTCAAGATGATGGGCGATATTCAACAGTTCTTTACTGACAACAAAGTCAAAAACTTTTACTCGGTTTCGATCTCCGGCTATCACATTGCCGAGGCCGGAGCGAATCCGATTTCGCAGCTGGCATTTACGCTTTCAAATGCGTTCACCTTTGTTGAGTACTATCTCTCGCGTGGAATGTCGGTGGATGATTTTGCACCAAATCTCTCCTTCTTCTTTTCCAATGGCCTTGATCCTGAGTACTCGGTGATTGGGCGTGTGGCCCGCCGGATTTGGGCTGTGGCCATGCGTGATCTCTATAAGGGGAATGATCGCTCGCAGAAGTTAAAGTATCACATTCAGACATCTGGTCGGTCGCTGCATGCGCAGGAGATCGACTTTAACGATATTCGAACGACGCTGCAGGCACTGCTTGCGATCTACGACAACTGCAACTCACTTCACACCAATGCCTACGATGAGGCGATCACAACGCCAACGGAAGAGAGTGTTCGCCGGGCGATGGCGATTCAGCTCATCATCAATCGCGAGTTTGGAATGGCGAAGAACGAGAACCCGATGCAGGGCTCATACTTCTTTGAAGAGTTGACGGATCTGGTTGAAGAGGCGGTGCTTGAGGAGTTTCTCAGAATCAATGAGCGCGGCGGTGTGTTGGGTGCGATGGAGACTCAGTATCAGCGCGGAAAGATTCAAGAGGAGTCAATGCTATATGAGCACCTTAAGCACTCAGGCGAACTCCCGATTATCGGTGTGAATACATTTGTGAACGCAGCGACCCTGGCCGAAGGTTACGTGCCTCCCAAAATTGGAGCTGGCTCGCGCAAGCTATGAAGAAAAGAATCTGCAGCTGAATCGTGTTCATGACTATCAAAAGACACATCAGGCCGACGCGACGGTTGCTCTCAGAGAGCTCCGCGAGCAGGCGCTGAGTGGCGGGAATATTTTTGCTGGTCTCATGAAGGCCGCACGACATTGTTCGCTCTATCAAATGACTCAGGCCCTCTATGAAGTCGGCGGTCAGTATCGGAGAAATCTGTGATCAGAAAGCTATTGGTATTTGCACTTTGTTTGAGTGCCCTGTCCTGCGCCTCGAAGCCAAAAGCACAGGCACCGCCTGTGCCTACGGATGGCGTGATTGTGGTCTCGCTTTGGTATCGAGCGGCCCGACTTGGTGATGTGGAGACGCTCAAGCGCTTGTCTGAAGATCGGGAGAAGCAGCCGATCGATCGAATCGATGGTAACGGGGTGACGGCACTGATGGTGGCCTCGAGAAACGGACAAGTTGACGCTGTTCGCTTCTTGCTGGCAAACGGTGCCGATGTGAAGCGCGCTGACAAGGATTGGCAGACGGCGCTCGGTTACGCTGTGCTTGGATCGGCTGATGATGATAAGCGAAAAACCGTGACCGGGCTTTTGCTTGAGAGCGGTGCTGACCCATTTCTCTCGGATGGCTACGGTGCGGTTCCGGTGCGGGAGATCGTGAGCCTTGGTTATCTAGAAATCCTAAAGACGTTGAATTTTACTGATAAGGTGCCATGTGATCGGGTGCTTCCGCGCAAGGGTGACGACAGCATTGTTGAGCTTGCCAGAAAGAACGAGCAAGATGAAATCGTGAAGTATCTGCAGTCGATCGGCTGTCGGTAGTTCCGATGCGAATTCTGATAAGTGGTTTTACTGAGTTCGGCGACAACAAGGTCAATCCGTCGCGCCTGCTTGCTGAGCAAGTGAATGCTTGCTCAGGTCATGAGGTCGACTGGTTTGGAGCCGATGTTCGCGGTGTTGTTCTGCCGGTTGAGTTTGAAGCCGGTTTTCAGCGTTTACGTGATGAGATCGGTCTCTTTCGACCGGACGCCGTACTTTCGTTCGGCCTGGCGGCGAGTCGGCAAACAATCGATCTAGAGCGCTTTGCATTGAACTGGCGTGAGTCGAGCTCAATGGGATCGTCCGTCGCCGCGGGGGAGCTTTTACCGGGCTGTCCACTCGCTCTGCCTTCAACGCTTCCGATCGAGGGGATTCTCGATCGAGCGAAAGGCGCAAGTTTGCCGATGGGGATCTCGCACTCGGCCGGGACTTACGTCTGCAATGATGTGTTTTATCGGATGCAACAGCACTTTCTTCGCTCGCGCGTGAGGAGTGGGTTTATTCACGTGCCGCCCGTGAGTGCGGACTGCACTCTGGACCAGCTCGTCCAGTTCACATCGCTTGCTATTGGTGTGCTGGTGCGGGGGCGTTAAACTGACAGTATGTCGGTCACCGGTCCAAAAGATTCAGCCAACGATGCGCGGGCGACGGAGCTCAAGATGCAGACAAGACTCGCGAACAGATTCGCGAGTTGAAGAGTCAGCATTCCGACGAGATCAGTAAGCTTAAAAACGAATATGAAAAACGCATCGACGATCAACAGCACGAGAGTGCAGAGCGTTTGAATGCCAAAGATCTGCAATACCAAAAAGAAATCGACGCGCTGAAGGCGATGCACCAGCGTCGGTTGGCCGAGATCAAGCGCCAGGATTAGAGTCACTCAATGATCACTTTTCGATGGACTATTACAGCCTTGCTCGCCGGAGCATGTCTGTATCCTGTTCTATCGCATCGTTCATTTTATCCGTTTCTGCCATACTCGATGTTCACAGTCGACCGATTGCGCGGCGTTTACTACTTGCCCGTGGCGACGTTGAGCGATGGCTCTGAGTATCTGATCAGCCGTCGAGCGGAACTCTATCCGTATCGGCTCACTGGCGGAATTGACCTGCAAGAGCTTATAGACGGCAGCTTGCCACATCGCCAGATGCAGGAGCTCTTGGCTTCTTGGTGCTTGCGCGTTCCGAAATGTAAAGCGGCGACACTGTATCGGTACGGAGAGGTCTTTCGGCATGGACGCTTGGATCTAACGACGCCTCGCCAGGCCATCGTGAGTACGGCAAATGAATAGACTGGGCACATTGTCGTTTCGAATTACGCAAGAGCGCGCGGTGCGACTACGGCAAGTTTATTCACTGATCACTGCGCTCAGCTTTCTCGATGCCTATGAGGTTGTCACGAAAGTGTCGGATTCGCAGTGGAATCCGAATGGGCTTATGGCACCTATTTTTGATTTTGTCGGTCGCAGCTGGGGGCGAGAGGTGCTCTTTCAGCTCCAGCCGTATTCGGTGGCGCTCGTGGTGTTGGCTCTATTGGTGGCGGCGGTTGGCTATAAACCTCGTTTGGCGTTTGCAGTGGCAGCGGTTTTCTCGCTGTTTTGCTTCTCGCTGACTGTTGCTGCGCGCGGCTTGAGGCATCCCGAGGCTCCAATGATTGTGTCGCTTTTTCTATGTGCACTGATGCCGTGGTCATCGCAGAAAGAGCGGTTCGTCGATCTGTGGACCATCCACCTGCAGCGAGCTCTGTTTGTCTTCGTGTTTGTTGCATCAGGTTTGCAGAAGGTATGGCTCTCGGGTGCTGAGTGGCTCGGCGGTGACGCTCTTAAGCATCACCTGCTTTGGGCGCAGTTGGCCTATGCTCACACCGAGCCAAGCGCGTTCCAACTTGGATTTAACCAGATGTTGGCGGGCCTTCCGGACTTGCTCATTGTGTTTTTGGGCGGTGGTGTCGTTGTTGCCGAATTGCTGCTTCCATTTTTTCTCTACGTGAAGCGGGTGCGGGCGGGGGCGCTCTTCTTATTGCTTCTGATGGTTGTCCTGTTCAGATTTACGCTCTTTGTGCCCTTTAATGGAATCTACGTGCTGTTTGTATTTTGGCTTGGAGCATTTGATCGCGATGAGGCGGTGGGGACATGAAACTTCGATTCGTTATCGTCGTCGTGGTGCTTTTTGTTCCGCTTCTAGTGTGTTTTGTGATGGATCGCGAATACTGGCCCTATAGTCATTTCCCACTCTTTGTTCGTCCACCAGAGCCTTTTCAATGGGTTCGAATTATAGGTGTGCGGCCTGACGGGAAAGAGGAGCTCGTTACGAATGATTCGTATGTGTCGCCTTACGGCCTTGTGCGCCTTGCGTTCACCATCGACAATCTGGTTCGAGAAGGGCGAGAGCAGGACGCAAGGCAGGTGATGGCCAAGCTAGCAGAACGCACTCGACGTCGGCGAAAGATGGGACTATCGAATCTTTCGCTCTACAAAGCGCTGCGCGTTTACCGTATTCAATATGCGCCTGGGCCTCGCCCCTATAGTGATCAGCACTTCACCAAAAAAGCTCTTATCTCCGAAGAGGAACTCTGATGCGTCCTTTTTTTCGGGAATGTTTTTTTTCACCATCTTCGGCGCTGTCGCTCGGCTTGACGAGAATAGCGTTGTACCTGGGAGTTCTCATTTTCTACGGCGTATTCATTGGAGACTTTTCGCAGTTCGCTGCCGGCGCCTCGCCGATGACGTGGCGGCCTCTCGGTTTGTTTCCGGGTGGACTCCGGTGGCTCTTTGAAGGGCCGTTTGGGCGGGAGATACTGGACTGGCTGTTTAAGACGAGCACTTTACTGGCGTTGGTCGGCTGGAAGTTTCGGTGGACATCCATTGTCGCACTTGTGAGTTCGGCCCTTCTCTTTGGGTTCATCTCGTCCTCCGGCAACGCCTTTCGTGTGGACACAATTTTGATTCAAGCTCAGCTGATTGCGTGTTTGGCGCCGATGTCGGCAGCACTCTCTTTTGATTCCGGTTGAAGCTTCCTGAGCGGAGCCGCGACTATCGTTGGCCACTCGTTCTTTCAAATGCACTGGGTTTTCATTTTTGGGCAAGCGGTCTCGGTAAATTACGACAATCGGGCTTTGCTTGGGCCTACGACGACTTCTTTCGCGAGTATCTTTTCCAACCTATGTCACGCGAGGACCGCAAATCGAGGGAAGTGGGACGGAGTCGCTCATACTCTGGCTGATGAAGCACGGCGAAGTAACTTTAGTTGGCGGCGCAATCGTCTTTAGTTTCGAGCTCTTGTATCCGTTGATATTTATTCGTCGGCTGACGCTTCCGTTTTTGGCTCTCTCGCTATTTTTTCAGACGGTGGTGCGGCTGGCCTTGGGCATCAGTTTTTTTGCCTATTGGATGCTGGTTCCCGTTTGGCTCCCTCTCCTCATTCGAGAGAGAGCCATTGATGACTTTTACGCCAATTTGATTGGTCGCATGAAGGCGCGCGGGCGACTACGAACCTGAGAGCTCCATCTTGGCGATGGTCTGCAGCTGCATGTTTGAGGTGCCCTCGTAGATCTGTCCGATCTTGGCATCGCGCCAGAACTTTTCAACGGGGTACTCTTTTGTAAAGCCGTTGCCGCCAAAGAGATCAATCGCAAGTGATGTGATCTTCTCGGCCGCACGCGATGCAAAGAGCTTGGCCATAGCCGCCTCTTCGATAAAGGGTTGGCCTGCGTCTTTCAGGCGAGCGGCGTTGTAAACCATGAGGCGTGCAGCTTCGAGGCTCACGCGCATCTCGGCCAATTGGAACTGAACGCCTTGGTTTGTCGCAATCGACTTTCCAAACTGCTCGCGTGTTTGGATGTAGCTGCGGGTCGCTTCATAGGCGCCTTGCGCGATGCCGATCATCTGCGCGCCGATGCCTATACGGCCTTCGTTTAAAGTTTCAATTGCGATCTTATAGCCTTTGCCGACTTCGCCGAGGATGTTGTCCTTTGGAACTTCGCAGTTTTCAAAGAGCAGTTCGCAAGTCGACGATGCGCGGATGCCGAGTTTGTCTTCTTTCTTGCCGACGGTGAAACCTTTAAATCCTTTTTCAACGATGAAGGCGGTGATGCCCTTGTATCCAGCGGCCGGGTTGATGTTGGCGAAGACGATAAAAGCGGAGGCTTCTTTGCCGTTGGTGATCCAGAGTTTGGATCCGTTGAGAACCCATTTGTCGCCTTTGTCTTCAGCACGGAGCTTCAGCGCAAATGCATCAGAGCCCGAGGTGCTCTCAGAGAGACAGTAGGCGCCAACCCACTCGCGCGCGAGTTTTGGCAAATACTTCGCTTTGATCACCTCTGATCCCCAGCGGATGAACGCATTGGTGACGAGCGTGTTTTGCACGTCGACCAGAACCGAAACCGATCCGTCGACGCGTGCGATCTCTTCAACGGCAAGGCACGCCATCATAAAGGTTCCGCCCGAGCCGCCAAATTTTTCTGGCGATTCAACGCCCATCAGACCCATTTCGAAGAGTTTTGGCAGGAGTGAAGGCTCCAATTGAGCGTGTTCATCCATTTTGGAGACGAGGGGTTTGATTTCGCCTTCGGCGAACGCACGCACAGCGTCGCGAAATGCTGCTTCGTCTTCGCTCATTGTCGTCAGTGCTGGGTGTGCATTTTCGGTCGCCATAAACGCTCCTCATTATCAGTGTGAGAGTGGTTGCGATCACGTTCTACATGGTAGTAACCTCTCGAGCAACAACAGGAACAAAGCACAGGAAGCACGTATGGGAAATTCAGCGACATCATCCAGTTCGTCTTCGACCTCGCCCATCCGCGTTCTGGTCGCAAAGCCAGGTCTCGATGGGCACGATCGCGGCGCCAAAGTCGTGGCTCGAGGTCTTCGCGACTCCGGTTTTGAGGTGATCTATACGGGCCTGCATCAGACGCCCGATATGGTTGTAACGGCGGCTTTACAAGAGGACGTCGATATCGTGGGACTTTCTATCCTGTCCGGTGCTCATTTGCCTCTGGTTTCGGCAGTTCAAGAGAAAATGATCGAGCGAAAAATAAGCACTCCGATTTTTGTCGGTGGGATTATCCCGCCCGATGACGCGGCGACGCTATTGAAGCAGGGTGTTGCCGCTGTTTTTGGGCCGGGGTCGAGCATTCCAGAAATCGTCGACTCAATTAAGAAAATTGTCGCGGACCGCGAGGCACGCGGCTAATGGCTCATCCAAGTCGTCGCCATAAAAGCTCGCTTCTGACGACAATGTTGTTCTTTTTTTTCTCCGCGACCTTAAGCGCGGAGGTTTTCGCGGACTCTGGTGGGCGAAGTGCCTTCTTGGCCAACCTTGGTCAGGGGATCAGCAAAACAGCCGATGATCGCTACCAAAATCGCTGGACGATAGCGGATTGGTTTGAAACTCAGCGCAAGACACGGATTCAGGACATGTGGCTTGCGGAGAACCGTAAAGATGATCTTTATCAGTTTATGATCGGTGGTCGCTCGGGACTTCGCACCGACACGGTGAGCGATGTCGAGTCGGCCATTCGCCCTCGGCAGATCGCCGCTCAAGCCGCGGCGTATGCGACATTTGTCGGTCTTGAGGGTGGGTACACCGATACGGACGGCGATAGTTACGGCTGGGATGCTGCATTTGCGGTTCGTCTGCTCGGAGATGCGCTTCAAAACACAAACTTGACAGCGGCTTATGGGACTCGTTTTCGTGAAGACACGACGGGCGAGCACGTCCAATCGCCAGCGCCGCGTGTCGGGTTGACGATTTACATCAATAAGGTTTTTGGAATTGAGGGTCAGTACCAGTGGCACCTTGCTGAAAAGTCGAATCGCGATATTGAAATCTCGGGTTCGCTTGTTGAAGGCGGCGCATTCATTGACTTCAGTCTCCTTCGGGTTTTTGGTCAGTGGTCGCGCGAAACACGTGAGCGAGCCGGTACGAAGAGAATTCGCGAAGGCGTCGACGTTGGATTGAAAGCGTTTTTTTGAAAAGCAATCAAAGAGGAAGCGATGTTTAAAGCAACAATCATTTTGGCGGTCTTTTTAGCGACGGGTTCAATCGCGGCGGCTCACGGAGTGCCGGCAGGAACTGATGCGAAACCTTCTGTTGAGCAGCAGCAGGCTCAGCCATTTCTGACCAATATGACCCAGATGACCTTTACGGGGCCGCGGGCAGGTGAAGGTTACTTCAATCGCGATGGCTCGCTGATGATCTTTCAAAGCGAACGCGAAACTGGAAATCCATTTTATCAGATCTATGTCCTCGATCGAAAAACGGGCCGCTCGGTTCGCCTTTCGCCGGGTCAAGGAAAGACAACGTGCGCGTGGGTTCATCCGTCTGACAAGAAGGCTCTCTTCTCAAGTTCGCACCTCGATCCACAGGTTGCGGAGAAGGTGAAAAAAGAATTCGACGAGCGCAAGAATCCGGTGAAGGGCAAGTACTCTTGGAGCTTTGATGATGAGTTCGATATTTTCGAGGCACCACTGACGGCGGCTCTCAAGACGGGCAAGGCGGTACAGGCAAAAGAGCTCCGTCAGTTGACCAAGGAGAAAGGCTATGATGCCGAGGCGTCTTACTCGCCAGACGGCAAGTGGATCGCCTTTGCCTCGAATCGTTCTGGCTATACGGAAACGCTGACCGATGATGAGAAGAAAATCTTCGCACAAGATCCGTCGTACATGATGGATTTGTATCTCATGAACGCGGATGGCACAGATGTTCGTCGTTTGACGAATGAGCGCGGCTACGACGGTGGTCCGTTCTTTTCGCCGGACGGCAAGAAGGTCACATGGCGCCGTTTTTCAAAAAATGGTCAGTATGCCGAGATCATGGTGATGGATTTGAAAGCCGATGGCACAGCTGGAAAAGAGAAACAGCTGACGTCGTGGAAAGCGATGAGCTGGGCGCCGTTCTTTCATCCGTCGGGCGACTACTTGATTTTTACAAGCAACAAACTTGGCTATACAAACTTTGAGCTCTTTGTGATCGATGTTGAAGGAAAGAATGAGCCGATTCGCGTTTCTTTCCTCGATGGGTTTGATGGTCTGCCGGTGTTTCTCCCGAATGGTGAACAGATGGCGTGGACTCGTCGCGATGAAAAGGGCGAAGCACAGATTTATGTCGCGGACTGGGATGATGGTCTGATTCGCTCAAAGCTTGGTCTTTCACGCCTTGCGCCGAACTTGGCTGAAGGGCAACGGGCGTTGAAGCCTGAGCTCTCTGAACGCGATTTGAAAGCTTGGGTTTCGTATCTTGCGTCGGAAGGTTTTAAGGGGCGCAGGTCGGGTACACCGGAAGAGCGAGTCTACACCGAAGCCATTGGGAAGTATTTTGTGGGCCTTGGCTTAAAGCCTGTGCATAAAGCAGGCTTTGTTCAGCCTTTTGAGTTCGCCTCAGGTGTGAAGCTTGGACCTCTCAATCGCATGCGGCTCCGTGAGGCGGGCCAGGCAAAAGAGATTACGGTTGAAAAGGACTGGATGCCGGTTTCGCTTTCTCGCTCGGGCGACGTTGGTGAAGCGCCGGCGGTATTTGCTGGATTTGGTATCGTCGCACAGGCGACGGATAAGCTTCCGACATTTGACTCCTACGAGGGAGCGCGTGTCGATGGCAAGTGGGTCGTGGCGATTCAGGATCTGCCGCAAGATGTTTCAAATGAAGTTCGCTTTCAGTTGAACCTCTTCTCCAGGCCGCAGCATAAGGCGCTGATTGCAAAACAAAAGGGTGCAGTCGGTTTGATTTTAGTCGATCCGGCTTCGAATGGAGATTTGCCGAAGCTGAAGTTTGAAGGGGCGAGCGAAGTTGGGATTCCGGTGATTCAAGTTTCGCCAGCTTTGGCAAAGCGCCTATTTGCTGGCGTAAAGTCTCTTGAATCGCGTCTTTCAACTCTCAACAAAGGCGAGACGTCGAACGGATCGGCTGTTGAGGAATTGAAGGTGAGTCTTGGCGGAAAAATCGATCTCGTGCAAGAGCGCTCGATGGGTTTCAACGTCATTGCAAAACGGCCCGGCAAGAATAGCAAGCTTGCGCCGCTTGTGATCGGTGCGCACGGCGACCACTTGGGTAAAGGAGATCTTGCGGCATCGCTTGCACGCAAAGACGAGCAGGGGCAAATCCACTATGGCGCAGACGACAACGCGTCAGGTGTTGCGGCACTGCTTGAAATCGCACAGGCCCAAATGCCGATGGATCGCGATGTGATTTATGCGGTATGGGGAGCGGAAGAGCTCGGCATTCTGGGTTCGGCACATTTTCTTTCGACCTATCAAGGTGTCAAACCATCGGCGTACTTGAATATGGATATGGTGGGTCGCTTGCGTGAATCACTTGGCGTTCAGGCCGTGGGATCGAGTCCCGACTGGCGTCCTCTGCTTGAGAAGCTCGCGGCTGAGACGGCGGCCTCGAAGTCGAGTGTGGCACTTTCTTTGATGAACGACCCGTATTTGCCGACAGATGCGGTTGCGTTTTACCTCAAAGAGATTCCGACACTGGCGTTCTTCACCGGAGCTCACTCGGAGTATCACAGTCCTCGTGATCGCTATGAAACTCTCAATTACCCAGGGCTTTTGACCGTTGCGAAGACGGTTCAGCAGTTGACTGCGGTTCTTGGAAGCAAGGCCGTTCAGCCGAAGTGGCAGAAGGTCGAAGGTGCTGCGCCAACGGGGCAATCGCGATCTTTTAGGCTCTATCTGGGAACAGTCCCCGATTACGCGCGTGAGGGCGTCAAGGGTGTGATGATCTCGGGTACAAGCAAAGATTCGCCAGCCGAGCAGGCGGCCTCCAGGCGGGAGATGTTATCACTGGCCTTGGTGGCATCAAAATCGAGAGCATTTACGATTACGTGTACTGCTTGCAGGCGTTAAGAGCCGATGTTGAAGTTCCGCTGCAGGTGGTTCGCGGCGGGAAAACTGTTGATTTGAAGATCACACCGCGTTTGAAAAAGTAGGTTTGGGGGATCGTTTGGGTTCAGAACACGATTTGATCGGGATGCTATTTAAGGTCGCGGTCTTTTTTATCCCGTTTCTGTTTTCGATTTGTGTTCACGAGTTTGCTCACGCCTGGATGGCCAAGCAGTGCGGCGATCGTACGGCTGAGCATATGGGGCGTTTGACTCTGAATCCATTGGCGCACGCGGATCCAATTGGAACGGTGGTTCTGCCGATTGCCGCCGTTCTTTTGCCAGGAGAGGTATCGAGATTTATTTTTGGCTGGGCGAAGCCCGTGCCTTTTGATCCGCGCGAGCTCAAAGATAAAAAGAACGGGCCATTTTTAATTGCGCTCGCGGGTCCGGTTTCAAATTTGATTCTCGCGTTTTTCGGCGCATTTGCCTATGTGCTCATCGTCAATGGCGTGATGGTCTCAGAACTTGATTCTGACAAATCAAATCTTCTTGCTCAGATTACGATTCAGTTTATTGGACTCAACTGCATGCTCGCGGTGTTGAATCTCGTTCCTGTACATCCGCTCGATGGTGGTAAGATCATGGCGCGGTTTCTTCCTTACAAAGCGGCGCGCTGGCTTGAAGAGCGCGAGCACATGCTGTCGATGATTCTCCTTGTTCTTTTCTTGGGTGGCCTGGGGCGTTTGCTTGCGTATCCCGCGGCCATTGTTGCGAATCTTTTTGCCAACTGGGCGTCGGCGATTCTTCAGCTCTTGGGAGTGGTGTCATGACCGATTCAAAATCGTCATCGGATTTACAGGTTGAAAAAGCAAAGGCCGATGCTGAGGCCAAGCCAAAGCCAGGCTCGCTCATTATGAGTGGCATGCGCTCGACGCATCATCTGCACATCGGAAACTATTTTGGCGCGTTGAAGCAGTGGCTTGATCTGCAGACTGACTATCGCGGTATTTATGGCGTGATGAACTGGCACGCGATGACGTCGCGCTACAAAGAACCGCACGACGTGGCACGCTTTGCGCGCGAAATCTATGCTGAGTGGATTGCGTGGGGACTTGATCACGAGAAGAACGTGATCTTTGTTCAGAGCGAAGTGCCTGAGCTTCTTGAGCTCAATATGTACTTTTTGATGCTGACGCCGATGTCGTGGGCTGAGCGCGTACCGACTTGGAAAGATGCCGAAGAGGATGCCAAGGCGACAGATACGCATAACCTGGGTCGGTTTATGTATCCGGTGCTTCAGGCTGCTGACATTGCGATTTACCGTGGAACACACGTGCCAATCGGTCACGATCAGATCGCTCATCTTGAGCTTTCGCGCGAGATCATTCGTCGTTTCAACTTCCTCTATGGCGGAAATCTCCCTGAGCCAAAGCCGATCTTTAGCGAAACGCCAACGCTCTTGGGCGCCGACGGTAGCAAGATGTCGAAGTCTTACAACAACGCGTTTCAGCTGACTGAAGAGCCTGATGACGGTGTGAAGGCGCTTCGCGCGATGCCGACGGACCCGGCACGTGTTCGTCGGACTGATCCCGGTGAGCCCACAAAATGCCCGGTGTATTCGTATCATAAGCTTTTCTCATCGCGTGATGACCTTGCGTGGGTTGAGCCGGGCTGTCGTACGGCTGGTATTGGATGCGGAGACTGCAAGATGCGGTTAGCTGGCAACCTCAATGCGAAGATGGCCGAGCCGCGCGAGAGAAAAAAGGAATTGCTCTCCAATCCCGATCAGCTTGACGCCATCATCGGCGACGGCTGCGCTCGAGCGCGCAAAGCGGCGGGTGAAACGCTGAAGTCTGTTCGCGAATGGACCGGCTTTGCGGGGACTTGGTAGGGCCCGGGGCGTCCGGCATTCATCTAACGCGCCTCAGCTTCCGGCGCCGGAAGCTGGTGTGTATCAATCGATGCGTCGGTTGAAAAAGATCCCGCCGCTTGTGACCTCACTGATGTTCGCATCCATAGGAGACGTGAAACGGCAAGAGGTCGGGGAGTCCTTGGTATAGACGCGGCCGTTTTGCTGTGCCTGCCGCAGCTTTGGGATTTCCCCAATCAATTCCATTTTTGAAGTTTTGTTGGCTAAATCGATGGTCAATACAGCCTGATATTGGAACCCGCCGTTGACCGTTAAGTTCAAGTAGTCGAGCTGCATTTTTAAACGCTCTGGATTCATATCGAGACTCGGCGATTTTGACTTCGCTTCTTTCTTGAAGACAGCTCGAGAATCTTCCATCTGTTTGAGCTCTGCTTTTCGATACACGTGTTGAGTCATGCTGGGCAACAGTGCAACGCCGTTTTCTGAATCGAATTCTGACGCGATCAACCAGTTTGAGCATGTCAATAAGTGGTCTGATCCTCCAACCTCACGAGCAATTTCGCAGCGATCAGAGGCAACGCCCGATTGTTCGCCAAACGCGCCAAAAGGAGGATAGGTCGGATTGTCATAGAACTTCTTCAATAAAGGGCGTCCAAGCTCCAGGCATTCGGCATTTCCGACCTCTGTTGCTGGCTGGTCCGTTTTGACTTGGGCGGTAAACGAAAACTGGCTGTATTGATACTCGCGACGCTTTAGGCCGGCTTGCTTTGCTTTTTGATCGACGCGGCTGTTGGTTTCGGCAATGGCCGAACTCATTTTAATAAGAGCGTTCCGGCAATCGGCACTTTTAGTTTCAAATTGAAGAGTGTCGAGAGTGCCTCCACTCAATAAATGATCATAGACTTTTCCGGCGTAGTCGCTGCCGCAATACCAGCCAGAGGCGACCAAGTTCTTCGAGAGCTCGACGCCAAGTTCGACCGTGCCCATTGATTTCAGTTGTTGAGGATATTCTGTTCGGCCTTGGTCGGCCAAAGACGGTTGGATCGAAAACAGAGTCACGATCAGAGTAGGAAGCAACGAAAGTTTTCGCATGTGATTTGTCTCCAGATCCTTTGCGCCGCAGCGGATGACTTATATATTCGATTGAAAAAGAGCTCGACATTCTTTGCCAGAATTTATGCTCGGTGCGCTCCGTTTATTTGAATCGCGTACCTTGGATGAACGGTCATTTGCAGTTGTGTATGGAATCTCGGTTGCGGGCACGACGAGGGTGTAATTTCCGACGTATTCGCCGACGACATGGCGAATCTCGGCTGTGATTCCAGATTTCCGAAAAGACAATTTGAGATGAAATCCTGGAGCTTTGCTTTCACCGATAGCGCGTGGATGAGTGGCATCGTGCATGTCGATCGTCACTGTGTCGAATCGCTCGAAAGGATTGTTCACTTCAGGTAATGTCGAGTTGTAAAAAACGACCTCTTTTCCATTCACTTCAGCGACGTAGAGATTTTCGACTGACGATGCTTTTTTGCCGTAAAATCGGACGGCATCACCTTCAGTCATCGGTCGAAGGTTCATGGACTTCGCGAAGTCGCTGTCGAGAAAGCCGGATACTGTAAGAAGAGTCTCTGCAAGGCTTCTGATTTCGACAATGGAGCGACCAGCGGAGCGATTGAATGAATTGTAAGCGACCGGATTTACAGCGCGCCGCAGGTTGGCCTCGGTTTGTTTCAGATAAGGATCCTCTTTAACCAGCGCATCAATCAGGTCTGCCGGTGTTGCGCTTTGCGACTGCGCTTGAGCTTGGCCGCTCAGAGAAACGACGATTGCCGCTAAAATCAGGAGTGGGAGTGTTTTCATTTTCGTTTGCCTTCTCGTCGTGAGTTGATCGTTACGGGCATCAGATCGTGCAGAGCTGGTGTTGCAGGCTTGGGGCCGGCCTGTTGGTCGTTTAAAATTGAAATGACATGGCTGCTCGAGCGCTGACAGTCACTTTGAGGGGCGAATGCGCCGTCGAAAGTCACTTCGCCTAACGCGCCTCAGCTTCCGGCGCCGGAAGCTGGGCTGCGTTAACGGCGAATCCGCGGCAGTTGCTAATCTTAGAGGCAAAGCAGCAAAGAAGGGTTGAACTCGACCAAAGGCCTTGCTTTGATCGAGCCTTGGGAGGGTCGAAGCCGCATGAGTTCTACAGGGCGTTATCTTATTCATCTGCCGCACTTTGAAGGCCCGCTCGCGCTCCTCCTTTATCTCATCCGCAAGGAAGAGATGGACATCTTCAACATCAATATCAACCAGATTACGAAGCAGTATCTGGAACACATCAGAATGATGAAGGAACTTGATCTTGAGGTCGCTGGCGAATTTGTCGCTATGGCGGCGACGCTGATTCAGGTGAAGGCTCGAATGCTGCTCCCACAGTATAACGCTGAGGGTGAAGTTGTTGAGACCGAGGATCCGCGAAAAGAGCTCGTTCAAAAGCTTCTCGATTATCAAAAGTATCAGGACGGAGCGAAGAAGCTCTATGAGCGACCGCTTTTAAATCGCGATATTTGGGCGAGGGGTATTCGCGAAGACCTACGCAGCGATGAGCCCGGTGAAATCGTCATCGAAGACGAAGGTCTCTTTGGCCTGATCGCATCGTATCGTCGAGCGATGAAGAAGGCTGAGCGCCTTGTCCACAAGGTGCGTCCGCAAACACAGTCGATTGCAGGCCGAGTGCTTGAAATCAAGGATCGGCTTCTTGTCGGTTCGCGTGTGCTGCTGCGCGATCTTCTCAATATCGGATCCCAGCCGTTCCGCACTCAGCTTCTCATCACGTTCCTTTCGATGCTCGAGCTTGGTCGTCTTGGTTTTGTTTCGGTTTTTCAGAACGAAACCTACGGCGATATTTATATTGAGGCGAAAAAGCCGATTGAACGAAACGTGCTTGAGCGCGTTCAGGAATTCGACTCACAAGATGCGGAAGCGATCGCAAATTCGATCATCACCGAGGCTGTGCTGAGCCACGAGGACCAGCAGCTCTCGATGACAGCGGAGCCCGAGCGCATCGTGATTGATAATCCGTTCAATGAATCAGGCGACACCATGACAGCGGAAGTCGGTTCAGAGATCGAAGAGCGCTTGATGATGGAGTCGGTCGATGGCTCCGCTGAAGATACGCCGCTTGCAATCAACGGAAACTCAGAACAGTCGGTATCAGACGACGAACTTCTTCAGGCCGAGCGCGAACTCGGTCTTGATCAGGACGCGGAGGCTTAAGTGGCCGAAATGGAAAAGAACATCGAGCGAGAGATTGAAAACGAGCCGACAGTGGAAGCTTCGGAGTCGACTGAATCAGTTGAAGCGGCGGAGCTTGCTCCTGCAGATCTCGGTATCGAATTTCAAGAGCCTGCGCTTGATTTTGTGGATGGCCCTTCGTCTCTAGAGGAGCTCGCAAGTCGCCTGCGCGCAACGAACGATGAGGTATCAGCGGATCTTGCTGATCATGGCGCCTATACCGAAGAGCCAGTTGCAGCGGTCGACGGTGAGCTTCCCGAGAATCCGATGCTTGTTGGTGAAGTCGAGCAGCTTCCGATGTTTGGACTTGAAGCGACGGCTGAGACGCAGACTGAAGAGGAAGAAGAAGTCATCGAAGAGCCAACCGAGTTTATCGAGGCCGATCAGTTGGTTTCGATTCTCGAGTCGCTTTTGTTTGCAACCGACAAGCCGGTTTCAGTCGGCGTGATGAAGCAGATTTTCAAGGGTTCGAATGTTCGCACAAAAGATATCACGCGAGCTCTTGATCAGTTGGCATCAAGCTACGCCTCGGTTGATCGCGGTGTAACTCTTGAAGAGATTCATGGTGGCTACCAGCTTCGAACGAAAGTCGATAACACCGAGTATCTGCGTCGCCTGCAAAAGAACCGTCCATTCCGTCTTTCGGGTCCAGCGCTTGAGGTTTTGGCGATCGCCGCATACAAACAGCCGATCACAAAGCACGAGGTCGATCAGATTCGCGGTGTCGAGTCGGGTCACTTGATGCGTGCGCTGATGGAACGTGGCCTTGTCGGATTTGGCGAAAAGTCCGATCTTCCTGGTAAGCCGATGACCTACGTGACCACACGGAAATTCCTTGAAACCTTTGGTCTTCGCAATCTGAACGAGCTTCCGACGTTGGCTGAGATCGATGAGCTCCTGCCTGAGGGCATTGGCGAAGTTGAAGAGAAAGAGACGCTCGCGGATCTTACCGGTGCCATGTCGACTGAGCTTAAGTCGTCGTACACCGAGGGTGAAGAAGAGCTCAATACGATTGCCGAGAGCTTAAAGGTGATCGACACGACGAGCGAATTCTTTGAACAAGAGAAAGTTCGTCAGCGCATTGAGCGTGACCGCGAGCGTGCGCAGGATATTCGAGAGCGCATCACCGTTGGCGAAGACGTTGAGGACAAAGATCGCCGTTGGTTATCGCGTTATGAGGCCAAAGAAGAGGCAGCAGCTCAAGCGGCAGCAGCCGGAGCTGAGGCGGCTCCTCTTGTTGTTGAAGAGGAGGGTGAGGGTCTCGCGGCTCAGCTCTCTGCTTTGCAGCAAGAGACGCATGAGCAACAGGCTGAGGCCTTGGATGCCGATACAGACGACTTGAAGTCTGAAAACTGGTCGGCCGACGACGATGACGAGGCGCTTGGTGATCTTGAAGCCAATCAAGATTACGATGACGAATCGACGAAAGAGTAATGAAGACGACGGCGGTCCTAAAAGCACTGCTTTCGGTTTTTCTCATCTACCATCTTCTTGCTGTGGTCATTCTCCCTATGGGGACGGGCCTGATTATTCGCGAAACGGGACGATACTTTATCGACTATGCGAATCAGTTGGGACTGAACACGACCTGGCAGTTTTTTTCGCCAGGGCCAAGTCCGTCATTTTATCTTGAATACAGCTATGGGTTTGACCTCGAAGACAACCCCGATGGTTATGAGACTCATCTGATGCCGGAGAAGCGGGTCGGCTTTGGCTGGAGCGATTTTTATAATCGTCGTCTCTTCTCGATGCGATTTATGGCGCTCAACGCCGGCCGTACTGAGCGCTATCTGGCGCCGCACCTTTGCAGCCTCAAGCCAGAGGCCAAGACGGTGACACTTCGAACGCTGGTCACCAAGGTGGAGTCGGTTGATCGCGCGATGCTGGGGTCTGAAACCCAAGATTTTACTGATCTCGCTGTTCGCTCGGAACTTCCACAGGGCACTTATTTTTGTGGAGGTGCTGAGTGAGGGCTTTGATCTCGGCACTCGATCGTTTTTTCTTTCACTGCGAAGCGGGACTTGCGGTCGGTTTTTTTAGAGTGGCGTTTGGGTTGACGCTTTTTATGAATGCGGCGTTTCGAGCGATGCATTCTGATTTTTATTTTACGCCGCTTGGGGGCGTGCCTTGGGAAGGTGCGACCGAACTCTTGCCAGAGTTTTTTCGGCCGGGAATTGAGACCTATCCAAAGTCGATGGTAGCCGTTTACGGCATGCAGGCCGTACTCTTGGTGTCTTTGCTTTTAATTGTACTGGGTGTGTTTGGCCGCATCGGCAGTCGATTGCTTGCAGTGGCGGCGCTCTACTGCCACTTGGCGCTTTTGCAGCGAAACTTCTCGATCGTGTATGGAGCGGATATCGTCTCAGGATTTTGGCTGCTGGGTCTGGTGTTTATGAACACAGGGCGCAGTCGTTTGCAGGATGTTGAGTGGTCGAGGATTCTCACCAGCGTCGGTATTCGTCTCGTTCAGCTGCAGCTCTGTTTGATCTATGGCTACACCGGTTTTGAGAAGCTCAAGGGGACCGAGGGGTGGGACCAGACCGCGGTTTGGAATGTGCTTGGCAACGATCAGCTGATGATGATGGATTTGAGCGCTTTGCGTTCGGTACCGCTGGTGATCGCTGCGATTACCTGGGGCACCATTCTGTTTGAGATCTACATGCCGGCGCTGGTGTGGCATAAACCGCTTAAGAAATGGGTGCTGCTTTCTGGGGTCGGACTTCACACCGGGATTGCTGCGATCATGGGCCTTGTCTTCTTTAGTTGCACGATGATGTCGTCGTACTTTCTTTTCTTAAGCGACGACGATCTCAAAAAGAGCACGTTCTTTAAACGCCTTTTGCAGCTTCAGATTCGAGTGCCGCGGTTTGCGAACTGAGAACAGAAAAAATCTGATCCGCGATGCGTACGCCATCGCACGCAGCCGACGTGATTCCCCCAGCGTAACCAGCCCCTTCGCCAGCGGGATAGAGTCCAGCATGTGAGATCGACTGCAGATCCTCGGTCGCGCGTGTAATGCGAATCGGACAGCTCGTTCGCGATTCTACGCCATGAAGCTGGGCATTTTCAGAAATAAACCCCTTCATCTTTCGATCAAACGCTTCAATCGAAGCCCGAAGCCGCTCGGTCAGATCTAGCGGCATCAGGAGATCAAGCCGAGTTGGGACAACGCCTGACGGTGAGCTTGAGGGAACAGCGCCTCCAGCGCGACCTTTCATAAAGTCCGTGAGTTTTTGAACCGGTAGCGCCCTGGTGCCGAGGCTCGCCGTTTGTGTGGCCTTAAACGCCGCTTGTTCAAGTTTTCGTCTGAACTTCATTCCGCCGCGCAGATCTTTGCCAAAGCGCTTCTCGTGGTCGATTGAAACGACAATGGCGGCGTTTGCGAAGGGAGAGTTTCGATTGTAGTTCGACATTCCGTTTGAAACGATGCCGTCGGCCTCGGTTCCGCTGGAAAGAACGTAGCCGCCAGGACACATGCAAAACGAGTAAACGCCGATTCCTGAAGTCGCATCGTGATCCGCTAGTCGGTAGTTTGCAGCGCCCAGTTTTGGATGATCCCAAGCATCTCGAAATTGGATTTTATTGATCTCAACCTGCGGGTGTTCGATGCGGAGGCCAAGGGCAAAGCTCTTTCCCTCCATCGCAACGCCTTGCTCTTCAAGCGAGTCGAAAATGTCTTCAGCCGAGTGCCCCGTGGCGAGCACGATGTGCTCTGAAAAGAACTCCCGTCCGTCATACGTGCGAACACCTACGGCACGGGCGCTCCGCCCGCCAGCGGACTCATGCTTGAGGATCAGTTCTTTCATCGGTGTTTCGAAATGAATTTCGCACCCATTGGCGAGTAGGAAAGCACGGAGTTTCGGGATCACGCGACGAATGCGGTCCGAGCCCACGTGGGGATTCGATAGATAGCGAATCTCTTCCGGTGCGCCAAAGCGCACGAGGCGATCCATCACATAGGGGATAAACGGAGACTTGATGCGGGTGATGAGTTTTCCGTCGCTATAAAGCCCGGCGCCGCCTTCGCCCATGCAGACGTTGTTGTTGGGATCAAGCTCACCATAGCGCCAAAAACGATTGATTTGGCCGATGCGTTTTTCGCCGGGGCTCCCGCGCTCAAGGATCGTGCAGGGGATACCGCGCTCAACCAGGCGAACCGCAGCAAAGAGACCCGCTGGTCCGGTGCCAATGATGAGTGGTCGGCTGGTCGATAAGGCCGGAAGCGGTCGGCTTAAGCGATCGGGATCGAGATTGGGAATCTCTGGTTTTTCGCCGTTCTCAAAGACCTCGATCGAGTACACCCAGTACGGTACGCGCGCTGAGCGCCTGGCGTCGACGCTTTGGCGTAAAATGCGATGGCCCGAATAGCTTGGGACCATTCGTTTAAGAAGGTCGGTGAGGCTCGCATCCGAGCTTTGATTGAGGTCGACTTCAAGATCGCGGAGAATTTGGCTCATGGGTGGGTTGTCAAATAACACAGTTCTGTGTCGCTTGAAACGTCTAGACAGAGGCGAAGACGCGATTAGAATTTACTCCATGTCATTTTCGTCATTATTGAAAGAAAAAGCGATGGATCTTGTTATGCCCATCCTCCCAAAAGAGGACCTCAGTCACTGGGCCGGGCGTTTGATGCATTTGGCGCTTCCCGGACCCCTACGAGAGGGCTCGATTGCGACTTTTGCGAAGGCTTATGGGATCAATATCGAGGAGGCCGAAAAGCCACTCTCCGAGTATCGTTCGATAGGTGATTTTTTCACTCGAAAGCTCAAGCCAGGAGCCAGGCCCCAGGCTGAGGGCTTTACTCATCCCTGCGATTCGAAGATTGCCGAGGCTGGTCCGATCACGGCCGGGAGTCTCATTCAAGCCAAGGGCATTCACTATAGGTCGAGCGATCTCTTGGGCGATGGGGCGCGGGCCGAGCGCTATGAGCAGGGTGCGTTTATCACGTACTATCTATGTCCAACGGACTACCACCGGGTGCATATTCCAGAAGCCGCAAAAGCGGTCTGGCGAAATCATATCCCTGGTGCCTTCTGGCCGGTGAATGCGTGGAGTATCGCGAAGATCGACGGTCTCTACTCGATCAATGAGCGGGTTGCTATTGAGTTTGAAACGACTCATGGTGACCGCTTCTGCATGGTCCTCGTGGCGGCGACAAACGTCGGCAATATCAAGATTGATTTTGATCGCGAAGTCTCAACTGAGCCTCGCGGCTCAGGTCGTCAACCCAAAGCGTGTGAGTATCAACCGCCTATTTCGATTGTGAAGGGTGGCGAGGTCGGTTTGTTTGCGATGGGAAGTACGGTGGTGATGCTTCTTGAGAAAAGGCTTGTCGATCGAATCGGACTCGATGCCGCAAAGTTGTCCTCTTTTTCAGGACGCTCGGTACAGGTTAGCCAAGTGATTATGAGCTAGACGAAAATCGAGATAGCCGATGGCTGTCTCAATGGATTCATGACAATTTAATTTGGTCCTCGCCGGTGCTCGATGGATGATTATGGTTATGAGCACCACGTCATCTCGTATGAGCATCAAGATCCGTTTA
Source organism: Bdellovibrionales bacterium (assembly GCA_016713885.1). Taxonomy (GTDB): domain Bacteria; phylum Bdellovibrionota; class Bdellovibrionia; order Bdellovibrionales; family JAMPXM01. Next base: position 13,994 of record JADJOF010000008.1, on the reverse strand, counting down.
ATTCTGTTGGCGATGAGCACGCTGTCGGCGGTTGTTGCGCTCCTCCTGTTCTATGTCTTGCCACAGATCGAACAGCAGTTCGTTCACGGTCGCGAAGAGAGCACGAAGGCAGTTGTTGAGGTTGCGATTGCAGTTGTTGAGAATCTAAAGAAAAAAGAAGCCAAGGGTGGGCTCACGCGCGCACAGGCCCAGGCGCTGGCGATCGAAGAGATGAAAGCGCTTCGGTATGGAAGCGACGAGTACTTTTGGATCAATGATTTTGAGCCGCGAATGGTGATGCACCCGCTGAAGCCTGCGCTCGATGGGCAGAGTATCTCTGATATGAAGGATCCGAACGGAAAATATCTGTTTCGCGAGATGGTCGATGTCGTCAAGAACGCCGGCAGTGGTTTTGTCCGCTACCAGTGGCCGAAGCCGGGAGAGGAAAAACCGGTCGATAAGGTTTCGTATGTGCGTGGCATTGCGGATTGGAATTGGATTATAGGCAGCGGTGTCTACATCGATGATATCCAAAAACAGTTTGCGACGTTCCGAAAAAGAATACTGATCGGTATTGCCCTTAGTATTTTGTTTTCAATCATTGTCGCGGTGGTGATTTCTGATCGCTTGGCAAAAAGGTTGAGGCAGGTGACGGGAAGTCTTAAGGCCGCGAGCGTTTCTGTGGCCCAGGCGAGCCAAAGGCTATCGGTGACCAGCACGGATCTTTCAAGCACCGCGGCCGAGTCGGCGGCGAGCTTTGAAGAGACGGTGGCGAGCGTGAATTTATTGACGGAACTTTCGCAAAAGACGGCGCAGTCGGCGTCGCATGCGGCAGAGCTTTCTAAAAAGTCTTCGGCGCAGGTCGAAGAGGCTGATCTTGAAATCGTGAAGCTCAACGCGGCGATGAAGGATATCACCGAGTCATCAAAGAAGATCGAGGCGATCAACACCGTGATTGACGATATTGCCTCGCAGACGAATCTCCTGGCGCTCAATGCGGCCGTTGAGGCGGCGCGAGCCGGTGAGCAGGGGAAGGGGTTTGCGGTGGTTGCTGAGGCGGTGAGGGGGCTTGCGCAGCGAAGTTCGTCCGCTGCAAAAGACATCTCGCAGCTGATCAAGCAATCGGCCGAGAAAACCTCGCAAGGCGCTTCGATTGCCGAGCAGAGCCGTGTTGTCTTGGCGAAAATCGTTCAGTCGACCAATGAAACGACGACGATTGTCAGCGGGATCGCAACCTCGGTTCATGAGCAGTCGACTGGTATTGGGCACATCAATCAGGCGATGCTTGAGATCGATCGCGCAACGCAAACAAATGCGGCATCCGCTGATGAAATTGCGAGACTTTCGCAGACGATGCATCAGCAGTCTGCGAACCTCGACGAACAGGTAACTCATCTCGATATAGAAATTTCAGGAAGTCGCGGCTCCTAAAAAAAGCCGCGATCGACTACTTTTTCTTGCTCACGTTTTGAAGCATATCGCCCAAAGTTCCAAAGCCTTTTTTTGCAGAGCTCGCGCCGCCTGCACCGGCATGTGCGCGCCAAGCGCCGTCATCGATATCGGCCGGAGGCGAAAGCGTGAGGCGTTTTTCTTCAAAGTTCACTTCTGAGATCATCACTTTCAGACGCTCGCCCTTTTTCTTATTCTCGTACTGAGAGCCATCAACGACATCGCGCCATTTTGAGCGCGGCATGAGTCCTGTGATGCCAGGTGCGAGATTCACGAAGAGGCCATAGGCTTCTTTCCGCTCAACAGTGCCTTCGATGATTGTTCCAACTGGATACGTTTGTGGAACCTTCATCCATGGATCGCCCTCATCGCCACCTTGTTTGAGTGAGAGCGAAACGCGAAGGCGGTCGCCCTCTTCTGTTACGCGCATCAGGACAACCGAGACGCTTTGGCCGACGCGGACCACTTCGTGCGGGTCGCTCACGCGGCCCCAGGCGAGTTCCGATATCGGAATCAAGCCCTCGACACCGTCTTCAAGTCGACAGAAGGCGCCGAATTTTTCAATTTTCGTGATCGTGCCCTGCAGTTTATCTCCAGGCTTTCGCGCGAGCATGAACGTGCCTTCACCTTCGGCGCGTTGAAGCTCCAGGACTTTACGGCGCGAGACCACGAGGTTTCGCGTTTCCATCTGCGTGATGATGAATTCAAATGATTTGCCGATGTAATCATTGGGATCGGCCGAGGCGCGTAGATCGATCTGCGAGAACGGACAGAAGGCTTTTTTCCCATGCATCTCAACTCGGAAGCCGCCTTTAACGGCCTCGGTGACTTTACCTTTGACGGGGAGTTCAAGATCAAACGCATCTTCAAGTGAGTCGACATCGTCGGCACCACTTGAAATGGAGTCGCTGCGCTTCACCAGGATCTCGCCATCGCGTGTGCGCACGACTCGAACCTTCAGCTTGTCTCCAACCTTGTAGAGGAGAGCGCCGTCTTTATCCTTCAAATCAAGTGTCGGAATTTGCGCGTCGTCGCTGGTGCCAGTTGAAACGAATGACTCTTCTTTGCCGATGCTTAAAATTTCACCTTCAAAGGAATCGCCGACCTTCAAGTCGCGGCCGGGGCCTTCGGTGGATTCAAAGAGGGTGCGGAAGTCTTCTTCTGTTCGTGAAACCACTTCGTCGCCAAATAGATCGGTCTTCTTCATTGTGCCTGCCTTCGTTCCAAGCGGCCGTGTTGCTCGGCCGGTTGCGAGAATCCACCGCTGTTTGTCGCGCCGTCAGGCATGTCGGCCATGTCATTGGCCGCAATGCGTTAGCACGCGCAGAGTGACAGCGGGGGAGAATATGAGTTACACCCTATAGCTTGTTCCTGCAAGTCGGGGTGTAGCGCAGCCTGGTAGCGCGCTTGCTTCGGGAGCAAGAGGTCGCAGGTTCGAATCCTGTCACCCCGACCACTTCAACTCACTAGAATCATTCGAGTTTACCTAGGAGAACGTCGCTCTGACGTCTCTCCGTTCACTCCAGTTTTTACCAGTAAATCAGGCTATTTTTGGGCGAGCATTGCGGGAGAATTGGGGGACTTCCTCAATTCCGAATCGTCATTTTCGGCGCGTCTCAATCATTCAGATCGAGCGGTCTCATCGCGAGACCCGCACCACTCATCGTCATCATACCAAGAAAACTCAACGAGAACTCAACAAAGTTTTGCACCGCCGGGGGGCGACTGTGGCACGCATCAATATTGAAGAAAGAGTGTTTCGAGAACAGGGGTTTCAAGACCTCATGATCGCCGTTCAAAGTCGGCACATGGCGAAAGGGATCGTGGTCGAGCTATTTCAACTCGCTCAAGAATTCTGGTTCCCTTCTCGCCAACTGATTCCGCTGTCCAGGTTTGAGGCGGCCGGGCTTCCAGCAGTGCTTTATGCACCAGGCGGACTTGCGGAGATCCGAGGCGACGGCGTTTACGTTCGCGGATCAGAAGACGCATTCCAGTGGTTGTTTCAAAAACAGGCCGGTGGAGAGACTCGCGCCAAGACCGCAGTGCGAAATAAAGACGGCAGTTTTAAAAAGAAGGTGAAGAAAACAGTCCAGCAGCCATCCAGCAGTGCTGGTGAGTCATCCAGCAGCGACCAGCACTCATCCAGCACTCACCAGGATCGTCCAGGCTCTTTACTCTCTTCTCTTTCCTCTTCTCTCTCTACTCTTAACTCCAACTCCTTACTCTCTTCCGACGTGGTTGATGTTCCTGAAAAAGAGTTAGCGAAAGAGGGGGGCAAGGAATCCGTTAAGAATCCAATCACTCGTTTTGAACGTCAGTTTTCAGCAGACCGTGAGAAGTTCAAAGATTGCTTTAAGTATTTCGTCGAGAGATCTGGTGACGAGAGTCTTCAATCCTTCGTCACTTCCCAGAAGCTTAGCGAAGCAATTCGGGCTTTTGAAAAACCAGAGGAATGTTGGTCATGGCTCGAAGGTTTGGCTGACTCGATCTTCGAGAACAAGCCAGATAGCCCTTTAAAGTACGCCAGCGCCTCATGGCGACGCGAGATAAGTGAAAGGCTGTCCGATGTAGGGGGCGTGCTTTGAAGCTCTCTGAGATGCTTATAGCGCTTTGTGGATGGCTCGTGTCTGACGAGCGCGCGTTGCTTGATTTCCGTTCGCTCGGAATCAATCCCGATGACTGGCCGCAAGGTGAGACGAAACGCGTTGCGCAAAAGTACATCGAATTGCGCGAAAAAAAGAACCACGTTTATGCCGAACTCAAACTCGAATCGGAGTTAAAACAGCTCGGCGTTGCGAAAGACTTGCCGTCACGTTCCGACATCCAGAGGCTGTATCTCGACGCGTTAAACGAAGCGACCTCACTCGAACTCAGTCGAGCGTTGATGAAACATCCCGATCGCGGACCTGAATTGATCCAAGCATTCCGATTCGTTTCGCCAAAATCTGATGCGATCCATTACGGCGTTAATATCCAATCGTTCGTTGAACGCATGGAGTCAGACTTTCAAGCCGGCATGTCCGAGCGCGAGCTCGACGAGTGGCCGCACCTAAGCTCGATGATCGGCGGGTTCAATCCTGGCCGCGTCGGACTCATCGTCGCCAAAACAGGATTTGGAAAAACCAACCTCGCGTCAAGCTTGGCACTCTCGGCGTCGAAAACTCTCTCAACCGTTTTCGTTAACATGGAGATGGCCGAGCACGACTTTGCTCAGCGACTCATGATGGCATCGGGCAATCTCAGTTATCGCCAAATCAAGGGCGATCCGACGCTGATCATGGAGAAGATCCTAAAGATTCAAGAGGAGCATATCGCGCGGCGCCTGTTCTTTACGAAAGGCACGACGCTATCAATGTTTGATCTCGAATCCCTTGCGAGACGATTCAAAGCCAACTCCGGTCTTGATCTTCTCATTATCGACTACGACCAAAAGATTGAACTTAAAACATCGCGCGAGACGCCGGAATGGAAAGCGCTCCAGCTCGCAGTCGAGGCAGTTGAGCGGCTAGCGAAAGAACTCTCGATCTATTGTCTTATGCTCGCTCAAGAGTCGGGCGACGGCGACGGTAAGATGAGCGGATCAAAACGATCGGCATTCCCCGCATCAAGCGTCATGCATTTTTTCAAAGACGATGCAGGCAAAAACATCATCAAAGCAACGAAAAACAGATTCGGAAAAACCGGAGCCGCCGTCGAGGTTGACTATCAACCAGAGCGCAGCTTCGTCAAAGAAGTAGGACCTTATGAAGCTACCGACGTGCTGGGACCAATACCTTCGGACATTGGCAAAAGAAACCGCAGAACAAAGGCGATGCCTCATTGGAACAAAGATGGCGGTTGAGGTACTTGGCAAGGCCATCAGTCAAAACATCACGTCGATGATTCCACGACTTCGCACGAATCTCACTGAACAGATTCAAAGCGAATGGGAAGGCGCGACGTTTGTCGAAACGAAAGACGGCGTCGTCGTCACGCTACTCGACGTGACAAGGCTCATCCCTTGGACCGCAAACGAGTCCAGAAAGACAGGCACATGACCCCGCTCTTCACCTGCTCAATCCCTGGCCGCGTGATCGTAAAGAAAAACACGCAGCGCATCGTAGGCTCAGGCTCAAGAAAGCGCGCCATCTATTCGCCCAAGTTCATCGCTTGGGAGCGAATCGCAATGCTTCACATGAAACGGCAATGGGCCGGACGTGAGCCAATCGCAGAACCGCTCGAAGTCCGATACCGGTTCTTTTTCATTAACCGGCAAGGCGAGGCCGACACATCGAACCTCGTTGAAGGCGTCAGCGACGCGCTTCAAAAGTCAGGCGTCATTGAAGACGACAAGCTTATCCACATCCTGCACGCGTCGAAGTCATTCGGCAGTGAGGCAAGAGTCGAAATTGAGATCGCGCGAATTGAAGAAAATCAATCAACCGTTGGGGATATCCCAACGCCTTCAGGAGACAAGAAATGAGCACATTTCAGAAAGGCACACGCGCAATCTGGAAGCCAGTCAAAGCAAGAGCGAGATGCTACGGGCATCCGATAGCAACGGCACCTGTACCGGTTGAAATACTATTCGGACCAGATCGGTCCAAGAGCTATCGCGTTCGAGTGCTTTGCCACAAAGCAAAAGCTTGGCTCAACAAGAATCACTACAACGTCACAGAGGCAGCTCTGATGCGAGAAGAAAAAGCGCTGGTGTTGGGATGAATACCTTCGACAACTTTACTTTTAAATTGATCTGGGCCGCACTCTTCGCGTTCTGCGTTGGCGTGTGGGTCGGGTTCGCGAATCTGGTTTTGAACTTTAACTTTTGACCTCCCCGCTCGTCAGCACTGGAAGCTGTGGAGTGCCAGCCCGATTGGTCGGGCCGAGGTGCCACTAGAGAAGTGCACGAGCAAGAACGGATGACGTGAGCGTCGATGACGTCCCGACTTATGAAGCGTCATGGCCCCAGTCGCGCGTGGCACGGGCGGAGAGGTCTTTTGAAATGGAGTATTTAATGAGCAAGAGCAAATTCACAGGACACCTAGATCGGAAACAAGTTACTACGCGAAGTGAAGCGTTGGATTTGGCCGAACAGTTTAAGTCTCTGCACCATGAGAACGGATATTCAGTCGAGACCATGGTTAGGGCAATCGCCATGCAAGCCGCAATCTTTGAGAAAATTAATACGGTTCTTTGGAATGAGGCTATAGCAGACGCCAAAGCGGGATTGTCGTTGGCGCTCCCAGAGACAAATAACTAATTCCAGGAATCGGCGAATGCGTGGTCCCGGCAACACGGGGCACTTGAGAGGAGATGAGATGGAAGAGCAATCAATGGCAGCACTTGAACCACTGATAAACGGACGCTCCGATCTTTTGAATCTGGGTTCCATATTCGAAGAGTGGGAGGGACAACTACGGAATCGGCGCGCTTATTACAGGCGTTCAAACTATTGTCGTATGGCTTGTCGCATTGGTTATCTTTTTCGGTCTCGGGTATTTCGGAGCGTTCAAATGAACATAATTGAAGCAAGAGAAGCGGCGATGGCTGGCAAGACGGTGATTGGCCCTAATGGCCTTGCGTTCGACAAGGACGAGTTCGATTCTGACTCAATTGGGGACTGGTCATACGAAATGGTTTTCGGCGAGTGGAAAGAGAAGCGCGAGCCGCGAGTGCTGTGGGGCAATGAATACAATAAAACGATCGACGGCCATCATGTGATTCAACTTTACGACTCGAAAGAGTTTGCCGACAAGAACGCCTGCAAGGACCGCATCGCGTGCGTGAAGTTTATTGAGAGTTTAGAAAATGAATAAGCCGATGGAAATTCAACTTACAAAAGGTGCGGTCGCACTGATCGATGAAGCTGATTTTTACCTAGTGAAAAAACATGCTTGGTATGTGATGAGGTCGCCCCGTTCGTCTTACGCCGGAACTTCTATATATGAGAACGGAAAAAAGAAGACGATCCGACTGCACAGGTTGATTCTCGGAGTCACCGAATCAAAACTCCAGGTGGATCATATAGACGGGAACGGATTGAATAACCGCCGATCAAACCTGAGGGTATGCTCTAGCGCGCAAAACATGATGAACAAGCGGAAGTACCTAAATAGCACTTCTGGAATCAAGGGCGTCTATGCAGTTCGTAACAAATGGCGTGCGATCATCACGCACAATGGGGACAGGTTTAACTTAGGGTTATTCGAGCAAAGAGAAGACGCAGCGAAGGCATATGACGCGGCGGCAAGAAACCTTTTCGGAGAGTTTGCTAATTTGAATTTGACAGAGGTGCTTGATGACTAAGCGTGAACGACTCGACAGGCTCATGCGTGCGGCTGAGAGTCTACGGGTTCAAGGACCTCATAGGTACTCATGCAGAGCCGTTGAGAAATACTGTGGTGATAGCGCCCTCCTTCATTATGCGGACTTTGTAGACACCTCAATAATGCTGCCGGAGATGTTTGAACATGACTTCGAGTCACAACTAGCGCGGCAGCTCGCTGTGCTCATGTATAGAGAGGCGGTGAAACGTGGCGAAGCATGAAGAGATTTTGAAGCAGGTGAAGGAGCGAAGCGAAGTCGTGAAGCGGTCGGATGACTTCGGTCATGACACTCAAGCGCTACTATGTTGGGAGTCCGGCGAGTATCAATTCTATGTCGAAGACGCAGTTCCGAAGCTCCTCGCGATAATCGAGAAGCTGAAGGAGCAGCGCTCGCACGCATACAAGAGCGTGCAAAATGGCGACGTTGATCATTGGATTGGGCCGGCAGAAGAGTGGTCAGACGAAGATGATGAAGAACTCGACGAGATTGTGGGGAAGGGATGAGTAATTCCAAGCATGACGAACTGAAATTGAAAGTCAGAAAGCTTATTTACGCGGTTCATCTATTCAAGAAAACAAATTGTCGAGGATCGTATGTCGTGGCGGCGTACCATCATCCCGATTCTATAACGTGGCGATGGTCGATATGGTACTCACTGCCGCGAAAGTTATTTGTGTTGCCAAAGCTGCACTACGATTCAACGAACGGCTATGGGTATCTGAGTTTGAATGTGCCAATTTTTGGAAGCATTTCGCTCAGCACTCAACCGTCTATGTGGAGAGACGAGATTGCGGGGCAGGGATGAGCTTTGTTCGCGGCAAGATATATCACGACAGAGAGATAATTCAAAATAAGCTCACATTCGGAAAGATGCCGGAAAATATTCGCCAGTGTGATTGCGGCTGTGAAAAGTGGTTTGATACTTCCTCAGGAAAAGCTGTTGAGGTAAAAACTAGCACGCTAGGTGAATTGCTTGATGAGTGCAGTAAGCCATTGTGCGGTAGTGACACTATTGGTGTCAAGCCATGAGCGATCAAATTATCATCGATATCCCGCGCAACCTTGAGCCAGGAACATACGAATACAAGTCGGTCATTCATAAGACGAAGCACGGGAAACTGCTCTTCGATACTGGCACGCTCGTATCTGAAAGCCGCGCTGTTCTTACTGACCCGGCTGTTGTTCAAGAGAGCGGCGGGATCGACTTCGGTCTTATTTTGTTTAGCTTCTTTGTCGTGTCGTGCGGAATCGGATTTGTATTTTTAATCACAAGAGGTGGTCGACAATGAATAACGATGAGCCGAAACTGTGGACAGCAGGAGAAATAGCCTCAATGTGCTGCAAGCTTGGCGGATTTGTGGCGGGAGCTGAATTCATACAAGGCTCCGAAGCACGACAGCATCGTTGCTAAGCTGAGGGCGGAGGTTGAGGAACTAAAGAGCCAATCCTTCGAGATGTTGATAATCAATGCCTTCAAGATGAACAGACCATCGCCAAGCAGGCGAAGGTGATTGAGAAGTTAACAGAACAACGAAATCGAGCAGCGGACAGACATCACGGCCAATCTTTGGCTAAGTACAAAGAGAAAATTAAAAAAGTTTGAAGCAGAAATCGCAGAAATCGAGAGAGGTGAGGCGTGAGCTACATAGAGCATCTAGCAACATTTTACGTTGTAACTAATGGATTTTTTATTGGTTTTTCGTTGTTTAGAGATAGCAAGTTTATGGACACCAAGGCACAGATTGATGAGTTTCGCCGTGCTAGGTTTGAGGAGATGAGCCGTCGGGTTAAAATTGAGGCGCTCTTGTCTAGCGGTCGACCGTTTGTCTTAGATGGGAATCAATACCGAGTGGAGAAGCTACCACAATGAGCGACACAGGCTGGAAAGCAAAGGTCCGCGAAAGCCAGTACAACTTCCTCAAATGGGGCGAGTACATGAAGCGCTCGCAGATCGCAGAGATGAAGGTCGAGAAGCTCAAAGCACTGTTGCTGCTCACTGACCCCGCTGTCTCTGATGTGCCGATGGGAACGCTGACCATGCGACAGTGGCAAGAGTACGACCGTTGGTGCGAGGAGATGAGGCGATGAAGCCGAAGTGGTACTACTGCCCGACATGGCGGCAGAACTTTTATTTCTTCATTGGCTGGAAGCCTGCTGATTTCGAGAAGTATGTTTTAAAAACATATGGACATAGCGCGAACATCGGAGCGGCGAAAGGCAGAGCTTTAGTTATGGATCGTGGTGACGAAAGTCGGTACTTGATTTGGACAATTTCCAAAGACGCATCAATTGTAGCTCACGAGTGTCTGCATGTGACTAACTGGATGCTGTCCGAGCGAGGCTACAAGTTTGATCCAATGAACGACGAGCCGCATGCGTACTTGCTCGGCGCGCTAATGAGGGAGGCTTTGAAATGAAAACAGGAATAGAACTAGACGTGCTCGTCGCCGAGAAAGTCTTCGGATGCAAAGTCCTGCGAGCGACTGACGAAGGGCTTTCGCAAAGCGAGTATGAACATCTTCGTAGATGTGGACCAAAGTGCGGATGTGAAGGAACATCGCATGATTTCTGGATCGGAGATGAGTGTTCATTTCCAGCGCCATATTCCACGGACATCGCCGCAGCGTGGGAAGTGGTCAAAAGATGCGCGATCCAGTATCTAACAGCGACTGCTTTTCACTCTACTCGCCGACCGACACTGTAAAAGACTGGTTCGCTTGCTTTGATCGCAAGTGGCATGGCCGCTCTCTGTGGACAGTCGGTCCAGACGCCTACCTGGAGTTTGAATCTGGAGAATCTGCGCCTCACGTGATCTGTATGGCCGCACTTAAGGCTTTCGGGGTTGACTTAACAAGCCTTGGTTGAATCAAGGTCAACGCGGTCGATTGCCGCCACAACGAGCTGACGAATGTGATCCGCGAAGCGTCTCTTTGACCTCGCCTGAATCACATCGTACTTCGTCTTGTATTCGTCGGGGATGCGAACCGAAAGAATCCTCTCCTGAAGCTCGCATTTTTCAATCTCGTCCAAGTCAAATCCCTTTTTCAACTCGTCTGGACCCATCGAAACCCCCTTAGCCATACTCAAAGCCTATCCTGTGGCATTGTAAACACCAAGTAAACATCATGTATACATAGAGTAAACAAACAGAGCGTTTACATTGAAAGCATGGCCAAAGATCTAACGCCAAAACAGAAACGCTTCGTTGAAGAATACCTCGTCGATCTTAATGCGACGCAGGCGGCGATTAGGGCGAAGTATTCAGAGAACACAGCCGGATCACAAGCGTTCGATCTCCTGAAAAAACCCGAAATACAGGCCGCAATCCAAGCCGAAATGGACAAACGCTCAAAGCGAACCAACATCACCGCCGACAATGTCCTAAAAGAACTCATGCGAATCGCAACGGCTGATCTTTCCGGGGCCTACGATGAGCAAGGAAGACTCAAGCCGATCCATGAAATACCAGAGGACACCAGGCGCGCGATGTCTGGCATCAAGGTCTTTGAAGAGTTTGACGGCTTTGGCCAGGACCGAGTGAAGATCGGCGAAGTCCGCGAGGTGAAGTTTTGGGACAAGCCGAAGTCGCTTGAGATTCTCGCAAGGCATTTGAAGCTTCTCACAGACAAGGTCGAGGTCAGCGGATCAGTCACGATCTCTGATCGATTGGCGAAGGCCAGAAAGCGCGTCCGTGGCGAATGACGCAGAGATTGAGCTCATCGAGGAGATGGCGCGGTTCACTCACGATTCGCGCGGCTTTGCGCGTTTCTCGTATTCATGGGGCGAGGCTGAACTAGACCAAGAAGACGGGCCAAGAGAATGGCAAGACGAAGTCTTGTGCGCAATCGACGAGCATCTTCAAAATACTGAAACTAGATTCATGCCGCTGCTTTTAGCCGTTGCCTCAGGTCACGGGATCGGGAAATCAGCGCTCATTTCAATCATCGTCAATTGGGGCCTTTCGACTTGTGAAGATTGCAAGGTCGTGATCACCGCGAACACTGAAACGCAGTTAAGGACAAAGACCTGGCCAGAGCTCACGACTTGGACCAGGCGATCGATCACATCACACTGGTTTAAAACAACGGCAACGGCTGTTCACTCGATTGAGCCAGGGCATGAGAAGACATGGCGCACTGATCAAGTGACATGGTCTGACAATAACACCGAAGCGTTTGCCGGACTTCACAACAAGAAGAAGCGAATCATCGTCGTGTTTGACGAAGCGTCGGCGATTTCAGACAAGGTCTGGAATGTCACTGAGGGCGCGCTCACCGATGAAGATACTGAGATCATTTGGATCGCATTCGGAAACCCGACGAGAAACACCGGACGATTCAAAGACTGTTTTGGCAGGCTTCGTCACCGCTGGAAGACCTGGCAGATCGATTCCAGGACCGTCAAAGGTACAAACAAGGCTCAGATCCAGAAGTGGATTGAAGACTACGGCGAAGACTCCGACTTTGTGAAGGTTCGCGTTCGCGGGCTGTTCCCGAATATGTCGATGAAGCAATTCATCGCGACAGAGGATGCCGACCGCGCTCTATCGCTGAAGCTTGATCAAAAGCAATTCGACTTTGCGCCTAAGATCATCACTGTCGATCCTGCGTGGGAAGGTGACGATGAGTTCGTGATAGGCATGAGGCAAGGCTTGTCGTTTAAGATCCTGCGCACGATTCCAAAGAACGACAATGATCTTCAGATGGCGTCGCTTATCGCCTCAATCGAAGACGAAGAGAAGGCCGACGCTGTGATCGTTGATGCAGGCTATGGAACAGGCATCGTTTCCGCAGGCAAAACCATGCGACGAAATTGGCATTTGATTTGGTTCTCAGGTGCGCCGAATGACGAGGGATGTCTCAACAAGCGGGCTGAAATGTGGAAGCTCACACGCGATTGGCTCAAAGAAGGCGGCTCGATCAATGGCGACACGCAGCTTCACATGGAGCTCACTGGACCTGAAACGGTGCCACGAATGGACGGGAAGCTTCAGCTTGAGTCGAAGAAAGACATGAAGGCGCGCGGCCTGCCATCTCCAAACAGAGCCGATGCTTTGGCGCTAAGCTTCGCAGTGCCAATAACGGGCAAGGCCAAGGCAAAAGAGCATGAAGAGTATTCTAATTATGGCAGCGGCAGTTGGATGGGCTAATTCAAAACAAAGGAGCGAGTCATGTTTGAAACGTACAAGCTCAACGAAAAAGGCTTCGATGAAGTGAAGGCGATCAAGATGATCATGACCGAGGCTGTGGACGCTGTGCTCAAGATCATGCCCGAAGGTCGAGAGAAGGCGATCTTTAAGACGAAGCTTGAAGAGGCGATGTTCTTTGGCATTCGTTCGGTCGCGATGAAGGAAGGGAACTTTGATAAAAAGATCCGATACAACGTCGGCGCTCAGCCAGAAGTCGCGGGGCCTTTGTCTGCATCAAAGTAAACGCAAAGTATACATTATGTATACGTAGAGTATACATCGGAGCACGTCGACTCTTAGAGCGTGCAATCCGAAAAAGAGAATCAGAATCAAGATGATGAGAAAATTCTCGAGATCGCTAGGGCGCGCTTTGACCTAGCGGCTGAGGCCGAACGCGAGGTCAGAGAGCTCGCTCTTGAGGATCTCAAATTCGGAGCAGGTGAACAGTGGGACCTGCGCGATAAAGACCAGCGCGAGCTTGATCGTCGGCCGTGCTTAACTATCAATCGCCTACCACAATTCATTCGCCAGATCGTAAATGATCAGCGTCAAAATAGACCTTCCGTTAAGGTCTCACCTGTCGACGACAAAGCCGATATTGAAACAGCGAAGATTCTGCAAGGGATCATTCGCCACGTTGAAAACTCATCTGACGCCGATGTCGCCTATGACACGGCGTTTGATTCCGCTGTTCGCACTTGGCTTTGATATTTCAGAATCCGCACGGCCTACAGCGATCCGATGTCATTTGATCTCGATATCAGAATCGAGCCGATCAAGAACCGATTCTCAGCCTACCTTGATCCATCATACAAAATGCCAGACGGCTCAGACGCCGAGTGGGGATTCATCTTTGATGACGTTCCACACGAAGAGTACAAGCGGCTCTATCCTGAGAGCGAACTCTCGTCGATGGATAGCTGGGACGCTATCGGTCAGCACCGCGCTGGCTGGATCGCTGATGATACGGTTCGCATCGCCGAATATTTCTACAAAGACTACCGCGACGTCACACTTCTCAAAATGTCCGATGGCAGCACTGTCCTCAAAGAGGATCTCGAGAAGACGAAGG
>JADJOF010000007.1 GCA_016713885.1 Bdellovibrionales bacterium | reverse complement strand
GAGTCTTAACAGCTGATCAATGGGCACAGTTTCAAATAAATTCGACCTCAAACCTGCTGACAAAGATCTATTTCGAGACTGGCAATCAACCGGCGATCTATTTCTCACCAGTGCCTTCTGGCTCGGTGACGCTTGTTCTATATTCAGAAAACGGCTCACGACATTCACAAGTGCGTCGACTGATCTTGCTTTCCTTCAGGATGAGGAGGCGCTGTTTTCAACCCCGTAATCCGCTTGGCGCCTGATTTCCTCGGGTCAGTCGATCACGGCCAGGTCGCAACGATCGCGACAGACTCCGGAAAGCCCCAATCAAACGAAAGAACGTCCAACCTGAATTTATTGGCTGTGACTCAGCACTTTTGAGTCGTGGCGTTAGCTTCAACATATTAATCCGGAGAATAGATCCGATGCGGTTCGCTGAACTTCATTGGTCTGGTTACACGCTGAAATCAGTCAACGTCGACTGTCAGCGCTGCATTAACTTGCATCCTGAAACGAGCTCGGCACCGGCAAAGAGCGCAAAGTCGCCTGCCTGGTCGGTACGCCTGGGCTCTCAACGCTTGGCGACAATGGCCGCGAGTGTGTTCGTGGGATGGGACCGCGACAAACGGCATCCTTTACGCGGTCTCCAGGGCGAAGTGCTACAAGGTCTCATCGGCGGTCGCGACTGAATTAGTCACGCTCAATTCATCAACTGGTCCTGTCTCAATGGCCGACAACGGCACGCATCTTTGATGGTTGATGGCACTGACGGTTGTGTCGTGACGCTTGCGACCGATGCCTTCCTGCTGAAATCGTAGACGTCGATTTCCCCAGGCGCTGATCAGGTCACATTCCCAAGATGGCTATTTCATTTTCAATGAGCCTGGCATCTGGCCGGTTTTTCATCTCTGGCCTTAACTCAACGGCATTCGATGCGCTCGACATCGCAACGAGCGAGGGGAATCAGACAACGTCGTAGCCGTGATGTCAGATCACCGCGATCTTTGGATCTTTAACGCGAAAACGACAGAGGTCTTTTCAACTCCGGCAATGCTGACTTTCCTCAGCGCGTTCAAGGTGCGTTCATCGAGCACGGTGCGCTGCCGCATTCTCTGTTGCAAAGATGAATAACACTGTTTTCTGGCTTGGCCAAGATGAGCGCGGTGCTGGCATCGTCTCAGGGCGACGGGCTATCAGCCGCAGCGGGTTTCAACGCACGCAGTTGAAGAAGCGCTTCGCGGGTACGGTGACATTTCAACAGCTTGCGCGTTTACATATCAGGAAAATGGTCATTTTTTCTATGTTCAGAATTGCCCGAACGCTTCGACTACGTGGGTTTTTGATTCATCAACCGGTATGTGGCATGAGCGCGTCTAACAAACGAGAAGGCGTCTTTGAACGCCATCGCGCCCAGTGTCACGCTTATGCATATTCGACGCATGTTGTGGGCGATTATGCAAACGGCAAAGTCTACTCGATGTCGAGTTCTGTTTACTCCGATGCGGGCGATGAGATCTCGCGGACTAGAATTGCCCCTCATGCGACATCGGGCCTTAAGCTCGTTCGCCACAATAGCTTTCAACTCGATATGGAAGTCGGCGTCGGTCTCGATGGCTCAGGCCAGGGCATTGACCCGCAAGTCATGATGAAGTTTTCAGACGACGGCGGTCACGTTTGGTCAAACGAGGAAGTGGGTTGATTGCGGCCGTATCGGTCAAAGGAAGATCCGCGCGCTGTGGAGAAGGCTCCGGATGTCCCAGACCGCGTCTATAGCGTCACGATCACTGATCCTGTGAAGGTCATTCTCATTGGCGCTGAAATAAACGCCGTACCTGGAGGCGCCCGATGGCCGGTCGTTCTCCCTCCCGGTTCCATCCAAAGCGCCAGTGCTCGACGCCAAGCTATCTCGCTCCTGCGTGGACTGCGTGGTTTAAGCAATTCTTTTTAAAATTGGCGGCACGTCAGCACTCTCAAACACTGAGCTTGCTGATCTTCCGGCTCTTGAACTTGCGGCAGTTGAGGCGCGGAATGACCGCGACTGAATCAGACATCGCAGCACTTCAGCTACTCACGACAAGCCAAGGCGACCATTTCAACTCACACGACTCAGATCAATGATCTTAACCAAGGCCCGGTGCTTTGATGGCAGTCACGGCAAAGGTACTAATCAACGCAAAGTACGCGGCGAACGCACAGCAGACCGAATACACGGCGCCAGCGTCAACTCGAACGATCATCGATAAGTTCACGGCAACGAATACCGATGCGAGCGCGCAAACGATATCGATTCATATCATTCCAAGCGGCGGCTCTTACGGCGGTTCAAACAAGATAGTGAAAACGCTCTCGATCACGGCCGCCAGAAACCAAAGACATCACTCAAATGCAGAATCAGATCTTAGCCGCTGGTGACATTGTGAATGTCGAGGTCAGTCTTTCCAGTGCGGTCATCATCAGAATGTCAGGACGAGAATGCACATGAGCAATGAGGATAGACTTTACTCTCAATATATCTACGAGCGCATGGGGCAATCGAGCCTGTGGCGTGATTTCGGATTCATCGCTTACAAGATGTCAAACAAGGAATGTTTCATCGCTGAGATGTTCATTCATCGCGAGAAGAGAACGCTCGGAAACGGGCGAAAGCTACTCAATGACCTAGTCGATATCGCCAAAGGCAATGGTTGCGACGTGGTGACGGCAAATATTCATCTATGGGACCAGAACGCAAATAAGACATTGATTGCTGCAATTTCATGCGGCTTTGAGGTCTCGAAGTCTGGTCAAGACGTGCTTTTGATTTCACTGAAGCTAAAGGAGCAATGACATGGGTAGCGGCGGAGTCGGTGGATTAATTGAAGACGTAACGGGTATGAACCTGAGCGACTCGTCTGGCAGTGACCAGGCGCTTTCGGCTCAGCAAGGTGCAGTGCGCGATTCAAACAATACTCAGCGCTATATGTTTGATCAGCGCGCGCTGATGCGCAGCCGTGGCGAGACGCTGGAGCAAAGGCGCTCACGGGTCTTCAAGATGCTGACTATCAGCGCGACTTCTCGGCGTCTGACTTTCAACAAGACCCTGGATATCAGTTTCGAATGGATGAGGCGAGTAAAGCGCTTGAGCGGTCATCGGCCGCTCGCGGCGGTTTAACGTCTGGTCGATTCATGAAAGAACTCATGCGCCAGAATCAGGGCATGGCGTCCGAAGAATACAACAACGCATACAACCGTTTTAATGCTGACCGTGATCGCAGGTTCGGACGGCTATCGCAGATCGCCGGCGTTGGACAGACTGCGAACACTCAAGTTGCTCAAGCCGGGCAGAACTATGCGAACGCATATAGCCAGAACGTGCAAGGCGGTGCAAATGCCGTAGCTGCGCAGGCGATGGGTCAGGCCGGTCAGAGGCAACAGTTCATCCAGGGCGCTGCAAGTCTGGCCTTCTGTGACGAGCGCGTGAAAACGAACATTCAGCCGGTTTCAAAAGAAGATTTGGCTGAAATGAAGTCTCATCTCAAAGCCTACTCGTTCAATTACAAGTCACCAATCCATGGATCGGGCGACTATGTCGGCGTGATGGCGCAGGACCTCGAGAAGTCAAAACTCGGGAAAACTCTCGTCTATGAAGACGCTGACGGTGTGAAGCTGATCGACCTTTCTCGTGTCTTGATGCTTTTCCTTGCAACGATGGCGGAGGGCTAAGCAATGCCGATCGATAACTCAATGTATTCGAACATGAGAGGTCTTGACCTTGGCGCCGCAAGGCAAGAGGGCATGAAGATGAGCGACATGATCAAGCAACGTCGCGATCAAGAGGCTCAGCGCGAAGCGTACAAGGCCGGAGCAGTCGTTGGCCCTGATGGCAAAACGACGTTTGATCCATCTCTGACAGCATCGGCGCTTGCGAAAGGCGGCTTCGGGAAAGAGGCGAATGAGCTCACCCGGCAAGCCGACGCTGATAAGCGCTCAAAGCTTGATGATCAGTTCAAGCAAGCCGGGATGATCGCGCAGCTCACGGCTGACGTTAAGGATCAGCCGTCTTGGGAAAGTGCTCTGGGCCAAGCGAAAACGATGGGCCTCGACGTTTCTCAGGTTCCGATGCAATACGATCCGGGCTTGGTGAACTCGCTTCGCGGACGTGCGCTGACAATTCAAGATCGAATGTCGCAACAAAATAAAGAGCGAGAACTCAAAATTAGAGAAATGGAAGCTATGCGCAAGGGCGCTGGCGATCCGTTTGCGGACGAAATGAAGTATCAGCGATTGGCTGACCACAGGCGCAAGCAGGAAGAAGCAGCGTTCAAGAAAACGCCGGAAGGTCGACTGCAGGGGCTTGGTGCCGAAGGAAAGCAGCGTTTCGACAACGCCAAACTTGGATTGAAAACCGTGCAGGGCATGGCCGATGCCCTTCTTCGTAACGATCAAAACACATTCTCAGTTATTGGAGATAACGACTTCACGCAGCAACGTGCGCTCTTTGAAGAATCACTCGGTCGAATGCAGTCCGGCGGCGCAATTTCAAAACCAGAGGAGGAGAGATTCAAGGCAATGGCACCGACGTGGCGCGATAGCCCGGCAATTCAGAAGAAGAAACTTGAATACTTGCAGAGCGAAATGAGGTCCAGACTCGGGACTCTAGGATTCAATCCGCAAGAGGTAGGCGTTGCCGATGTTGATATTAGCAAAATGAAAAAGGGAGACGACTCAGCATATGGCATTGACAGGGCAAATGCCGCACCTGCACCGAAGGTTTTTAAAACAAACGAAATTGATTGGGCTGAATGATGGAGCGCCAGGCAAAAGACGGGACATTCTATCACCAAGTTGGCCCTGATCACTGGGAGCCAGTAACGCGCACGGCGAAAACCGGTGAGGTCTATAAAAAGATTGGTCAAGACCAGTGGGCGCCGACCGATTCGTCTACGGAGCCATCGGTACCGAGTGCTGGCGACAAGCTTCGCGCGGCAACAGAGGGCTATGCCGAGAGCGCATCAATCGGGACGCTCCCATATTTGAAAGCAGGCGGCGAAGTTCTATCGGACATGGCATCGCAAGCGCTAAGCGGATCAGATGCAGATGAAACGAAATTCTCTGATCGCGTAAATAAATTCAGACAGCAAGGCAAGGATCTTCAAGAAAAGGCACCAGGCTATGCCATGGGCGGTCAATTCGCTGGCTTTGTCGTGCCTGGATCGGCTGCGTCCAAGGCAGTTGGCGCAGGGATCAAAGGTGCTGCAGGGGTTAATGCTTTAGAGAAAGCTGCACGATTCGCATCTGGATCAAGCATAGGGGCTCAAAGCGCACGGCTTGGTGCTGAAGGCGTTCTGCTCGGTACCGCATACACTCCTGAAACTGGGTTTACCGATGTCGGCGCTCGCGCGAAGAATGCGGCAATCAACGGAGTCACTGGCGCCCTGATGCCAGGCGCTTTGCACGTCGGCGGCAAAGTATTAAAGGGCGCTGGAAAGCTCGCAGCGGCGGCGCCAAAGAAGATACTGAGCGCGGTCGGTGGCGTCAAAGAAGAGGTCATTGACTCGTACCTTCAAAACCCAGAGCGCATTCGAAACGCCAGCACATTTGATGAGCTCTATGAGCAAGTGACTAAGGTCGTGAATGGACTGGGCGACGATCTTGATAACGCCAAAATCGGCTACGATTCAGCGAAGTCAAAACTCGACGAAGTCGCCGCAGGCATTAAAGATTCACGCGTCGAGGGTAAAGCTAAGGCGATGGAAGAGGTCCAGAAAGCTCGGACGCTTCTCGATGAATCATTCAGCTCACAAAAGCAGGTGTTAACAGAAAAAGCATCGCCTTCGCGTGTTGAGCCGATGATCGGCGATGCAATTGATAACTTAAAAGAGAAGGTCGTAAAGGGCTCAAACGAGTCCTACGAAATATTGCGACAACAGAAAGAGCCGATCAACTTCAAGGGTACTTGGGATGGGCTGAAAAAAGCTGAAGAGAGCTTGAATGTTGCAGGCGTTGCGCCATCAACTCCGCAGGCACGAGCTGCTCAGGCAGAAATTCGAGGGCTTCGCGACACGCTCGGGAAGTTGCCGTCAAGCATGAGCGCGGCTGACGCAAAGCAAATAATCCAACAAATCGATCAGGCCGAAAAGATCATCTATGATTCTCGCCTCTTCACTAACGACGTTCAGAGAGCATTCAAATCGATTCGAGGCGGACTCGATGAACAGCTAAAGCAGAATCCGGCGTACAAAGAAAAGATGCTTACCGTCGCCGATGATACTGGAGTTTTGTCGAACGCGACGAAACAATTCGGAGCTGATTCGGCTCGGTTCAATCGGCTTCAAAGTATTGGCAAGCCGTCGGCAAAGTACGAGCTCGAGACGCTGCAGAAGCTTGCTCAAAAACAAGGCGGCGCATTGCCGCGAACCGTTGATGAAATGGTCGGAGCACAGCGAACGCTGAGAAGCCCGATGAAGCTTGAAGGCATTAGACAATCTCTCCCAGAAAACGCGATGCTCAGGCAATCAGAAATGCAGGCGGCGTCCGCGAAACGCTTGGCAAAGCCTAGGGAGATTCAAAAATCAATCGAACGAAGTGCGGCATTCTTTAATCAGAAGTCTGCACAAGCGAAATTAAAGACCGCAAAGGACCTGGCGGGTAAATTCAAAGGATTCGGCGAGCAGTCGGCCGAGTCGAAACTAAAGCAAGTCGCCCAAGGTCGGAAATTCGCAACCAAGACTCTTCAAGATCTTTCTGATCTGTCCGATCAAGATTTCGTCGAGGCGGTTCGCGCTGCAAGTGACGCGGCAGCATTTACGAAGACCGCATTTAATGGATCTCGGAATGTTAACTTGTGGTCTGTGATCGGGAATCTGGCACAGTCAGCGGCGGGCAAGGGCGGCGCTGGCGGCGCAGCGGGCTTTGCTTTAGGCGGTCCGGTCGGCATGGCGTTCGGCGCTGTAACCGGCGCGATGATGGACGTCTACGGACCGGCCGTAACAAAAAGGGTCTTGGACGGCGTTTTGAAAATGAGAACGATTTCGCCAAATGCGATTCGCTCCCTAGACATTCCCGAGCCTCTAAAGATTGAGCTGATTCAACAATTCAAATCGACTGTCCTAGCTGGACGAGCCGCAGCAGCACATGCTGGCGAGACAGCGCTTCCTAAAGTCGCCGGTCCATCGGCACCGTCAGAGCTCGACATGGATTCGAGCACGCCGTCTCAGTACCGCGTTTATCCAGACGAGCCCCAAAAGCCAGGTCCTTCCGACAAAGATGGGTCAAAGGCACCGCCGCCAAAGCGCGGCCGTGAGAAATGGGCGAACGATGGATTCGACAACATCTCAAAACACTCGCCAGAGCTTGGCATCGATCGCGATTCAATCATGCAGGACCCGAAGGCAAAAGAGATGCTGGTTCTAGCGTCTGATCTGAAACCAGGGTCGAAGGCCATGAATCAGCTTGTGGCGAAACTCAATAGTCGACTTTCAAAGGGGCGTGACTGATGGCGCATCCATTCGTAAACCCGCGCTATCAGTTTCTTGACTCAAACGGTGATCCGCTGGCGGCTGGCAAACTCTACACTTATGAGGCTGGGACTTCGACGCCGCTTGCCACGTACACTGATCGAGATGAGGGCACGACAAACGACAATCCATTGATCCTCGATAGCGAAGGCGTCGGCACGATCTGGCTTGGCAGCGGGTCATATAAGCTTGTGCTTAAGGACTCGAACGACGTCGTTCAATGGACGCAAGACGGCGTTGCGCACAACAATGCGAACTCGATCACGCTCGCGATGATGCCGTCAGTGCTTCTGCACGCAAGTACGGCTGGCCGAGCGAGAATGGAAGACGGCTTTTTGTCGGCGACTTCTGAAGGCCGGGCGAAGATGGAAGATGGGTTCATCACTCTTCCGAAGCTTGCGACTGGCATTTTGACCGCTGACACCGATGGCAGAGCGAAGATGGCCGATGGCTTTCTGACTCAAGCAAAGCGCGTTGCACTTGGACAGCAGGTGAGCTCGTCGTGCGGCACGTACTCGCGATCCGTCGCGACATTTGGGAATGTCACCAATCTTTCAGTTTCAATCACGACAACCGGACGCCCAGTATTTGTCGGGATGATTCCGGCTGGCGGCGAGGGTTCGCAATCCTACATCAGCATCGGAGGCCCTGGCGCCAATACTCCGTCGACACTGACTGGATTGACGCACACTGCGCCCGTAACGCCGGACTATGCAATTCAGGACTTCGTCAGTTCCGGGGCTGGTACTGCGTATGGATTTGCGTCAAAGGACGAAGGCAATTCAGTGCTCAAGGTCATAGCTAACCTTCAGAGTCGATTGGGCGACGTCGAGGACTTCAGCGGAGCATGGGATGGCCTCATTCAGATACTTCGCGACAGTACGAGCATTTCTGAGTTGTACGTTTCAGCACTTGCGACCCGTGCGGCAGGTAGCACAGTGGTCAGCCCGTCTGGGCCTTGGACGATCGATGTCCCTGCGGCTGGCACCTACACATACCTCGTCCAAGCGAAAGTCACAGACGCCGCGTTCACGATCGGTCTGCAAAACTGGAAACTCATCGCATTCGAACTCTGAGGAATTATGGCGAAAAATATACCGCAAATTAAGCAGCAGTTCTTCGATGAAAACGGCGATCCGCTCGTCGGTGGGAAGATTTGGACCTATGAGGCCAACTCGACAACGCCAAAAGCGACATACACCAATCGGGCCGGAGACACTGAGAACACGAATCCAGTCATATTAAACTCGGCCGGTGAAGCTGAGATATGGTGCTCAGCCGGGCTCTATAAGTTCATCATCATGGATGCAAACGACCAGACGCTCAACACGATCAATGAGATCCGCGTTGAGCCAGTTGATGGCAGTGATGAGGCGGCGGCGGCGAGTGCTGCTGCTGCTGCGATCAGTGCGGCTGCGGCACTTGTCAGTGAGAACAACGCCGAGACAGCCGAAACGAATGCTGAAACGGCTGAAACAAACGCTGCGGCGAGCGCTGCTACAGCCACGACTCAGGCGAGTAACGCTTCAACTTCAGCGAGCAATGCTTCGACAAGTGCCTCAACCGCTACGACCCAAGCTGGGATTGCCACAACAAAAGCCGGAGAGGCGAACGCGTCGGCCATTGCGGCGGCGGCGAGTGCCGTGGATGCGGCCGCAAGTGCTGTGGCGGCTGACGCATCGGCTGATGCTGCTGCGCTATCTGAGACTGCGGCGGCCGCTTCGGCTGGAGCTGCGACAACGCATATTGCGAACACTTCAAACCCGCATTCAGTGACAAAGACGCAAGTCGGACTTTCAAACGTCTCAAACGACGCTCAGCTCAAGATTGCATCGAATCTTTCTGATCTCGCGAACGCCGGCACAGCTAGGACAAATCTTGGTCTTGGCACAATGGCAACGCAGGCGGCGAGCGCGGTCGCGATCACTGGCGGTACAATCACCGCTGACTTTGATGGCGGCACAGCTTCAAACACTCAGCGGATCACGATTCCGAAGAACACGAAGGCGAACCTCGATGCGTTAACGCGCAAAGAGGGCACGATCGTCTACGCCACAGATCAAGCGAAGGCGTATGTCGATACTGGCGCAGCGCTCATCGCTGTAGGATCTGGCGGCGGCGGCTCGTCACTCAATTGGATTGAAGACGCATTGGCGCCGGTCGCATCGAGCGAATACGGCCAACGCGTTTATGCATTCGCTGATGGCGAGACGCAATACCTCTACGCAGCAGTGCGAGTGCCGTCGACATACACAGCAGGCGGGCAGATCAACCTTCGCGGGCTTTTCTACGGTAACGCTACGGCGAACACCGTGCTTATGAAGACGGTTGCAACTCTGATTCGCACTGGCACTGATGCAGTGTCGAGTACGACGAACCAACGGACGTCGACAAATTCAGCGGTGACGCTTGCGACTACGGCGAACCGTCCGAATGCGTTTGTCTGTGATTTGACCTCATCAACGGGCCAGATCAACAGCGATTCAGTTTCAGCCGGTGATTTGATTTTGATCAGGCTCACGCGCGATACGGCGACAGATACGGCGACGGTCGACGCGATGTTCCCACCATATTCAAGCGAGGTAACTTTCACATGAGATTCATAACTCAATGGCTTTTGGTTCTTCTAACGGTACTCAATCCGATTCTCGCAAATGCGGCACTGACTGACTTCGATCGTCAGGAGCTTGCGTTTGAGAACCTGCTCGCACCGTACAACTCAGGATTCGAATCAGGCAAAGCCAAGTGGACCGCATCGGGCGGCACGCTTGCGGCAGTCACAAGCGGCACCAATTTACTTGCTGGCAAAGGTTCTGCCACGTGGGATGCAGGCGCATCGGGGCAGACGCTAACATCGCAGGCGATCACCATTCCTAAGGGCTACTACGGTCTTGACTGCGAAGTTGAGATATTGGCGCAAGTGCCAAGCGGCACGGCGACTCATTATGTGCGCGCGTATGACGGGACGAATGTTCAAGCTTATCAAGCGATAATTTCGTCAACGACCCCAAGATGGAACCCCGTAACTTTCCCCTGTCCGCAGAGTGGCACGATTGCGCTCCAAATATACGCAAACGCCGATGAGCCGTTGATTGCGGTTGATGTTGGATATATCGGGCGCTCGAAGCGAGTAGGCAGCACGCAGCTTATCAGTGAGTGGGCTTCGTTTACTCCGACCGGGTCATGGTCAACAAACACGACCTATCAAGGAAAATGGCGGCGTGACGGCGACACGATGTACGTTCAAATCAAGGTCGATGTGACAGGAGCGCCAACGAGTGCGTCTCTAACGGTCAATATCCCTTCCGGCTATACGATTGACACGACAAAGCTCACTGCCTCATCGGTTGAGACAGTTCTTGGAGAGCTTACTTTTTATGACAGCAGCGCAACACGAACTTATCCGGGGCAAGTTCTATACAATTCAACAACTTCGCTTCTTGCTCGGAGCATGGGCGGTGACGAAGCGTATGTTTACAACGGTGTCTTGAACCAAGCGGCTCCTCAGACATTTGCGAACGGTGATAGCGTCACCATAAAGGCGTCGTTCCCAATCGTAGGCTGGACCGCTCAGACCACAGCATCAATCGACGCCATCTCGAAACGCGGATCGATTTCGTTTGCGTCAGGTTCATCAACGGTGACGAGTGGATCACTCACAACATTCAACGTCGCAGGGTTCGGGACCAATACGCTTGAAGGACAGGCTCTTGCGCCGACGACAGCCAATGACTTCGGTATTCGAATGACCGGGGCGCCCGCTGCAATGTACGAAGTCACAGCATCCGGAAAGTTTTATGCATCGAGTGCGGCGACAACTGGGACTAGAACGATATGCGAATTCCGATGGTACGATGGGACGAACTACTCACCGTCGGTCTATGCTATTGCGCCTGGCGGTCTCAGCGTTGAAAGTAACGACTCTGTCGCTACAATAACGGGTTTATTTCAGCTCTCGAGTGCCGGAACAATCAATGTCGTCCTTCGTGGACAGAGAGTATCTGGCAATGGCACTTGCTACGCGGAGGCCGGAGCGTACATCTCGATCAAGAACGTGTCGCAGAATAGCCCCGCGATTGTAATCGCTAACAGCGTGAGCACTGGAATAGCAAATGGAAGAGTATTCGACACGGCAACCGTTCTATGCTCATCGTCGTCTTCAATCACTCGTGATCTTGGCGGACTCATTTCCTCAATTGGAAACATCTCGTCTGGAACATGCTCATTGACACTTGCAGCAGGCAAGTTTAGCGCCGCGCCAGATATCGTTACAAATCTAAATGCCAATGCGGCGAATGACACAAAACCGGCGGCAAATTGCACGTCGGCAACGGCATGCACGATTTCGTACTATTGTTCCGGGTCAGCGTGTACTTCCGCTGCCGCAACGGTTTTCCTGAGTGGACCCCGCTAATGAAGGCACACGTTGAATGGATCGTCGGAGTAAACACGTAACTTCAAAGGAGTAAACAATGGAAAATGAATCACTGGTCATCATCTTAGCAGCACTTCTCGCAGTGAGCGAGGCTCTTGCGCTTATCCCGGCACTGAAGTCGAACGGCATTTTGCAGTTCGTGATCAACGTGTCAAAAAAGCTACTCGGCAAAGAGCCAAAACCAGAATGACCGTAGTCAAGATCATCGAGCTTCTCATCGCACTTCAGCGCGTGATCGATCTCATCATCGAAGCGCAGGTGAAACGCACGAATGCAGCGGATCTTGAACAGGTCAGGCTTTTGGTTGAACAGGCAAAGATGGCAAGGACTGAGGATGACAAAATCAAAGCCGCGAAAGAACTACGAGATGCGTTCAAGACGAAGAGATGACCTGACGCTTGCGCTTATAGCCTTTCTGTTGGCGCTTGCATACATGGCATCGGTCGCTTGCGTGTCATTAAAGCGATCAGGCGATGAGCCTGACTGGAAGCCAGACGTGTATCTGCCTATGCAGAAAGACGGCAAGTGCATGATCGTGAACGGCGATGGGCACAAGGTGCAGTGTGATGAGCCGATGTTTTTCGACTTCTTCTGTTCGCCACAAGAGAATCTTGTGCTTTTGAAATCAAAACTTCAATCATGTGAGGCGTGGCGATGATGGTCAAAAAGATGATTGCTTGCGAGTACGCGTGGCACTTTGTCGGTAGGCCATACATTTGGGGCGGGGATGATCCGATGCGTGGCTATGATTGCTCTGGCCTCGTGCAAGAGATTCTTGCATCAGTCGGTATGGACCCGAAAGGTGATCAGTCAGCGCAGGCAATGTTTGAGTTTTACTTGAGCGTTTCAGAGCGTGAGATGAGAGGCCCTGGCGCCTTGGTGTTCTATGGCCTAAGGCCAGACAAGATCACTCACATTGCATTCATGATCGATGATCAGCACGTCATTGAAGCTGGCGGCGGCGGTTCGAAGACGCTCACTGAAAAGGACGCGATTGAGCAGAACGCGTTTGTCAGAATCAGACCGTGGAATCATCGGAAAGATGTCGTCGCCATTCTCATGCCGGTGTACGCGTGATCGAAACAGTCGCGGCCGTGTTTGGAATGGGTGCCGATGACTTCGTGAAGGTCGTCGGTGCGCTGTGTGGCGGGGCCGCAATGGTGATGACTGCCTTCTCTCGGGTGATCATCGCACTTCGTGGGGCTCGTAGGCGCGCGTTCGTGAAGATTCGTCGGATCGAGAATATCCTTCTCGAGCAAGAGCTCAATCGTACGGGCGGCGCAGAGCTCACTGGCAGGTTCGCAGAGATGCGCGCCGACCAGAGGGATGAAGCTGACCAGCGAGACTCTGAATGACCCGGCTTGGCGTCGCAGTGCTTGTGATGATTCTCGCCATGGCGCTGGTGCTGCCACTTGCGCACTTGGCATTCAGCCAAGCTGTGCAGATCAAGCGGCTTCAGGATGAAATCGAGATGATCGCGAAACGTCAGTGCATCAAATAGGCTGGCGGCGGATCGACTTCCAGTTCAAAGCCATGGGCCGCCTCGTGCTCCCATTCGCCTGCGTACTCTTCCCATTGCTGGAGCGTGCAGGCTTGAATCCAAACGGCTGAATCGTCTGGGATGATATCGGTCCGCATACTCGGGTGAAATATCTTTGCGACTTCGGGACTACAGCCGAGCTCAATCTGAAGCTTTTCGGATGCGACCTTTCGGATCTCTGGAAAAAATGCGCCTTTTAGTTTCATGAAAAACGAGCCTCTCATCCTTGATTAGCCCGCTGTCATAGAATAACAGACTTGTGGCTGATTCTTAAATGATCTGTCAAAGCCTGACAGAATCAAGGCTCGGTGCGGGACTACTTGGCCTTCACAGATGGACTCAGATAGTTCTCAGAGGAGAATAAAAATTCGCAGTCCTTTGTCTCTATACCAAAAGTGCCGCCCGAAGTGAGTGGCGTAATTGCAAATGTCCAAGCAGTTTTGCTGGCGTCTTCAAAGAAAATCGGACGAATGAATAGTGGCCTGCGGCTGTCGTCCCCGAATAGAAAGGCCAGTCCGAGTAAGGATTTTGTCTTTGGGTCGCCGATGGTCAGCAGTACCGTTAACCCACCCTTATCGGTCTTTGAAAACGCTTTGAACTTTGGATCATTTAGGCCTTCAAACGCCTGCTCGATAAGGAACTCGCACTCAACTTTCTTTGCTACTTTCTTGGAGTCCAGTAGTCGTTTGATATTGTCCTTAGCCTCGAGGGATCGCGCTCTCCAGAGGGTTTCAGCGCTCTGAGCCTCTGCATCTTGATTTGCGAAAACCATCACGAGAGCGATCAGAATCACGACAAATTGCACATAGCCTCCATGGTTGTTCATTTAAATCGGCCTGATGGATGCCTGACTTGAACAATCAATTGTTAATCAAATGTCATAACCAATTAAGCACTAAAGGACGCTTGGGATGTAGCCGATTGGGACATTGAGGGCGGCACTGTGCGGGACGTGATCGAGGCAATTAACGCTTTGTTGAGGCAAGCTGAGCAAGATCGAAAGATTCTGGCGCAAGCGAAGAGTCGTCGAAAAGAATCGCAAGAGCCGCCGCCCGCCGCTCAGGTGATACCGATTCAAGCCTATCAAGGATCACGACGACGTCCTTTAGGGTAGGGTGCATCGCCGCCTCCTGGGTGATCGAGCGAGCGGCCATAGGTGCCGGCTCAACGGTTTCTCCCAAAAGATCGCCAATCGATATGTCGAGGGCTGTGGCGATGGCCGCTAAGGTCTTTCGCTCAGGATTTGATGCCCCTCGTTCGAGTGCCTGGATCGTGGCAAACGACAGCCCCGCGCGCTCAGCAAGCCCGCTCTGGGTCAATTTTAGGGCCTTTCTGTGGTCCCTTATTCTGTCGGCTAATCCGCCGTAAACACTCATCAAAATAAGCCTAACGTGTTTCCTTTCGATAAAAAACAGACCAAACTAATCATTTGACTTGTCTTTTGATATCGAAAGGCTTACTATACTAATCATGAGACGCGTTGATCGGTCGGTACTAGACAGCTGGATAGATGCAAACGGACCAGATGGGGTATCCCAACTGGCATACAAGAGCAGGGTTTCGGCCACGACAATTCACAGGGTCCGGGCCGGACATGCACCAGCAAAGCAGAGCACTCGGCTTGCTTTGTGCCGAGTCCTTAGCGTGCCTGAGAACCGGCTTTTTCCACCCGCTGAAACGGGAGAAGAGGCCGGTTAGTTCCGCACCATAACAGAGATGCTTAAAAACCGTGCAGTGAAAACTGCGCGAGGGAATTCTTTACCCGAAATCTGGAGGCCAAATGTTTGAAACATACGCTGACCTTGAGTTGATGATCAGAATCGAAGCTCAAATCGAATATGGCGCCGTCGTGGATATGTACGTTTTTAAAGTGGGAATGAGCGGCCGTGAGACAGACATCACTGATTTTCTGACACCGGTTGAAAGACAGGATCTTTCGAAGTGGGCGCTCGATCAATACTTCAAAACCAATAAGCGCACGCATGAGTCACTCACGCCAGATCCAATGGATGAGGTCGATCGCATTCGTGACTTCGACATGCTGAGAGCTGGCGGTGATCGATGATCCGTATCGCTGTCATTCTTCTTTCGCTGTCGCTTGTGGCTTGCGGAAAACAGCCGATGAGTGCTGCCGCTGCTGAGATGTGCTGTGCGGAAGCCGGCGCCTGCACGAAGTTTCAAATCGGACCTATCGATGAGTTTGGCGAAATGCACGCGACTGATAGCTGCTGGAGCGATGGCGCATGTTCAAGGTGCGAAAGGATTGGTGAGTCATGAGCGAATCAGTTGAGCGCCTCCACGCGATGATCCAAAGGCTCGAGGCGATGGGCGCCTGGGGCATGGCTGAAAACCTTCGAAAAATACTGAGAGGATTGAAATGAGCGACCTGCGCCGGAAAGACATCATTCTCGATTTCGAATTATACAAGAAAGAGATCAAAGATGCGCAAGCTCTTGGTCGTCAGGACGGCATTGCCGAAGCTCGGCGAATATTCCTTGAGCTGCTCGCAGGGGCATCGATGGAGAGTCTCATCGACGAAAGCGACGAGGACCTTCGGTTCCTTGTTGAGGATCTGTTTGACCGAGTTCGGATGGCCAAGGAGCGGGTGCGAGTCATGGCGCTAGGTGAACGCAAATGAGTCTGCCAGCCCAAATCGAAAACATGCGGCAAATCGTACAGTCGGCCGGCGCTGAGTTCGCACAGCTTGCGCAGATCCATGGCGCTGTGAACTTCGAGCGTGAGGCATCGTTTGCAATCGGCATCTTGAAAGACAATCAATACTTGTCGGGCATCGCGCAAAGCAGTCCTGATTCTCTGAAGCGCGCAGTCATCAATGTCGCGGCCATTGGCCTGTCATTGAACCCGGTTCACAAGCTTGCGTATTTATTGCCACGAGACAAAAAGATCATCCTTGCGGTGTCGTATATCGGACTCCTGAAGCTTGCGACTGATTGCGGTGCGATCAAGTGGGCGCACGCTGACGTTGTGTTCTCAGGCGATAAGTTTGAATCAAGAGGCCCAGGCGTAAAGCCGATTCATGAGTTCAATCCATTCAGCGAGTCGCGCGGTGAACTTGTCGGCGCCTACTGCGTTGCAAAGACGACTGACGGTGAGTTCTTAACTACCACAATGAACATGCTTGAGATCGAGGCGATTCGCGACCGTTCTGATTCATGGAAGGCGCACAAGACAAAGGGCGTTTCAACACCTTGGCAGACGGACAAGCATGACATGATCAAGAAAACGGTGATCCGAAAAGCCTATAAGACGTGGCCAATGACAGATCATCGCCGGTTTGATGAGGCAATTGCGGTTTCAAACGAGGCTGATCCGATCGACTTCAATACTCCGACCATTGCGGCACCTAGTTCCGACCGTGATGAGAAACTTTCGCAGATCGGCTCAATGCTCTCAGAACTTGGACGAACAGAAGACAAGTTCATCGAGCACGCGGCTAGATCCTTCAGCCGCCAAATCACATCGATTAGTGAGCTCACAGATCAAGAGATCCAGCGATCAATAGTAATGCTTAACGGGTTTATAGACCAGAAGGCGAAAACATGAAAACCAGAGAACAGATCACAGAACTTCACGACGTGTTTGCTGAGCGTTTTGGATTCAACGCAAATCACGCGGCTCAAACATCGGCTGAATGGTTTCGCGTGAAACTTGGCGTCATATCGGCAAGCAATGCCTCGCGCGCAGTCGCAAAGCTTGATTCAGAGACCAGAGCGACCTACATGGCTGAGCTTGTGTCGCAGGTCGCCACAGGCCAGATGGAAGAGCTCAACTCAAAGTATCTTGATTGGGGCAATCAGCATGAGGATGCGGCTCGCTCATCTTATGAGTTCATGAAGGGCACAATCGTTGAAGAGTTGCCATTTGTTTTTAAAGACGATTCGTTTCGCGTCGGCTGTTCGCCTGATGGCATGGTCAAGGACATTGACGGCTATCGTGGCGTTGAAATCAAATGCCCGTACAATCCGATGCATTTCGTTCGCTTTGCGACCGACGACAAGATCAAGCCTGAGTACGTTTGGCAGTATCAGTTCTGTCTTTGGGTTATGGACGCGGATGCATGGGACTTCGTCCAATACCATCCGGCCATGAAAAAGAACCCGATCAAGGTTCTGACTGTTCGCCGCGATGAAGAGAAGATGAAGGCGTTTTCTGATCTTATTCCGCGCTTTGTTTCAGATATGGACGAGATGCTCGCAAAGCTTAATTTCAAGTGGGGAGATCAGTGGGCATGACCTTTCGTCGCGTCGTCTACCTACAATTTGAAATCAAAGGAGCTCGGCACGTCTTTGGGTTCTCTCAGGACGTTGAGCTTGTGTCGCACTATGTGAACGGTGAAGACCGAACGAATGAAGGCAAGATCGCAGGAGATGCAATCGTTGCGCTTGAAGAGCGTGGCGTGAACTTCCAAGAGGCTGTTGGCCTGGAGTTCTCTCGGGCGTATCGCGCACTGCGCACAGAACAGAGGGCGCAATGAGACTCAACATCTACGTTCAGCCGACTGACGTCCTTGAGCAGTTACCGCCGAGCATGATCTCGGAATACTACAAGTGCCTAAGCGACATGGATCTCCTGCTGAAAGAGATCGGCGTTGATCTCATGGTTCAATATTTAAAAAAGCATGCGTCACTTGATCAGGTGATCGAGTTTCACGGCAATGACGAGCTCGCGGAATACCTTCGCGGGTGCGGATACACAGTTACAGAGAAAGAGAAAGAGAAAGAGGCAGCGTCGTGAGTGTTAAGGTTCCAACAGTTATTTTGGTTGGCGTAGTGTCGGTTCTTATTGGAATGGGCCTTGCTGTTTTGGCGATCGAGGATCGCCTCGAGAACGGTATTCCTATGGTTATAAAAGACAAGGTCTATACTTGCGAGGCGAAACTGTGATTGAGGTAACTCCAATTTCGTTTCTCGTCGTCGCTATTGGGCATGTGGTACTCGTCACAATAATTTTACTGGTGTTCAAATGACCGACACCGAAATTCTTAAGATGCTAGACGGCGTTAAATTGACAGCCATTGCACACAGTAAAGCGATGTTGTTGGCAATAAAAGCGTTGGAGCGAATCTCGATCGATTGCCAGTGCGAAACTGTCGACAGGAATGTTTGCTTCGATATATCAACCAAAGCGCTCGCCGAAATGCGAGAAGTCTTAGAGGGGATAGAGGTGAAGCCGTGAGTGTTTCCGGGGGGACGACTATGGACTATCAGACATTCTTAAACTCAAAAGCGCGCTACGATGCGCCGTCTGGCTTTGACGCCAATATGCCACTGCCTGAGATGCTGTTTCCGTTTCAAGCCGCAATCGTAAAATGGGCTTTAAAGCGTGGGCGCGCAGCGGTATTCGCCGACACTGGACTAGGCAAGTCATTCATCCAAAGCGCATGGGCTGAGGCTGTTCATCAGTACACTGGCAATCGAGTGTTGATCGTGGCGCCTCTTTGCGTTGCGCAGCAGACGATACGCGAAGCTGACAAGCTTGGCATTCCGATCAAGTACGCGCGCGAGTTTGACGAAGAGACCGGCATTTACATCACGAACTACGAGATGCTCGAGAACTTTAGAGATGGCATTGAGCGCGGATACTTCGACGGCGTCTGTCTTGATGAGTCGTCGATCATTAAGCATCAGGATTCAAAGACCAGGGCGCAGGTGATTGAGCTCTGCTCAAAGATACCGTACAGGCTTAGCTGTACTGCGACGCCATCGCCCAATGACTTCATGGAGCTCGGCTCACAAGCTGAGTTTCTTGGCGTCATGAGCCAAGTTGAAATGCTCTCGATGTTTTTCATCCATGACTCGGGCGAGACTTCAAAGTGGCGGCTTAAAGGTCACGGCAAAGCGAAGTTCTGGGAGTGGCTTGCGACATGGTCTGTATTTATCAAAAAGCCATCTGATATCGGGTTCTCGGCTGAAGGCTACGACTTGCCAGAGCTCATCATGAATATGCATAGCGTTGGTGAGATGACTGAGACTGCGCCGGAAGTGTACGGCATTCAGGCCCGTCAACAAGTAAAGCGCGAAACGGTAGACGAGCGCGTCTCGGCTTGCGCTGACTTGGTCAACAAGTCCGAAGGTCCGTTCGTCGTGTGGTGCCATAGAAACGATGAGAGTGAGAAGCTTGCTAGTCTGATTCCGGGATCGGTCGAGATCAAAGGATCTGACAAGCTTGAGAAGAAAGAGAAGGCCTTGATTGATTTCGCAGAAGGCAGGCTTCGCGTTCTAATCAGCAAGCCAAAAATCGCAGGGTTTGGTTTGAATTGGCAGCACTGCAATCAAATGGCATTCGTAGGTTTAAGTGATTCCTTTGAGCAGATATATCAGGCGATTCGCCGCTGCTACCGTTTCGGTCAGACTAGGCCCGTGACTGTGACCATGATCGCTCACGCTGCTGAGGGTCCAGTCCTTGAGAACATCAAACGGAAAGAGGCGCAGGCTGAAGAGATGGCGGCGTCACTCGTTGAGCACATGAGAGAGTTTCAAGAGCGCGAAGTCAGACAGCTCACTCGTGAGGTCTCGACCTATAATCTTCGCCGTGAATCAGGCAGGCTATTCGACATTTACAACGGTGATTGCGTTGAGGTCGCTAGGTCAATTGACTCCAATTCGATTGACTACTCGGTATTCTCGCCGCCGTTCTCATCG
Organism: Bdellovibrionales bacterium; assembly: GCA_016713885.1. Lineage (GTDB taxonomy): Bacteria > Bdellovibrionota > Bdellovibrionia > Bdellovibrionales > JAMPXM01. The sequence goes on along the minus strand of JADJOF010000007.1, from coordinate 239,403 downwards.
CTTTACACTTACTCAAACAGTGATCGGGACATGGGAAACTCAAAGAACTACGACGAGTTCTGGGTCCATTTCGGATTCTTGGTTGATGAGATGGCTCGCATCATGCGTCCAGGTCGAAACGTGTCGATTCACTGCATGAATCTGACAACGTCAAAGCAGCGTGACGGCGTGATCGGCATTCGTGACTTCAGAGGTGACGTCATCCGTGAGTTTCAAAAGCGTGGATTCATCTATCACTCTGAGGTGTGTATTTGGAAAGATCCAGTCGTTGCGATGCAACGGACAAAGGCGCTTGGACTTCTATGGAAGCAGATCAAGAAAGACTCATCTATGAGCCGCCAAGGTCTGCCTGACTACGTGGTCACATTCCGAAAGCCCGGCGTGAATACGAAGCCGATCGCGCACACTCCTGAGGAGTTCCCTGTGGATAGATGGCAGCACTATGCAAGCCCAGTGTGGTTTGACATCAAGCAGTCAAATACTCTCAACGGCCGCATTGCTCGCGAAGATGAGGACGAGCGTCACATCGCACCACTTCAACTTGATCTGATTCATCGGTGCCTTGACCTGTGGTCGGCGAAAGATGACCTCGTGTTCTCGCCGTTTACTGGTATCGGATCAGAAGGCGTCGTTTCGGTTCAAATGGGACGTCGATTTGTCGGTGCAGAACTTAAGCGGAGCTACTTTGATCTTGCTCATAGAATGATTGCGCACGCTGAAGACGCAGTCATGAACGGCACGAATGACCGAGACTCGTTCAAGGTGACGGTCAATCCTAGAGATGCAGCCGTCAACTTTCACAATCGAAACAAGCCAGTCGCTATCGTTGAGGATGGTGACGAGATTATTGATGAGCCACTTGAAGGACAGCTAAGCATGGAGTTGGTGTGATGGAAGAGAGAAAATCATCAAAGATTTCACAGCAAAAGATGGAGCGACTTTGGTTGATCGAAGACGTTCGCGAGTTCACGTCGATTCCAATATCGACATTGAAGCTCTACGTTGCGACGAATCAGATACCGTCAATCAAGATCGGGCGGCATCGTCGATTTGATCCGGACGAAATTAGGAAATGGATCAAGCGTAAGAACGCGTCATGAATCACTATCAGGACACCAGAGACAGCCGCATCAAGCGCATCGGCGAGTGGTACCATGCAAGGTTTTCTTGCAAGGGCCAACGTGTGCAGAAAGCGCTGAACACAAAGAACTTTGCCGTTGCGCAAAAGCTTGCTGAAGACATCGAGAAGGCGATCCTTCTTGGTGAGGACTGGCGTCGTGAAAAAGAGATCTTTGAAGACGCGTGGGAAGAGTTCATCGAAGCGAAGGCCACGGGCAAGGTTCGAGGCATTGCGAAGGTCCGTGAGCGCACGATCAAGGAATACATTCACTTCGGAGAGCGATGGTATAAACCATTCTTTGGATCGATGCGCGTTGATCAGATCACGGGTGACGCTTGGGTTGAGTACATGGCCCACGTCAAAGAGAAGTCGAAGTCAGGGGACGCGACCAAGTTTTTGAACCATTGGAAGTACCTTTCCGGGTTCTTTAGTTGGTGCCTTGCTGTCGGGTATATCATTCGTGCGCCTGACATTTACAACCCTGATGCAGAGTACGACGAGGACGATGGCGTCGGGAAGTCGTACACAGACGAGCAGTTGATGCAGTTCCGCGACGGCAAGGATGGCGTCCAGGCCCCGGAACAGGCCGTCAGGCTTTGGATCATCATGGCCCAGTACATGGGCATGCGGTCGAGTGAAATTACGCAGCTCGCCAAAGACCGAATGGACTGGGGCGCAGGCTGCATCAGGCTCAAGAAAACAGACACGAAGACCGGACAGAGTCGTGTGGTTCCGATCCATTCCGAGGTCATTGAGGCGCTGAAGAAACAGTGCGCCGACTATCCGAAAAGCCCGTATGTTTTCCCGAACGCGTGGGACGAAAAGCGCCCTATGGACAAGGGCGGATTCAAGAAACCGTGGACAAAGCTTAGGCAGGCGCTCGGTATCGACGGCCGATTCCATGACTTCCGCGCGAGCTATGCGACGCGGGCGTTTTCAAATCCTGCGCTCAACCCTGTCGTGGTCTGTTCAGCTCTAGGCATGTCGATGAAGGTCGCGATGAAGCACTACATCCGATTCGACGAGAAGCAATTAAACGCAGTTGCGGCGCACTTCCGCCTCGGAACAGGACGCGAAAGTGTGGGGTGAAAAACTGGTGAAATGCCATTTTTCTCAATTTCCGACAACTGGCCCTGACGCTATGGTGGCCCCGGCAGAACTCGAATCTGCGACCCTCTGCTTAGAAGGCTGTTCCAGACGTAAGGCACCAAATCCGAAGAACCCGAATCATTCCGCTGAAACCCAAGCCTATCAATGGTTTGACCATCATTTTGAGAGTCCAGCTAAGTACAATCAAAAACGACGAAACAGAGAAGTATCTGGTGAAAAACTGGTGAACTTTTCGGGTGTTGTTTTGAGGCTGTTCGGGCGCAGTCGCGCGCACCACTCATCGTCATCATATCAAAAAAACTCAACAAGAACTCAACAAAGTTTTGCACCGCCGGGGGGCAGGTAATGGAACAAGATCCGATTCAGAATGAGAAGAAGGTAAGCAGAAAGGCGATCTCGAAAAAGCTTCGTTTTGAGGTATTTAAACGTGATGCCTTTACTTGCCAGTATTGTGGCATGTCAGCGCCGGATGCAATCCTTCACGTCGATCATATCAATCCGGTCGCGGCCGGTGGCCAGAACGAAGTTCTAAACCTCGTCACCTCCTGCGTTTCCTGCAATCTAGGAAAGGGCGCCAGGACTCTCAGTGACTCTACCGTCGTCAAAAAGCAGCTCGATCAAATGAAGGCGATCAGCTTAAGGCAAGAACAGCTCGCGATGATGGCAGAGTGGCGAAACTCGATGGTCGGTCTCGAGGAGAACGCTATCAAGTCTATCGCTGACTATATAAATCGTAACCTCAGAAGTTCGGAATTCAAAATATCAGACACGTATCTATCGGACATACGCAATATGCTCCGGCGTTACTCCGTTGAAGACATTTATTCGGCTATCGACAAATCGGTTATGACCTACCTGAAGGACACCTCGACTCAGTCTGTTGACGCATTCCTTTACTACATCCCAAGGATCTGCTATTGGCAGAAACTGGAACGCGAGAATCCGATGATTGCGCAGGTAAATCGCATCGTCGGTCTTGCATCAAAGCGTTGGTATCATTGCAATAGGCAGTCACTCCATCGTGACATTTTAACGTACCACGAAAAACATGGCCTATCGCTCGATCTCATTTCGGCAAACGTCATGAATTCGACTGGCATCATGCAGTTTAATGATTCGATGGCAGAGGTGATCGATGCCTAAGCGATTCACCGACACCGACAAGTGGAAGCGGCCGTCGTTCCGTGAGCTACCGTTCAAGGCAAAGCTTGCGTTTCTGTATCTTTGCGACCAGTGCGATCACGCCGGAATATGGCCCGGCGACTTTCCTCAGATGTCTTTTCATCTTGGATTTCCTGTCACAGAGTCAAATCTGACTGAGTGGTTTGGCGAGAAGGTTATCAAATTTGATACAGACAAGTTCTTCCTCGTCACGTTCTTCGAGTTTCAATACGGCGAGTCGAAGGATGGCTTCCGCGCTAAGCAGGCGGCCGTCAACAAACTTCAGAGACTTGGTCTTATGGACTCGAATTTAAAGGTACCTAGAGTGTCACCCGACACTTCACCGACACTTACCGAAGTGTCACCCGACACTCCAAGTGTAGTGGAGTGTTGTGTAGTAGATTCTTTTGAAGAGGGTACGGGAGAAACTTTTGAGCCGCCCGAGCTCGCTCAACTTTGGAACGCGAGAATGTCGGGGATGAAGTCTGTGGCGGGAAAGCCAATGCCGCTAGTGGATATGGGCCGATTCAAAAAAACACAAGAACGCTGGAAAGCTGCATCTGCAAGAATCTGCGAGGAGCCTGATCGAGCAAGGTGGGTCGATGTCATCGACAGAATCGCGAGGTCGGAGTTTTGCCGTGGCAAGAACGACCGGGAGTGGTTGGCGACATTTGATTTCCTCACTCGCCCACGGACGCATATTGCCGTCATGGAGGGGGAGTACCGTTGCACCCCTAGGGCTCAGCTTTACGCGCCGCCCGCCCAATCCTCGTCACAACCAGACCAGGCCCAGTCTCCGCCGCCACTTTCTGCGGAACAGGCTGCGCGGCTGAAGCAAGAAATCCAAACTCGATTTGGAAAGGCGGGCGCATGACCCCACTCTTCACCTGCTCAATCCCTGGCCGCGTCATCGTAAAGAAAAACACGCAGCGCATTGTAGGCTCGGGCTCACGAAAGCACGCGATCTATTCGCCCAAATTCATCGCTTGGGAACGAATCGCAATGCTTCACATGAAACGGCAATGGGCCGGACGTGAGCCAATCGCAGACCCGCTCGAAGTCCGATACCGGTTCTTCTTCGTCAACCGGCAAGGCGAGGCCGACACATCGAACCTCGTTGAAGGTGTAAGCGACGCGCTCCAGAAGTCAGGCGTCATTGAAGACGACAAACTTATCCACATCCTGCACGCGTCGAAGTCGTTCGGCGGTGAGGCAAGAGTCGAAATTGAGATCGCACGAATTGAAGAAAATCAATCAACCGTTGGGGATATCCCAACGCCTTCAGGAGAAGAGAAATGAGCACATTTCAGAAAGGCACACGCGCAATCTGGAAGCCAGTCAAAGCAAGAGCCAAATGCTACGGGCATCCGATAGCAACGGCACCTGTTCCGGTTGAAATACTAAACGGGCCAGACAGAAACGGTCACTACGCAGTGAAGGTACTCTGCAATCAAGCGAAGTCTTGGCTTAATAAATCGAGATACACAGTCGGTGAAGCTGCGCTGGTGTTGGGATGAATACTTTTGACAACTTTATTTTTAAATTGATCTGGGCCGCACTCTTCGCATTCGGCGTTGGCGTGTGGGTTGGATTCGCGAATCTGGTTTTGAAGTTTAACTGAGGAGGAAGAATGACAAAAGAAATAATGGATGCAATCGAGAAGTCGCTGCCATCAATGCAAATGGAAGTCTTGAGAAAAGACCTCGAGAAAGCCAGTAAGTACGACGCCGTGCTTTCAGAAAACAGCGTTTTAAGAGAGAAAAACAATCGCCTTGAAATAGATCTTTCATCTGTTCGGAGCAAGATTGCAAAAGCTGAGACAGAAATATCTGACGCTGCTGATGTAAAAAGAAAATTCGAGATCGAGAAACTGAAGTACGAGCTTGAGTCGCAGAAGTGTATCTCGAGAGAGATCCGAGAGCTGGCAATGGCCGCGTTTAGAAATCCGACTGTGATCAAGTCTTTCAGTCGGCAAGTGGCAGTTCCAAGCGGAGGTTACGCTCACTGCGCGTCTGAGTCTGAAACCCAATCTGTTGAATGATTTTGACCTCCCCGCTCGTCAGCACTGGAAGCTGTGGAGTGCCAGCCCGATTGGTCGGGCCGAGGTGCCACTAGAGAAGTGCACGAGCAAGAACGGATGACGTGAGCGTCGATGACGTCCCGACTTATGAAGCGTCATGGCCACAGTCGCGCGGGGCACGGGCGGAGAGGTCTTTTAAAATTTTATTCTGTCCGAGCCGCTTGCGAACAGAATGAGGGTGAAAAGTTCGGATACAAAACCCTCCGCAAACTGGCTATGCGTAATTAGGCGAGGTCGCCCGTCAGATCCAGGAATCGGCGAATGCGTGGCCCCGGCAAAACGGGGCACTTGAGAGGAGTGAGGGTGAACATAATTGAAGCAAGAGAAGCGGCGATGGCTGGCAAGACGGTGATTGGCCCTAATGGCCTTGCGTTCGACAAGGACGAGTTCGATTCTGACTCAATTGGGGACTGGTCATACGAAATGGTTTTCGGCGAGTGGAAAGAGAAGCGCGAGCCGCGAGTGCTGTGGGGCAATGAATACAATAAAACGATCGACGGCCATCATGTGATTCAACTTTACGACTCGAAAGAGTTTGCCGACAAGAACGCCTGCAAGGACCGCATCGCGTGCGTGAAGTTTATCGAGAGTTTAGAAAATGAATAAGCCGATGGAAATTCAACTTACAAAAGGTGCGGTCACACTGATCGATGAGGCTGATTTTGACCTCGTGAGAAAACATGCTTGGTATGTGATGAAGTCTCCCCGTTCGTCTTACGCTGGAACTTCTATATATGAGAACGGAAAACAGAAGACGATCCGACTGCACAGGTTAATTCTCGGAGTCACCGAATCAAAACTCCAGGTGGATCATATAGACGGGAACGGGTTGAATAACCGCCGATCAAACCTGAGGGTATGCTCTAGCGCGCAAAACATGATGAACAAGCGGAAGTACCTGAATAGCACTTCTGGAATCAAGGGCGTCTATGCAGTTCGTAACAAATGGCGTGCGATCATCACGCACAATGGGGACAGGTTTAACTTAGGGTTATTCGAGCAAAGAGAAGACGCAGCGAAGGCATATGACGCGGCGGCAAGAAACCTTTTCGGAGAGTTTGCTAATTTGAATTTGACAGAGGTGCTTGATGACTAAGCGTGAACGACTCGACAGGCTCATGCGTGCGGCTGAGAGTCTACGGGTTCAAGGACCTCATAGGTATTCATGCACCGCCGTTGAGAAATACTGTGGTGATAGCGCCCTCCTTCATTATGCGGACTTTGTAGACACCTCAATAATGCTGCCGGAGATGTTTGAATATGACTTCGAGTCACAACTAGCGCGGCAGCTCGCTGTGCTCATGTATAGAGAGGCGGTGAAACGTGGCGAAGCATGAAGAGTTTTTGAAGCAGGTGAAGGAGCGAAGCGAAGTCGTGAAGCGGTCGGATGACTTCGGTCATGACACTCAAGCGCTACTATGTTGGGAGTCCGGCGAGTATCAATTCTATGTCGAAGACGCAGTTCCGAAGCTCCTCGCGATAATCGAGAAGCTGAAGGAGCAGCGCTCGCACGCATACAAGAGCGTGCAAAATGGCGACGTTGATCATTGGATTGGGCCGGCAGAAGAGTGGTCAGACGAAGATGATGAAGAACTCGACGAGATTGTGGGGAAGGGATGAGTAATTCCAAGCATGACGAACTGAAATTGAAAGTCAGAAAGCTTATTTACGCGGTTCATCTATTCAAGAAAACAAATTGTCGAGGATCGTATGTCGTGGCGGCGTACCATCATCCCGATTCTATAACGTGGCGATGGTCGATATGGTACTCACTGCCGCGAAAGTTATTTGTGTTGCCAAAGCTGCACTACGATTCAACGAACGGCTATGGGTATCTGAGTTTGAATGTGCCAATTTTTGGAAGCATTTCGCTCAGCACTCAACCGTCTATGTGGAGAGACGAGATTGCGGGGCAGGGATGAGCTTTGTTCGCGGCAAGATATATCACGACAGAGAGATAATTCAAAATAAGCTCACATTCGGAAAGATGCCGGAAAATATTCGCCAGTGTGATTGCGGCTGTGAAAAATGGTTTGATACTTCATCGGGAAAAGCTGTTGAGGTAAAAACTAGCACGCTAGGTGAATTGCTTGATGAGTGCAGTAAGCCATTGTGCGGTCACGACGCTATGGAGACCAAGCCATGACCGATCAAATTATCATCGATATCCCGCGCAACCTTGAGCCAGGAACATACGAATACAAGTCGGTCATTCATAAGACGAAGAACGGGAAACTGCTCTTCGATACTGGCACGCTCGTATCTGAAAGCCGCGCTGTTCTTACTGACCCGGCTGTTGTTCAAGAGAGCGGCGGGATCGACTTCGGTCTTATTTTTGTTAGCTTCTTTGTCGTGTCGTGCGGAATCGGATTTGTATTTTTAATCACAAGAGGTGGTCGACAATGAATAACGATGAGCCGAAACTGTGGACAGCAGGAGAAATAGCCTCAATGTGCTGCAAGCTTGGCGGATTTGTGGCGGGAGCTGAATTCATACAAGCTCCGAAGCACGACAGCATCGTTGCTAAGCTGAGGGCGGAGGTTGAGGAACTAAAGAGAATCCTTCGAGATGTTGATAATCAATGCCTTCAAGATGAACAGACCATCGCCAAGCAGGCGAAGGTGATTGAGAAGTTAACAGAACAACGAAATCGAGCAGCGGACAGACATCACGGCCAATCTTTGGCTAAGTACAAAGAGAAAATTAAAAAGTTTGAAGCAGAAATCGCAGAAATCGAGAGAGGTGAGGCGTGAGCTACATAGAGCATCTAGCAACATTTTACGTTGTAACTAATGGATTTTTTATTGGTTTTTCGTTGTTTAGAGATAGCAAGTTTATGGACACCAAGGCACAGATTGATGAGTTTCGCCGTGCTAGGTTTGAGGAGATGAGCCGTCGGGTTAAAATTGAGGCGCTCTTGTCTAGCGGTCGACCGTTTGTCTTAGATGGGAATCAATACCGAGTGGAGAAGCTACCACAATGAGCGACACAGGCTGGAAAGCAAAGGTCCGCGAAAGCCAGTACAACTTCCTCAAATGGGGCGAGTACATGAAGCGCTCGCAGATCGCAGAGATGAAGGTCGAGAAGCTCAAAGCACTGTTGCTGCTCACTGACCCCGCTGTCTCTGATGTGCCGATGGGAACGCTGACCATGCGACAGTGGCAAGAGTACGACCGTTGGTGCGAGGAGATGAGGCGATGAAGCCGAAGTGGTACTACTGCCCGACATGGCGGCAGAACTTTTATTTCTTCATTGGCTGGAAGCCTGCTGATTTCGAGAAGTATGTTTTAAAAACATATGGACATAGCGCGAACATCGGAGCGGCGAAAGGCAGAGCTTTAGTTATGGATCGTGGTGACGAAAGTCGGTACTTGATTTGGACAATTTCCAAAGACGCATCAATTGTAGCTCACGAGTGTCTGCATGTGACTAACTGGATGCTGTCCGAGCGAGGCTACAAGTTTGATCCAATGAACGACGAGCCGCATGCGTACTTGCTCGGCGCGCTAATGAGGGAGGCTTTGAAATGAAAACAGGAATAGAACTAGACGTGCTCGTCGCCGAGAAAGTCTTCGGATGCAAAGTCCTGCGAGCGACTGACGAAGGGCTTTCGCAAAGCGAGTATGAACATCTTCGTAGATGTGGACCAAAGTGCGGATGTGAAGGAACATCGCATGATTTCTGGATCGGAGATGAGTGTTCATTTCCAGCGCCATATTCCACGGACATCGCCGCAGCGTGGGAAGTGGTCAAAAAGATGCGCGATCCAGTATCTAACAGCGACTGCTTTTCACTCTACTCGCCGACCGACACTGTAAAAGACTGGTTCGCTTGCTTTGATCGCAAGTGGCATGGCCGCTCTCTGTGGACAGTCGGTCCAGACGCCTACCTGGAGTTTGAATCTGGAGAATCTGCGCCTCACGTGATCTGTATGGCCGCACTTAAGGCTTTCGGGGTTGACTTAACAAGCCTTGGTTGAATCAAGGTCAACGCGGTCGATTGCCGCAACGATAAGCTGCCGAAGGTGATCGGCGAAGCGCTTTCGAGACATCGCCTGGATGATGTCATACTTCGTCTTGTACTCGTCAGGGACGCGAATCGTGATCAGTCGGTCATTGATGTCGAATTCTTTGATCTGGTTGAAGTCAAATTCATTGGCTGACTGATTCTTTCCCACGAGAGCCCCCTCATCACAGCAAGAGCCTATCTAGGGACAAAGTAAACACAACGTAAACATAGAGTAAACATTTAAGACGTGGACAATTGAGCCATGGCAAGCGACCTCACGCCCAAACAGAAACGCTTTGTTGAAGAGTACCTCATCGATCTTAATGCGACGCAGGCGGCGATCAGGGCGAAGTATTCAGAGAAGACCGCTGAAAAAATTGGCTCTGAAAACCTCAAGAAACCAGAAGTAGCGGCCGCAATCCAAGCCGAAATGGACAAACGCTCAAAGCGAACCAACATCACCGCCGACAATGTCCTAAAAGAACTCATGCGAATCGCAACGGCTGATCTTTCCGGGGCCTACGATGAGCAAGGCAGACTCAAGCCGATCCATGAAATACCAGAAGACACCAGGCGCGCGATGTCCGGGGTCAAGGTCTTTGAGGAGTTCGAAGGATTCGGCGCCGACAGAGTGAAGATCGGCGAAGTCCGCGAGGTGAAGTTCTGGGATAAGCCGAAGTCGCTTGAGATTCTCGCAAGGCATTTGAAGCTTCTCACAGACAAGGTCGAGGTCAGCGGATCAGTCACGATCTCTGATCGATTGGCGAAGGCCAGAAAGCGCGTCCGTGGCGAATGACGCAGAGATTGAGCTCATCGAGGAGATGGCGCGGTTCACTCACGATTCGCGCGGCTTTGCGCGTTTCTCGTATTCATGGGGCGAGGCTGAACTAGACCAAGAAGACGGGCCAAGAGAATGGCAAGACGAAGTCTTGTGCGCAATCGACGAGCATCTTCAAAATACTGAAACTAGATTCATGCCGCTGCTTTTAGCCGTTGCCTCAGGTCACGGGATCGGGAAATCAGCGCTCATTTCAATCATCGTCAATTGGGGCCTTTCGACTTGTGAAGATTGCAAGGTCGTGATCACCGCGAACACTGAAACGCAGCTCAGGACTAAGACTTGGCCAGAGCTCACAACTTGGACCAGGCGATCGATCACATCACACTGGTTTAAAACAACAGCAACGGCCGTTCATTCAATCGAGACGGGGCATGAGAAGACTTGGCGCGCCGATCAGGTGACGTGGTCTGACAACAATACTGAAGCGTTTGCCGGTCTTCACAACAAGAAAAAGAGAATCATCGTCATATTCGATGAGGCATCGGCGATCTCAGATAAGGTCTGGGATGTGACAGAAGGCGCTCTCACCGACGAAGAGACCGAGATCGTCTGGATCGCATTCGGAAACCCAACGAGAAACACCGGGCGATTTAAGGACTGTTTCGGCAGGCTTCGCCATCGATGGCGGACGTGGCAGATCGATTCCAGGACTGTCAAAGGTACAAATAAGGCTCAGATCCAGAAGTGGGTTGAAGACTACGGCGAAGACTCTGACTTTGTGAAGGTTCGCGTTCGCGGGCTGTTCCCGAATATGTCGATGAAGCAATTCATTTCGACAGAGGATGCTGACCGAGCACTTTCGCTAAAGCTTGAGACAAAGCAGTTCGACTTTGCGCCTAAGATCATCACTGTCGATCCTGCGTGGGAAGGTGACGATGAGTTCGTGATAGGCATGAGGCAAGGCTTGTCGTTTAAGATCATGCGCACGATTCCAAAGAACGACAATGACCTTCAAATGGCGTCGCTTATCGCCTCGATCGAAGACGAAGAGAAAGCCGACGCTGTGATCGTTGATGCAGGCTATGGAACTGGCATCGTCTCGGCCGGCAAAACCATGCGTCGCAATTGGCATTTGATTTGGTTTTCAGGTGCGCCGAATGACGAGGGATGTCTCAATAAACGGGCTGAAATGTGGAAGCTCACGCGCGATTGGCTCAAAGAAGGCGGCTCAATCAACGGCGACAACAAGCTCCACATGGAACTCACCGGGCCTGAAACAGTGCCACGAATGGACGGGAAGCTTCAGCTTGAGTCGAAGAAAGACATGAAGGCGCGCGGCCTGCCAAGTCCAAACAGAGCCGATGCTTTGGCTCTGAGTTTTGCAGTGCCGGTCACTGGCAAATCAAGAGCGAAAGAACATCAAGAGCTGTCGAACTTTGGCAACGGCGGCAGTTGGATGGGGTAGAATATGAAGCTTATCAAGTTCATCATCGCGTTTATCGTTGGTCTCAGGCATCGGGCTATCGTCCAAAAGATGCAAAAAGAGGCCAATGAGAACAGAGAGAAAATTCTGTCTGGAGCGAAGTATCACTACACGCCAAATCCAGGAACGGAATGGAATCCGCTTCTAGGCTACGGACGAAATGAGCCATGCCCGTGTGACAGCGGAAAGAAGTTTAAAAACTGTCATCTCGACTCACAGCCGTCTACACTTCCAATAGATGAGGCGCGAAAAGTTAGGGAGATGATTCGGGTTATTCGTCAACTGCAATCAAAAGGAGCAAGTCATGTTTGAAACGTACAAACTGAACGACAAAGGCTTCGATGAAGTGAAGGCGATCAAGATGATCATGACTGAGGCAGTTGAAGCTGTGCTCAAGATCATGCCCGAAGGTCGAGAGAAAGCGATCTTTAAGACGAAGCTTGAAGAGGCGATGTTCTTTGGCATTCGTTCGGTCGCGATGAAAGAGGGAAACTTTGCCGAAAAGATCCGATACAGCGTCGGCGCTCAGCCGGAAGTCGCGGGGCCTTTGTCGGCATCGAAGTAAACGCAAAGTAAACTTTTGTATACGTAGAGTAAACATCGGAGCACGTCGACTCTTAGAGCGTGCAATCCGAAAAAGAGAATCAGAATCAAGATGAATCGAAGCTTCTCGAGATCGCAAGGGCGCGCTTTGACCTAGCGGCTGAGGCCGAACGCGAGGTCAGAGAGCTCGCTCTTGAGGATCTCAAATTCGGAGCAGGTGAACAGTGGGACCTGCGCGATAAAGACCAGCGCGAGCTTGATCGTCGGCCGTGCTTAACTATCAATCGCCTACCACAATTCATTCGCCAGATCGTAAATGATCAGCGTCAAAATAGACCTTCCGTTAAGGTCTCACCTGTCGACGACAAAGCCGATATTGAAACAGCGAAGATTCTGCAAGGGATCATTCGCCACGTTGAAAACTCCTCTGACGCCGATGTCGCTTATGACACGGCGTTTGATTCCGCTGTTCGCACTGGCTTTGGATATTTCAGAATCCGCACGGCCTACAGCGATCCAATGTCATTTGATCTCGATATCAGAATCGAGCCGATAAAGAACCGATTCTCGGCCTACCTTGACCCATCGTACAAAATGCCAGACGGCTCTGATGCTGAGTGGGGATTCATCTTTGATGACGTTCCACACGAAGAGTACAAGCGCCTCTATCCTGATAGCGAACTCTCGTCGATGGATAGCTGGGACGCTATCGGTCAGCACCGCGTTGGCTGGATCGCAGATGATACGGTTCGCATTGCCGAATATTTCTACAAAGACTACCGAGACGTCACGCTTCTCAAAATGTCCGATGGCAGCACTGTCATCAAAGAGGATCTCGAGAAGACGAAGGTCGTGACTGAGGCGATTGGCGACGATGGGTTTCCAGTGCTCGTCGAATCAGAAGAGACGATATTCCCGCCATCGGCCGACGGCCAGCCACTTCAAGTCATTGGTGAGCGAAAATCAAAGGTGCCAGTAGTTCGTTGGTGCAAAATAAACGCAGTCGAGGCCTTAGAAAAGACCGATTGGCCAGGGCGATGGATTCCAATCATTCCAGTCCTTGGCGAAGAGCTCGACATTGAAGGAAAGCGCGTTCTTGAGGGCATCATTCGCCACGCGAAAGACTCGCAGCGAATGTACAACTATTGGAAGTCGGCTGAGACCGAGACGATCGCGATGGCCCCAAAGGCGCCGTGGATCGTAGCCGAAGGCCAGATCGAAGACTATAAACAGATCTGGAAGACAGCGAACGTACAATCGCATGCGTACCTTCCTTATAAGCCGGTCTCACTCAATGGCCAACCGGTAGGACCGCCTCAGCGTAACGTGTTTGAGCCGCCGATTCAGGCGATCACTCAAGCCGGCATGATGGCGAGTGAAGATATGAAGGCCACGACCGGCGTCTATGACGCAGCTCTTGGTCAGCGTTCAAATGAGCAATCAGGCGTTGCTATCCAGCGCAGAGCGAACCAGGCGCAGACTTCAAACTTCCATTTCGTCGACAATCTTTCTCGCTCGATTCGTCACTGCGGCCGTCAGCTCGTTGAGCTGATCCCAAAGGTCATGGATACGGGTCGCGCGGTTCGCATCCTAGGCGAAGACGGCACAGAGGAGATCGTTCGCATTAACGAGATGTTCGAGCGAAACGGGAAGAAAACGCAGTTCAATCTTGGCGTCGGAAAATACGACGTGTCGATTGAGACTGGTCCAAGTTACGCGACTAAGCGCCAAGAAGCCGCGAGCTCAATGCTCGAACTTGCGAAATCGGTTCCAGCAATGGGCACAGCCGCACCGGATCTTATCGTTAAGAACCTCGATCTCCCTGGAGCTCAGGAGTTGGCCGAGCGTCTCAGAAAAACGCTGCCGCCAGGACTTGCCGACGATCCGAAGAAACAGCCATTGCCGCCTGAAGCACAAGCGCAGATGGCTCAGATGAATCAAATCATCGAGCAGCTCACAGCTAAGCATAACGAAGCAATGGACAAGCTTGAGAATAAGACCATCGAGCTTGAGTCGCGCGAGCGCATCGAGATGCAGAAGCTTCAAGTTCAACTCCAAATCGAGATGGCAAAGATCGACGCCACCGACTCACTGGCGCTTTTCAAGGCCGAGATGGCTCAGCTTGAGCGGCGCATGAATCTCCTTCGGCAAAACGAGCCGATCGAGGATGAATCACAAGAAAACCAAGATTTTGAAATGGCCGAGGGTCCAGAAATGGGCGCTCAGCCATCCGATCAACCAGCTACGGGCGGCTTATCACCCGGTCAATTCGTGGAGTAAACACCATGGCAATCACAGTCGTTTCAACTTCTGACACAAAAGAGAGCGTAGCTGCTGACGCAGCAAAAGGCGCCGCTCAGCCCGTGAAGGTAGACGAAACCAAGTCCGCGTCTGAGGCTCTTGAGGCTTCGGATGAAATCACTGACGAATCGGACACGTCGGAAAACGATGCGGAGTCGACTGAGACCGAATCAGACGACGATCAAGATGAGAGTCTTGAGGCAAAGGAAGACCACAAGCCCAAGAAGAACGGCTTTAAAAAGCGGATCGACAAACTGAACTCTCGCCTTTCGGCGAAAGAACAGGAGCTCGAATATTGGAGGCAAGAGGCTTTAAAGCGCAGTGGTGACACTGAAAAAGAGCCAGCCGCCAAGACACCGCCAAAGCAAGCCGCTTCAACTGATGGCAAGCCAACGCCCGATGATTTCGATACGCACGCCGACTATGTCGAAGCGTTAACGGATTGGAAAGTC
This sequence comes from Bdellovibrionales bacterium, assembly GCA_016713885.1. Classification (GTDB taxonomy): domain Bacteria; phylum Bdellovibrionota; class Bdellovibrionia; order Bdellovibrionales; family JAMPXM01. The sequence continues at coordinate 224,364 of JADJOF010000007.1, read as the reverse complement.
GAGCAGAAGCAAAAGGAGCGCGATCAGCGTGAGCAAGAGACTCGCATAAAGACCGAGTATCAAAAGCGCACTGATTCGTTCCGAACACAGGTCAAAACCTTTCAAGAAACTCACGATGATTTCGCGGACGTGATCGAGGCCGTTGACGATGTTCAGATGTCGCCAATCGTTCAAGACATACTCCTCGACGCTGAGAACGGTGCCGAACTCATGTATGAGCTGGCGAAAGATCGCAAGAACTACGAGCGCATTTGCCGTATGAACGCGAAAGACGCCGCTTTTGCCATGGGTCAGTTCACAGCACGCATCGCGAAACAAACTGAAGCGAAAAAACCAGAAGTAAAAAAATCAAACGCTCCAGCTCCAATCAATCCAGTCGGGCAGCGGTCGAATTCTTCACCGAAGTCGATCTATGACCCGGCCGTCGCCAATATGTCGCAGCGAGACTACGAGAAGCTTCGCCGCGCACAGATGGCGCAACAGGATTGATGAAAGCTTAGAGCCAAAACTTTGCCCCATATACTCAGGGGCCAGGAGTCGGAAATGGCAAACTCACTGTTAACAGACAGCGTGATCTTAAAAGAGACCATGATGAGTCTCAAAAACCATCTGTCGTTCTCAAAGAACGTGACGACAGAATACAGCGATCAATTCGCTCAAAGCGGCGCCAAGAAAGGTGCTTCGATCAACATCCGAAAGCCACTTCGCTATGAAGTGACCGAGGGCGCGTCTCTGAATATTCAGGATTCGCAAGATCAGTCAGTCGCTTTGACTGCTGACAAGCACTACCATGTCGGCATGGCGTTTGCGGAGAAAGACCGCACGCTTTCAGTCGACAAGTTCCGCGAGCGCTATATCGAGCCCGCAGCAATCGCTCTGGCAAACAAGATCGATAGCGCCTTCATCGCTGAGATGTACAAGAACGTATTCCACTCGGTTGGCGTTCCTTCAGCATCGGCTTTGCCAAGCACGCTAAAAGGCTTCACGCTCGCTCGTGCAAAGATGGCACTTGCTGGTGCGCCAAAAGGTCAGACGATTGCGATCGTTGATCCATTGGTTGAAGCGTCGCTCGTTGAGGGCTTGAAGGGTCTGTTCCAATCTTCGGATCAGATTTCAAAGCAGTACGAAGAGGGCATCATGGGTCGGGCCGCTGGTTCGAAGTTCATGATGAGCCAGAACGTGCCAAAGCACACAATCGGAACGCTCACATCGGCCGCTGGTGCGATGAACGGCACGACTGCTGCTGGCGCTACGACTCTCGTCACTGACGGATGGTCAAGCGGTGTGAACTCGCTGAAACAGGGTGACGTTATCACGATCGCCGGAGTTTATGCGGTTAACCCACAGACTCGCCAATCAACTGGCGAACTCGCTCAGTTCGTGGTTGCGGCCGACATCAGCGATACCGCTGGCGCAATGACAATCACTATTGACCGCGCAATCTATGCGTCTGGTCAGTACCAGAACGTCAACGCATTGCCTTTGAACGATGCGCTGGTATCGGTGTTCGGTCATGCGAACTCGTACTCGGCGATCGTCGCTCCGCAGAATCTCGTATTCCACAAGGCAGCATTCGCGCTCGCGTCTGTGGACTTCGAACTTCCTTCTGGCGGCGTTCAAGCTTCGCGCGCAGTTGATCCAGATGCAGGTCTGTCGCTCACGATGACTTCGCAGTTCGACATTGTGAACTATCGCACAGTGACTCGTCTCGACTGGCTTGGCGGATGGAAATGTATCTATCCAGAACTTGCTTGCCGAGTTGTCGGTCAGCCCGCGTAACCAAACGCTTGACGCTGTGGCCTGAGTGATTGGGCCACAGTTCTTTGTCTCTCTTCTTTTTCAAAACCAAATTTTCTCCAAGGAGAACAGAAATGAACACAGCTACAGATTCACTTGCAGTAAAGCTTCCGGTGACAGGCAGTCAGCCAGCCGCGATGACTGCGCAGCTCACCACAATCACTTATTCGGAACCCGGAACGCCCGACTACGCGATCCAAGCTCCGACGAACTCGTCGCCTTATGGATTCGTCACAGCCGACGAAGCTCGGTCACTCTTGAAGGTCGTCGCAAACCTTCAAGTTCGACTTCTCGAGGTCGAGGCGATTCTCGAAGGTCTCAACGCGGTTGATGCCAACTAATCATCTTTGGGCGCGTGTGGCGCGAATGGATTCCTTCGATCCAAACGTGACCGCGCGCGTCCGCCTTTTGCCTGGAGTTTTCAATGTCTCAAATCTTTCCGACGTGGATCTATCACGAGTCAAAGAGTCCAGAAGGACTGATCGTCAATTCTCCTGCTGAGCTCGCGGCACTTGGCCCCGGCTGGGTTGATACGCCTGCGAAGTTCTTTCAGGCCGTTGTCGAGCCACAGATCGAGTCACAAGAGCTACAGGCCGAGGACGTTTCAGAAATGCCAGAGTTCAAGCTTGATCTCGATGAGCCAAAGAAACCCAAGCGGTCAAGGAAGTAACCGATGACAGCCAGAGACCTGATCAAGAGCTCGATGCGAAAGATTGGCGCCATTGCGACAGGCGAGACGCCATCGGCTGAAGAGATTCAAGACGGGATCTCTGCGCTCAACATGATGCTCGACTCTTGGTCGATTGAGGGTCTCACTGTTCCGGTCAGAGTCAGAGAAGAGTTCTCGATCACGGCCGCGCAAGCTTCGCGCACAATTGGCGTTGGCGGTAACTTCAACACGGCTCGCCCTGTCAGGATTCATGCGGCCGCAACAATGGACGCATCAGGCAATGAAACGCCTGTCGAGGTCTTAACGGCTGATCAATGGGCCGCAGTTTCAAATAAGGATTCGACCTCAAGCCTGCTGACAAAGATCTATTTCGAGGACGGCAATCCAACCGGCACGATCTATTTCTCACCAGTGCCTTCTGGCTCGGTGACGCTTGTTCTGTATTCAGAAAAACGGCTCACGACATTCACAAGTGCGTCGACTGATCTTGCTTTCCTTCCAGGATACGAGGAGGCGCTTGTTTTCAACCTCGCAATCCGCTTGGCGCCTGATTTCGGTCAGTCGATCACGGCCGAAGTCGCAACGATCGCGACAGACTCGAAAGCCTCAATCAAACGAAAGAACGTCCAACCTGAATTTATTGGCTGTGACTCAGCACTTTTGAGTCGTGGCGTTAGCTTCAACATCTTAACCGGAGAATAGATCCGATGCGGTTCGCTGGTTTCATTGGTCCAAGTTACACGCTGAAATCAGTCAACGTCGACTGTCAGCGCTGCATTAACTTGTATCCTGAAATGAACGAGCTCGGCACCGGCAAAGAGCGCGAAGTCGCCTACCTGATCGGTACGCCTGGGCTCTCAACGCTTGCGACAATGGCCGCGAGTGTGTGTCGTGGGATGTGGACTGCGACAAACGGCATCCTTTACGCGGTCTACGGGGCGAAGTGCTACAAGGTCTCATCGGCTTGGTCTGCGACTGAATTAGGCACGCTCAATTCATCAACTGGTCCTGTCTCAATGGCCGACAACGGCACGCATCTTTGCATGGTTGATGGCACTGACGGTTATGTCGTGACGCTTGCGACCGATGCCTTCGCTGAAATCGTAGACGTCGATTTCCCAGGCGCTGATCAGGTCACATTCCAAGATGGCTATTTCATTTTCAATGAGCCTGACACTGGCCGGTTTTTCATCTCTGGCCTTAACTCAACGGCATTCGATGCGCTCGACATCGCAACGAGCGAGGGGAATCCAGACAACGTCGTGGCCGTGATGTCAGATCACCGCGATCTTTGGATCTTTAACGCGAAAACGACAGAGGTCTTTTTCAACTCCGGCAATGCTGACTTTCCTTTTGAGCGCGTTCAAGGTGCGTTCATCGAGCATGGGTGCGCTGCCGCATTCTCTGTTGCAAAGATGAATAACACTGTTTTCTGGCTTGGCCAAGATGAGCGCGGTGCTGGCATCGTCTACATGGCAACGGGCTATCAGCCGCAGCGGGTTTCAACGCACGCAGTTGAAGAAGCGCTTCGCGGGTACGGTGACATTTCAACAGCTTGCGCGTTTACATATCAGGAAAATGGTCATTTTTTCTATGTTCTGAATTGCCCGAACGCTTCGACTACGTGGGTTTTTGATTCATCAACCGGTATGTGGCATGAGCGCGTCTATACAAACGAAGGCGTCTTTGAACGCCATCGCGCCCAGTGTCACGCTTATGCATATTCGACGCATATTGTGGGCGATTATGCAAACGGCAAGCTCTACTCGATGTCGAGTTCTGTTTACTCCGATGCGGGCGATGAGATCTCGCGGACTAGAATTGCGCCTCATGCGACATCGGGCCTTAAGCTCGTTCGCCACAATAGCTTTCAACTCGATATGGAAGTCGGCGTCGGTCTCGATGGCTCAGGCCAGGGCATTGACCCGCAAGTCATGATGAAGTTTTCAGACGACGGCGGTCACGTTTGGTCAAACGAGAAGTGGGTTGATTGCGGCCGTATCGGTCAAAGGAAGATCCGCGCGCTGTGGAGAAGGCTCGGGATGTCCCGAGACCGCGTCTATAGCGTCACGATCACTGATCCTGTGAAGGTCATTCTCATTGGCGCTGAAATAAACGCCGTACCTGGAGGCGCCTGATGGCAGTCGTTCTCCCTCCGGTTCCATACAAAGCGCCAGTGCTCGACGCCAAAGGCTATCTCGCTCCTGCGTGGACTGCGTGGTTTAAGCAATTCTTTTTAAGAATTGGCGGCACGTCAGCACTCTCAAACACTGAGCTTGCTGATCTTCCGGCTCTTGAACTTGCGGCAGTTGAGGCGCGAGTGACTGCGACTGAATCAGACATCGCAGCACTTCAGCTACTCACGACAAGCCAAGGCACGACCATTTCAACTCACACGACTCAGATCAATGATCTTAACCAAGGCCCGGTGCTTTGATGGCAGTCACGGCAAAGGTACTAATCAACGCAAAGTACGCGGCGAACGCACAGCAGACCGAATACACGGCGCCAGCGTCAACTCGAACGATCATCGATAAGTTCACGGCAACGAATACCGATGCGAGCGCGCAAACGATATCGATTCATATCATTCCAAGCGGCGGCTCTTACGGCGGTTCAAACAAGATAGTGAAAACGCTCTCGATCACGGCCGCCGAAACCAAAGACATCACTCAAATGCAGAATCAGATCTTAGCCGCTGGTGACATTGTGAATGTCGAGGTCAGTCTTTCCAGTGCGGTCATCATCAGAATGTCAGGACGAGAATGCACATGAGCAATGAGGATAGACTTTACTCTCAATATATCTACGAGCGCATGGGGCAATCGAGCCTGTGGCGTGATTTCGGATTCATCGCTTACAAGATGTCAAACAAGGAATGTTTCATCGCTGAGATGTTCATTCATCGCGAGAAGAGAACGCTCGGAAACGGGCGAAAGCTACTCAATGACCTAGTCGATATCGCCAAAGGCAATGGTTGCGACGTGGTGACGGCAAATATTCATCTATGGGACCAGAACGCAAATAAGACATTGATTGCTGCAATTTCATGCGGCTTTGAGGTCTCGAAGTCTGGTCAAGACGTGCTTTTGATTTCACTGAAGCTAAAGGAGCAATGACATGGGTAGCGGCGGAGTCGGTGGATTAATTGAAGACGTAACGGGTATGAACCTGAGCGACTCGTCTGGCAGTGACCAGGCGCTTTCGGCTCAGCAAGGTGCAGTGCGCGATTCAAACAATACTCAGCGCTATATGTTTGATCAGCAGCGCGCGGATGCTCAGCCGTGGCGAGACGCTGGAGCAAAGGCGCTCACGGGTCTTCAAGATGCTGACTATCAGCGAGACTTCACAGCGTCTGACTTTCAACAAGACCCTGGATATCAGTTTCGAATGGATGAGGCGAGTAAAGCGCTTGAGCGGTCATCGGCCGCTCGCGGCGGTTTAACGTCTGGTCGATTCATGAAAGAACTCATGCGCCAGAATCAGGGCATGGCGTCCGAAGAATACAACAACGCATACAACCGTTTTAATGCTGACCGTGATCGCAGGTTCGGACGGCTATCGCAGATCGCCGGCGTTGGACAGACTGCGAACACTCAAGTTGCTCAAGCCGGGCAGAACTATGCGAACGCATATAGCCAGAACGTGCAAGGCGGTGCAAATGCCGTAGCTGCGCAGGCGATGGGTCAGGCCGGTCAGAGGCAACAGTTCATCCAGGGCGCTGCAAGTCTGGCCTTCTGTGACGAGCGCGTGAAAACGAACATTCAGCCGGTTTCAAAAGAAGATTTGGCTGAAATGAAGTCTCATCTCAAAGCCTACTCGTTCAATTACAAGTCACCAATCCATGGATCGGGCGACTATGTCGGCGTGATGGCGCAGGACCTCGAGAAGTCAAAACTCGGGAAAACTCTCGTCTATGAAGACGCTGACGGTGTGAAGCTGATCGACCTTTCTCGTGTCTTGATGCTTTTCCTTGCAACGATGGCGGAGGGCTAAGCAATGCCGATCGATAACTCAATGTATTCGAACATGAGAGGTCTTGACCTTGGCGCCGCAAGGCAAGAGGGCATGAAGATGAGCGACATGATCAAGCAACGTCGCGATCAAGAGGCTCAGCGCGAAGCGTACAAGGCCGGAGCAGTCGTTGGCCCTGATGGCAAAACGACGTTTGATCCATCTCTGACAGCATCGGCGCTTGCGAAAGGCGGCTTCGGGAAAGAGGCGAATGAGCTCACCCGGCAAGCCGACGCTGATAAGCGCTCAAAGCTTGATGATCAGTTCAAGCAAGCCGGGATGATCGCGCAGCTCACGGCTGACGTTAAGGATCAGCCGTCTTGGGAAAGTGCTCTGGGCCAAGCGAAAACGATGGGCCTCGACGTTTCTCAGGTTCCGATGCAATACGATCCGGGCTTGGTGAACTCGCTTCGCGGACGTGCGCTGACAATTCAAGATCGAATGTCGCAACAAAATAAAGAGCGAGAACTCAAAATTAGAGAAATGGAAGCTATGCGCAAGGGCGCTGGCGATCCGTTTGCGGACGAAATGAAGTATCAGCGATTGGCTGACCACAGGCGCAAGCAGGAAGAAGCAGCGTTCAAGAAAACGCCGGAAGGTCGACTGCAGGGGCTTGGTGCCGAAGGAAAGCAGCGTTTCGACAACGCCAAACTTGGATTGAAAACCGTGCAGGGCATGGCCGATGCCCTTCTTCGTAACGATCAAAACACATTCTCAGTTATTGGAGATAACGACTTCACGCAGCAACGTGCGCTCTTTGAAGAATCACTCGGTCGAATGCAGTCCGGCGGCGCAATTTCAAAACCAGAGGAGGAGAGATTCAAGGCAATGGCACCGACGTGGCGCGATAGCCCGGCAATTCAGAAGAAGAAACTTGAATACTTGCAGAGCGAAATGAGGTCCAGACTCGGGACTCTAGGATTCAATCCGCAAGAGGTAGGCGTTGCCGATGTTGATATTAGCAAAATGAAAAAGGGAGACGACTCAGCATATGGCATTGACAGGGCAAATGCCGCACCTGCACCGAAGGTTTTTAAAACAAACGAAATTGATTGGGCTGAATGATGGAGCGCCAGGCAAAAGACGGGACATTCTATCACCAAGTTGGCCCTGATCACTGGGAGCCAGTAACGCGCACGGCGAAAACCGGTGAGGTCTATAAAAAGATTGGTCAAGACCAGTGGGCGCCGACCGATTCGTCTACGGAGCCATCGGTACCGAGTGCTGGCGACAAGCTTCGCGCGGCAACAGAGGGCTATGCCGAGAGCGCATCAATCGGGACGCTCCCATATTTGAAAGCAGGCGGCGAAGTTCTATCGGACATGGCATCGCAAGCGCTAAGCGGATCAGATGCAGATGAAACGAAATTCTCTGATCGCGTAAATAAATTCAGACAGCAAGGCAAGGATCTTCAAGAAAAGGCACCAGGCTATGCCATGGGCGGTCAATTCGCTGGCTTTGTCGTGCCTGGATCGGCTGCGTCCAAGGCAGTTGGCGCAGGGATCAAAGGTGCTGCAGGGGTTAATGCTTTAGAGAAAGCTGCACGATTCGCATCTGGATCAAGCATAGGGGCTCAAAGCGCACGGCTTGGTGCTGAAGGCGTTCTGCTCGGTACCGCATACACTCCTGAAACTGGGTTTACCGATGTCGGCGCTCGCGCGAAGAATGCGGCAATCAACGGAGTCACTGGCGCCCTGATGCCAGGCGCTTTGCACGTCGGCGGCAAAGTATTAAAGGGCGCTGGAAAGCTCGCAGCGGCGGCGCCAAAGAAGATACTGAGCGCGGTCGGTGGCGTCAAAGAAGAGGTCATTGACTCGTACCTTCAAAACCCAGAGCGCATTCGAAACGCCAGCACATTTGATGAGCTCTATGAGCAAGTGACTAAGGTCGTGAATGGACTGGGCGACGATCTTGATAACGCCAAAATCGGCTACGATTCAGCGAAGTCAAAACTCGACGAAGTCGCCGCAGGCATTAAAGATTCACGCGTCGAGGGTAAAGCTAAGGCGATGGAAGAGGTCCAGAAAGCTCGGACGCTTCTCGATGAATCATTCAGCTCACAAAAGCAGGTGTTAACAGAAAAAGCATCGCCTTCGCGTGTTGAGCCGATGATCGGCGATGCAATTGATAACTTAAAAGAGAAGGTCGTAAAGGGCTCAAACGAGTCCTACGAAATATTGCGACAACAGAAAGAGCCGATCAACTTCAAGGGTACTTGGGATGGGCTGAAAAAAGCTGAAGAGAGCTTGAATGTTGCAGGCGTTGCGCCATCAACTCCGCAGGCACGAGCTGCTCAGGCAGAAATTCGAGGGCTTCGCGACACGCTCGGGAAGTTGCCGTCAAGCATGAGCGCGGCTGACGCAAAGCAAATAATCCAACAAATCGATCAGGCCGAAAAGATCATCTATGATTCTCGCCTCTTCACTAACGACGTTCAGAGAGCATTCAAATCGATTCGAGGCGGACTCGATGAACAGCTAAAGCAGAATCCGGCGTACAAAGAAAAGATGCTTACCGTCGCCGATGATACTGGAGTTTTGTCGAACGCGACGAAACAATTCGGAGCTGATTCGGCTCGGTTCAATCGGCTTCAAAGTATTGGCAAGCCGTCGGCAAAGTACGAGCTCGAGACGCTGCAGAAGCTTGCTCAAAAACAAGGCGGCGCATTGCCGCGAACCGTTGATGAAATGGTCGGAGCACAGCGAACGCTGAGAAGCCCGATGAAGCTTGAAGGCATTAGACAATCTCTCCCAGAAAACGCGATGCTCAGGCAATCAGAAATGCAGGCGGCGTCCGCGAAACGCTTGGCAAAGCCTAGGGAGATTCAAAAATCAATCGAACGAAGTGCGGCATTCTTTAATCAGAAGTCTGCACAAGCGAAATTAAAGACCGCAAAGGACCTGGCGGGTAAATTCAAAGGATTCGGCGAGCAGTCGGCCGAGTCGAAACTAAAGCAAGTCGCCCAAGGTCGGAAATTCGCAACCAAGACTCTTCAAGATCTTTCTGATCTGTCCGATCAAGATTTCGTCGAGGCGGTTCGCGCTGCAAGTGACGCGGCAGCATTTACGAAGACCGCATTTAATGGATCTCGGAATGTTAACTTGTGGTCTGTGATCGGGAATCTGGCACAGTCAGCGGCGGGCAAGGGCGGCGCTGGCGGCGCAGCGGGCTTTGCTTTAGGCGGTCCGGTCGGCATGGCGTTCGGCGCTGTAACCGGCGCGATGATGGACGTCTACGGACCGGCCGTAACAAAAAGGGTCTTGGACGGCGTTTTGAAAATGAGAACGATTTCGCCAAATGCGATTCGCTCCCTAGACATTCCCGAGCCTCTAAAGATTGAGCTGATTCAACAATTCAAATCGACTGTCCTAGCTGGACGAGCCGCAGCAGCACATGCTGGCGAGACAGCGCTTCCTAAAGTCGCCGGTCCATCGGCACCGTCAGAGCTCGACATGGATTCGAGCACGCCGTCTCAGTACCGCGTTTATCCAGACGAGCCCCAAAAGCCAGGTCCTTCCGACAAAGATGGGTCAAAGGCACCGCCGCCAAAGCGCGGCCGTGAGAAATGGGCGAACGATGGATTCGACAACATCTCAAAACACTCGCCAGAGCTTGGCATCGATCGCGATTCAATCATGCAGGACCCGAAGGCAAAAGAGATGCTGGTTCTAGCGTCTGATCTGAAACCAGGGTCGAAGGCCATGAATCAGCTTGTGGCGAAACTCAATAGTCGACTTTCAAAGGGGCGTGACTGATGGCGCATCCATTCGTAAACCCGCGCTATCAGTTTCTTGACTCAAACGGTGATCCGCTGGCGGCTGGCAAACTCTACACTTATGAGGCTGGGACTTCGACGCCGCTTGCCACGTACACTGATCGAGATGAGGGCACGACAAACGACAATCCATTGATCCTCGATAGCGAAGGCGTCGGCACGATCTGGCTTGGCAGCGGGTCATATAAGCTTGTGCTTAAGGACTCGAACGACGTCGTTCAATGGACGCAAGACGGCGTTGCGCACAACAATGCGAACTCGATCACGCTCGCGATGATGCCGTCAGTGCTTCTGCACGCAAGTACGGCTGGCCGAGCGAGAATGGAAGACGGCTTTTGTCGGCGACTTCTGAAGGCCGGGCGAAGATGGAAGATGGGTTCATCACTCTTCCGAAGCTTGCGACTGGCATTTTGACCGCTGACACCGATGGCAGAGCGAAGATGGCCGATGGCTTTCTGACTCAAGCAAAGCGCGTTGCACTTGGACAGCAGGTGAGCTCGTCGTGCGGCACGTACTCGCGATCCGTCGCGACATTTGGGAATGTCACCAATCTTTCAGTTTCAATCACGACAACCGGACGCCCAGTATTTGTCGGGATGATTCCGGCTGGCGGCGAGGGTTCGCAATCCTACATCAGCATCGGAGGCCCTGGCGCCAATACTCCGTCGACACTGACTGGATTGACGCACACTGCGCCCGTAACGCCGGACTATGCAATTCAGGACTTCGTCAGTTCCGGGGCTGGTACTGCGTATGGATTTGCGTCAAAGGACGAAGGCAATTCAGTGCTCAAGGTCATAGCTAACCTTCAGAGTCGATTGGGCGACGTCGAGGACTTCAGCGGAGCATGGGATGGCCTCATTCAGATACTTCGCGACAGTACGAGCATTTCTGAGTTGTACGTTTCAGCACTTGCGACCCGTGCGGCAGGTAGCACAGTGGTCAGCCCGTCTGGGCCTTGGACGATCGATGTCCCTGCGGCTGGCACCTACACATACCTCGTCCAAGCGAAAGTCACAGACGCCGCGTTCACGATCGGTCTGCAAAACTGGAAACTCATCGCATTCGAACTCTGAGGAATTATGGCGAAAAATATACCGCAAATTAAGCAGCAGTTCTTCGATGAAAACGGCGATCCGCTCGTCGGTGGGAAGATTTGGACCTATGAGGCCAACTCGACAACGCCAAAAGCGACATACACCAATCGGGCCGGAGACACTGAGAACACGAATCCAGTCATATTAAACTCGGCCGGTGAAGCTGAGATATGGTGCTCAGCCGGGCTCTATAAGTTCATCATCATGGATGCAAACGACCAGACGCTCAACACGATCAATGAGATCCGCGTTGAGCCAGTTGATGGCAGTGATGAGGCGGCGGCGGCGAGTGCTGCTGCTGCTGCGATCAGTGCGGCTGCGGCACTTGTCAGTGAGAACAACGCCGAGACAGCCGAAACGAATGCTGAAACGGCTGAAACAAACGCTGCGGCGAGCGCTGCTACAGCCACGACTCAGGCGAGTAACGCTTCAACTTCAGCGAGCAATGCTTCGACAAGTGCCTCAACCGCTACGACCCAAGCTGGGATTGCCACAACAAAAGCCGGAGAGGCGAACGCGTCGGCCATTGCGGCGGCGGCGAGTGCCGTGGATGCGGCCGCAAGTGCTGTGGCGGCTGACGCATCGGCTGATGCTGCTGCGCTATCTGAGACTGCGGCGGCCGCTTCGGCTGGAGCTGCGACAACGCATATTGCGAACACTTCAAACCCGCATTCAGTGACAAAGACGCAAGTCGGACTTTCAAACGTCTCAAACGACGCTCAGCTCAAGATTGCATCGAATCTTTCTGATCTCGCGAACGCCGGCACAGCTAGGACAAATCTTGGTCTTGGCACAATGGCAACGCAGGCGGCGAGCGCGGTCGCGATCACTGGCGGTACAATCACCGCTGACTTTGATGGCGGCACAGCTTCAAACACTCAGCGGATCACGATTCCGAAGAACACGAAGGCGAACCTCGATGCGTTAACGCGCAAAGAGGGCACGATCGTCTACGCCACAGATCAAGCGAAGGCGTATGTCGATACTGGCGCAGCGCTCATCGCTGTAGGATCTGGCGGCGGCGGCTCGTCACTCAATTGGATTGAAGACGCATTGGCGCCGGTCGCATCGAGCGAATACGGCCAACGCGTTTATGCATTCGCTGATGGCGAGACGCAATACCTCTACGCAGCAGTGCGAGTGCCGTCGACATACACAGCAGGCGGGCAGATCAACCTTCGCGGGCTTTTCTACGGTAACGCTACGGCGAACACCGTGCTTATGAAGACGGTTGCAACTCTGATTCGCACTGGCACTGATGCAGTGTCGAGTACGACGAACCAACGGACGTCGACAAATTCAGCGGTGACGCTTGCGACTACGGCGAACCGTCCGAATGCGTTTGTCTGTGATTTGACCTCATCAACGGGCCAGATCAACAGCGATTCAGTTTCAGCCGGTGATTTGATTTTGATCAGGCTCACGCGCGATACGGCGACAGATACGGCGACGGTCGACGCGATGTTCCCACCATATTCAAGCGAGGTAACTTTCACATGAGATTCATAACTCAATGGCTTTTGGTTCTTCTAACGGTACTCAATCCGATTCTCGCAAATGCGGCACTGACTGACTTCGATCGTCAGGAGCTTGCGTTTGAGAACCTGCTCGCACCGTACAACTCAGGATTCGAATCAGGCAAAGCCAAGTGGACCGCATCGGGCGGCACGCTTGCGGCAGTCACAAGCGGCACCAATTTACTTGCTGGCAAAGGTTCTGCCACGTGGGATGCAGGCGCATCGGGGCAGACGCTAACATCGCAGGCGATCACCATTCCTAAGGGCTACTACGGTCTTGACTGCGAAGTTGAGATATTGGCGCAAGTGCCAAGCGGCACGGCGACTCATTATGTGCGCGCGTATGACGGGACGAATGTTCAAGCTTATCAAGCGATAATTTCGTCAACGACCCCAAGATGGAACCCCGTAACTTTCCCCTGTCCGCAGAGTGGCACGATTGCGCTCCAAATATACGCAAACGCCGATGAGCCGTTGATTGCGGTTGATGTTGGATATATCGGGCGCTCGAAGCGAGTAGGCAGCACGCAGCTTATCAGTGAGTGGGCTTCGTTTACTCCGACCGGGTCATGGTCAACAAACACGACCTATCAAGGAAAATGGCGGCGTGACGGCGACACGATGTACGTTCAAATCAAGGTCGATGTGACAGGAGCGCCAACGAGTGCGTCTCTAACGGTCAATATCCCTTCCGGCTATACGATTGACACGACAAAGCTCACTGCCTCATCGGTTGAGACAGTTCTTGGAGAGCTTACTTTTTATGACAGCAGCGCAACACGAACTTATCCGGGGCAAGTTCTATACAATTCAACAACTTCGCTTCTTGCTCGGAGCATGGGCGGTGACGAAGCGTATGTTTACAACGGTGTCTTGAACCAAGCGGCTCCTCAGACATTTGCGAACGGTGATAGCGTCACCATAAAGGCGTCGTTCCCAATCGTAGGCTGGACCGCTCAGACCACAGCATCAATCGACGCCATCTCGAAACGCGGATCGATTTCGTTTGCGTCAGGTTCATCAACGGTGACGAGTGGATCACTCACAACATTCAACGTCGCAGGGTTCGGGACCAATACGCTTGAAGGACAGGCTCTTGCGCCGACGACAGCCAATGACTTCGGTATTCGAATGACCGGGGCGCCCGCTGCAATGTACGAAGTCACAGCATCCGGAAAGTTTTATGCATCGAGTGCGGCGACAACTGGGACTAGAACGATATGCGAATTCCGATGGTACGATGGGACGAACTACTCACCGTCGGTCTATGCTATTGCGCCTGGCGGTCTCAGCGTTGAAAGTAACGACTCTGTCGCTACAATAACGGGTTTATTTCAGCTCTCGAGTGCCGGAACAATCAATGTCGTCCTTCGTGGACAGAGAGTATCTGGCAATGGCACTTGCTACGCGGAGGCCGGAGCGTACATCTCGATCAAGAACGTGTCGCAGAATAGCCCCGCGATTGTAATCGCTAACAGCGTGAGCACTGGAATAGCAAATGGAAGAGTATTCGACACGGCAACCGTTCTATGCTCATCGTCGTCTTCAATCACTCGTGATCTTGGCGGACTCATTTCCTCAATTGGAAACATCTCGTCTGGAACATGCTCATTGACACTTGCAGCAGGCAAGTTTAGCGCCGCGCCAGATATCGTTACAAATCTAAATGCCAATGCGGCGAATGACACAAAACCGGCGGCAAATTGCACGTCGGCAACGGCATGCACGATTTCGTACTATTGTTCCGGGTCAGCGTGTACTTCCGCTGCCGCAACGGTTTTCCTGAGTGGACCCCGCTAATGAAGGCACACGTTGAATGGATCGTCGGAGTAAACACGTAACTTCAAAGGAGTAAACAATGGAAAATGAATCACTGGTCATCATCTTAGCAGCACTTCTCGCAGTGAGCGAGGCTCTTGCGCTTATCCCGGCACTGAAGTCGAACGGCATTTTGCAGTTCGTGATCAACGTGTCAAAAAAGCTACTCGGCAAAGAGCCAAAACCAGAATGACCGTAGTCAAGATCATCGAGCTTCTCATCGCACTTCAGCGCGTGATCGATCTCATCATCGAAGCGCAGGTGAAACGCACGAATGCAGCGGATCTTGAACAGGTCAGGCTTTTGGTTGAACAGGCAAAGATGGCAAGGACTGAGGATGACAAAATCAAAGCCGCGAAAGAACTACGAGATGCGTTCAAGACGAAGAGATGACCTGACGCTTGCGCTTATAGCCTTTCTGTTGGCGCTTGCATACATGGCATCGGTCGCTTGCGTGTCATTAAAGCGATCAGGCGATGAGCCTGACTGGAAGCCAGACGTGTATCTGCCTATGCAGAAAGACGGCAAGTGCATGATCGTGAACGGCGATGGGCACAAGGTGCAGTGTGATGAGCCGATGTTTTTCGACTTCTTCTGTTCGCCACAAGAGAATCTTGTGCTTTTGAAATCAAAACTTCAATCATGTGAGGCGTGGCGATGATGGTCAAAAAGATGATTGCTTGCGAGTACGCGTGGCACTTTGTCGGTAGGCCATACATTTGGGGCGGGGATGATCCGATGCGTGGCTATGATTGCTCTGGCCTCGTGCAAGAGATTCTTGCATCAGTCGGTATGGACCCGAAAGGTGATCAGTCAGCGCAGGCAATGTTTGAGTTTTACTTGAGCGTTTCAGAGCGTGAGATGAGAGGCCCTGGCGCCTTGGTGTTCTATGGCCTAAGGCCAGACAAGATCACTCACATTGCATTCATGATCGATGATCAGCACGTCATTGAAGCTGGCGGCGGCGGTTCGAAGACGCTCACTGAAAAGGACGCGATTGAGCAGAACGCGTTTGTCAGAATCAGACCGTGGAATCATCGGAAAGATGTCGTCGCCATTCTCATGCCGGTGTACGCGTGATCGAAACAGTCGCGGCCGTGTTTGGAATGGGTGCCGATGACTTCGTGAAGGTCGTCGGTGCGCTGTGTGGCGGGGCCGCAATGGTGATGACTGCCTTCTCTCGGGTGATCATCGCACTTCGTGGGGCTCGTAGGCGCGCGTTCGTGAAGATTCGTCGGATCGAGAATATCCTTCTCGAGCAAGAGCTCAATCGTACGGGCGGCGCAGAGCTCACTGGCAGGTTCGCAGAGATGCGCGCCGACCAGAGGGATGAAGCTGACCAGCGAGACTCTGAATGACCCGGCTTGGCGTCGCAGTGCTTGTGATGATTCTCGCCATGGCGCTGGTGCTGCCACTTGCGCACTTGGCATTCAGCCAAGCTGTGCAGATCAAGCGGCTTCAGGATGAAATCGAGATGATCGCGAAACGTCAGTGCATCAAATAGGCTGGCGGCGGATCGACTTCCAGTTCAAAGCCATGGGCCGCCTCGTGCTCCCATTCGCCTGCGTACTCTTCCCATTGCTGGAGCGTGCAGGCTTGAATCCAAACGGCTGAATCGTCTGGGATGATATCGGTCCGCATACTCGGGTGAAATATCTTTGCGACTTCGGGACTACAGCCGAGCTCAATCTGAAGCTTTTCGGATGCGACCTTTCGGATCTCTGGAAAAAATGCGCCTTTTAGTTTCATGAAAAACGAGCCTCTCATCCTTGATTAGCCCGCTGTCATAGAATAACAGACTTGTGGCTGATTCTTAAATGATCTGTCAAAGCCTGACAGAATCAAGGCTCGGTGCGGGACTACTTGGCCTTCACAGATGGACTCAGATAGTTCTCAGAGGAGAATAAAAATTCGCAGTCCTTTGTCTCTATACCAAAAGTGCCGCCCGAAGTGAGTGGCGTAATTGCAAATGTCCAAGCAGTTTTGCTGGCGTCTTCAAAGAAAATCGGACGAATGAATAGTGGCCTGCGGCTGTCGTCCCCGAATAGAAAGGCCAGTCCGAGTAAGGATTTTGTCTTTGGGTCGCCGATGGTCAGCAGTACCGTTAACCCACCCTTATCGGTCTTTGAAAACGCTTTGAACTTTGGATCATTTAGGCCTTCAAACGCCTGCTCGATAAGGAACTCGCACTCAACTTTCTTTGCTACTTTCTTGGAGTCCAGTAGTCGTTTGATATTGTCCTTAGCCTCGAGGGATCGCGCTCTCCAGAGGGTTTCAGCGCTCTGAGCCTCTGCATCTTGATTTGCGAAAACCATCACGAGAGCGATCAGAATCACGACAAATTGCACATAGCCTCCATGGTTGTTCATTTAAATCGGCCTGATGGATGCCTGACTTGAACAATCAATTGTTAATCAAATGTCATAACCAATTAAGCACTAAAGGACGCTTGGGATGTAGCCGATTGGGACATTGAGGGCGGCACTGTGCGGGACGTGATCGAGGCAATTAACGCTTTGTTGAGGCAAGCTGAGCAAGATCGAAAGATTCTGGCGCAAGCGAAGAGTCGTCGAAAAGAATCGCAAGAGCCGCCGCCCGCCGCTCAGGTGATACCGATTCAAGCCTATCAAGGATCACGACGACGTCCTTTAGGGTAGGGTGCATCGCCGCCTCCTGGGTGATCGAGCGAGCGGCCATAGGTGCCGGCTCAACGGTTTCTCCCAAAAGATCGCCAATCGATATGTCGAGGGCTGTGGCGATGGCCGCTAAGGTCTTTCGCTCAGGATTTGATGCCCCTCGTTCGAGTGCCTGGATCGTGGCAAACGACAGCCCCGCGCGCTCAGCAAGCCCGCTCTGGGTCAATTTTAGGGCCTTTCTGTGGTCCCTTATTCTGTCGGCTAATCCGCCGTAAACACTCATCAAAATAAGCCTAACGTGTTTCCTTTCGATAAAAAACAGACCAAACTAATCATTTGACTTGTCTTTTGATATCGAAAGGCTTACTATACTAATCATGAGACGCGTTGATCGGTCGGTACTAGACAGCTGGATAGATGCAAACGGACCAGATGGGGTATCCCAACTGGCATACAAGAGCAGGGTTTCGGCCACGACAATTCACAGGGTCCGGGCCAGGACATGCACCAGCAAAGCAGAGCACTCGGCTTGCTTTGTGCCGAGTCCTTAGCGTGCCTGAGAACCGGCTTTTTCCACCCGCTGAAGCGGGAGGAAGAGGCCGGTTAGTTCCGCACCATAACAGAGATGCTTAAAAACCGTGCAGTGAAAACTGCGCGAGGGAATTCTTTACCCGAAATCCGGAGGCCAAATGTTCGAAACATACGCTGATCTTGAGATGTCGCTCAGAATCGAAGCTCAAATCGAATATGGCGCCGTCGTGGATATGTACGTTTTTAAAGTGGGAATGAGCGGCCGTGAGACAGACATCACTGATTTTCTGACACCGGTTGAAAGACAGGATCTTTCGAAGTGGGCGCTCGATCAATACTTCAAAACCAATAAGCGCACGCATGAGTCACTCACGCCAGATCCAATGGATGAGGTCGATCGCATTCGTGACTTCGACATGCTGAGAGCTGGCGGTGATCGATGATCCGTATCGCTGTCATTCTTCTTTCGCTGTCGCTTGTGGCTTGCGGAAAACAGCCGATGAGTGCTGCCGCTGCTGAGATGTGCTGTGCGGAAGCCGGCGCCTGCACGAAGTTTCAAATCGGACCTATCGATGAGTTTGGCGAAATGCACGCGACTGATAGCTGCTGGAGCGATGGCGCATGTTCAAGGTGCGAAAGGATTGGTGAGTCATGAGCGAATCAGTTGAGCGCCTCCACGCGATGATCCAAAGGCTCGAGGCGATGGGCGCCTGGGGCATGGCTGAAAACCTTCGAAAAATACTGAGAGGATTGAAATGAGCGACCTGCGCCGGAAAGACATCATTCTCGATTTCGAATTATACAAGAAAGAGATCAAAGATGCGCAAGCTCTTGGTCGTCAGGACGGCATTGCCGAAGCTCGGCGAATATTCCTTGAGCTGCTCGCAGGGGCATCGATGGAGAGTCTCATCGACGAAAGCGACGAGGACCTTCGGTTCCTTGTTGAGGATCTGTTTGACCGAGTTCGGATGGCCAAGGAGCGGGTGCGAGTCATGGCGCTAGGTGAACGCAAATGAGTCTGCCAGCCCAAATCGAAAACATGCGGCAAATCGTACAGTCGGCCGGCGCTGAGTTCGCACAGCTTGCGCAGATCCATGGCGCTGTGAACTTTGAGCGTGAGGCATCGTTTGCAATAGGCATCTTGAAGGACAATCAATACTTGTCGGGCATTGCGCAAAGCAGTCCTGACTCTCTGAAACGCGCAGTCATCAATGTCGCGGCCATTGGCCTGTCATTGAACCCGGTTCACAAGCTTGCGTATCTGTTGCCACGAGACAAAAAGATCATCCTTGCGGTGTCGTATATCGGACTCCTGAAGCTTGCGACTGATTGCGGTGCGATCAAGTGGGCGCACGCTGACGTTGTGTTCTCAGGCGATAAGTTTGAATCAAGAGGCCCAGGCGTAAAGCCGATTCATGAGTTCAATCCATTCAGCGAAAGTCGCGGCGATTTGGTCGGCGCCTACTGCGTTGCGAAGACGACTGACGGTGAGTTCTTAACTGCCACGATGAACATGATTGAGATCGAGTCGATTCGCGATCGCTCCGATTCATGGAAAGCGCACAAGGCAAAGGGCGTCTCAACGCCATGGCAAACTGACAAGCATGACATGATCAAGAAAACGGTGATCCGAAAGGCCTATAAAACGTGGCCGATGACAGACCATCGCAGATTTGATGAGGCGATTGCAGTTTCAAACGAAGCCGATCCGATCGACTTCAATACTCCGGCCATTGCGGCACCTAGTTCCGACCGTGATGAGAAGCTATCGCAGATTAGCTCAATGCTCTCAGAGCTCGGGCGAACAGAAGACAAGTTCATCGAGCACGCGGCCAGAACCTTTAGCCGTCAAATCGCATCACTTGGTGAGCTCACAGATCAAGAGATTCAGAGATCAATCATTATGCTTAACGGGTTTATAGACCAGAAGGCGAAAACATGAAAACGAGAGAACAGATTTCAGCGATTCACGACGTATTCGCCACGCGCTACGGATTCAACGCGAACCTCGCTCAACAAACATCGGCTGAATGGTTTCGCGTAAAGCTTGGCGTCATCTCGGCAAGCAATGCTGCTCGCGTCGTTGCCAAGGCTGATTCAGAGACTCGGGCGACCTACATGGCTGAGCTTGTGTCTCAGGTCTGCACAGGCCAAATGGAAGAGCTCAATTCAAAGTATCTTGATTGGGGCAATCAGCATGAGGATGCGGCTCGTTCATCGTATGAGTTCATGAAAGGCACAATCGTTGAGGAGCTGCCGTTCGTCTTCAAAGATGATTCGTTTCGGATCGGCTGTTCGCCTGATGGCATGGTCAAGGACTTTGAAGGCTATCGCGGCGTTGAAATCAAGTGCCCGTATAATCCAATGCACTTCGTCCGCTTTGCGACCGACGACAAGATCAAGCCTGAGTATGTTTGGCAGTATCAGTTCTGTCTTTGGGTTATGGACGCGGACGCATGGGACTTCGTCCAATACCATCCGGCCATGAAAAAGAACCCGATCAAGGTTCTGACTGTTCGCCGCGATGAAGAGAAAATGAAGGCGTTTTCTGATCTCATTCCGCGCTTTGTTTCAGATATGGACGAGATGCTCGCAAAGCTTAATTTTAAGTGGGGAGATCAGTGGGCATGACTTTTCGTCGAGTCGTCTACCTACAATTTGAAATCAAAGGAGCTCGGCACGTCTTTGGGTTCTCTCAGGACGTTGAGCTTGTGTCGCACTATGTGAACGGTGAAGACCGCACGCATGAAGGCAAGATCGCAGGCGACGCAATCGTTGCTTTAGAAGAGCGTGGCGTGAACTTGCAAGAGGCGGTCGGCTTAGAGTTCTCTCGTGCGTATCGCGCAATTCAGCCAGAACAGAGGGCGCAATGAGACTCAACATCTACGTTCAGCCGACTGACGTCCTTGAGCAGCTATCGCCGAGCCTGATCTCGGAATACTACAAGTGCCTAAGCGACATGGATCTCCTGCTGAAAGAGATCGGCGTTGATCTCATGGTTCAATATTTAAAAAAGCATGCGTCACTTGATCAGGTGATCGAGTTTCACGGCAATGACGAGCTCGCGGAATACCTTCGCGGGTGCGGATACACAGTTACAGAGAAAGAGAAAGAGAAAGAGGCAGCGTCGTGAGTGTTAAGGTTCCAACAGTTATTTTGGTTGGCGTAGTGTCGGTTCTTATTGGAATGGGCCTTGCTGTTTTGGCGATCGAGGATCGCCTCGAGAACGGTATTCCTTATGGTTATAAAAGACAAGGTCTATACTTGCGAGGCGAAACTGTGATTGAGGTAACTCCAATTTCGTTTCTCGTCGTCGCTATTGGGCATGTGGTACTCGTCACAATAATTTTACTGGTGTTCAAATGACCGACACCGAAATTCTTAAGATGCTAGACGGCGTTAAATTGACAGCCATTGCACACAGTAAAGCGATGTTGTTGGCAATAAAAGCGTTGGAGCGAATCTCGATCGATTGCCAGTGCGAAACTGTCGACAGGAATGTTTGCTTCGATATATCAACCAAAGCGCTCGCCGAAATGCGAGAAGTCTTAGAGGGGATAGAGGTGAAGCCGTGAGTGTTTCCGGGGGGACGACTATGGACTATCAGACATTCTTAAACTCAAAAGCGCGCTACGATGCGCCGTCTGGCTTTGACGCCAATATGCCACTGCCTGAGATGCTGTTTCCGTTTCAAGCCGCAATCGTAAAATGGGCTTTAAAGCGTGGGCGCGCAGCGGTATTCGCCGACACTGGACTAGGCAAGTCATTCATCCAAAGCGCATGGGCTGAGGCTGTTCATCAGTACACTGGCAATCGAGTGTTGATCGTGGCGCCTCTTTGCGTTGCGCAGCAGACGATACGCGAAGCTGACAAGCTTGGCATTCCGATCAAGTACGCGCGCGAGTTTGACGAAGAGACCGGCATTTACATCACGAACTACGAGATGCTCGAGAACTTTAGAGATGGCATTGAGCGCGGATACTTCGACGGCGTCTGTCTTGATGAGTCGTCGATCATTAAGCATCAGGATTCAAAGACCAGGGCGCAGGTGATTGAGCTCTGCTCAAAGATACCGTACAGGCTTAGCTGTACTGCGACGCCATCGCCCAATGACTTCATGGAGCTCGGCTCACAAGCTGAGTTTCTTGGCGTCATGAGCCAAGTTGAAATGCTCTCGATGTTTTTCATCCATGACTCGGGCGAGACTTCAAAGTGGCGGCTTAAAGGTCACGGCAAAGCGAAGTTCTGGGAGTGGCTTGCGACATGGTCTGTATTTATCAAAAAGCCATCTGATATCGGGTTCTCGGCTGAAGGCTACGACTTGCCAGAGCTCATCATGAATATGCATAGCGTTGGTGAGATGACTGAGACTGCGCCGGAAGTGTACGGCATTCAGGCCCGTCAACAAGTAAAGCGCGAAACGGTAGACGAGCGCGTCTCGGCTTGCGCTGACTTGGTCAACAAGTCCGAAGGTCCGTTCGTCGTGTGGTGCCATAGAAACGATGAGAGTGAGAAGCTTGCTAGTCTGATTCCGGGATCGGTCGAGATCAAAGGATCTGACAAGCTTGAGAAGAAAGAGAAGGCCTTGATTGATTTCGCAGAAGGCAGGCTTCGCGTTCTAATCAGCAAGCCAAAAATCGCAGGGTTTGGTTTGAATTGGCAGCACTGCAATCAAATGGCATTCGTAGGTTTAAGTGATTCCTTTGAGCAGATATATCAGGCGATTCGCCGCTGCTACCGTTTCGGTCAGACTAGGCCCGTGACTGTGACCATGATCGCTCACGCTGCTGAGGGTCCAGTCCTTGAGAACATCAAACGGAAAGAGGCGCAGGCCGAAGAAATGGCGGCGTCACTCGTTGAGCACATGAGAGAGTTTCAAGAGCGCGAAGTCAGACAGCTCACTCGCGAGGTCTCGACATATAATCTTCGCCGTGAATCAGGCAGGCTGTTTGATATTTACAACGGTGATTGCGTTGAGGTCGCTCGTTCAATTGATTCCGATTCAATCGACTACTCGGTATTCTCGCCGCCGTTCTCATCGCTTTACACTTACTCAAACAGTGATCGGGACATGGGAAACTCAAAGAACTACGACGAGTTCTGGGTCCATTTCGGATTCTTGGTTGATGAGATGGCTCGCATCATGCGTCCAGGTCGAAATGTATCGATTCATTGCATGAATCTGACAACGTCAAAGCAGCGTGACGGCGTGATCGGCATTCGTGATTTCAGAGGTGATGTCATCCGTGAGTTTCAAAAGCGTGGGTTCATCTATCATTCTGAGGTCTGTATTTGGAAAGACCCAGTCGTGGCGATGCAGCGAACCAAGGCGCTTGGACTTCTCTGGAAGCAGATCAAGAAAGACTCATCAATGAGCCGCCAAGGTCTGCCTGACTACGTGGTCACATTCCGAAAGCCCGGCGTGAATACGAAGCCGATCGCGCACACTCCTGAGGAGTTCCCTGTGGATAGATGGCAACATTATGCAAGCCCAGTGTGGTTTGACATTAAGCAATCGAACACGCTTAACGGCCGCATCGCCCGAGAAGATGAGGATGAGCGTCACATTGCGCCACTTCAACTTGATCTGATTCATCGGTGCCTTGACCTGTGGTCGGCGAAAGATGACCTCGTGTTCTCGCCGTTTACTGGTATCGGATCAGAAGGCGTCGTTTCGGTTCAAATGGGACGTCGATTTGTCGGTGCAGAACTTAAGCGGAGCTATTTCGATTTAGCTTATCGGATGATTGCGCACGCTGAAGACGCAGTCATCAATGGGACGAGTGACCGAGACTCATTCAAGGTGACGGTCAATCCTAGAGATGCAGCCGTCAACTTTCACAATCGAAACAAGCCAGTCGCTATCGTTGAGGATGACGACGAGATCATTGATGAGCCACTTGAAGGACAGCTAAGCATGGAGTTGGTGTGATGGGTTTTGTTTTAGTGATAGCGATGCACGTTGGATTGATGGGCAGCGGGAACAGCAACGCTTTGACGAATGTCAGTGGATTCAAATCGAAAGAATCGTGTGAGTCATCAGCGCGTGAATTGAAAAAGCTGATGGATGGAACCGTCAAAGAGATTCGAACAGTTTGCATCGAGGTTAAGTGATGGGTGAGAAGCAGCTTGAGCGGTATCTCTCAATCGAAGAGGTCTCTGCGCTTTTGCAGATGCCAAAGTCGACGGTCTACCAGAAGGTCGCCGAAGGGCAGATCAAAACATACAAGCCTGGAAAGAAGATCCTCTTTGACCCTGAGGATGTCCGGGCTTTTGTTAAGAAGTTTCCGAACAAATGAAACTTGATCCGATTAAAGGCAAGGGGTGCGAGAATCTATTTCGGCACCCTGAGTCTCAAATCATTTACTTGCGCATTTCTCGTAAAGGGAAAGGACGCATTGAGTGGTCAACCAAGACCACGGTACTTGGTCAGGCAAAGATCATTGCCGACCGATATCGTCTTGAGTTTCTGGGCGAGGGTACTATTCGGCGCGGTCGGAAGCTTTGCGCTGAGCTCTTTCCTGAATGGATCGATCAAAAGCGCATCAAGTCGCCAGCCACGGTCTACAGCATCGAGAACTCATGGAAGCATCTTGAGCCGTACATTGGTCGGATGTTGCCTGAAGAGATCGACGAGAAGTGGTGGGAGGCCGTTTATATTCCACAGAAAAGGCACGAGACCACGCAGGATCGGAAGTTTTTCAACGATCGGAAGTGGCTTGCCATGTTCTTGCTGTCGCTCAAACGACTCGGCGTTATCAAGAAAACTCCGGAGCTGATCAATCCGGATCCGGAGCGAGCGGCCGGGAAGGTATTCACCGACGAAGAGATCGCAGCTCTTTTGGCGAACGCGGACGCTGACCTCAGTCTTCAAATCCTCATGGCTGTCACGATGGGCATGCGAAAGGGCGAGATCATGGGGCTCGGTTGGGATCGGATCGACATGCGAAAGCGGACGATAACGCTTCGCGCAGAAGACACGAAGATCAGAAAGGCCCGCAAGTTTGGCATCTCGGCGGTCGTTTATGAGCGGCTCAAGGAGCGCGCCGGAAATGGTCAAGTTTGGCTTTTCCCGTCACCGGTGGATCCGACTCAGCGGCAGCGATCGGACGGCAACAAGAGCGCGTGGGAGACGTGTCGGAACAAGGCATTCGTGTCGGGCCGGTTCCATGATTTGCGTCACTCGTTCTTGACGCGTGCGTTCAAAACGTCGGCGAACCCGGCACTGATCTGTCACTACGCCGGACTTTCTCTCGATGAGGCACAGAAAACATATCTTCATTTCACCGAGGAAGACACTCGCGGCGTTGCCGACATCGTTCAGATAGGCGGTGCTGTGTGATGAAAAAGCATTGCGGGACAAATGCGGGACATAGGTCGTATCTATTTGATACTGCTGTCGATACCTCATGCTTCGGGAGCAAGAGGTCGCAGGTTCGAATCCTGTCACCCCGACCACTTCAAACCACTAGAATCACACAAGTTTACCTAGGAGAATGTCGCTCTGACGTCGCTCCATTCAGGTTCTTCGGGTTCTTCTCAGTTCGTGGTGGGCGATCGTCTGAACGCCCATAGTCTGTCGCGGGCCCCTTGGGCGCTCTGGCAGGAATGACTCGATTTAGTGTTTACCGGTCACGAATGCAAAAGGCTCGTCGGTTTCAGGCAACGAGCCTTTTGATTCGAGCTGTGATTCGATAGGTACGGAACCTCGACTACTCTTTGTAGAAGTACTTTCCGCCACCAATACTGATCTCACCGTAACCGATAGAAATCGTTAGGCTGTCATCTAAGATCGAACCGGTCATCGCGTTGACGCCAAAGACCTGCGAATCTGCTCCCGCCGGTACAGAGTTTAGAAAGTAAACAGCGACGCTTCGCTTATCTCTGGACAGAGTTAGTTTGTACTCGGACGTCCCGCCCGTATTTTGCTCAACACACAATGTAAATGGCTTTGCATCCCAAGTCTTTCCGTCAGCCGATAAATCAAAACATTCATTGGCGAATGATTGGCTTGCCGCGAGTACTAATAATAATGCACTTAGAAATTTCATGGATACCCTCCCTGCGTGATAGGCCTTGAAATATTCGACCTACGGAACAACTTCAATCTAATTGCTTAGGAAATTTTCTGACCAAAACCAAATCTTGCAAAGACCGCATTGCAAGCTGCCATCGCTTCCATCGTCATCACAGCTTCATTTGGAACAAATCGTAAGTGAGGTGAGAACGTCTGCGCAACAGTGTCAAGCAAGCCTTAGGCGACTCCATCGGCTTCGAGTTGGTGCGTCTTCTAAAGGAATTGAAGGTCTTTATCCATTCAAAACCAGTGTTGTGATGCGAGCGATCTCAATAGGACGTCTTGCATGTGAATTCGTAGTCCACTCGTTCATGAGTCAGGTTCACCGAGGCCTCTTCGGATACGCGAGTCATCTGGACATAGACCTCGTTCACGGCATCGTAACGAAACAGCGTGGCGGTTTCGCCGGTGGTCATCGGGAACGAGAGGTACTGAGTTTTGCGCCACTGATAGCTTGAGCCGTTCAATTGAAAGGCCACGTCGGCGGCTTCCGGTGCCGGTGTTGACGTTGAAAAGTATGAATCATCGAGGCTCATCTGGAGCGAGTCGCCGCTGGGGTTTTCGCAATCAAAATGGACTGGGCTTGCTTCAGTTGAAAGCGAGAGAGAAACGAGTCCGAAAACGAAAAGCTTATTGAGCATGACGATGTCCTCCCATGACGCTTTGAGGATAGAACGGCTCTTGATCGTGTCAACGAGGGAATGGTCGCGTTAATCGGCTGGCTTGGGCCGAGTCCGATTCGCGATTTGCAGATTGCATTGCAATTTTCGAACATTCCAGGTAGCCATCGGCCATCAATGACGTCGAGGAGAAGGTCGATGCGGCAGGTGTTCTTTTTTGTGATGGCACTGATGGTTTCGCTTCCGGCGAGTGCGGATTGGGCGTCTGATTTTGAGCAGCTAAAGAATCATCCGCGTTCGTATGAGGATTCTGGCGCCATTTGCGAAGAGATCGCGCGTCTTGATCTCGAGCGTGAATATGAAATGCATTTTCCGGACGCTCAAATTGAAGTGCTGAATGGCATTGGCTATGCCGATGAGAATGGGACGCTTGGCGAGCTCGATGTTGTGGTGTTTAAGACGGACGTCGAGACGAACCAGAAGAACGTCGTTCAGATTGCCGAAGTTAAATGTTGGAAAGACATCAACGGTGGTCTTGAAAAAGCGCGAGAGCAGCGGGCCCGGTTCGTTAAGGCGCTTCGTTCGAGCAAGGAATTGAAGTTCTATTCGACATCAAGCGCGATGCATTTTGAGCGAACGGCATTTAGTGCAAGCGTTCAATTTATCACGATCGGTCAAAAAGGTGCTGGTGCGAACGGCTACGATCGCGAGCTTCAGTACGAGTTGCTTGAGCTGCACCGTTTTCGCAATGAGATGGTGCGCTGTCAGTTTCATGGTCAGTGCGCCAGGCCCTAGCGCTCAATCAATCAGCCGCCAGAATACGAGCGGGCGCTACTTCCCCGTGGAGTTCGTCGCGTTTGCAAACTGAACGAAGGTTTGCAGTAGCTTCATGAGCTGTTCAGCATCCTTGGAATCGCGAAGTTGGCCAGCGTCGTCAAAGGCCTCGTGAGCTTTCGAGAGTCCATGCATTTGCGGATAAACAAAGGCGCCAAGAGCTTCAAGTGGCACGCGAGTGTGCCATAGGCCGCGTATGGCGCCGAGTGCGCCAGGCGAGGCTCCGAGGAGTAGAACGGGTTTCTTATCGAGTGGATTGGGCTTTGCGCGTGAGGCCCAGTCGAGTGCGTTTTTCAAAGTGCCGGGAATACTGCCGTTGTACTCGGGAGTTGAGATCACGATGGCGCCAGCCTGCTGGATGCGACTGATAAACTCTCGACTTCCGGAAGGGAGGCCTGACGATTCCTCAAGATCGCCATCGTAGAGAGGCATCTCAAAATCTCGGTAGTCGGCATGGTCGATCTGAAGGGATGGGTCGCGCTCGAGAAGGCTTGCGGTCAGTGCTGCGAGCTTGCGATTGAGCGATGCTTTTCTAAGCGAGGCGGCAAAAACGAGGACTTTCATGACGAGCTCCTTCGTTGACGACATTGAAAAAACAAAGCGAAAGGGGTTCACCTTTCGCTCTGATCCGTGTGTGCGTCAAGACCGAGTGTGAACTATTGCGCGAAACTATGGACGAAATTGTGGGCCAAGTGCCCACGGAAGTTGACTCCAGAACGCCTGAGGAGGAGGTTCGGGCGCATGTCACCAGCTCTGCTTTCGATTAAACGTCCGTTCTTTATTTCGTGCCTTGTGATTTTGATGATTGTGCTCGGCTTGATCAGCATGAGTCGGCTGCCCGTCGATCTTTTTCCCGATGTGTCGTTTCCGACAGTGATGATCGAAACTGTTTATCCTGGCGCAGGACCGGCTGAAGTTGAAACAGAAGTTTCAAAAGTTATTGAAGATGAGCTCACATCGATTTCTGGTGTAAAGAAAGTGGCCTCGATCAGTCGGGAGGGGTTTAGCACCGTATCGGCGGAGTTTGATTTGAAGATGGATATTCGCTACGCCGAACAGCAGGTGCGAGCGAAGGTCGATAACGTTCGTCGAAAACTTCCAGATGATATTGATCAACCGGTTATTCGTTCGATCAGCCCCTCGGACGCGCCGATTATGGAAATTGCGGTCAATGCCGAACTTCCGGATGGTGATCTCTTCGATTTGGCCGACGAGAAAATGCGACCGCTTTTTGAGCAGGTCAATCAGGTTGGCCGAGTGGATATTATCGGTGGCCGCAAGCGCGAAGTGCACGTCACAATCGATATCGATAAGGCCAAGTACTTTCAGCTTCCAGCGTCAGCTGTGACCCGCGCGCTCCAAGGAGCGGGGAAGAATATTCCCGCGGGAGATGTCGAAAACGGCCTTATTGAAAAGACCTATCGGACCCTTGCACAATTCGATTCAATCGATGCCATTCGTTACTATATCGTTCGCATGACGGGTAGCGAACGGCCGATTACCGTCGGCGACGTTGCGGACATCAATGATTCACTTGAGGATGAAAGCTCTCGCAGTTGGTTTCAAGGCAAGCGCGCCATTATTTTTCAGATCTATCGGCAGGCGGGAGCGAACACTGTTCAAGTGGCAAAGGACGTTCATAAGGCCGTTGCGAAGCTCAACGAGCGTTTTGGTGCGCTAAAGGGCTCGCCCAAGGTGACGGTTGTGAATGACCGGTCACGGATCATTGAGGCCAATGTCGATGACGTGTTGGAATCGATTCTGATCGGTATTGTGCTCACGGTTCTTGTTGTTTACTTTTTTCTCGGCAGTTTTCGCTCGACGGTGATCACGGGGCTTGCGCTTCCAAACTCCCTTTTAGGTGCGTTCATCTTGATGTCGTGGATGGGGTTTTCCATCAATATCATGTCGTTACTTGCGCTCTCGCTTGTGGTTGGCCTTTTGGTCGATGATGCGATTGTCGTGCGTGAGAATATCTATCGAAAGATCGAGCAGGGCATGGGGCCGATGGAGGCCGCACTCAAGGGCACGAATGAAGTGACGCTTGCGGTGATCGCAACCACGCTCACGGTGCTTGCTGTATTTGGTCCAATCGGAAACCTGCAGGGGATCATTGGTCAGTTCTTTAAGCAGTTTGGACTGACAATTTGTTTCGCGATGGCGATTAGTCTTTTTGATGCTCTGACGATCGCACCGATGCTCTCGGCTTACTTTGCCGGATCGGCCGAGAAGCTTAAGCCCACGACAGTGATCGGTCGCCACAATGAGCGTTTGCTAAAATCATTTGATCGCTTTCAGACCCGACTTGAAAACGAATACGAGCGACTTCTGAAGCTCTGCCTCCAGTTCCCTAAGATGACCATTGGTGCCGGATTCGCGGCCTTTGTTTTGAGCGTGCTTCTGTTAAAAGGTGTTCCGGTTACGTTTTTGCCGCCTCAAGATAACGGAGAATTCGGAGTCGATTTTGATTTGCCTCAAGGTGCGAGCTTAAATGCCACACAAGAGGTCGGAGACAAGATCAATAAAGTTCTGAACGACCTTGATACAGTTGAGTTTACTCTCATGCGGGTCGGTAACCGCATGGCGCAGGCGCATAAGGGATCGTTCTACGTGCGGCTAAAGTCGCGAAAAGAGGGACGACGCTTGAGCACGACACAAGTGAAAGACATCGTGCGCGAGAGGCTAACTGAGTTTCAGAAGTACAATCTGAAAGTTGCGGATCCTGATGCGAGCGGACAGAGTCAGCGACAGTTCAACATGAATATCGTAGGCAATGATTTGGTTGCGGTTCAAGAGTATGCAGCAAAGGTGTTTGACCGAATCAAATCGCATCCGGCTTTAAAAGAGGTCGATACCTCTTACCGTGTGGGTAAACCCGAGATTCAAGTGAAGGTGAATACGGAGCGAGCGCTTGAGACGGGGGTCTCGCTTCAGACCCTGGGTTCAGAGCTTCGAAACTATATAGAGGGTTCGATTCCGGCGACAATGCAGGTCAGTGGTCGCGACTACGACGTGCGCGTCCGCTTGAGGCCTGAGCAGCGGGAGCTGGCGTCGAATTTCAATAAGATTGGAATCCCGAATATCAACAATCAGCTCATACCGCTTTCGCTTTTAGCGACTCCGGTTGAGGCACAGGGGCCATCCGAGATTTTGCGCGAGAACCGCGCCAAGTATGTACAGCTCTCGGCAGACATCGCTCCTGGCGGTCCAGGTCTTGGTGGTGCAATGTCGGACATCACGAAGCTCATGAACTCTGAACTCAAGCCGCCGGTTGGAGTCGAGTTTGCGTTCGTCGGTCAAGCCGAACGCTTCAAAGAGCTTGTGACGAATATCCTGGTTTCTCTGGGTCTTGGGATTTTCTTTATCTATCTTGTTTTGGCGAGTTTGTATGAATCCTTCATTGCGCCCATTACGATTATGCTGGTGATTCCGCTTGCCGCCTGTGGGGCATTTGTTGCGTTGTTTGTGACGAGGAGCTCTCTTGACCTGTTCTCGATGATTGGCTGTGTGACGCTGATGGG
Source organism: Bdellovibrionales bacterium (assembly GCA_016713885.1). GTDB lineage: Bacteria > Bdellovibrionota > Bdellovibrionia > Bdellovibrionales > JAMPXM01. Next base: position 193,457 of record JADJOF010000007.1, on the reverse strand, counting down.
ACTTGCGACCAAGAACTCGATTTTGATTGTCGACTTTGTCAAAGAACGTCAGCACGAAGGCATGGAGCGTGTTGAGGCGCTGATTGCCGGTGGTCGTTCGCGCCTGCGGCCGATTTTGATGACGAGCTTTGCGATGATTGCGGGCATGGTTCCTGTTGCGATTGGTCTTAATGAGGCGTCGAAACAAAGAACGAGTCTGGGGATTGCGGTGATCGGCGGAACGATCAGTTCAACGCTTTTGACCTTGGTGGTGATTCCGGCGGCGTACTTCTATATTGATCGCTTTGAAGAGTGGTTTCGCGATGTCTTTAATCGTGTGATTCGCGGGGTAAAGCCTGATGACAAGGCTGTTCTAAGAGTGGAGCAGGGGAGCCGCTGATGCGCCGCATAAGTCTGGTATTGGAGTCGTAGAAATTCAGTTTTCGTCTGCTACAGTAGACTTATGGTGGATCTCGAGAAGGATGTTCGAGCCGTTCTGAAAGACGTCAGTGCCAATTCCTATTCGAAGGCGCCGGTGGGCCTTGATGACAACCTTTATGAGCTTGGGATCCTGGATTCACTGACGACCGTACAGTTCATCATTGGCATTGAGAAGCGTCTTGGCCTCGAGGTTCCTAATCGAGATATCAGCTACGACACATTCCGTTCTATTCGTGAAATTTCAAAACTCCTGGAGATAAAGGTCAAAGGGAGTCCGGGTAGCGTTAGATTTTGTGTGTCTGGTTGATTAATGGATCAGTTGCAGAACAGTTTCTTCAATCTTGTTTCGTTTCGAGCTTCCTAGCTTCTCAAGATGGCTAGAGTCAACCGGAACCCTGATCCAGTGGTACTCGAGCCTCATCGCGGTGAACGCAACCAACACCTCGAGCGTTCTTTCTCCCAGTGTCTCCATGGATTTTGTTGGACGCTTAAGCTCCTTGTTCACGCGCTCGATTGGGTTCGTCGTTCGCAGAGTTCGCCAGAACCGCTTTTCGAACTTGTAGTGAACGAGAAGTGAGTCGAGATCTTTTTCGATAACCCGAACCGATCTCTCAGCGTCAGTTTTCATTTCTGCCTTTAGCGCTCCAAACGCCGCTCTGGCCGAGGCTTCGCTGTTGGCATACATGACTTGATGGGCGAGCTTTTTAAATGGCTCACGGAGGCGCTCAGGAACTTTCGCCATCGCATTCCTGAGCGAGTGGACCCAGCATCTTCCGGTGACTGCTTTTGTGAACGATTCTCTGAATGCGTTTTCGAGACCAGGAAGGCCATCCATCACGCCGATCTGAACCGCGTCAGGATCAAGTCCGCGCTTAATAAGATCCTTGAAGGCCTCGCGCCAAGACTCGGCGTTGTCTTTTTGGCCGGGTTGAATCGTTAAAATGCTCATACGGCTCTCGGCATCGATGCCAAGTACGACGAGCGATGGCTCCTTTTCAGTCGAGCCTCTCCGCTGGATTCGGAAGTTGGTGCCATCGATGAACAGAGCCCAGTACTTCTTCTCAAGAGGCCGTTCAAGCCACTCGAGCGCGCGATCTTCGATGACGTCGAGTGACTTCGTGACTGTGTCTGTCGACACCTCAACTCCGAGTATCCGCTTCGATACCATAGCCATGACCCGGTTCGAAAGACCCGCGAGATGAAGCACTGCGATGTCCTCTTTGAGCCGTGGATCGATTTGCTCGTGAGGCGGCACGACCACGCTCTGAAACGATCTTTTCCGATCTGTCGGCATTCTGATGCGAATAAGGCCCACGCCCTTGATCGCGTATTCTCGTTCCCGGATGCCATTTCTTTTGTTGGCGGATTGTTCAGCTTGCCCAAGATATAAATCCATCTCGGTTTGCAGAAGCGCGTTCACGAAGTCACCAACACCGTTGCGGATTTCGTGGCTCAATACTTCAAGCGCGTGGACGCGATTCTCCTTGAAGCTCTCCAGCGCTTGAACAAGCTCTGGAATCTTGATCTCAACTTTGATGATTCCCATCTGGAAATTCATAGCTCATGTCCTTTCGCTGGTCAGCCTGACGCAGCCGCTTGGACACACTTTTTCTTACGCTACCGGAGTCCGCTTGGTGATAAGCGATGAATAAAACGGTCGCCTATCTTGCGATGAATTGGGTGATCATTCTTCTCAGCATCGGAATTACGTATCAGCACCCAGCTGCTTTTTTACTGACGTTTTTTGTGATCTCGAATCGGCAATTTGCAAACTACCTTGTCGGACACGATGGTCTGCATGGTGCAATCTGCCGGAATGTGCGAGCGAATCGTCTTGTTGCAAAGTATCTTTGTCTGTACCCGGTTGCAGTTTCTTTTTATGCCTATCAGACCAATCACATTGCACACCACCGTTTTTTGGGTGGGCCCGTCGATCCGGATTTGAAGCTCTACAATTTTTATCCTTTGAGTTTTACAAAATTCATTCGGCGGCTTTTTGTTAGTTTCTTGAGTGGCAATTTATTGATGGATTTTTTGCGATACTTTACTCCGGCCAATCAGTTCTTGCGCTCGACGACTCGTGAGTCTTGGAGGACGGGAGACTACCTCGAGTACACAGTTGCGGTTTTGTCGTTGGTCGCGCTGCTCTTCACAATGGGTGGAGTTTGGCTTCTCTGCATTTGGTTTCTGCCGCTGCTGTTGATGATTCCGTACTACTACTTTGTCAGTGCGCTTCAGCACGGCTTGGTCTACGGGCTCGAGTCGCCGGCAAACTCGCGCAATATTTCGGGTCATCCGTTAGTGATGGAGATTTTCTTACCGTGCTCGACGCATCTCCATGGCGTTCATCACGACCATCCATCGGTGCCATTTCATGAGTTGGAGAAGTACCGAGTGAAGGACGGAACTCCGGCACAGTCAATCTGGTCGGCAACGAAGCAACTTTTCGCGCGGTCGGTATGAGACCCGAGCAATGTGAAGCCTTTTTGAATAGGCGCGAAGAACAGGCTGTAGACTGGCTCAGTGCTCGTGGGCGTCCGCTCCAGTTATTGATTCTGATACTGCTCCTGCCTGTGTTCGCTTTCATGACACCGGTCTTTTATATGATCAAAATGAGTATTCTGCATTACCCCAGCATTGTGGCAGTGCTGCAGTTGCTTGTTTTCTTGGTTGCGCTGTCGTCTGTTGCGCTGTTTCTTAAACCGCGGCTACGGGCGTATTATTCGGTTTTGATTTCTGTTTCTGGTTGGGTTTTCCTAGCGGTCGTTCACTATGGGCAATGGCCGCCGCTTCCTCTTTTGTTGCTGTTTCCGCTTGTGGGGATTGTGACGTTTGTATTTTTAGGCCCGAACCGCCCTTCGGGGCGAAGGGCACTCTGCTATTTCGCGATCGTTATTGCGATTGTGATCGTTACGATTCGTGCCGTGCCTCATTCCTCGTGGCTGACCTACATGAAGTTTAACTACTACGCGGTTGGCATGATCGGGTTAGCGATGACTTCGTTTCTAAAGGGAGTAGACGAGCGGCTTCGGTTCGTATTTAGCCCCGCTCACTTGGCGGTACCGGTGGTGTTCCCGTTGCCGGAGGGAGAGAACCTCTACCAACGTGATGATAGCCGAGTGTGGTGTAGTGGGCTTGTTCAGATTGTAAAAGGCTTTCTCCTCGTGGCAGTGGCCGCCACTATCTTCTCCCTGAGCGTGGCGCAGTCTCCAGAGAGCGGATTGGGTATTGTTCGAGCTTCGGGCTTGTATGCGGTCTATCTGTTGATCGCACCGGCCGTCGCCAACTTCATCACGGGCCTTGGGCGTCTTTACTTTTTAAATATTCCGGACTGTAGCAATCATTTGTGGTTGGCATCTTCACCGCTCGATTTTTTCAAACGAGAGAATGTTCATGCCTACAAGTTTTCGATTCGGTTTGTTTATTTTAATCTCTTAAGGTTCACACGGAGTCCCGTGGTTATCGCGATCATCTATACGCTGCTATTCCCAATCTATCGCAGCTTTTTGGAGCTTTCGGCACGGCCGGATCCGTTTGCTTGGGAGTCGATTTTCTCATCGTTTGCGACGGGTCTGATTCTTTGGTCGCTGCTGCTTGCTGCAATTGTTTTAACCTACCGAGTGCCGTTTTTCAGATCCGAGGGGCAGCGGTGGGAGCCAATTGTTGCGACGCACACCTTAATGCTGCTTCTTTTTGGCGTGTTTGCTCTATGGATCTTTCCGTCATGAGATTCCGTTGGTGGTTCGTCTGCTCTGCGGTCGCTATGCCGCTTTGCTTTTACATGAGTCGGTCGGATTGGCCTCTGTTGCCGCTTCTGATCGGCGGCATTTTGCTGTGGCCAAAGGCAAAGTTCCAAGTGCTATTTGTCACCGGTCTTGCCAGTTTCTTTATGCGCCTCAATTTGTCGATCGCATTCCCGGATATTATGCTGACGGGGAAGCTGCCGAATATACCATTTTTTCAGTGCGTACTGATATCAGGTCTGATCGTGGTTGAGGCCGTTTTATTGACACTCGCTGTAAGATACTTTGGTCAGAATGGACGCAATCGGCATTTTATTTATCTTGTCGGCGCCTTTGTCGTACTTGTTGGCCTCGGTCTTGTTGGAGCCAGCTCAATAGAGGATGCGACGAATGCGCGTTTGATTGCTTGGCCGCTCCGGGCGCTTGTTTGGCTTGGCCCGTGCGCGCTGCTGACGCTCATTACGCTTCCACAATCTGAAAGGTCTTTTTGGTCAGTGTTGGCTTCTGTCTGTCAAGGATGGACGTTGGGAATCAAGCATCCGTTTGGCGCTCTGGCTCGCTGGGAGAGTCGAGAGGCTCGAGTGCTTGACGAAGTGGTTCGTGTGCAAAGAAAGGGTTTGAAACTGTTGTTGGGGACAGCAGTCGTTGTTCTTGCTCAAAGAACGAGTGCATCTTTGTTCTCAAGGGAAGAGATGACACAAACGGTTTCTCCAATACTAGAGCTCTTAAAGCTTCTGAAGGCGGAGTCCCCATTTTCGATTGCGATGGCTTGGCGCTATGTACTTTTGGATTGGTTCGATTTTTTTTCCGCGCTTGGGTATGGGGCGCGATGGCAGTCGGCATTTTGCGCCTTGCGGGACTTGATTTGTTTCGCCACACCTGGCGACCATTTGCTGCGACGTCGATGTTCGACTTTTTTCAGAGAAGTCTCTTTTACTTTAATGATGTCATATTTGGAGTTGTTTTTTGGCCTGTCTTTATCTCGCTTCGTTTTCGAAGTCAGAAGGTCAGGGTCTTTCTTGCGCTGTTTTTATCTGTAGGACTTTTTAATTCACTTTTGACGACTGGCTATGAGTGGTTTCGTGGAGAGTGGAAGCAGCCCAAAGAGCTGCTCCTTCGGAATGGCACAGGATTTGTTTGTTATCTCACCTATGCGGTTCTGCTTGCCATTGCCCTCTATCCATCTATGTGGGCGCGTGTGTCGGAGACCATTGAGGTGAGGCCACCTCTTCGCCTGCGCTTCGCACGAATTGGTTTATTTATACTGTATTGGTCAGCCATTCGTATTTTCGAACGATCGTTGCCCGGCGAGTATCTCTTGAATTGGCGACTCTTTAGCTTACTGCTCGGTTTTCCGGTTTAAGCTTGCATGCTTCACTTAAAATTAAGCAAGACCAGGGTCGAGAACGGGCCGAAAGTAAAACACCAAATGAGTATCTGCTGCTTAAAATCAGAGTATGCCGAGCATGCAGCAGAATGATGAGTGGACTGAGGGGCGATTTCGAAGGTCCATGACCGGAAAGGTGTCCTTGTGGCTCGGGTTGTTGGCTGTTGGAGCAATGGTTCCGCGGGCACTCATCTCTCCGATGACGCCCGCAATGTATATTCCCAATCTCATCAGCGCATTTCTGCTTATTTTCAATTTTTTCTTGATTCGAAAAAGTGCGAGCACGCGCGCTTGTGGTCTTCTGTTGCTCGCCGCTATTTTTGCGCTTGCAGTCAATAGTGGAATTAACAATGGGGGTCTGCGAGCTCCAGTCTCGGCGGCGTTTGTGCTTTTGCCGCTCGTGGGATACCTGTCGCTTGGTCGATTCGGCGGGCGTACTGGAGTCATACTGACGGTTTTTGGAATGGTCATGCTTTTAGTCGCAGAGGAATACGATGCGATCGTACCGCTTGTAGACTCGAGCAAGTACACATTCTACAAAACGTTGGTTTACTCTGTTGGAGCGTGCTTTGCCTACGGCATAGGGATCTCATTTGATCGTGCTCGCATTGAGACTGAGAAGATTCTTGTGGCACAAAGACAGTCGGCAAGCGCAGCTGCGAAGATGGCTGCACTGGGAGAAATGGCCAGCGGTGTTGCTCACGAGATCAATAATCCACTCGCGATCATTCGAGGTCGGGCCGACCACCTTTTGACGCTACTTGAAGCAGGCCCAGTGGAAACCGAACGTCTGAAAAGTGATCTGTACAGAATGCAGGTCACCACAGATCGCATTGCGCGAATCATCAAAGGATTAAAAGCCTTTTCACGAGACTCGTCACGCGATCCAATGGAGATCGTCAGTATCCGTAGCATCGTCGAAGACGTCGTTGAGTTAAGTCGAGAGCGTTTTTTCCAGCGTTCGATTGACCTGCGCGTTTCGATTATTGACGACCTTTTGCTTGAGTGCCGCTCAGCAGAGGTCGAGCAGGTCCTCGTCAATCTTATTAACAATAACTATGACGCCATCGAAAATCGCAACGAAAAGTGGATTGAGGTTTCGGTGTATCGACAATCGGCGAACGCGGTGATTTCGGTTGTCGATTCAGGATCTGGTATTGAGCCGACTATTGTTGATAAGATGATGCAGCCGTTCTATACGACAAAAGAGGTTGGACGCGGTACCGGCTTAGGACTGAGTATTTCAAAGGGTATCGCTGAAGCGCACCACGGAACATTGGCCTACCAAATAAAAGCGGCACACACGCAGTTTCTATTGAGTTTGCCGCTTCGTCAGCCGCCCGCTTAGAACTGTTTAACGGGAGAGTAGAAGAGAACTCCAGCGCTTCTCGTCGTAGCCGACGGTGCCGGATTTTTCTCCGTTCTGATCGATCAATAAAAATGGGCGTTTTATGAGCTTTCCATTTTGAGCAAGAAGCTTCATGGCGTCGGCTTCGGTGAGGCCGTCTTTGATTTTGTCGGAGATTTGCAGCTCGCGGTATTGCACTCCTGAGGTATTGAAGAGGTTCTTTATGTTGCCGCCATCCGCCTTGATGAGTTCGAGCATGGTTTTGAGTTCCGCGATCGAGGGCGGGGAGTCGACGATCGCGATCCGTTCGAATTTCATTTTGTTGGACTCAAGAAAGCGCAATGCTTTTTTGCACGTACTGCAGCCGCTGTACTCGTAAACTGTAATATTCGCCATGGGTATAAGCTGATCCAGTTTAGGTGCCGCAGGCAAGCCCGTTTTAGCTTTTTGATAGCGAGATCTCGGTGTGGTTGCGCTGCTTGGGAGTAGCTTGCATCGCGACGGGGAGGGCCGCTTTAATGATTCTGATAGTCACGTGAAAGCTTCTCGTCTTCCCAGCGCGAAACAACAGTGGTGGCGACACAGTTGCCAAAAAGATTCACGGATGTTCGTGCCATATCCATGAATTCATCGACCCCCATAATAAGCACGACACCCTCAAGCGGTAGGCCAAACGCTGTGAGTGTTGCCGAGAGCACGACCATTGAGGCACGCGGAACAGCAGCAACGCCTTTTGTGGTGAGCATGAGAGCGAGCATCATGGCGAGCTGGGTCTGAAGCGTGAGTTCGATATGGGCCGCTTGCGCGATAAACACAGAGGCGATGGCGAGATAGAGTGTTGAGCCATCAAGATTAAAGCTGTAGCCCAGTGGCAGCACAAAACTTGCGATCCGATTCGATACGCCCATTTTCTCGAGAGCTTGCAGGGCACCGGGATAGGCTGATTCACTCGACGTCGTTGCGAAAGCAAGAGCGAGACTCGGCTGAAGCTCCAGAATAAATGGTCGCAGTTTTACTTTTGCCCAGATAAGGCCAGGAATCAGAACTACAATAACAAAGACGGCCAGTGCGAGGTAGAGCGTACCGACCATTTTGGCCATCGGCACTAAAACGCTAAGCCCGTGTTCGGCGATTGATCCGGCCATCGCAGCGCCGACACCGATTGGTGCGAGCTTCATGATCAGTTCAGTGAACTTAAACATGACCTGATTCAGCGCTTCGCAAAAATGAGCAATGGGTTTGCCCTTTGGGCCTGCCATGAGCACCGCGATACCAAAGATTACAGAGAAGAGAACGATCTGCAGAACGTCGCCCTTCACTACCGCTTCTGCGAAATTGGTTGGTAAGAGGTGCTCGATAAAACCTGCGGCCGTCATCTTGTTCTGAGCGGCCTGTGCGACGACGGGGTCGATGGTTGTACCAATTGAAAGTCCATCCCCTGGGCGGAGCCAGTTGACAAAAAATAGACCGACCACCAGTGCCATGGTCGTTGCAATCTCAAACCAAATGATAGACCGAAAGCCGAGGCGTCCAAGCCCCTTGGTGCTGCCGGATGAGTTGATGCCGCTGACAATCGATGCAAAAATCAGTGGTGCAATAATGCACTTCACGCCGTGCAAAAAAAGACTTCGAAATGGTTTTACGGCATGGGCGGCGTCGGGAAAGTAAACGCCAAGGGCGAGTCCAAGACCGAGGCAGATGAATATCCAGGCGGTGAGGCTGATCGAATCAAGGCGTTTGAGCATATGTCTATAGTCGACTAAATACAGACTTGGCGGGAGTTTCTGTCTCGATCGCTGGGACAACTCTGGTCAAAGGTCTGCCGGCGTTTTTATGCTACGGGCTAAGACCGCATTCGGGGTTGGCTTTGTGGGTCGTTCGGGTAAAAATCGCCCCACATTCAGGGGGTTAGAAATGGCATACGTCGCAGTTTGGATGGATCACAATCACGCAAAGCTCTTCACTTTCGTTCCGGGAAAAGTTGAGCGAGTGACGATGAAGCGGGAAGAAAATCATCACCACAAGACCAATCACACTGATCAGGAAAAGAAAACTGCAATGCACAAATTCGGCAAGGATTTGGCGCATGCACTTGAGCCTGCAAAAGAGATCTATGTGATTGGTTCGGGCACAGCGAAGACCGAATTCAAACACTATCTTGAAGAACATAAGATCAAGAAAGTCAGCGACAAGATTGTCGGCATGGATGGAATGGAAGAGGGAACAGACGGCGAGATTGAGAAGAAGGCACATGCATTCTTCAAACATCGCAACGTTTTCGAGGGATAATGAAAATAAAGTTTCTTGGCGCGACACAGACTGTAACTGGGTCGCGCTACCTTGTTGAGTTTGGCACGTCGAGAGTCCTGATCGACTGTGGGCTGTTTCAAGGTTATAAGAACTTTCGAGAGAAGAACTGGGCGCCATTTCCGGTTGATCCCAGTACGCTTGATGCGGTGATTCTAACTCACGCTCATATCGATCACAGCGGGTACATTCCGTGTCTTGTTAAAAATGGATTTAAAGGCGATGTGTTTGCGACACAGGCAACCTGTGACTTGAGTGCTATTATGCTCCCCGATGCCGGCTACTTGCAGGAAGAGGAAGCAGCCTACGCCAATCGCAAACGATTTTCGAAACACAAGCCTGCACTCCCACTTTATACAGAAGATGATGCGGTAAAATCTCTTGAGCGCTTTCGCGCAGTCGACGTGCGAAAGCCTTTTCGCTTAGAGAGTGGTCTTGAGATCACGTTCACTCCCGCCGGTCACATCTTGGGTGCATCGAGTGTGCGGCTTCAATACCAGAATGATTCGATTCTTTTTTCTGGCGATCTTGGCCGTGTGAATGATGCGGTTATGCGTGCGCCAGAGGCGCCGGAGTCGGCTGATATCGTGGTTGTGGAATCGACCTACGGCAATAAACGCCATGCGCTTGTTGAGCCACTCGATGAGTTGCGCGATGTCATCAATCGCACTGTCGAACGCGGTAGTATTGTTTTGATCCCATCATTTGCTGTCGGACGCGCGCAATTGCTTCTTTATTATATTCACCAATTGAAAGAGCGCGGCGAGATTGCCGATGTTCCAGTGTATCTCAATAGCCCGATGGCATCTAAAGTGAATGATGTCTTTATGAAGCATGCTCGCGAAACACGACTATCTCTTGTCGAGGCCCGTGCTGTCTGTGGCACGGCCCGCGTTGTTAAAACCCAAGAAGAGTCGATTCATATCAACGAGCTGACAAGTCCGATGATTGTAGTTGCGGCAAGTGGGATGGCAACGGGCGGGCGAATTCTCCATCACCTCAAAGCCTTCGCGGGAGATCCGCGAAACTCGGTCGTCTTTGCTGGCTTTCAGGTTGGTGGAACGCGCGGTGATCTCATGGTTCGCGGTTCTGAAGAGATCAAGATCCATGGTCAAATGTGGCCGGTTCGGGCTGAGGTCGTGAATCTTGAATCGCTGTCGGCGCATGCCGATTCCGATGAGATCATGCAGTGGCTCAAGCGACTGAAGATGCCAAAGCAAGTCTTTGTGACTCATGGCGAGCTTCCGGCGTCGGATGCGCTACGGCTTCGCATCGAGTCGACGCTCGGTTGGCGCGCTCGTGTTCCTGACCTTCTTGAGACCGTTGAATTTTAAATCGAGCGAGCGCACACGCTTTGTTTGAGGTTTGGCGTCGTCTGGCGGCTACAGGGCAAGACTTCAGAGAAAAGACAAAACCTCGGCCTATCGTGGGCCATATCGTGCATTTGGACCACAGATCATCAATCAAATCAGTTCTTCTTGACGTCATCTTTGACAGGAAGTAAACCATCGCTACCAATGCGCAAAAGCCGAATTCAACCGGCCAGCGCGACAAGTTTAGCTATGAAAATCGCCAAGTCTTAATCTCTTCTTCGTTCATATAATATTTCTCGTAATACTCAGGTTTCGGATTTTCAATACGTTTTTACGTAATGAGTTTTCGACGCTTTCCGGTCCTTGCTTCATCGGGCGTTAGATATCCGAGCGACTTTCGCGGCCGCGAATTGAGAGCGTCCTGGCAGGCCTGGAGCGTCTCCTCGTCGATAGTTCTGAGATCTGTCCTCTTAGGCAAATACTGCCGAAGTAGTCCAATCGTATTTTCAACTGTTCCGCGTTCCCAGGGACAGAGTGGATGTGTGAAATAAACTGGTGCTTTCATATTCGCTTCCAACTTCCAAAACTCGCCGAACTCATGGCCGTTGTCGTTGGTCATTGTGCGAATTTTTGCTCTTGAGTGAACGCATGCTGCGGCCGTTGCGCTGTTCACGACTTCTGCATGCGTCGTCTCAACTTTCGATAGTAGCGTGTAGCGAGTTTTACGGTCGACAATAGTAAGAACCGCGCCAGTTCCGCGAAGACCGAGCATCAGATCTCTTTCAAAGTGTCCCGCTTCAGTTCTCTGATTTGCCTCTTTCGGCCGTGCCTCAATCGACTTCCGACGTTGATGCTGAAGTTCCCAGTATCGACTGCGGCGTTTAAAACGTCGTTTTCTTCGCCCAAAGTGTCGAAGATAGTGATGAAGCGTCTCGCCCTTTTTCTGGCAAGATGAAATGAACTTGTAGATGGCTTCATGGCTAATGGAGAGGTTTTTCTCTAGCGAAAATCGCTCAGAAATCTGCTCCGGGCTCCAGCCCATCGAGAGCTTGATGCGAATCTGATCCTCAACCCAGCCCTTAATTTTGTATCCGCGAAACAAACAATCCCGACGGTGATATGTTTTGGACTTCCAATCGCAGTCAGCTTTGTAGGCCGAATATGCTCCAAGCGGCGTAACGTTCGTCGTAGTGCTTTTAACAACTTTGCCACGACCAAACTCTCTGTAAATTGTCGACCGGTGGAACCCCATCTCGAGGGCAATCCAATCTTTGGTTTTTCCCCTCGCTAAAAACCTCTCCATTTGATAACGATCAGCACGAGTGAGCCGTCTGTAACTTCTGTGCATGTGCACCTCAAACTCCCTTCATTTTTACGCAAGAAGAAGTCTGAAAGAAGACAGGCGGTTCACTCAACTAATTGTCGCACTGGCAAAGTTGCATCTGGGCCATAGAAAGCCAAAACAGCAGCGCCTGCTCTCGACAAATGAGCTCGGCTCGACGGCCTTTGGCGGCGATCTCCTCAAAAAGTCGAACGCAAAGACAAAGCGGCCCTTCTCGCCACGGGCTGCCATTCATGTCGTGATGCGGACACGCAGCGCATTTTCGCTTCTAAAGCGTGGGCGACGAAAGCGAGTCGCCCAGTTGGTTACCGCACACGCGAAGCGCCAGTTTGTTCACGTTCACCGCTTCGCGAATGCCGGCAATCACCTGCATTTTCTCGTCGAGTGTCGAGAGCAAGAGCGCTTTCAAAATTTCCTAAGAGCAGTGAGCGGCGCGATTGCGCTTTTAGTGAAGATGGAAGAGGGACAGACGAGAACAGAGAGTTTTTGGCTACAGCGCCCGTGGACAAGGCTCGTCGCCGCCAGTGGAAGAGCGTTCGTGAGCGTGTGGCGTTACGTCGATCTCAACGAAATTGAAGGCGGGGTGTGGGGAGTTTCGCGGGAGGAAGCGCGTGCGATCCAGTACGGCGATCTGGGGCCGCCAAGGCCGTGGTTGACGTTGGATCGATGGTCGTGAGGCGAGTCGCACAATGATGCTGTTTGGGGCTCGCAAACGCTATTTTTTGCAGGTCCGCGTGTAGCGGCCGCTAAAGTCGAGACCAAACTCCATGTCCGTCGAAGTCTTGATCACACCTTTCATCTTAAACTGACTGAGTGTGAGCGTTCCCTTTAATAGACCCGATCCCTTGCCGAAATTGTTGTCGCAGCGAACGCCGATACTGAGCGCTGGGGCGTTGTAGGTCCATGCCGTCACTTGGCAATCATTGGCCTCAAGGTACCGAGTGACGTAACGCCGCGCATCCTTTGCCGACTTTTCTGAAACACAATCACTGTCGTCCATGGCTGGAAGGTCGATACCATTCAGTGTCATTTCAGCCTTGGTTTCCCAAAGGCCGGGTTGCAATTGGGGTGTTTGGCTAGCAAGTGCCGAGGTTGTTGCCGCTGATGCCGCTGACATCGTCAATGTCATAAGAACTGGGAGCAAAATGACCTGCATGGGAGCCCTCCTTCTTGAATCGGCGCTGGTAGTGAGACGTTGCGCCGCGGAACTGGTGTCACCTTAGCCCAAGCCCCGTTGAATCCCAAATCCTGTCGAAAAAGATCGGATGATTTTGTTCCTGGAATTGCGGCGTCAGTCGTGATTCAACAAGGCGCGGTGTTGGTCTTTCGAGGGGGAAATCATGCACGTTTCGAAAAATGTAATTCTGGTTCTCGGGCTCCAGGCATTGTTGATATTGACGACTGCGGGTTGTTCCTTTTTTGGAAACACATCCTCGGAGCCCAGAGCGTATGAACTCGCTCCAGGATACACGGGAATATTCAGCACGCGCCCCGAGCCAGGAACGCATGGCTTCTATCTGGTGAAGTTAAAAACAGCGCCGCTCCTCACCGTAACGACAAAGCCGACGGCTGATGAAATTCAGGCTCTCACAGTTGAGCAGGATCTGGTTTTGAAATCGCTGACGGAGTTGTCGGCGGATATCAAAGTCGTCTACCGCTACCGCTTGGTTCTGAACGGTTTTGCGATCGTGGCGCCGGTGGCTCTTGAGGAAAAGATCGGTGCGATCGGTGGGGTCTCGCATCTGGAGAGTGCGGGTCTCTTCTCGCGACCAGCGGTTGAAGTCACAAATAAATCGATTTTGGCAAGCGCGATCCAAGAGCGAAACTCGGTGAAGTTTATTGGCGGCGAAGCGGCGCATGCGCGCGGTGTTCGCGGTCAAGGAATGCGCATTGGAATCATTGATAGTGGCATTGACTACACGCACTCAATGTTTGGCGGTGTTGGAACCGAGCAGGCCTACAAAGACATTAAACCTGGCGAGGCAACGACACTGTTCCCGTCGGTAAAAGTCGTCGGTGGGCTAGATTTCGTCGGCACCGAGTACGACTCGGGGGCGGTCGACTTCAATAAACGACTTCCCATTGTCGATGGGAATCCCCTTGATGAGGGTGGGCACGGCACGCATGTGGCGGGCACTGTTGCGGGGCGTGGCGATGGCGTGAGCACCTATGACGGCGTGGCGCCAGATGCGAGCCTCTATGCTTTGAAAGTGTTTGGCGCTGATGGTTCGACAAATGATTCCGTTGTCGTTGCCGCGATGGAGTACGCCGCAGACCCGAATGGCGATGGTGATACCTCGGATCGACTTGATGTCGTGAACCTTTCGCTCGGATCGGGATATGGCGATGGACACATCCTCTATACGGAAGCGATTCAGAACCTTTCTCGATCTGGAACCGTAGTTGTTTGTTCCGGAGGAAATAGCGGAGATACACCGTATATCGTTGGATCTCCGGGGGTTGCTGACGACGCGATTTCGGTTGCGGCATCGGTTGATGATATGGATCAGAACTGGAAGTTTCGAGCGGCAAAGTTCACTACGGTTGATGATCCAGAAATTTACACCGAAGCGATCGAGGGTGCGATCACGAAGCCACTCAGTGAAATCCAAAGTCTTGTCGGAGAGCTCTTTTACGCAGGTCTAGCGGATCAAGACTTTGCCCCTGAGACGGCGGCTGCGTTGAGTGGTCATATTGCGCTCATTGATCGCGGGGGCGTGTCGTTTGCGGATAAGATTCGTCGCAGTGAGGCGGCTGGCGCTATCGCCGTTGTTGTTGTCAATAGCCAAGATGATGCGCCATTTGTCATGGGTGGTGGTGACGGAGAAAAGTTTGGAATTCCTGGAGTCATGATCAGTAAGGTGCTGGGTATCAAATTGAAGGCGGCGCTCGGTCAAGGAACCGTCCGTGCTGATTTGACGACGACGAAGAAGATTGAAAAGCCAGAACTGATCGATACGATCACAAGTTTCTCTTCGCGAGGCCCTCGGTCGATTGATGCTCTTTTAAAACCTGAGATTTCGGCCCCAGGAGCCAAGATCATTTCTGCAAAAATGGGCGGAGGTGCTGCGGGTACTGAAATGTCTGGGACATCGATGGCGGCGCCCCACATGACAGGTGTGATGGCACTTCTCAAGCAGCAGAATCCAGGTCTGACTTCCGCTGAGCTCAAGTCGCTTGTGATGTCGACAGCCAGGAGTCTTAAAGACGCTGAAAAGAAGCCCTATAGCCTGAGCCGGCAAGGGGCCGGTCGCGTGCAGATTGAAAAAGCATTGGCGCAGACACTGTTGACAGAGCCATCGGCGATCTCGCTTGGTGTGATGGGTCTTGAAAGTAAAAGGTCGATGCAGCGTGAGCTCGTTATAAAAAACAAGTCGCCGCATCCGGTTTCAGTTCACGTCGAACTTCGTGAGGCCGCAGTGGGGCTGAAGCTTGCTTCGCAGAAGGGTCTAGAGCTGCAGGCGAACTCCGAGCAACGGGTCTCTTTGCGTTTTGAGATTGAAGCTTTTGGTGAAGTCGGTGGACTTGTCGTGTTGACTGATGCGAATGGGGCTGAGCTTGCGCGAGTGCCGGTTCTGAGTGTTGTGCGTTCGGTATCGCGTATCAGTGCTGAGGAGTTGGCGGTGCGTTCGACGTCGAGCCTTGATAGTCAGGGTGCGGTCGTTGATTTGAAATTGAAAAACAAAAGTCGTCATGACGGACTGGCGCTACCGTTTAACTTTATCGCGCGTGACGGCCGAAAGGCCAATCCGACGATTGATCAGTTCCAGACGACTATCTGCGATTTGGCAGAGACTGGGTATCGTGTGATCGATAAGGCCGGAGTTCCGACGCTTCAAATTGCGGCCAAACTCTTTGAGCCGATGACGACGTGGGATCTTTGTGAAATTTCGGTTTTGATTGATGCCGATGGCGATAAGCTCGCAGACCAGGAGCTGGTTGGAGCAAAGCAAGATCACTTAGAGGGACTCACTGCAAAAACGTACGCCAGTATGTTACTCGACGTGAACGAGGCCAAGCGTCTTCGTAAAGAGTACGATGTTGCTGTGATGACTCCGCGAAAGCCTGAAGAGAAGGCCCCGGTTTTGGACTTCAAGTCTGCGATTGTTGACTTGCAGCCCATGCAGGCGTTTGAGCACTCATCGATCGCAATTGTTGAAGTGCCACTGGCTTCTGTTCGGCTTCGATCCAACTCGGGACTTTCGGTTCGCATTGCAACCAGCGCGCAGACGGGATCGGCGATTGAGCCGGATGACTTCTTTTCAACGAATCCAAAGCATTGGGCATTGTTGAATGTCAAAGATTCGGGTGCTTCTTTTGTCGGTCTGCCGGAGTCCATTGCGCTCAAGGCCGGTGAGTCGAAGACGGTATCGTTCGTAAAAGGGGGCGATCAGGGGCGACTCCTCATGCTTTATCCCGATGGTCAGAGTGTGTTCGGAGGCTTGGGCACTGACGGCCAGGCTGAAGTTCTGGCGCCGGTCTATCGGCCGTAGTTCGCGTCAAGATGAACGATCATGCCGTTGACTTCGCGATTATTGGCAGTGGCTTTGGCGGGTCGGTCGCTGCGATGCGATTGGCGGAGGCGGGCTATCGCGTCGTTGTGCTCGAAGAGGGCCTCAGATTTCGCGACGAGGATTTTGCAAAGACCAATTGGAATTTGCGCCGGTATCTTTGGGCGCCTTGGCTTCGGTGTTTTGGTGTTCAAGCCATCACGCCACTGAGCGGCTTGTGGCTTTTGCATGGCAAGGGTGTTGGGGGCGGAAGTCTAATCTACGCGAACACTTTGATGCAGCCGAGATCGGCGGCTTTCCAGTCGGGCGCATGGCCTCGGTCGATCGATTGGGAGATCGAACTTGCGCCGTATTTTTTGAAGGCCAAGCAGATGCTAGGGGTAACGCAGAATCCGATTTTCGGTGCGGCGGAACGAGAGCTGCAGAAGCTGGGGGAGAAGCTTGGCTGTGCAGAGACGTTTCATGCAACCGACGTCGGTGTCTATTTTGGCGAGCGATCTGCTGTCGATCCCTATTTTGAGGGCGCGGGGCCGCTCAGGGATCCGTGCAATGCCTGCGGCGCCTGTATGGTGGGTTGTCGTGTGGGTGCTAAAAATACGCTTGTTAAGAACTATCTTTGGTTCGCTGAAAAAAAGGGTGCTGTTATCCGTTCCGAATGCAAGGTCGATCGGCTATTGCCGGAGACAGTGGGACAAGGTTATCGAATTCGTCTGCGAAGAACACGGTCGATTTTTGCAAAGTCGGAGTGGATTCAAGCGGACAAGGTCATCGTCTCGGCCGGCGTCACGGGATCATTAACACTGCTATCAAAGATGAAACAGCTTGGCTTTTTGCCTCGGCTTTCGGATGCGCTCGGAGCGCAGGTGCGAACGAACGGTGAGAGTCTTGTCGGTGCGACAAGCCGCAGGCGAGATATTGATTACTCGAAGGGGGTCGCGATTGGTGCGGCTCTTCATCCAGACCACGTCACTAAAGTTGAGGCCGTTAAGTATCCCAGTGGGAGCAATGCGATGCGCTTGCTTGCGGTGCCGCTCACTGGATCGGGTGGGCGACTCTTGAGGCCACTTCGACTGGCGATTGAGATTTTTAAAAAACCGGTCGATTTTTTGAAACTAGTCGCTTTTGGCGACTGGGCGCGGAACAGCGTGATTCTTCTCGTGATGCAGAGTCTTGATGAAAAAATCGATCTCGCGTGGAGACGCGGATTTTTTGGCTGGCGACTGAAGCGGGTATCGGCGAATTCGCTTCCTAGCTACTTGCCGCTAGCGCAAAAGGCGGCAGTTTTCTTGGCGCAGCAGATAAATGGGGTTCCTCAAAATGTGAGTCCTGAGGTTTTACTCGCGGCTCCGACGACGGCACATATTCTTGGTGGATGTGTGCTAGGCGACGACGAACGAACCAGTGTCGTAAATGCTGATCACGAAGTTCATGGCTATCGAGGTCTATACGTGTGTGATGGCAGCGTTATCCCGTCAAATTTGGGGGTAAATCCCAGTCTGACGATCGCAGCACTGGCCGAGCGCTTTGCGAGCCGCTTAGTCGCCAAAGGCGTAGAAGTACCCATCGCGGGAGCCGACGTAAATGCGCCCGCGCCAGACAGCCGGAGTTGACTCAACACAGGCGCTTGGTTTTGAGTGACTCCAGAGTAGCTCGGGTTTTCGCGCTGATTTAAGTTAAACATTTCAAATCCGCCTTTTGCACAGCGACCGACGAGCAAGTGATCGTCGACGATGACGGGTGACGACCACTCGTGATGACCAAGAGTTTTACGGAAGACTTCTTTTCCCGTCATTTGATCAACAGCGAGAAGATCGCCAGTGTGAGTGGTGACGATGACTTGTCCGCGTTTTATATCGAGAGCCGGCGTCGACCAGATGCCGCCTTTGCCGTCTCCTCCGCGCGGTGGAATGGCGACACTCCATATGATCGGATTTCCGGTTTTATCATAGGGATTGAGCTTGATCAGCTGACCCACCTCTTTGACGCGTTCGGCGGATGCGCGAGTGGATCGGCCGTTATCGAGCTCGTATTGGACAGCGACGTAGAGATTGCCATCGGCGTCGACAACGGGTGTTGCGTCAGTATCATCGCCGGTCCAAAATGAAAACACGATTTCCGCTTTTTTGTCTTTAACCTTCGTCCAATCGACGCCGACGACCATGCCGCCGGAGTTTGTCCAGTAGACACGGTTTTTGTAAAGAACCGGCGAACTCTCGATCGAGATCATGGTGTTCTTCATTTGCGGATGAAGTTTGCGCATCATCTCTTCGGTCCAGCCTGGCATCTGAACTTCGATTTCAGGTTTGATTTGAACAAAACCGGCGAGATCGCGCGAGCGGTTGAGTTTGACGATGTAAAACCAAGCGTTTTCACCACCGACAAAGAGGCGATCGTCGTGAACGAACCCATTCGAGTCCCAGTCATCATTCCAATAGCGCTTTGATACTTTGTACGCATCGAGATTGAAAACCTCTTTCACCGGCTCGCGATCAAGTGCGAGCACGCGGTAGCGGTTGTCGCGAGATCCAAAATACAAAAGAGGAAAGCCGTCTGGATCAAGACTCACGGAACCTTTAATGATGTCTCCGGTTGGAAACGGTGCACGGGTGTCCTTTCCTGTCTTGGCGTCGACAAAGTGCACGTGTTTATCGTAGGCCCCGAAAATGATCTCGGTGATACCGTCTGGGCGCTCCCAGACGACGGGCTGGCCAGTCCAGCCGGTGCCGCACCACTGTTTGCACTCTTTGGCGACGCAGGAGTTTCCGCACATGGGTTTATCCGGATAACGCCAAAGGTTTCTGGGTGCTGACGTTGGTAGAGGGCCAGTGCCGTAGAAGGATCGGTTGGGGTTTCCGCGGAACATCGTGAGTCCGGTGTTGGCCTCGGCGTGTAAGAGGGGCAGAACGGCCAGGCTGCAGGCCAGGATAGTGAGGCATCTCAAATTGAGAATACTCTGCAGTCGCTTCATGCTGGGAATGTAGGAATGATACACTTGAATCACTGGCGTATTCCTTATTTGTCTATAGGCACGAAAGTCGTGTGTCGGCTGATTTGGGAGCAATCCCTGGACCAAACGCCTTGAGTTTCGTCAAACTGACCGGAGGCAAAGGAGAGTTATGAAATCGCTTATGGGAAAAAAGTCGATCAGCGCTGTGGTCACCGTGCTCGTTCTCGTAGGCTCTGCATTTCTGTATCAGAACTGTGGTAACTCCTTTCAGCTGCGAGAAGACTTTGCGAAGTCCATGTCTGCAAGTTCCGCAGGTGCTCTTGAGCTTGTTCAAAAGGAGCAAGAGCCAACTGTGACGGGAGTTGAGATTGCGTTTGAGGTGAAAGGCGCTGGCGTACAGACAGGTGCGGCTTATGCTTGGAGTATCAATGCAACTTCCGCTTCTTGCCATGGGCACCAGGAGGTAGCGGCGCCTTCAATCTATTCTGTACACTGTGAAAGCCCCGCTGACGTCACGCTCTACGCTCAGGTTACAAATCCAAACGGTCAGTCTGCTCAAATTTCAAAGATGATTTCTGTCGTTGCGTCAACGGCGACTCCCACTCCAGTTCCATCGGGGACGGCTTCACAGGTGTTTAGCATCAAGGCCGGTACCGGTAATTCGCCGTGGAACACATCGGCATCCATGCTAGAAATGTATGTTGGGCAGACGCTTCGTTTTACGAACGCTGATAGCGTGAATCATCAGCTGCATGTTGATCGCTACAATCCGAATGCTGACTTGAATGGTCGTCCCTGTGCGCATTCGCCATCGCCTATCGCCCCGGGAGCGAGCTATGATTGCGTTTTGATGAAGGCTTACGATCCCGCTGTGCATCCGCCCATGTGGGACCACTTGGTTGGAACGAACGCGCGATTTTATATTCAGGTCCTGGATGGGCAGGCACTGTATGCGACAAGCTGCGCGTCGTGCCACGGTGCTATCGGGGCATCGACAAAGAAAAGGCGAACGGCGTCGCAGATCACCAATTCATTGACGAGCGTGGATGATATGCGGTCATTGTCATTAACGTCAGCTCAGGTGCGCGCGATTGCATACGCCCTGAGCCTGTGATCAGTAGCGGTTGTTAGCGTCGTTCATTTAGGCGTCGCATTCGGATTTGAATGCTCAGGCCATCGGCATCGCGAATTCCGAATGGATCTTCTTCAGAGAGGATCCGCTCGTTGAGTCGCAATGAGTAGGTTCCGTCGAGAGTTTTGATGAGTTCAAGGTCCTTTGTTTCTATCCCGTTGATGATCGCCGTCACAGAGTCGATGTCGGTATCGGCCGGTAAGACAATCGGCTCAAGCTGGACATCGTCTCGAAGCAGGTTACAGCGGTAGCGAACCTGAATCTTCGCTCCGGCGGGCGGTGGCATTTCGAACTCAAGGTCTCCGTCGTCTGAAACTGTGAAGCCGCTATCGAGCCGCTGGCCGTCGATTCGAACTGAAAGGGTCTCCTTTCGTATTTTTTTATCACTGAGTTTCCAGCGCTTTTTATAGGCCTCTCGTCCGTTGGGCAGGTTGCTTTGGATCGCTTGGACATTGACGGTGTAGATTTCGCCGGTTGCCAGACGAACTTCGATTCGGCGCTGTGAGAGCGGGAGCGTGGGGTCGAGCGTCGTTTTGTCATCAATCGTGTACTCGACAACATAGGTCGTCTGGACGCGATCAACGATACGATTGAGAATGGTATCCAGTGTGATCTTTCCAGAGATCAGATCGCTGAAGTTGAACCACTCGCCGCCACTTGCGGCAACGACCCCCGGAAGGCCGGAAAAAGGTTTATCATATCCAGCAAGCGATGGGGTTGCTGCGAAGACCTTCATTTGGCTGGATTGAATGGCTTGAGCAACTTCGCTAAAGCGCGGAGCGACAATGCCAACGGCGCCCTGGTTACCAGGGGTGTAGAGAAAACCATCGTCAGTGATGAGAATCACGAAGCGTTGGGCGTCGGCCTTCCAGGGGGCCATGGACGCATCAATCAATGCGCGCATTGGATTCTCATTGAGGTCGCTTCCACCCGGATCGTCAATTCCGGTATACGCGCGAAGCTTAGTGATCTCAGAGATGAGTTCTTTGACCTGGACCTCAGTCTTGGGGTCGGACGGATCATTGTCATAGAAGCGATCGCACTTTTTAACGGTGCTGTCGCCAAAAGTGATCAGGCACATACGAGAGTGCGTTCCGCTGGCGCGAGACTTCTGTACGAAGTTGATTAAGCGCGTCTTGGCCGATTCAATAGTCGAAGACATGGATCCCGTGATGTCTACAGCAAAGACAATGTCGACTGGCTGTACGATTTTCTTTGAGTTTGAATCCAATTTGAATGGCGGCACAGCGGATCCATTTTCGGTAATGGTAAGGTCGGATGTTTTTAAGTTCGAGACGTGCTTGCCACTAGAATCGAGAACTTGAAATGCAATTGAGGTTTTGTTTGAGTCGAGCCGAGGCTGGTCGATGTTCAGTTCTGATACGCTCAGCTTGAAGAAGTTTGAGTACGAGCCGTTTTGCGACTCAAGTGGTAGGTTGTCAAAAGTGACAGGTGAGCATGCGACCATACTGAGGGTGAGAAGTGTGCTCGCTGCAGTGAGTGCGGATCGACATCGTGTCATTGTGAATAGTGGGCTCATGACTTGTTACCTCCGGTGAGCTCTTTCGAACTCCTCATAGTAGGTAAAGCAATTCCACGGCCATATTTCAAAAATACAAAACAACAAGTCGGTTCTGCTAGTTGGACTGAAATTCTCAATAGGAGAATGAACAATCTTTCGCTCGTTCGGTCGACAGGACTTTGAGCGAGTCGTAACAATGCTGGCCCTTTGTCGTGTGTGATTGAGGAAAAGCTGGCCCTTGAAAGATAGAGTGCCGTCACCGAAAAGACCCATATGAAAAGATGGGTAGAAAAGCTCGTCGAGCAGCTCAATTTTGATTCGGATTCAGATGCGGGTGCTGGGGCAAGTGATGCCAGTTCGGCTCGCAAGCGAAAGAAACTTGATCAAGCTCTCAACGATGATCGTGCGACATTGCTGTTTTTTATCGATACCTACTCAAAGCATCTGTTTGAAATTGAAAATCATCCGATCCGCCGTGTACGCGAATCATTTGATGAAATTTCTCGAGAGCTCATCGACCCATCGTCAAAGGCTGATCCGGAGAAGTTGCTATTTCGGTTGCGACATCTGTTTCTCACCTATCGAGTTGACGAATACACGTATGTGAGAAAAACCGTCGAAGACTTCAAAAGCATTCTTTGGGACTTTGTCGAACAGCTTGGCGAGGACTCGCGATTTGAGCAGGTGGCTGATCGTGACTTGCATTCAAGCTTTAAGAGCTGAAAGAAGCCGTCGAGAGTGAATCGATCGACGTTTTGCGTTCCAAATCACGTGAGTTTATTGACTCGTATGTTGAATACACATCAAAGCGCGACGAGCGACGAAAAAAGAAAATCTCGTCGATCAAAAAGAATCTTGACACTGTGAAGCGAAAGCTCGTTGAGGCCGATCGGACGATGCGAACAGATCACATGACCGGGGCCTTTAATCGCAAGAGTTTTGATGAGCATATTAAAAACCAGTGGAATCTGCGCGAGGTTTCTCAGAACGTGGTGAGTCTTTGTATCTTGGATATCGATCACTTCAAAAAAGTGAACGATACCTACGGTCATGATATCGGCGACTTCGTCATCAAGGAGTGCGTCCGGATCTTACATGAATCTTACGGTCGTGGGACAGACTTTGTCGCTCGTATCGGTGGTGAAGAATTTGCCGTTGTCTTGCAAGAT
Source organism: Bdellovibrionales bacterium (assembly GCA_016713885.1). Taxonomy (GTDB): domain Bacteria; phylum Bdellovibrionota; class Bdellovibrionia; order Bdellovibrionales; family JAMPXM01. Next base: position 170,316 of record JADJOF010000007.1, on the reverse strand, counting down.
CATAATTCTGAGCATGCGGTGAAGCGTGCGGAAGAGGCCTTTGCTCGTGTTCGCAAAGAGGTTTTTGTTCATCAAGATAAAGAGCTGCGATTTACTGTATCGATGGGCATCGCGCAGCTTGAATCTGGGCAGACGGTTGATCAGTGGGTGAAGAGTGCCGATCAGGCGCTCTATGAGTCGAAGCAAGGTGGCCGGAATCGTTGGACAGTGGCGCCAGTGACCGCGTCACTCAAGAAGGTCTCTTAATCGAGAGAAAACGATTGGTGATACTTCTGGTGAAGTTCGGGCTTCTGCTCGGACTTTTCAAGCCAGTAGGAACCAATGGCCAACGCATCGAGATCTGTTCCCATAAAACAGCGAAATGCATCGGTTGGACTTTCTACGATGGGTTCTCCGCGAACATTGAAACTGGTGTTGGCGAGGCACGGCACTCCGGTTTGCGCTTCAAACTCAGGCAGGAGCGCATGCAGAAGCGGGTTGGTTTCTTTGTGTGCGGTCTGAATCCGTGCGGAGTTGTCGACATGGGTCACGGCCGGAATGGTCGAGCGTTGAGTTTTCAGTTTTTCGAAGAGCGCGGCGTTTGTTTGCTGCGATGGTCGCAGCTGTGAGTGGTGAACGGCGTCGACGAGAAGCATATAGGGGCTCTCCGTTTTGAGATCGAACCACTCGTGAACTTTCTCAAAAAGTACGACGGGCGCAAAAGGGCGGAAGCTTTCTCGGAACTTAATTTTCAAGTTCAGCACAGTTTGGGTCTCAGGACTTCGTGCGTCGGCAAGGATTGAGCGATTGCCCAGAGCGCGTGGGCCAAACTCCATAGCATTCTGATGCCAGCCGAGTGCATATCCGCTCTTGAGTGACTTCGCCGCGCGCGCGATGAGCTCTTCTGGCATCAGCTTATGCCAGACTGCGCCGGCACGCTCAAGCTCAGCCTCGATCTCTTGGTCGCTGTACTGGGGACCAAGATAGCTCCCTCGCATCCAATCAGTGGCAGGTTTGTTTCTTGGGGTCGGTTTTTTGAAGTGAAGATGATGAGCGCTGAGGGCTGCTCCCAGTGCGCCGCCGGCGTCGCCGGCCGCTGGTTGAATCCAGATTTTGTCAAAAACTCCAGAGCGCAAGATCTTGCCGTTGGCAACGCAGTTCAGAGCAACGCCGCCAGCGAGGCAGAGATTTTTCTCCTGCGTTGCTGCGCGTGCGTGGATGACAATGCGAGCGATGACTTTTTCAAGAGCAAACTGGATCGACGCGGCGATGTCGGCAGTATGTTGTGTGATTGTCGATTCGGGGAGGCGCGCCCGGCCGCCAAAGAGAGCTTCAAATTTAGGACTGAACATTTTGATGCCAGTGCAAAAGTCAAAGTACTCGAGGTTGAGTCGAAAGCTGCCGTCGTCTTTGAGTTCGATCAGATGATCGAAAATCAGCTTTTCAAATTTAGGGGTTCCATAGGGAGCCAGGCCCATCAGCTTGTATTCGCCGGAGTTCACTTTAAATCCGGCGTATGTTGTAAATGTCGAATAGAGAAGTCCCAGCGAGTGGGGAAATTGAAGCTCTTGAATGCGCTTTAGGGTTGCGGTAGTCGAATCTGATTCGCGAGCTCCGACAGAAATCGATGTTGTTGTCCACTCGCCGACACCATCAAGGGTGAGAACTGCGGCGCGCTCAAAGGGCGAGGCAAAAAAAGCGCTCGCGGCGTGACTGAGGTGGTGCTCAGAGAAGAGGAGTTTTTCTTCAGAGAATGCCGGCTCAATTTTCCGAATCTCGCTCAGTAATTGATTTTTGAGAAAGAGCTTCTCTTTCAGCCAGAGCGGCATTGATTTTCGAAACGAAGTGAAGCCACGCGGTGCCATGGCGAGGTAGGTTTCGAGGAGGCGATCGAATTTAAGAAAAGGTTTTTCGTAGAAAACAATGGCGTCCACTTCGCCAATGTTGCTCTTGGCCTGGTGGAGGCAGGCGGCGATGGCCCGATGAGGGAACCTGTCATCGTGTTTGATTCGACTAAAACGCTCCTCTTGGGCTGCTGCCGCAATTTCGCCGTCGATAACGAGGGCTGCAGCGGAATCGTGGTAGTACGCTGAAATTCCTAAAATCTTCATCGCGGCCGGTTTCTAGAAAAGAGTGTAGATGAGCGGTGCAAGAGCGGAAGACTTAGCAACAATCAAAAGTCCGCCAACTCCCAGCAGAACAACAAGAAGAGGAATGAGCCAGAGTTTTTTGTTTTCTTTGAGGAAGGCGAAGAACTCTTTGAGGAACGACATCGTTGAGATCTCCTAAAATTGCCGTTGAAAGTTACGGCCCGGCTGGCTCTTGTCTTCGGGCTGCTCCCAATAGGATGAGCGTGGCCGACGGTCAAAACTTGGGTGGCGGCGGAATACGCGAACCAGAATTGCGTAGGGCGTGAAGATCAAAAAGAAGAGAACAAATAAAATAACAGGGCTGGTCAGCTTATGCAGAAGAGTGCCGAGTTGCATCCAAGCGCTGAAGACACGACGGCGAAGGCGTTCGAATTGTGTTTTGGCTAGCGTCATCGCCCCTATATTAGATCGAACTTCATTGTCTGCGCTAGACAATTTATTGCGTGGTCGGCAGATTCATCTTGAGGATATCCCAGTTATTTTTGAAAACCTGGACAATGTTGTCCGCGATTAGCTCGTGACCTTTTTTCGTTGTGTGGCCAAAGCGAAGCTGAGGGTTCGCGACAAACATGTCCGTGAAGTATTCGGCCTCGTTCTCATGTGTGACAATGCCTCGGAAGTTTTCGTTACTTACAAAAAGAATATGGAAAAACTCTGGTGAGACTGTGCTGCTGATGTCCGGGGCGGTGATGAGGTCGCTGTAATTGTTCATTCTCGATTTCTGATCGGAGAATACTGAGCGGAGCGCGGACGTGTTGGCCATTGGATACTGCATCGCCATGTAGTGGATATTTCTCTGCTTGAGCATTCTGGCGAGGTGCAGGTAGTTGGCGCGAGTTTTACTCAACGGCGTCTCGGCACTATTGGACCGGATGCCGAATCTTTGGAGCTCTCCGTGAATTCGTGGGTCTTGATAGTTTCCAATCAAACTGACAAGTGCATCATCAAGAACGCCGCCGTGGCCAAGGGCTTGTTGAATATGCGTGACTCTCTCTGTTTGAAGATCGTCTCGGTGGATGGTTGTATAGACGAAGAATCGAACAGCAAACATGTCGGCGGGATAATGACTGAGCCATTTCCGATTCATCTCAATTGCTGTTTTTTGAAGCTCGTGTGAAAGTGCCGGCGCCACTTTGTGTTCGACCGAGTCTTGGCTGTGAAGATTGAAGAGTCCGATCGTTGCAATCTGGTAGACAAAATAGCGTTGACGGCGAGGAAGAGACTGAGCGTATTTTTCGACATTTTCACGGAACAGATTGAGATCAGCATGGGATTGAATTTTTGGCATTTCATGCGTCGCATTTCGGATTGGGCCCGGTGGCAGAAGGAGCATGGCTCTATAAATGTCACGACTTTCGACGGGACTGATGTCTGGCTTGAATCGTTGTCGGGCTTTGCGCGAGCCAGTTGGCGAGCTTCATCGTTCGGAGGCTGCCAAGCCAGTCCTCGCGCTGGAAATATTCAAGTGAACTGAGATCGTTGATCCCCATCATCGAAATGACCAGATGCGGATCAATCTTATCGATATCGCGCTCAAGGTCTCGCAACAAAAAAGGGGAGGAGGTGCCGTGCTTGGCAATGGTGATTGTTCGGAAGTTCCGACCAAGCCCGAGGCTATTGAGCTTCCGCTCCAAGGCGCCGGGCCAGGCGACATTCCGATTCGCCACGTAGAGCGGCGCTGTCGTGGACTCGCCCAAGCATACAATTCGGAACTCGTTCTCATCGTGAGGCGCGCTCGGCCTGAATGGCCGATTCGTCGAATCAGATCGCTGGCTCAACTGCCAGCCGACGAATCGCATTGTTCCTTCGATTAACATCAAAGCCAGTAGAAGTCCGATGGACACGGCGCTGATGCTAAACGTGATGCGTTTACCCATAGATCGGTATCGAACCATTTTTGTTGATCGAGGACGACGGAGAACGCCTCGCGGCGTTTAGCATCTTGGCAGCTGTCGAAAGTGTAGACAGTGTTATTTTTTAGCAGTCGATGGCCCAGTCGTTGGGCGCCTGGGGCGCGCGAGCGCGCGTTTTCATGACTTTGATCTGCTCCGGTATTTGCTCCGTCCGTGTTAAAGGATGGGAAAATAGAATGAGAGCAATGGTATTAGGATTGATGGTCAATCTGGTCGCGACACAAGTCTTTAGCGAAGTCGCTGTCGATCCGTTTGAGCAAGCCCTGTTTGTCGATCTCAAGATCGAGGCACCAAAAGAAGGACTTCGAGTTCGCTACTCCTCGCGTTCGACGTTTCGAGGGCTATTTGGTTTTGGCTGGTGTTCACCGCTGGATGGTCGAGTGGTCGTCCGTCGCATTGGAGGTCGTGAGCAGCTTTTCTACTATGGTTGTGACCAGCGAAGTGGGCGGACTCTCGATCCGCGGGTGGCTGGTCAGAGTGTTCGTCGTCGAGGACTGGAGTATACGCGAATGAACGAAGGTGGACAAATGGTCGAGTTTGATTCAGCTGGCCGCGTGATCAAAGTCGGTCCTCATTCGTTGACTTGGTTTGACGGGTACTTTATCTATCGGTCGATTCATGGCGACGAGCGCGTGGTGACACTGGGAGCATGGTACGGAGGTCTGCAGATGGTTGCTCGATGGGGGGATCGAACTTTCTTGTACTCGGAACAAGGACTCTTAGTGTCGGACTCTGTTCGGATTCTCACCTACAATCGATATCGCAATATCGTTCGGCTGCGAATGCAGTCCGACGGCGCAGGATTTGAAGAGTATTTGTACGACGACGCACGCGATCGCCTGCGGACCGTGACAAGACAGACGCCCAACGGTGTTGAGCGCCTCTGGCTGGATGTCAGGGGCGGCGATGGGCGAATAGTGCAAGAGCGAAATGAAATTGAGATGGAGTTGAGACGGGGTGCAGAGATGCGCCCCGTTCGCATTTTGTACGACCGTATGCGAGGAGCGCTTCGCATCGATGGCGGTCAAGACGCTGCCGCTCTTATTTTGAGCTGGCTAAGGAGAGGAAACAATGACTGAAAGAGCGATTTACACTGTCCCGGCATCGATCATCTTGATGGCATGCCTAGCGACTGCGACTGGATTTGGACTGAGAGAGACCAGTCGTATGAGAGGGCCAGATTCTGTGCCATCGGCGCCTCGGCGACATCAAGATCGCCCAGCTCCCGTTGAGCCATCTCGAAAGCGCACGGTGGTGGCGGTTGTCGATACCGGTCTCGATTTGTCGGAAGAAAAGTTTGCGCAGCACCTTTGGACGAATCCAAATGAGGAACTCAATGGACGAGACGACGACGGGAATGGACTGATCGACGATCTGCATGGCTGGGACTTTGTCATGAAGACATCTGCTCTGACTGACTCGCATGGCCACGGTACCCACGTGACGGGACTGATTTTAGAACGGGCACCGGAAGTTGAAATTCTGCCGTTGGCGTACTATGCGGCGTCTCTCGACGGGAACCAGGCCATGGAGCTGTCGCTTCAGGCGCTTGAGTATGCGATCCGCGCTAACGTCGATATTATCAACTATTCGGGCGGCGGCGTGGTGCCGAGTGACAGAGAGAAAGCGATACTCGAGTTGGCGCAGCGAAAGGGAATTCTGGTCGTTGCTGCGGCTGGCAACGAAGCGACGAACACAGATGTTCGGCATTTTTACCCAGCAAACTACAGCCTTTCAAATATCCTATCGGTAGGGGCTGTTTCTCGAGATGGCACATCGCTTAAGAGTAGCAACTTTGGCCTGGCGTCCGTTCATTTTGCCGCACTTGGCGACCGCGTTATCTCGACTCTTCCTGGCGGACGTCGCGGTGAGATGACCGGTACATCGCAAGCGACGGCGCGGGTGACTGGACTTGCGGCTCGGCTGATCGTTGAGGCGAGACGTTCAGGGAGCGTGATGTCGCCGGAATTGGTCATCGATACATTGAGTTCGATTGCGAGCTACGATTCTCGTTTAAGTGGTCGAACGAAGTTGAGTTCTCGATTGGAAGATTCATCGCTTCAATCGCAGGTGAACTCGGTCGCATCTTCGGCGGATTCGATCGACGAGCTGGTCGGGCTTTTACGCCGGGAGCGTGCTGTTAAGCGCGATCCTGCTTTTTGGGTATTTCGATAACAAATGTCGTGAGTTTGGCTTGGTTGTCGAAGCTCAATCGTCCTCGATGCGACTCGATGATTCCTTTTGAAATGCTCAGCCCCAGCCCGGTCCCTTTGCCGACTTCTTTTGTCGTAAAAAAAGGATCCATGATTTTTTGTTGAATTTCGAGTGGAATGCCGGGGCCAGAATCAGAGACTTCGATTCGAACCCAGTCTTTTGCGCTCGGTGATTGCAAACAGCGGATTGCAACGCTGGCGTCGCGTTTTCCATAGACAGCGTCATAGGAGTTATTGAGAAGGTTCATAAGGACCTGTGCGATTTGAATCGGGCGGCAGTCGATCAAATCGGCGTACTCAAGTTCAACGATGAGTTCAATTTGATTGTTGCGAAAGCGCTCTTTGGCGAGATCAAGAACATCTTCGATGATCACTGCTATTGGTGTCGGCGTGAAGGGCTCGTGCTCGACATTTCTTGAAAAGGCTCTAAGGCCGCGCACGATGCGGGCGATCCGATCGCAGTTCTGTATGATGCAGTGAAGATCAGTTTCAACTTCGCCAAGGTTCATTTTGTCTTTTTGCAGATTGTGGAGCGCGTGAAACGATGAGCCTTGGATGATCGTCAGTGGGTTGTTGATTTCATGCGATACTCCGGCTGACATTTCTCCAAGCGATGCCATTTTGGACGACTGGATCAACGCCGCTTCGGCGGCTTTTCGGTCCGAAATATCAAGCGCAATTCCGACATACGAACCGTCCGTGAGTTCGACGCAGTACCAAAGTGTATCCAAGCGCTGATTCTGGCGAGTTCGAACTTTAAATTCTCTCCACTCTGATGACCCGGAGAGAAGAAACGACATGGCTTCGCGGCGCTGTACCGGATCCTCAAAAAGCATGGTCGGAGCATCGTGTTGGCGTAGATCTTTTGCTGTTCGACCAATGAGTTGGGAGAAGGTGAGATTCGTCCACTTGAAGTCAAAGTTGCGATTGTATTCCGCGAGCATCACCGGCAGGTGATCGGCAATCGCGCGAAAGCGCTCCTGGAGTTCGCGCTCGCGCTGGGTCGCGCGGTGCATTCCAACGATGGCTGCCATCGATTCGATCAGTACGCTGAGCTCTTCAATAAGCTCCATTTTAAACCCATCAGTGCGATCGAGGACCACGAGGAGTCCTGCGAGCTTTGAGCCAAAATACAGAGGAACGCCGACATAGGACTGAAAGGGTGCTTCGCGACTGGGGCGAGAGTTGTAAATGAGGGGTTTATCAAGTCTGAGAGTTTCTCTCGCCAAATGCTGCAGACTGGGCTGAGTGTCGCTTGATTTTGTGTGTTGCAGACTGGAGAGTTCGGCATCGGATAGGCCAACGTGAGCAAAGGCGTTTCCAATTGTTGCCGCGGTTTGCTCTGAGGTATCAAAAAGAACAGCGGCGCGGGCTTCGGTCATTTCGAGCACACTGTTTAAGATCTGCGCAAAGAGCATGTCACCGTTATAAGAAAACTGAATGTACTTATCCTGAAGCTCTTTGACAATCGTGAGTAGACGGCGACCCCGGTGCTGCTTTGTAACTTCGCGTGCGTGCGAGTAGCCGCGCTGGGCTTTCTTGTCAAAAAAACCGGTCCATTCAAGATACTGATAGCGACCGGATTTGTTTTTATAGCGATTGATAAAAGTGTGGCTAAAGGCCAGATCTTTTTGAAAGGCCTCGACTGTATCGGCGAGGTCATCGGGATGGATGAATTCGACAAATGAATGGCCCACCATATCGTCAGGCTCGAGTCCCATGCTGATTTGCCAAGCGTGATTGACGTAGATGAATTGGCCCGTGTTATCGACTTCGCAGTACATGTCGTTTGAGAACTCAAAATACTCGCGAATGCTAGCAACGCCAGATGGTGAGGGGACCGGATTCTTGAGAGAAGGGGGGGCGGAACGTTGATTCATCGGATCACTAAGATTCTCAACTGGAGGAGTGGCGTATTCAAAGCTTTTTCACTGCACGAACTGGTGGTCGGGTCTTGCAAAATGAATCAATTCGAGTTTTGATGTTTAGCAATATATGGTGAAAATGTTTAGCGGTTCTCTTTGGGTTTCACTCGTTGGCTTCTGTCTGGCTTTTTGGATTGGATTTCGAGAAGGCGGGCTCCCTGCCGCATTCTCAACGCTCTTTCTGACGGTCGTATTGGCCGTGCTTGAGGTCTCGTTATCATTTGATAACGCGGTGGTGAATGCCTCTGTGCTCGAGCGAATGACTGAACTTTGGCGACGTCGGTTTTTAACTTGGGGAATTTTGGTCGCGGTTTTCGGGATGAGATTGGTTCTTCCGCTGGCCATTGTTGCGGTGATGGCGAACATCAGTCCTATTGGTGCGTTGGTCATGGCGATCGAAGATCCAAAAGGCTACGCTGCGATGATGCTGTCGATTCACGAGACCGTCGCCGCTTTTGGTGGGACGTTTTTGTTTATGGTGGGTCTTGAGTACTTCTTGGACCATGAAAAAGATGAGCATTGGCTACATTGGATTGAGGCGCCGCTGGCACGACTGGGACGGATAAAGTCGGTCGAAGTGATCTTGGCGCTCGTTGTCGTGTTGACGATGGCCTTTTTTGTCAAAGAATCAGGGCGTCTCAGTTTTCTAGTCGCTGGAATCAGCGGCATCATCACCTTCCTGATCGTGGATGGTCTTGGCGCAGTTTTGGGTGGAGGCACCGAGGGTGCTGGTCAGACCACAATTCGCGATGCGCATCGTGTGAGTCTGGGACTTTTTCTCTATCTTGAAGTACTCGATGCTTCTTTTAGTTTTGATGGTGTCATTGGCGCCTTTGCCTTGACGCATAGTTTGCTGCTGATTGCGATTGGACTTGGTATTGGAGCGATGTTTGTCCGCAGCATCACCATTGTCTTGGTTGAGCGCGGCACTTTGCAGCAGTTTCGCTACTTGGAGCACGGCGCATTCTGGGCCATTTTGAGTCTTGCCGGCCTCATGTATGCCGGTGTTTTTGCTCATATCCCAGAAGTCATAACAGGAGTTTGCGGGGCCCTGTTTATTGGCTCCGCGGTACTCTCGAGTCGGCGGGCGGCTCCATCAGTTTGAGTTAGACTTGTTGATGAGCACGGGAAGTGAGCGTTCAACAAGTGTGAGTTTCGGGTCGTCCTTTAGGAAGGGCGAATGAAACTGGAGACGATAGTTGATAAACACGGCGCTCGCACGTTCGCAATTGGCTGCGCCGGCGTCGCAGATAAACTCAACAGAGCTCGAACTTGTCGCAAAACAATCTGTATTGGACGACGCCACAATGGCGCTGCCGTTTTCGTTAAGACAAGAGGGAGCGGCGGTCGTTCCTGAGATCGGCAGGATTTTCGTCGGGTCATCGCCGTGTTCGACGATTTCAAATTCGGTCTTGCTGTGCGATGGGCAGCAGGACCTGCCACTCGCACAGCGGTTTTCGCCGAGAAGGCAGGCGCGAATGAGTTCTTTATCTTTGGGTTGTTGTTGTGCACTTTTGATGAGGCTGCCAGGGTCGAAAAGTGCGGACTCCACCGTTAGGCGCACGGCATCACGTGCCACCAAAGCATTTAGTCGTTCGACTTGAATGCTCTGGCTAAAAAGGAAGTGTGCGAGAATGCCGACGACGGCAAAGCCACTCACAACGAGAAAACCAAATTCGAGTTCGGTAAAACCGTTTTCTGTCCGTATTCGCACGTTCTGATCTTATGGCGAGCGGCGAGCTCTCCGCAAGTGCCGAGCTGGGGCAGGTCTGGATCGCCGTTTATGGTCGGCGGCCCAAGATATCTTTGAGAAGGACTCGGACCGCCGAATCAGGAGCGCTGATGGCTAAGGAGAGAGAGAGTCTCGAAGAATCATTAAAGGTACAAACGGTTTCGGGCGAACGGGTTGTACTGTTGATGGTCCAATTGACCGCGCCAAGAGCGGCGCAGTCGGGTGATGTGACGTCATTCAAGAGAACCGCCGCCGCTTCGCTCTGTACCTCGTTCAGATTCGAGAGCAAGGTCTGCGAGTCGACGATGGCGTTCCCCCAGCGACAGAGGGCGATTTCGTCCTGGCTATCGGGTTGAGATTCGAACTGGCCACCGTTGGTGATACAGACTCGAATGAGTGGATTGGATACTGCTTGAGCAGCATTGATAGGGGCAAGTGCGCCGAGTGCAGTGAAAAGAACCAAACTAAACAGACCCCGTGTTGATTGCGACATAATCGATCCCCCTTGTCTATAAAGGTCCTAGCGTAAACAGAGCTGTTTTCGCAATCATGACTGACAGAATTTCACTCTTGTGTGTGGCATGACAGCGTTGGCGCAATGGTTTCCAGATGGCATTGAATTCTGTTCAGGTATCGACCGACGAGACGCAAGGGGGCTTGACCGGCGACGAGGCCCTTGAGACGCCTGAGGGCTCCTTGGGAGGGGTTCCATGGGTCATGACGAACGTTCTGATTCACGTCGCAGTTTTTTGCGCCAAGCCAGTGCCGCCGTGGCGCTTTTGGGGCTTAGACCAAAGCCGCTCTTTGCCCAGGGTTTGAGTCCCCTTCCTGGCGCTGCCCCTTTCGCTAGACCGAGCCAGGTGGGTGGGCGTCCTCAGGCGACGGGGTTTCTTCCTATTCTGCAGGGAGCGACATCCGATACCGAGACCAATCTTCGGGTGCTCGTACCGACCGGAAAGAACTATGACTACACGTTGATCGACGATAGTGGTCGTCGCCAGCCGCTTCTTCCTTATGAGAAAAAAGGGGTGGCTGTGAGTGGTCAGATGATCGAGGCGTTTTTTCTGACGGGGCTGACTCCTGATTCGACCTACACCTTCGAGGTGGCCGAGGGCTCTCGCGTTTTGGATCGTCGATTCCTTAGGACTTATTCGTCGGCCGTTTTTGAAAGCCGCGTGCCGCTGCGTGTGGCGCTGATTTCTTGCATGAATGATCGTTACAAGAGCGATCAGGCGGAGATGTGGAACGGTGTCGCGAGCGGCGAGCCGGAGTTGATGATCTTCAATGGTGACTGCTGTTATGTCGATCAGCGCGCCGATGGCACGATTGAGGGCATGTGGTCCCGTCATGTGACGACAAGGCAAATGCTGGATGTCTTTCGCTGGGATCGATTGGTTCCGACGCTGGCGTCCTGGGACGATCACGATACGGGAGAAAACGACGCAAACAGTACGAACCCAAAACTTGGGCCCGCAGGCGAATATTTTATGGCGATGTTCGGCTCTGAGCCGACCCGAGGAATGGCGCAGTCGTCCGGTCGTTCTTACCGAGCCGACTTTGGCGGTGTACGGTTTTTGCTGCTGGATGGTCGATCATCGAAAACAAAAGATCAGGTGTTTTCTCGGGCTGATGAGATTTGGATTGAGGGCGAAGTGAATCAGGCGCCTGGACCGGTGATTCTTGTGAACGGAACCCAGTTTTTTGGCGCTTACTTGTCTATTGCAGAGTCAGTGGAGAAGAATGCACCCGAGCAGCTTGAGCGTCTCGTGAAGACATTGAGTTCGGCGCCTGTTCCGGTGGTTTTTACGTCTGGAGATATTCACTTTTCAGAAGTGATGGCCATCGAGGCAGAGCTTCTCGGATATCCAACTTTTGAGATCACATCGAGTGCGATTCATTCGCGCTCGATTCCCGGCATGCAGTACCGTTCGCACAATCGTCGCCGTCTTGTCTCGACGTCCCGCTACAATCACATCTCCATGGAGATGGTGAGTCCGACAAAGACTGAGTTTTCGTTTGAGCTTGCCTGCCTCGGAGCGAACGGCGAGTCGATCTTCAATTTCAAAAATCAAGTCTCCCGGTAGTTCTGCCATTCCTGGTTGAGGCTTTGCAGGCGTTCAGAAAGCCGGTCGCGAGTGTCGGCTTTTTGAAAGTGCTCTTTGAGCTTTTCAAGTGGCATTTCGTCGTGTGGAACTTTGAAGGTGACTTCGCAGAGTCCGCCTTCGACTTTCGCAATCCAGCGCTCGTTAAATGAGAAAATAGAGATGCGCATGCGGGGGTCAAAAACTTCGGCGATTACTCTCAATTCGGGTCCTCCGGAAATGGATTCAGAGGGTCTATCTCAACCCTATCGTGTTGGCCAGAATCGGCTGTCGATTGACGGTCATTTATGAAACATAAGACTGCAGGAGGGGGCCCGTCCTGCCGAAAGAGAAGAGATTCATGAAACGCGTTCTCGTCCTCACAACAGCTGATCAAAATGGGAAACTGAATCTTCCCGACTGGGCGCTTGAGCTCGGGCGCGTCGACCTTTTTGTGATCAATCCTTTTCTCAGGCCACCTGAGCTGCCGGTGAGTTCAGCGCTCCGAGAGGTCTTTATTTATTCGGGTGAAACGGGGATTAAAGGCCAAGGGAGCCTTCACCTTTTTCTGCGGGCCTATAACGAAGGGCTTCGGCGACGCTTTCGCGATATCCTTCACTGGGGACGTTGGGATGCTTTGATGGTCGATGGCATTCGTTCGATTTTACCGTTGATTGGCGACCGGGGAATTGAAGTGCCACGTGAGCTGAGTTGGATTGTCTATCGGCTGCATCTGAGCGATCATGAAACTGAATTAGAGCAGAGGGTTTCGCGCCTGTCGGTATGGCGACTGAAGCGATGGCACAAGGCTCTTGTATTGAAGGCAGCGGAGGTTGTCGTCGATGAAAAACCGAAATTGCTCCATCGTTATTTTTCGTCAGGCTAATCGATGATGAGGATAGGGCTGACGTGGCTCTTGACGGTGGTCAGCGTTTCGCTCTTTGCCATCGGACTGCGTCTGGCTGAAGAGTTTCGTTTTCAACATGAAGAACTCATGTTGGCGCTGCCGTTGGTCCTTCTTGGCGTGATGCTTGATCGAAAGTGGCCACGTTACCATTTGCGCAGTCGAGATGCGGTGAGTGCGATGGCGGCGCCAGGCGAGAGTGCGCGACTTCTGTCAGGACCGCTGGTCGTGGCGTTGACTTGGTTCAATCATCTCCTTGGCGCTTCGGTTGGGCGCGAAGGCGTGGGCTTGCAGCTTGGAGCGTGGGCTGATCAGTCGTTGGCAAAGAAGTTCCCGACGACCGTGCGGCAGTCGTGGTTTTCGGCAAGGCTCGCTATTGCAACTGGGTTTGCGGTGCTCTTTGGTGCACCGCTGGCCGGAGTCGTTTTTGTTTTTGAATCTTTGGTGAATTCAAAACAGCGTGAACGCATCGACTGGCGCGAGGGTCTTGTGCTTCTTCTCGCAACCTTTTTAGGTGATACCGCTGGTCGTTGGCTGGGAGTACGGCACGACGCTTACTCGGCGTGGGGGGGGCTGCAATGGACGTCGTCGTCAGCGATTCGATTTTTCCTCTATGTCGCTGCGCTCGTGATGCTGAGTGCACTTGCAGCGGTGTTTTTTACTCTTGTCCAACGAAAAATGCAGCTCATGGTTTCACGATTTTTAGCCGCTGAGCGTGTGCGCGGCATTGTTCTGTTGGCGCTGGTCCTTCTCGTGATCGGTGTTGTTTTTGAAATGCTGGGCGGGCGTTCGCCATATCCCGGTCTTGGCCTTAGCGGAATGGGTGCGCTTGCTGTTTTTGAAAATCCAGGGCTTGTGCATCCGCTCGAGCAGCCGCTTGTGCTGGGGTTCATCAAGATACTTCTGACGGCTTTTTTTGTGGGCTTGGGGCTTCGTGGCGGCGAGGTCACACCACTTTTGGTGTCAGGTGCGGCACTTGCTGTTGGCGGGATTCATCTTGCGTATCCGACCTCATCACAGGCGGCCGAACTCAGTCATTTTGCGTTGCCGCTAGGGGCGACTTTGATCTGGTCGACAGCGGCTCGGCGCCCGTTCACGGGTAGTGTGCTCGCGGTCGAGATTTTTACATCAGGTTTTTTTGATCGAGACGTCGGTCTTGCACTGGCGCTCTTGGCTCTGGTGACAGTTCTGGCTCATGCGAGCTTATTGGTCTATGACCAGCTCATAAAAAAAATGCGAGGCGTTTTGCCTGACGGCTTTCACGCCTCGCTCTACGATGACTGATGAGAAGGCGAATCAACCAGCGAAGTTTTGTGCTGCGAATTTCCAGTTCACGATTTTAAAGAACGTGTCGACGAACTTCGCGCGATCGTTTCGGCAATCGATATAATAGGCGTGCTCCCAAACGTCCACTGTCAGCACGGGTTTGTGCCCGTCAGTGAGTGGGCAGCCGGCGTTCGAGGTTGAAACACACTCGAGCTTTCCAGTTGTTTTGTTCTTCACGAGCCAAGCCCACCCCGAGCCAAATGTTTTGATTGCGGTCTCGGTGAACTTCTCTTTGAAGCCCTGGAAAGAACCAAAGTCGCGTTTGATCGCTTCGGCCAGTTCGCCGGTGGGTTCGCCGCCGCCCTGTGGAGTTAAGCAGTTCCAGAAGAACGTGTGATTCCAAATCTGGGCTGCGTTGTTGAAGACCGGACCTGAAGCTTTGGTGATGATCTGTTCAAGCGTCATCTTCTCAAATTCAGAGCCGGGAACGAGTTTGTTGAGATTGTCGACATAGGCCTTGTGGTGCTTTCCATAGTGATATTGGAAAGTCTCAGGCGACATGTGCGGCATCAGTGAGTCAGTCGAGTACGGAAGTGTGGGAAGTTCAAAAGCCATAAGTCCTCCAGATCCATGAAGTTGCCAGAGTTTGCTCATGGGTTAAAGACTCACGGTGTCGTTTTGTCCCGAATGCTCAGAGCAGTGTGCCGGTGAGAAGCATTCGGGCAACGGAGAAATAAATCACAAGTCCCGTGACGTCGACGAGTGTTGCGACAAATGGTGCCGATGCACTCGCCGGGTCGAGTTTGAGGCTGCGCAAAAGAAATGGAAGCATAGCGCCAACGACTGATCCAAACAGCACGACGCCGATGAGGCTGAGGCCAACGGTCAGCGCCACGAGCGCGTAGTGCTCGGTGTAGGCCGTGGCTCGATTGGGCCAGAGCAGAATCCGCACCATCCCGATGGCGGCCAGGATGCCTCCTAGGGAAACGCCGGTGAGGATTTCGCGGCCCATCACACGACGCCAGTCGCTGAGGCGCAATTCGCGAAGTGCGAGTGAGCGAATGATGAGTGTGGTGGCCTGTGAACCAGAGTTTCCTCCGGACGAAATAATCAGCGGAATAAACAGCGCCAGAACGACAGCCTTCTCGATCTCGCCTTCAAACTGCTGCATCGCCGTCGCGGTGAACATTTCGCCGACAAACAGAAGCATGAGCCAGCCTGCTCGCTTTTTAATCATCTCGGGGAGAGGAACTTGCGGATATGGAGCATCGAGGGCCTCTTGACCACCGAGCTTTTGAATATCCTCAGTCGCCTCTTCTTGGCTGACGTCGAGAATGTCGTCCAGGGTCACGATACCTTGCATTAGACCTTCGCGATCGACAACGGGCAGAGCCACGAATCGATGCTGTTGAAACATGCGTCCCACTTGCTCTTGGTCCATCTCGTCGGGAATGGTGACGACTTTATCCTCCATCACCTCTGACATGCGTTTTTCAGCGGGACTCACAAAGAGCTGTCGTAAAGACAGGACACCCAGCAGGCGCTGGTTTGAGTCGAGAACGTAGATGTAGTGAATCGGATCAACGAAGAGTGCTTGCTGTCGCACATAGCGCAGAGCCTCGGCCACCAGCATGTCGGGACGCACGCGCACAAACCGGGGGCTCATCAGGCCTCCGGCCTCGTCCTCGCGGTAGGACAGAAGCGCGATGATTTCGCGGCGAATCTTTTCGTCGATCATGGCCAGAGCTTCGCCTCGAAGTTCTTCTGGCAGTTCCTGGATCAAATCGGCAGCGTCGTCAGGTGCGAGGAAGCGCAGCCAAAGTCGGCGTTCGGCGCGATTGAAATCTTGAAAGAGTGCCGCGTGTTCTCGGGCGTCGAGTGCTAAAAAGAAGTCCTCGGATTCGCCCGCCGGTAACGAACGGAAGGTCTGCAGCTTCTCTTCGGCTGTAAGGTGAGACCACGTCTCGAGGAGACGTGCGATTGGACTCGTCTCTTGAGTGTCGATTTCGCTCATTGGGGGGCTCCGTGCTCTTCATACAATCAATGAAAAGAGCTTGGTTCGACAAGAAAGAACTGCGGGATCTCGACAGAAAAATGACCGCCGGCCTCGGAAGTCATTTCGTAAAAGCCTTGCATCGAGCCTGTGGGCGTCGGGAGAGGACAGAAGCTTTCGTATTGGAAACTCTGTGCTGGCTGAATCCATGGCTGTTCGCCGATCACCCCAGGTCCCTTAACCTCTTCGGTGCGGCCATTGCCGTCGGTGATAACCCAGTGTCGCGAGATCAGCTGGACTGGGAAAGTGCCAAAGTTCGAAATTTTGATCTGGTAGGTGAACAGGAAACGGCCATCGCGGGGGGCGCTCTGTTCCGGAACGAAACGCGCTTTCACTTCGACTTGAATATTTTGAGTGACGGCTCTTTCGGTCATAGAGGCATACAAATCCCAGGCGAGGGTTTGAAGTCAAGGAACAACCACCAGCCCGATTGGTGTCGAGTGCAATTGTATCGGCTTGAGACAGGACTCATGGATCGCGTTCATTCTACCGATAAATCTGTCATGGAACTGGTACGTTTTCCCCTCCATTCTGCTCGATTGGCCATGCTTGTTCTCGTTGTGGTCTTAGCGGGTTGCTCTGAGAATAAGCGAAATCCGCCTGACGATGGCGATGGTGACTATTCAAGGAAGTCGGCGAGCTGCGAGGCCTATATGGCCTGTACGGCCGACCGTGGAGCTCAGGTGCTCTCAGCGTGGGGAGTGAGCGTCGAGCTGCAAGCGGCTTTGCTCGATAGCTGTGCTGATGCCGATGTTTCGGCTCTTCCCGAAAATGTTCAAAATGCACAAGCGGCATTGCTTGCCGAATGTGCTCAATAAGTTTTTTTAGGCGGCGTCGAGCTTGTAGCCGACTCCATACACCGATTCAATTTTAGTTCCCGTATCGGCGATTTTTCGACGAACGGCGCAGACGTGATGGTCGACCACTCGCGGTGACACGTGGACCTGATCGCCCCAAACGTAGGTAAGAATCTGATCGCGAGGCACAATCGAGCCATTGCTGCGGACAAACAGCAAAAGGAGTCGGAACTCAACAGGTGTGAGATCAAGCTCGCGTTTTTTTCCATCGCCACTTGTGGCATGGAGGTCGAAGGCCCGTTGCTTTTCGAGATCGAGCTCAAGAGTGCCTGCGCGGAGATTGGCCTGAGCGACTTGTTTTCCATCGCGTTTCTGCAGGCGCTTGAGGCGCGATGTGACGCGCACTTGGAATTCAACGGGATCAAAGGGCTTACCAATAAAGTCCTCTGCGCCAAAGGTGAATCCAAGGACTCGCGTATTCACGGTGTCGTATGCGGTGAGCAAAATGACGCCCATATCTTCTTGTAAGACGCTGCCAAGAAACTCAACGCCGTTACCGTCGGGCAGATCGACATCGAGAAGCACAAGATCAAATCGTTTTTTTTCTCCAAGTTCGCGGCGCGCTGATGCTAGGTCCGGCGCCCATGTGATCGCGTTCTCACGGCCGAGAAGAGCCATCACAATATTGCGAATATCTTCGCTGTCGTCGACAAGTAGGATTTTTGGCTGGAGCATATCCAAACCCCCTCATGAGCTTTTCGGAAGTCTCAGGAGCTAAGTTGAGTCGAGTCCAGGTCTTGGTCAGTTTGGCTTAGTTTGCGGCCGAATCGCCACCGAATGAGAATGAGACACCCACCAGGACGATCATAGATTGGCCTGGAGAAAATCGGTGTTTAAAATCGGCACGCAGGGCGGTGACATTGCCAATGGGAATTCGAATGCCGCCACCGTAGTGCCAGCCACCGCTGGGTCGCCAGGGCTGTTCAAGCGGCTGGTAATAGTCAGCATGAAGCCCGATGAGAAAGTGAACGGGGAGCATTTCCAGACCGCCGTCGCCAAGAACATCGAGTCGGTAATCAAGCATCAGGCTATGATAGTGCGTTCCGCTGCCGTGCCCGTTAAACCATTCAAGTTCAAAGGTGCCTTTGGATGTGGGTTGCGTTCCACGCAGTGCCCAACCGTTCAATATTTCTCGCACACCGCCGATGCGGCTTGGAAGAAAAGGGCCAAAGCCGACGCCGATCTCGGTTGCGCTTGGTACTGAGTCTTGGGCGTGAGCCGACTCGGTTTGGCCTAAAAAAACCATCGCAAACAAAATAGCGGCGACGATCGGCCTACTGATCTGTCTCACGTTTTTCCAGCAGAGTAAAAACACGATGACCGCAGCGGCCGACACCAGGAGAAAATGGTTTTTATAGCCAAGAATATCGGCCGAGAGACCGCCAAGAGTCGTTGCGGCTGTCTGTGAAATGACGACGATCGATGCCTGTAGCGTGTAGTCCGAGGCCGAGTGCGTCGGCCGACAACGATCCATCATTGCCGCAAAAAGAGTGACAGTTGCAATTCCACTCATGCCGTTGTCGAGCGCGGTGGCGAGGCCGACTTTCCATATCGCGTGCTCTGAAAATATCGGCAGGCAATAGCTCGATGTGGCGAGTGCTTGAAGGCCGGCCAGAGCAATCAGACTGCGCGGGCGCTTGAAGGCACCAGCGACAAAGCCGCCAATCATGGCGCCAAGGAGTCCGGCACCAGAGCCGATCATCCCCATGAGCGATGCGATGGCTTCAAGAGAATATCCGGCGTCGACGAGCCAAGGTCGCATCATCGATGAGCCGGCTTGATGTGCAAATTTAAATGACATTAGAATGAGCACCCAGTTCCAACCGCCGGGCTCAGCAAAAAAACCGCGAATGGCGGGGAGAACCAGGCCAGATCGAGGAGGATGCTGGTGGCCATGATGGGACTTTTCTTTGAAAAGTAAAACCGGGATGCTTGCTGCAAAGAGCAGGGCGGACATCGTCACCATCGCGCCGGCCCATCCAACCGTCGACAGGATGATGAGCATGAGCGATCCTCCGACAATCATTCCCAGGCGGTAACCGCCAACTTGAATTCCGTTGGCCCAGCCCTTCTCGCTTTCTTTGAGAAGATCCACGGCCAAGCCGTCAGTGGCGACATCCTGTCCAGCCGCCACCAGATTGCAAATCAGAAAAGCGCCGAGAACCGGTGCAAGGCCTTCACTTGGATTGAGAAATGAAAGTCCCAAGAGAAGCACGCACGACAGCATCTGCAGCGGAACGATCCAACTTTTTCGAAGGCCGTAGTTCTTAAATCCGTAGCGATCAGCAAGTGGCGCCCATGTAAACTTCAAGGCCCAGGGAAGCGTGAGGAGGGCTGTTCCGCCGATCATCGCAAGGCTGGTTTTGGCTTCGCGCAGAAAAACCGGAAGTGCCTGAGTGAAGAATCCGTAGGGCAGTCCCTGTGCAAAGTAGAGACAGGCGAAAAGCGAAAATTTTTGTCGAGCAGAGTATTTCAAAGCGGCCTCGACTTCGCTTCAAGCCACGTTGGAGCCACATGGCCGTGATTGGTGAAAATCCAGTCGATGTCGCGTGCGCACTCGCGAAGGAAGACCTCTTTTGAGTCGGCGTATCCGGTGCCGCAAAGCTGGTTACGTTTATGATAGGAATCGATGGTGGTCTGCGGCAACAAAAGCCAATGCGCCGTTAGCGCCGCCCACTTTTCTCTCTGTGCGACTTCAGAGACGGATTGGATCTCAGTCGTGGCAATACAGACGATTCCCATTCGGTATTCGGGAACTTGTTCTGTTATAAACTGAAGGAGCTTGGTATCGAGACTCATCAAGTGAAAATCGCGTCCGCACGTGAGCCCACTGAGCTGAGTTTGCAACTGTGTCAGTTGCGCCTGCTCCCAGTCGTTCGAAGAGCCCTTCAGTTCAATCATGAGGTGCGCTTGACCTCCAAGGGCTTGGATCACCTCAGTGAGTGTAGGGATGAGCGGTGCCTCATGGCGAAGATGTGAGAGGCTGATCTGCGAGAGTCGGAGTTCTCGTCCAAAGGTTCGAACAAGACTATCGTCGTGATGAACGACGAGCGTCCCGTCCTTCAGTGCTCGCACATCAAATTCCACACCCCAGCATCCAGCCTTGGTGGCGGCGAGAAGTGCTGGAAGGGTATTTTCGATATGACCAGAGAGCTTCCAGGCGCCGCGGTGGGCGATGATTTTCACTGGTGGCATGTGAGGAGAACGTTGCTTTCTAATTTTAAAATGGCGCCAATAGAGGCGGCCGATCCAGTCGGCCGCCGTCATCCCAGTTTGGCTCAAGAGGTCTACAATTTCGTCGCGGGCCATCTGCGTTAGTTTGTGTCTTGGTCTCGGTAGGGGCAAGAACTGAGACACTCTTCTTTGGCCAGGCGCACCGGCTGATCGGCGCATGCCTGTGTTCCGATGTGACGAACCACAGAAACAAGGCTTGAGCGGCTTTCGATATTGCCCTGAAATCTGGCTTTGCACGCATTGACAGCATGTTCAATCAGGCCGCGGCCCATTGTGGAGAAGCTCGAGAGATACTCCTTGGCCTCGATGCGATTGATGCCAATTCCACCTTTTTCCGGCGCCGACTGCAGAAGGTTAAAGTTGAAACGAGAGATCGACATTTGACTCGCCGTGCAGCCGTCAGCAGAACTGATCTTTGCAATACCAAAGGGATCGGCGCCAACGTGTTCAACCATCACCACATGCCCTTTGATCGCAATGATGTCGCCTGGTTTAAGGCTTGCCGATTTACCGAATGGTGCATGCTCAAGACAGCTTAAGCCATTCTTTTTTGGATCAGTGAGCATTGTCGATGAAACACCGCTCACCAAACGCGCCTTCAGGCTGGTTTCGGCTTTAAACTTGAGTCCCACGGTCGCGTAAGCTGAAAAGACAAAAGCCGAGCAGTCGATTCCGAGCTCTTTTGTTCCAGAGCCTGCGTCGCGGAAAAGGTCCATAAACTTGTCGTCGGCGGTGGTGGTATAGGGCTTTCCGCCGTAGTCGTAGATGAGCGGTGCCTTCAGAATATCGTGACACGTCGGAAGTGGTTGCTTGTAGGGATCAAGATACGGGTGATCGGAGAGAAACTCCTTGATGTTGCTGATCACTCGTTTTTTTCCGGTCCCACTGGGATGAGTGCCGACAATCGAGATGCCACCAAGACTTGGTGACGAACGCATGAGTGGAGCGCGAACGCCGGCTTCGCAGCTCTGGTACGACGTTCCTAGAACTTTCAAGCCTCCGTACACGGCTGAAGGAAAAGTCTTCTGCCATCGCTCATACAGCGACGATGAAGTTTCTGGCGGCGGTGGCGGTTGAGGCTGTGTCGGTGGCGGAGTTGCGGCGGGCGGAGGTGTTGCGCAGGTCGAGGCGTCCAGTCCGCTACTGGCGGCCAGGATTTTTAGCTTTTCAAAGTGTCGTTGGACATCGTCGAGGGCCTTTGATTTTTCAGGTGTGGTGCGATCGCCGAGCTCAAGCTCAGCCAGTCGTTCCTGCCAGAGCGAGCGAAGTGATGGTCCTGTGTCTTCATCGACTTGGCTCTGTGCGGCTATGGGAAGTGAGAGTAGGACCGTCTCAAGCAGTTCAGAGGCCTCTTGCGAAATATTCTGCTGTGCCATCACATCGACTTTTTGCAGTCGCTGATGGGCTTGGCCCGAGCGCCCTCGGCGCATCACATTTTTCAGCGCCGTATCGAACTCGCGAACACTCGGTGGTCGCCCTGTTTTTTCAACGTGTTGGTTGAGGCTGTCCCAGATCGACTCTTCGAAATTCTGACATCCAAGCGTTTCATCGATCTTCTCGGCAAGAGAGCTTTGGCTGACTTTAAAGCTCTCTGAACAACCGGTTGAGGTTAATCCAAGGGCCGTGGCGGTGAGGAGAATAATTTGTTTTCGCATCCATCAAGGATCGCGGAAAACGTTTCCTATGTGGGTTTTCACGGCGTCTGGCTAGACGGAATTCGGTCCGATGACCGGGGAAAAAATTGCCGTTTTCAGTTCCTTCACAGGATGTTCACGATTGATTGTGCGCCGATCGCTCCCGTGCGCCGAGCAAAAAAAGACCCATCCCGAAGGATGAGTCTTTTTGAAGATCACGAAAAAATCGTGATTGTCGTTACCAGCTGGCTTTTGTCACGCCAGGGATCTGACCGTAGTTGGCCAAGCGGCGGAACTCGTTACGGCAAAGACCGAACTTTCCGATGTAACCGCGCGCACGACCTGTCAGTTTGCAACGGTTGCGAATGCGAGCAGGAGCAGAGTTCTTCGGCAGTTTTTGAAGTGCCAAACGGGCTGCATCGCGCTCCTCTTCAGAGAGCTTCATGTTGACGCTCTTCGCGCGCAGATCAACTCGTTTCGCCAGGTGGCGAGCCGTCATTTTAGAACGCTTGTCCTCTTTTACTCTCATTGCCAGTCGAGCCATCGATTCCTATCTCCTATTAGACTCAAAAAAACCTATAATAAAAAACCATTCACAAATTCTAGTTCAGATCAGGATTCGTATCGTGTTGAAGGCTGCCGTCTGTGCTGTCTTCACCCTGATGACTCGTCTGACCATTCGCTTCGTGCACTTCGAGTTCGCCATCGCTTGGACTGATCCAGTCATACCCCGCAGCAAACTCTTGTGCCAGAAATCCACCGCAGATTCGATCGCTCGAGAAATCCATCGCTGGCTGACTTTCAAGGGCACGACTCTTATGAGAGCCGCCTTGAAGCATTCGACCGTATCGATGCTGACTCGGAACCGCAAGTCCGCGAAAAATCCCGACAAAAGCCCCGAGATAGTGACTTATTTTTCGTACCGGGTCAAATGCGATCACCTGGTCTTCGAAACCATCGGGGCTGGCCAGCAGGATCCATGGAATGCCATCGCTTGTTTGATGCATTGAAATGGCCTCTGGTGCCTTGTAAGGCGCTGAAAATACTATGCTTTCTTTTGAAGCGCAATTGTAGAGAATGATCGGATTTTCGACGTTTTCGCCGTTAGACGTGCACTTTTCCGGGGCAAAGAGGAGCTCCACGGGCGAGATTCGGGTCATACAGCGAACATTGTCGGCCCAAATATTTTTGTCGCGAGGCCTCGTGATTGTAGCTCGAGATCAGTCGGCCATGCGAGTCAAAGAATGCGATCGCTGTTCGCTGTTGAGGCTCAATGCGGTGTCCAAAGCGCTTGGCTGACATTGGATGATAGGCCACGGCAATCATTCCGCCCCAAAGGCCAAACACGTCTACGGCGGCGCTGCCGATGCCAAAGTGAGCGCAGATGGCGCCATCGTTTGAAAGAATCCAGGTGTTGTTTCCATTGGCGAGCGCAAAGCCGGTATCGGAAATGAGAATATTTCCGTTTGGAAGTGCGCGAACAAAGGGAAAATCCGGGTTGGTCCATCCTTCGGGAAGTGGGAGTCGACGTCGGCCGACAAAGAGAGCCTGCCCGTGGGGTGTGCCCTGAATGCTAATGAAGTGATCGGGATTTAGGGGATCTTCGCTGAGCTCCGTAAGAGTATGGCTGCCCACTGAACGACGTGGTTCGGAGTCATTTGCCGACCAATCCGCGATCATGGGATCGAAGTCGATATCGGCAACGGTGCCGATATCGAGATCAAAATCGAGAGGAATAACGCTCAGTGGATGGGAACCACTGACTTTGCTCACTGCCATGAGCTTGTTCTAGTTCGCATTCCGATCACGTCAAGTGCGGTCCTGAGGTTCCGGCTTGAAATACCCCCCAAAGGCCGGTGGTCGGATCCTGTGGGGGAAGCTCAAGGCCAATACAGGGGCGAAGGACATCGGAAATGTCATCAGCCAGTGTAAAGGTCATGCTCTTTTTGATTTCTTCCGGCACCTCTTTAAGATCGCGCTCATTCTTTCGCGGAATAATCACATGCGTGACGCCAGCTCGATGTGCACCCATAATCTTCTCTTTCACGCCGCCGACCGGTGTGACTTTACCGCGCAGGGTGATCTCCCCAGTCATCGCGATTTTCGGGCTCACCGGTTTTCCGGTCATCAGCGATGTGAGTGCGGTCACCATCGCGACACCGGCCGAGGGACCATCCTTTGGAATCGCGCCGGCGGGGACGTGAATGTGAAAATCCCGTTTGTCGAAATCAATTGCCTGCACAATTTGCGGCAGTCGACTTCGAATTAGCGTCAGAGCGATTTGTGCCGATTCTTTCATCACGTCTCCGAGCTGTCCCGTGAGCACGAGCTTGCCGTTTCCGGGCATTGACGTTGCTTCGACAAAGAGGATCTCGCCGCCAACCGGTGTCCACGCGAGACCCGTGACAACTCCTGCAGGGGCGGAGCTGAGCGCCTCTTCGTGATCCACTCGTCCTTGACCAAAGATTTCATCGAGATCGTCGACGGCGACAGCGATCGGGGCAATCGGAAGCGCGTCGGCGACAGGCGTATCATTCAGTACAGCCGGCCGTTCTGCGACTCGCGCGGCGAGAGAGCGGCAAAGCGCTGCGATCTGTCGTTGCAGCGTGCGCACGCCCGCTTCGCGCGTGTAGCGGCCAATGACCAATGTTAAAATCTCATCTGAAATCGCAACATCGGTGGCTTTGAGGCCGTGCTCTTCCAATTGCTTTGGTAGCAAATGGTGACGGGCGATGTGCAGTTTTTCAAGTGATGTGTAGCCAGAGAGATCGATCACTTCCATGCGATCGAGCAGAGGTCCTGGAATACCTTCAAGGGAGTTCGCGGTGGCGATAAACAGAACCTTTGAAAGATCGTATGGGACATCGAGGTAATGGTCGTGGAAGGCGTGGTTTTGTTCGGGATCGAGCACTTCGAGAAGTGCCGACGCGGGATCGCCACTAAAGCCTCGTGAAAGTTTGTCGATCTCGTCGAGCATGAAGACGGGGTTCATCACACCAGCCCGCTTGATGCCTTGAATAATTCGACCAGCCATAGCGCCAACGTAGGTGCGGCGATGACCGCGAATCTCGGCGTCATCGCGAACCACACCAAGAGCAGCGCGTACAAACTTGCGGCCAATGGCGCTTGCGATCGACGTTCCAAGCGAAGTTTTACCAACTCCTGGGGGTCCGACCAAAAGCAGAATCATGCCGCGGCTGCCGCCGCGCAGTTTGATCGTAGCCAAGTGCTCAACGATGCGTTTTTTTACTTTGTCGAGTCCATAGTGATCGCGATCAAGCGATTCACGTGCACGTGCAATATCGATTGGAGGTGTTGAGTCGTCGACCGCCCATGGTAGCGCAAGCAAGAGATCCAGGTAATTGCGAATCACGTGTGTTTCTGGCGACTGCGAGTTCATGGACTCAAGGCGCTTGAGCTCATCAAGGGCGATCTTTCGAGTTTCCTCGGGCATTTTGCTCTTGCTGATTTTTTCACGATAGTCGTCGAGACGATCCGAGTCCGAACGCTCATCGCCGAGTTCCTCGCGGATCGCTTTCATCTGTTCGCGCAAGATGGCATCGCGCTGCGATTTTCCGAGCTTTGAATGGAGTTTGTCGCGAATCTCGCTCTTCACTTGAAGCTCTGAACGCACTTTCGCCATCACTTCAATCACGTTCGACGCACGGTCCGCTAGCGAGTCGATCTCAAGTAGGCGCTGTTTCTCCTCGACTGAGATATCGAGGTTGGCAATCGTGGCATAGGTGAGAAAGCGAAGGTCTTGAATTTCCTCAATGAGCGATGCGATTTGATCCTGACCATTAGGCAAATACTGAACGAGCTCGCGAGCAGCCTCTTTCATGGTCGTCAAGAGGCGCGCATAGTCATTCGCCTCGCTTTTATCGGCGAGGACTTCGACCTCAGCTTCGAGGAGATGTGTGGCCGCATTTTCGCTGATGTTCAGCAGGCGAACTCGCTCAAGGCCCTTGATCAGAAGCTGGTAGCCATCGGTTTCAGAGCCCTTGGTTTTTTCAATTTCGCAGATAACGCCGATTTGATGCAGGCTCTCGACTTTGACGAGAGCCGATTGATCGTCATCAGGGCCTAGCCTTTGGAGTGTGACGACGAGCTGAGTGGGGGAGCCGGTCGACGTCATTTCTTGTGCGCGTTTTAGCGCCAGCATGGACTGCAGGCGCCCAACCCGAATGGGGACGGTCATTCCGGGAACCAGGACCAAGTTGCGAAGCGCAAGAATGGGCCAGCTTGTTTGATCGAGGTTCGAGTTGATTCCCATATTGACTCCTTTGAGACCAGGGATAAGCCCCGCGGTCTTAAGCAAGGCGGTGTAAAATCTCGCGACGACTTTACAGCGACTCAAGCATAAGCTGTGTCTTTATCGAGACATGTCAATGACTGTAGGAATTGATTGATCTTTGATGGGAATCAGTCTTTTTTAATGCTCTATGTCGTACAATCCTCGAGATCGATTTTTTTTGAAGGCGAAGAAAGAGAACTTCGCAGCGCGTTCGGTTTATAAGCTGCAAGAAATCGATACGAAGTACCGGATCTTTCGAAGTGGGCAGGTTTGCCTGGATTTGGGCTGTTCGCCGGGAAGCTGGTCGCAGTACGCATCACAGAAGGTCGGCGAGCGTGGACGAGTTTTGGGCGTTGATCTGCAGCCGGTGACGGTGAGTTTGCCAAACGCGGTGTTTATTGAGGCCGACCTTCGCGACTTAAAACTTGAGGATGTCTTTCGTGAACACGGATTTGAACCGCCGTTTGACGTGGTGATTTCAGACATGGCGCCAAAGACGACCGGAATTAAGTTTACCGATCAGGCGCGCTCGATGGAGCTCTGTGAGCTTGCGCTACAAACGGCATCGCGTTTTTTGAAGCCGGGTGGGGCGTTTGTCTGTAAGTTTTTTGAGTCGGGTGATTTTGCGGCACTTCGGAAACAGTTTCAAAACGTTTTCCGAAAAGTGGAGTTTGTGAAGCCAGAGTCCACGCGCTCGATGAGCAAAGAGATTTTTTTTGTGGGCCTTGATAAGAAGGGATAGAGCGATGATTCTTGCACACGAGCTTGAAGTTTTAGCTGGAGTCCTGTTCTTTGCCGCCATTGTCCATACGTTTCTGACAAAGAAGTTTCAGGCGATAGCGCATCGCTACCCAGAGGGTTCATTTGGTGAAAATGTCTTTCATCTCTTAGGCGAAGTTGAAGTTGTTTTTGGCCTCTGGGCGGGCGTGTTTGTGACATTGTTCGCTCTGATCATGTCGCCAAGGCATGCTGTGGAGTACCTTGAATCGCTCAACTTTACGGAACCCGTTTTTGTCTTCGTCATCATGACGGTCTGTGCGACGAGGCCGATTCTTGATCTCGCTGGGCGCTTGATTGCGGCGCTTTCGAGGTTGATTCCTGGCGATCGGAATGTCGCTGAGTACGTCACACTTTTAGTTATCGGGCCGCTATTAGGGAGTCTCATCACCGAACCAGCTGCGATGACCGTATCGGCTCTGATGTTGCTCAAACAGTTTTTTTCGCGGTCGAAAAATCTGAAGTTCAAATATGCATCACTGGGACTGCTTTTCGTGAACGTTTCAATTGGCGGAACGCTGACCTCCTACGCGGCACCCCCGGTGCTGATGGTGGCGAGCAAGTGGAATTGGGACACCGGATTCATGTTTGCGAATTTTGGTTGGAAGGCGATCATTGCCTGTGTCATTAGTGCGTCTGCTGTGACCTACTTTTTTCGCGGCGAGCTAAAAGGGTTTAAAAAGAAAGAGACGCCTGCCGCTGCGATTCGAACGCCTCTTGCCGTGGATTTGGTTCATCTTGTTTTTGTTTTTCTCATTGTTCTGATGGCGCATCACATGGTCGCCTTTGTTGGGTTGTTTCTATTTTTCTTGGGCGTTGCGAATGTCACGCGCGAGTATCAAGACGAGTTACAACTCAAGCAAGGGCTTCTGGTTGGTTTTTTTCTGGCGGGTCTTGTGGTGCTTGGCGGTCCGCAAGGCTGGTGGCTCAGGCCACTACTTTTAAGTCTTGAAAACAGTGCACTCTTTGTCGGGGCGGCCGCATTGACGGCGGTGACGGATAACGCAGCACTTACGTATCTCGGCTCGCTGGTTCCAGAGATGAGTGATTTCTCACGCTACGCCCTCGTGGCGGGAGCGGTTGTCGGCGGTGGACTGACGGTGATTGCAAATGCGCCGAATCCAGCAGGATATGGAATTCTCGCGCCAAGCTTTGGCGATGAGGGAATCAATCCACTTGGGCTTTTGGTGGCGGCTTTGCCGCCGACGCTGGTCGCCGCTGTCTGTTTTTGGTTTTTATAAACTGGGCGGAGATCGCGATGAAAGCAACAGAGCGTTTTGGTTCGCGTGTGGAGAACTACGTTAAGTTTCGTCCGGGGTATCCCGACGTGGCGGTCGATGATCTTGTCCGTCGATGTGCTTTGCACTCAAGTGAACCTCCGTGTGTGATTGTCGATGTTGGATCTGGAACAGGATTGTCAGCTGAGTTTTTTTTGAAAAAAGGATTCTCGGTCGTCGGCGTTGAGCCAAATGATAAAATGCGTTGGGCGGGAGAACGATATTTGGCGTCGTATCCAGGTTTCAAAAGCATGAAAGGAACGGCTGAGGCTACGGGACTGGGCGATCAATCTGCCGATCTTGTCTTTGCGGCGCAAGCCTTTCATTGGTTTGATCCAAAGCTGGCAAAAGTCGAATTCAAAAGGATTTTAAAGCCGGGAGGATCAGTTGCGTTGATTTGGAACGATCGAAAGACGACTGGTTCGCCTTTTCTCGTGGCCTACGAAGAGCTGCTGAATACACTCGGAACCGACTATCGTGAAATTAATCATCGAAATATTGACGGCCAGAAGGTCGGGGATTTTCTCGGTTCCTATGAAGGGGCTTCTTTATTCGAACCATCAAGATTTTGATTTCGAAGGTCTTGCGGGACGTTTGAACTCGTCGTCGTATGCAATTCCGCCAGGAGTGCCGGCTATGAGAAGATGATGAGCGATCTTCGCGATATATTTGATCAGTATAAAGAAAACGGGCGCGTGCGATTTGAGTACGACACGCGAGTGTTTCTTTCCGCGAGCTTCTAGCTCAGGCGCAAGATCAAATGGTAGCCAAAGCGGGTGCGGATGGGTTGGCTTCGAGCGCCGACTTTGAGTTTTTCAGCGGCCTCGCGAAAGTCGTCTTCGAGTCGATTCATTTTTCCGGTAAGGTCGCCAAGGTCACCGCCGCTTGCTGCCGAACCACATGTTGAGAACTTGCGCGCAAGACTTGCGAAGTCCTCGCCGGCCTCGAGTTTTCGTATGATATCTTGAGCTTCGTACTCATGCTTGACCAGGATGTGGCTGAATCTCATGTGGCTTATTCCTCTCAAGCTTCGATAGCAGCAGATAAATAGCGGGGACGACGAAGAGTGTGAACACGGTCGATACCAACGTTCCGCCGATAATCGTGAGGCCCATCGGTGTGCGAGTTTCTTGACCGATGGAGTTGCCAAGAGTCAGAGGTAGGGCGGCCGCCATTGTCGCAACGGATGTCATCAAGATCGGTCGCAGGCGAACCGGGCAGGCTCTAAGCAGGGCCGTTCGAAGATCGAGTTCGCCTTCAGCGCGAACGTGATTGGTGAATTCGACAAGTAGAATCGAGTTCTTTTTCGCAATGCCCATCAAGACGATGATGCCGATAAAGCTAAAGAGGTTCAGTGAAACATTGAACATCCATAGGCTCAAAAAAGCTCCGGTAACACTAAAAGGAAGTGCGATGAGGACAGCAATAGGGTGAACAAAGGAATTGAACTGAACGGCAAGGATCATATAGGCGACGAGGATACCGAGGGCGAGGGCCACAAGTAGACTCTTGAAGCTCTCCGCAAGACCTGCGGCGGCACCCTCAAGCGCAAAGCGATAGCCCTCTGGCAGAGTTTTCTCTGCGATCTCACGCGCTCGGCTTAAGACCGCTTGTTGCGAGAGGTCTTTTCCGAGGTTGCCGTAAATACCGATTGAGCGTTGCCGATTGAGGCGGTTGATCGCTTGATAGGTTTCAATGGGCTCAAAGGTCACGATTTTTGAGAGAGCCACTTCGTTTCCAAACTGATTTCGAACCGAGATTTTGCCGATGTCCTGTGCTGAGCGCAGTTCGTGTTCGCGAAGTTTGATGCGGACATCGTAGCGTCGGCCATCGCCGGTGAATCGACTGATTCGTGTTCCAGCAACAGTAGCATTGAGAGTGCGTGCCACCGCATCAACGCTCACCGAGTACTCGGCCATTTTCTCGCGATCAGGTTTAACTAAAAGTTCAGGGAGTCCCATTTTGAAATCTGTGTCGAGGTCCTGAGTCAGGCCCTCTTTGTTGAGCTGATCAATAATTTCAGCCGACTTTTTTTGCAGAATGCCGAGGTCGGGGCCTGAGATATTAAATGAAACAGGAAACTGTCGGCCGGAGGTCAGACCGCGTGAAGATAAATCTCGAACGGAGAAGCGAGCGGTTTTGATTTCTTTAAACTTACCGCGAATGCGCTCCATGATTTCGAGGTGTGTGAGTTTTCGCTGTTCGCGCGGCTTTAGGTAGGTGGGCATGGAAATCTGATTCACTTCAGAGTTGGGGCCGCCGGCACCGACCGCGATAAAGAATCGTTCGACATCGGGATCCTCGGAGAGGATTTTTTCGGCAAGACGCGATTGCGCTTCGGTGTATTCAAGCGACGAACCGGCTTTGGTCTGTCCGGTGATAAACAAGATATCCTGGTCCTGGCTTGGTACAAATTCTTGCTTGAGGACTTTGACGATCATAACTGACGCCGTAAAAAGCAAGACCGAGGTGAGAACAATGGTCTTTGAGTACTTCAATGATGAGGCGAGAAGACTCCGATAGCGCTCGGCGATTCCATCAAAGAGATGGTCGAGTTTCATCTCAAGTTTTGATGGTCCCTTGGATGTTGAAAGGAAAGCCGCGGCTCGCATTGGCGTGATCGTTACTGCTTCGACAAGTGAAAGCAGAACGGCTGCTGACATTGTCACGCCAAACTGGAAAAAGAATTTTCCGGTGACGCCATCCATGAAGATCACTGGCAAGAACACCGCGACGACGGCAAGGGTAGCGGCGGTCGCTGCCGGCAGAATTTCGATGGCCCCGTCATAGGCAGCGCGCGCAGGTGACTTTCCCATCCGATGATGCCGAACGATATTCTCGAGCAGCATAATTGCGTCATCGACGACGATTGAAATCGCAAGCGTCAGGGCGAGGAGCGAGAAGAGATTTAGCGTAAAGCCCGCGAAGTAGATAATGATAAACGTTCCAACGATCGATGTTGGAATCGAGAACAGGATATTGAGTGCGGCCTGGAAGCTTCCGAGGAAAAGGAAGCAAATGACGATCGTCACTAGAGCTGCGACCCAGAGTTTTTCGTAGGTGGTGTGAACGACGGCCTCTGTTGGCCGAGTGAAATCGATATTGACGCGTATATCGTAGCCCTTCTCGGTAAGGCGGGGCTTTATTTCTTCGATCTTTTTGTAAACTGCTTTTGCGATTTCGACTTCGTTTCCGCCGCGCATCTTGCGGACCATCACCGAAACGGCTTCTTTGCCGTTCACGCGAGCGAGGCGACGAATGTCGCTCAAGCCGTCTTCAACGTCGGCGATGTCGCTCAAGTGAATAACCGCATCGTGAATAGCGCCGCCGGCTCGTTTTAAAATGCGAACATTGCCAAGCTCTTCAGGCGATGTCGCCTCTCCTAGCCAACGCACGCGGCGTTCGGTTTTTCCATCCGAGAACTGTCCTGCCGCGGTGTCGACGTGCTGAGTGGTGACCGAGTCGACAAGATCCAAAACAGTGAGGTCAAACTTTCTAAGCTTGTCGACATTAGGCCAAATGCGAAGGTTACGCGTTGAAAAACCGCCGACAGTGACTTCGCCGATATCTTGGATGAAGCGGAACTGATCGAGAATGCTGTCTTCGGTGTAGGTGATCACCTCTCGGAGCGGTTTATCGGAATAAACCGAAAGAAACATAATCGGCTGTTCTTCCGGATTTTGTTTTCGAATGACGGGAGCGTCAACACCAGGCGGGAGGCGCAAGCTTGAGAGTGCGGCTTGCACCTCTTGCAGGGCGACGTCGATATTGCGATTGATATCAAAATCGAGAGAAACTGAGCCGCCGCCTTGGCGAACGCTGGCGCGCATCTGTTTGATGCCTTCGATCTGTAAGAGATTCTGTTCGATCGGATCAACCAGTTCGGACTCGACGACCTCAGGTGACGCGCCCTCGTAGTTAACAGAGATCGTGAGAACCGGAAAATCCACATCGGGCAGTTGGCTCACGCCGAGCCGAGTGGCGAGCACGGCACCGAAAACGATGAGCGCACTCATTAGGATCCAGGCAAAGACCGGACGGCGAATCGAGAGAGCAATAAAGTCCATGCCTCTATACGACTTGATTTGGTCGGAGGCGGTCAACGATTAGCTGGTTTTTGCCGCTAAAAGAAAGGTGCTGATTGTCAGTAGTCCACCGGTTATCGCCATGCGTAGATTTTCGGTGAGATGTGGTGATGACGAAAGCCAAACGCTTGCGATCGAGAGGGCGAGAATGCCTATGGCAAATGTCTTATGGCGCTTTGAGATTGAGCGGTTTCGGTTCCAATTTTCGATGAGTGGTCCAAACTCGTGGTGCTCGTGAATCCAACGGTGCCACTTTGGCGACGATCTGGCGAAGCACCATCCGCTCAAAAGAATAAATGGTGTCGTCGGGAGCAGAGGCAAGAACAGTCCTGCAAAGCCAAGCCCGAGACTAATCAGTCCGACGAGCTTCAGAAGTATGGCCTTTGCAGACGACTTTTCTTTCACCGACTCATCGCTAGCAGGATTCAAGAGGTGGCGCAAATTAATGCTGGTCGGTCTATGACTCAGCCTGTGCTTTTTTCTTGGCGTAGTCCTCAGTGATCAAGCGACGGATCTCTTTTTGCGCCTGGTCAGTCACGCCAAAGAAGATAAACTCGTTGGCATACTGGCCTTCGCCGTGTTGCGAGGTGGCACGAACGCGTCCCCAGATTCCATTTTCGGCCGATGGAAACGCCGATGAAAAGAGCATCAGTTCGGTGCCGACCTTGAACGGAGCCTGATCGATAACAGTGAGCGAGACTTCGCTGATGGCAGCAAAGTGTGATGGACGCACCAGAACGGCCTTGATGTCGGTCGACACCGTCTGAAGCCCCGCCTGCACTCCGGCCCAGAGTTCCGGGCGAGAAAGCGTAAGAAAGAGTGAGCGATGGTAGCGCCGGTCCACGTAGTCAAACGCCACAGCCGCAACCGAGGTGCCGCGCAAGATTTGGGGATCAAAGTTCTGTTCGCTGGCATTGACGATGATAATCGGTGGTTTATTGCCGAACGCGTTGGTGACGTGGTGATTGACGAGGCTTGCGTCGAGCGCCTTGAGCTTCTCAATGGTGTCGTAGCGCAAGAGATTGGCGTCGATCAGAATCGCTTCAAAGCCTGATTTAGCCTTCGCTTCTGACTGCTGATCGGCGTGTTGGTCTGCCGTGTCGAGCGTGAGTGTGATATCAAAGATCGGGCCACGCGTTGGCGTCGCAATCTCTTTGCGTTTGATCTTGATATGGATCGTCTCTTTACACGAGGGGCTAACGTCAAAGTAAAAGCTGTGCTCCGCTGTTGTTGTCGCGCCTGCATCAAGGCCTTCAAGGTAGTGAATGGTCTCGCTGAGAATTTCGCGGTCATCTGCGCTCAATGGCTTTGTGAGCGGGCCTGCGTCGCGTCCCCATTGTTCGTTGGTTGCGCGAAGCAATGTTCGGCCGACTGGGAGTTCGGGCGAGATGCCTTGGACCGTTTGTTCTTTCGGCAAATACGAAATGGTCACATGCTCAGCGTGAAGCGCGGGTGCTGCGTCTTCGATCTTCTTTGGGCCAACAAAATTTTTATGCCACAACAGGCCGGCCTCAAGCGCAGAGTCGGTCGTGTGGGGTTTTGCTTGTGCGGCCTCTGCCTTGCGAAGTGTCCACTCAAACTGTTTTAAGCCGCTCACGGCCGTCGTGACGGGGCGAGCAAGCTCGTCCAGTGAGGCTTCGAGCAGCGAGCGGAGCGAAGGGGACGGTGAGAGCAGGGCCACGCGGAGGTCGTTTCTCGGTTCCGGTTTTTCGACAGCTTTTTTGCCATCTGGTTTCGTCGTGCGCGGATCGGCACCGAGTGCTTTTCTGATCGAGAGCAACTGATCGTGCCTGAGGCCAAGAAAGCGCAAAGTGACTTCGTAGCGTTTTTCGATGCCGAGCAGTGATTCAAGAAAGGCCGGAACGCTATCGACCGATCGCACTTCAACTCGCGACATCGGCCCTTGCCCAAAGCTTTGCGAGATCAAAGTCCCCGCTACGCCAGGCGCAAGCGGCCTTGGTGAGAGAATCGTGCACGATGTCTCTGAGAGATGCGTTACTTTTGAGAGTTTGCCGATCTCAAGATCGTGTTCGACTTTGGCTTGAAAAAGAAAAGAGGGCGTCACACTTTTGTCTTTGGCTTTAAGGTACTCAAGCTTTTGCTGAGCGACGGTTTTGTCGAGCGGAGTCACAATCAGATCAATCACGCCGTTGATATGAGGATGGTGAGGAAGGCCTGAGAGAGAGCTTGGACCGAGTGCGATCCACGTTGTTGTGCTGTTGGCGTGACCAAGAGTATCGAGCTTCGTTTTGAAACCGCTGACGGGTTCGGGCAAACGGTAAGGTGGGTCGAGGGCGGCATCGAAGAAAATGATTGAACACGGCGTCGGCGGTGGATCGGTCGCCGCGGCCTCGGCGGTTGGCGGGGGCGGCAGATTGAGTAAGTCATCGAGAATAATATTCGAATCGAGCTCCCTGATTGTTCTAAAGAGCTCGTCTTTGAGTCGTCGGTCGAGTGTGATGAGACCGTAGCGCTCCATGACAATAGGATAGCACAGCTCAGTTTTGGCCTATGATGAAGGCTTCGTTTAGAGGGCGAGAAGACGACCTTTGGCTAGCGCCGAGCGCGTTTCTGGCCACCTTCTGCCAATGAAAAACGAGCATTCGCACTAAAATGAGGCATCCAATTTGAGTCGATCGATGGATTCTCGTCTTTTGCGCACTGCTTTTTATCGTGTCGCGGGTGGGCTTTTTGTTTGACGTGTCGGACCGTGGCGCCTATTCTGCTGCTCCTTGACCGCTCGAAAATATCGATCGGTTCCGTTTCTGGCGCGGGGTGGAGCAGCCTGGTAGCTCGTCGGGCTCATAACCCGAAGGTCAGAGGTTCAAATCCTCTCCCCGCAACCAATTTAACTACTTAAAATCACTAGCTAAATCGGCGCCGCTCTCGGCTCTTCGTTTCTCTTTTTTCGCTCCGATGGTCCACCGATGGTCCACCAGAAAACAAACTCGGTCGTCTTCCGTCGCAGTTGCGAGACTATTTTCGACTCGCAAATCCACTTTCGGTTTCAGCTCACTCGACTTTTAAATCGGTTCACCACCTTTCCTTACGCTCATCGCCGATAACGATGGTTCGTCGGCCACGTCGGTATTCGTCTCGGTGACGTCTCTTACATTCGCGATCAGCAACTGCGGCTGCTGAGTTTTGCGAGTGACAGAGAATACCTGCGCGACGCGTTCGACGGCGCCCGAGATCAAGTGCACATACGTCATCGTTGTT
Organism: Bdellovibrionales bacterium; assembly: GCA_016713885.1. Lineage (GTDB taxonomy): Bacteria > Bdellovibrionota > Bdellovibrionia > Bdellovibrionales > JAMPXM01. The sequence goes on along the minus strand of JADJOF010000007.1, from coordinate 134,723 downwards.
GCGATGTCGGCATGGCCGCAGATCTCTTTCACTGTTTTTAGATCAATACCTCCGGCAATCATCATCGTGGTCGCCGAGTGTCTTAGATCGTGAAACCGAATCGATCGTCCACCCCAGGCTTTGACGTAGACCAAGAACTGCCTCTTCACGAAGTTTTCGTGGCAGACAGGGTTTCGAAGTTCGTTCATGAAGACCGTCTCGTCAGCCTCGATCGATTTCGTCTTAATCAAGTGTTCGAGCTCTTCGCGAAGTTCATCGTTCAGCGGAGCAAGGCGCGACTTCTTCGATTTCGTCGGAGTCATCTCGAGCGTCACTCGATTGAACTGCCGTCGAACTTGGATCGACCGGCCATCTCGCGAGAGATCGGAGGGTTTGAGTCCCCAGATCTCGCCAGCCCGCATCGCGGTGTTCAGAGCCAAAAGGTAGACCACATAGACCCAGCGGTCCGTGGAATCCTTAGGATAAGTCATGTTAGCGAAGGTAAGAAACGCCGCCGCTTCATCTTGATCCCAAAACTCCATCTCGGTCGTCGACTTTCGTAACTTCCGAAATCCATTCGCCGGACTGAACGGGATCCGTCTTTGTTTCACCGCAAAGTTCAAGATCGTCGTGAAGACTTCCGTTTTTCGATTCACGGACGCATTCTCAAGACCGCGAGCTTTTTCTTCCTGCTGATACGTCGCAAGAAATTCTGGCGTGAACTTGTCCATCGTGAGGTCGCCGAACCGTGGCAAGATTTCGTTGAGAACACCTTTCACCCGAACCAGGTGCGATGGCGAAAAGCGAAGCTCTCCGTCTTTAGCCAATTCGCGGCTTCGTCGCGAAAAAGTCGATTCTCAAACGAACAGCCTTTAAACGGACTCTTTCGTTCCTCTTCAATCTTTGATTCGAACTGGAGTAAGAATGCCTCGGCATCTGTTCGTCGATCAAACCTTCGGTTGATGCGACGACTGCCGCGGCCGTTCTCCCAGACTCGAACTTGCCATTTGGTTTCGCCGTTGGCGATTTTTAGTTTTGATATCCCCATAGAGACTCACTCTTCTGGCGTTAGCGTCGTGTTCGACGATTCGCCTGTTGAGTCATCCAGAGATTCAGTGCTTCGGTACTTAGAAATAAATGACCATTAAACTTGTTAAAAAGCTCAGGCGGCGTGTTTCGTCGGTGAGGTCTGTGGTGCCAGTCATAGACTGTGCGCACAGAGATCCCGAGTTCACGCGCCACATCCTGCGCTTTTATCCACCTCTTTCGATTGTCAAAGATCGACGTGGGCACTTGTTCCGTCTTCGACTGCGCATCTTCTTCGATGGTTCGCGTGAGAAATTCATCAAACGCCTTTTCATCTACGACCGCAGGGCTCTTCAACAGTTTCAAGTGTTTTTCGTTTCCGGATTTCATTTCTACCACCTCACGACAATTCGTTCGAGCGCAAACTTCCATCCCCGAATGCCTGAGATTGATTAAAGAGAAAAGCACAAAATGCGTGCGAGATTTTCGCCGAAAGCACCTGGGTTTTTCACGGTCTTGAACCCCGGACCTTCAAGGACCCCGGTGGACACCAGCGGACACTTCGAAGGGTCCGCTGGGTTCCTGTTCGGTCTCAAGAAAGCCACCCATAAATTCTCCGTTTCCTAGCAGGTGCGTTGGAGCCTGGGCGATCTCTGAATCAGGCTCGCCAAATCCATGCGGAGACTCCACTTGACCAATTCAACCCTGTTCAACTGGGCTGAATATGCGTTAACTCTAGGTCTTTTAGTGGAGGCGATTTGTGACAAAAAAACCAAAACGTATGGTCGTGCTTGCCGCTTGAGGTCCTCCCCAAAAACCTAGCCACTCGAGAGCTCTGGTTCAGGCGGCTTGTCGATGGAAAAGAGTGCGTAGGCCTTGTGCGACATTGCTTGTGCCAGCCAATCCGTGAGCAGTTGTCCGCATCGTCACAGACTAGTTTATGATGAGTTCTCCGGTTTTTGAGTTGTCTATTCTAACGCGGCAACCATCCTTGTAGAAAAATGAGAGTATATATTCGGTAGGGTCTAGAACTCGTCCTTTGAACTTAAATGGTTTTTTAAAAGGGCCGCCCCAATAGCCATCTGACCACTCGTAGTGGATCGTCTCGCCCTTTTCCAGCGTGACGCCGCAGACGGTGACGCGTTTTTCGGTTCGGAAGTCTGTCGGGCCAATCTGGCCATCTTCAGAGTCCCAAAAAAACTGAGCGATACTGTAGGAGCTCTTGTCTTCAAACATTTCGAAAAGTCGTTTTGGATATTTGAGTTTCGCGATTTTCCCATCGGGAGTGACTGGAATTTCTCGAGCTGAGATGAGTCCGATGGAGCTTTGTCGGGCTATCCGAGGGGAGCCGTCGTCATAAATCGAAATCTTTTCCGGCAGACCATCCTTAAGTACAATTGTAACGGGTATGTTGAAGAGAATGCCCGCAGTCTTCTGCGGGGATGTCTTTTCAATGAGGATGCGGATCTCATCGACTTCATCAGAATTGCCGCCAGTGAAAACATAGAATCGTGGTCGTTCAAGAAATGTTGGGCACTCGTGGCAGAGATTTTTTCTAATCAACTCAACCGCCTTTTTCCCCTTTTCGTGAGCGATCTCGGCTTTAGCACGCTCGTCTGCGAGGACGGCTGTTGTGCTGTCGGAGCCTGTCAACGAAGTTGATCTCGATTGAGCGTTAGAGTTTATTGCATAGGTCAATCCAACTAGTGCAAGGACCAAAATAACATTCATATTTTACTCCGCTGGGAGGATGCTGTTGATGTGGATGTGGTTATAGTGGATTTCATCGTCATCTCCAAATCCAACTCCGCCAAGTCCGTTAATGGAAGGGAGCGGACTGTGGCTGCTAGGGGAGAGCGTATCGTAGAGTTTAAAACCGTTTGGAAGCTTTGCCGCCAGAAGCAGGTTTTTCTGAACCGCGCTATCTAGAATAAAGGCCTTGTAAGGGGTGCCCATCGCTAGAGCACTTTTTAATGTGTTGTTCCATCCTTGCCCTGCGGATAGGTGAAGGGAGCGTGATCTGGATGAATTGATGAGCTTTCCAATACCATTTCGATTGTGTCGGACCCATTTTGCAAGCCTAGTTGCGGCCTCTGTTGGTCGAGTTGACGGGTCGCATTTCTCAAGTGTAACCCCGACAGGAGGAGCTGTTGGCTCGATCTGATAGAGGCATTTTTCAACGGTTAGAACTGACGCGCAAAGAATCTGCGAGTCTGCTTTTTTCTTCTCGTCACACTCTCCCTCGGTCCACATGTACTCAGTCGTATCGAGTGGATTTTTCTGAAGCTTACTGTACTGAAGGACGCGGTTGAGAAGAAGAAGTCATGAAATCGTGCAGGAGTGCTGTTGGGGCAGGAAACGGCGACAAGTATTCGCTCATTGGGATTGCTCCGGTCAGCCATCTCGGGATAGTCGAGTTCGCCAGTGCAGCCTTTCGGAATGCTCAAACCACCTGTGATAAATTTATTGGTGAAAAGATAGCTCTCTCCGTCACCAAGTTTTTTTAAAATTTTAAAAAGCGCATGGCTCCGAGGAGCACAATAGGAAATAGCTTCGTCCGGATGAAATAGATTCTCGGTCGTTGCGGTGGCATTGGCACAAGATGCAGCCAAGGCTATTGAAATTGCCGACTTAGCGATGATGGTCACTCGCTGACCTCGAGATGGATGTGATTGATATGTGTATCTACTTTGTTCGGCAATATTTAGGGCGCCTTCGAGTTTCGCAATACCCACTCACAAGTGCCGGTTGGTGTTTCCGTGACTTCATAGCGGTCACCTTTCTTAACTGAAATCTGCTCTGAGCCTTTCTTTATCTTGCCGTTAAAAGAAGAGGTGAACGAGTACCTTCCTTGCGATCGATTGAAGACTTGGCCAATCGGAAACTCAATACTACAAATGGTGACCGGCTCCAGCACAGAGAACTCCACGGGCCGAATGAGTCCCTTACCAGGGCAGAATAGATCTGAAATTGAAATGGCGGAATGCTTGGGCAGAAACCGAAGTTTGTCGTCGAGGTCGACGCTTGGGCGACCATCGGCTCCAAAGCAGATATCGTTGATAAATGACATTTTTCCAGCGCGAATAGGGTCTTTAAAGTTCGATAAGCTAAAGAGGGCACCCTTTTCGTCGTAGACAAGTAGAAGTGGTGACTGTTTGGGAGAAGCTGTCATGTCGCCAATGCATGCGCTCTTCGAGAGATCCAGAACGATATAGCCGGTCGTTGGGATGACCTCAACTTTGACGTCTTTTGGAAACAGGTCACGCAAGCATTGAAGCTTGAGTTGCTGATCAGTCATTTTGATACACGAGGACGATGAAACGTTGATTCGCGCGACGTCGACTATGCAGCTCTGGTTTTCGAGCGTCGAAGCTGAATGACTTTTTGATGCAATGATAGTGACGCCAAAAACAATGTGAATCCAGAAATTGTATGTTCTCTTCATCGGCTTTCTCCGGTTCGACTGACTAGCGGTCAGGATAAAGATCAGCGCGAGATCCAACGACATTCAATAGAATGGTTCGTCGGCAGTCGAGTTTTCCATAGTCGACATAAACCGTAGCGTTCCGATGGAACGAACGTCCACATATTTGAGAGGGTTCATCTACCGGCACTTTAAAAAACAGGCACTGATTTTGATCAAGATCTATATTGTCCATCGTCAGTGATGCAAACGACGCTTTCGTGCCATTCTCACAGCTAACACTCGTCAGAAACTTTTCCTTTAAATTGATTCGCTTTGAACCATCTACGTAGTCGAACGTACCTTTGCACCCTCTCGGGATTGTCATTGGTCCGAGCTTGAGCGTTTTAACAAATATATGCTCAGAATCGCTCTTTTTCATAATCTTAAGGAGGTCAGCGGTGACTGGAGCACAGAAGTGAACCGATTCGTCAGGATGAAAGAGTTCGGAGGCACAAAGTGAATTACAATTGATCGAAATGGCGACGGTTAATATAAGCGTTCTTGGGAAAGAGCTTGTCATTCGGAAACCTCGAGGTGGATGTCTTGTAAAACGGTGGCCGCTTTCAGACGGCAAAGCCTACTCACTGCAGCGCTACCCATGAACATGGCGTTCGCTCTGGATCGGGATTGAGATATTCTCTTCCGGCGATAACATTGATCACCTGGCCACCGTTAGTGATGTGTAAGCTATTTGTCGCCCGAAATGAAATCTGCTTTCCTTCAAGATTGACCTGGAAGATGGTTCCGGTGGTGAAAGTTGCTCCACACAGAGTCATTGGATTCTGAAGTGAGATCGTCCGAATTGTCGGAGCCCCATTTTCATCACAAGTGAGGGATCGGACAACTAGACGCTGTTGAGGAGGAAAGAAGCCAACGCCATTTTGCGCTGAAAGGTGATCTTCCTCTTTTCCGATGCAAATGGAGTCTCTAAAGGTGAGGCGGCCTCTCCTCACATCGCCGAATAAGTTTAAGACGGCGAACGGTTGCCCAGTTCTATTAAAAATCACGAGTAGTGGAGACTCTGAGGGTTTAAATAGCTGATCCCCAAAACAGATAGGATGTGGCGCTTCAAGTACAAAAAAACCCGAAGTGCTAACGGAATTCGCTTTTAGGGGAGGAGGAAACGCTTTCTTCAGGCACTCGTTTCGGCTGTCTCGCTCGTGCTTTGGTATGCGAGAGCAAGCAACGATCGGAGGGGAATCTGAGGTAAGGCGCAAAGGACAATTGTCGATGGTGCCGCCGTAACCAACCGCAGATATTAGTAGCCCGGCAACAACGGTCACGGTGACATCAGAGATCATCTTGGTCTTCCTTTCATTTTTGAAAATGGTCGCCGCTCACTGCTCGCTAGGATACAGTCCAGCGGGATCGACGTCAGATCCCTTGAACATTCGAAGCTGAGTTCTCTTGCAATCGACTCTCCCCGAATGAAAGTGGAGTTCTGTTGATCCGTAGAGATCTCGTCCACAAAGTCTTATTGGTGAAGTCGTATTGGCGTCGTTTAGTAAGCATTGATCTTGATCAAAACTGGCATTTCGAAGAGTTAGATTTTTAAATTTAGCGGGCGTTTTCTCGCAATAAAATGACTGTATATATCGATTCTCGGATTCTTCCGAGGTACGATCGACAGCATCTTTGAAACCGACCTGGACCGTGCAGCCTTTCGCCAGAGTGAGGTCATCAAGTTTGATCTGCTCTTTCAGGGCAACTCGGAAAGCGCCTAATTTTTTTTCCAGCTTGCGAAACATATTTTTATTGTTGTCTATGCAATATTCAACGCCTTCGTCGGGATGAAAGAGATCAGAGTGAGCTCTCTCTGCCGAAAATGCACGACAGTACAATGTCTGTGAAAGCACAAAGCCTAACGTGAGAGTGAAGACTGACTTCATTACGGATGTACCTCGATATGGTAGTGATTGATATGATCGTCGGCCGATTGAAAATAAAGTCTATGAGCATCATAGAGCTCGTCGACTTTGTTCGGCAATCTCATTACACACGGAGTTGCACTGAAAGCGTGTGTCAGGTCGAGATGCTAGAGTGTTAATTGTTAATAACCTATTGAGCGGTCGGATGTAAGCTCAGGCCCTCTTCGCGACTCTTCAGAAGCGTCCTGAGAGTGCTGAGCTTATCAGTGGTCTCGCCGGAACTCGTTCGGCCTGGAAACAAACAATGCAGACTGAGTCTTTCTTCGGACTGCCTATCGACACTGGTAAGCGTAGCTCTCGTGAAGTCGAAGAATTCAATGTACATCCAAATATGATCAAATCCTTGAGCGTCGGAGACTGCGTCGTGGTGAAGAAATATCCCGAGGCTGGCGCAAGCTGGATTAAGATCTCCTTTAATAGATAGGGAGAGGCTAACCTCAAAAATTATTCGGGTAGATTCCGGGTTTTGATTCTGGCGGCGGCGGAACGATACGAAGAGAGTTTATTGGAAGTTCTGGAAACCACTGCCCGTCAGCTTTGAGTTGTGTTCCTTTTTTGATAAGTCGTCCGCTTGGGAGCTTAAAGGACTCCTTGACTTCGATTGCCCCGAGAGTTGGCGCGAGAACACCATTACCACCGGTTTCGAAATCATCAAAAACACCTGAGTATTGCTTATTGTTGATAATGGCGACGCTGCCGTCGCAGTTAATCGTGCCTACGAGGTAGTCGTTTTTCGGGTAGTTGGGGTATCCAGTCAGTAAAATCAGACACCCTCTTTTTAATGTGACGTGATCGAAAGAAAGGTCTCGAAGCAGACGAAGTCCTTTGTGTGAACTAAGTTGAGTTTCGCCGATTTCAAATTCGCCGGGTTTTATAACCACATTTTTTCCCCATGTTGCATTTCCTGATCCCTCGAGAAGTCTGCCGACATTTTTGATACGGAGCTCAGGTATCTGAATTTGAACCCATTTGGTCGGAATGTGAACATGCATTTCATTGGAGCTTCTTGCTGAGCTTATCTCCGGCCGGCCCATTGTGCACAGAAGAAGGACCAGGAGGGCTTGGAAGCACTCGCGTACGTCGTATGGGTTGTTCGTGAATTTAATTTTCATTTCACCTCAAAGTGAAGCCGTTCATAGGTAGTCGTCGGGCACAATGGGATCGGTCGGCTTTTCTGAAACGAGTTCGACTTCGTTGGTCTTTGCGTCGTCCGTCCAGTCGAAGAGTCCAATCACATTTCCAGGGTGGAGAACTCGGCCATCTTCAGTTAGGAGTTTAGAGCGGAGAATGATATCGGAGTTTGCGGCGAAGTCATTTTCTGTGGGGCCGGCTCCTCCGAGGAATGTTGCTGTCATTCTAACGCCAGAAACTTCGGCCTCGCCTCTTGCACAATTGATAAATGCTAGAATGCGAGACGGAGTGGTATCTCTTTCTCTCATTGTGCTTTGAAAGCGAAATGAACAGTTTTTTCCAATACGGAGTCCCGCAACTGAAATATCTCTTTTAGAACAAGAGTATCGGAGCGACCTCCTGGTGGACTGATGAGTTCAACGTCGGCCCGCGAGAGGCCGATCTTCGGGAAGAGTTGCAATTGCTCTTTCCCAGCCAAGAAGCGATCAAAGTGGTCGAACCGAGTTGTAGGCATTTTGAACATCACATACTTTGTTTTGATGGAATATAGCTTTTCGCGCGGCACTTGTTTTTTATGAATTGGTTCAGCCGCATGAGCGGGCAGGCAAAGAGCCATGAGAGTTGCGAAAGTCGCCAAGGTTTTCATTTTACCTCTAAGTGAAGATGGTCGAGATGATCGGGTATGTTAAAAATCTGGATGTCTTGATTGGGCGATGATGCAGGGGTGCTATTCTTGTAGATTAAATACTTGATGTCGAGTGTCGGCGATTTAATCGGAAAAACTCCGTCAAAAAGAGAAAGCTTATTCCAACTGGCATGGAACCGCCCATCTGCCAGCTGTGACGCTTTCCCAAACGTGAATATTATCTGGAAGTCCGGCTCAAAGAGCGTATTCAGTCTCGTCAGTCCACTTTGCATGTCGAGGACATAAGTGGTGTAGTCATCGATTGCGTTGAAACTGTCGGCATATATGAAGGCGGCTGAGTCAGGGCAAGCAGTTGCTGGCGTCAGAGACTTTTCAAGTGGACTTTTGTTTGTGCTGTCCCATGTCCAGTAAGTCGCGAGCTGTTGCTCGGACCCAGCGGCAACGATCTTTTCGCGATTCATAAAGCACTCTTTTCCTGTGAACTTTCGCTTTCCCTCTGCATCCTGGCATTTCTTGTCAGGGTCGGCAAGAGGCGGCTCTAACGGTGTCGCAATCTGTTTATTGGCGCAGAACCTGTCGAGAGCGTCGAGTTCTACAATGTAGTTGCTGAGCTGAGTTGCTGCCGCGATCTTGTTTTTTGCATCTTCCTTATCAAAACGATCGCGTAGGCCCGCGCTCTTATAGAAGTAACGCGTGTCGATTGCTTTTCCGCTTCGATGACCTGAGCCTTCATGAGGATAGGCGGTAGATTTGCAGTTGTGCCTTGTGAAGCCGGTAATATCTGTACATGAGCTCAACAGCTTGCCGCCAAAAGGGAGGCCTGCGTCATTGCATGTAATGGCGTAGCCATCATCTTTCATCACATTGAGGGCGTCTTTCACCATTAGGACCAACGACCGCTGAGCAAAGGCGATTGTGCTTCCGCCGTAACGCTCGAGGCAGCGTCGACGCTTGCCGTCTCCGGGCGAGATATTGTACGTGGCTGTGACCTCTAGATTGTTCGATTTCGTCGCATTAAGTTGGACGGTTTTTTCTGATTGCGTACCGGTGTCGATAACGGCGCCAGAAGAACTTAAGAATGTTGGGAAGGGCTGAATCGTAAATGTTTCGAGGCGGATGCTATCGATATCCGCTGATGGAATCGCAAGTGATTGCGGTTAGATTCTGAGACGCCCAGAGCAGTACGTTTTATTGAGATTCGGTAGGCAAGAGACATCCGTCAGCAATGTCTCGACTCCGATTCGGCGCGTTTGTACGATGCCATCTGCGGGGATATAGTTCGACGTCGGAGTCATCGCGATATGTTTTATCGGAATATACCCGTTTTTGCCGGAGCCATATTCGGTGACTTCGATTTCGACTTTTACGTCAATTTCATAAGGGTTATTGCTAGCCGAATAAGTGGGATAGGTATTGCTTGCGCCGCGCGGATCGATCTCGATGGGGAAGAGGCGGTTGGTGCTGAATCGAGCCATGTTGGCCCGTGGTTCTCCAAGGCGACTATCGTGTTCGATCGGCATTTCAGAAGAATTAACTGGATTGGAACTCATTGAGACTGCTGATTGGCTGAGCTTGCTGATGAGAGGCTGAATGATGACTGGATCGTCAATTGGTGTGGATAGACCGACTTTGACGATGGGTTGAATCCGTTTCCCTGTCCAGCAATAGTACGCATGGGTATAGCGTTCGTTGGGATAGGTCGACTGAATGTCGATGGCGTACTCGATGTCGCTCATGCCTTTTGGAATTGGAATGTCGAACTCGTGTGGGACTGACCAGCCGTCAACAAAATCGTTTGCCGGAAGACCAAGAATGGACGTCATATTGCTTCGGCTGTAGCCTTGTGCGGCGGTAACAGAGTTGAATGTGAAGCTTGAGCTTCGTGTGACGATGTTTCCGGTGGCTACATCTTTAAACTTAATCTGATAAACAACGGGTTGATCGTCTCGAGCGTAGTCTTTCGTCAGATAGGCATAGGTTTGATCAATCATCATGTTGCAAAAACTCTCGTTCGGGTCGCAGCACTGTCGAGACGAGGAGCGGTACCATTGATTGAACTGATGCTGCATTGAGGGAGCCTGCAAATGACATAAGACGTGAACGGAGGGTTCGCCTGATGAAATGGTTGAGAGTGGCTTAAAGAGTTTGGCGTTCGGGTCTGGTGTTGCGCCGGGATTGTTTGAGAGAAAGTCGCTCCAGATGGTTGACGAGTTATCAATCTGGTTGATGCTGGTCGTGACGACGGCATACGGTGCGCTCTGACCGCAGGCATTTTTATAGACATTTGTGACTTCGCTTGAAGTCGCTTGCTGCGTCACGAGTTGTGCTGACTTCATTGATACCGAGGCTTGTGGCTTGAGGCTTGCGACATAGTCGACGCTCGGCCATGGGCGAGTCGACAACCTTTGGATCTCATCTGACTCAGGAAGAGTGGCCGCCTTCATCATTGTTTTCATTTGCAGGGACGTAATCTGCGGCGCCGTCAGGTCAATCGTGGCAAGTCCGCTTGTCACGTCGACTGATTTTGTTACGACGTTCTCATCAGGGAAAGTGGCGGTGAATGTATATGGCCCACGAGGAAGAGCTGAAAGAGTGAGGCTTGTGCCTGGATTCGCAAAGGTCTTGAGATAGTCGGCACCGGCGACCTCAAGAAGCTTAATTCCGCTAGGTAATGTGGCGTTGATAGAGCCAGCGGAAAATCTGAGTTTTCGAAGTGTTGCCCATACGTCGTTTTGAGTGGTCGAGCGGCCGTTGAGCTGAATGGTAAATTCGGCGCCATCATACACATAAGGCTGAATGGCGGCCGTTTGAACAACGAACTGTCGACCGCTAATCGAGAACTGCCCTTTGAGATCGATGAGCTTTTCGTTGTCGAGGAGGAGCTCAAGTGCGTTATCCTCTGTCGCAAGCGCTGGATCAAGATTTTCGGCACCTGTGATCTCAAGAGAAAAGGAGTTCTGCTGTTCGTCAATGATGAGATCATTTGTGCCAGAGAGTATGAGGCACGTGGAATCAGACTCTCTGAATGCACAGTTGACGTCTGACAATCCAAACGCGGTGGTGTCACTTGCCTCATTTCCGTCTTGATCCTTGATGGTAAGACGAGCTGTGAAGACACCTGGTTTAACGTAGCGATGCTGAGTTTCAATGCCATAACCCAGCGGACTGCCATCGCCGAAATCCCAAGTGTATGAGAGTACACGGTCGACTGACGCTTTTGAATTTGCAGCACTAAATTTGATGAGCGCTGGAATCTCGGCGACTTCACGTTGTATCGCCGTTTGCCCAAAATAGGAATTTGCGTGCTCCGAACCCGCCTCAAGCACCGCTTGCAGAATTTTTGGAGCATGGTCATAGGCATAGAATGAAAGAGTTTTACTTGCCGAGGCGCCATCCTGATTTCGAATAGTCAAGATGACGCTGTATAGCCCCTCTTCGGCGAAGGTTTTGTCGACGTCGATCCCGGTCACTTGTGGTGTTTGATCGCCAAAGTTCCAAGTAAATTGTGGACTGTTTTCAGTCTGAACTGTCGATCCGGCGCCGCTGAACTTGAAACTAAGGCCTTTTGGATCTGTTGAGGTTGGAAGGACAGTGATGTCCGCGACTGGCGTCTGCGATGGCGCGACTTCGACAGAGACCCGTATGGTTGTCATCGCGCCATTGTTGTCGAAGACGTTTACGCCGGCGCGCCATGTGCCAGCGGTTGGGAAGGCATGCGTGATTGTTGGCCCTGCACCAAGTGAGATGAAACCATCCGAGAAGAACCAATCGTAGCGTGCAATCGTGCCGTCGAGATCAAAGCTTGTTGATGCATCGAAGGTGAAATTGAATTTGTTGTTCGCATCAGACACCGATGTCATCAAAGCAACAGGTGGAAGATTTGCGTTCAATGTGATGGGAACGGTGACGGGATCGGACCACGCACCGTACTGATCCTGAACGCGAACGGTGGCCGAGTAAGTGCCTGTGTTTGGAAATTCATGTGTCGCAATGAGTCCCTGAAAGTCGGTGCCGTCACTGAAGAGCCAGTGTGCGTTGATGATGTTATGTCCGTCGGGATCAGTCGATTCGATTGCCGACAATATGACTGTCGCCGGAGCTTTCGCAATGACGGCTGATGGTGTGACAACGGCAATGGGAGGATTGTTGACGAGTGGGCCAAAGGTTCTCGAGATCCATCCTGAGACTGCGCCGGCAGAATCAAACACGCGAAGTGATATCGTATGAGTGTAGGGAACAACCAGTTGTGCCGACACTTCTGCGCCGAAGAGCGAGAAGTTGATCTGTGGAACTGAATCGGGAGCTTCGATCTTCCACTCATAGCCTGTGATTGTGGCGCCTGGGTTTGGCGTTGTGCTTTGAAGTCCATTTAAGAATGCAGTCACAGGAACCACTGTTCCGCTTGTGGTCATACTGATAGCGGGAACAGGAGTTTGCCGTGCATCGACTTGGATTTGAATGGTTGCCGGCGATGAAACATAACCTTTTGAATCGGTGACGATGAGTGAAATGGTTTTTAAGCCCGTGGCTGAAAGCGTAACGGTTTTCTCGGGCCCATAGATTTTATTGCCGTTTGGAAGCGTCCACTCATAGCTCACAAGATTCGCTTGGCCGTTTGAGGTGTAGGAATTAAGCCCACTGAGTTTAACGGCTTGTCCAAGAGCAATCCTCGTTTTGTCGGCTGTGATCTGTGCAATGGGCAGGGTGCCGGTTGCGGCTGAGAGGTCGAGAGTCGCCGGGTCGCTCCAGTAGCCATAGGAGTCTTTTACTTCAAGCTTGATTGCGAAATTCCCATTCGTGCTTGTCGTATAGATAAGCGAGGGACCAGTTTGCACGGTGCCATTTGGGAGCGTCCACTTATAATCAGTGATGGTGGCAAGGGGATTTGGCGATACACCTGAGCCTTGAAGCTCAAAGCGAGCAGGGGTGATGACATCGCTTGAAACGACTTGAATCGCAGCCGATGGTTTTTTTCCATCAAAGACGTAGATGGTTTGGCCGCCGATGTTTCCGTTTCCATCGGTGTCGTAGACGATGAGTCCAACATTATAAATGCCTGGCTGAGTAAACGTGTGCGTTTTAAATGGAGTGAGCGAACTCTCAAAAGTTCCATCATTGTAGTCTAAGAGATAGCTCGCAATGGGCGAGGCGCCCGGCGTTGACTGAGACGCATCAAAGTCAACGGTGAGTGACGCCGGTCCCACGCGGGGATTTGCGATGAGCACGGGATTTGGTGGTGTCGTTCTCCACGCAAAGGCTGCGCGGGATTTTGTCGAAAGTCCGCGCTTTGGATCAAGCACGGAAAGAGTGACGGTGTACTGGCCTTGATTGATAAAAGTGTGCGAGAGGATTTTTCCTTCAACTCGAGGGGAATTATCGCCAAATGTCCAAAAGTAGCGAAGGGTTTCGGTTGCATCATCTGGATCGGATGACGGTGATGCGTCGACTATGATGGTGAGTGGCGCATAGCCCCCGCGATCGGTCACGAAATCAAAGTTTGCAATCGGCAGAAGATTTCCGCCAACTGTAATGGGGAGCGTGAACGTGGCGGTGCCACCGTTCACGTCGCGTGCGGTGACATCGACTGAGTAGGTGCCTGCGGCTGCAAACGATGTGAGTCCCTGTGGTGAATCTTGAAAGCCTGAGACCTGTCCTGTGGAGTAAGCGAAATTGTATTGAATCGCATCGCCATCGGGATCACTTGCAGTTGCAGTGACGCGCACTTGGTAAGGGGCTTGGTTTGATAAAACGACGTAGCTTGCTGTTACAAGTGGGATCTGGTTACTTTCGATCGTGATCGGAACCGATTTTGTGCCAACGGCGCCAAAGGTATCGCGCGCTGAAACCACGACCGTGAAAGTTCCGCGTTCGGTGAACTCAAGCGCCGCGTAGCTAGCCGCCTGCCAGTCGGTGTCGATCGCGACTGCGCCTGCGGCATTAAGCGCTTGAAAGCGATAGCTCATGATATGGTCATTCATGTCGACGGAAGTCGATGCGTCGAACTCGATCGTTTGCGGAATCCCGCGCAGTGCGCCCGAGTGCGTCACATAAACAATGGGTGCCTCGTTCACTTCAACCGATTGCAGTTCAAGTTCGATGAACGCCGAGGGCCAGCCCTTTGTTCGAATCTCGATGGTGTTTGAGGTTTGAAGCGAGACGACGGTCTCAAAATAAGCAGTATGTTTACCTATGCGGTCGGTGACCCGTTGACCATTGATGAACACTTCAGCTTTGCTTACGCGATAAAGCGCGATGTAGGCGCGGTTCACTGAGTTTTGAAAAAGACAGCCAAGCTTTTCAGGCCACGGTGTTGAGCTGCAGGATTCAATCGGATGCTCAAGGCCATCGGCGTTCTTGATTTTAAGGACGGCGAGGCGTGGGCTTTCAAGCGTGAAAGACTCGACGACTTTCTTTTTGGAATAATACTTCTTTGGACCAAAGAGGGATTCGTCGCGAACAAGCCCGCTCATGTCTGCGGTCGAGACGACGCGCTCGGTTGCGGCTTCCGCACCTTGGTTATCTTTGACGGTGAGACGAACGGTGTAGGAACCAGCGCGTGGGAAGGAATAGTCGAACTGTACGCCTGTGCGTTCAACTGCACTGCCACGGCGGTGCTCGTGGTTCTCGTCAGCGATCTGCCAACGGTAAGATACGATCGTACCATCGTCGGTGCTGCTTGTTCCATCAAACGTCACGTTCAGGGGATTTACAGTGTCGAGCGCGTACTGGATGACGGGTTTTGGCTTTTCGTTTTTTGGTGGCTTTGTTTTATCGATACTTAAAACGGTGACATCAACCGAGAAGCTTGAGCTTGAGCTTAAGCGCGTGGCCTGATCTGTGACGGTAAGTTGCACAGAGTAGGTGCCGGGTTTTGAGAAGCTATGTGAAACGCTGGACTTTCCGCTTTCGATTGCACCGTCACCAAAGTTCCACGAGTAGCGAAGCGAGTTGCCGTTTGGTGAGAAGCTCTTTGGCATCAAAAGTAAACGGTGTTCGAACCGTGTTGCTAAGGCGGCTTAGGAGGAACGCAGCTTCGGGCGGAAATGCCGCCTGAGGAGCGGGCTCGAGAGAAACGGTGAGTCTTGAAGTTGATCGCCCCTTAAGCAGGATATCGATCTTATTGGTTCCGCCTTTGAGTGTGACAGGTACGATGAGAAGGCTTCGGGCGTTTGTGATACCTTGCACCCATCTGCCATTGATTTTAATCTCCGCTTCTTTTGCTCTTGAAAAATCCCGATCGACATTCTCGCTTAAGTTTCTCGACAGGCACTCGCTTTTCTCTTCATCGGTATCTTCAACATCGCACTGCTCGATGTCGTGTGGGCCAACCGAGCCATTTTTCAATATCAAAAGATATGCACCAGGTTTGGGTGCGGTGACATTTCGAGTGATGACGGCGTCGCCCTTAAACGTCTCCTGCATGATCGTCATTGCCGCATTGGCAGCCTTGGTGGCCTCGGCTGCGCTACTCCAGATGACTTGGCCAAGCACTGCAATGGACGAGAGAAGAGCGAACCAAACTCGACGTTTCATCATCGAAGACCCCACACTCGAATTGACGTTCAAAAATGCCAAGTCGGACGGGCTCTTGGCACTTGACTCATTGACTGCTGGATAACTGGACTTTAGGCCTTTGAGGATGGGTGGAGTGATTAAAAATTAACATATTGAAATTCGGCCTGTTTTTTTCAATTTGTTGTACGGAATGAGGGCTTCAGGTCCAGATGGGGGAGCGGCAATTGTTAATACCATATTGAGCTCAAGTGATTGAAGCGGAGTAAAGAAATCTTGTATGGCCGGAATACAAACTGTTGATCATGCTGAGTCTTTGAGGCGCCGATGGACGTGGCGCCCGAGGGGGGGCATGCATGGCTCTTGTTTTTAGCTACAGGATCATGAACGCGCGGCCTGTAGACCACAATCGGATTCAAAGTTTTTCGAGCGTCTGCACTGGGAGAAAGTCGACCAGATGACCTATCGGTATCCGCGGCAGAGCGTTTCGCGGAAGGTCTCCAAGACGCCCCCTTCGGAGCTATGGATGAGGCAGACGATCCCTGCGGTGATGCTATTTTTGGCATACGCTGAGAAGAGAGAGCTGCATGTGTCGAAGTGCATTCTCGAGGGCGACGCTTCGACAGGTGTTGTCTCGGAGCAGTCTCGAAAGTCGTCCAAGCGAATGTCTGAAATGCCGCTTGCGAAAACGGAATGTCGGTCGTTCGGCGAGAAAGTTTTGCGTCAGTGGCTCGACTCTGTATCTGGCGCTGTTGTTTACTAAATTTATCTGAAGGGCCGCTCTCTCGCAAAAGAAGATAAATAGGCAATCGTGCCGCTGGCACGTTCTACCGTCCCCTCTCAAGCACCCTTCGAGAGCATCTTGGAGAAATCCTGCTGCGGAAATGCGGCCGTGATTCTTTCGAGCATTTCGAGTGTGGTGTTTTCTTCTCCGGCTTCGAGGCGTTGATAATGACGCAAGGTAATGTCGCCGATTCTTTTCGCGGCTTCTTCTTGCGTGAGACCCTCAGCGGTTCGAATGATTTTTAAAAGTGCCGCGAGTTTCGTCGTCAGGTGCAGAAAATTGGATTGAAATACAGTTTCGCTCGCGGATTCAAACGCGTAACCAACAGGCTTGTCGGTTTTTTCCGATTTGAACACCATAACATGATCATTGATCTCGTCACCGTAGTTCGCTTCTTTTTTGAAGAAGATTTCCATGTAGTCGATGTCGCGGTCATATGTGATTTTCATCTTACGTTCCTTACTTCTTTTGAAAAATGGTCTTGCCGCTTTTCATCTTACTTGTCGTCATAGCACTCGACACAAAACACCCGGTATCGAGGATCTTAACCACTACACACCGAAACCTCGCTTTTGGTTTCAGTGTCTTGATCGCGTAGTAAATTTCCACCTTCGAATTACTATTACTCGCTCGAACCTCGTCAGGATTCAAAAGCGCATTCTCAATGTCGTCGATCGAGATCTCAGGGTGGTCGTCTTTGATGTGCTGCCAAGACTCATCCGACAACACGATTTTTCGACCCTGATAATCGACCAATTCCACGTTTCTCATCATACGACATATATGTCGTAATGTCAATAACGCCCCTAAAAGCCTGTTTAAACTGGTCATTTCTTTTGTTTATCCTCGGTCTTTTCTTGCTCCTGATTTCGCACTCGCTTCGCCGACTCCGCGAGCATGTTCCGCACTTCTTGGCTGATAGTCTGCTCGCGGAGCTGTTTGAAGGCTTCCGCGACGCGTTATACTCCGCCAGGTTTTCCGATTCGGGGCTTCCGTTCCATTTACTTTACTCCTACAGCATCAATCTAACATCGAATCCGAAGCTGCCAACCTGGCGGAATCATTCACTACTTGCGTCGCACTAAAATCCGGTTGGCGGATGCTCGAGGGTATCTGCCAATTCGAACGCATTCTCCAACAGTTAACGACTTCACAACATTTGGATGAATTATGAATTCGTCGGTTTCGCGGACGGATTCTACTCCTGTTGGAATCGGGATGAAGAACTTGGTTTCGTATTGTGCGGTTTTCTTTTTCACCGTGCGTGTTCCAGCGATGCCAGAGATCAACTCTGCGGACTGAGGTCGCTTCTGCAGGAAGGCGAACATCGTTGCGGTGTTGCCCATCAAGCGGCCGCAGAACTCGGGGCTGATGCGATCGAGATCCGAGATCTCTTGGTGTGCAAGGACGATTCCGATTCGACTTGATCGGGCGCGGTCGAGGAAGCTTATGAAATCGTCGCCGGCTAGATCCGAGAATTCGTCAATGATCACCGTGAATGGCTTTCGGTCACTTCTGGGCATCTCGGCGTCGATCTTTGCCGATACTGATTTTAAATCTTCGATGATGAATCGGCCGACGACCTTCGCAGTTTCACCGTATCTCCGCGAATCCAGAAAGATGAAGGCGATTTTGCCGGAACGAACAGTTTCGAAGAGGTCGAGTGTGTTTTCGAGATTCGTGAAGCGATCGCCGAAATCTGAGTAAAGAATCGATTCGAGCTGGACTCGTAACCCCGAGATCGATCTCGAGTCGTCGGTGGAACTTAAGAAAGTAAACGCCTCTTCCATCATGACGCGGGCTCGCCCTGAATCGAGTGGTATCTCCGTCAGCAGCTTTTGGATCGCCTTGGGCTTGTCCACGCACGCATGCAGCTCGTGCAGGCCGAACTCTTGTGATTTGTTGTCACGAAGCCAGCAGAGGCCCGTGAGAACCTTCAACAGGAAACCTGACGCCTGGTTCTTGTAAAACTCTTCGGACCACTCAAGCGACTTCATGACCTTATCGCGAAGTTGGTTTGCAGTCGCCCGCGACAACAGATTGTAGTCGGTCGATGCTTCATGCTCGGACAGACTCAATACCTTCAAATCTTGCAGGCGACCTGCACCGCGAACGAAAGCAGTGAACTGTTCGATGGTCTCGCGGTCACCTTTTGAGATCGATGAACAGCAATCCTTTTCCTTTGGCGATGCGATCTTGCACGATGTGCGACAGTAAAACTGTTTTTCCAAAACCGCTCGCACCGACGATTTGAACATGATGGTTTAACTGCGATTCGGTTAACCATTCCTTTCGCCATGGGAAACCGTGCCCACGTCCGAGCGATACCGCAGACTCTTTCGGCGCGAAACCGAATGTCGTTCTGATTTGATCTAGGCGATTCACGCTGCACCTCGTTTCGCGAAATCGAGGACATCTTTGAATTCCACCTGAAAGATCGAGCCAAAGATTTCGGTCTTCTCCTTCCAGATTTCGAAGACTGACTTTCTCAAGCATACGACATGTACTTTTGAAAGTTTAAAAGACGAACTTCCGCGATCGCGATAGGTATCAACGTAATGTTGGATCTTTTCTGATATCGGATTTTCGCCTTCCTTGCAATTTCGACTTCGAGTGCGACTTGCTCGCCGGAAGGCATCTGATAGATCGCATCCGGAGCATATTCTCCTCGAAGTGCATCGAACCGTTCACTCGCTGCTTTTAATTCTCGGTCTGAGGTCCAGTTGGTCACTGAGCTTTCAGACTCGAGTTCGAGTCGCATCCGTAGAACCGCCAGGTCATGTTCGAAAGTGCGAATGTCGATCCGGCCCGTGGGTTTAACGAATCCGTCGAGAAGCAGTGTTCGTGAGATCAGGTGGTAACCTTTTGCCGTCGCAACAAAGTATCTTTTATTTGATCCAGCCACGTTCTCGCTCGACACAAGACCTAACTCGCACAACGCTGCAAGACGTTCTCTTGCCCAGCGAAGTGAACGGCTTTCGATGCCAGTAGGGGATAGCTTGAAGAACTTTTGATGAATCTCTTCGATTGACGAGAACTTCATCTGAATCAAAAAACG
This sequence comes from Bdellovibrionales bacterium, assembly GCA_016713885.1. GTDB lineage: Bacteria > Bdellovibrionota > Bdellovibrionia > Bdellovibrionales > JAMPXM01. The sequence continues at coordinate 115,193 of JADJOF010000007.1, read as the reverse complement.
TATTACCTCGAAATCTCTTGCGACGAGCCTAACACTTGTTAAATTCGATACTTTAACGAGCCGACTTACAGCATTTTTCTCAAATCCCAATTGCTCTTCTGCTGGTCCCATGAATTCTCCTCATCATTTATTTGTTCATCTATAAAGCCCTCTCGACTTCACTCACATTCCGCACCCTGACTGGCATCACTTCCTGACCACCCTTACTCGTAGGGGGAGGGTGGTCAGGAAGTGATGCCAGTCGCATTTTCAATGGGAGGTGAGTGAAGTCGAGCCCTTGGAAACGGATTCATCGATTCGATGTCCGCACTGACACGCGTGCACCAGTGCGGACTCAAATCAATGAAGTAGATCTCTGAAACCGAGGTGGATATGCGCGTGGGCCATTTTCCCGAAGGTCAATTCGACTTGTTCTTTCGCCCCTTGATGGTCCACCGATGGTCCACGAGGGGTCGAAAAGGGTCGTTTTTCGTCGTCATCCGTCGCACTAAGAATCTACTGGAAGACTTTGTTATTATTAAATATTCGAAGGATTCCGAAAACTTAGAAAAAGGGATTAAATCTGCTCATAACCCGAAGGTCAGAGGTTCAAATCCTCTCCCGCAACCAATTTCAACGACCGAATATATTCGCTCCTTTCCTCGCTCATTTAGTTGAAATTGTTATTGAACCCCGCAATGCGGGGGCCCCATTGTCGGGCCTTCAGCCCGATTCGATTTTAGTGCTTCGTTCATCTTAGTGGTTCACCGATGGTCGATGAGAAAACAAACTCGGTCGTCAGAAAATCTCTTTCATCGTTCTCAGATCGATGTTTTCAGCGATCATCGTCGTTGCTGAATGCCTCAGGTCGCGAAACCGAATCGATCGTCCGCTCCAAGCTTTGATGTCGACTAAGAATCTCCGAATGACAATGTATTCGTGGCAGACGGGATTTCTCGGGTCTGAATTGCAAATGTCGTCGAGATTGACTGAAATTGAGCACGGAGCAATTCTTTACCTGCTCAAACAGAGGTGAACTTGTCTGATACGATTCAGAACTTCTTTCGTGCGAATGACTCATTTCTTGAGATGCAGTTTTCGTACGCTTTGGGCGAGGCCGACGCCAAAGCTGTCGAATCCTCGAATCTTGATTTCATATCGCACACGAAGTCGATTTCCTTTGTCGATCACGATTTTGAGCAAGCGAGATTGAAGTGGCTGGAGATCCTTCAAGGAATGAATGTGAATCTCGGCTTCGCCGAGCTGCGGACCATCATTGCTGACATCGGACAAATGAGTGATGACGGTGTGGCCAAACTGGAGAATGCTAGAAACGGTATCGATGCCACACGTTTTTTGCCAACCATTGAGAGCTTTGCCAATACGCCTTTTGATATTAGAGGCCTCGGTCTTTCGGTGCCACCTGAACGATGGCTGGTAGGCAATGATGTTGCGCTATCTGTCGATGTGACGCCAGACGAATTCAAAGAAAAGCTTTTCGCACATTCCCGCTACTCTGCGCCCACACATCAATGGACCTTTAGAAAATCGAAGAGCGGCGGCTTTTTCATGATGTCACTGCATACACGGCCAGTTCACTTCATTGGGCATGGGCCGATCGACACACTGTTTGGCCTCTCGACTCTCGCCCATGAGCTTGGCCATTCTACGACACCTCGACATGATTCACTTGAGAGCTTGTTTTTAGAGTTTCCTGTGTCACTAAAAGACGATGTGCTTGTCAGCAATGAAGATGACTCCTACCGATACGAACGGATTTTCATGGAGCATGCGAACACGCTGGCGCCAAGGCCACTTGATGGAAAAGGACATGACTACTCAGAAAAGCTCGCTATGAGAAAAGCCATTCAAAACAATTTGCATGTGTTGAAAAATCGCATGAACTTTTGTTTCTTTTCCGGCATGGCGCTACCAGAAATTTCGAATCAGTTTCAGATGCTAATTAAGGAAATTTACCCGCGCTATTCGAAATCGTCGTCATTGGATTGGCTAAAGTACTCCACGCTGGATCAGCCACTTTCGCGAATAGGCTATCTGAAAGCCTATCAAACCGTTTTTTCGCCGAATTCATTCTAAATAAATGTGTCGACGCCGTTGCTTCCCAATCTGAGTGGATCACTTTCTCGAAGGTCACAGATTCATTCGAGATATGCGCGCGGCGGTCAATTTAGTCCTCTCGACGGCTAGCTGACGAACTCGGAGTTGCTTTGCATCTTAAGCGAAGCGCAGTATGCTTTCAGATTATGTGCAGCCGATATCAGACTCCAGAAGCAGCCGAGATGGCTCGATACTACCGAATCGACAAAATTGAATCTTGGAGAGTTTAAGCCTGTCATCTATCCCGGATATCAGACTCCAGTTCTGCTGAACGCAATTGGCGATCAGGTGGAGATTGAGTCTCGATTCTGGGGATTCGTCTTGAACATGCCGGGCAAGAGAGATCCTTCGCAATTGGTCTCTAAGATACTTCAGAACGCGGTGAGCGAGACAGTTCACGAGAAACGAACGTTCTCGAAATCTTGGCTGGCGGGCCAGCGCTGCATTCTTCCGGCGGTCACATTCTTTGAGCCGGTTGGCGGTGAGTTTAAATCGATCTATGATCCTGAACGTCCAATCATTTCAATCGCTGGGATTTGGGCTGAGCAGACCTATAAGGACAAAAAAATCCAGGCGTGCACCATGCTCACAACTGAGCCTAGTGGATGGATGAGCGAGTATCACGACCGAATGCCGGTCATCCTCCACCCAGACGATATCTCCGAGTGGCTGTCTCCCGACACGGCACCAGATCAGGCCCAGAAGCTTTGTCGCCCGTGGAGCGGGGAGCTTACATTTGCTAATTGAGCGCTGTTCTTCCTTCTCGCGCTTTACTCTGCGCATATGCCGGATGGTTTGGTGACAAGAAGCTGCTACCAGAGCTGTAGAGAAATGGTCAGTTCGTTCACAGTGTGCTTCAGCCATGAAAAAAAATGGCGTTCACTTCCAGACGATCTGTTTTCCGATCGGCGCGAGCGAGAGCCTCGCAAGTTTCCAATACTGAGCAGCGAAGGGGATACCGATGATGGTGATCGCGCATAAGATGGCCCAGCCGAGGTGATAGAGGAAAAGCCACCAGCCGGCGAATAAAAACCAAATGAGATTCCCGATGAGACCCAAGGGGCCGGTGCCGACGTCAGATCCGGTAGTGGTTTCGCGCGACGTGGCTTTTGATCCAAAGGGCCACAAAATCATGACGCCAATATTGAAGGTTGCGCGAGCCCACGGGATTCCCACGATGGTGAGGAACATCACAGCACCAGCAAGCATCCAGAGGAGCGCAGCAGAAAGGCCACCACAGATAAGCCACACGAGATTCAGGATAAAACTCATGCCCGAGCTTTACGTGAGTTGGTCGGAAACTCCAGGGCTATTTTGCAGAGGTGAATCGGTCGCGGTGGTTTGGCCGATTTCGAGCCACTGGGGGAATCCGGTTTCGAATTCGCGAATGAGAAGGTCGGTGACGGCGAGCATGCTGCCGCCGTTTTTTGCGGCGATAGCGCGTTGGCGCTTGTAGCTCGGGCCGTCGCGTACGAGGCGTTGAATGAGATCCATTTCATTTTGGTAGCCGAGTCGTAAGGTCGTCGGTTCGATCTGGGTCAGCATTTTGTCGACGATGCTGGTCATTGGCTCTTTGTCGCCGTCATCGCTGATGACGAGTTCGGAGTCGACACCCCAGCGCGAGGCGCGCCACTTGTTTTCGCGCATCACCCAGTCGGGTGGAGAAGTGAAGGTTTTTCCTCTTGAGATCTGCTCATCGAGGTCAATCGCAAGGGCGTGGAGAAAGGCCGTAATGGCGACGATCTCTTCAAGTGTTGCGGGACTATCGCAGATTCGAATCTCGAGTGTTCCAAAGCCGGGACTTGGTCGGGCGTCCCACCACAGATCTTTATGAGAGCCAATGGCGCCACTTTTGAGCAGTTTTGTGTAGAGGGTTAAGAAGTCTTCCCACGATTTGACTCGGCAAGGGTGCCCACCGGTCGGAATAGCTTCAAAGAATGTAATTCGCGACGAGGCGAGTGCGGTGTCTTCACCGTTCCAAAATGGCGAACTGGCGGAGAGCGCCAGTAAAACCGGGAGGGCATGAAGGAGTGCGTTGTTGATTTGAATGGCATGCTCTCCGTTTCGCATGCCGATATGGACGTGAAGACCAAAGATAATCAGCCTGCGTGCGATCCACTGTGTTCGGTTGATCAGTTCGGTGTAGCGCTTTGCGGGATAGGGCTCTCGATCGGCATAGTCGGCGAAGGGATGCGTCCCAGCCGAAGCGAGTTCAATCCCCAGCGGATCGCAGACTTTGCGCAGATGAGTAATGCTTTTTGCAAGATCGGATCTTACGTCGTGAGCATTGCGACAGATGTCGGTGTTGATTTCGAGCATGCTTTGAAAGATCTCGGCCTTAATTCGCTTTGATTCTCCGCCAAGCGCCTGAAAGATATCGGGCGATCGTGGAGTCAGGTCGAGTGAGATTCTATCGATGAGTTGCAACTCAAGCTCGACACCGAGCGTGAATGGCTCGGAGCCCTTAAAGATTAAGACATCGCTGACACTTTCCATATCACACCTCGTTGAAAGAGAGCGCTATGTTGCCGTCGGGCGAGGTCATATAACATCTGTGAAGTAAAATGAAACCGTGGAGTTTACTGGGCCGCGTCTTTGAGTGGGATCGTGTAGGTGAACGGCGTGAACTCTGGCGAATCGGCACCGTGCAATGCTCCACCGAGGAGGCTCACGCCGACGCTGAGTTCGATGGCGTCGCGAGTGATGACGATGCGATCGACTCCCGTCTTCTTAAACAGGCCAACCGCGTCGTGCAGGCGATCTTGAATACTGCCGGCAACGATGTTGATCGCATCGTTGAGAGCGCCGAGGGCTGGGCCGATGAGCGGAATGCGAGAAAAGATTCCGCCGAGAATCGTGTGCGTTGATTCGAGTGGCTGCCAAATCACTTCAAGCGGACTGCGGTGCACGAGGTCGCGACCGTTGACAGAGTGAAAGAGAATTTCAACACGGTCATCATTCGGCGACGCCTCATCGACACTCACGCAAGCATAGGCGAGTGTTCGACCCGTGATCCGAAAGCCAATCCCCATGAGCGAAAGCACATCGGTGTCGCCTTCATTGAGAAGATGAAAGCCCTTGTGTTTCACTTGTGTGCGACGAGAGCTCGACGTTATATCGAGTTTAAGATTTGTCTCGCTGTCGGCAAGATGGATCTGGCTCAGCGGTGTGGCTTTCACATCGCAGACGGCGGGTTTGGAAAGAGCCAGCGACGAGAAGAGAAGTGTGGAGGTCATCAGTGTCAGGACGAGTTTCACTTGGCCTCCAGTTTGATGTCGAAGGGTCGTTTCTCGAAACTGAAGAGTTCGAACGCAAAACTGACGAGTTTGAACATTGGTTCAGAGCAGCCATTTGGAGATGGACGGAGGGGAGTTTCAGCAGCAGGACCGCCACTGAGAAGGCCCCAGTTTGTTGAGAAGCGAGCGGAGTAGGTCGGCTTCTCCTGTTGGTCCTCGACGTAAAAGTTAACGTTGCCAACAGCCGTCATTGTGACGCCGTCGACTTTTTCTTCCGTTGAATCAACGACAAGTGCGATATCAGAAAGTCGAGCATTGCGCTGGCCGGTGATGGGTTGCAGAAGTTCGGGGTAGCGGAGCCATTCCGAGACAGGTGTAGATTCGTCGATACGAAGGTGAAAGTAGAAGTCGCGATACCGTTTCAGCGCGCGCTTTGGCTTAAAGTCGCCAGTTTGTGGCTCCACATTGACACGGGACGGGATAGAACAGTGAAGCTCACGGGGCGATCGGGGTTCACAAGGTTTTCGATTTGAACTTTGACCACACCGACTTTGTTTTTGAAAAAGCGGCGGTCCACTGTCGGTAAAGACAAGCGCCAACGCCTTGCTCGTTATAGGTTTTGTCGTCCAAAGTGAAGGAGCAGGTTCGATTTTGAACTCCAAGGGTGTGATCGAGAATGCTATCGATATCGACAACCCAATTGCGGAATTTACAGTAAAGAAACGGGGCTGATGCCGACTCGGCCATGCTCTCGCTTGGCGACACCAGCGCACAGGCGCCGAACACTGCGAAGAGAAGTAGGAGTTTTGACCAGCCGCCGTGTTTCATCATTTTTCCTTAGCGCTGTGAAGTGGTGTTGACGGGTTGTTGTGAGCTGTACTCAAGACCGGTGATGTATTCTTTTGTTGTGAGATTGTACTTCATCATGAAGCGGCAGGGTGCATCGTAGAAGCGGCTCTCGATGATCTGAACTTTTTTGTCCTTAAAGCCAAGCTTTGCAACTTCTTGCTTTGTATCGCAGGTGCCGTTCACATCAATCATGTCTCCGTTCAAAGTGAGAACCGCGTTGATCGCGCGAAGCTCAACAGCGATGCCCTTAAACTTCTTTGAGCCAACTTGAATTTTCAAAGCTTGTTCGCCGCCGCTTCCTTGAAATCCGATCGAGCTTTGGATGACATTGGAGGCGCTGTTGGCTTGACTCAATGTTTTAAAATCGACGCCGACAATTGTTTGCGAGGGACCGATCTTAACGACGGGGATAAAGTCCTTCATCATTTCGGCATTGAGGCCAGGGACGCCATCGACGCTAATGTCGTTGTCGCCAACGAGTTGATATTCAAATGTTTGCTGAAGACCAACACGAATGCTTCCATTGAGCTCTTGGACGCGAGTAGAGCCAGGGATGTTTCCGAACTGGACACGCATCTGACGAATGTTGATTTCGGGCTGTGTGATGGAGGCCAGCACTTGCGGAATCAAGCGCGCCATCAGGTCGCCAACGATCTTCTCAACGGCAGGTGCTGTTGCAGAGGTTCCGACGACAGCTGTTCTGGGAGCAGCGGGTGCTGCATGCGCGGCCACCGAAAGGGTCAGTGGGAGGGCCAGGGCCAAGAGGTTAAAACGCATTTTCGTGCTCCTTCCAAAAGTGCAAAATCGAAGAATAGGCTTCATCGCGGGCACTGAGTTTCAAGCCTCAAGCCACTCGCCGTTGCCGGCGGCGGGCGTTATGGCGGAGATGGATGGAGAAAGGGGCAGAAAGACTGCCACTTTTTGGCGCGGGCGCTCAGATTTGGCGCCTGGGCCGCATAGATCTTGTTTTATATGGTGACGCGAAATAGTCTTCAAGACAAGGCGTAGGGTGCAAGGCCCTGCCTGCTTCAATCTTTTAGATGCTTTGTATAGCTAGGAAAATAAGTCGGCGGCACGTTCTGTCGATCTCAAATGGTTCATTCAAAATCAAGTTCAGCAGTTTCTCGTCGCGCACTGGTTGCGTTCTCGCTCTGTCTTTCACAAAAATTCGAACCCCGTTTTGGATTTCGATTCGACGGCCCACTTGACGGCCCGCTCTATGCGCAACACGGAGCCCTCGCTGTTCGTCGTCAAGGTGGCATGGCGCGAGCGAAGCGTTCGCCGCGCGCCGCCTGAGTTCGAAAACTCTTATTTGCAGTTCAAGAACTCAACTGATGCTCCCGTTTCGTCGAGGTCGTTAGCCGACTCGGCTTCGTAGAGCATCACGGCTTGTTTATCGTGCATAACCAAGCTTGTTTTTGCGCCCGTGTTGGCGTTGAGGAAGAGCTTTGTTGATACCGGAGTCGATGCGACTGAAAGAACGGGGACGTCTTTTAGACCGCCGCCCATGTAGCTCTCAACTTTAACGATGTAGCCTTGGGCTCCGCCGCGTTCAACGGTCAGATTTTTAACCAGGGCGCCGCCGGCACCGCTGGACTCACATGAGAGAACGGGAGCTGCGGTTGCTGCGGTTGAGCAGGCAAGAAGGGCAGTGGCTGCAATAATGGATTTCATGTCGATCCTTTTTGGGGGTTAAAGTTACCGGGGGCATTGAATCAAATTCACTTCTCTTTTTACGCGATCTCGCTCGGCTGGATTGTATCGGCCAACTGGACAAAAGCCGCTATCGAGTTCGTTCTGGGGCATATGGAAAAGCAGAGGTCGTGCCAGAGGATACTGCAAGTCGGTTTGAAGGACCGGGTGTGTGATTCTACCGTGGATTTTGAACCCTCCTGGGTGGACGATGTGGGGAGATCTTCTTACGAGGAGTCAGTTCGATGTTTGGACGCGGCAGTATCGGTTTCCTTCTCACATTTTTGATGATCGGGACTTCTCTGAAGGCGGAGGCGACAGGAGATTCGCCTGCCGGAACGGAAATCAAACTGAAGATACTGATGCATACGTTTCGAGCGGAGATGGAAAACCTCCGCCCATTTCTTGTGTCAGAAGAGAAGTTTCAGAATCCAAAAGCACGACCGCTGATTGAGAAGTCGCTCGCGGCACTTCAGGATCGAACTCAAGGCGCAGCCCCGCAAACGATCGAGGCGAATCCGGGATTTCGTCTGAACTTCGCGATGATGAGTTATCACTTTAAGAAAACGAAACAGGCATTTGATCTCGGTGCCTATGAGTTGGCTCGGCAAAACTTGAATGCGACGGGAACGTTCTGCATTGGCTGTCATTCGCAGATGCCAGAGGCCAAGGGTAAGACTCGAGTGATCTGGGGCGATGAGGGGGGCGCGGGGCCGGTGACCATGGATACCGCTGAGTATCTTTTCGTCATGCGGTACTTTGACTTGGCGTTAAAGGCCTACGACGACCTCGCACGTGGATTTCCTAAGAATAGGATGTCGAGTGAACAGTTCGCACTTCTCTATCGCCGAAAACTTGCACTCTTGGCGCGCGTGAAGCGCTCGCCAGAGCTTGCGCTTCAGAATCTGCGCGGTGACCTCGAAAATAAAAAGCTGCCCGCTACCGTAGTGCCGGAGGTGAAGGCGTGGATCGGAGCGTTCGAGGCGTGGAAGAAAGAAGCGGCACCGCTTGAAAGTCTTGAGACGTCGAAGCTTCTTGTTTTTATTAAGGACAATATGCCAAAGGGCGGCGTGCAGACCCCGGTGGATGCCGACGTGGTACGCTATCTTCGGTTTTCAGGGCTCCTCTATGAGAGACTTTTGAAAGAAACGGGGGCTGCGACAAATCAAGAGGTCCTGTATCGATTGGCGCAGATTGAAAAGGTACTTTCTCAGAAATACTGGTATTCGCTCCATCAATCGTATTGGCGTGAATGTGTGATCAGTTTTCCAAAGTCCGAAGTCACAAAGCTTTGCTTTGATGCCTACGCCAAAGACGTCGAAGAGCAGTTTGCGGGACGAGCGCATATTCCAGCCGAGATTCAATCGACCGTCGATGCGCTCAAACGCTACCTTTAAGTCTGTCGAGTCTGCATTTTTTTATAGATATCGTTGTCTTTGATCTCCATCCAGCTTCCCGGAGTCTGCGTGACCGTGAAGCCGACTTTCTCGTAGAGCTTGTGGGCGGCGACCGTGGCGAGACAGAGGCGGCGTAGGCCTTTGAGGTCCGGATGATCGACAAGCTGACGCATCATCCACTTTGATAGCCCCTTGCCGCGGTATTCTTTTTCAACATAGACATCGCAGATCCAGGCGAAGGTTGCGTAGTCGGTGACGACGCGAGCATAGGCCACTTGTGGGTGATCGGGCTTTGACTCGTCGTAGATTCCAAAGCAAAGCGAGTGATCAATTGCCTTTTGAACGATGTGTTTGGGAATCTCCACGCACCAATACGATTCATAGGCTAAATAGCGATGGATGCGATCGACCTGAAGACGAGCGGGGTCTGTGCTGAGGAGAAACGGGCCGTCTTTGGCTTCAGTTACTGTCATTGGTGTCGATCCTTTCGTTGAATAGTTCGATTCGTTTTTTGATTTCCGATCGAAGCGCTTCTAGGCCGTCTCTATTGCTGGCCACAAGGGTCGTGGCAAGCTCCGTGTTTTTCTGTGTGCGCGAGTACTCTTGGATAAAAAAACCATCGTTCAATGGCTGTCGAATCTCCAGGAGGAGATTCCCGAATGTTGATACAGCCCGCTCGAATGGGACGCTTTGGGGCAGAGTGAACTTCTCGTAGCTCCAAGCAAGTTCGTGTTTGACGGAGTTTTCAAGCTGCGCAACGAGGGCAAGAGAGAACGTCGAACCATTGATGCGAATATTGTTTTCGATCGCGAAGACTTCTCGTTTTGGTGTGATGATAAAGTCGAGCCCGATCAGTCCCGTGTAGGACTGAGCTGCGATATCGCGGGCGATGACTTCGCCTTGACGAAGGCATTCGGTGACGGCCGAATCTGCCGTTGTCGAAACCGATGATAGGCCTTCATTCCCGCTATACATAAAGCGGTTTAACCGTTGTTCAGAGAGTCCAAGATAGTCGATGATGCCAGGACCGCGAACGAGAAGTTGTAGATTGACCGAACGGCAATCATCAATGAAAGGTTCGATGAGCCAGTCGGTGGGCTCGGCGCCAGTGATTGTACTCCAGGCAGAATCGATCTGGTCCGTTGAAAAGCAGAAGATCCCGCTGCCTGCGGCGGCTTCGGTAGGTCGGGCAATGAGGCGACTGTTGTTCGCCAGCGATAAGCACAACTCCTCAAACTTTGCTTTTGTGATCAGAGGAATTCTCGATGTTCGATCGACCGAGGTGAGGAAGCCTTTGAGTGTGGGAAGATCAAGGAGTTCGAGGCGTTGTTTAAACGTTTGCTTATTGAACTGGGCACGAACCACGTCAGGAATGGTGTTCCATGCTGTAGAAAGCCCGAGCTCATCGGCTAAACGCATTTCGTTGGGGCTGTTCATCCACGAAAATATTTTTTTGATTCCGAGAGTGCTCAGCTTTTTGCCTAAGATGCCTTTGTCTAAGGCATTTTTGAGGAAGGCTTCAAAGTAGCTCTCCGCCGTGCCGTCCTCTGGGGCAGGGATGCGGAGCGCCTCGCCAAACGCGAAACCTGACCTTTGAAGCCAGGTCTGGTGAGCAGGATCAAAGTCAACGGCGACGAGGACGACATCATTTTTCTTTGAGTAAAGAAAACCGTTTTTACTTCGAAGAGTAAACTGTCGACGAAGGTCTAAGCTGAGATGGTCACGTGGGGATGGGAAGTGTCCGAGAACGTCATAGATGACGAGCATCGGCTCCGGCGAGAGCCTGAGTGTTTCGAACGGGTGTGTCAGTTTTTGGGAGTAGTCGACGTGAGTTTCGCAATCGGGCCGCATTGTCAGTCTCGTGAGCAGGGAAAATGGATCTATCGTGGTTTTGATGGCAAAGTCAGTTCGCGTCAAGTGGGAGACGTCTAGTTTCGTCGAGACTGCTATTAGGGATGTGTGCTGGCACGTCATAATAGGGAGTGGCTTCGAGCCTTGAAGGAGATCACCCATGGATGAGAAATTTGAGCAGGTATTGGCCTCTTTCAAGCAAAAGCTTTCGCAGTCGATTCGCGGCCGCGAGGAGAGTTCCGAAGTCATCAATCCAAAAGCGGCCACAGGCCGGACCGGATTTTTTAAAAAGAATCTCCCGATTACGATTAAGGGTGAAAAAATTGATTCGAAGTTCACCGTGAACTCGGATTGCACCTGTGCCGCAGCGTCGGAGTTTATTCGTCGTGCGACGATCAACAATCTCTCCGTCGTTGACGGTCCAAAGAGCGGCCGACGTCTCGGAATCGATGGCAGCTATGTCGTTGGCCTGAATGTTTTCTGGACGCCGTAATCAGCTCGAATGAGATAGATCCGACCTTTTGAAAGTTCAGAAAAACGGCGATTTTCCGTTCAACTGTCGGCCCCGTTGCCCGTTAGTAACATAACGTTTTTACCTGATTTTGGCGCTCGCGAGGGGCCAATGACCGCGAAATGTCACCGCTCGTGACAGACGCTCATTGTGCGACCAATAGAGACGGCCGATCTCAGCATGAAGTCTGCATCGCGTTCGACAGCGAGGTGCTGTATGAAACGGTCGAAGGCTTCAGCTTGGTTCTTATCGGTCGCGCTCATCGGATGCGCCGTGATGTCACCATCGGCGCAGGCCGCAGACGGCGAAGACTGCGGCTACAAAAGTGTGCGCATTCAAGGTGCCAGCCCGGCAGAAGCTGAGAGTAGCTGTTTGGCGCTCAAACAGGTCATGGCGCTCTTTACTCAACTTGGGCTCTCTATTGAACCCGAGGTGAGGCTGCAGTTTCAAGACGAGGTCTATCTCCCGGTCTCTGTCACTGGCGGAGATAAGGTGCGCGTTCATGGCTACTTTGATAGTTCGAGTTTTGAGATTTTTCAGACCCATTTTCAGTCGAGCTATCAGCAGAGTACGCGTAAGCCATGGGGATTGAAGTGGAGCAATGAGCTTGCCCACTCCTTTGTTCTGCATGAGGTATCGCACCTTGCTGCGATGAAGTACCTGCAGTCGATTGGTCGACCAGAAAAGAAAATTTCAAGCGCATGGCATGAGGCCATTGCCTATGCTGTTCAGTTTGAATTGATGGATCCTCAGTTGCGGGAAAAAATCGTTGCACGGTATCCGGCGCTGGCTTCCGATTTATTTGCGGACCCCAGCTACTTTAGTCCGATTATTTATCGGGCTGACCCAGATGAATATGCGGTGAAGGTCTATCTCACAATTCAAAAATGGGGCGGCATTTCATTTATTAAAGGTGTCTTGGATGGAACAGTGTCAGGAGTTGAGCCCTATGAAATGTTTTAATCGAATTCTACTCTCTGCGGTAGTTCTAGGCCAGTTGATGACCACGACAGCGAAAGCCGAGGTTCCGGCGACTCTTCGGTTTCCGCTTGAGTGTACATTGGCGGCCATTGCAAAAAAGCGAAATGTTCAGCTCTCGAAAGACATTCCGCTTCCGACGCTGTACCACGAGAGCGCGACATCATTTGAGACGTTCAAGAAAGCGGTCATGCAGCAGGGGCATGATTTCCCACAGGAGTTCTCTAACGCCTATGTCTATGTGCAGGGAAAGAACGATATTTTTTTGATCGATAGTCCGAGCTACTACGCACGGCATAGTCGATTTATTGACGATTCGCTTGCGCACGAACTCGTACACTACGTTCAGGTTCGCTATCAGAAATACGATCTGAGCGCCGAAGAGTTTGCCGAACTTGAGGCCGTTGATTTGCAGACCTGGTATCGCGACACGTTTATGGTTCCTGCAAATGGACCGTCACCCTGTGATGATCTGGCAAAATAAGAAGAGCTATGAGTTTTTGAGGCGCGCGAGGACCGTTTTTGCCGCGTTGATGTTCATTTCTGAAACGTAGATTTCAACGGGCGTGAATCGATCCTGGACGGCCGTCATTTTGACCGGAACGGCACGGTAGGGGATTTTCGACTTCTCAAGCCCTTGGATCACGGCGCGCTCGGCATCGATGGAGTTGACGACGTAGGCCAGGCGAAAATCGGAGGGCATGGCCGCTCGTCGTTGACGCGAGATAAGGAAGCTAGCGAGGGCGATAATGGCGATCGTGGTTAAAAGCCCGATGAGGCCCAGCTCAAGAGTCATGGTTTAAGCATCAAGGCTGAGGCTGGCTCGAGTCAAAGACCATTTTCGGACTATTTCTGCGATGTTTTGGCGAGCGTCTCGTTGATTCGTTTCAAGCGCCGCGACAGCGTTCGCATCAGCGCCTGAGCCCAGGCCGGTTTAGAAAACAAAACGAGATCCAAGGAGCCATTTGGGATTTCAATGAGCTCACAGTCTTCAAGAGCTTTGACACTTGCTGAACGCGGCTCCTGGTTGATGTGCGCCATTTCTCCGACGAATTCACCAATATGAATCTCACCCAGTTGAGCCGGGGATTCTTCGGATCCTTTGTAGGCACAGAGGCGGCCGCGCCGAACGACGTAGACACTCTTTGCGATGTCGCCCTCGCGGAATAAAATCTGGCCAGGAGCCAGAAAATGCAGGTGGTATTCAAGATCGCCACTCATGCTGACGCGATTCAGCGCTTTGGTCAGGCAATGAGTGAACTTCTCTTCATTCACACTTTCGGGAACGAACTGCACCTGACCACGGACAACGTCGTCGACGAAGTGCTCTTCGTCCGGAAGATCGACGCTGATCACGATCGAGAAGTCGTTTTTCTTCTTTGCTGGATTGCGGGCCTTCAGGAGCTGATCGACGACGGCAAGGCCATCGAGTTTGGGTAGCTTTGCATCGATGATCAGCACGTTGGGTGGTGCGTTTTCGAGCTTGAAAAGTGCATCGCGGCCATCGGATGAGACATGAACGGTTGCGCTGGTGATGTGCTTATCGATCCACTTGTTAAAAATGGCCCGGCGATCGTCAGATGCAGAAACGACGAGGAAAACGCGCTTGTCTTCAAGCTCAGCGCGAGCGGAATTTGAGCCTGTCAGTGACACGGATGCTCCTGAGAAGTGAGGGAAAGGCCTCCATAGGAAGTTTCCGGTATGTTCGAGCTCTGTTCAAGGTGCGCCATCGGTGAGTGGGCGATGGTCGAGTCTAGGTAAAGAAAAACGCCAGAGAGTTCATCCCTGGCGTATTTGAGATCAATCGTCTTTTATAACGATTATTTGTTATAGATGCAGCTCAGCTCCATCACGCTGTCGTCGGGGCTCGTGAGCGAGAACTTGATTTCGCCTCCACCACAGCCGGCAAGTGATCCCTTGCCCTCTTCACCCATGAGGTCAATTTTGAACGAATAGGTGTGGGGACAGCGTGCCACTTGAATATCTGAAATTTTCATCGGCATACCGATCGAGTCGTCGGCGCCTTCAAGGAGCCAGAGCTTTGATTCTGAAATGCTGATCACGGCACCGCCTTTGCGACCAACAGGGTCGGCGGTGCAGCGGTAGACGCCGTGAGCCGAAACCGCTTCAGGTTGTGGCAACTCGAGATCGATAAACTGGGCTTGAGCGGACTCAAGGCCAATGAGTGTCAATGTGAGAGCAAGCAAGGAATGAAGTTTCATATTCAGTCTCCTTTTGTGGGCCGAGGTTACGGTTGATAAACGCACTTAAAGTCCATTGAGTCGGTTGGCGTACGGCTCATTTTAAATGTGATTTCTTCGCCAGCGCAGCCGCCGCTCAATTCGCCGTCTTGTTTTTCACCCATCAGATCAACAACAAACTTATAAGTGTGAGGGCACCGAGCTTGGATGATGTTCTCAAGAGTCAGTGTCAGTCCTTCTTGGTTCTGCGTTTGCTCGAGGAGCCAGAGCTTTTCTTCGGGAATGCTGATAGCGAGAGCTCCGCCACTTGAACCATCAGCAGGGATGCAAACGTAGACATCGCCTTTTGCGACGGGGCTAGTGTTTGGCATTGGGATGGCGATTTGAGCGTGAGCCGAGGTTGTTGCGAAGAAGGCGAGAGCGAGAGAGGTGATGATGGCAAATTTCATGATCTTCTCCTGAGTAAACGGTGTTTGAATTCAGGAGAATTTCTAGTGGAATCATGGCGATCGCACAATGGGTGAGAAGTCCTGCGGCCGCTCATATCAAAGGGAACGTAATTATTACCGGTTTGCGGAGCCGCGCGTTGATGATTCTAGCACCTGTGGGCGGCCTTTTTTTCCAGGGCTAACGTGCCAGTGATGAGCGCAGTTCTTTGAGCAGGTCAGGGCATCGTGGGTCGCCTGCGTCTCGTAGCAGCTATCGCATAGAGTTGCGGGGCTATCGCAGCGAACACAGAATACGGCGTGTTGGGCCGGCTGGCCGCAGTGTGGGCAGGCGGTGTATTTCTGGCTTGCGCGGCCACTTCCGTCGACGGCGATTCGGTTGTCGAAGACAAAGCATTCACCGTCCCAGAGGGACTCAGGCTTCTCGCTTTTTGGAAACTGATTGATGTAGTTCAGGATACCGCCGTCGAGTTGATAGACCTTATCAAAGCCCTTTTCTTCGAGAGAGCGAATCGCTTTCTCACAGCGAATACCACCGGTGCAGAAAATGTAAGTGGGTGCAGATTTGTCGAGAGGTGTTTTGTCGAGCCACTCGGGGAATTCTGAGAATTCCTCAATTTCGGGAGTTAAGGCACCGCGAAATGTTCCAATTACGGATTCGTAGGTGTTGCGGGTATCGATGACGACGGCACCAGGTGCCTGCAACTGCTCATGCCAATCCGCTGGCGAGAGATGCGTTGCTGAATTGGGGTCGTGCGGAAGAAGATCGGTGCGTTTCAAAGTGACGATCTCGGGACGAACCTTAACCACGAAATCAAAGAACGGGAGTTTCTCACCAGGTTCAATCCAGCTACTTTTGATGTTCAGAAAGCGAAACCCAGGCGATAGCAATTCGCCTGCTCGTTCAACAAAGAGCCGCAGTTCTTGGCTTGGGCCACTGGCTGTCGCATTGAGCCCCTCCTCGCCCAGGATGATCAGACCGACGATGCCCAATTCTTTTGCATCCTGATACAGCCCGTCCTCGACGCGGCGAACGTCGTCGGGTGAGAGAGTCAGAAAGTGGTAGAATGTTTGGGCTTCGGTGCGCTCTTGGACTCGCGGAACTGCTGGTTTCATGCAGAGAAGCCTTAACTGGTTCAAGTGCCGGTGGTCAATCTTGGGGCGGCTATGGTAGGACCTTCCAAATGATTCAAGATGAAATCCTGAGACGGCGGACATTTGCGATTATTTCTCACCCTGACGCCGGTAAAACGACGCTAACAGAGAAGCTGCTCTATAACCGCGGCGTTATCCATGAGGCCGGTGAGGTCAAGGGTAAGCACGGAACCAAGGCTGCGACCTCGGATTGGATGGCGCTTGAACAGCAGCGCGGGATCTCGATCACGTCATCGGTGATGCAGTTCGATTACAAAGGTCTTCGCGTCAATCTGCTCGATACGCCAGGGCACAAGGACTTCTCTGAGGATACCTATCGCACGCTGGTTGCGGCGGACTCGGCGGTCATGCTAATCGACGTTGCGAAGGGCGTTGAGGATCGAACGAAAAAGCTCTACGAGGTTTGTCGCTATCGCAATATTCCGATCTTTACGTTTATCAATAAGTGCGACCGTGAGGGCAAAGCACCGCTTGAGTTGATCGATGAAATTGAAACCACACTGAAAATGGCCTGCTGGCCGGTGACTTGGCCCGTGGGATTGGGTGGCTTGTTTTTCGGTCTCTATCACCGAACCCGCAAGATCATCTATCCGTACTCGGGCCCGCACGATGACCAGGATACGACGCCCATTAAAGTCGATGATTTGATGAGCCCAGAACTCGACAAACGCATTCGTCCCGAGGTGATCGAGAACTTACGCGAGGAAATCGCACTGATCGATGGAACTCTTGGTGAGTTTGATCATCAGGCATTTCTTGACGGCAAGCTTTCGCCGGCGACGTTTGGATCGGCCAAACAAGACTTTGGTGTCGATGTCTTTTTGGATCTTTTTAAAGATTGGGCGCCTGGGCCCGCGCCTCGAAAAACGAAGTCGGATGTGGTCGTGAATCCACTCGATTTGGACTTCACTGGTTTTGTTTTCAAGATGCAGGCGAATATGGATCGCCGGCACCGCGATCGCGTGGCCTTTATTCGGATTTGTAGCGGCAAGTTTGAGCGAGGGATGAAGGTTCAGCATATGCGACTTGATCGCGAAGTGCGTTTGGCTTTTTCAAGTCAGTTTGTCGCTCAAGATCGTGAAACGGTCGACGAGGCCTATGCAGGCGATATTGTCGGTGTGAACGACACCGGAAACTTCCAGATCGGCGATACGATTACCACGGGTAAAAAGATCCTGTTTGAGGACATTCCGAAGTTTCCGCCGGAGCTTTTTGCTAGGCTTTCAGTGAGTGATGCGATGAAGCGGACAAAACTGCAAAAGGGCGTGCGTCAGCTCTCAGAGGAAGGCGCCATTCAGCTGTTCATTGATCCTTTTGTCGGGGCGCAAGATCCGATCATTGGCGTTGTTGGTGAGCTGCAGTTTGAAGTTTTGATTTACCGTCTTCAAGATGAGTACGGGCTTGATGTGAAGCTGATTAAACTTCCCTACAAAGTGGCGCGCTGGCCGAAAGATAGAGACGGTAAGCCGACGCGCGAGCTGAAAGGAAACCTTCAGGTCTTTAACGATGCCGCTGAAAACCCGGTTGTTCTCCTCGAGCAGGAGTGGGATCTCAATTGGGCCCAGAAAGAAAATCCCGATATCGAGTTTGCAACATCGATTACGATGGAGCGCTACAAGCTCTAATTGTGTGCGACGACTCACATTCTCAAAAGATTCCGCCTATCTCTTGGGCGCCGCTTGCGAGTTAGGCAGCTGAACGGGGTTGGCAGACCGCTATATTGCGATTCGGCCGGCATCGGTTGTGCTGACTGTTGGTTGTGTTCAATTGAGCTGTACGACGGAGGAATGCGCGTGACTCGTTTTGCGACAGCGGTCGTCCTGGTTTTCCTGATTGTGGCATTTCAAAACTGCTCCAATGCCCGGTTCATTCAAAGTATGACCGGCATCTCTGGAAAAGGCTTGGGACCTGCGGCTGTCGTCGGTTTGGACAGTAATGGTACGCCGCTGCCGGCCACGCCCGGCGGTGTGGCCGATCAAACGGTGGCTGCCGCGTTGGCGGAATGCAATGCGCTTCAGGCGCAGGCGGCGACGTTACCGCTTGTTGCTGTCAATGAGTCCGTCGTCAACCGGCGGGGAATCTTGACTTGCGCAGTGATGGATTTGATCGTTTTGAGAACAACAGCGGAAATTTTAGAGTATTGGGCCTGGCTTCGTCGATTGCGATCAATGCTGTTTCCGGTAACAGTGGCAATCTTGTCATTTGCGGCATGAATGTCGGTCAGATCAGCAATTCGAACGGCAATGTTCTGATCGTTCGAGGGAATGTTGGCGACATTCTGAACTTCAGCGGAAATATCAAGCTGATCGACGGGCGCGTCCTTGGCTCGCGGACAAATGTGTCGGGCAATATCACCGAGGAATTCACTCAGTAAATTTCGTTGAGAGCACGGCTTTAGCCGCCACTTGGAATGGCGGGCTCTGGTTTAACGAGCGCCGGGTGCGTTCGAGTTTTACCAGTTTCGGTGAGATCGCTATCGTCCATCGCAAAAATGTCGTCATGGATAACGCTCGAAACGCTTTGCTGGCACCGTGGACGTTGACCGAGGTCAGCGGTGCTCCACGGACAGTCGAGCAAGAACATTGTGAGCAGCTGCTTGCTGCGCTCAAGGGCCATCACTGTGCCTGGGACTTTTAGAAAACCATCGTCCGAGGGGCTGCCCCCCGAGTCAGGTGATCAAGCTCGCCGTGGGCATTGGAGTACTGCTGACTGTAGTCTTGGAAGTAGCGAATTTTTCCAGAATTGTCGCCGTCCTCCCAACCAACGCGGACAACATGGGCCTTTGAGTATGAGTCCTGAATGAGATGCAGGAGTGCCCCGAGGGCTCGATACTGGAATTGTGTTTGGTTGGTGGCGTGAAAGAAGAGAACGTTTTTAGGAAAGAGCTCTGCGGTTTTTCGAACCAGAAACTCGTGCGGAGTATATTCGGCAGCATTTGGTTCAGCGCCGCGTTTAGTTTCAGATTGAATTCGTGCGGCGACGATCTCGTATACTTTTTTGAAGTTTTCAAATGAGTTGGGCTCGGTTGCCATTTTCCAACAGTGAAATGCGAACCCATCGATTTTCTCTTTGATTTGTTCGGGCGTCATGTTGGCGCCAGCCATTGCATGCAGGTACTGATATTCGCCAAAATGACTCGCGGTTGTTGGATCGTGCGCTCGATCTTTGATGAGGTCGACAAACTCGACTGCGAATCCAAGGGCGGGACTAAACCGGGTTGGGTTTAAGCGTCTTGAAGCCTCAGTGCCTGGAAGGAGATAGCCTTCAGGGTCGTCGTTAAAACGCACACCTTCGATCAATGCTTTTATTCCCGCTTTCTGAGCGGTGATGATCTCTTGTTTGTTTTTCAGCCCCTGACGGGCAAAGACTTCTTCTGAGAAAAGACCGGAGTCGACGGCCGCCTTGCGGGTTATGTTTTCATGAATCGGCTGTCCGTACGTTTTCAAAATGCCCTTGGCCTCAAGCGCGTATCCGTAGGTGTGAACGGCCGGTAGCGTCAGTAGGATGCATGCGGCGAGGGAGCCCAACGATGAGCGATTTTGAAATGACATGCGGGACGTCCTCATCTCAGGTAAAGATGGTTAATTAGTTGTTCGTGCAGGGGTAAACATGTTCGCCAACCTGAAGTGACGCGTGACGGATCGAACCATCGTTCTTATCGACGAAAATAGCGAATGAGGCGTCGTTCACTCGGCAGTCCTGTCCGCTGTTTGCCATGAAGTCGTGCATATCGACTTTTCCACCGAAGGCGCCAAAGGCTGAGGCTGGACGTCCGGCAACGCAGGTTCCCGTTTTCTCAGTTGTGATGACGCCTGAGAGCGGCTGCAAGCCACCATTCATGTCGAGAGAAAGACTCGCGCCAAACTCCGCCGCTCCGTCTTTGCAGTTCATCGAGAGGGCCGTCATCGGTTTCATTGGACCGAATTCATTGTCTGAGGCGCCGACCGCGACGGGGTCGGAGCTCGCATGGGCCAAAGTTGAAATAAAGGTTGCGATCACAACCGCTGCCATGGCGGCCGCGACCATGAAGAGTCCGTAAAAGAGTCCCGAGCTTTTCTGTTCTGACATGTTTCGTCCTTTTTTGGGCAGTATCGCGGGTGGGTATAGCCAGGAACGGGCCGTCGGCCCCTTGAGTCGAGACTCGAATAGGGTCGATTTGAGGCGTGTTTGAGGAACACAGCGTGATAACCGTTACAAGTCGGTGACAGAATAGGGCACACGCACGTCCCTCTCCGGCTTTTAGCGGGGTGATGGTCCCGAGAGGAGCCCGACGGCTTTCGGTCATTGAGCAATTTCTAACGTTTTTAGTTGCAACCCAGCACTTCAATACTGTGCCACGGACTCTTTTTTTGACATCCTGTTTAGGCTAAAGTAGACCATCGCTACCGATGCGCTTAAAGCAACGCCGCCTCATTCCAACCAAGCACTTGCCGGGCGCCACGTTTGGCGGCGACCTCCTCAAAAACTCGCACGCAAAGTCGGAGAGACCGTTCTCGCCAAGGGCCGCCATTCACGTGGTGATGCGGACGCGAGGCCTCTTTTCGCTCTTAAAGCGCGGGCGACGGGATCGTATTGCGCAGATCGTGGAGACCCACGCGAAGAGGCAGCTTGTTCACGTTCATCGCTTCGCGAATGCCGGCAATCACCTGCATTTTCTCGTGGAGTGCCGCGAGCAAGAGCGCTTTCAGAATTTCCTAAGAGCAGTGAGTGGGGCGATTGCGCTACTTGTAAAGCTTGAGGAGAAGCAAACGAGAACAGAAGGCTTTTGGCTGCAGCGCCCGTGGACACGGCTTGTCGCTGCAAGTGGACGGGCGTTCGTGAGTGCTTGGCGCTACGTCGACCTCAATGAAATCGAAGGCGGGGCGTGGGGCATCACGCGGCGTGAGGCTCAAGCCATTCAGTACGGCGACCTCGGGCCACCGCGGCCTTGGCTGCGGTTGAAGGGGCGGATGTAGTCTTGGATGCAGTGCTGGATTGAGAAATACAAAGGCACAGGTTTACTGAGCATTTGTGGTCAACGAACTGATGGAAAATGAGGGGTTCTGTGGCACGACTCAAAGACGTTTTGTGTAGAGACCTTGCTCAACTGCTAGAGTTTGCGATGCTTTATCAATCGGGAGCCAGTAGAACTTGAAGTTAAGTTGATGATCTTCGCCAGATCCACTTACAACATGCTGCCATTCGTCAGCGATCGGCTCAGTGAGCTCAAAGTGAAAGACGTTACGGAAGTGAAGTTCATCTCGATCAACTCGATACCAATCGAAACGGCCAAGATGACATCCCTGAGTTTTTAAAGAAAGCCCCGTTTCCTCCTCTACTTCGCGTAGAACGGCTGCAGAAGGTGTTTCGCCAGGATCAACAGTGCCAGCCGGAACTTGTATTCCAGCCTCTGGCATACCGACGTGGTCAAATACTAGAAGCTCCATTCCAGTGGGGTGTATTCGTGTAATGTAAGCGAGCACCTTTTCAACATGTTTTGCCACGATTCAAGTCTAGTATCAGATTTTCTCGAAGTCACTCGTGCTTCAAAATCTAAGGCCTCCTGAGCATATCCTGACTCGAAGTACTTTGCGATGTGGCCTGCTGGGGAAGAGCGGCCAATAAAAAACACAGCGTGACAACGTCTTGCTAGACGGTGACATGGACGGCAGGGCTGGTTAAATCTTTTCTCATGTTTGATTCACTGAGCGACAAAATTCTAGGCAGTCTTAAGAAGATCCGCGGTCAAGACCGCATCACCGAGGACAATATCCAAGAGGCGATCCGAGAGATTCGGATGAGTCTGCTTGAGGCCGACGTCAATTTTAAAGTCGTCAAATCGTTCATTGATGCTGTTAGGGAAAAGGCTCTGGGCGCTGGTGTTTTGCAGGGTGTGTCTCCGGCGCAGCAGTTTGTTAAAATCGTCCACGACGAGCTTGTGCGCATCCTTGGTGGCCAAGCGGTTGAGCTGAATTTAAAGGGCGATGCCGCGGGCAAACCAGCGGTCATCATGATGGTTGGTCTTCAGGGTGCTGGTAAGACCACGACTTCGGCCAAACTGGCGCTTCATATTCGGCAGAAATATAAAAAGAAACCTGGCCTTGTCCCTGCCGATGTCTATCGACCAGCCGCGATTGAGCAGCTGAAGACACTGGGTGCAAGCCTGAGTGTCCCCGTATTTCCTTCAGTCGCATCCGATAAGCCGGAATCGATCTTAGAGCGCGCCTATGCGTGGGCTCGGGAAAATATGGTTGAGGTGATGATCCTCGATACGGCGGGCCGTTCGCAGATCGACGAGCCGCTGATGGAGGAGCTTTCGCGCCTACAGAAGCGTGCCGAGCCAAACGAGATTTTGCTTGTGGCCGATGCCATGCTTGGTCAGCAGTCGGTTTCTGTTGCCGAAGGCTTTCATGGCCGCCTTTCGCTCACGGGCCTTGTGCTCACCAAAGTGGACGGTGATGCACGTGGAGGTGCGGCGCTTTCGATCCGTGAGGCGACAGGCATACCGGTTAAGTTCTTGGGCGTCGGCGAAAAGAGTGATGCCCTTGAGGTTTTTCATCCCGATCGCCTGGCTTCGCGCATTCTTGATATGGGAGACGTGCTGTCTCTTGTCGAGCGTGCGCAAGAGGTCATCGACGAGAAGTCGGCGATGGAGTCTGCTAAAAAAATCGCCAAAAAGCAGTTCACGGTTGAGGACTTCCTTGCCCAGATGCAGATGATGAAAAAGATGGGCGGCCTTGGCAGTATCCTCGGTATGCTCCCAGGCATGGGACAGGCGATGAAACAGCTTAAAGATCAGGCAGCGCCAGATGCTGAGATGAAGAAAATCGAGGCGATTATTCAGTCGATGACCAAGGCGGAGCGCCATGATCATCGGATTCTCAATGGGTCGCGTCGGGCGCGGATTGCGCGGGGCTCGGGCACAGAGGTTTCAGACGTCAATAAGTTCATCAAGCAGTTCGAGCAAAGCCAGAAAATGATGGCGATGCTCATGAAGGGCGGTCTCCCGGGAATGGGGGGCGGCGGAGCGATGGGAAAAGGATTCCCCAGAGGCCCTGGCGGCCGAGGCCGGTTTCCCTTTTAACTTGCCATTTCGCTTGCCAACTTGGGCCTGGCCAGATAACCCTTTCGTGCACCGCCCATGATGGCTGGCCGAATAGGCCTGTTGAGGCGGCCCAGACAAACAGGTCTTAACGGACCTCAACGAGCAAATGGGGTAAAAAATGGTAGTGATTCGTCTGAACCGTGTTGGTTCAAAAAAACGTCCAAAGTATCGTGTTACAGTTGCTGACTCGCGCGCATGGGTAAAAGGTAAGTTTCTCGAGGTTATCGGAAGCTACAACCCGAATCCACGTGGTGAAGAGAAGAAGCTGGTTCTCGATGTTGCGAAAGCACAGGCTTGGATCGGTAAAGGCGCGCAACCAAGCGAGCGCGTTCGTTCTCTTATTCGCATGGCAAAAACACAGGCGTAATCGTCGATTTCAGAGGAGGGTTCCGTGGCTATGGATCCATCAAGCTTGAAAGACCTCGTGGAGTTTATGGCAAAGTCGCTTGTCGACTTTCCAGATGAAGTCGTGGTTCGTGAAGTCGTTGGTGAGCAAACAACGGTTGTGGAGCTTCGAGTTGCAAAAAAAGATCTCGGCAAGGTCATCGGAAAACAGGGGCGCACGGCTCGTTCGATGCGCACCATTTTGATGGCTGCGAGCACGAAGCTGCAGAAGCGATCAGTTCTCGAAATCGTCGAGTAATTGGATCGGCTGTTCAGTTGAGTTTTTGATTTTGATTCGGGGGCGCCGAAAGGCTTGCCCCCGTTGTCGTTTCTAGCGTCGGAGTTGATGATGAAGGCAGATGAAATGCGGGCCGTGGGCCGAGTGAAGGATGCTCACGGATTAAAAGGTGAGATCTGGGTCGTCCTCTTTGCGGGGCAGGCGGATTGGCTTGAGTCGCTGAAGGATGACGGCAAGTTCTGGCTTTCGAGAAACGAAGACCTTTCAGACGATGCGCCTGTTGAATTTGCTTTGAAGGGCGTGCGTCCTCATAAGAACGGTCTGATTCTGCAAACAGCTGCGATCAAGGATCGAACTCAAGCTGAGGGGTATAAGGGACACTTTCTGGCGATTCCGGAGACGTACTTGGAATCTGAAGATGGCGATGTGCCATTTCTGGATGAAATCGAAGGTTTTCAGGTTTTGAAAAGTCCGGAATTGAGCTTGGGCCGATTATTGGCTTTGCGAGCAATGGCCTTCAGGACCTGCTGGTTGTGGAGCTCAAGGCGGGAGTGCGCCCAGGTGTAAAGCCGGCGATCGCATTGAGATTCCGTTTGTGGAGTCGTACGTCGACGAGCTCGACTACGATGAAGCACGTCTTACGATGACGATCCCCGATCAGCTGATTGAAGTTCAGCTTGGTCTTGATGGAAATGATCCTGACGAAAAAGATGGCGCCGATGACGAGCAGGAAGAAGACTAGAGTTTCGCTATGAAAATTGGCGTGGTGACGCTTTTTCCGGAGCTGATTGAGCCGAGTCTTAAAGCTGGTGTGGTCGGTGCCGCGCTGAAGGCTGGAAGTTGGGAGCTCATAGTCGTCAACCCTCGACAGTTTACTCACGATGTCCATAAGACTGTCGATGATCGCCCTTTTGGCGGGCGTGACGGCATGTTGATGATCAGTGAGCCGCTCGCTCAATCCGTTGAACTTGCAAAAGCGAAAATGCCAGGTGCACGAGTGGTGCATCTTTCGCCGCGCGGAAGGCTTTTTACCGATCGAGTTGCGCGCGAGTGGGCGGCAGAGGGGCGTGATTTGATCCTGGTTTCAAGTCGATACGCCGGCGTCGACGAAAGATTCATTGAAGAGTGCTGTGATGAGGAGCTGTCGATTGGCGATTTTGTGGTGAGTGGCGGCGAGTGGCCGGCCCTGATTGTTATCGACGCGGTTCTTCGCCATCGGCCGGGAGTGCTTGGCAACAGCGCCTCTGCTGAGGTCGATTCGTTTGCCGATGGCCGATTGGAGTCGGCGCAATACACGCGCCCGCGTGAGTGGCGGGGACGGACGGTGCCCGGTGCTCTTGTTGGAGGCGACCCTAAAAAAATCATCGCTTTTGAGTGGCTCAGCTCAATGGTTGCCACGATTGAACGCCGCCCGGATTTGGCGGCACGGCTTGATCGGACTTCGACTCGTGAGGAGTGGAAGGCGCAAAACAAGTGGCTTGATCGCGAGGATCCGGCCGTCGTAAGGGGGCTTTCAGTGTTTGAAGCATGGCTTAAAGCAGGCGCCCGATGAGAGTGGCGCTGGGGCTCGTTCACTATCCGATTCAAGATCGACGCAAAAAGATTGTTGCGACCAATGTGACAAACCTCGATGTTCACGACATCGCGCGGGCGTCGCGGACGTTTGGCGTTGAACGCTATTTTATTATTCATCCCATGCACGATCAGCGGGCCTTTGTTCACCGCATGCTCGATCACTGGCGGGTTGGCGATGGGGCTCAGTTTAATCCGATGCGGAAGACGGCATTGACGATGGTCGATACGGCCGAGAGTCTTGAGGCCGCAATTGCGGAGTGGGACCGCCAAATCGTGGCTGCCGGCGGGGTCGTGGGTGGTCGGCCGCTTGTGGTTTCAACCCATGCGCGAGCGCTCGATGGGGTGCCGATGGTGTCTTTTCAGGAGATGCGGGACCGGATTCAGAGCGAGCCTGAGACCCGCTTATTTTTGATCTTTGGTACCGGATTTGGCCTGACTGAAGAATTTATGCGTGGCTGCGACCTCCTGCTGGCCCCCATTCGCGGAGCGCCACCCGATGATTACCGGCATCTTTCCGTCCGGTCGGCCGTGAGTATCATCCTTGACCGACTTTTGGGGTCGTGGTAACCCTTAGCACCTTAGAAAAAGCGAAGCGAGTGAGGCTATTATTATGGCAGCTAAAACAGAAAAATCAGCGAAAACGAAGTCTACAAAATCTGCTGCTGGAAAAACAGCCGCCGTTAAAACATCGGCTAAAGCAGCGAAAACCTCAGCTAAAGCTGCCGCTCCTAAAAAAGCGAAAGCAGCGCGTCCCGCTGGTGAGACTGATCTCGTTCGCAAAGTGGCTTTGAAGAAGACAGCCGACAACAAAGGTATTCCTGAGTTTGGCGCTGGTGACACTGTTGGCGTTTACGTTAAAGTTCGCGAAGGCGAAAAAGAGCGCGTTCAGTTGTACAAAGGTGTTTGCATTAAAGTTCAGGGCGAAGGCCCGACACGCACATTCACCGTTCGCAAGATTTCAGCTGGCGTCGGAGTTGAGCGTACATTCCCATTCCGCAGCCCATCGGTTGATCGCGTTGAGGTGATTTCGCGCGGTAAAGTTCGCCGTTCGAAGCTCTATTTCCTGCGCGATCTCAAAGGAAAAGCAGCGCGCCTCACATCAGTGATGGTTGGATTGAAAGACGAGAACGCGGCAGCTGCCGCAGCTGAAACGGCTCCGACTGAGTCGTAAGGCTTCGCCTCTAAGTGAGTGATCCACAATCAAGAGCTGGCGATTTTCGCCGGCTCTTTGTTTTTGTGGGACAGCCTGCGGGCAAGCTGTTGACGCTGAGCTATGTTCGCGCGGATGCTAGCGGCCAATGAAAAAACAAGACGACATTACTGAGATTCCATTCCCCTGGTGCGATTTGCGTCCCCATCCCGTGATTGGCGTTGATGAGGTTGGTCGCGGCTGCCTCGCCGGGCCTGTTGTCGCGGGAGCGGCGTGGGTGCCTAGCGAGAATATTGAGCTGCTTTTGAAGGCGGGCGTGACGGACTCAAAGGCGCTCTCTCCGAAAAAGCGCGATGCGCTTTTTGATCTCTTGATTGAAAAGGCAGTTGTTCGTTTGGGGTGGATCACCGCCGAGGAGATTGATTCGATCAATATTTTGCAGGCGACTTTTCGCGCGATGGAGAGTGCCGTGCGAGATCTGACAGAGGTGCTTATTGTGGGGGGTGCGACGGGCGGTCTGCGGACTGTCGATGAGTGTCACATCGTCGTTGATGGCAATGCGCGTATCCCTTTTCGTGGCCAAGAGTTTGAAGGGCTGCGGCGTGCTCCGCAGACCACGGTGGTGAAGGGATATTTGCGTGTCTTGCCGATTGCGGTTGCGTCGATCGTCGCGAAAGTGACTCGAGATCGATGGATGCGCGATGCCGACGCACTTTATCCGGGGTACGAGTTTGAAAAACACAAAGGATACGGGTCCGTCGTGCACCGCGAGGCTATCGCGAAGCTTGGAGCCTCGCCCATCCACCGAAAAACCTTTGGTGGCGTCAAAGAGCACGTCGCTGGGGCTTCATTCTGAGGCTCGTGTTGAACGCGCCTTTGAGTTGCGCGGATATCGGACTTTAGAGAGGCGGTGGCGAACGCCGTTTGCCGAGCTCGACCTGGTCTTTGCCGCGCCTGATGGCGAGCTTCTGATTGTCGAGGTGAAGTCGAGCGACTGGCCGGAAGGGATGCTTGCGGGGCTTTCACGGCGACAGCGGGTTCGGCTTTTACGTGCACGTGAGTGGCTGGCTGAGCGGGAGGGGCGTGAGGTGCGACTCTGGCTCATCACTTTTGAGGCGGGAGCTCGGCTCCGTGTCATGAGCATCTTTTGACAAGGGTCTTCGTCGTTACGCTAAACTGTGGTCAATGAAGCGCAAAGTCATTGTTCTCTCGATGGTTCTTGGTTTGGTCTCTCCCGGCATCTTTTCTAGCCGTGCTCAGGCAGAGCCGATGCGGGATTTTATCATGAGCTGTAGCTACGGGGTTTTGGCCGGAACTTTGGTGGGTGCTGCGACCCTCGCATTTTCAGACAAGCCCGGTGACAATCTCAATAAGATTGCTCGCGGCGCTTCGTTTGGACTGTATGCTGGCATTCTCCTTGGAACTTATGTCGTTTACGGAGTTTCCGACGGTGCGACGGAGGACGATGTTCGAGCGCTTGGACAAGTGTCGTCCGTGGGCAAAGTGAAAGATGTGCGGTTTGTGTTGAATCCGCTTTTTTCGCCTTTGACGAGCGGTGTTGACGGGCTTGAAGTTCGCTATGACATCGTTCGCTTCTAAGCGACAGTTTAGAAGCTGCCGCCGAAACTAAAGTTTGGCTTAAAGCTAAATTGAATTTTATCACCCAAGGCCTGGCCGACGGTCGCGTTGAGGCTCCAGCAACTGCCGGGCGGGCGCAGGTCAAGTGTTGCAGTCCAGCTTTTGACTCCGAATTCGAGCGGTGAATAAGCGATTGGCAGATAGTTGAAGGTTGTTGCGATCGTGGCGTAGCGATGAATATAGCCAAGCGTGACGCCGATGTTTTCATCTGGTTTTTTTCCGGCATCGGCGACGTTTTCGGTGATCGAAAATGACTGTGCGTAGCTCAGCTGGACAAAGTCGCCCATTTGATCTCGAAGCAGAACACGAGCCGAGGTGTTGGCGACCTGGTGGAGTGGGAAGTAGCGAAAGACAGCGTTAGTTTCAAAGTGGTCAAGCCTGACGTCGATCATGGTGTGGATATCTGAAAAGTTAGCCGCCACATCGCGATCGCGTTTGTCGAACTCGTAATTGGTACCATTTTTTATCGAAACAATCTGGCGGTAGTTTGGCGAGTCTCCCGTCCATGTTTTTTTGACGAAGCGGTTGTTGAGGACAAGCGACATGAAGTTTCGTTGAGTGATGCGGTCCTCATAGTCGAACTGCAGTCCTTTTGGAGAGAGGAAGTCGGCATCGCTGACGGGCTGACTCTCCAGGTAAATCGGAGCGAGGGTGTTGTCGCCAAAAAAAGTCGAGTTGGTTTGCTGAAGCCAGGGAATGCCGGAGATTGAAAACTCGGGTTCGATTTCATGTTTGAGTCGAATCGGTTTTGGCGGAGCTTTTCTGGGCTGCAATGCTGAGAAGATGCCGGAATCGGGTTCAGTGTTCGAGGGTGTGCGATCGGCTTCGATTCCGGTTTCAAGTCCATCGTCCGTTTCGTCTTCATTCTCAAGGTCATAGACGCGAGAGATTTGCGTTCGAATTGCAAGTTTGGTTTTGATCGATTGGCGATTGGGAAGGGCGTCGAAATCAGAGCCGGCCGGAGCGGTGACGTTGAATGAGTATTGGGTGTGCCGCGCTTGGACGGTCGGCAGGATGTCGATATACTGCCCGATGCGAAATGGCATGGAGAGTTCGGGTTTCAGATCAAGGCGCTGGCCCGTGCGGATCAAATCAGTCAGAGGCTGAAAGGAACCGGAGCCTGTGCCGCCAGTGCCCCGCGTGCGATCGATGGACCGGCTGCCGTTGGCAGCGACGATGACGTCATCATAGGCGAAGTCTTCGCGAGCGAAATTGACGTAGTTGATGTCCCAACGCAGGAACAGGCGGGAATCCAGGAAGCTTCGGTCGACACCGGATTGGCGTATTTCAGGGAAACGATGAACGGCGTCGGCATTGCCCTCAAGCGGGTCGGATTTGAGTTGGTTGATGTAATACTTCGCTTGAATGCTGGAGTGCATTCCCTCGGTATTTTTGGCGAGTGAAATCGAGTTTTCAAGAGCGGCGTCGCCGCGGCCGCCGATCTCTTCCGGAAAATCTCGCGGATAGCGAAGATCGGAAACGAAGTTGAGGTGAGTTTTGTTGATGAACCCGCCCGGCAGAGCGAGTGAATGCGCATGGGTCAGATACCAGCGGCCGGAGCGTTCGGCGCCGGGACGATTGGGGAGCTGATCGTCGTTGGCAAAAACGCTGTCGGAAAAAAGAAAAAAGCCGGCGTTGGTTTCGCCGCCGGAGTCATCTGAAAGAACATAGCGGTAGTTGAGGAGGCCTTTAAGGCCGCGCAGAGTGTAGAACTTTGGCGTGATCGTCATGTCTTGGCTGCGCGAAATCGCCCAGAAGAACGGCAGGCCAAAGGCGAAGTTTTCACTTTCAATATCGTATGAAGGGAAGAGAAAGCCCGTTTGGCGTTCGCTCTTGAGTGGAACGACGAGATAGGGGAGCCAGAAAATGGGAATGCCGCCAACTTTGAGAAACGAATTTTTTATGAATGCGTAGCCACCGATTTCGGCGTCGATGGTGGAGCCCGTGAAGGCCCATGCCGCCGGGCAGGTCGTGCATGCCGTGTAGTGGGCCTTTTCTGCAACATAATTTATTGGGCCGGTTTTGCGAATCACGCGGCCTTCAAAGAGGACTTGGCCCGACTTAACGAAGCCATCGTAGATCGTTCCGGTGCTGTCGGCATAGGAGAGGTCGGCCTGTTTGCCTTCCACGTAGGCCGAAGGAGATGCGATGATGAGGTTGCCTTGGGCTGAGATCATTTTTGTTTTGGCGCTGATGACGGCGCGATCGCAGCGCAGAACTTGTCCTTCAAACTGCACTTGCACATTGCCGACGAGCTCAACGGTTTGGGCGTCGTTATCGCGAAACATCGTTTCGGCCGATATGAGAACTTGGCCTCCGCTTCCGGTTGTGAGGCGTGTCGTTGCAGCGGCGAGAGTATCTGCTGAATAACCGAGCAGTGCTATGGCGAGCGTAAACGCAACAGTCAGAACCGCTCGTGCGGTGGGGCGAAAGTTCATGCTCATAGCCTTGCCTAAAGGCGAGACTCTGTCATTTCGTTTTCATGGTGTAAACGCCGTCCCAGTCGACGGCTGGTGGCTCTTCCAGGTAGTCGTTGCAGCGTTCGATGTAAAGTTGAGCGACTTTATCGTCGGGAATCACGTTAAGGACCTCAGCAAAGCGCGTGATGGCGTCTTGGAACTTTCGTTCATGATAGAGGGCAAAACCTTGATTGTACGCCGGTAGGATTGAGAGCATGACTTCAGGGGTCGCGAGCTCGCCCTTGGCTTTTGTGCCAAGCAATTCAAAAATGCGCACGGGTTGGGCCTTGCCTTTGACGCGAACCCAATCGACTTCTCGCATATCAAAGTTATTTTCAATTTTCCGCATTGTGAATTCGCTGACGATGATGCGAGTGCCGTACTCTTTATTGATGCCCTCAAGGCGTGAGCCGAGATTCACGGAATCGCCCATGACTGTGTAGCTGCGGACGATGTTGGAGCCCATGTTGCCAACACTCATGTCGCCCGTGTTGAGGCCAATTCCGATGTCAATCGCAGGCAGTCCGCGTTTTTGATAGTCGGCCTGGAGCTCTTTGAGTTTGCGGATCATTTTGAGCGCGCAGGTGGCGGCGCGATCGGCGTGGTCGGGGAGCGAAATCGGTGCGCCCCAGAATGCCATGATCGCATCGCCCATGTATTTATCGAGAGTTCCTTTGGTTTCGAACACGAGGTCGGTCATCGGGGTGAGATAGCTATTGAGAAGGTCAGAAAGGGCGCGCGGATCAAGGCGCTCTGAGATCGTGGTGAAGCCTCGAACGTCAGAAAACATAACGGTGAGTTCTTGTTTCTTTCCGCCAAGCTCGATGTTCTCGGGATCGCGAAGGATCTCGTCGACGATGGCAGGCGAGACGTACTTCGCGAAGGTGCCCTTGAGCTCCTGCTTTTTTCTTTCTTCTGTGAAGTACTTGTAGAAGGTGATCGTGACGAAAAGAAAGAACACGGTAAACAGTGGGAGGGCGACATTGATTAGGTAGCCGTTTGCAAAGAGAAGGTAGCGATCGATTGAATAAATTCCGAATAGAGTCGCTGCCGTTGCAAGAAGACCGCCGACGGATTCAAGCCATGTCAGAACGGCCGCCATGGCGAGTCCACCAAGAAGAATAATGAGCCACATTGTCGACTCTTCCTGCGGATGAATGCGCATGAAGCCGGGGCTTATCTTGTTGGTCGGAAGACCATCGGCGCGGGCTCTCCGGTCAGAAGATTGGAAGAGCGTTGGCGTGTGTTTCAACTCCGGGGTAGTTTTCCTCAAACGGCGTTAAGCGAAGGTCGTATACGCCTATGGCCGTGGCGCCGACGATGAGGATTTTGTCTTTGAGGAAGGTTTTGCGGTCGATCATGCGCGTGCTGAGGCCGACGGCACCGGTTTTCTCGTCGCGCAAATACTGCGAGACGGCGATATCTCGTTTATCGTCGAGGATCGATGCGGCACTGACGTATGGGAACATCTGCTGGGGACCGGAGTAGTTGATGATCATTCGTCCCAGTTCGTCGACTGGAACCTTGAGCGTCGTTTCTCCCTCTTTGTTGAGAATTTCGAGAGATTGGATGACTCGTCTTTTTGATTCGGTTCGGCCGACGGCCTCAGGGCCGATTTTGAAGCGCATCGAGGCTTTGCGATCCAGAAGGAATGCTTTGAGGGCGAGCGATGGAATGTAGTTGTGGCCACGGCGTGCGAGAAGCTGGGTTCGGCGAACCGTGCCGTCGGTATCGAGAATTGCGTTGAAGTAGCCCGTGTGCTTGGTGTTGGCGGCAAGTTCGCGAATGCTCACCCAGGTTCGCGCAATGTTGGGAATTGAAAGCGGCAGATTTAAAGCACGCCATTGTTTGAGTTTCTGTTCAAGTTCGGGGCTGCCGGCCGGCCATTTGAGCTCATTGAGAATCGAGTCAAAGCTCTGGCCTGCCCACATCGCATCAAGATCATCTCCTGCAGTCTTAAATCGTGTGGTGAACTTTTCCTTCCAGAGCAGTTCGTCGTTCGGCGTAAGGAAACGCTGACAGTACTCATTTGACGCTCTAAGGAGTCGCGCGCGGAGGTCGACGATTTCGTGTTTTGAGATGGAACGCAAAACGACATCGAAGATCTGCAGGATCATCGGTCGATTGGCAAATCGCTTCATTGAGTCGTCGCTAGAGAGGAGATCGAAAAGAGTCTGTTCGTCGCCGATATTGGCGACCACAAAGAGCGTCGGGATGATTTCACTAGGGAAATGAATTTCGACGTCGTCTAGATTTTGCCGGATGCGCTCGAGTGCCGAGGTGTTGCTATCGAACCATTCTTGGGCGGCATTGACTTCGAGAAGTGTATGGTAGTTTGAAACCTGTTTGAGAATCCCTGCTGGGATGCGTTCTTCGGATGTTTTTGCCTCTTCGACGATCGGAAAGATCTCTTCTTTTTCCCAATAGCGTTTTTCGTTGGTGCGCTCGTAGTGGGCGTCGACGCAGTCGTCTCGAAGTGGATTGAGTGAAACGCCGACGTCATAACTCTCAAGATCGAAATACGTCCCCATAACGACGGCGTCCTGGTACAGGCCAAGAGTGTCGGCGAACTTTTGATCGCTATTGTTCGCGGCCATTTCTTTGTCGATCAGTTCATTGGCTTCAGGTGAGAGTTGTTTTTGCTTGGCCAGACCCTGTTTGAGAAGTGAAAGCGTTTTGACGGACGAGTTGGGGTCAGGCTCTGAAAAGACCACGTCGAACGCGACCACTTTGGCGCCAGCATCGACCGCGGACTCGATGAGTCGGCCGATTTTTTCGCGAGGCCAAGGCCAACGGCCTTCGCGTTCAATCGAGTTTTCATCGATGGCCAAGATGGCGACACGGTCGCTGCCAGGAGCTTCGCCGCGGTTGACCAAGCGGAAATCGATCGACTTGAGGTAAATCTGGTTGAGGATGTTGACGATGGATCCCTCGCGAGCATCGGCACCGTCATGCTGAGAGGCGTAGAACTTGAGAGTGAGCCAGGTCATGGTGAGCGTGAGGATCACGCCCACGGTCATTGGTGAGGCGAGAAAGCCAAAAAGGCGGGAGAGTTTAACGAGGACACCAGTCTGTTTCTGTTTGTCAGCCATGTGCGCTCATAGCATAGCGAGACTGGGTGTTGGGCGTCGAGTCTGAGGGCGCAAAATCTGGCCCTCGTCATCATTAAATTTACTTAGAGCGACTTGCCGGCTTTCTGGTCGGCCGTTCGGTCTGTCTTTGCTGGGTCGATTCCAAAGGCCCGCATTTCAAGATCAGAAAGAATGAGATCCAGCTTCTTAAGCTTCGCATTTTGTTCGTTGTCGCTTTCAACAAAGCCGACTTGGTCAAGGGCTTGGTCGGCGACGCGGACGTGCTCGGCCTCGCGCTTCTCCATGAGCTTTTTCGAGAGCTCGGCGTTGAGTTTTTCGAGAGCCTCGTTCTTTGACTCTAGAGCTTGGGCGCGGAGGCTGGTCTCTTTCCAGATCTCGCGCATGCTCTGAAGCTGCGATGTGGCCTTCGTCTGTTCAGTTTCGAGTCCATGCAACCGGTTCTCTAGCTCGTCTTTGAGGCGGCGCTGGGTTTCGTTCGAGGCGCGAAGTGTGGCGCACTCTTTTGCAAGGTCCTCGATTGTGCCACGAAGGCGAACGGTTTCGACTTTGAGCTGGTCCTCGAGTTCCTCTGAGCGGCGCTCAAAGAACACGCGTTCGTTGGCGGTGCGTGCTGTTTCGGACGTCATCCGATCAAGCGTCGCCGCTTTTTCATTTGCTTTTGCGAGGTCGCCTTGAGTGGTTTTGAGTTCTTTGTTGAGAATTTGAATTGTCGTTTCATATTGCTCAACAAGCCGCGCGCGGTCTTTTTCAAAGCCGCCGGTTCTGCGATCCGACTCAGTGCGCGAATGTTGGAGCTCCTGTCTGAGAACTGACAATGCGGCATTGAGGCGTTCGATTTCGCGTGAGTGGGAGTCGAGTTGCTGAGTCAGATTCGTGATCTCGGCCTTGCGATCAGCAAGGCCGGGTCGAACCCAGCGTTCAAGACGGCGTTTGAGGGAGCCCATCTGCTTCTCGCGGGTCAAGAGCGTGAGGCTGAAATCGCGATTCTTTTTATGAAGCTCCGTGTTTTCGAGTCGAGCGAACGCAAGGTCGTCCGTGAGTCGCTCAAGGCGGCCATCAAGGATGGATGACTTTTCAGCGAAGGCACGATCTTTCTCTCGGAGGATTTCAATTTGTGACGACAGGCTTTGGCGTGCAAGTTCGGCCTCTTCGAGTTCGAGTTCGAGCTCGACGAGTTGGCCCTCGAGTTGCGAATTGCGTCTGATGTGAACCTTTAAGCGGCTCGACAGATCCTCGTTGTGGCTGATCAAAGTTTCGACTGTCGCAGAGTGAAGAATGCGCGGTGGAATGCGATCGAGCGACGGTGGCTGCGGCACATCCATCGGTAGGGGAAGGTTCTCGATCATGATGTCATTTGCCAT
Organism: Bdellovibrionales bacterium; assembly: GCA_016713885.1. Lineage (GTDB taxonomy): Bacteria > Bdellovibrionota > Bdellovibrionia > Bdellovibrionales > JAMPXM01. Next base: position 79,799 of record JADJOF010000007.1, on the reverse strand, counting down.
TCATAGCCTCCTCTTCGTCCTTGAAGAGATGAGCGGGACCTTAGGATCAGGGTCTCAGGCCAGTCGAGTCGAGTCAAATTTCAGACTGAAGTCTGCTTCTTAGGGCTAGACCAGGGTCCAGCTTGACGTCTCAGACCTGGACGAGGGTCAAGTCGGGGAGCGGTCTAGCCGACACGAAAGGCATGGGTGAGCCGAAGATTGGTATGAATGATAAAGACCGCGAGCTGATTGCGCTGGCGGAGAAATCGAGCCAGAACGACGCTGTTTCGGCCATGAAACAGCAGATGAAGCCCAGTGTTCAGCAGATGGGCTCTGGCGATAATCTGCGCCACGCGATTCTCACTCTCGTTGTTGAGGAGCAGTACGATCGTGCGATTCGTGAGATTGAAAACTACCTCGAATCAAAGCCTGATTTTCCGCAATTTCGCGAGCGCGCTGAGAGATATGTCGGATACTGCGTCGAGCTCATTCATGCTGTTAAGGCGAAACGAAGTTTCCCCGGCTGGAACGCTTTGAATATGTCTAAGCAGCGTGACCTCTTTGAGAAGGCACTTGATCATTTTGAAGATCTCAAGCTCACGCTCACGAAAATTGAAGTGATTGAAAAAGAGGTTCGGGTCGAAGATGTCCGCTCGACGGTTTGGGTTATCCAGACAGCCGCGATCTGTGTCTTTGTGCTTATTGTCTTTGTCTTTATGCGGGAATTCTTTCGTTCGATTCTTCCGACTATGGGAAGTCTTTTGGAGTCGAGCACCGACTCCTTGATGAATCTGATTTTTGATAAGCTTGGGATCTAGCTTTTACAGCGAACGATGGGCCTCGTTGAGGACCGGAATCTGCGTTCCGGCTGGCAGCATTTTGCCATTTGCAAAGACGGTTGGCGTTCCGCGAAGGTTGAGCGAAGAGCCAAGCTGGGCCTGTTTGCTGATCGCGCTTTTTGCTTCGTCGGAATCTGAACATTGCTGAAGTGCCGTGCTGTCGATTCCAAGATGTTCGGCGACACTGGGGATGGCGGCTCGTACCGCGTCGCTGGTTCTCCATTCTTCAAATCGATCAAAGATATGGCTGTGGGCTTCCCAGCCTTTGTTGCCCTTGTGGCGGGCACACCAAACGATGCGAGCGAGGAGGCATTAAGCTCCGTTATTCTTTTGAATTGAGGTGTTGCATTCGCAGTCGAGCGGCCAGGAGTAGAACCTCGTCGGGTATCGGGGTGGCTGGCCAGGAAGGCTTTCATTGGCTGAACGGCCATTTTGCAGTGAATGCAGCGGAAATCAGCGAATTCGATAAGCGTAAGTTTTGCTTTTGCGCGCTCGGGGCCCATTGCGAGTGGATCGGTTTCTGCGATCTCAAGGTTAGGATTGGCCCTCCATTCAGCCAGTGCTGCGCGGGTCATGGCGTCGCCGCTGGGTCCGGCGTAGCTTGAGCGCATGATATCGTTTGCGATAAATCCACCGACAATGAGGAGGCCGCCGAGGATGAGTGGTGCGGCCTGGATTTTAAACCGGAGTCCGGTCGCGTAGCTCTTCCATGCTCCAAAGGCGGTGACCAGCGACAAAACGTAAGTGGCGAGGCAGAACGGACAAATGCTGTTGAGGGCAACCGCTGAAATAACGCCCATAATAACAGAGGCGCCGGCAAGGATCCCGGCCAGCAAGAGAAGAGCTGTACGCTGTCCATTTCGTGATTCAGGGCTTGAAATCGACTCCCATGCAGCAAGAAGGATGTAGCCAAGATTTGCGATCAGCCCCCAAAGTGCCATGGGAACACCCAGAAACTCCGAAAACCGACTGGCGCTGGCGGCAGAGCACGAGAACGTTGATGAGATATCACAGAGAAGCTTTCCGGTCGCTTCGCCGTAATTCAACTCGTAGTGAGTTTTTAAGAGATAGGAATGAAAGCCGACGGCGATGACAGCGGCGGCGATGGCAAGGATTCGAGGAGTTGATGATCTTGTTTCGGTCATGAGTCAGATTCCACAGGATTCAATTCTTGATGGCAAGTCTCATCAAAGGCACAATTGTGAAAACGATCGTTCAAAACCAAGCGGCTCGGAGTTTCGATAGGTGGACCAAGAACAGCGAGATTGGCTTAAGGCACGGCGGCAGCTGTTGCGCATGGTTAAAGAGCAGGTGCGCCGCCGGTTGGGCAGCGATCCGGCAGATTTGCATGCATATACGGTTGAGGGTCGAGGCCTATTGCGTCGAAAATATCGGGTTTCTTCGAAATCCGAAATCCTCGCCGAGATCGATTCGGCCGATGTCGTCTATGGCGGTGATTTTCATGCTCATGGACCGGCACAGCGGACGCATCTGAAAATTCTTAGGCATTTGGCCGTCGAGCGGCCGGTGGTTTTGGCGCTGGAGTGTTTTGAGGCTCGTGCGCAAAAATGGATTGATGCGTATTTGTCGGGTCGCTTTGATCTTCCGACCTTAAAGGCTCGGACTAAATGGGATGAGTCGTGGGGGTTTCCGTGGGAGCAGTATCGGCCGCTGGTTGAATTGGCGAAAAAAAAGAACTGGAAGATTGAGGCGATCGGCGTTCCAAAAGAGGGGACCGTCGGAAGAGGAGGGCTTGCGCGACAAGATCGCGAGACGGAGAAATGTCTTCGGCACCTCGTGCTGACGCAGCCGGCGGCCATTATCTACGTGATTATTGGTGAGTTGCACCTTTCTCGGCTGCCTGCGGTCTTTCGGAAAGAGATGGGTCGTGTGCGACGTCTTCGTGAGGTTGCAATTCATATCAATGCCGAAGCTGTATACTTTGAACTTGCGAGTCAAGGCCTCGAACACTCGGTGGATGTGGTTCGATATACGAGTCAGCCACAGCGAGACCCTGTTGTTCGTTTTGGTGTGATCAGTTCGCCGCCATGGGTGCCGTGGCAGAGCTATCTTCTGCATTTGGATCACACAGTGGATCTCAACTGGGAAGAGAGTGATGAAGACGATGAGGATTCGGCGGATTATGATCCGACCGATCATATTCGTCGTCTTGTGGAATGGATCGCTCAAGATCTTGGTTTGTCGGTTAAGACGGCAGATTTGAATGTTTCAGAAATGGCTGTCTATAGTCCGTCGGATACAAGGCTATGGCGCAAGATTGAAACGCAGTTGAAGGGGCCGCAGCGAGAGCTCGCGCGCCGAATGCTCGTGCGGGGACGAAGTTTTGTGCTGCCGGAATTGGGTGTTGGTTGCCTAGCGCAGTTGACCGTGAATCACGCCGCTCATTTGGCAGGTGAATACTTGCAGTGCATGTTATCAAAACGAAAGCGAGCGCCGTGGCGTTTTCCAGGAGACTTTCATGGCGCGATTGTGGTTGAGGCGTTGGCTTATTTTGGGTCGAAATTGATCAACCACAAGCGACAGGCTGAGACGATTCACGACCTTCGTACAGAGCTTGAGTCGATCCCGGCCACCGACGAAGGTCGGGATGCGCTGCGACTCGCGCTGGACCAGCGTATGGCCGAACTCGTGTATTTTCATCAGGGTCGCCGTAGAAAGCGCCTTGTGCGGCCGACTCATGTGAGTGCTTATTTGGAAGCTTCTTTGATTTTAGGGAGAATGTTTGGCGAACGGTTGTACGGCGCGTATCAAGCTCGTAAGCTGAATAAGAAGGGGATCGTTGCGATCTTCAAGACAGACGTCTTAGGACGTGATTTTGGTCGTGAGTACGATAGTCTAACAGCGAAAGTCGCGCGAGCTGTTGGAACGGAGATCGCCCCGAGCGGGAATCTTTCGGTAAAGCGGCGACGCGAACGACTGTAAAAGGCACGGCGCAGGGCTGTGCCCAACATGAGGTTGTATGAGGGAGGAGACACGGATGTCTCGAGTCACGGCGTGGTACGTCAGCGTGGAAGGAAAAGCCACCGGACCTGTTTCAACTGAAATGGTAAAGTCCATGATTCGTGGAGGTCAAATTCAGGCTTTGGATTTGATTTTTCGCGAAGGTGACGTCGAGTGGTTGCCGGTCGCCTCTCATCCCGAACTTTCTGAATCAAAGAAGACTTGGAATCGCAGTACCGATTTACAGGATGATTTTACTCCGAGCGTTTCACCGCTGGTGACATGGATTGTTTTGCGCCCTCACGGCGGAACATATTTGCAAGAAGGGCCTTTTTCAACGGCGGCCGTTGCCGAGGGCTTGAGAACTGGGCGTTTTCTTTATGCTCAATATGCGTGGCGAGCGGGGCTTGATCGCTGGCGAAGGATTGGAGATCTTGCTGAGTTTGATCGCCGCGATACGGTTCGCGGAGGAAGCGGTGTTGTGCCGCCGCCGCTTCCGGACCCGATTGAAGCGATTCTTTTGGAGGATGATTCAGAGGACGACGACGTCGAAGAGTTTCAAGTTTTAATGAGTCCCGGCGATCGAACTCCCGCGCCTGATGTTTCAGTTTCTTCTCGTTCAGAGCCAGCGCCTGTTGTTGCGATAGGTGGTGCAGCGGCAGAAAGCCCAGAACTGAGGGCGCCGCGGGCCGAGGGGCGCGATCTAGCGGCGCCGCCATGGGAATCTGAGATGCCGATCGCGCTTGTTGTTGAAGAGGAATTGACCCCGCTGCCATCGGCGTCAGTTTCCCGCCCGGCTGCAGTGGGAGTTCCGGTGCATGTGTCAGCACCGGCGATCGCGTCTCTGATGCCGGCGGCTGTTTCGACTGGATCTGCGAGCGTTGTTCCTCCGGAGCGGCCGGTCGTGCTCTCTCCCTATTTGCAGGATGGCTGGGAGCGATGGGGTCGAAAAGTCGCAGCTGGTGGTTTCGCTGTTTTGGCGATGCTGTTTCTTTCGCATATTTTCTTCTCGACGTCTGATGATTCAGAGTCGCAAAAGCGGGTCGTCGGCACGGCGGTTCCGGCGGTGGTGCCATCTGTTGCTCCGACCGAGGCCAAGCCCGCTGTTGTATCAGCGCCAGTGGTCGCAGTACCGTTGGTGACGAATCTCTCCATTCTCGGAGTTAAACTTGAGTCGCCGCAGGCCTCGCAGGCGGCCTTTGTCTTTGAGGGCGGAATTCCCGTTGGAGCCAAGATCGAGGTTTCGATTCGTGGTCGATTAGGACAGGTTTTTGGTGTCATGAATGTTCGTGAATCGAGAACGCTTGTTCGTCGCGAGGGTGAAGTGCCCACTCTTCCGCTGGCAGCATTGCGATTGCCCGAGGGAGCTTACACGGTCGAAGCGAAGGTTGGAGATTCACGAACTTCGGGTGAGTTTTTTGTCGGCGTGCGTGACGGTCGGTTTTTGAGCCGGCTTGAATATTATCTAAAAGAAGTATCGCTACAGACGCAGACGCAGAAGCGCGAACTCTTTTACTCCGTGAAGGAGCTCGACGCTTTAGCGCGGAATCTTGGAGCAAACTATGGGCAGCTTCGCTCGAAACCTGCGCTTTGGGACCGGTTCTATCGAAAGTGGACTCAGGACGTGGCGCGGATTGAGCGAACGTTGGCCGGGTTGAGGACGAATAAACCAGAGATGCTGGCCTACCCGGAAGAAACTGCAGAGTTAGGGGCGCTTTACACCAGCGTGCTCGAGGCGGGACGTCAGTATGACGGCGGCATTCGACAGAGCCGAGATGTTGCAAGCGACACGTTGAGCGATATCATTTCGGAGCTTGAGCGGACGCGGCTAGCATTTGGCGATGTTTCGGCTCGTCCGGGTGATGGCCAGAGCAGTGACGGAGCTGCAAGCGAATAGCACGCTTTGCGCCGTTTGACTATTTTACGAGATCGCGGAAGTCCTTGCCGGGTTTAAACTTGGGAACTTTGGCCGCCGGGATGACGAGCTTTGTCCCGGTTTTTGGGTTGCGGCCCGTGCGCGAGCGTCGTGTGGAGATCGAGAAGGTTCCAAAACCCACGAGTTTTACCTCATCACCTTTGGAGACTGCTTTTGAGATAATCTCAAGCGCAGCGTCGATAACGTCCTCCGACTGCACTTTGCTGAGTTTTGTTCGGGTCGCTACTTTTTCAATCAGCTCGGCTTTATTCACTTCGGACTCCTGTCGACCAGACCGGGATCTTTCTTTATCGAGAGCCTTATTGTCGGTCAAGATGAACGCTCTCTTGTTCCTGTTCTCCACACTTTCTGCTAGAGTTGTGGGCTATGTTTAAACAGCTCCGCCAAGAGACGGCTCTCTACCTTTCTCATTTTATGTCCCATTCCGTTCTTAACGAGTTGCGAAAAAGCTGGACAACGGAACCGCCTGAAAAACAAGCGGCTTTGGCGGAGCAGTTTTTAGCTGCTTCGAGTGCCGAGGCGTTGGACCGTGTTCTCGAAAAGCCGAAGAAGCTTGAACACGGCCATTTGGCTCTTCCGCTTTTCCCGTTTGCGAAAGTGTTGCGCATGGGACCGCCGCAGTTGGCTGCGCTTGCCGCAGGACTTTTGAAAGCAAAACTGAGTGAGCCGCCTGCAGAAAAGTTAGGTTTGATCGGTGTTGAGCCGGCCGGTGGGTTTTCAATCTGACGTTCTCTGATCGTGCTTTGCAGCAGCGGTTGTTTGGCGCTTTGGTGAGCGAGGGCGAGCGGCTTGGATATTCGACGCGTGGTCCGGGGAAGCGAATCGTGATCGACTACTCGTCGCCCAACGTCGCAAAGCCGATGCACGTCGGACACTTGCGCGCGACGGTTATCGGTCAGGCGATTCGCAATATCGCCGAAACTCAAGGTTATGAAGTGATTGGGCTCAATCACTTGGGCGATTGGGGTGTCCAGTTTGGCAAATTGGCTTGGGCGTACAAAGAGTGGGGCGATCAGTACGACTTCAAAAATAAACCGTTTCAATCTCTGTTTGAAATCTACGTTCGCTTCCATGAAGAGGCCGAGAAGTCGCCAGAGCTTGAAGCCAAAGGTTCACTGGTTTTCAAAAATCTCGAAGACGGCGATACCGCTGTTGCCGAGATCTGGAAGATGTTCGTCGATATTTCGCTCGTTGAGTATCAGCGGCTTTGGGACCTCTTGGGAGTGAAGCATGACTTGGTTCGCGGTGAGTCGTTTTATAATTCTCGATTGAAGGCCGTTGAAGAGATGCTCGAAAAAAGGGGACTCCTTGTAGAGAGTCAGGGAGCATCGGTTGTGAATCTTGGCGACGACATGCCTCCCTGCTTGATTCGAAAGAGCGACGGTGCGTCGCTCTATGCGACGCGAGACCTGGCGAGTGCGATTTATCGAAAGGAAGAACTAAAGGCCGATCTCAATCTCTATGTTGTCGGTGTTGATCAATCGCTCCATTTTAAACAGGTCTTTGAAGTTCTGGAGATGAGTGGCTATGAGTGGGCGAAGGACTGTCACCACATCGCCTTCGGAATGTATCGGTTCAAAGAGGGCATGAAGATGTCGACTCGGAAGGGTCAGGTTGTCTTCTTGGAGGACGTTCTCAATCAGGCCATCGAGCGTACGGCTGTGGTTGTTGCGGAAAAAAATCCGGGGCTTACAGACGCGGAGCGGGCGTCGATCGCTCGTGATGTCGGTGTTGGGGCGGTGGCCTTCAATGACTTGTTGTTCGATCGCGTGAAGAATGTGGAGTTTGATTGGGATCGCATTTTGAGCTTTGAGGGCGATAGCGGGCCGTATGTTCAATACATGTATGTTCGCTGTGCGAGCCTCATTCGAAAATATGGCAAAGAGCCAAAGATGATGCCGGAACGAACACTGAGTGCACCAGAAGAGCGTGAGCTTGTTCGGGTCTTGATGGCTTACGATGACGTACTTGAAATGGCCTTTGATGGTTTTAAGCCCAACGTGCTTGCGCAGTATCTGCTCGAGGTCTGTGCGGTCTTTTCGCGCTTCTATCACAACAACAGAATTTTGGGCGAAGAGGCGTCGGTTGAAGAGTCGAGAATGGCACTGGTGCGGGCGACAAAAGAGATCCTGCATCAGGGGCTTCGGCATCTTTCGATTCGTAGCCCTGAATTCATGTGACGGTTTTATTTCTAGAGCCGCAGTTTAAAGTCGAATGGCTTGCCGAGCTTGGCAGCCGCGGTATTTTTGGGCGTCAGCATCAGTGGCTTGATGAGACCCAGCGGATTTTATTGGTTATCGATGATCAAGGCCTTGAGGATGAGTCGTTCGTCTGGGTCAAGGATGTGTGGCCGGCCGCCGTTCGAGAAGCGTATGCCTCCATTGGCGCCGCGCAGAAGCGACTGCGCGAGGTGGCACGGCGCTGGGCTCACGTGACCTTCCGTCATCATCGACGGGGTGAACTGATTCTTGAAGGTTTGCGTTCAATCAAGTTGATCGTTTCCGGATGGCCAGCGGCGGCTTCTGGCGATGGACGGGAGATCGTTGGTGAGGTCGGCGGTTTTATGCTGCTTTCTGAATCTGAGATGATTTGGTGTGCTCATCCGCGTGAGATATTTCCAGGTGGCGATTGGAAAATTGATGAAACGGATGAACCTCCATCGCGGGCCTATTTGAAGCTTTGGGAGTGGGGTTGGCGGGCAAAGTGTCGACCGGAGACGGGGATGACGGTGCTTGATTTGGCCTCGCATCCTGGTGGTTGGACCTGGGTTTTATTGAAGGCCGGCCTTCTGGTTCGAGCGTTTGATCGAGCACCGTTTGAGACCGAGTTTTTGGATGGCATCGGGCGAGATGGAGCAAAGAGGCTCACGTTCACTCGGGCGGATATTTTTCGGTGTACTCCGAAAGAAGCAGGGGCTTGCGATTGGGTTTTTTGCGATGTCATTGCTGAGCCTGAAAAAACGCTTCAGCTCTTGAGCGACTGGTATCAGAACAGTTCGGCTGGCCTTTGTTTTACGATTAAATTTAAAGGTCAGGATGGCCCCAGAATGTTGGCCATTCTTCGGGACTTACAGAAGATGCCCGATCTTCAGGTGCAGCATCTTGCCGTCAATAAACACGAAATGACTGTGTGGCGGGCGCCGCTGTCTCATTTTGAGGCGTCGATTTAGGGCAGGACTGAGGTCTGGTTTCTCAAAATAGAGGGCAAAACGTCCGATAGATCCTTTGATGGGTCGTCGAATGTCCATTTCATTTTTCACATCGGTCACGCTGCTGCTTTGTATCGGCGTTTTTGGTCTTCGCTCATTGGTCAACAAGGGAACGAATGAAGAGGAGCTTTTGCGATCTCGTTTGAAGATTGCGCAGAAGGAAGTTTCTGAAGCTCGGTTCCGCGCTCGTTTGGCAAAGCTTGAATCGGAAGATTTAAAAACCGAAGTGGCGATGCTTCTGCCGAAAGAAATTCATGCACCTGGCCGTAGACCTGATGCATCGACCTACGATGAGCGTTCGATTGCCAGTGTTCTCAATCAGCCTCAGGACTCTCTGCAAATTGAGAGGGCGTCGAGTTTACTTGCGAAAGCCAAAGCAGAGTTTCGAAATCGAGAATTTGACAAAGCAAACAATCGTTTGGAGCGAATTCTTAAGCTTTATCCTGACTCTGTGCATGGGCCAGAAGCACGATTTCTTTTAGTTGAAGGTCAATTTCAGAATCGAGATTTTGAAGCTTGTATTGCCGTTATCGAAGAGATGATCCGCTTGTATCCGGAGAGTGAGCTGACGGGGTTTGCTCTACTTCGCTTGGCACGCATCTATGAGATGCGCGACCGCCTCGAGGACGCCGCCGATATCTATCGGTCAGTTGCAAAGAACTTTCCGCAGGGTGAGCTGAAGAAACAGGCCGAGCTTTCGCTCAAAGCAGTCGACCTATGAAATCGCCGATCATATTTTTCCTTGGATTTATGCTGGGTTTCTCGCTCGATGTTCGAGTGAAGGCTGAAGATTCGGTTCAGCTGCGCAACATAACATCTTTGAGTCTCAATAACCGAGTCCTGCAGGAGCCGAAGGGTTGTCTTGAGCAGTCGGCAAAATGTGCGTTTCAGATTTCGCTCGGGCGAAAGCTTGATATTCCTTTTGCTGGTGGGCATTGGTTTTTTTCACAGAACTCGATGCTGATTCGCCAGCGAGATTGGTCAGAGCTTCGTCTTGTTGAGGGCATGCTTCGACTGAGAGCTGAGGCCGGGGCTCGAGGCACGATTGTGACCGAACTTGTTCAAGTTGTTCTTGAAGGAGTTTCGGCTCCGACTGATGTCTTCGTTGAAAAGAGCAAAGATCAGGTTCGGGTCGTCAACGTTGGTGAACAAGAGGTGGCGATCTCAAGGCGGTCGGCCCAGGGGTTTCTAGCGCGCCGCGAGTTTCTGCCCCCGGGTACAGAAATTCGAGTTGAGCGACCGTCGTCACGAAGTGGCGAGGTTGAGATCGGGCTTCCAGTTCCTTTGATTTTGAGGATCAAGTGATTCGAGAGGCTCGTCTTTTTGAAGGTAAAAAAGCAGATTTTCACTTGCGGGTGGCTCAGCTTATTGAAAAGCGCAATCAGGCGGCGGAGCTCGTGGCTCCTGTGCACGAAGCCTTGGCAAGGCGGACGATCGCGTCAATCGAGCGTCGGCGCGAAGAGGTAAGGGTTGGGAAAGCCAAGCGGGAGGCTCGCGATCGTGAGCTTCGAATGATGTTTCGCAAGCGCATCCTTGAGGTCCAGTAACTCGCGACCTAAGTCGGTAATCAGTCAAAACTGCGGCCGCTTCCGTTCCGGATTTGCTAATCTGGAGCAGTAGGACAGTTTTGTTCGCATTCTCATGGAGGAGAGCGCATGTCTTCTGTTGGATCAGCAGATAACCGCAATTCGCAAGACGAAGCAATTCGCCGGGCTCGTGAGACCTATCAGGAGCGCGAAAGTGATCAGGCGAAACGGCATTCGCAAGAGCTTAAAAACATCACTGAAGCACACCGCGCGGAACTTCGCGAAATTCAAGAGCTTCACAATACGCAGATGGAAGAGCTGAAGAGCAAGACTCAGGATGCGATGAGTGCGCGCGACATGCGATATCAGAAGGAAATCGGCGAGTTGCGCGAGATTCAGCAATCCACACTGCGGCGTCAGGCACAAGAGGCCGAGAATAAATCAAAACAGATCGATCAGGCTTTGCGTGGTGAGATTCAGCGCGTTGGACAAACAAAAGATCAGCAGAAACAGGTCATGGCTGGGCAGTATGAGGACCAGTTACGACAGAAGGATCGGCAGTTTGAAGACCTTTCGAGCAAGGCGCGCACTGATTCACAATCTGCTAACAATGAGATTAAACGCAAGATGAACGAGGCGCACGAAAAGGAAAGGCAGGCACTTGTTGCCGATCGAACACGGCAACTCGAAGAGGCGACTCGTGATCGCGAGAATATTCGAAGAGCAAAGGATGTTCAGATCAGCGACCTCGAGCGCGATAAGCGAATGCAGAACTCGCGAATGTCGACGATGCAAGAAGCCAATATGAAAGAGCAGTCGGAGTATCACAAGCAATCTCTCGAACAGGCTCGAGGATCTTTTGATCAAGCGATCGGTAAGAATCGTGAGCGTTATCAAGAGGCGCTGCAGAAGCAGTCCGATTCGAATCGCGGTTCGATCGACACTTTCAAGGAAGACGTCTCAGACCGTATCAATAATCGACTGACAGTCGGTGAGGCTGAAAATCAGAGACTCAAAAACGAACTGGCTCGTCAGCAGGCCGACCTCTTGCGTAAAAAGAACCGCGAGGTTCAGAATGTTCGTGATGCCATGCAGGGAAATATTGAGTTGCTCGAAGTGGCGCGCCGCGAGACGGTTGGCGAGGCGAATAGGCAAGCCTCGGACGATATCGCTCGTGCGCAAAAGCGAAATGACGATTTGATGAACCGAACAAATCGGTTCTTTCAAGAAAAAATCGTGACCGATAAGACGACGGCCAATGAGCGTTACGACAAGGCGCAGGCCGATTTTGTTCAGCGCAAGCAACATCAAGAGGCCACAAGTGAGAACCGCATTGCGAAACTGAAAAATCAGAATGAACGTGAAGAGACAATGCTTCGCGGATATTTCGATGAATCGTCCGTTGCGCAACGTGAGAATTTTGACCTCTCTTTGCGCGAGTTGCGTGAGCGCAATAAGCGCGATCAAGACATGATTTTTAAGAATTTTTCTGATCAGTCGATGGAGCGAGAGGCGAAGTTCCAAACAAAGCTGACGGAAGTGAATGCGAAATACGAGAAGCAAATTCAAGAAATGTGAGATACCAGCCAAAAGAGTTTAAAGGCGGCCGGGGTTATGGCTGATCGCGAAAAGAAGCAGCTTTTGGATCAGAAGAACCTTGAACTTCAGAGGCAGGCTTCGCAGTATGAGAATAAGCTAGCGAAGGTCGAAGAGACTCATCGCCGCGAGATGGAGCAGATCAATCGCCGCCATCAAGAATCGCTTGAGAATCTGACTAAAGTAAAAGGTAAGGGATAAATTCTATGCTCGCAGATCGTCGGACCAAAATCGTCGCCACCATTGGACCGGCAGTCAAAGGCAAAGAAAATCTCCGAAAAGCTGTGGCAGCAGGAATGAACGTTGCTCGGCTGAATTTCTCGCATGGTTCACATGCCGATCACTTGCAGGTGATCCGTGACCTTCGTGAGCTATCGGAAGAGATGCGTGCACCGATAACAATCCTTCAGGATCTTCAAGGACCTAAAATTCGGGTTGGACGCTTCGAGAATGGTGCTATTGATCTCGAGGATGGTGAGCAAGTTCGAATTACGATTGATGACGTAAAAGGATCGCCGGGGCTAATTCCATCTGACTTTAAGGAGCTGCCCAAGAGTTGCCGTCCAGGCACGAAGATCATGCTGGACGACGGTCTTCTTGAGCTTCGCGTTGACTCGGTTGGCAAGCGCGATGTGATGGCAACTGTCATATACGGCGGGGTTCTAAAAGATCGGAAGGGGATGAATATCCCCGGCGGGGAACTTGCGGTCGACTGCCTTACAGAGAAGGATCTTATCGATTTGGCGTTCGGCATTGATAACGATGTCGACTATATCGCCTTGAGCTTTGTTCGTCGCGGCGATGACATTCGAAAACTTCGCGAAATGATTGCAGCCAAGGGTTCATCTGCGCGTATTGTCTCGAAAATTGAAATGTTGGAGGCGGTCGAGAATCTAGAAGAGATAGTTCGACTTTCTGATGCGGTGATGGTGGCTCGCGGGGATCTCGCTGTTGAGGTCGGGCAGACTCGACTTCCGCAAATTCAAAAACAGATTGTGAGTCTATGCAATTCAATCGGCCGTCCGGTGATCACGGCGACCCAGATGTTGGATTCGATGACGGAGAATCCCCGTCCCACTCGAGCTGAGATCACCGACGTTGCAAACGCGGTTCTCGATGGTTCTGATGCCCTCATGCTTTCGGCTGAAAGTGCAAGCGGGCGGTTTCCGTTCCGCTGTATTCAGACCATGCACGACATCATCAGCGAGGTCGAGCGAAACGGCGATTATTTCTATGACATGCGGATGGAGGAGCAGTTCTCATCCGTTGCCGAGGCTATTGGTGCCGCGTCGGCATTGAGTGCGATGAAACTCGAAGCGTCCGCGATTGTCTGTCTGACGACTTCAGGAAAAACGGCATCGCTGATTTCTGGCTTTCGTCCCAAGGCGCGCGTGATTGCGGTGACGCACATTATGCCGACACTCAATCGTCTTGAGCTTGTGTGGGGTATTCAAACTTTGAAAATTGATCCCTATAGCTCGTCCGATGAGGCGATGAATCAGATCGAAGAGCTGCTCCTGCAATATGGCCTGGTGAAACCAGGAGACAAAGTGATCCTCACTCTCGGTGTTCCTGTTCTTGAGCGCGGAACCACGAATGCACTCCGCGTGTATACGATTTGTCGCGAGGACGTGGAGCGTCTCTCAGATGATGCGCTTCCGACGCGCTTTAAAAAAGATCAGGTTCTCTAAGAGGTCCGTGTCACTTTGCGGCAGGCGTGAATCAATTCCCAGTAGGGATATTGGACTTCAAGTTCTGGGAGATTGACGGTGACGGCCAAGGCGCCGTCGATTGAGAACTTTTCGCCGACAAGCTTCTTCTCCGAAAGTGAGTTGACGTCGTCGACGTTAAAAAGTGAGCCAAGATCACGCATCGAATCGTTTTGCATTTGAGTGAGGTTTAGTTTCACTTCGCCTTTTTCGTTCGGTGTCGTTTTCTTTCCGTAGAAAAGAAGAGCGCGAACGGTCTTCATTTCCTTCTCTTCAATCGAAGTTCGCTTGTCTTCGCTCTTAAAGAGAAAGTCGTTATAGAAGTCGACAAACTTCATCATGAAGTCAGGATCAAAAACGGTGAGGCGCTGTTTCCCCTCGCCAAGGTCCTCAATTTTCATATGACCAAGCGACTGCAGCACTTCGGTCATGGTCTGCATTTTGTTCGTCGGCTGCTGGAAGATCTGGATTGTATAGCGGCGAAGAGTTCCCGGAGGGACGGTCACGCCTTTCTCGGCTTTCTCACCGTAAATTTTGGCGACGGAACCAAGAATGGCGCAAAGACGAGTGACCGTGTGCGGAGGAAAAACCGCGTTGGCTTCTTCGTCGGATTTCTCAAGCGATTTGATCTTCTGGTTGGCATTGCGCAGGTGATTGTTCACGGTGCGCATGATCGCTTTCAGCCACTCGGGAAACGTTTTAAACTGAGCATTGAGTGATTTGAAGGGGAGCTCAATGACCATCGTGTCGGCGAGCGCGCGTGCTGATGCTGAGCGTGGCTTATTGTCGAAGAAGGCCATCTCTCCAATCATGTCGCCAGGGCCAAGTTCGGCGAGAAGGATCTCGGAGTTGCCTTTTGATTTGAGGACGCCGAGCTTACCGCTCTTAATGACGTACATCGCCTCAGAGGCGTCACCTTCTTTGAACAAGTACTCGTTTTTTTTAAGGCTTTTTGGTCCGCTCATGTGGCTCTTCAACTTTAGCCTGCTCTTATAAGAAAGAGAGGCTAAAACCGCGAAAGCCAGACAATCGTCGCGGCCAGATACCTTCGGTTACAGAGTCATGGGTTTGGCGTTGGGATCGATCTCAACCGGAGCGCCTGTCGCCTTTACGACGGCCTCAGCAGTCAGGTCGGGTGCCCACTCGATGAGGCGAAAGCCACGGCCTTTGATCACATCGAGAACGCCGTAATCGGTCACCAGGCGATCGATGCAGTTCTGACCTGTCAGCGGCAGCGTGCACTTTTTCAAAAGCTTGTGCGTTCCATCTTTTGCAACATGCTCCATCGCAACAATCACGCGCTTGGCACCAGCGACAAGATCCATGGCTCCACCCATGCCTTTTACCATCTTACCTGGGATCATCCAGTTGGCGATCGAGCCATCTTGATCGACCTGCATCGCACCGAGAACAGTCAGATCAATATGGCCGCCGCGGATCATCGCGAAGCTGTCGGCCGACGAAAAAAATGATGCTCCTTTGACGGCGGTGACGGTTTGCTTGCCGGCATTGATCAAATCGGGATCGACATCTTTGTCATAGGGGAATGGCCCCATGCCGAGGAGGCCGTTCTCGCTTTGCAACATAACGTTCATGGACTCCGGAATGAAATTCGCGACCAGCGTCGGAATTCCGATTCCAAGATTCACACAGAATCCCGGTTCAACTTCTTTCGCGATGCGCTTGGCGATTTGGTCTCGTGTCAATGGCATGGTCTGACTCCTTACGCTCGTGTCGTGCGCTGCTCGATTCGCTTTTCAAGCTTCTCGGCCTTGTAAATTCGTTGAACGAAAACACCCGAGGTGTGGATTTGATCTGGATCGAGTTCGCCGACCGGTACGATCTCCTCAACTTCAACGACTGTGATTTTTCCTGCTGTCGCCATCATCGGGTTAAAGTTGCGAGCGGTTTTGCGGAAGATTAGGTTTCCAAATGTGTCGGCCTTCCAGGCTTTTACAAGGGCGAAGTCGCCGGTGATTCCGCGCTCAAGGACGTAGGGTCGGCCATCGAACTCGCGAACGTCTTTGCCTTCCGCGACAATCGTTCCAACGCCGGTCGGCGTGTAGAACGCGGGAATTCCGGCTCCGCCAGCGCGGACGCGTTCAGCGAGTGTGCCTTGCGGACAGAATTCGAGTTCGAGCTCGCCAGAGAGATACAGCTTTTCGAACGTCGCATTTTCTCCGACGTAGCTTGAGACCATTTTCTTAATCTGGCGAGTGTGCAAAAGGAGACCAAGGCCAAAATCGTCGACTCCGGCATTATTGGAAACGCAAGTGAGTCCTTTCACTCCAGAGTTTTTAAGAGCCATGATGAGGTTCTCTGGAATCCCGCAGAGACCAAAGCCTCCAACAAGAATAGTCATGCCGTCAGCGACGCCTTCAAGTGCGGCGCGGGCGTCGGTGTAGATTTTGTCGATCTTGCGATTCACTGTGACTCCCTTGTTTTAAACGCGCTCAATGATCAGAGCGACTGCTTCGCCGCCACCGATACAAAGAGTCGCCAGACCATATCGTTTTTGGTGCAAATGCAACGCATGAACAAGTGTCGTCAAAATTCGTGCGCCCGAAGCACCAATAGGGTGCCCAATGGCAACCGCACCGCCGTGGACGTTAACGCGATCAGCAGAAAGTTTAAGGTCTTTCATTGCGACCATCGTCACTGCAGCGAATGCTTCATTGATTTCAAAGAGATCGATTTGATCCAAAGACAGACCTGCTGCTTGCACGGCTTTTTGCATTGCTCCAACTGGAGCAGTTGTAAACCACTTTGGGTCGTGAGCATGCGTCGCATGTGCAACGATACGAGCAAGCGGTTTGGCACCAGCCGACTTCATTGCGGCTTCGCCCATCAGCACCAGTGCGGCTCCACCATCGTTGATCTTCGACGCGTTGGCTGCGGTCACAGTACCGGTCTTATCAAAAGCGGGCTTGAGGCCCGGAACTTTTGCGAAGTCCGTTTTTGCGGGCTCTTCATCGACGCTGACAACAACGGCACCTTTGCGCGACTGAATTTCAAAGCCGACGATTTCATTTTTAAAGTAACCTTCAGCAATCGCCTTTTGCGCCTTCTTGTATGAACCAATGGCGAACTCATCTTGTTGCTCACGCGTGAAACCATTTTCTTTAACGCAAAGTTCAGCCGCCATGCCCATGTGCCAGTTGCTGTACGGATCCCAAAGGCCATCGTGAACCATTGAATCGATCAGAGTCGTGTTGCCCATGCGGAATCCCGTGCGTGAGTTCCCCAGCAGGTGTGGTGCAAGCGACATATTCTTTTGGCCGCCAGCGACCGCCACCTTGGTATTGCCGAGGCGAATGTTGTCTGATGCGAGCATCACAGCTTTCAAGCCTGAGCCGCAGACTTTGTTGATGGTCATGCAGGGGACAGAGCTGGGGAGCCCGGCCCCGAGTGCGGCTTGACGAGCGGGAGCTTGGCCAACCCCGGCGGTGAGGACCTCACCCATGATAACTTCATCAATTGATTCTGGTTTGATTCCAGCTCGAGTGACAGCTTCGCGGATCGCAGCGGCGCCAAGACGCGGCGCAGGAACTCGGCAAAAGCGCCTTGAAATGAGCCCACAGCGGTTCTTGCGGCAGAAGTGATATAGACGTTAGACATTCGAGCCTCCCATTGTCGAAAAAAGCGGTCTAGAGTGTTCGCAAGAATCCGATGCAGGGTCACTCTTTGACACTGTGAATCGGGGAACTCATGAGGAGTTATCATGCGATTGAATCAGACCGGCGTTTGTGGGGCTCTTGGTTTTGGGACAAGCAGAGTGTCTGCTCTTCTGCTGGCGCTCGTTGTTTCGCAGCATGCTTTTGCGGCACGTGAGGTGCGGTTCAAAGAATTTCCACTCGAGCTTTCGGCAACCGACGCGACAAAGCCCAGTCGCTTGTATGTGATTGGGATGCGGGGCTCGGTTCGCTTGATCCCCGCCGTTCCGGGCAAAGCGCCGGTTGTTCGTGCGCGAAAAGTTCAGCCCGACGGTTCTCGAGCTCAATCCGCTGACATATTCGACAGTTTCTCCTATGCTGTAAGGAAAGAGGGTTCGATTCTGGTGATTGAGCCAAAGGCCGGTTCAACGCAGTCGGATTGGTTGGCAGGAATCGCGCCTGGTCAGCCGGAACTACACCTTGAAATCGAAGCCCCGAGCGTTCCCACCGAAATTCATCTGCATACCGGTTCCGTACAGAGTGCCGGCTGGAAGGCACCCATCACAGCGTCTCTGCAAGACGGTTCCGTCAAGATGAGTGAGGGTGAAGGGCTGCTTGCACTATCGGTATTTAAAGGTGAGGTTCGCGTTGAGAAGTGGAAGGGGCGCGTTCAAGTCGAGAGCCATGCCGCCAAAGTTTTCACCCAGACAATCGATGGTGATGTTCTCGTTAATAACTTCTCTGGAGAGTCGGCGCTAACAGCAATCAAGGGGCACTCCACGCTCAAGGCGAAAACCGGTAGTTCGACGGTGACAAAGCTTGAGGGAGGTCTTGAGTTTCTCAATGGCCGCGGAGGTTTGGCGGCGACTCAGGTTCAGGGCGTTGTTCGTGGTCAAACCGATGATGGTGCGGTGTCGCTCGCTCTTGGGACTGACGGCAAAGAGGCTCAAGGTGAGTCGGATGTCGTCGTGGAGTCCCAGGACGGAAGCGTTTCAATTAAGCCACCAGTCGGATCGGGGGCACTTTTGCGCCTCAGTACGGACGAGGGGACTTTGCTCGCCCCTGAATCGATTGCGATTCCACGTGGCAGCGGTCCCAAATCGGTGTCGGCTCGGCTGACCGGCACAACGCGCGGAACGATTGTTGTCCGTTCTAAACGCGGAGTTATTCGAATTCGCTAAAGCCGCCGATTGACAAGCGGCCAGCTTTCGAGGAGCGTAGCGGCCATGAAATCGCCTAAAAAACCGACTGCGAAGCCTACGAAAAAACCGACAAAGCCCGACGCCAAGTCGGCAAAGACTGCGAAGCCGGTCGCTGCGAAAGCGGCGGCCAAATCGGCTTCGGCTAAAGCGAGTAAGGCTCCGGCAAAACCGGTTGCGAAAGTGGCGGCGGTAAAACCGAATAAAATGGCTGCGCCAAAAGCTGGGGTAAAAGGAAAAGTCGAAGTTAAGACTTCGGCAAAGCCTGTTGTAAAGCCGGTGGCGAAGCCAGCGCCAAAAGCTGCCGCGCATAAAGCGGCGGCCGCAGTGAAGACGGCGAAAGCCGCCCCTGCGAAGCCCGAAGCTCCTGTCACAAAGGCGCCAAAAGAGGCAAAGCCTGCAAAGTCAGAAGCAAAAGCGGCGAAGGCCCCAAAAACTGAGACTGTCGAAACTGTTTTGGCGAAAACGCCGATTGTGCACGAAGAGCCAGATACCGCTGAAGATGTGGTTTTGACGGACGCCGACGGCCGCCGTTATTGCCGTATCAAAGACTGCGATCGCCTTGCAGAGGTCGATACATGGTGCCGTTTCCACTACATCCTTCTTTGGAAGAACATCCAAACGCGCCGGCATATCCTGCAAGAGGGAAAGCTCGGTCGCTACATCGAGGAGCTCACAGCTCGCTACCCCGATAAGTTCCTTGAAATTTTGAAGAAAGATTTGCGCAGCGAAAAAGACTTCCTTGCTGCTATCCAAGAGCTGGAGATCGACGAATCGGCTGTTGAGGCTGAGTTTGACGACGAGGAATCGCAGAGCGACAGCTTCGAGGTGCAGCGCATGTCAGACTCTGGTGGCGGCGGTCGATCAGATTCGGATGAGGACCGCTTCTAGCATCGCTCGGTCATTTCGAAAGGCTCTGGATCAGAGCCTCATCAGGGCCCAACAATAATAACGCACCGTTTCTTTGGCGTCCAGAAAGCGTTGCGTCATTTTCTCTAAGTTCAATCAATGCAGGTTTTCGGACCCAAAATCGGGATCGTCGACAACCTCGTGTCCGCTGGGGCGAAACTCTCCGGTGCGGAGGGCTTTACTGACCTCTTTGGCGAGTTCTGAGTCGATCTCAGCGCGCAATAGAGCGTCGTCTGGAGACTCTGTCAGGTGGGCGGTGACTTCTTGGTAGAGGCCTCCGCTGCCAAGGCCAAGCAGGCGATCGGCCTCTTGCTCAAGAGCGGTATTGGCGGTCGAGAAGCGCAAGAAAACCTTGCTGTCATCAAACTCAAATTCTTCCCATTGCATAGGGTAGTCGACGTCGCCCTGTTCGTCGTTGTGTAGATGTTCGAAGTGAGTTTCGAAGACGGAACCAAGAACGTCGATGCCGAGAAAAAGCTGTGCCATAGCGTTTTTGTCCGGCGAGTGATCAATGGAAACTTCGAAGTTGGTCTGACGCAAGCGACCCGCTTCAAGGAATCCTGCGCGGACAATGATCTCGTTTGGATAGATTCGGCCATCCACGACGAATTGCCCTCGCTCCGCTTCTTCAAGGAAGTTTTGCGCAAAGACGAGTACTGCTTTTTCGCAAAACTCCTGAGGGAGGGCTGTCCAATCTTTCAACTGAGTAAGGCGTGGTGTCATATTAGTAGACCTATCTCTCTGAATTGACTTCGATCTTCGGCGCCGACTATAACGCAGAGCAGTCCGAACGGAAAGGTTTTATGCTGAACCAAGATTTGGGACGTGGCCGGGGCGTTTATATTTCAACCTACGGCTGCCAGATGAATTCTAACGATACCGAGCGCATGATGGCGCTGCTCGAAATGGTGAATTTTATTCCCGTCGAGTCGCCAGACAAGGCCTCGCTGATCATTATCAACTCGTGTTCGGTGCGCGAGAAGCCTGTGCACAAGGTTCATTCCGAGGTGGGAATTTATCGGGAATTGAAGGCGAAAAACCCGGATCTGCGGATTGGCGTCGGCGGCTGCGTCGCTCAGCAGGAGAAGCAAAAGCTCCTCAAGGATATCCCACTTTTGGACTTTGTCTTTGGAACGGATGCAATTGACCAGCTGCCCGAGCTAGTCGCGAAGTGCTACGACACCGGCGAGCACCAAGTGGCGGCGCGATTTGAAGATGAGAAGCCCTATTCAATCGAAACGATGGTGCGCAACCCCGGAGTCACAGCGTTCGTGAACATCATGAAGGGTTGCGATAATTTCTGTACCTTCTGTGTTGTGCCGTTTACGCGTGGGCGGGAACGCAGTCGAAATCTTAAAGAGCTTTTGACGGATATCAAAAGTCTGGTTGCGCGCGGGGTGAAGGAGGTCACGCTGCTCGGGCAGAACGTGAACTCCTACGAGAGCGACTGTGGAGCCGACTTCGGTCAGTTGCTCAAGACGCTCGCCGAAGATACTGATATTGCACGGATTCGCTATACGACATCGCATCCAAAGGATTTCAATCAGGAGCTCGTCGACATCTCGCAGAAGTACCGCAGTAAGATCTGCGACTACATTCATCTGCCGGCCCAGAGTGGGAACACTGAGGTTCTAAAACGGATGAATCGTGGATATTCGCGAGAAGAGTACCTTGATAAAGTGAGGATGATCCGCGAAGGAATTCCTGGCGTGGTGCTGTCGACGGATCTCATCGTCGGTTTTCCGGGCGAAACGGAAGCGCAGTTTGAAGATACGTATTCGCTGATTGAGCAAGTCCGCTATGACAATATTTACGCCTTTAAATACAGCCCGCGGCCGTTCACAAAAGCGGCACGGTTTGATGACCAGATTCCAGAAGACGAGAAGTCGAGGCGACTGGATTCGCTGTTGAAAACTCAGCGTGAGATCAGCTTCGAACTGGCGAAGCCCTATGATGGCCAGGTCTACGAGACGTTGTTTGAAGCAAAGTCTGATGTCGATGGGCAGATTCAAGGTCGCACGACGCACAATAAACTCGTGTACTGTTACGCGCCTGAGTCGCTGATTGGTCAAACTGTTCCCGTGAAAGTGTTAAAAGCGTTTCCGAGTGTGTTGCGATGTGAGCTCGTCACGGGTTCTGCCGCATCGACCGCGCACAGTGGGGCATTGAGCCTATGAAGCCCGTGCCGCAAGGTTCAGGAAGAAAGAAGATTGCACCGAAGGCGATGGCGTCGATGCCGCCGGCTGATTCGGGTCCGTCGCGCGATGAGTGGATTGAGCTCTTGCCATCGGGAATTGCGGTTCTTCCTGGAGTCGCGCGCCCGGTTTTTCTCTTAAAGCATGGTGGAACGGGCGAAACTCTTCCGGTTTGGATTCATCCGCTCGATGCATCGGTGGGACTGCATGAGCTTTCGCATGGAGCCGAGGGGTCTCCGCACCGAGTGGCGGGCCTGCTTCTTAAGCAGTTCGGTATTGAAACAATTGAGTGCTACTTTAGTGAGCGAATTGGTCATCATCAGTACGCAACGTTAAAGTTTGGTGGCAGCAATCGCTTCGAAGCCCGCGTCCGTGCTGATGAAGTGATGAGTTTCTGCCTGGCTTCAAAGACCCGATTCTTTAGCACGCTCGACTTTATTGCGCAGTGCCGCGTGCTCAACAGCGAGATTGAGCAGCTGCAAGAGGGTATTTTGACTGGCGCAATTAAAGAAGCGTTTCCGGAACTCGAAATCGGTTCCAAGAAGACCGGCTACGTGATGTAATCCGGAGGGCATGAGCCCAACTATTATGCCTCTCCTGGGATTTACGCCCAAAATCGGTCCCCACACATTCATTGCCCCAACTGCGGCCGTTATCGGTGACGTTGAAATTGGCGAGAACTGCTCGATTTGGTTCTCGGCGGTTTTACGCGGTGACGTCGGTCCTATTCGGATCGGTGACGGCACCAATATCCAAGACGGCACGGTGATTCACGGCACCTTCAAGAAGGCCTTCGCGACAATTGGCAAGGGCGTCACTGTCGGTCACACCGTCACGCTGCATGGTTGTCAGATTGGCGATCAGTGCCTCATCGGAATGGGGGCAACAATCATGGACAATGCGAAGATTGCCGCGCGTTCGATCGTCGGAGCGGGTTCGCTGGTGACGGAGGGTGCGGAGTTTTTAGAAGAGGGCTGGTTGATTCTTGGTCGCCCCGCTAAAGCGGTTCGGCGATTGAAGCCCGAGGAACTCGCGTTTCTGGCGCAATCTGAAAAGAATTATCTCATGTACAAAGACTGGTATCAAAATCCTGACAAGCACACGGAAAGACCTTGAGGAGAAATAGCCATGCAAAGAGACGCGATTCCCTACGCTCTGACTTTTGACGACATTCTCCTGGTCCCACAGTACTCCGAAGTGATTCCTTCGGCTGTCACGGCGAAATCTCATTTTGCGCGAAACATAATTCTTCATTCACCCATCATTTCTGCCGCGATGGATACGGTTACTGAAAATCGAATGGCGCGAATTATGGCTCAGCAGGGTGGCCTCGGAGTGATTCATAAAAACATGCCGATTGAGGCCCAGGCGCTCGAAGTGGAACGCGTAAAGAAGTATGAGTCGGGAATGATTCTCGATCCGATTACTTTAAGGCCCGACAAAAAAGTTCGCGATGCACTTGAGCTCATGCGGCGTTATTCGGTTTCTGGATTTCCGGTGACGGTGGATGGCAAGCTCGTTGGTATCTTGACGAATCGCGATCTGCGCTTTGAGACGAATCTTGATCAGAACATTGAAAACGTGATGACGAAAGAACCGCTGGTGACGGCGGAGGTCGGCACGACGCTTGAGAAGGCGAAAGCGATTTTGCAGAAACACAGAATTGAGAAGCTGCCGATTGTCGCTAAGGATGGAACGCTTCGCGGGTTGATCACGATTAAGGATATTGAGAAGTCAAAAGAGTACCCTTTGGCAACAAAGGATATGCATGGTCGCCTTGTTGTAGCGGCGGCACTTGGGGTCGATGCGACATCGCGCGATCGCGCGCAGGCTTTGGTTGCCGCGGGTTGTGATGTTCTCTGCATCGACACGGCTCATGGCCACTCAAAAAATGTACTTGATATGGTGGATTGGGCGTCCAAACAGTTTAAAGACACCGTCATCGTTGCTGGCAACGTTGTCACAGCGGATGCGACGGAAGCGTTGATCGCCCGCGGTGCGGATGTCATCAAAGTTGGTATTGGACCGGGCTCGATTTGCACAACCCGAGTGGTTGCCGGCGTTGGAATGCCGCAGATCTCGGCGGTGATGGAGTGCTCAAAAGCGGCTAAGAAAAAAGGGAAAACGATTATCGCCGACGGCGGAATTAAATATTCGGGCGACATAACGAAAGCCTTGGCACTCGGTGCTTCGGCCGTGATGATTGGAAATCTCTTAGCCGGAGCAGATGAGAGCCCCGGCGAGACCCTGCTGTATCAGGGACGAACTTATAAAGTCTATCGTGGTATGGGATCGCTTGGGGCAATGGCGCAAGGTTCAAAAGACCGTTATTTCCAGAGCGATGTTGCGGAGTTTGATAAACTTGTTCCAGAAGGAATCGAAGGACGTGTGCCCTACAAGGGATCGGCCTCGGCGGTTCTTCATCAACTCCTCGGGGGCGTACGCAGCGGTATGGGTTATCTGGGCGCAAGCTCAATCGCCGAGCTGCAAGAGAGAGCGAAGTTCGTTCAAATTTCGCAAGCGGGACTTCGTGAGTCACACGTTCACGATGTCAGCATCACCAAAGAAGCTCCAAACTACCGTCTGGAATAGGAGAGCGAATGCAGCAACAGCACTCGGGTTGGGATCAGCAAGTTGAAGGCGGTTTTGTC
This sequence comes from Bdellovibrionales bacterium, assembly GCA_016713885.1. Classification (GTDB taxonomy): domain Bacteria; phylum Bdellovibrionota; class Bdellovibrionia; order Bdellovibrionales; family JAMPXM01. Next base: position 55,438 of record JADJOF010000007.1, on the reverse strand, counting down.
GTTCTTGATTTTGGCAGCCAGCTGACACAGTTGATTGCCAGAAGACTTCGTGAGCTTGGTGTTTTCTCTGAACTCCTGCCGTTTGATACGAAGATTGAAGAGATCAAAAAACGAAAGCCATCGGGGATTATTCTGTCGGGCGGGCCCTCGTCGGTGCATGAGGATGGAAGTCCGCGTGCGGATGTGAAAGCGCTTGGTGCCATCGCACCGCTTCTTGGAATTTGTTACGGCATGCAGCTGATTGCGCAAGAGCTTGGCGGAAAAGTCGTGAGTTCAAACGACAAAGAGTACGGCTCCTGTATGGTCGATTGGCTCAAGCCGCTCTCGCCGAAAGTTCCAGTCCGCAGCAAAGTCTGGATGAGTCATGGTGATGTGGTGATGGTGCCTCCGCCGGGATTTAAGATCGCGGCAAAGAGTGAGACAGGGCACATGGCGGCGATGCAATCAGATCGCGCTTGGGCGGTGCAGTTTCACCCGGAGGTGATGCACACCGATCACGGAATTGAAATCTTACGAGAGTTTGCGTTCACGCTCTGCAAGGCAAAGATCAACTGGAATCCGGGATCGATTGTTGAACACTTGATCACTGGAATTCGTGATCGCGTTGGTTTAACTGATCATGTGCTCTGCGGACTATCGGGTGGAGTCGACTCGTCGGTTGTTGCCGCACTTTTGACGAAAGCGCTCGGTGCGGATCGAGTGCACTGTGTGTTTGTGAATAATGGTCTGCTTCGCAAGGGCGAGTACGACGGAGTACTTGAGCAGTATAAGAAGATTGGCCTCAATTGCGTCGGTGTCGACGCGGAGGAGCTCTTCCTTGGCGCGCTGAAGGGCCTTGAAGAGCCTGAGGCGAAGCGCAAGGCGAACGGCAGTGTCCTTATTGATGTTTTCATGGAGGCAGCAAAGGAGACAAAACGTGAGTATCAGTGGCTCGCGCAGGGCACGCCCTATCCGGACGTAATCGAGAGCGTTTCTCCGCGAGGAGCGTCGGTGACAATCAAATCGCATCACAATGTCGGTGGCTTGCCTGCAAAAATGAAACTGAAGCTTGTTGAACCGCTTCGAGAGCTTTTTAAAGATGAGGTTCGTGCGATTGGCGCTGAGCTTGGTCTGCCGAAAGATATCTTGTGGCGGCATCCGTTCCCAGGGCCAGGACTTGCGATTCGCTGCATGGGTGATGTCACGCGCGAGAAGCTCGATATCATCCGCGATGTCGACCACGTGTTTATCTCGGCGCTCAAAGAGAAAGGTCTCTACGATAAAATCTGGCAGGCCTTCTGTGTTCTGCTTCCGACAAAGACAGTTGGAGTTCAAGGCGATGGCCGAACCTATGAGCGCGTTGTGGCTCTTCGCGCGGTGACGTCGACAGATGGAATGACCGCGGATTGGTATCCGTTTGAATTTGCGTTTATGCGTGAGGTTTCAAATCGGATCACGAATCAGGTACGGGGTGTAAATCGAGTGGTTTACGATGTGACGTCAAAACCACCGGGCACGATTGAGTGGGAGTAGGCCGCCAAGCTTGGGCGGCGGTCACTTTGCTGTAGAAGACAATGAATATTCAATGGTAAAAACGCCAGCATGCTGTGTAGGCATTGCAATGATTTATTTTCTGACAGTTTTCTTGGGGTAGATTCCCTCGGACATGTTATCTTGCGCCGAAGCGACTTGGTATTTACTTTAATTTAAAGGGAGCGATAGGTATGAAATTCTCAATTTTAATTCTGGTCGGAGCGATGTCGTTGTTTTCCGGTCGTGCTCATGCATTTCATTGTGAGGCCGATGGATCGCCGCTAGTTTCTATCAATGTGAATCTCGAGAATGGAAAATATGTTTCTGTTTCCGTTTCGCAGGGGCACGAGGCTGGTATGATCGGGGTGCGAAGGGCTCAGTTTCCAGGAGTAACAGTCGAACCTTTGATCAGCGCCAAAGCGATATATCGCTCCGAGGCAGAAAGAATTTCTCTCTTTGAATTTACGACAGCTTCGTCAAAGTATGTTCTAACAACCGGAACTATTATTGGCAGCTTTATATATGTTGTTTCAACTACGAACCCGGAGCTTAAAACGCGCCTCAACGAGAAGGTTAGCGCTTATTGTTGGGTAAAGACAACGGCCGGAGTTGGATACGAAGATCCTGGAAAGCTTGTTGAGTGAGTTCGTTCCTGACCGGTTGAGTCATTAGGGACATCAACATTGTCGTTCTTCTTGGAGGCGATGTCCGTCGTTTAGCTGAAACTCGTCTGGCGAGTGGCGGATTGATCATGTAGTTACGCGCCGCTATCTTCAGCGTCAACGGCGGCGTTGTGGTCGCCGAATTCGAGCACAACTTCGGTCTCGGCTACAAAAACCTTTCAAACAACTTTGCACATTTGATGCTGGATGCTGTTCGATGTACCGTTTGACCATCGCCGCTGTCACGCCATGGCCTACGGTCCTCACGAAGTAGCTATCGCCCCACAACTCTCCGGCCCAAAGCTTACGTCTCAGATACTCAAATCTCTTAAACATCAGCCGGGCACTCACGCTCTTCAGAATTCCAATCGCCTTCCCGACTGACTTCTGCGGCGGAATTTCGATCTGGATGTGAACGTGATCCACATCAACTTCGATCTCCACAATTTCCATTCCATATTCCGCTGCAGCCCGCCGCAAAACCTTCTCGCAGAACGCCCGCTCATGTTCGAGCGTGAGAACCCTCTTTCGGTACTTCGTGACCCAGATCACATGATAAAGACACTCATAGACGGCGTGACTGCTGCGCTTGAAACTCATCCGAAGCTTATACTTCGTCCAAGGGCTTTCGCCCCCCTTCAACCCCCCCGCGCTACACCCCACGCCCCAAGGGGCGGGGATCTGCGCGGAACTTTTTAGAAAACGAAAACCCATGACGATGAAAGTGACGGCGTAAGCCGTCACTTTGTCGAGCTTTTTGTCGATCAAGAATCTGCAAGAGAAAAACCTCGCACGGCAGCCCCCAGTTGATAAAACTCAAGTATATTCGACGGTTGGGCCGCACACTTTCAAGGCTGACCAGGAATTGCTGTCACGGGGGTAGGAGGGGAGAAGAGGCATCGACCTTGCTCTATACAGCCCCGAAAAGTATCGCTCCTGCAAGTTGCCCATAGTGGGTCGCTCAAAGCAATGGAACGGTACCCAAAAAGGAGTTTAGCTATGAAGCATTTTCTATTGGCCTTGGTATTGCTCTCGCCCAATGCCTATGCTGAAGGTACTGAGAAGCCGATTGAGTTCTCTGTTGAAAACCAAAAGCGGCCCATTGTCATCACGGCGACGCATTTCAGGGACGATTACTTCTTCGATGAGTCCAATGTCGCTCGAATTGAGATCAGAACATCTGGTTATGGTCAAGTTGGTTACACGGTCTTCAATTCGCAAGGGCGTCCTGTTTCTTTTGTAGATGTGAGAGATCGTTCTTTTGATTTCATTGATCAGCATGTCAAAGAAATTTTCATGTTGAGGCAGTTCTCTCTAAAAGTATCGCGGTCATGTCCGGTGATTTTTGAGATCAATCGCGACACTTTGCGTATCTCAAAGGTGAGGGCGAAGTGTGATCCCGTTGCGTTTGTGCGTTTGGAAGGTGATGTCGGATAGCTGAAGCTGATTTATGAAGCCGCTCGACATTGCCTGAAGTTCGTGCGAGCGGCGTGTGTGTAGAACTATTTTTTCGCTTTTTCTTCACTTGCGGGTTTGCGGCTACCTGTTGCGAGCTGCTCAAGGCTAATCGGTGTGGCGCGCTTTCCTGGTGCCGTATAGAGGAATGGTGGAACACCTTGAACGGGGCATCCTGAGAGCATCGCGACGTTGCCAAAAACTCGAGCTCCGGTGCGAACGTAAACGTAGGCAAGGTCCTGAGCTTTACCGTTGATTGTGACCTCATAAAAAACTTCACGGCCGTTTGTACCGTTGAAAACGTCCTCGCCCATTTTGGCGAATTGGATATTGCTTTCACTAACGTTTTGAACTTTTCCGGGGTCTTCACCGCAAAGGGCACAGTATTCAACAAACTCGGCGTCGGCGTTGAGAAGTCGTTTGGCTGATTTAACGACGTATCTGTCACCCTTTTCAATCCAGGCGCATTGGTCGGCATGGGCGGCGGAACTGAAGGTGGAGCTGAGGGCGAAAATCGAGAGCGTCGTGAGAGCGAGATTTTTAAGCATTATGCCTCCTATTAGAAGAGCGTGCGGGGCAGTCGGTGACTCGACAAGTCCAGGACTTGTCTGAATCACCCGGCGCCAAAAGATGCGGCGCATCAATGTCTTTATTGTCGATGAAAAGTCAGTAGATTGCGGTCCCATGTCGAGCTCTTTTGTCCATTTGCATGTTCACTCGCAATATTCGCTTCTTGAGGCCACCATCAGGACCAAGAAGCTCTGTGAGCGGGCGCAGAAGCTTGAGATGCCGGCGGTGGCGCTCACGGACAACGGCAACCTTTTTGGGGCTGCTGAGTTCTACTTTACGGCAAAAGACTTTGGCCTAAAACCGATTATCGGTATGGACGCGTACATCGCGCCAAAATCACGATTGGTGCGCGGAGAGGATCGTGAGGCGGCACAGTTGCCGAATCGCCGAATCGTACTCCTTGCGCAAAATTTTGAGGGCTACCAAGAGCTCTGTAAGCTTTCATCGATCGGATACCAAGAGGGCTTTTACTATAAACCACGACTCGACTGGGAAGTGATCAAAGCGCATTCAAAAAACTTGATTGCTCTCACCGGTGGATCGATGGGAGAGCCTGCGTACGCATTCACGCGTTTTGGTAAGGATGCGGCACTCGAAAAAATTCGCGAGATGAAGGAGATCTTCGGTGATCGCCTGTATCTTGAGGTGAATCGCACAGGGACGCCGGAGTGGAATGAGCTGGTTCCTTTTTTTAAAGAGGCCTCGCAGATCACGGGCGTGCCTCTTGTCGCTTCAAACAATGTGCACTACCTCGATCAGTCTGACCAAATTGCGCAAGAGGTTTTGATCTGTATTGGATCGAACAAAACCTTGCACGATGAAACGCGCTACCGTTTGGGGTCGGATCAGTTCTATTTTAAATCCAGTGAAGAGATGCGAAAGCTCTTTAAGGATCTTCCTGAGGCGTGCGACCGCACTCTTGAGATTGCAGATCGTTGCGATGTGAAGTTTAACTTGAAGGATTCAAACGGCAAAACGATCTACCATTTGCCGTACTTCACGAGCGATGATGGTAAGGCTCCGCTTGATCTGATTCGAGCAAAGACATTTTCAGGTCTTGAAGAGCGTTTTCAAGAAGCCGCGGCAACTGGCCAGACTGTGCCGGAAGAGAAGAAGCCCGACTATTTCAAGCGCGTTGAGTACGAGCTTTCCGTTATCGAGAAGATGGGCTTCACAAGCTACTTCTTGATCGTTCAAGATTTTATCAATTGGGCAAAGAGTCAGGGGATTCCCGTTGGACCTGGTCGTGGTTCTGGTGCGGGATCGCTGGTCGCCTATTGCCTGCGAATCACCGATCTTGATCCGGTTCCGTATGCGCTGCTCTTTGAGCGTTTTTTGAATCCTGAGCGTATCTCGATGCCGGACTTTGACATCGACTTCTGTCAGGACCGGCGACAAGAAGTCATTCAGTACGTGACGGAAAAGTACGGGGCTGACAGCGTCTCGCAAATCATCACCTATGGAAAACTGCAAACTCGGGCGGCCATTAAAGACGTCGGACGAGTCTTGGGGATGACCTTTGCCGAAGTGGACATCATCACGAAGTTGATTCCAGACAAGCTTGGCATTTCTATCCAAGAGGCGATTGACGAAGAACCACGTCTCAAAGAGCAGATTGAGCAGAATCCACAGATCGCGAACCTAATTGAGCTTGCTCTTAAGATTGAGGGCTTGGTTCGAAATGCGGGAATTCATGCCGCCGGAGTTGTGATTGGTGATGCGCCGCTTGTGAGCTATGCGCCACTCTACCGTGGTGCTGATGGCGAACGCGTCGTTCAGTACGATATGAAGTGGGCCGAGAAGATTGGCCTGATCAAGTTCGACTTCTTGGGTTTGACAACGCTCACGCATATTAAAAACGCGCTTGATCTTATCGCCAGTAACCGTGGCCGGATTTTGAAGGCTCACGAAATTCCGATTCACGATCAGGGCATTTACGAGCACATGGCCAAGGGCGATCTGCTTGGAGTGTTTCAGTTCGAAGGCGATGGCATTACAAGCGCTGTGAAGTCGATCAAGCCAAAGTGCTTTGAGGATATCACTGCGATCAATGCGCTCTATCGACCTGGTCCAATGGACATGATTCCCGAGTACACAAAGAAGATGCACGGGGAAGAAGTCGTTGAGTACATGTTCCCTGAGCTTGAGCCGATTCTCAAAGAAACGTACGGCATCATTGTTTATCAGGAACAGGTTATGGCGATCGCATCGCGAGTCGCAAACTACTCGCTTGGTGAAGCAGACATGCTTCGTCGAGCAATGGGTAAGAAAATCGCATCAGAGATGGCTCAACAAAAAGAGCGCTTTCTGAAAGGTGCGGCTGAAAGTGGATTCGACAAGACCAAAGCCGGTCAGCTTTTCGAGTTGATGGAGAAGTTCGCGAACTACGGCTTTAACAAGTCACATGCGGCAGCGTACTGCGTTGTCAGTGCACAGACGGCGTGGCTCAAACGCTACTATCCGGTCGAGTTCTACGCGGCTCTTTTGTCGACTGAGATGTCGAATACCGACAACATTGTCCGCTATGTGAAAGACGCCAAGGCACATGGTATCAAGGTTGAGCCGCCGCACATCAACCACTCTGAATATAAATTCACTGTCAAAGGCGATACGATTTTCTTTTCACTTGGTGCGATTAAAGGCGTTGGTGAAGGGGCTGTTGATGCCATCGTTGAGGCGCGACGCCAAGCCGGTGGAAAGTTTGAGACGCTTGATCAGTTCTTTGAGACGGTCGACATCAAGCGAATGAATAAAAAGGTTGTCGAGTGCCTGATCAAAGCCGGGGCGTTTGACGGATTTGGCTATCATCAGGCGCAGCTGATGGAAGGTTATGAGCGTTTCTTTAAAAGAGCTGAAGATGCGCGACGAACAAAGGAGATGGGGCAGGGCAGTCTCTTTGCGCTTCTTGATGCTGAAGAGGCGACGATTGAACGTGTTGTTTTGAGTGAAACAAAGCCGTGGCCGCGTGCACTGAAGCTGCAGAACGAACGCGAGGTCTTAGGTTTTTATCTGAGCGATCATCCACTTGCGGGGCTTGAGAAATTATTCCGCGTTTGGGTCACTCGTGAAATTGCGGGGCTTACACGAGGAGCCGGCCGACAAGCGAGTTGTGATCGCAGGGCTTGTTGCGCAGTATCGCGAGATCATAAGCAAAAAAAGGCTCGCGAATGGCCTTTGCAAGTCTTGAGGATCTGTCTGGCAGTATCGAGCTGATCGTCTTTCCTGAGGCTTTTGCAAAAGGGGAAATGTCTCTCAAGAGTTATCAGCCCGTGTTGGTGGGTGGCAATCTTAAAAAAGAGGCCGGATCCATCAAGATCATGGTTGATCGCGTGGCGCCGTTTGAAGAGGTTTTGCAGAAGTCGAAGTCGATGACCATCAAAGTGGCTCCCGATCTGCAAACCAATATGCTGACCAAGCTTCCAGAACTTCATGAACTCCTCAGTCGTTTTCCTGGGAAAACAGGAGTTCATCTCGAAATTGATCTCGATGTCGATCTGGATACAGAAGCGACGGCTTCGTCGTCCATAGGGAAGGGGCGCCGCACGGTTGTCATGGAGATCAAGGACCCCGAAGGCATTAGCCCAAGCAGTGCATTTTTCGAAGATTTGCATGGTTTGTTTGGTCGAACAGATTTTGTCGAAATCCGAGGATAGGGACGGATCGGCATGAAAAACGACATAAGACTTCTCAATCATGACGCATTGAAGGCTGCAGTAGAACAAAAGCAGTTGAAGCAGTGGTGGCTCGCGGAACAGATCGGAGTTAGTCGCTATACAGTGCTTCGCTGGTTGAACGGTAAAATTAGACACATTCAGACCGAGAACCTTGAGCGCCTTGCCGCGCTTTTAGAGTGTACTCCGAAAGAGCTCGAGGTTGATGATCGTTTATTTTCGAGTTCGCTTGCTGATCGTCGGCACCGATGTGCCGTTGAGATTATAGATCATGATCTGGCGGAGATTTTACGTAAAGCGGACTGCTTTGAACTATATGAGACGATCGTAAAATCGCTCGATCTAGAAAGTGTGTCATCTCATCATCAGTTTGACGCTTACTACACACTGTCGAGTTCTCTTATCAATCAAGCGAAGTTCGATGAGGCCACTCGAGTCGGACTGAAGGCTTCGGATCTTGCACAGGTGACTGGGAACAACGAGCATCAAATCAAAGCCCTGGGACTTTTGGTGGTCTGTCATTCCGCTCTCGGCGATTTTGCCCAAGCACAGAATGAGATGGCGGCGATAGAAGGGTTTCGCGATCTGGTGGCGCCGGAGCTTTTTGTGCGAGAACGGGCGCGCGGTCTTCAAACCTATGCGATGATGAAGGCCTACGACCGTGCGATTGAGCTGTTTGATGCGATGGCGGACGACTTCGCGCTATATGTTTCAGATCAATCTGCCCATGCCATTGCCTTCTATACTGTCGGGAACTGCTACTTTCAGCTGTCAAGGTTTTGCGAGGCAGAGCGGTGCTACAAAAAGGTTATGCGGCAGCCGCAAACTTTCCAGCGATGCTTCTGGAGTGTCAGATTGGTCTGGCTCGAGTTCGACATGAACTGTCCGGTTTGTGTGATTGGGCCGATGTGAAAAAAATCGAAGAACGTTTTGGACGCTCAGCCCGCAGTCGGTTGAGTTTTGTTTTACTCAGAGCCGCAAACTATCGGCACGAAGGTCGTATTGCCAAAAGCAAGGCTGAGCTTCGGCGGGGCATGAACCTCTTTAAGACGTCGCCCGTTATTTTAAAGCAACTCTCGGCCGAAATTGAGGCGATGAGCGTCTGATTGGAGTTGTGGGCTCTGCACTCCATGTCACTTGTCCAGAACGGCGACTGCATGTCTGCTCAGCAGCATGAATACACAACACGATGTTGAGAGTCGTCCTTTAGTCGAATCGAGATTATACTGTAAGGTTTGCGGCCAAGGAAGCGTGACCAACGCAAAATGTGTTGCTCGCGTGCCCTCGAATATTCGCAAGTGGTCTCATCACATTTCAACTGTATGGGAGTGTTCGTACTGTGGCTCGCTCTGCTCGCTCGAGCGGATTGACCTTGAGCCGTTCTATCAGAACTATCTCTTTCACCAGAAGCGTGAGGACTTTGCCGCGCGTCTCATGTCGGAAACCTACGTGCGGCGAATGATGAGAAGGGGTTTGAAGCGAGATCACTCGATCCTTGATTTTGGCTGTGGCAGCGGCTCACTTTTGGCGTCTTTCAAGCGTCTCGGGATTAAGAACTGTGAAGGATTTGATCCATACTCCTCGCGGTTTTCTGATCAAACGGTGTTGGAACGACAGTATGATTGGGTTGTAGCGCAAGACGTCATCGAACATGTTGAGGATCCCTTTCAGCTTCTTCAAGAGTTGACTCGGTACGCTGTGCCAGGCGGCCGGATTTGTTTAGGAACTCCGAGGGCTGAGGGCCTTGATCTTAACGATGTCGCGCGCTCCATTCACAGCCTGCATCAGCCCTGGCATTTATTTATTCTTTCGGAGCGCGGCCTACGTGGTCTTGCGGCTCGTTGTGGTTTGACCGTAGCGAGTGTTGACTACCGCTCGGTAACCGATCTTTGGGTGCCGTTTTTAAACTGGCGCTTTATAACCTCATATCTCTATGGCTTGGATAACAGGATTGACTCAGCCTTTGAGCAAATACGCCTGTGGCGAATTATTTTTTCGCCAAGACTTTGGCTAAACGGCCTTTTTGGCGCCATTTTTCCTCTTAAAACAGACATGATTGTCATTCTGCGCAAAGAGGGATGACCAGGAAATGTAGTTGCAGGATTTAGAAAAAGCGGAAGAATACGAAGAGTCAGTACTGAGAACAGACGGAGCTTTGATGAGTCAGCGCTTATTTCTATGTGTGGTCCTCTTTGTCGGTCTTCTTGTTGGCCGTTTGGCTCAAGCACAGGTTGGAGCTGAGGAGCTGCTAACGATTTCAAGTGAGGGCCTTTCAAAGGCGACATCGGCCTCTGAGGCGAGTCGTGAGATTCAGGCCAAAATTATTTCGAATGTGGCGCGTGAGCAGGCGCTTGAGATGATCGGCGAGAAGAGATTTCAGAAGAGTAAGAATCTCGTCGAGTCGCGGATTGTTCGAGAGGCTGCGAAGTTCATTCCTTTTGTGCAGCCAAACGATCCTCAGAAACTTCCCGATGGCTCTTGGAAGATGAAAGTCGATCTTCGGATTTCGCTTGGAAACCTACGTCGTCTTGTCATTGATGCCGGTTTGATGACCGATGCGGATACACCTGTTACGATTTTTCCGATGGTGAATGTTGTCGATCGAGCCAAATCGGTCAACTTTCGCTGGTGGATGGGAGACATCAACGACGAGTCGCGGAAAGTCGTCGGTGAGTGGCTTAAAATTGTTCATCGGCATTTTCATGAAGAGCTTATGCGCCAGGGCTTTGATCTTTTGTTGCCACTGGAAACGTCGATTGGGTTTGCTGCGACACCGCTGCCTCCCGCATTTCGGGTCGAGAGGCCATCGACACAGGACATGAAGGCCATTGCTGAGTACACGGGAGCCGCGATGTTCTTGCGCGGCGAAGTTCGAGTGAAGGATTCACAGATACAGATCCACTGCGAGGTTGTTCCGGTCCTGGGGGGGCGGACGGTGGCTGAAGTGACCCGAACCATTGAGGCTGAAGCAGGGCCGCCGGAGCTTGTTGTTGGTAGAAAATTGAAAAAAGAGATCCCTGAGATTGCCCGAGACCTGGCGACTCAGGTCTTTGAAGCTTGGACAAGGGGCACCCTCGTTGCCAATACCATCCGCTTGGCCGTGAAAGGCAATCTGACTCCAAAACAGATGAGTGATTTCCGCAATCAAATCATGCGGTCTATGCGCGAGATCAAAGCATTGCGAGAGCGAATGTTTGAGCCGGGGCGAGTTATTTTTGAAGTCGACTACGCCTCGTCCGCGGAGGATTTTAAAACTCGAATCAAGACGCTTGAGCTTTCTGGGTTCAGTGATCGCTACGTTGTGGACTCTGAACTTGGCGAAGGTGATGGTACAAAGGTGCCGTTTACAATTGAGTTGAAGCCCAAGTTGTAATGAGAACTGGACGATAGTCATGTGCGACGCGGCTTTTTTTCGCTGCCGTGAGCACCTTTTAGTAAACTGAAACTATGAAAACCCACCTCGTCTCATTCGTGGTCGCTTCTTTTTTTGTCTCTGCCTGCAGCCTTTTGGGTGCCAATCGGCAAACGGGCGTAGCAAAGCCACTTGGCCCGCAAGTTAAAGACGTTCCTTACGAAGCTCGCGAAACTCGCGATGGCAAAGACATGTCGCTCAGGAAACGCGTTATGGTGTTGCCGTTTCTTGATACGGCCGGCGCCCGTGATTCGCGATCGGCGATGGTGGCACGCGAGGCCTTTATCCGTCAGTTGCGAAAGACCGATGATTTTGTTGTTGTTGCGAATTCAGATTTTCCAAAAGATGTATCCGCCTTTCTAAAGGGTCAACAGTACGATCTTGAGGCGATGGCCAAGGTGGCCTCGGGAATGGGTGTATCGGCCATTATCGAAGGAAAGATCGTCGACATTCGAGCCAAACGCATTGGCGACGAGGTCGGACTTGTTCGCAAAATTCGGGCGCGCATGAACGCAAAAGTTCAACTGCGCATGGTGAATACGCGAAATGGATCGATCCTGATGGATGAACAGCGTGAGGCCGAGGTTGAAGAGGGAACGACACGTGTGGCGGAACGGGCGTCCTCGGATCGGGGGCTTGAGGAAGACCCCGTCCTTGTCGAGGCCGTTGTGATCAAGGCCTTCAGTGCAACGGTGCCACGTCTTATAAATGCGGTTGAGAAACTCTCGTGGGAGGGGCGCGTTGCCCTTGTTAAGGGCGATCGGATTTTTCTCAACGCCGGTCGACTTTCAGGTCTACAGGTCGGCGACATTCTGCGCATTTCGGAGGATGGGGAGGATGTCTATGACCCTGAAAATGGATCCTATATTGGTCGAGTTCCGGGGCGTCTGAAGGGAACCGTTGAGGTGATCTCGTATTTTGGCAAAGATGGCGCAATTGGCATTGTGCACTCTGGCTCAGGCTTTAGAGAGAATGACCTCGTCGAGCTTTACTGATAGACGTGAGGCGTGACAGCGACGCCATTCAAAAGACTTCATATTGAATTTACCGGCCAAATCTCGTATCGAGAAGGCATCGGCCGTCAGGAACAAGTGCTGGCAGAGTTGCGTCGCGATGATCAACGATGTGGTGTCGTTCTTGGTTTCGAACATCAGCCGGTGATTACTCTCGGTGTGCGCGGCAATAGCCGACGACCTGGCGGTCGGCAATGATCTTCTGCGAGTGAGAGGAATTGACGTTGTGCAAGTTCCTCGAGGCGGCCAGGCGACCGTGCATTCTCCAGGACAGCTTGTGGTTTATCCATGTCTGCGGTTGCGGGATTTCGGCCTCTCACCTCGCTGTTTTGTGTCGAAAATGGAACAAGTTACTCAGGCCTGTCTCGCCGATTTTGGCATCGATGCCGTTAAGGGCGACCGCGAGCCAGGGCTTTTTGTTCAGGGAAAAAAAATTGCCGCCTTTGGCTTTCATATTTCTCGTGGCTTGACGAGTCATGGCATCGCCATCAATGTTGCAAACGATTTGTCACTCTTTGATCTCATTCGGACATGCGGTGTCGCTCGGCAGCCGATCACAAGCCTTGCCGATCAGGGATGCCGCCATTCTGTCGCTGATGTCTTTGCGTCATGGTTCGAACGCGTGCACGACGACTTGGAAGCTTGCCCTTAAAAGTCGGCCTCTTCAATGAGGCGTCTAAATTCGGCAAAAATCCGTCCAGCGTGTCCTCCGCCCATGAGTCGACGATCAAAAACCATAAGAAGCGGGATCGTCGGTTCCGCGACGACGTTGTCGTCGACGATGAACGGCCGTACTTTTACGATTCCAAATGAAAATGTGACTGGCCAAGGCCAGATAGTAAAAACCAAATCGGCTCCCGATTTTGATGGAGCATTTACCCAGCAGCCGCCGCCCCGATGTTTTGCCCAAAGACTTGGGAACCAAGTGGGGATGTTTAAGATTGCTTCTGCGAAAGGCCAAGGCACATAGCGAAGAATGCTCATATAGAGAGCAAAGTGGCGATCAGATTGTTCATCACATTGAGCATAGAACTTCAGTTCCTTGGAGATTTCCCAGAGTTCTTTTTTATCAATGTCCCTGATCGTAGGTGCGTAGGCGTGCCCGGGAATGTTGGGTAAGTTTTTTTCAACGGCCACATTGATATCGAAGTTCTTAAACTTCACTATTCTCTTAAAAAATGGTGGGCCAATGATGGCTCTATTGAGCTCAGGGTGCTTGCGGATGACGGCCGCGACTGCCTTTAAAATGAGGGCAGTGTATGAAGGAGGCTCGTCGCCACAAGAACGATAGTTTTCCCTTAGATCGTCAAGACAACGGGCGCTGACCAGCGAACTCATGATGACCATATGCCGCGGTTCCAGAGCGCTGTTCATCGACCATGCGTTTGTCTCGGCAAGGCTCGGCCTCGCGATCGAGAAAGTTTCCATCTCTCAATGGTGCTGTTAGTCGGAACTGTTGCGCTAACGGGTTTTTGATATTTAAGTTGAATTTAATCGGAAGGCGGCAATGAAGCATCCCATCGAACAAGATCACCATGGCGTTTCCTATCGTATCGATGCGACTCGATACACGTCGCAAGTCGAGCATCGGTCTCCAGACATGATCTATATGAAGCGCCAGCATCGTTACAGCTCGAGAATTCGAGTCGTCGATGCCTTTGGACCTCTTTGGCTCGTCGGCTTTTCTGATCTTTCGCATGACCAAGTCGTCGTGCGAAGTCTAAAACAGGATCGAGCACTGAGTGGACGTTACGGCTTCTTTGCTCCTCCATTTTCGATTATCAACTGGACCGTGGAGCCTGGTGCTCTAGAGTGGGAAGCCGTTTCGTCTGTCTATTCCTTGCCTCCTCCAGGTTTGGATCGACCGTTTCTTTTTGAGTGGAACGGTGAGATTCCAAAAAATCACTCAGAGCTCCAAACCTTACTCTGTGAGGTGAGAAATAAAATCCCCATCGATCATAGAGCCTACAGTTCGTCGATAGCCACAGAAGTGAAAGCACTGATCGACACTCGGTATATGACCGACGCTACCGTTTCGGAGATTGCAAGTGGCATCGAGTGCGATTGGGCTCACATAAGTCGAGACTTTAAAAAGACATTCGAACTGGCGCCAGTGAAGTATAGAAATCGTATTCGGCTATTTAGTGCGATACGCCTTCTTTCGCAGGGGCGCTCGGTGACCGAGTCTTGTTTTGAATCTGGCTTTAGTTCGCTGACTCAGTTCAACCTTCATTTTAAAGAATACTTAGGAACGCAGCCGACCAGCTATAGCTACAAGAAGAATCAATCAAGGCAGTATGGAGTTGCCCCGCGGTGTAGCGGAGAGGGTCTGATAACTTAAATTTTGGAGATTGACGGGCCTATTCTCATGACTCCAGATGAAAATGTGTTCGGCTCGCTTCGCGCGTATATTGAGGCCGAATCGGGCAATAGATGCATGGCGTCGAAGTCCTGGTGGTAAAAAGATATTGGCCGGCAAGTCACCCAAAGCAATACTAGTGTCCATGTTTAATCGGGCCGAAGTTATCGACAAGAATTTCACGCGTTTCGTTTTGGATGGCCGTCTTCCAGAGTCGCGTTCAAGCACAAACCTTCACGAATCAGGGTTGCGGCCGGCTGAGGTCATGGATCTCTTTGAGTCGCAGGTGATGAGTCGCCATCTTGATCTCATTGCTCGCATTTTGAAGAATCAAAATCTTTGCTACTACACGATCGGAAGTTCCGGCCACGAAGGCAATGCCGTTTTGGGCAAGGTGTTTCGACTCACCGATATGGCGTTTCTCCATTACCGCAGCGGCGGCTTTATGATCCAGCGCTCAAAGCAGCTTCCTGGTTCGACTCCGATTTACGACATGATGTTGTCGTTTTTCGCCTCAATAGAAGAGCCAATTGCAGGTGGACGCCACAAGGTCTTTGGCAGCTTGCCGCTTCTTGTGCCGCCGCAGACAAGTACGATTGCCTCCCATCTTCCAAAGGCAGTTGGTGCCGCTCTTTCGATTCAGCGTGCGCATGCGCTTCAGCTCGATGCGCTTATGCCATCCGATGCAGTTGTCACCTGTTCGTTTGGCGACGCTTCGGCCAATCACTCAACTGCGGTCGGTGCGATCAATATGGCGTCCTGGGTGGCCTACCAGAATCTTCCACTTCCATTGGTCTTTGTCTGTGAAGACAATGGCATTGGTATTTCTGTTCAAACTCCAAACAACTGGATTGAACAATCCTTCGGAAGTCGCCCAGCGATAAAGTATATCGCGGCGGATGGCCTTAACCTCTTTGATGTCTATGCGAAGACCCGCGAAGCCGAGGAATACTGCCGAACACGCCGGCGGCCGGTGTTTTTGCATGTGAAGACCGTGCGCCTGATGGGACATGCCGGCTCCGACATGGAAAACACCTATCGTTCGTTCTCAGATATTGAAGCAAATGAATTTCAAGATCCACTTTTGCACACCGCGCGTTTGATCATTGAAAATGGATTTGCATCAGCCAAAGAGGTTGTCGGGCTTTACGAAAGTGTTCGCGAACAGGTTCGAGCAGTTTCTGAAACCGCGATTAAGCGTCCTCAACTTTCAGATCCCAAAGAGGTCCGGTCAACGATCACGGCTTGCCGACATAAAGAAGGCGCCGCCTGTTCCGTCCGAAGAACAGCGTCGGCAAGTGTTTAGCGCTGCTGATTGGGAGAAAATGAAGTCTCCGCAGCATATGGCAAAGCTGATCAATCTGGGGCTGACCGATATCTTGCTGCGCTATAAGAATACCGTGATTTTTGGTGAAGACGTTGCGCAAAAAGGTGGCGTCTACAATGTAACGGACGGACTATTTAAACGCTTTGGCGCAAAAAGAGTTTTCAATTCTCTTCTCGATGAACAGTCGATTCTCGGGACGGCGATTGGGATGGCTCACAATGGCTTTGTGCCAATTCCAGAGATTCAGTTTCTTGCCTACGTCCACAATGCTGAGGATCAGATTCGCGGTGAGGCTGCGACGCTTGCATTTTTCTCACAAGGTTTGTTCACGAATCCGATGGTGATTCGCATTGCCGGCCTTGCGTACCAGAAGGGATTTGGTGGGCACTTCCACAACGACAATTCACTTGCGGTCTTTCGTGACATTCCGGGGCTGATTTTGGCTGTGCCCTCAAATGGGCTCGATGCCGTAAAGATGATGCGCACTTGTGTACGTGAGGCCTACGAGAACGGTCGGGTTTGCGTTTTCATTGAGCCTATTGCGCTGTATATGACTCGCGGTATTCGCAGCGACGAGGACAAACAGTGGAGCTTCGAATATCCACAGCCCGAGGAAGAGATTCCGCTCGGTGAAATTGGCGTTTATCAATCGCATCCTGGGCAACGGGCGGATCTGACAATTTTGACTTATGGCAATGGCACCTATTATTCACGCCAAGCAACCGACGTTTTAGTGAGTCAGTACAATCAGAAGATCAAGGTGATTGATTTGCGATGGCTATCTGATGTCAATGTTGAAGGAATGGCGCGTGAGATCGGCGACTGTCGCAACCTTCTCGTTGTTGAGGAATGTCGAAAAACAGGCTCGATGAGCGAGTTTCTAGTTTCAGGTCTTGTTGAAAAAATGCCGACGATGCCAAAGACGATGATCGTGGCGGCCGACGACTGTTTCATTCCGCTAGGGAAGGCGGCTGCGGCCGGTCTTCCAAAGCAAGATGAAATTGTGAAAGGCGCGTTGGCGCTTTTGAAGATCGGTGCATTGAAAGAGACGGTTGTTCAATGAAAAAAGAGCGATTGCTGGTTGTTTGCCCGGGCCGAGGTTCTTACACAAAAGAGACGCTGAAGTACCTTTCGCGACCGCGTGCTGGTCGCATCGATGACTTTCTTGCCGATATCGATGCAAGGCGGGCTCGTTTAGGTGAACCGACGATCAGTGAGCTCGATAATGCCGATGTCTTCCAGCCGGGTATTCATACGAAAGGCGAAAATGCTTCAACGCTGATCTACGCCTGTTCCTATGCAGATTTCCAGTCCATCGATCGTGAAAAGTCAGAGATCGTGGCGGTTACCGGCAATTCAATGGGATGGTATCTTACGCTCGCCTATGCTGGTGCGCTCGATTGGGCAGGTGCCTTTGAGGTCATCAACACGATGGGCTCGATGATGAAGAGCAAAATCATTGGCGGGCAGATTATCTATCCTGTTGTCGATGGTGATTGGCGTCGAAGTCACGAGATGGTTGAAATCGTAGACACCACGATGACCAAGGCACGGGCTGCCGGTGGCGAGGTCTATCTCTCTATTCGCTTGGGGGGATACGCTGTCATCGCCGGAGACAGCGTGGGGCTAGGCTTCATGCTCAAGAATCTGCCGAAGATCGAAAACTATCCATTTCAGCTGGTCAATCATGCTGCGTTTCATACGCCCATGCTGCGTGAAACATCAGCGCGGGCTTTCGAGCTTTTGCCAGTCGAACTAATTTCGCGACCGGCGATTCCGATGATCGATGGCTGTGGTCGTATTTGGCAGCCGTACAGCACAGATGTCGAAGCGCTCTATCGCTATACGCTTGATACCCAGGTGGTTGACACTTACGACTTCACCAAGGCCGTTACAGTAGGTTTGAAAGAGTTTGCGCCGGACAAGGTCGTTTTACTTGGGCCAGGGAATAGTCTTGGTGGTTCGATTGGTCAGATCTTGATCGAGAACAAGTGGCTCGGCATCATGTCGAAGGCTGATTTTTCGTTAAGACAGAAGGAAAATCCGTTCCTTATTTCAATGGGACTTTAGGTCTGCAAGGATGCTACGCCATCATTGAGTCGCATCTCGCAGCTGACTCGAAAGCGCGCAGGCGTTGTGTTCATGTGCTCGCGGAATCTTTGATAGAAATAACTTGGATCTTCGAGGCCGACGCCAAGATGGGCTTTCTCCACTGACTCTGCGCCAAAAATAAGATCAGTTCCGGCCTGCATAACTCGTAATTGATTGCGGTATTGAACAGGAGAAAGTCCATATGTTCGCTTAAAGAGTCGGCTTGCCGCTGATGATGAGAAGCCAAGTTCTGTAAAAATCGGGCTCAGGTCCTGGGCTTCGCGAAAGCGCTGATCGATCAGCTGTTTTACCCGTAACGAGACGACGTGAGGGTAGCTGTTTTTTTCGATCGGGACGCCGCTGTTCCCTTGAGTGTGAATCCAAGCCATGAGCTGAGCGCTAGGGCCTTTGATGAGTTCCATGGCACGATCGAGATGGGGAAGCGTGAAAACTGACGGGCCGCTAGAAGTCGGTACCGGCGCCGGCCCTGTTGAGAGAAGATAGCACCAGTGAACGGTTCCTTGTTTTAAAAGAAACTCGATAACACTAAAGCGCGGCAAAAAAATAGCAGTAGGGCCGACGAGTGATTTGGTTTCGCCATTGGACGTGCGAACCGAGACCTGGTCCACGCCAAGATCGGCGACTGCAAAGGTCCAATAGTCGGCATGGACATCGATAAGCTGACGTACTTGCAGGTCGTCGTGCGTGAAACGATGCTCTCGAAAAACAATTCGCTCGCTCTGACTTTTGAAGAAAACGTCACTGCGATAGCTTGGGGTTTCAATTGAAGTGGCGGGGGAAGTCTCGACCATCGCCTTCAAACTAGTCACTTCAGAAATAATGTCAAATCTCCCCATATCACGGTTTTGCCGCAGCCCTCTATGCTGACGGAGTGATGGATCAAAGTGCTGCAGATCGTCTCATAGCGAAGTGGCTTGATAGTGCAAAATGGGCCGCGTCTGGCGGTAACCAACAGCTTTGGCAGGTTGCTGTCAGAATGACGGAAGGCGGCTTTGAGTTTCATATTTCTATTCCAACTCTCGATGGGAAAAAGTCCGCTGCCGACACGACGGGAGCTGGAGCGGTTGCCTCGTTGGGATGTTTTACGACCTGCCTCGAAGAGGTTGGTGGCTCGTTGGGATATACGGTCGAGTCGGTTCAGGTTGTTGCGGGAGCCGACCTCTGGGGCACGGTCATTCATTTGAAATTCAAGCCGTCGCCCCTTGCTCGCTCGACAATAGAGACTTCGACGCTTCAATCGCGGCGTACGAATCGCTTTCCATACAAAGATCAGCGTGTTCCGGACTTTGTCATAAAAAAAGCGCGTCAGGCTCTTTTGCCTGAACTTGATTTGATCGACCTCACGGCCTCATCTGACAAAGTCATTCGCTTCATTGAAGATATGACTTTGCTTCGCATGGGAAGCAAAGTGCTCTTTTCTGATCTGCTCGACGAAGTCTATTGGCGAGGCGATGAACCAAAGCGAATGACTGGGCTTCCAGAGGATACCTTAGGGCTTTCAAAAATATTAAGGATCGCGTTGAGATTACAAAGCGTCATCCCTTCTTCATACACAGTCGTCTTGTTCATGGCCTCTCGTTGTATCAATCAGTGCGTCGACCACTGCGTCGGTCGAGTCATATTTTCTATCTTGGACTCAAAACGCCGATTCAACCAGGACTTAGCCAAGCCGAGGGTTGGATTGAAGTGGGGCGCGCCTTTCAGCGGATATGGTTGATTCTCGAGCAGAACGGCGTGAGCCTTCAGCCTTTTGCGGTGAACTTGATCCTCGTCAATCACTTTGCCGATCCTGAGCGGACGATACTTGGTCGTTCCGATGTTCGGCGTGCACAGAAAAGTCGTGATCGGCTTCAGCTCGATCTCGGAATTGATGGTATTGCGCCCGGGATCTTTTTTAGAATTGGCTATCCTCTTTTCAGTGTGGCGGCCTCGCCACGTCGAGATGTCGACGTTGTGCAAAGCAGTGTTTCCACTGATGATCGGACCGGGGCTCTCCGGCTTTTAGCGGGGTCAAAGACGTCGTGAAATGAAAATAGTCCATCACTTGGTCCTGTGATTTGATTTGGTCACGACACTAAATCTCTTTGCAGGAGCACCCAAGGATGGACTTCAGGCAGACTATCATCACGTTTTTAGGTCTTCAAGACGTCAAAATTATCGACCTTAAGGTCTTCAAAAACTGCACAAAATCGAAGTCAAAGTTCAGCAAAATCGGGAGAGCTGCTTTTGCCGATTGTGCGGCGAGCAATTTTCAACTGTTAAAGAATGGGATCTCAAAATCCTTCGTGCGCCGCCGCTTGGTGTTTTTCAGCATGTGACGGTTAAGTTCATGCAGCTTCGGGGGTACTGCGACAATTGTGACCGCACAGCTGTCGCCGATGTCGACTGGATCCATCCAAAGTTCAGCTCAATGACCTGCGGCCTTGCCGAAGTCGCAGGTCGACTCATGGAAGAGATCACATGTGAAGCTGTCGGGCGTATTCTCGACATGGGATCAAAGGCAATGTGGGATCTCGACCAATATCGCATGGCAGTGATGATGCAGCATCTGCGCATGCCAGACGGCCTCGATGTTTCGTACCTTGCGGCCGACGAAGTTCACTTTCGAACGATCGCCGTTAAAAACCGAGTCGGACTTTTTGCGAAACGTTGGCGTCCAGAATTTGTCACAAATCTTGTCGCGCCAAAGGAAGGGAAAGTCCTATTTAACGCCATAGGACGGGATTCTGCGGCATTGACTGGTGCCTTGAGGGTGCTGTCGACGGCGCAAAAATGTCGGTTGAACACTTCGCTGTCGACATGCATGAACCCTTTATTGCGGCGATTGAACGCGAGTGCCCGAACGCCAAAGTTTGCGTTGATCGATTCCATCTTGCACAGAAAGTGAACGAAGCCTTCGATAAAGTTCGTCGATTTGAATTCAAAAAAGCCAAAGAAACGAACGACAAAGTCAGTCGCGATATGCTCGAGCCACACCGAAGATTTATCCTCGTTGCCAGAGAGAAGGACCTATCGAAGTCCGAGCAGAAACTTGTCGACAAACTTCGGAGAATCAATGAGCCGATCCACACCGCGATGCTACTCGTCGAATACTTTCACAAAGCACTCGACAAGAAGACGATCAAAGGCTTCCGAGAGACGCTGACAACCTGGTACCGAGTTGTCAGAGAATCGAAACTTGAGCCATTTCTAAAATTCGCAAAACGATTCGAAAATATCGTCGGAACATTGAGGCCTACATCACTTCAAGACTGACAACCGCTGTCGCCGAAGGTCTCAACAACAAGATCAAAGTTTTAAGGCGAATGGGCTACGGCTACACGAATCCCACTTCGTATTGCCGAAAGATCCTTCAGCGATGCGGCTATCTGAACCATCTGTCGATAAACACTGACGAATTCTTCTACAAAGTTCCCGCACCCCGCTAAAAGCCGGAGAGGGCATGACGTAGGCCGAAAAATGTCACAACGCCTGTCGTCCAGCCATAAAATGTCACCGGTCTATGCCTGCGCAAGAACGACATAGGCCCTCGTTTGACTGGACTGGTTTTAGATAGCCCAAAAGAGGGTACAGACTTTGCGTCTAGAGTGGTGTGCGTCAGCCGAATCATCAATTATCCCATGTGCACACATGGATACGAGAGGAGATTTGAATGAAAAAACAGGTTTTAATGGCGATCGCGTGTGTTGTCGGTGCCGGGTCAATTGCTCACTCGGCCGAAGCGAAATACGTCAATGACAGCGGCTGCTCGGTTATCGCTGAAAATACAGCAAATGGTACGCTCTACTATGTTCAAAAAGACGGAGAGACGAGTCTCACTATTGGTGTGACGAAGGATTTGAAGTCAGCCGACTTTGCCTACTGTTCACAAGATGTTATCGAGATTCACTCACTATCGGGAGCAGGTGGAACTCGTATTATGATTTCATGCAGTGAACATCAGAACGATCACGGCGTTACTCGCGGCCAGGTTGATATCGATCTTGATTCTGCGGGTGGTGTGCGTTCGATTTCAATTGACGGTCAGGTCAAAGGCCTTCTTGGATTTTGGAAGAAAGAAGCAAAAATCGTCTGCAACGATCTCGAATCAAAAAAATAAAAATTGGTGGTCGCTGCAGGACTCGAACCTGTGACCTTTTCCATGTCAAGGAAACGCGCTACCAACTGCGCCACGCGATCAAGGAGCTTCAGTCTTAGCGCTGGAGCTCCGGCCCGTCAAGATCGAGTCCACGTGGATATAAGCCGGATACCATATCCAATGACAAGCTGAGCCAATACGATGACAGCCGTCGTCGGCAGCCGTGTATCGGCAAGCGAGACTAAAAAGCCTAAAAAAGTACCAATTGAAGCGATCAAGACGACGTGAATTTGATGCTGCCGCAGGCTTCGATCTGTTCCAGCCGTTAGGGACGTCGGCAAGAACAGACAGGCGAGGACAAAGCTCAGTCCGAGTCCTTGTACGCCGAGCACAACCAGAAGCATCGTCGAAAGCGTGAAGGCCTTGATCACAAAACTGCTTTCGGGAGTGCCGAGCACGATATTGCGAAATGCGGACTGCGAGAGCTGTGACCAGTTCTTCCAAAGATAAGCCGTGATCCCAAGACCGAAGGCGAGGTGTAAACGGGCCTCAAGATTTGAGAGCGTCGTGATGTCACCTGCATAAACCGCGCTCATGTTGGCTTCAAGCTTCGGAATGAGTGCTGTGAAGATCGCTGCGATTGCCGAGAGAACAACAAACACGGTGAGTAACGTCTGGGGCCGCTTTAGGCCAAAGTGTTCGATGCCAAGAAGAATGGCGATCAGAAGTGAAAAGATCGTTCCGGCGCTAGTGACGATGACAAAGGACCAAAGAGGGTGCGGTTCAAATAGAAAAGTGAGAGCGATGCCAAAGAGGACACCAACGGTCGAACTTTGTGCGACGACAAGACTGCGAACGCTCCACTCGCGTGCGACGAGTTGTGTTCCGGTGAGGCTGAGCGCTGCCGCCAGCATCAGCGCACTCAAAAGTGGCCAGAGGTATAGGCTGAGGAGCTCGATCATGCCCGAAGCACCTCGAATGAGGACGTGCGCTCGTTTGAAAAGAGATCAGGATCATGCGACACAATCAGAACGGCGCGTCCCGAAGTCTCTCGTAGCCACCGAAGAACGCGGGCCTCGAGTTCGGCCTTCGCTGTCGGAGCGAGGTGATTGGTGGGCTCATCAAGAACCAGAACTCCGTCACCAGAGTGATGAGCGAGAACCATCTCCAAAAGAGCCATCTGCTTTTCGCCCCCGCTGGCGGAGTTCCAGAGGCGAGTTGATGGCACTGTCGGAACTGTTCCGTTCCAAACGGACAGTTCGTCGAGACGGAGAGGAATTTGAAACTCAGCGACTGTCATCTGCGGCAAATAGGCGATGTTCTGGCGATTGACGTGAATGTGCCCCGTATAGGTTCGCTTTCCAAAGACGATACGATCCAAGAGCGAAGATTTGCCAGCGCCATTTTCCCCAAACAAAATCCCGATTTCGCCTTCATTAAGTGAAAGATCCACTGGCCGGTGAAGGGGCAGCTTCGTCTGCGGATATAGAGCCTGAGCCTGTGCAAGCAGTAAAAGTGGACTAGAAGTCATGGGCAGGATGGGCTCCAATCATCGACACCAGTTGGATAAAAACAACTTGTTCATTTCGATTTTGATCGCCCTCTTTTGTTTCGGTTTGCAGAGAGTAAGAGAATTGGAGTCGTGAAAACTCAGAGGGTCGATAGGTCAGCACCGGTACAAATCCATAGTCGAGGTTTTTGCGCGCGTCACCGGTACCGAATTTTAGACTAAGATCTGAGTAAACGTCGGCGCGAACACCGGCACTCCACGTGTCGTCGAGCGCCCACTCTGAATAGAGATAGCCCGCGACATCTTCCATGTTGTCCAATGTTGCCTTGGCACGCAGACGATGAAAAACCTCGGCTTGTAAAAGAAAATCGAGCCGCTTTCCCGTTCGACGTTTATGAGTCAAATCAATACCTGTGAGCTGCAGCCGCAGACTGTCGGCGTCTGTGCGCCCAAGGTAGTTGAGCCCCAGCTGAGTTCCAACTCCAGGAGAATCCCCCTCGATAAAGACGCTCGGATGGAGGTAATGCGTGGGCGTGAGCGGGCGCTGGCCTCCGGTATGGGTGTGGCCGTAGCTCCATCCATTGGTTGCTCCGGCAACAATATCGATCGGAACACCGGTGTCCCACGGAAGCAGGTAACCGACCTCAACACCCGAATCGGTGACGGCCTCTTCTGCAAAGAAGAGGCTCTGCATTTTGGGCGCAGAGAAAAATGGCCAGTCGTGGGAGTGAAATTGATTGAGCCGGCCGATGCCAAGAAGAAAACGTCCAGCGCGAAGACGGACTCCAGGAACGAGACGGCTACTTGAAATCACAGCTTCGTGAAGTTCCACCTCGATTGTGCCGCTCTCATCGTGGCCCGCGATATTGATAAGGGCATCAAAGAGAGGATCGACTGGGCCTGAGACGGCCACTTCAAAACTCCGGACTTTAAGGCGACCACCGTCGGGAGTCGGATTCTCGATTCCAAGTTCAGAAGCCAAATCAAGTGCGCCAAAGACTTGCAATCCTCCAAGATCGGCAGCAAAAGCCGCCGTCCTGTAGAGGAGTAGAGTTACAAATAGAGCAGAAATGAAAATCTTCATAGTTCCATGTTCTCTGTCTTTTTGCCGGGCTTGGCAAGTATTGCGATCCATTCGCAATAAAAAGTCACTCCTCTAAATGCGCCAATCTCAACCTGGCATCCTGCGCTTCCGCCTGAAGGCGCCACATCCGAGCATATTCACCAGCTGCACGCAGCAGGTCCTCGTGGCGCCCTCGTTCCGCGATCTCACCATTTTTAAGTACGATAATCTCATCGGCGTCGACGACCGTCGAAAGCCGGTGCGCAATGACCAATGTCGTCCGGTTCTTTGAGACATCGCGCAACGACTGCTGGATGCTTTGCTCTGTCGCAGAATCGAGAGCTGATGTCGCCTCATCGAAAACAAGAATCCGTGGATTCTTCAAAATTGTTCGCGCAATAGCGACGCGTTGTTTTTCTCCGCCCGAGAGCTTCAATCCGCGTTCGCCCACAAGGGCATCATATTTTTTCGGTAACCGCTCAATAAAGCCACCGATCTGAGCCAGGTTTGCCGCTTCGTGAACTGCAGCATCGTCTGCCTTCGGTCGCCCGTAGCGAATATTGTAGCCAATCGTATCGTTAAAAAGAACGGTGTCTTGTGGAACAATGCCGATTGCTCGACGCACACTGGTTTGCGTGACGTCACGTAAGTCTTGACCGTCGATACGAATGGCGCCGCCGGTCGGATCGTAAAAACGGAACAGAAGTCGTGAGAGCGTCGATTTGCCAGCACCGGAAGGGCCGACGATCGCCACTGTTTTGCCGGCTGTAACCGTGAAGCTCACATGCTTTAAAATCGGTCGATCCGAACTATACGCAAAGCTGACGTTCGAAAATTCGACAGTTCCGCGCGCGAGCTCGAGATCGTTCGCACCTGGCTTATCCTTGATGTCGCGATCGACAGAAAGTAGCTCAAACATTTTTTCCATTTCGACGAGACTTTGCGTGGTTTCGCGATAGGCAAAGCCAAGAATGTTGAGCGGAAGGTAAAGCTGAATGAGGAACGTGTTGACCGCGACAAAGTCGCCAACCGTCATGGTTCCATCCTGAACGCCGAAAGCGGCGAGCGCCATCACGCCGACAAGCCCCACCGCGATAATCAAACCTTGGCCGCAGTTGAGCATCGAGAGGCTCGTCTGGCTTTGAATGGCCGCGCGCTCGTAACCTTCAAGGGCAACATCAAACCGCCGACGCTCGTGGTCCTCGTTGGTGAAGTATTTTACCGTCTCAAAGTTTAAAAGACTGTCGACCGCCTTGGTGTTGGCTTCAGTATCTCTTTGCATCATGTCTTTTCTGAACTGCACTCGCCAGTTGGTCACGGCGATAGTGAAGACGACGTACACGACGATGGTTCCAATTGTGATGAGCGCAAAGTTCCACCCGAATGTCAGGTACAGCACGACGGTCACAATGGCCACTTCTGCGATCGTCGGCAGGATATTGAAGAGCATGAACTGCAGGACTGTTTGAATACCTCGGGTCCCGCGTTCGATCACGCGACTGAGGCCGCCGGTTTGTCGATCGAGGTGAAAGGCCAGTGAGAGAGCGTGCAGATGCTCAAATGTTTCAAGACCAATGGTTCGCTGGGTGTGCTGGGTCACGCGGGCAAAAATAAAGTCACGAAATTCCGAAAACGCCTGCTGCCCGATCCGCGCCAACGCATAGGCCACAGTTAAACCGAGGGCCGCTCCGAACAGGGCCTTTTCGCCGCTGGCAACGAGGCCGAGTTTATCGATTGCCGCTTTCAAAAAAAATGGAACAGCGACGTTGACGCCTTTTGCAAGCAAGAGCGAGATCATGGCGATAACGACGCGAATCTTAAGATCCGTTCTATTTTTCGGCCAAAGATACGGTGTCATTTTCTTAAGGGTCTGAAGAGACTGATCTTGCTGCATTTGCCTGCTTTCTTTTTTCATCGAGACTCGAGCCATCCAACGAGATCGTCAAAACAGTGCTCAACGCCTTTGTAGCGACGAGCATCCGGAGACATTGAGTGAAGGGCCGAGATCAACTGCGTTCTAAACCTATCACTGGCTTTGATTTCGGCTCCACTGAGAAAGGAAAGTCCGATAAAAAACAAAGAGGCATGAGCTTCGGGTACCGGCACAGTCGTTTGGCGTTCAATGCGTAAATAGAACGGTACCTCGAGAGTCGGGTTGAACGATCGCCCAGTCCATGAGGCAGGTTCTATCCCCGGTGGTGGCACCGGGTGGTGATTCAGTCGGGTGTCGGTTACAAAACTCCAAACAAATCTTACAAACGGTCCCTTATTCACCATCGCGTCGACAATGGCCGGAAGAGCCTTTGCGATTCTCTCGAAGTGGGGAACCGGGCCGTGCAGCTCTAAGAAGCTAAGCCCGAGTTTCTCTTCTGGCGCCCAGTGACTGGGCGAGCAAACGTGAAGCATGGCGGTTTTTCCAAGGCCGTCGCCCTCTAAGAGCAGGGCGCAATCTTCGGGGATTTGACAGGCCAGGGCGTCAAAGGCGTTGAGATAGGGCGGTTGCACAGAGCTTTCATGGCCATTCAGAAGCTCGCCTGTTGGGCTGAACTCCAGGCTTTCGCCGGTTAGATCGCAACGGAGGATTCGTCCCACCGGCTCCCACGAAAAATAGCCAGGCCACTCAGTCGTCAGACGGTCGACAATAGTCTTCACCGCCGCCAAGGTGACGCCAGCTGGGAGGGTGCCCATGGCATGGTACTTGGCCAGGTTCTCGGTGCGAGCTCTGAGCTTTTCCAGGCGCTTCGCCAAGAAACTCTCATCGAATTGAAACACCACGGAGTCTGACGGACCATTGTCAAAATCGTTAGAACAGGTCCCCAGGGGCTTTAAGCCAGGGGCGACCTCATAGAGACCTCGTTCGATTGGGAAGTATCGGGGCGATGGAAGGTTCAACATGTCTTGAGACAGATCTACTTGTCTCGGTCAGACTAGTGAATATCTGACACCAATTCGCCGTGAAATTTATTGCGCTGCAGAACCTTCCGCGCTTTTGGGTTTTACAAGATTTCGCCGGGCCGATATGACTTTCGTTAGGTTTTGCACCTTTGTCGGTGCGCATGAGCTCCGGTGTCAAAGTGACTTGTGACCGAAGAAAAGTGCGCAAAAACAGAGCAAAAAGTGGAAAACTGGTCGGCACGATGGTTGCTCTGCTCCTGGTTGTTCAGGCGATCATTGTTCGATTTGGATTAAGTTTGAATTTTAAATGTACGAGAAAAAGTTTGATCACCAAAGAGGGGGGATCTGATTCATGAAACAACAGCTCATCACAGCGCGTGCGGCCACTTTACTTGCGGCACTCGTCGTTACCGGAATGGCCACAGCAGCTCAGGCTCAGTCGGAGCAGGCCAACGAAACAACCACAACACTTGAGAACGTGACGGCGAAAGACGCTCCCGTTAAAAAAGAGGGAGAGCAAGACGTTGATGAAGTCATCACGAACCGCAAACTCCGCGCTGAGACTGGTTCAAAGAGCAAGTTCAGCTTCTCTGCTGCTCTTGGTTACAACGGTGGTACTGTCAACAGCCCAACTTCAGACACACGTCCAAACATCGCTTTGGGCACAGCGACTCCGGCCGTTCCTGCGATGTCGGGTTCGCTTGGCGTTAAATACAAAATGAGCGCGCTTCAGTCGCTGGCTCTTGATGTCGGTGTGACATCGCGTAAGCCCTTTCACGGCGACGACAAGAAAAGTCTTCGCGATCGCACAACAGTTTCGAATCCTGGCCTGACCTATCAGACGGTCTATCAAGCCGCTGGAATTCAGAACGTGTCGGCTGTGAGCGTTGGTGTCTACACGGACGAGTTCTACCGAGAGTTTGGTTACCAGTCGAGTATCGGCTTTTCGCAGACGGCGATTTATGATTTTGGTGGTTCGAACTTCTCTGTCGGCATGGCCTTCGATGCTGGTTACAACACATTTGATAAGAACGATGATGCTGTGAAGAGCGAGCAGTCGGACTACTCTTTTGCGTTCTACCCATTCGCTGAGTACGTCATCAACGATAAGCTGAATCTTCGCACGGTCTTCCGCCCTTGGATTTACGAGCATGCTCGCACGGAGCCATTCGGAGATGTAAAGCGCAACGTCTACACTCAGTCGGTGGGCCTTGGCATTTCGATTACTCGCGATGTTTACTTGTATCCAAACGTTCAGTTCGTTCCGCTCGATCTTCGTTCGGAGATGACGAACGTTGGTCTCAGCGCCAATATCAATATCTAATCGATACGAAAGTACGACTTAGAAAAGCAAACGCCTGTCGGTTTCGATGGGCGTTTTGTTTTTTTGTCGTATTGCGGCTTCGGTGTTTGATGTTTCATCCGAACTGCGTTAGGCGCAGGCTATGAAAATCCGGATGCTCATGCAAAGCGTAAAAGCGCTGTGTGGCCTTATGGCGACGGGTTTTATCATCTATGCCATGGCGACGTCGTGGAAGGGCCTGCAGCCGATCGGAACGCTTTTGAGTCCCTCTGAGGGCTTCTGGCAACACCGGAGTACGACTTCAACCGAAGTTCAAGACTTGCTTTTGGACGCGGCCTCGGCGGCTGGGCTCAGTGGAGTTCGCATTGAGTTTGATGAGAACTCAGTCCCGCGAATTGTCGCAAAGAATAACGAGGCGTTGTATTTTGCTCAAGGCTTTTTGACCGCCTACTATCGACTGTGGCAGATGGATTTTTTATCGCGAATTGCTGTCGGCCGTGTCGCCGAGATCGTAGGCGAGCAGGCCTTGCCCATCGATCGCTTTATGAGGCGAATGCAAATGCCGAAAGCAGCGAGGGCTTCGGCCGAATTGATGGCTCTTGATTCTGTGACAAAGGGGCCGCTGGAAAATTACGCCAAAGGTGTGAATGCTAGGATTGCACACACACAGCTTGCTCCCGAGCGCTATCTTCCGATTGAGTACCGCCTTTTTGGCGTCAAGCCAGAGGAATGGCGGCCTGAACGGGCAGCCAGTCTTTTGAAGTTCATGACTTGGGAACTAACTGGGTATCTGTACGATCTCAAGCTCAACCAAACGCGAAATAAAATTTCGACGGAGCTTTTTGATCTGCTCTTTCCGCGGGTGGTGAGTGTACCGCAGCCTATTCTTGATAGCGCGCGTTCTCAGGCTGTTGCCGCTCCCGGCGTGCCAAAGCCCCTTTGGCAAGAGGCTTCGAGTCGCGTCCTGCATGATACGTCGACAGCCCTTTTGGCAGAAACAGCCGACATTATTTGGCCTGATCCCTCTAACGGCAGTAACAGCTGGGTGCTGGGACCCAATTCAACAGAGTCGCATAGTCCGATTTTAGCAAATGATCTACATTTAGGATATTCGCTCCCGGCGCTTTGGTTCCCCATTCAGCTCTCTGGCCCTACAATCAACGTCTTTGGGGCCAGCCTGCCAGGGGCGCCGGGTGTGGTTGTTGGTTTTAATCAGAAGATGGGCTGGGCCGTCACGAATGGCGCCGATGACGTTCTGGATTGGTATCAGTTGCGCTTCCGCGATGAGCATCGCCAAGAGTATCTGTTCGACGATGCTTGGCGGCCAGTGGTCACTCACGAGGAGACAATTCTCGTTGCAGGTGGCGAACCGGAGTTGATCAAAATTCGCGAGACTCATATAGGGCCGATTGTTTTCGATTCTGGCGACCGCCCAGGGATCGTCGATATTCCGGCGGGTCTTGTTCCGCAGTGGACCGGTTCACTCGCGAGTAATGAATTGAGGACCTTCCTCTTGCTGAACTCCGCGACAAAAGCCGACGACTGTTTTGCTGCGCTTGAGGCCTACGTGGCACCATCGCAGAATTTCACTTGTGCCGACGGCAGCGGACATGTGAGCTATTTGCATGCCGGACTTTTTCCAAATCGCGATGGACGGGACGGTCGAGTTGTTGCGGAGGCGTCGGCAAATGATGACCTCTGGCATGGCTTTTTGCCTCGAAGCGAAAGCCCACAGGCAAAAGGTACCCGCGATTCAATTGTGACGGCCAATCAAGCTCCGATCGCAGGCCCTGGCATCAGTCAATTTGGATGGTTCTATGCGTCTCCGTACCGGGCCATGGAAATCAAACGACGCCTGGCGGAGAAGAAGCTTTGGCGCGCAGAAGAAATTGTCACTATGCAAGGAGGCGACGAGAGTCTTCACGGCGAATGGTTTCGAGATGTTGTCGTTCGAGTTTTCCAAAAAGTTGCCCCCTCTGAGCCACTGGCAGACTGTCTCGATTCAGCGTCAATGGTGGAACTTAAGAACTGGGATGGGCGCTATCGTCCGGAGTCGAAAGAAGCCGCCGTTCTTACGGCTTGGTGGAAAGCCCTTGAACAGGCGTTGTGGATAGACATGATTGGCCCAAGTGAGTCAGTTCTCTGGCCGCAGCAGTGGAGGCTTCATGAGCTCGTCGAGTCCGACGCTGACCCAGCGGTTTGGGACCGACGCGAGACTCCGCAGGTTGAGAAACTCGAAGATCGATTGCGCTCGGCTGCAGTGCAGGCCTGTGTTGAGCTGAAGTCATCGACAGGACAGCGGCATCCGGTATGGGCTGACTATCAAAGAACCAACATTCGCCACACATCGCGCATCCCGGGGCTAGGTCGGGAGAATCGAAAAGCCGGGGGCGTTGCAGAATCTATTTTCGCAAATAAAGGCAATCACGGTCCGACGTGGAAAATGGTTGTTGGTTTTGAGAAGGAGCCCAAGGCGTGGTTTATGATTCCCGGAGGAATCAGTGGTGATCCGAGTTCGCCTGACTACGACATGTGGCTTGAAACCTGGGCTCAGGGTGAAATGAAACCTTACCTCCTCAAGACAGGTGATTGATGACGTTATCGACTCGAATAGCGCCGTTCATTCTTGTTGTTATTGTCGCCTCTCTTGCGGTGTGGCTACCGTGGTGGGCTCTGACGATTCTTTCCTTTTTAGTTCTCTATCGTCCGCTTGAGCGTCTTCCGGTTTTTCTCTCGACCGTGATGGGAGGACTGGTGCTGGCCTACACGGTGCGAGAAATTCAAAATCAAGGTGCGGGTTCGCGAGTTTGGTCGCAACTTCTGCAGTTTGATAAAGCTCCGGGTCTCAATGGTCGCGGGGTGATTGCCACGGTGGCCGTGATACTGATCGCAACGGCCGTGTTCACACTCATGATTGGGCTTGGCGCTTATGTGATCCTGCGTCTTAAAGAGATTAAGACGCTCTATCGTCAGTAGCCTTGCGGCAAATACATCAACGGATTTACCGGTTGTCGGTTGTAGCGAATCTCAAAGTGTAAGTGCACTCCGCTCGCGCGGCCAGTTCGTCCCATCTCACCAATCTTTTGGCCTTGTTTAACGCGTTCGCCTTCTTTTTACTGAATATTTGTTGAGGTGAGCGTAAAGCGTTGCCCACTCGTCGTTATGTTCAACGACGATGAGTTTGCCGTACCCAGAAAACCCTTTTCCCGCGTACACCACGACTCCAGCTTCGCTGGCGAGAATGGGCGTGCCTTTGGGCGCCGCAAGATCGACGCCGTAGTGCCAGCGTTTGCCGAGAAGAAAGCCGCGGCTTGTTCGAGCCTCTTCAACGGGCCAGTCAAAGTGCATCGAATCGGTGCGGCTTGATTGGCTATACCGCTCGCCGGACCAGGAAAGCGTTGGGCCAACGGGCGCCGCCGCCGGACTTGCTTCCTCAAGTTGACCGTCTGGCGCTTGATACTCGCCAAGGCCGCGAAAAGTCGAGCAGCTGGTGAAGGATACGAGATAGATCGCAAGCGAAAGGAGGCGTACGCGCACCATTACTCCACTGAATAGATCGGGTAGGACTGACAGAGCTCGGCGACTTCATTTCGAATCTCTGCAATCTTCTGTTCATCTTGATGGTGGTGAATCACATCGGCGATCCAACCTCCGATCAGTTTCATTTCCGACTCCCGCATGCCGCGAGTGGTGAGTGCGGGAGTCCCAATCCGAACGCCGCTTGTGACAAACGGAGAGCGCTTTTCGTTGGGGACCGTGTTTTTATTGACGGTGATTCCCGCGCGATCAAGTGCGAGTTCGGCGTCTTTTCCGGTCACTGGTGAGTCAGAGAGGTCAACAAGAACCAGATGGTTGTCGGTGCCGCCCGTCACAAGTTTAAGGCCGCCCAAGAGAAGCGCCTCAGCCAAGGCCTGAGCGTTGAGAACCACCTGTTTTGCATAGGCTTTAAACGACGGTTGGAGTGCCTCGTGAAACGCAACTGCTTTGGCTGCAATCACATGCTCGAGTGGTCCCCCTTGGATGCCTGGGAATATTTTTGAATTCATGAGCTTGGTGATTTCGTCGACCTTGTCGCGATAGCCATCACCAACCAAAATGACTCCTCCGCGTGGCCCGCGAAGGGTTTTGTGCGTGGTCGACGTCACAAAGTGAGCATAGGGGATCGGTGAAGGGTGCGCGCCTCCCGCGACGAGTCCTGCGAAGTGAGCCATATCGACAAGCAGCGTTGCGCCGACTTCATCGGCGATCTCACGGAATTTCGCAAAGTCGAGAGTGCGAGGATAGGCCGAGTAGCCGGCGATCAGAAGTTTCGGTTTTACTTCTTTTGCTGTCGCGCGAATGGTGTCGTAGTTGAGTCGGCCGGTCTCGGGATCGAGTTTATAGCTCGTCGCTTTAAAAAGCGTTCCGCTAAAGTTGACGGGGCTCCCGTGTGTGAGGTGGCCACCGTGTGAAAGATCCATTCCCATGATCGTTTCACCAGGTTTTACCGCTGCCAGATAGACGGCCATATTGGCCTGTGAACCAGAATGTGGCTGAACGTTCGCCGCAGGCGCGCCATAGAAGTTTTTGAGACGTTCAATAGCGAGAGCCTCGATGTGGTCAACGTGCTCACAGCCGCCGTAATAGCGCTTTCCTGGATAACCCTCCGCATATTTGTTGGTGAGTATGGAGCCCTGTGCCTCCATCACGGCGCGCGAGGTGTAGTTCTCGCTGGCGATCATTTCGAGTCCATAAAACTGACGCTCGGTCTCATCTCGAAGGAATCCCGCAATTTCAGGGTCGGCTTTGCTGAGAGTCGAGATCTCGGTTGGAGATGGGCGAGTCGGTCGAGGTGATTCTGTTGTTGCCTCAGGTGAGAATTGCATGGCTACTCCTTCGCTGCTGGTTCTATTTTTTGAATGCGTCCAAGATGCCGGCCGCCTTCAAATTCGGTGTTTAAAAATGCCGGTAGCATCGCTTTCATCAAATCTCGCTCAATCAATCGGGCGCCAACACAGAGGATATTCGCGTCGTTATGGCTTCGCGACAGGATCGTGGACTCTTCATTCCAGACTAGAGCCGCTCGAATGCCGGGGTGACGGTTTGCTGAGATCGCCATACCTTGGCCAGAACCGCATATCAGGATTCCCCGCGAAGATTGATCTTTGTCCGCGAGTACTCGTGCACAGACCGCATGCGCAAAGTCCGGATAGTCCACTCGAGCGTCCGTCGTCGGCCCAAGATCGATAAACTTCCAATGAATCGAAGGCCCGACATATCCCTGAGCCCATTGGCTCAGAATATAAGATTTGAGATCAAAGCCAGCGTGATCGCTGGCAACGTACACATTCCGTGTTTTCATGCCCTCAAGATTTATTAGGGAGCCTTCGTAAACACAAGGCACGAGTTGGTGCCGCCAAAACCAAAGCTATTATTCATCACGGCGCTAAAGCGACCTTCGCGTGCGACGTGAGGAACATAGTCTAAGTCGCAGTCATCACTGGGGTGATCAAGGTTGATCGTTGGCGGCGCCGTATTGGTGTGCATCGCCATAATAGAGAAAACACTCTCGATCGCACCAGCGGCACCTAACGAATGCCCCATAACGGACTTCGTACTGCTGACCCAAAGTTTCTTTGCATGGCCTGTGAAGACCGATTTTACCGCGCCTGTCTCCTGGCCGTCACCAGCAGGAGTCGAAGTTCCATGTGCATTGATGTACTGAATGTCTTCAGGATTCAAATGCGCGTCAGCAAGAGCGACTTTCATCGCGAGCGCTGCGCCTACTCCACCTGGCGCTGGATTTGTCATATGGTGCGCGTCCGAACTTGAGCCGTAACCTGCAACCTCGCCATAGATTTTCGCGCCACGACGAGAGGCGTGTTCGAAATCCTCAAGGATCAGCATCGCACCAGCCTCGCTCAGAACAAAACCATCGCGATCGCGATCAAACGGACGACTCGCCATTGCGGGCTGATCGTTTCGTGTTGAAAGCGCTTTCATCGCAGCAAAACCGCCAATTCCCAAAGGACCAATCGCAGCTTCCGCGCCTCCAGCCAACATCACGTCAGCCAAGCCACGTCGAATGTAATTTGTCGCTTCGCCAATGGAGTGTGCGCCCGATGAGCAAGCCGAAGTCACCGAGTAATTCACGCCCTTGAGGCCGTACTTGATTGTAATATTGCCGCTCGCCATGTTGGCGATGACAGAAGGAATCAAAAACGGGGAGATCCGTCCTGGGCCTCGCTCTTTAATAACAACGCCGGCTTGTTCAAGCTCGTTAATTCCGCCAATTCCAACGCCAACGATCGCGCCAATTCGCGCACGAAACTCGTCGGAGAACTGCGCGGGATCGAGACCAGAGTCTCGAAATGCTTGGTCCGCAGCTGAGATGGCAAGATGAATGAATCTTGCCATTTTCTTCTGTTCCTTTTTCTCGATGACGGTTGAAGGATCGAAACCCTTCACTTCACCGGCAAAGCGAACATCGTATTGGCTAGCATCAAACTGGGTGATTGCTCCAATCCCCGATTGACCCGCGACTGCCGCCTTCCAGCTCGAGCTCAAATCAAGACCCAGAGGAGTGACGCAACCCATGCCGGTTACGACGACTCGTCTTTCGGGTGTTGAAACACGCTCAAAACGATTGGAAGGGGAAGCCAGGCCCATTGCTTAAGCCTTACCTTTTGCAGAAAGGTATCCGCAGAAGTCGCCAACAGTCTTCAGCTTCTCAGCATCTTCGTCTGGAATTTCGATGCCGAACTCTTCTTCGACGGCCATAACAAGCTCAACGATGTCGAGGCTATCGGCGCCGAGGTCATCGATGAACGACGCTTCTGGTTTTACGCGCTCAGGATCTACGCCGAGTTGCTCTGCAATCACATCACGAACTTTAGGTTGTACTGTTGCCATCATCTTGACACCTCCGTCGGGTATTCTGTCAGCCCGCTATGTATCGAACTGAGTTATCTTAATTCATCTTCAATTTCTAGTTTCTATATCCAGAAACTCGAGTTTCTCGATCCAAACTTTGTCGCAACACTTCATCAACATTCAGCCGATGATCCACCACGACAAAGAAAGCGAGGATTTGAACTCAAAAAAAACAAAAACGCAAAAGAGAACATGCCTTTACTACATGTACATGCCGCCGTTGACGCTCAGAGTATGGCCGGTAATGTAACGCGCTTCATCACTAAGCAAAAAAGCCGCTGCCGCCGCTATATCTTCCGTTTCGCCTACGGTTCCCATCGGGATGCTGCTCTGAATTTTCGTCTTTTGATCGTCGGTGAGAACTCCGGTCATTTCAGTTGCGATAAAGCCCGGAGCGATGCAGTTGGCCCGAATGCCGCGAACGGCCACTTCTTTTGCCAGAGCCTTTGTGAAGCCCTCAACGCCGGCTTTGCTGGCGGAGTAGTTGGCCTGGCCGGGATTTCCCATTTCGCCACTGACCGACGTGATATTGACGATCGAACCCGGAGTTTTGGCTTTGAACATCATTTTGGTCGCCGCCCGCGAGCAGAGAAATGTGCCACGCAAATTCGTTGCGATGACCGAATCAAAGTCGTCCGCCTTCATGCGAAGTAAGAGTTGATCGCGCGTGATCCCGGCATTGTTAACAAGCCCGGTCAGGCCACCAGTTTCGCCGATTTTTGCAAACAGCGCTTCGACCGAGCCTTCATCGGCAACATTGAGTGGAAGACAGATGTGACCGCTGCCAGGAAGTTCAGCAACGACTTTCTGTGCCGCTTCTTCATTCGAAGAATAAGTCACAACAATTTTTGCACCCTCTGCCGCAAGCCATATTGCAATGCCGGCGCCGATGCCGCGCGACGATCCCGTCACGAGAATGCGGCCGCCCTCAAGGCGCTTTGCTCGCGGTACGAGTGTCTTAGCAAGTGAGCTGTTCATGCGAGTCCACCTTTGAATTGGGCTTCAATTGTTTTGATGTCTTCAAGAGAATTGAGATTAAACGACTGCAGTGTGATGTCGGGGTGGTCGGCCGAGATTTTCTTAAGAAGGCCGGTCAGGACTTTGCCATTTCCAAACTCAACGTACTGGGCGACGCCATTTTGAATCATCTGTGACTGACACTGCGACCAAAGAACCGCGCCTGATATTTGCCCAATCAGGCGGGTGCGAATCATCGCGGGATCTGAAGAAATAGAAGCCGTCAGGTTTTGCACAACGTGGAAGCGCGGAAGTTTGAATTCGATCGCGTTCAAAACATCGGCCATCGCGCGCTCGGCGGGTTTCATCATCGAGCAGTGGAACGGCGCCGATACCGCGAGAGGAATAAACTTCGGTTTTCCGGCGGGCTCGCTGAGCTTCTCGGTGAG
The DNA here is from genome assembly GCA_016713885.1 of Bdellovibrionales bacterium. Lineage (GTDB taxonomy): Bacteria > Bdellovibrionota > Bdellovibrionia > Bdellovibrionales > JAMPXM01. The sequence continues at coordinate 18,178 of JADJOF010000007.1, read as the reverse complement.
CCAGTCTTGTTTGACGTTGTTCCGCATCCAGTCGATCGCCTTCGTTGATCCACTGACCACGACTTGTCCTGGAGTGTTGAAATTGGCGGGCTCCAGCGGTGTAAAGCCGGACTCTTTTTCAACAAGTTGACAGAGTTTGCGGACGACATCGTCCGCAAGCCCTAAGACAGCGCACATCGCACCTTCGCCGACGGGAACGGCCTGCTGCATCTCTTGGCCGCGACGACGAACAGCTTTGAGTGCTGCATCAAATGGAATCACGTCGCTTGCGACAAGTGCGGCGTACTCACCAATCGAATGTCCTGCGCCCATCTGTGGAGCGAACGGAACGAGTTGTCCGAGGACGCGAAACGAAGCCACTGAAACCAAGAGCAGTGCAGGCTGCGTGTTCTGCGTCAGCTGCAAATCCGCCTCTGGACCTTCAAAGCAGAGAGTTTTGAAATTCTGATTGAGCGTGTCGCTGGCTTGCTCGAAAAGCTCGCGCGCCGATTGAAATTCCTCAAAAAGGAATCGCCCCATACCGACGGACTGACTTCCTTGTCCTGGAAAGAGTGCACCCCACATGGCTATTCTCCTCTAGACTTTAAACAGTAAACTGCCGGACGTGAGACCTGCGCCAAAGGCGGTGAGAAGCACCATCTGCTCGCGCTTGATGCGCCCATCGCGCACAGCTTCGTCCAGGGCGATAGGAATTGTCGCAGCACTGGTGTTGCCGGTGTGTTGCACGTTGATGACGACCTTCTCAGCAGGGATTCCAAAGTGACGACCAACAGCATCGATGATGCGAAGGTTGGCCTGATGTGGAATCAGCCAATCAATTTGGTCGATCGAGAGATGATTTGTATCGAGCGCTTCTTGGGATGTTTCCGACATCGCGCGAACAGCGTTTTTGAAAATCTCTCGCCCCTTCATTTGAACGTACTGAAGGTTTTGATCGAGAACATTCTGCGAAAACGGAATTGCTGAACCGCCGGCTGGCAAAAGCAGGAGATCGCCGAGATTTCCATCGGCTCGGAGATGGAAGCTGAGAATACGTGAGTCTTGATTGTCAGTCGCACGACTTGCGATCACAGCGCCTGCTCCGTCTCCAAAGAGAATGCAGGTTTCGCGGTCTTGGTAGTTCACATAGCGATGCAGAACTTCGGCACCGACAACGAGGACATGTTTGTGAACACCGGTGCGAATGAATTGATCGGCAATACTGAGGCCGTAGATAAATCCAGAGCACGCCGCCGATAAGTCGAAGCTCATGACGTGACGAGCGCCGAGCTTCTTTTGCAAGAGGCAGGCGGCCGATGGCATCACGTGGTCAGGAGAAACTGTGCAGAAAATAATGAGATCAATGTCTTCAGGCTTGAGCCCCGATGCTTCAAGAGCTCGTTGGGCAGCAATGAGGCCAAGGTCGCTCGTGGCCTGATCATCAGCAGCTATGTGCCGCGCTTCGATTCCCGTGCGTTCACGAATCCACTGATCGTTTGTATCAACCAGCTTTTCGATGTCAGCATTTGTGAGGAGCTTTTCGGGAAGGTACGAACCCGTGCCGCTAATTCGCGTGCGAAAAAGCGGTGATGGAGTGCCGGCGGTTTCCTTGCTGGAACCCTGACTGGGAGCCGGACGTGAGACCGTCGAAGAGTCTGTCATGATGTGATCGCCATTCAAAACGCGAAAGCCGCCAAGGCTTATGCGTTCGGAGCTGCGATAACCTCTTCACCTTTATAATAGCCGCATGAGTGGCAGACAGTGTGAGGAAGCTTCGGCGAGCCACAGTTTGGGCATTTTACCGACGTATTGGGAGTCTGGAAATCATGCGACCGGCGCATATCGCGCTTTGATCGTGTGGTGCGTTTCTTGGGACATGGCATGGAATACCCCGCTCAATTCAAAATTAAGAGGGGCCAACATACCTGAGATCCGTCTAAATGCAAGCCAAAGCTGGCTTGTCTAAATTTTAGGCGCCTGTTGAGCGCTCCGTGCTCCCGAGGTCCCTTCACAGGGCGCCGCCTGGCGTTAGGTCGCGGATATTCGATCTGAGGGCCGATTTTGTGGCCTCAGTTTTCCATAGTGAAGAAGATGAGACTACAAAGAGGGAGAATGTCATGAAAACCAAAGGTGTTGTAACGGCTCTGATTTTTCTGCTCGCCGGCCCCGCAGCCATGGCCGCAAAGCCCCATAAGCAGACCGTTGTACTCGACATGAGCCCGATTCGCGCAAAAGAGACCGCCGAGCGCAGCATCAAGCGCCAAGAAACCAAGGCCTATGATGTGAGTCAGGCGTTGAACCAGTCGTTTGCGGACCGCCGTGACAGCGAAAAAGACTATCAGGGGAACGCGGCAGCAGGGCGTCCCAAATCGCTGAAGACTGAAACGGCTCGCGTTAAAGTGGAGGTCGGAGACGGCCTTGGTGGCTGGAGTCTTCGTCGCAATTCAGAACCTCGTGTTCGCGCCGAAGTCGACTCGCAAGCGGAGCTTCGTCGTATCGAATCCCGTTTGGATCAGGAGTCGCGCGAAGTTCGCGCTGAGGCTCGAGACGGGCGCTGGACGCGCTAGCGAGCGAGGGTTTTTTGGGCGAGGGCTGCGACTTGGGGATCATGGGTCCAGGCCGAGTAAAGGCCAAGAATCATCGGAGTTAAAGGCAACGGCGCCCGATGTGGCGCCTTTTTTTGTTGAGCGGCAAGCCATGTCATTCCGCGCTTAAGAGGAAGCCTGAGTTTCATTTGCAAAAGCGGGTCATCCCAGGCGAGTCCCATCAGCGCATCGATTGCTTCGAGCTGTGCTTTCAGTGAGGCGCGCGAGCCATCCGGAAAGCCACTTGGAAACTGGCCGGTCGGTGTCTGTCGCAGAAGGGCCCGCTCGAGCCAGAGGTCCGCCGTTTTACGAAGGTTCGGGTTGGCGAGTAGGCGACCGATCCAATAGGCCGCCGCCGCCGCCTGAATGCGTTGAGGGGTCATCCAGTTTTTCTCTTCCGTTCTGTCCCAGCGGCGTTCGCCCAAGAGGGAACGTGCGCTTTTGAGAGAGAGCTCCATGCGTGGAGCAAGGCGCTCGAGTCTCTTGGCGCGTTCAATTTGTCGATTGGCTCTGAGCAAAAGAATCGACCTCGCATAGAGTCCGAGAAAATGAGTGACCTCGATTGTTTTTGAATCGCCAAAAGTTCCACTGTCGGTCATTCGAGCAAATGCCCACTCAAATGCCATGATGCCGCGATCAATCACGTAGCCATTATCAAGCGCAACGCCGCTTCGAATCCAAGTCCATCCCTCAATTTGATGCTCCACTAAAACATGATCTGGGAATTTCCTATTGAGCCCAAGAGCTCCGTCGCCCGGCGCTGTTTTCGCTAGGGGATTTAACTTTTTGGCAAGACCTTGAAGAAGCGGGTCTTTTTTCCACAGCAGCGCTTCGTTCACTTTTGGCGACGGCGCCGCCTGCAGGGAGCTGCAGAAAAAAACGACGGAGACGAAGAGAAAACCTGCGCGTGCGGTCAGCATCCCTCTATTGAACCTCAGAGAATGAGTTTGCGCAGCTCTTGTTGTGAGTAGACATAGTCGGCATAGATCATTGTATTGGTGATGTTGCGATGGCCGAGCGCCACCTGCACCAGGCGCAGGTCCTTTGTCTTGCGATAGAGGCGGATTGCAAACGTGTGGCGGAGCGCGTGGAATTTTTTTGGCGCCGGACGATACCAGTCCCAAATCTGCCGGAGCCGATGATAGCCGATCGGGAAGAGGTTTCCGGAGCGACCGACTTCGCGCCCAGTGTAAAGTCTGAGCCGCTCAAAGAGCCATGGTGCGAGCGGCAGCTCGCGATCGTTTGAGCCCTTAATTCCGGTCACAAAAATCGTTCGATCGTAGGTATTCAGGTCGGCGACGCGGAGAGCGAGAATTTCGGAGGCCCGGGCTCCCGTTTTGAGTGCAAGCCAAAGAATCAGCGCGTCACGCTCTTCGTATCCCAGCTCAGCGGGTGAGGTGTTCTCTAAAACGGCTTCGAGTCGACTGACCTCAGGATCAAGCAAGTACTTGTTTTTATTGAGTGCGTACCGTGTCGACGAGGCCACGATCAAATTAAAGAGAAAATTGCCGTTAGCGACAATAGCGGTCTTGAAAATAGAGACTTTAAAATGCGGCGCGTTGCCCGACTGTGAGGGATTTACTGTAGGGGATCGAGGGGGACTTGCCGTGGACCCGTCTTTTCTTCGATGTCAATTTTATTCAGTAATATCAATATGATAACACTCTAACTTATAACTATAAGTGTAAGTGATGGCGCGTCAATCAGCTTTCCGGCGAGAGAGAGTCCTTTGGAATTGAATTTTTCTTGATATTTCAAGCCTTTATCCTTGCCTGAAAAGAGGTCCTAAGATCTGATTATGTAAATCACAACGTCTTAAATGGTGTTTCACAAGGAAAATGTAGTGGAAATCAACACTGAGCGAGCGCCCGAATTGATGTGGGATCCAAAGCAAGAGATCATCGAGGATGGCGGCACCGGGCCGCGTGTGCGCTCAAGCCTCCGGCAAAGATATGAAGCCGAGGCTCGGGTGATTGAAAGACGGGTTGGAAATCTTGAATCTGTGCGCGAACAGCTGGGACTCAGCCAAAGAAAGATGGCGCAGCTTCTTTTGGTCGATCCTTCGGCATGGACACGGTGGACTCAGGGGCAAACAGCAGCCCCACCTCATATTTGGCGCGCACTCGCGTGGTATTTGGCACTTCAAGATAAATATCCCGCGCTGGATGCGGCCTTTTGGTTAAACGGTGTCGCGCGCGCCGGATCGAGCGAAGCCGCGATTGAACAGGGACGCGCACAGGCCGCCGAAATCCAGAAACTGCGCCGGGAGCTCGACGCACTAAAGCGCCAGCTCGAGACTCATGAACGTTTTGTCAGTCTCCAGCGCGAAGAAAGCCTCGCTCCCGAACGGTTTGAAGCCAGCGCGACCTCTGTCGATCGAGAAACCAAGGCTTTAGCACGGATCTTTCTTGCGCTGACGCTTGCTGGATTTCTGTATTTGATCGTTCGCATGGCAATCAGTTGAAAAACTCGGCGTCAGTCGAGTCTGAGGGCTAGAAAGTCGGCGAGAGGATTAGCCGATACACACTTTAGAAGTCCGAACTTTTGCTTCTGGAGTGAGTGTCATGTTGATGGCAAAAAAACCGCGCTTGGAATCACCGCCCTTTTTCTCGGAATAACAGCTCTCCAGGGTTGTACACGGAAGTCCGAGTCATCGATGGTGAAGATCTCGATTCCACGCAGCTCGGCCTTACAGTCATCCGGAAAAGGCATTGGCGCTCTCGCCATTGTGAGAAAGCCAACGCGGATTATGATCAATATCACGGGACCAGGCATCGCGGTTCCAATCGTCCATATCTGGGAAATGAACAAGGATGGTGGCGGAACAGCCGTCGCCGACGCTCCGGCCTCGATTGAACTTTCGGTTCCCAAAGGGTCCGATCGATTGATTCAAGTTCTCGCAATTCTGCAAGATGTCGATACGGCCGCATCAGGTGGCGATGGCGATAGCCCGATGACTTTTTACTACGGCGATACCATTCGACCACTCAGCCAGACGGCCGAGGCCGTGGATATCACACTTCTCAATCAGGGAACTTCCGGCACCTCACAGGGATCGGTCTCGGGGCGATACTTTGATGGTCTCGGGACTCCAACCGACATGTTGGACATGCTCTACAACCCTGGCTCAGGGCGCCCCGAGATGATTGTCGATACTGGCTACATATTCTCTGGATGGTTTCACATATTCGCTCTCAAAGGTGTGCCTTTTACCTATCGCATGAGAAATCGGGGGACGATCCTCTTTCAGCAAGTTACTCCCGACACAATGCCGACGTCGGCGCGAGTGGGGCGAGCCACTGTACCGCCGGCCTATCGCAATCAGTATTCAAATGGATCGATTGTTGGCCGAGTCGCGACGCCGGAGCGCTTTGCCGTGTTTGGGCTATTTGGATCCGCCGCTTCGGGTAGTGGCAAGGCCTGTTTTGATACCACAATCGCCCAAATGTCGGACCTCTATACTTCCAGCACAGTGGGCGATACGTCGACTGTCCAATATGATCCATCGAGCGGAGCAGCAGGTGAGTTACAGGTGGCCGGGGGCATAGGCCACTCGGTCGACGACCAATGCCCTGCCGGCAGTGGTGACTTCGGCGTTGATCACATTACGATCCGAAAACAGAATTTGAACTATGGCGACTCGCCGATTGGAAACCGCGGCCCATTTCGAGGGATTGTCTCAGGATCGCATCAGAATTTCCTGAATACCACATTGAGCGGTTCGGACTTGCAGCTCAGCTGGGACTATCTCCCAGGTGTGATTGCAAATGGGGTTGATGGCGTCGGTATCTTTACAAAGGTTTATGGCTCAAGCTCCGAAATGAACGACCGATGGCACGACCGAGCGCCATGCAATCAACTGACGAGCATGGGATACACTGAGCATACTCGCGTTGCTGCGGGTTCTCCAGGCGCCCCAACCGAAAGCTATACCTTAACTGGTATCAATGCGACGGCCTGGAATGAGAGTCGACTGCAAGTCGTCGCGTGTCCCTATTCGGCGTCGCGAAGCGATCTACTGTAATTCGCCATCACCGGCAAAAAAGAGGGCGGTGGCGGCGGCCCGACAGCAACTCAGATCCTCGCAAAACACGTTGGTGCCCCAACAGTGACCAGCGCTGGCGATCCGCAGACGGTGGCGTCGGACGTTTGCACTCCAATCAAACTCATGACGGCCGATGCTTCCGGAAACCCCGCCTATCGAAACGGTTCAACGTCGCCGCAGTTGACGGCCGCCGTTGTGACTGCGCCAAGCGACGTCAAACTCTATTCGGATGCGAATTGTTCGATGCCAGCGGGAGGAACGAGCACGCTGACGGCTGACATGCACAACCCTGAGACCTTGATTTTCGTTAAGACCACAAGCCCCGCAACAGCGTTCTCAATCAATGTGACGGACAGCTCAAACGGAGGGACCGCGCTTGCAATGCACACCTATTACGGCAGTCGCATTTCGAGCGTTGGACCAACGGATCTGCGAGTCTTTATTAAGCCGACCATTATGGCGCACTCCTGCTTCCCCGTGGTCTTTATGCAAGGGCGAGATGACGCCGGAAAGTTTGTTGTCGATGCGACATCGCCCCTCTCGGGCGCTTCGTTTCCTGTCGTGACCGATCTTCAGTTTTACTATGACGGTCAGTGCGACAATACCGCATCCGGTTCATTGTTCATGTCGAGCCAGCAAGGATCGACGATAGCCTACGCCAAATACATCGGGGCAGCCGGGAGCATTTCGGTGTCGGTCGGCGGATCCTCCGGGCTTATACATGCCTCCACTCCAGTGAGTGTCACTCAGCCTGGTGCACCGACACGCCTGAGCCTCTCGATGTCGCCGAATTTTGGCGCAGAAGCCTGTATGTCTATGCGCCTGACAGCGAAAGACTCCGCTGGGAATCTATCGCCAATCCCAAGCGCCGCAACGGTATCGTATCTGTATAATGGCAGTGCGGCACCTCCGGCCGACTCTGGTTTTTATACAGACCCGAACTGCACATCAGCGACCGGCGGGCCTGGACTTGGCGCACTCGCCACACAGTCTTCAAATCTCTATTTCCGCTGGACTCCTCCTGGAGCGCTGGCCGTCACAGCGACAGTATCAGGTCCGGCCGGGGTGACATTTGAAGACTTCAACACGACCGTTGGGGCAACTGTTTTAGGACGTATTGTGGTGCGCCCTCAAGGCGTCGCCTACAATCACTCGCAAATCGGGATTTTTTCTGGCTATGGGCCTTTTACGCTTGAAAATGAGTGGTTTGCGATAACGCTTGAGGCGCGTTCACCGTTAGGAAGTATTCTGACTGGATTCAATAATCCAGATCTCTCGCCAACGGGAATCAATCTCCGAACCGACTATGAAGCCGATGTGACGCTGACTTGCAATCCCATTACGTGGTCGGCCGGTCTTGCAAACACCACGTGCGCTCTTGATGACTCTGGCGCAAACAATTTTAGCTCAAAGCTGTTTCCGTTCCGTACAGGCGGCGGTATTTCACCTCTGCCATTCTATGAGAGTGGAACTTCGAGCATTGGGCATATTCGCATTTCAAAGCCGGCGGACAGTCCCGATGTCATGACATTCATGGTGGCTCACGATATGTACTATGAAACAGGCGCATGCCTTCCGTTCTTGGTTGCCCGTGGCTATAACAACTCTGGCCACTTCCAAGCAACGCGAGCAATGGCACCGTATGTTGCGACAATGACGTCAGCAGCGGGAATTTCCGGTTGGTTCTCTGATCCAACGTGTTCGACATCGATCTCAGGTTTTGCGACGATCCCGACTGGAGCAGCCGGCGTTATTGTCTATGGGCAGTTTAGCGGAGTTGCGCCATCGGCTGTTGCGGCGGACTCGGCGTGGTCGATGAACTACAGTTCAGTCGCGTTGACCACTTTTTCGCCCGCCTCGCCGGGTTCTCACAACTCGTTCCGACTTTCAATGTCGCGCGAAATTGTAGCCGGCTCGTGCTCGCCACTGATGGTTGTCCGAACCGATGCAAATGGCCAAGCGGTTGCTGCGCCAGGTATGGAGAACATCACAATGTCGACCTCGTCGATCAGTGGAACATTTCACAGTTCGGGTCTATGAGACGGCGGCTCTGATATCGGAACGACACTCACATTCAATACTGGAGACAAGGCGAAGCTCATCTATTTTAAAACATCGATGATGGCGGCTGGTGGAACGATCACCGCAACCAATGGCGGAAATACCGGCAGCATTTCGCCTTTAAACGCGAATTACTGAAGACGCGCGGCGCAGCACTGCTGTATTAGTAGCAGCAGTGCTGGTCCAAACAGAGCAATAACTCAATCTTAATTGCCCGAAGGTCGGTTTCCCCTTACTGTGCTCACGCAAAGACCAGGGGGGATTCGGATGAGCAAGGGGACGTTTGAACTGATCAGCAGCCATGGTGACCACGAGCAGGTGGTGTATTGCCACAATAAAGAGGTCGGCCTGAAGGCCATCATCGCGATCCACAATACCACCCTTGGCCCCGCTCTTGGCGGCACGCGTATGTGGAATTATCGCAGCGAGGAAGAGGCGCTGATCGACGTTCTCCGCCTCTCGAAAGGAATGACCTACAAAGCCTCAGCAGCTGGACTCAATCTTGGCGGCGGCAAAGCGGTGATTATTGGCGACCCGAAAACCCAGAAGACCGAGGGCTTGTTTCGTGCCTTTGGGCGTTTCGTCAATTCTCTGAACGGTCGCTACATCACGGCTGAAGATGTTGGCACCACTGTTCGTGAGATGGAATACATTTTCATGGAAACGGCGTGGGTCACTGGGATTCCAAAGGCCTTCGGCGGCTCAGGGGACCCTAGCCCTTACACGGCGCATGGCGTTCTGATGGGCATCAAGGCGACGGTCAAAGAAAAGTTTGGATCCGACAGCCTGAAAGGCGTCCGTATCGCTGTGCAGGGCCTAGGTAACGTTGGATTTCATCTCGTCGAGTATCTGGCAAAAGAACAGGCGCTCATCACTGTCGCCGATATTGATCCAGAAAAAGTAAAGACGGTCACGGCTCGCTTTGGCTGTGCCGCCGTGTCGGCGGACGATATCGCCTATATCGACTGCGATGTCTTTGCTCCGTGCGCGATGGGGGCTGTGATCAACGATCACTCGATTCAGAAGATTAAAGCCAAGGCGGTTTGCGGTGGCGCCAATAACCAGCTGGCGGAGGCCCGCCATGGCGACATGCTGCGTGAGCTCGGGATTTTGTATGCCCGGACTATGTCACGAATGCCGGCGGCCTGATGAACGTATTTGTTGAGCTTGAGGCTATAGCCCGGATCGGGCTCTCGATAAAACCGTTCAAGTCTACGACAATTTGATGCGGGTCTTTGCGATCGCCAAGCGCGATGGCGTTGGAACGCATACCGCCGCTGATCGTTTGGCTGAGGAACGCATTCAAACGATTGGAAAACTCCAGCAATCACATGCTGGCCTTTCACATCGACCATTCTCGACGCTTAAGGAGATAAAAAATCGGTAGGTGAACAATTGTTGACTTCGGACGCCAGTCCCGCGAGCTTTTTTGTATGGAAAAAACGCCCAACGGTAAGTCTTCGAAGTCTTCAGTCGTTTCAACATCTCAACCGAGTCCGGCTCAGGTCCACTCTGGCGCCGTCGGCGCTATTGCAACCGAGCTCGACAATATTCATCATCGGGATTTTTTTCAGGAGCTCATGCATCGCTCGGTCGATGCCTTAGAGAGAAACCTCTCGGCAGTTTTGGCTGTGATTGGTGTTTTAGCACTGGTCGGCGCCGGTTGGCTCGGCTGGGGTTGGATTGAAGCGCGCGGCGAAAAAGCGGCCCAAGAGAAGTTCTATCCTCTCGAAAAGCAGTACGCGGAAAAACGCGATGGCTTTGAGCGCGCAAAATTTGCTGCGCTTTCGAAGACGCCAGACAAAACCGCTCCTGCGGTTCCCGCTGCAGCGACCGGAGATCTTGCAAAAGATTACGGTGACCTCGTGGATGGGCTTGAGAGCTTCGCAAAAGAAAATGCGGGTTCCGCTGCCGGTGTGCAGGCGGGGCTTTTGGCATCGCAGACTCGACTTGAATACAGCCAAACCGATAAAGCAATGGAGACGCTAAAGCTGCTTCGCGAGAAAAACTCAACAGGCAAGCTGATGGGGCTCCTGGTCCGCATGGCTGAAGGCAACGCCCTTGCCGCCAACGAAAAATGTGCTGATGCGCTCTCGTTGTGGCAACAGGTCCTCGAACAGAAGACCGCAGCATTCTTGCACGGTGAGGCCTCGTTGCGTGCCGGTATTTGCTTGAGTCGATGGGGCAAAAAGATCGCGCCATCGAAATGGCGGTAAAGGCGTCGGCCGATGGAGAACAATCGGCGACGGCTCAGTCTGCAAAGTCGCTCCTCCGCCGACTTGAGGTTGGAACGTGAAGAACTCTATCCTGAGTCGAACAGGGCTCCTCTTTGCCAGTTTTCTCGTTTACGGGACTGGCTGTTCGACTTTGGGTCTTGACGGTGCGACGTCGCACCGTGAACTCGTACTCGAGCCGCGGCTTGTTCGTGAAACGGCGAAAGAGTCCTTTCTTGGCTACCGCCGTCTCAATCGAATGAGTCCGTTGTTAACGGATCGATACGTGATTCAAGGCAATGCCGTCGACGGCCTCACTGTCTATCGGCGCGATACCGGAAAGAAAGTTTGGAAGCTCGAGATTGAAAACGGCGTTGAAGGTGGCGTTGAGCTGTCGGGTGAAACGCTCTATTTTGGCGGCGGCGACGGCCTCTTGCGTGCGGTCAATTTAACGGACGGAAAAGTCCTTTGGACAACTTCGACCCGAGCAGAGCTCTTGGCTCCGCCCACTCTTGAAAACAGCAATCTCTATGTTCAAACCGGTGCCGACGTGATCTACGGTCTCGAAGCGGCCACGGGTAAAATGCTGTGGACGTACAATCGACAGGTGACAGGGAATCTCTCTGTGCGCTCGTCATCGCGCCCTGTGATTGCGGGAGATAATCTTTTGGTTGGTTTTTCTGACGGCTACGTCGTGAGTTTGCGCAAACGCGATGGTGTTTTGCAGTGGGAAAGAAAGCTGGGACGAGGCAACCGCTTCCGCGACGTTGATACCACGGCAGTGATTGACGGCGACAAGACATACGTGGCGAGCTTTGATGGCACGCTAGTCTGTCTTAAAATCGCGACAGGGGACTTGCTCTGGCAGGCCGAGCTGAGCGGTTATTTGCCGGTGACTTTGGGTGCCGGCGCATATTCAGATCGTCTTTATTTTTCCACGGTTGATGGCCGGGTCGTTGAACTTGATCGAAGCACAGGTAAAGAAACACGTTCAGTGCATTTAAAAGCCGGCATTGCAACTCAGCCTGTTCAGAGCCAAAATCTTTTGATCTTTGCCGAGTCAGAAGGCGCTGTTCGGGTGCTTGATCTTGAGCGACTCAATACGATTGCGCAGTATCAAACTGGAATCGGAGTGTTGTCGACACCGACCTATGACAAAAAGCAGAGTGAACTCTGGTTTGTCTCATCGACCGCTCATTTGTACGGAATGAAAATGGCATTTCGCCGCTTTGCCGAGAGGTATCCGTGGAAACAGATGACGTCCGAATTGGAATCAGAGTCCTTTTAATTGCGGGGCTTGTATGTGGTCTGCTCGGTGGATGTCAGAGCCATCCGTGCCGTGAACCGCGCCTTCCAGAACTGGATCAGACTGGAGCGGCGCGAGCGGTGGTCGCGCCACCAACCGGTGCGACCAATGGCAGTAAAACATCTGGAGCAGAGAATACGCCTTTGCACCTTCGCGTCTTCAAAACTGATGGCAGTCGTCAGTGCGATAAACGCAGCGGCATCGCTCTTGATGTGATGGAGCGAGAGCTCGCCGGCATTCCGGTCTACGCAAAAGAAAAGCGCACCGATGGGCTCATGCACATACAGGTCTGCGGAAGTCCGACGGGAATGATCAATCTATTTGAAATTGACCAGACGAATCTAAAACAAGCGGAAGAACGTGGGTTCCGCCGCTGGGAGGGCGAATGAGCCATTTAAAACAGCGCCAGGCCATCTCTGAGATGGATCGAATCTTTAAACGGATGATGGAGACCGAGGTGGGCCGCCGCGAGTTTTTAGCAGCCGTACCTTTTCTCTTGGCCTCGTGTGCGACAACCGAGTCTCGGCATCGCGAAGGCGACAACACTGGGCAAGAAACCGAGTTGACGGTCGATGACGAGCGCCGGATGACAAAAGAAGCGCTTCAAGAAATGCGAAAAGACTATCCCGCAGTCCAAGACCCAGAGCTACAGAACTACATCAATTCCGTAGGCTCCCGTTTGACGAAGGCCAACAGTCTCGAAGGCCACCCATACAATTACAGTTTCACGGTCGTCGATGTTGGTTATGTAAACGCCTTTGCTCTTCCGGCAGGAACGATATTTGTGACGACTCCGCTCTTGGCCATGGCCGAGTCTGAAGCAGAGCTCGCTGGTGTTGTCGGCCACGAAATTGGACACGTTAAAGCGCGACACACAGCCGAGCGCATTGAAGCACAGAAGAAACAAACGAGTTCTTGGGTCTACGCACTTGGCGGAGGCATTCTGGGCGGTGTCGCTGGATATGGACTAGGGAAGCTGATCTGTCCTCCGAATGACAACGACTGTACAGCCAAAGCGGCACAGTATGGTGCGATCGCCGGTGTCGGGGGCGGCCTCCTCGTTCAAAAATATAAATTCATGGCAAATTCTCGTGAAGACGAAATGGAAGCGGATCGCATTGGCTTTCGAACGGCCGTTCAGGCTGGCTACGCGCCAAACAAAGTGGGCGAGTTCTATAGCAAATTGCAGAAGATGGAATCTGAGCGCAAGCAAGGTGGGGCACCGCTTTTAGCATCGCTGGCCGACGTGATGTCGACGCATCCACCAAGTAACGAACGCGTTCAGCAAATGAGCGAGATGGCACACGCTGTTCCAGCCAATCCGCGTGCGGTGACTTCAACACAGACCTTCGACCGGATTCGAAAACGTCAGGCGAACTTGCGCGCGCGAAGGCTTCAAAGGGATAGCGGGCGCGTGTAGAATAAGGTGAGTGGCACTTATTCAGCGCATTCTTCAGTGGGCAGCCAAGAAGTGGGAGACGGCGGAAGACTGGCTCCCAAAAGCGATCGCGCTCGGACTCATTCCGATCGTCATGCTGATCTATCTTATGAGTCGCAATAACAGCCGGGGGCCCGCCAGTTTTGAAGAAATCTCAGATTCCGATGTGCCTGCCGAAACGATCTATTCATCGACAAAGCTGACTCCACCGGCCGCCAAAACGGTAACGCTTAAACTAAGCCAAGCGCTGGCGATCGTTCGCGATCCCGCTCTGACAAAATCTGCAATCGAACGGCGCCTCGGAATGCCCACGCTTCGAGCGCGTGCCGTTGTTTTTGATCGCCAGTTGTTGTCGGACCTCAAAAGACGCCAGGCAGGGCAAGAGTATCGTCTGCCGCTGGCACTCTTTCCGGATTATGAAAAGACCGTGCATTTAAAAGTTGTTTCAGGCTTTGAAGTCAACAAGGGGCTTCATTCGGGCGTGATCGAGGGCGATGAGAGCTCAAAGGTGCAGCTTTCAATTGAAGATAACTCGATTGCAATTCGAATTGAATCACGAGACGGGCGCTTTCGCATCATTCACGATCCGATCACAGGTTATGACTATGTGGTCGAAGTCGATCAATAGAGTTACAAACCCTACTTTGAAACAGCACGTTTCTGCGAACGTCGCGGACTTTTTGAACTGCGCACCACTTCGTCGCCCGTCGCGCTGCTGTCGGCGCTACAGCCAAATCCGTAGCGCGCGTGAATTTCGGCAAGGCGCTGGCGCATGACATTGCACTCTGCACAGTGGAAGCGAGCCTGTACGGTTCCGGTCTGGCAAAGGCTGGACAGACTTCGTTTGAATTCATCCCAGCGCTCTTGAACGCCAGCCGGGGCACTTGCTAGATATCGATTCACATCGAGCGTTGATGAGAGTTCAGCGCACTGCTTAGTCACTGACTGACCGCGACCAACACAGACGGGCGAACCATCGGGCCGAGCACCAAAGAGCAGCGGATAGCAAATCGACTGACCCTGCTCGGAGCACTTCGAGTCACCGGCACTCATCACCGGCTGGCAGCGACGATTCCGAGAGTCCAACTGACTGATCATGCCCGCAATCACGCAGGGGAGTTTGCCTTGAAATATCTGCTCGCGATCTTTGCTTGGGTCACCACAGGCTGTCTGCGGCACTTCACAGCGGACACGGTGTCTGACTGACTTTATCGGCTTTGACTTCGCGCGCTCGATCTTTGCGGCCGCCGCATCGGTCATACAATAGAACTCGTTCTCTTCACCCTCTTTAAAAACGCCCTGCAACCTATAACCCTTTGAGCAAACGCTGTTCTGTTCCAGCCCTTTACCAAGGGCTGCTTCGATCTCAGCGGCCGTCACACGTTTTTCAATTCCCGGAGGCGGAAGCGGCTTTACTGGTTCCTGCGACGGCTCTTTTTGTGGCTCCACGGCGAGCGCAATTGGTTTTGAATCAAGCGGTGCTTCTTTAATTAAAAGAGTCGCAACGGGCCACTCAGACTCTTCGGGCGGAGCACGAGGAACAAGCAGCGGTCGCTGCGGCTGAGCTTTTTTAAAAGCCGCTTCAATTTTTTGTTCTTGTGCCTCTGTACAATCCGGCCAGTCATTTGCATTTGGAATATTGATCTGCTGATGCTTTGACCGACAACGAACGACAGGTTGGTTGCGCTCGATCGCCAGACGAACAAATTCAGTAATGTCCTTAGAAGAATACGTAGCAAGGGGAAGTTGCGCTCCTTGAATTTGAGCCCAACTTCTTTCGTCAGTTGCATTCGTAAAACTGAGCGAGCTCAGTTGAACCTTCGCGGCCTCGAGAGGCTTTATTTTGGGATTCGGAAGCTTTGAAAGAAAGAGCTTAAATTTATCTGGATACGTCTTGCCTGGTGATTCTATAAAAATCCGAGGGAGCTGAGAAGAGCAGTCGTAGTGATCCTCATCCCAATAGAGTTTCTGCCCAAGATCGTAACACATTTTCGCAGCGCTGAGACATTCTTCCGAACCTGTACATTCGTCGTTACTCGTCGCACGGGCCTCGTCAAGAAGCATAAGCCAGGCCTTCAGTTTTGATCGTGAAGCCGCAGGATCGCTATCAGAGAAACGTCCATCTCTCGCTGTCGAGAGCTCGACAAGAAGTGCGCGCACTTCTCCGATGTACCTTTCTCGTTCGGACGGGGACAAACGTTGAAGTTCAGAATAGGTGAGAAGTTCTGTTTGTGGAGCATTCGCGCCGGCCGTTGCCACGAGAAAGAAAATAGCCGTCGCGGTAAAGTGCCGGAGCCATTTCGCCATGGAGGCTTATCGGAAGCCTACCGCCTCGACTTGAGACTTGAAACGTATCTCATTTTGAGACGCTGCTACAACTCTAAGGCAAGACTCTCCAAACTGATTTCATATGAGAAAAACGTTGCCACTCGTTTCGCTTTTTCTGATTACTGCCGCCGCGATCACAGCGTGTTCTCCCAGTATCACTAAAGATCCCGACGACAGTGGCGCACGCCAAGGCACTCGGAGCTACAAACTCGATCCAGAAGCACAGACTGTTTTAATTTCGGTTTACGGGGTTAAAATGGGAACCCCGGATAGCGACAAGTTTGTGTTTCTGATGCGAACTCTAAAAAAAGCCGGAGAACTCAGTGAGCTTCGAGAGTTCAACACGGGAATTGAGGGCGGGCTGACCCTTTGTGGGGTGTTTTCCCCCTCGGCAAATCGATCGGAAATTTATCAGTTGCTGAGAACCATCGAAACAGACGTCAAAGAAACGCATCTGGAGGCTCGTTCAGCTTCCAGTTGCGATCCCTGATAAGTAATATTATGTTCCACACATGATGTTAGCCATCCTAAACTGGACCACTTTCGTGTGGTTTTTAGGGGGCTAATCGCCGGTCTTTTTGCACTGACAGAGTGTGTTTCCACGCGCTCGGTCCCGAGAGCACGCGAGGAATCGACGGCCCATGAAGACTTGGACATCGAGGATTGCGCCATTTACTCGGATCATTTGGATTCCGGTTTTGTCGCGGAAGGAATAGATCTCGTGGCTTTCTTCCTCGATCACCCGACCGAGCTTTTTGAATTGTTCAACGGCCTCTGGGCTCCAAGCGGCACCCGCAAGCGTGCTGATTTCGGTCGGAAATGGAATCGATTCAGGAAGTCCATCTTGCGCCACTTGGAAGAGTTTAAATCGGAGCTCGCCGGTCTGACCTTCAGGACTGGCATGGAGTCGCCATTCACGGCCGTTTGGAATCTGAATGCGGACGTTTTGTAGTTCAAGTCGATGTTTTCCAGATAGCGCTGGTGCGAGAATTTGGTCCAAAATGCTGGCTTTAAGATCGATCAATCGAAGACTGTCGACGCCCTTAGTACAGTCGGAAATCGTCGCGATGGTATCAGCACTAAGCGGACTCACCTTTTCCACCAAGCCACGACTTTCGGCCGGCGCAGGGGTGGCACTCAAGCTTAAATTTGGAAGCGTCAGTACGGGCTGCTTCAGTTGACTGGAGGTCTCTTCGGCTGCGGTTTTATTTGCAGTTCGACGCTCAAAGGACCTCGAGCCAAAGAGTCCATAGTAGAGAGTGGCCGCAATAATCACACCGCCGACGATACGGCGGAGAGTCGGCGAGTCGGCCTGTTCCATCAGGCGGCGCCGCCGATCCACTCGGCGCTCAATCACATTCTCGTCCCGATCGTCTGCCACAAGCCGCTCCTTTAGACCGAATCAGTATACAGGGCACGAGCGCGCTTTTGCACTTGGTCCACGCTCAAAGCCCCAGCGCATCGCAAGTGAATCGTGCGGATTGTTCGAGAGCTGATCGCCAATCGAACGCTCGTAAACCTCGCCCAATGTCAGAGTCTGCCCTGGCGCGTACTCAATCATGCAGAATGAATCTGGCGTCCTGGGAGCGCGCGATCCATTCAACACCGCTTCAACAAGTTTCCGTGTGTTCGCGGAAAGCTGTCCACCATTATTCGCGTCGCGATAGGACGCGGCCAACTCCTGAAAAGTTGACTTCAAACGACCATCGCGGCTGGGCGTTGAGTTGTCATCGTACTCGGTCGATGTCATGCAGCGGCCACCGATTTTCTCATTGAACGCCACACCATCGGCAATCACTGAAACACGCTCGAACGCTCCTTTGCACGACTCGTTCAAGATGCGAACAGTGCGCTGCTCAGCCGTCTCTTCAACTTGCTGCATCTTCTTTTGAATTCCCCGCGCCCACTTCCCTACGATCTGATACTGATCAAGTGAGTATCCGGGAACATCGTAGACCTTTTTACCAATGTACTCAGGATGACGAAACGAACGAAACCCCGCGTTGGTCTCGGCGCGGATTCCATTGGGAAAAAGAAAGTCGACCGAAGGATACTCAAAACGTTCGTAAAGCTCGGTCTTTGCTGGTCGCGAACCAAAGACAAGAAACGGAATACCCGTGTCTGAAAAATACTTGATCGTCCACGAATGGTGACCCGCGCGGTCGGTCATCAACAACGAGCCGGAACCCAATGTCGCTCGAGAAATCGCCACGGGGTAAGTGT
>JADJOF010000006.1 GCA_016713885.1 Bdellovibrionales bacterium | reverse complement strand
TACGGCGGGCGAACAACGGCGTACTCCGTACCATCGACGTCTTTGCTGCGAAAAAAGACCTCATCGAAATGGGCGGCCGGCGCCGGCCGAACGGTCAGCGTCGGCTCCTGTCCAACGACTTCGCTCGCAGATGCCCAATAGGGCACGAGCAAAAGGCCCAAAACAGCCAAAGCTTTGAGTTTCAATCCGGAGGTGAACTTCGCCATAATCCGAAAATGGAGCAATTCCTGGACTCGAAAACTCCTCATCCACGGCGCAATTTGCCAGCCTTGAGCAAGCCACCTCTGTCATCTTCTAGGCAGAGTGACAGAAAGTGGCCCTCCATGGCGCACCCAGCCGCCAGAAGGTACAATGTACCTTTCGTTCACTCCCCGCCAACGGGAGAGCCGACCTTGCTCCAAAGGTAGCGGTACTCCATGGCCTGAAGGGCGGCGCGCGACTTCATTTCAGCAGCGCCAGAGTGACCGCCATCGGTATTCTCGAAGTACAATACTGGAATGCCGAGGGCTTTCATCTTCGCCACCATTCGTCGCGCATGACCGGGGTGAACGCGGTCATCGCGGGTGCTGGTTGTGAACAGCGCCTCTGGGTACTGAACACCGGGCTTTAATGCCTGAAACGGTGAATACTTAAGCAGCCACTCGCGATCTGTCGCTTGATCGGGATCTCCGTACTCGGCCATCCACGAGGCGCCAGCGAGCAGCTTATGGTAACGAAGCATGTCGAGGAGCGGTACTTGGCTCAGCACCGCCGAAAACAAATCCGGCCGCTGAGTGAGCGCGACCCCTGTGAGCAGACCACCATTCGAACCACCGCGCACGCCCAGTTTTTGCGGAACTGTGAGTCGCTTTTGAACGAGATCTTCTGCGACAGCGTAGAGATCATCAAAGGCGTTTTGACGTTTTTCCCTGAGAGCCGCTTGATGCCACTTAGAACCAAACTCTCCGCCTCCGCGCAAGCAGGCGAGAACAAATGCACCGCCTTTTTCAACCCAAACCTTCCGGTGGCGCCAAGGTAGTTTGGTACCATCGGCACTTCAAACCCGCCATAAGCCGAAATCAAAACAGGATAAGGAGGTGCCGCCTTTCGCTTCGATGGCAGGACGAGAAAATAGGGAACTCTTGTTCCATCTTTACTCTTCGCTTCGTGGCGCTGCACCTGTACACCCGCGGTGTCAAAACGCGACGGAGTCTCCCGCAGCAGTTCCGTTCGATCAGAAATCAAGTACATCTGACTCGGCGTCGTAAAGTCCGAATAAAACAGCGTGGCTTCATTGATACGATAGTCAGAGAAGCTCATCGTGAGGTTGCCAACACGACCAGGTAGGATCTCTTCTCCAAGCGACCAATACCCCGAATCAGAACGCTTGATCTCGCGAACTTTGCCGACAACATCGTCGAGATAAGAAAGCCACACTCGCCCCTTAGTTACCGAGACTCCGCTGATCGTTTGTTTCTCTGACGGAGCAAACACGGTTTCAACCGGAGGCAGGCGATCAACGCCGTGGCCGTCGGCAAGCCAACGCTCGGCCGATATTGCGTAAAGCACATCGGGCGCAAGCGCACGATCGCCATCGACAGTCTTCACGAGATCCCGTTTTCGTACCGAAAACAAAAGGCTCGAATGATAAAGTCCGTGAAGCTCCACTCCGAGCGGAAGCGGAAGCCGACGATTCATTCCGTCTGGCATACGAATAAATTGTTTGGACTCAAAAAATGAAATTCCCTCTTGAATCAGATCGACTGAAAGCGACTCTGATCGAACCGTGTAGCCAGTGCTGTAGTTGCTCGCGGCCTCTCCGCGATAGACAACGGGAGCCGATGCCAACGCATGTCCGCGCTCAACAAGGCGCACTTCAAGCCCGTATCCCGCTCGCGATGCCGCTTCAGGGCGATCGATATAGGATACCCAGAGCGAGTCATCGTCTCGCCATGCGGAGGAAACTTTGCCCATCGGGATCTCGAATCCACCCTTCACAAAGATGCCGCGATCAATGTCGAACTCACGCGTCCAAACCGCGTCCGCTCCGCCATCAGACAGCATCAGCAAACAGCGCGATGAATTTTGCGGTGCGCAGTCCAGTCCTTCAAAAACCCAATTTCGTTTCTCTTTCTTTGCGACAGCATCGACATCAAAAATCGTGCGCCAGTTTTCTTTTTTCGCTTTAAAGTCCGCAAGCGATTGCTCACGAACAATCCCCCTAACATGATTGACACCCTTGGCATCTTGTCCCTGCAGGAAATGTCGAACCCAGAGCTGCTTTCCGGTTTTGGCTTCCTTTTCTCGAATCGAAATTGACGGAATCCGATCTTTCGCTTCCAAGAATTGAGAGAATCTCCTGCCGCGTCTCATTGTAATCGGCATCGCTACCATAGCGATCCTTCGTGAATTTATTTTGCTCGCGCACCCAAGCGAGCGCCTTCGGCGACTCGACGTCTTCAAGGTCAAGAAACTGCATGGAGTCGCTCTCCAGATTGTGACCGGTCGAAGCCGGAAGCTTAACACCACTTGCCGCCACACCGACGTTCGCGCCGATACCCGCTCCATCTGTGCGCGGTCCCGACTGACAACTCAGAAACGGAAGACTGATCAACGCGGCAAAAGTGAATACCATTACGAACCTGAATCCGACTGGCATGGCGACTCCCCGGTTAAGATTTTCTGACGCCCTCACTTCAGCACAGTGCCCGACTGTCGTATAGCCGGTTAGCGTCGATCGGTAGCCACGAAGCCGTAAAATCGTCTTGATGTCACCGCGAAGCTGGAGAATGCTATTGGACAGCATGACTGCACCTCAAACTCGTCCTCCTGCAAAAGAACTTCATCTCAAACCAGACGCTCACATTCACCTTATGGGAATCTGCGGCACCGCCATGGCCTCGCTCGCCGGCCTGTTACAGAGTCGCGGCTTCAAGATCACGGGCTCTGATCAAAACGTTTATCCGCCGATGTCCACTCAGCTTGAGAAGCTAGGCATTCAAATCATGCAAGGCTACAAGCGCGAAAATCTCAATGTACGCCCAGACCTGGTGATTGTCGGAAATGTCATTTCGAGAAAGTATGAAGAAGCCGAGGCTCTTCTTGAATCCGACATCCCGTTCACAAGTCTACCGCAAGCGATGGGCGCTCTCGTCATTCAAAATCGCCATTCTGTGGTTGTCGCTGGCACGCACGGAAAAACAACGACGACCAGCATGAATGCCTACATCGCCGATCGGCTTGGCCTTAAACCAGACTTCATGATCGGCGGAATTCCTAAGAACTTCGATTTGAGCTTTCGGTCGCCAGAAGGAGATTGGTTTGTCATCGAGGGCGACGAGTACGACACTGCGTTCTTCGACAAAGTTCCAAAGTTCATTCACTACAAACCGCAGTCGGTAATTTTAAATTCGGTTGAATTTGATCACGCCGATATCTATCGTGACCTTGAACACGTCAAAGAAGCGTTTCTCATGCTTCTCGATCTGATTCCAGAGGGCGGCCTCCTTGTCGCCTGCGAAGATGAAGAGACTATTCGCGACCTCCTTTCGCGTAGGGCGCAAACAACTTGAAGCGCGTGGCGTGCAAGTGGTGACTTTTGGCCTTGAGAAAGGCACCTATCGTCCGGAGAATATCGAAACTGTTCCGGGCGATGGCATTCGCTTCACAATCACGCGCCATGGAAAACCGCCAATTAAAATCCATCTTAAGCTCATTGGTCGGTACAACATCAAAAATGCGATGGCCACTGTCGCCCTCTGGGAGAGCCTCGGGTACGACGGTCAAAACGTGGCCGATCTCCTCTCTGGTTTTCAGGGAGTTAAGCGTCGCCAACAGATTCTCGGCCGGCCCGGCGGCGTAACGATGATCGAGGACTTTGCGCACCACCCGACAGCCGTAAAAGACACCATTCGAACAGTCCAAGAACAGTTTCCGGGACGAACCGTGTTCTCAGTTTTTGAAGCACGCTCGGCAACTTCGCGACGCAATGTTTTTCAAAACGAATACGCCGATGCCTTCTCTGGCGCCCAAAGAGTACTTTTCCCGCCGCCCTTCAATCAAACCGGAATTCCCGAAGCCGAGCGCTTCTCCATTGAGAAGCTGATCAGCGATGTTCGCGCCAAGGGTGTCACTGTCGATCTCAAAGAAAATGTCGACGCCATCGTAGCCACACTCACACGCGAAGCCAAGGCGGGTGATGCAATTCTCATTATGTCCAACGGCGGCTTCGATGGCATCTATCAAAAACTGATTACGGCTCTTGAAACGCGAGGGCAGTAGAGATGTCGTTTCGGGCTGTCCGCACAAGCGAGGGACAAGATCTCGAGGTCGTGCTGAGCCTTCGTTCGCCCGATCAGGTCTTTGATCTCCGCGACCCCGCACCTTTTCGGGAAAAAGATCTCGATGACGACTTTGCTCGCTATCTTTTAGTCGCCATGGAAGAGGAGCCTGAATCGAAAAACGTTCAGCTCAAAATCCAGATTCCAATCGGTAGCCTCAGCCACTTTTCTCAAAACGACATCGAACAGGCTATTCGCGACTACTACTCGTTTGAAATTCAATCGCTAACTGGTGAGATTCGATCCATTCTCAGCGAAGGGCGCTGGGGCCTCCTTCTCGGTATGAGTTTCCTTATCGCCTGTCAGTTTGGGGCCTACCTGCTCGTGAGCCATGAAGGCTTTGTCGCCAGCACCGTCAAACAGGGTATCGATATTCTAGGTTGGGTTGCGCTGTGGAATCCGATCAATCACTTGCTCTATGAGTGGTGGCCCGTACTTCAGAAGCGACAACTGGTCGAGAAACTCTCAAGAATCACCGTCTGCGTCGAAGCCCTTCCGACACAGTCTTGACTCTCTCGCACAGCCGTTGGAAATCTTCCGTCCATGAACTATCCAAGCCTCAAGCAGCGTCTGCTGACGCAGATCCTGATCCAAGAAGATTCAATCGCCCTGAGTCGCCGGCTGGGTTATGCCTTTAACCAAGTCGAGCGGTGGCTAAACGGAACCAAACAATGTCGATGGAGCGAGTTCTGGGATCTCGCTGAAGAACTTAAACTTCCACTCATCATCACACTGCGCGAAGTCTTCGCCCTCGATATCAAAACACCGGCTCACGATAGCGCTGCAGAAGACGTCGATCCCGCACTCTTCCTTCGTCATCTGCGCCTCATTCATAGCCACGAGTCAATTGAACAGATCGCCGCAGCCATTCACCTGCATCCGTCAACGCTCAAGCGATATTTCCGTGGCGATACGTCATGTGATCTCGATGTCGTTCTTGCTCTCATCGACCATGCTCCACAACGACTCGATGCTTTTCTCTTGAGACTCCTAGGCACTGAGGCGGCACAGAAAGTTTCCGGCGACTTTGAACTCCCCCTCTTCGCCGAAGAGCATGGGACAGAACCTCTTGCAGCGGCACTCGAAGCCGCTTTGCGCCTAGTAGACTACACCGCTCTCCCCTCACACTCAGACGCGTTCGTCGCTCACCACATCGGTTGCTCGACAAACGAAGCCACGGCACTCCTTCAACAGATGGAGAAACGTGGAAGTATAAGAAAAACCGATGACTCTTCTGGCAAATACACCCCGACCTACGAGTATCTTCAAATGGAGGGCGTGACTCGCGAGCAGATCTGTCGCTTTGTTCGCTACTGGAGCTACCGGTCTTATCTTCGTCTCGCTCGAGTCGACAATAAACCCATTACACTCGGTGAAAACCCAAGCTTTGTCGGATTTCGAATTGCGGCACTTTCAAAAAATGCCACACAGAAAATCGGCGAAGCGCTTCGGCGCCATCATCAAGAACTGATCTCAATTGCCGACAGCGACCAAGATCCAAAAACCGACATTCGCGTGATTCTCGTTCAAGACTTCTCGGCTCAAGACACGCTCGACCAAAACCTACAGCGCGCGCCACTAGAGCCATCCATTCGTCGCGATGAGGCCATCGCTACAGAAGTCCCCCGATCGCTCACTTTATAAAAATGGTCCGCAGCGATCTATTCTGTTCAAAGCTCAAATAGCCGATGCCTTAAATATGCGCGTCGATAGCATGAGCCTATGAGCACGCTCTCAAAAGAACAGCTTCAGAAGATCAGCCTCGCCTACGACTCCGATCCTTGGTGGTACGACATTCGTGGCTTTTGCATCCTCACGCTTAGCTACCGAGTCTCGCTCCTCAATCAGATTCGATTCTTTGCGCAGAACATCTCCGACAACCATCTCGAGGTGGCAATTGGCTCAGGCTCACTCTTTTCACTCATTCTTAGATATCAGGCTTTGCGCGGACGCCACCCCAAACACATCGTCGCTTTTGACTATGCTGAATCAATGCTCGCTGGCGCCATCAAAAAGCTCGCCAGCAATCCCGGCATCGAGCTCTGCGTCGCCGACGTCTCCCTCCTGCCCTTTGCCGACAATCAATTTGATTCCACTGCAGTCGCAAACGCCATTCACTGTTTTGCTGACCTCGACTCAGCCCTCAAAGAGCTCAACCGCACACTCAAGCCGAACGGCACCATGGCCTGTAACGTCCTTCTCCATCCACGCGGACCACGCCCTTTGCGATGGATCGCAAATCAGATCAACCGTTGGGGAATCAAAAAGGGCATTCTCGTGAAGCCCTACGCGGCCGATGAGTTCCTGACCCGACTGCGAGCGGCAGGCTTTCAAATCAAAACGCACAGGATCTGCGGTAACTCCATGAACGTTGTTGCAACTCGCATCTAATGCGCAACAATATGGCTCATGAACGAGCAAGAACTCGCAGAGAAGCTTCAAGAACGCCTCGCCGCTCTCCAAGATAGCGGCGGCCAGGATCTTGGTTCCGTTCTTGGCTTTACATGGTCTGGCGTTATCTCGGGAGTTCTATTTGGCATCGCAGGGATGTGGCTTCTTGGCTATGCCCGAAAACGGGCGAACTATCGCCTCGTGGCTGTCGCCTTTGCGCTGATGTTCTACCCGTACGTAACCAATGGTCCACTTCAAGACTGGGGCGTCGGCATTGCGCTGTGTGGACTTGCTTACTACTTAAGAAAGTAGCCGCGCGATTTCAGAGTGAATCTGTGGGCGAAGACCGACGAACGCCTTGTTCTCGCGAGTCGGCGAGACGCGATTCGAAAGAATTGTCACAAGGAGATCCTGTTTTGGATCATACCAGAGCGATGTTCCTGTAAATCCGGTGTGTCCGATGCTTGAAAGCGAAAAACGTGGACCACAGCTCGCACTGCCTTTTGTTGGCATCATAAAGCCAAGCGCCCAGTCGCCCTGCGTTCGCGGAATCGCTCGTCGCAAAAACCGCGTTCCCGCCACAGGCAACCGAGACTTCTCACCGCGCATAAGCTTTCGAAGCTCAAGTCCATAGCGCGAAAGATCCTCAATCGGCCCAAAGAGTCCCGCGTGCGGCGCAGCTCCACCAAGCGCCCACGCATTCTCATCGTGAACCACGCCCTGCAGACAACCCTTCGCTCGCTTTCGATCATACTCCGTCGGAGCCGTCAGCTTCACACGCTCAGGACTCCAAACCACGCCCGGCTCGACCCATGACTTTTTAACCGCGTGAAAACACGTCGAATGTAGACTCAGGCGATCGCTCAATTCAACCCAACGCTCACCAAGCGGCGTGAGCGTTGCCCGCATCAGGATTTCACCAAGCAAGAAGAAATCGAGATCCGAATACACCGAAGGCACAGCCCCTGCGCGTCGAGCATGATGCTTCCGAACCGACTTTAAAACATCTTCAATCAAAATCCGCCAAGCATCGCCCGGATCTTTTCCCCGCCTCGCTCGCTCATAAAATGGCTTCCACCACTCCAGACCAGCAGAGTGCGTAACAAGATCGCGAAGACGAAATGGAAAATCAGAAAGCTCTGGTACCCAATCATTCACGCGATCACCGATCGCGATATCGCCCTCGTCGACGGCCAGCATGAGCGAGGAAACAGAAAATACGATCTTTGTGAGCGAGGCCCAATCGTAGTACGTCCAATCATCGCCTATTAGAAAATCGATTTTTTTTCGGCCACCGCTAAACGCCTGAACACGCAAACTCGGTGTCGCTTGCGCCACACCCTGCGCCACTAAGAACTCGCCAAGCTTCTTCTCAAAGCGGCTCGATGCCATTAACAAGAACCCACTTGGACTGAGAGCGCCCCTGCCTTCCAGTCAAGATCCGCCACCGTTCCAAGCGGAACCACCCGCTGATGCTCGCCGTGACCAATCGGAAGTCCCGTCAAAACTGGAACACCGCACTTTTTTGCCCACGTCGAGGCAAAGCGCTCAATGACCGCACTCACTTTACTTGTTCCATCCGGCTCACGCCCTTCGGTGAATTCACCAAAGACGATGGCCTTTGTCTTTACCGACAAAACTCCACTCTGCACCATCTGCTCAAGCAGACGATCGACGCGATAACCGCGCTCACCGATATCTTCAAAAAAGACAATGCGCCCCTTGGTTGAGGGATGAAGGCTTGTGCCGATCGCCGAAGCAAACGTCACAAGATTGCCTCCTGTCAGCATACCTTTGATCGATCGCACCTTGGGCTGTGCGCCCGGCTTATGCCCAATCCAACGCAAACCCTCATAGAGAACACTCGACTCCTCGCCAAAAAGAACACGCCGAAGCTCTTCGACGTGCGCCGCTGGCGGAATAGGACGCGGACCTGTTGGCCCTTCAGCCAAATGTGGATTCACCACGCGCCCCAGACGATCCAAGAGCGGCGAGTGAAGCGACGGCCACTTCCATTTTTCCAATAAGAAAAGCTGAAGCGTCGTCACATCACTGAGACCAAGAAGTGGCTTTACCACCGCAGGGCGCTTCATCTTCATGAGTCCCGGAACTAAACGAATAGCCCCGTATCCACCGCGAAGACACCAGACCGCGCGCGAGTCGCGAGCCGATAGCGCCTTCTGCACAGCCCGAAGACGCTTCTCATCGACATTGGCCGAGAGCAAATCGCCAGGCTCGCCGGGACCTGCAAAAATATCTTTTGGTAAACGTGCGCGAAGTCCAAAGCTCTCTAAAACTGAATTCCGGCTTCGACCTCATCATCGGTGGGCCGAAACCCCGGCGCGATCACGTCGACAAGATCACCTTTTTTGAGAGCACGCCACGCAAGCTTGGTGGTGTTCTTTTTAAGCGTCGATGCCACGGAGATGTCCTTTCGGATTGCGATCAAGACCGAACAGATCGGTCGGATATTTTCCATCAAAACAAGCCGCGCAATAGCCGCCGTTCTGCCCCTGCACAGCCTCTTTAAGGCCGGCGAGATCAAGATAGCGAAGAGAGTCTGCGCCAACAAACTTTGCAATACTCTCAACCGACTGCGAGCTTGCAATCAATTGCGACTTTTCTGGAGTGTCAACGCCGTAGTAGCAGGGCCCAATCGTCGGCGGAGCGGCGATGCGCAAGTGCACTTCCTTAGCGCCAGCCGCGCGAACCAGCTGCAGAATTTTTTTTGACGTCGTCCCACGCACAAGCGAGTCGTCAATCACAACGACACGCTTGCCGCTTAAAACTGAGGTCTGTGGATTGAGCTTAATCTTCACGCCAAAGGGCCTGATGCGGCTGAATAAACGTCCGACCAATATAGTGATTGCGAATAATGCCAAGCTCAAACGGTTTTCCCGACTGCACGCTATAGCCCAGAGCCGAAGGAACACCGGAGTCTGGAACAGGAATCACCAGATCCACATCTTTGAGAAATCCTTCTTTCTCATCCTGCTCTGCTAATTGCCGTCCGGCCTCTTTGCGGACGCCGTAAACACTCTGCCCAAAGACGATCGAATCAGGCCTCGCAAAATAGACGTGTTCAAAAATGCATGAAGCCCGCTCGCGCTTCTTTTTCATTTTAATCGAGTGCTCACCGCTCGCATCGACCCACCAGATTTCCCCTGGCTCGATCTCTCGCACAAATTGTGCCCCGATCAGATCAAACGCACACGTTTCACTTGCGACAATCCAAGACTTTTCGCCGTCACCATTTTTTAAAGTTCCAAGCACCAGCGGTCGAAACCCATAAGGGTCACGCGCGGCAATCAAACTCTGATGCGAGAGCACCGTCAGACTATACGCTCCATCAAGCTCTTCAAGGCCAGCCTGCAAGCAATCCACAAGGTTCGATGAGTGATGACGTGCGATCAGATGCAGAATGACCTCGGTGTCGCTCGTGGCATGAAAAATCGCACCGTCTTCTTTGAGGCGTTTTTTTATTTCATTCGCGTTGACGATGTTTCCGTTGTGCGCAACGGCCACCGGGCCATTGAATAGATTCGCCTGCATCGGCTGCGCATTGGCCATCTGATTCACGCCGGTCGTTGAGTATCGCACATGTCCAATCGCAGCGCGCCCCGAGAGACGATCAAGACTCACGTCATCAAAAACCTCTTGGACAAGACCAAGGCCCTTTTGCACGCGATGCTCACCGCTCGCATCAACCGTCACAATCCCGGCCGATTCTTGCCCACGATGCTGAATCGCATACAGCGAAAGATAACTGAGGCGGCTTGCGTGTTCATTGTTCCACACGCCAACAACACCGCACTCATCTTTCCAGGTGCGCTTCATCGATTCACTTACAGATTCGCTCATACATTCACCGCAAGGTTCGGAAAGCTCTGTACCCATCCCCGATGATAAACAGTCGTCAGTTCCTGAACTGTCAATTCAACATCGGACCCGATCTTCAAAATCGAACCGCCGGTCCGACCAAGATATCGAATCGGTGCACTTCCTCCGGAAGCCGTCGCCCACTGCTTTTCAAAGTCCTCACGTGAAAGTGATGTCGCAATGACAACCTCGTAGAGTCGCTCAGAAAAGAGCTCCGCAAATGAATGGCCGTTCACTTCTGCGCCAACGCCTCCCAATGCCATTCGCGAAAGCGCGTAACCAAGTCCAAACTTTCCAACAACGCGCGAGGCCTGGATAAAGCCACCGGCTTCAACTGCCAGCAATGACGTCACAAGCGATTTCACCGAATCGCGATCGATCGCGCCCATGGCCCGCGGTTCAAGCTTTGTTTTCTCAGCAAAGGCTCCGCCAAATTCAAAAATCTTCGATGTTGAAACAACAAAGACTTCATGCCCCGCCTGCGTGAAGTTTGACGTCGGAAGTTCTTCCACTGAGCGCCTCAGTCCAACAAGCCCTGTTGACGGTGTCGGCGTTATGTTGCGCCCCTCGGTCTCGTTATAAAAACTCACATTGCCGCTGATAATCGGCGCCACAAGCTCACGAGCAAGCTCGTTCATCCCCCCAAGGGCGGCAACAAACGAAGTCATAACCTCAAGACGCTCAGGGTTTCCAAAATTCAAACAATCCGTCATCGCCAATGGCTCAAAGCCCTTCGCCGCAAGTTCAAGCGACGGATACGCAACCGTATCACGTCCTCCCTCAAGCGCATCAAAGCGCATCAAGTACGGGCGACATCCTAAGACAACGCCAAGACCTCGGCCAGAGTCCTTCAATCGAACGACGCCGACTGATTCCCGACAGTCGGCGGCCGTACTTGCGCCAACGTGGCCATCGTATTGCCGATAGATAAACTCGCGCGATGCTCCCTCGGCAGAGCCGAGAAGCTTCAATAGCTCTTCGCCAACCTTCAAGCCGCTAGCCATCAACACCGGCCCGTCAGTGATCCGATGCTTTGGCTTCCACGACTCATAGGCCCGCTCATAGCGCGGCGGGTGTTCGACAAGAAGATCGGGATCAATTGAAGTCAGAAGATCGCCCTTCCAATAAAGTCGCATGACGCGATCTTTGGTCACTTCACCAATCGCCACAGCATCAAGACCCCAGCGGTGATAGAGCGCCTGAAGTCGCTCAAGCTTTGACGGTTCAACCACCATCAACATCCGCTCCTGACTTTCACTGAGCAAAATATCCTCAGGCTCAAGCGTCGCATCGCGAAGCGGAACGCGGTCCAAGTGCAGCGTAAAACCAACGCCGCCCTTGGCCGCCATTTCAAATGACGAACTTGTCAATCCCGCTGCACCCATATCTTGAATTGCGACGACAAGGTCCTGCTCCATCACCTCAAGACTGGATTCAATCAAAAGCTTTTCAAAGAACGGGTCGCCGATTTGCACCGTCGGCCGTTTCTTCTCAGATTCCTTATCGAAACTTTCAGAAGCCATACTGGCCCCGTGGACGCCATCGCGTCCGGTCTTGGCTCCAGCGTACACGACAAGATTGCCGACACCGCTGGCCTTCGAAAGAAACACTTTCTCACCAGGGCGAAAGAGGCCAACGGCCATCGCATTCACAAGAATATTCTTATCGTAACTTTCGTCAAACTCAGTTTGCCCGGTGATTGTCGGTACACCAACGCAGTTGCCGTATCCGCCAATGCCTCGAACCACGCCGTCGACAAGTTTTTCCATTCGCTTGGCTTCAGGGCGTCCAAAACAAAGATAATCTGCGAGCGCAATTGGGCGAGCACCCATCGTAAAGATATCGCGCAGAATTCCACCGACACCCGTTGCGGCCCCCTGATAGGGCTCAATGAAGCTCGGGTGGTTATGACTTTCCATTTTAAATGCGACACGCTCACCCTCACCAAGATCGACAACACCGGCGTTTTCACCAAAACTCTGAAGCACCCGCGGACTTTGATTAAAAAGTCCTTTTAAATGCACACGCGAACTTTTATAAGAGCAATGCTCACTCCAAAGAGCTGAGAACAGCGCCCACTCCACGCCCTGTGGTTCACGACCGATCAGTCCGACAATGCGACGATGCTCATCGCGACTAAGGCGGTAGTGTCTCAGCTTTCTATCCAGTTCGGCATTATCTCGTGTGTCTTGACCCATCTGTTAGCTCCAGAGATCGAGCAGCGCCCGTCCGTCAGAAGAACCCATCCAAGTTTCAAGCGCCCGCTCCGGATGCGGCATCAATCCTGAAACATTTCCCGCCTCGTTCGTCACTCCAGCAATATCAGCGACCGATCCATTGGGATTCACTTTGTAGCGAAGCCAAACCTGGCCGCGATCTTCAAGCCTATTGGCCTCGTCAACTGAAACCGTGTAGCGTCCATCCGCATGGGCAATCGGAATCCGAAGGCCCGAAGCTGTTTGCACCTTTGCATTTTGTCCAAAGCGTGAAAGGCCGCCGACGACTTTCAGCTCCACCCACTCATCGATAAAACGAAGCCCCTGATTGCGTGAAAGTGCTCCCGGCAAGAGTCTCGCTTCACAGAGAATTTGAAAACCATTGCAGATTCCAAGTATCGGCGTTCCATACACCGCTGCCTCGCGAACCGACTTCATCGCCGTCGCCCGCGCCGCCAAAGCGCCGCTTCGCAAATAGTCGCCGTAACTAAATCCTCCAGGAAGAATCAACGCCGAATACTCTTTGTGATCAAACAGATCACCGTGCCAGAGCCAGCGCGGCTCACCGCCGAGCTTCGAAACCGCCTCAAAAACATCGCGATCGCAATTCGTTCCAGGAAATCGAATAACGCCGACAACGGATTTACCGATCGACTTAGCCATTCGCTTCACCAAGAGTAAACGTTTCGATCAACGAATTGCAGAGAAGCGATTCCGCCACTTTTTTCGCAGTGACCTCAGCTTGCTTTCGATCGCTTGCTGAAACCTTGAGCTCAACAAAGCGCCCCACACGGCACGACAGCACCGGCTCGCCTTCGCGCTTCAACGCCTCCTCGACTGCACGACCCTGCGTATCGAGAACTTCTTTTCGCGGCATCACTGTTACACCAAAAGTAAACTCAGCCATCACTTACCCCCTGCTTGACGCAAACGATCTCGCACTCCGCGGTAAGCCTCCGCGATGCCACCAAGATCCCGACGAAAACGATCTTTATCCATTTTTTCTCCGGTCTTCGCGTCCCAAAGGCGACACGTGTCGGGAGAAATCTCATCTGCGAGGCGCAAGACGCCATCTTTGTCGTAACCGACCTCAACTTTGAAATCGATAAGACGGATACCAGCCTTTAGCAGATACGGCACCAGCACGGCGTTAATCCTCAAACCAAAGGCGCGAAGAGCGTCAAGCTCGGTACGATCGCGAGCGGTCTTAAGCATAATTGCCTGTTCGTCGCTCACAAAGGGATCGGCAAGCCCATCATCCTTATGGTAAAACTCCACAAGCGGTGAATCGAGAGGGGTCGCCTCCTCGAAGCCAAATTTTTTCGCAGTCGACCCCGCAAGAACATTTCGCACCACAAGCTCAAGCTTCACCATCTTGAGTTTGCGAGTCACGATCGCGTTTGGAGGAATCTCCTGGATACGATGTGTGAGCACACTGTTTCTTTCCAGCTCATCAAAAAGAAGGGCGCAGATCTCTCGATTGAGAGCCCCCTTCTCTTCAAACGAACCCTTCTTTTGTGCATTGAAGGCCGTGAGGCTATCTTTGTATTCCTGAAACAACAGCTCCGGCTGCCCGGGAATAGAAAACAGTTTCTTGGCTTTGCCTTCGTAGATCAACTCGCCTGGCTCATACGCACTCATGCATTCCCTCCAACCAAACCCACTCGAGCCAAGTGCTCGCGAATGGCCTTCTTGTGTCGCTCACCTGAAAAAATGCTTTCAATCTCGAGGGCCGAAAGCCGTGATGTCACATCAGAATTCAGCAGCGCAGCCTCCTTGAGATGCTGACCAGCCTTCAACCCGTGACTGAGCTTTTGCACAAGCTGATAGGCCTCTTCGCGAGACAGGCCCTTTTCAACCAACGCCAATAAAAGATGTGAACTAAACAAGAACCCATGTGACTCAGCCATTGTCTTAAGCATCGCCTCACGATTCACTTCAAGCCCTTCAACCAGATCCGCCATTCGCGCACACGCATAGTGAGCCAAAATAAACGCATCAGGAACAATCACACGCTCAACAGATGAATGTGAGATATCTCGTTCATGCCAGAGCGCCATATTTTCAAAGGCCGACGAAGCATAAGAGCGAAGCAGCCTTGCGGCCCCCGTTAGATTTTCGGCCGAGATCGGATTCTTTTTATGCGGCATCGCACTTGAGCCCTTTTGCCCGCGGCCAAAGGCCTCGGTCACTTCGCCAATCTCAGTTCGCTGCAAATGACGAAACTCAACAGCCAAGCGCTCAATGCCGCCACCCAAAAGCGCCAGCGTCGAAAACACAGCGGCATGGCGATCACGCGGAACAACCTGTGTCGCAATCGTCTCAGGCCGAAGTCCCAGGCGCTTACAAACACCAGCTTCAACAAGGTGTGTTTGTGTCGAATATGTTCCCACGGCGCCAGAGAGTTTTCCCACGCGAATGTCCGCGAGTGCCGCGGCCAAACGCTCACGATGCCTGGAAAACTCGGCCCAAAAGCCGGCAAGCTTCATTCCAAACGTTGTCGGTTCCGCATGCATTCCGTGCGTGCGCCCAGCGCAGAGCGTGTCGGCTTCGCGAACGGCGCAAGTTTTTAAAATCGCGATCAAGCGTTCGACTGCCGAGAGCAATACTTGTCCGGCCTCGGCAATTTGCAAATTCAGCGCTGTATCCAGAACATCGCTCGACGTGAGCCCGTAGTGCACCCAGCGCCCTTCGGGGCCAACGTTTTCAGCAACACAGCTCACAAACGCGATGACATCATGCTTTGTCGTTTTTTCGATCTCATCGATTCGCGCCACATCAAAGCGCCCACGTTCAGCAATTGCTCGCGCCGCTTCAAACGGAATCAAGCCCAACTCTGCCTGCACCTCTGCTACAGCCTTTTCAACTTCAAGCATCCAAAAAAAACGACGCTCCGGTTGAAAGACGGCTCCCATCTCTGGCTTCGTGTAACGTTCAATCACGGCTGTGCCTCCTCGCGGCGGGGCGCCTGCTGTTTTGCCGCCGGATCCCATTCCCGACGCATCTTCTCAAGCCGCTCAATCCATAGATCCTCAGACATCCTGAGACCCCAAACCCCAGTCGCTCGATGCGTCTCAGGACCAGCAAAAACAAGATTGCGGATCGGAGCCCGCATCGCCTTTTTCTGTTGGTCCGAGCGGACCCCAAAGCGCGAAGTATCGGAGTATACGACAAACGGCATTCGAATCGCTGGAGCTGTGAGGGCAATCGGCGACGGCGTCACCCAATTAAAATCACAGCCGACATAGCGAGCCTTCAAGCGCTCTTGCACCAGAAGTCGCTGCTCGTCGCGATACACATGGTCCGTTCGCGCCCAATACGGAATCCGTATCCACGCGTCAAAGACCTGCGACTCTTCCGTCAGCGTACCCGTGCGCTCGGCTCGCTCAAGAACAATCAGGTTGTCGTGACTCCAAGGCCGCTCCACCGAACCCACCAAAACCATAAATGGAGGCATCTCCGGAAGGCGTTGCAAATAGGCGCTGTACCCAGAGCCCATCCCCTTAACCGCAAATCGCATCCTCCACCACGCAAGCGAACTCTCTATTGGCAATTCGGGGGCAACATCATCAAGCTCATACACACCGCGGGCATGAGCAGCCGCGGCAACAAACGAGTCGTCCGCCGATTCATCTCGAGAAAGCATCCAAACCACCGAACGAGTTCGCTCTGTCAACGGTCCCGTCGAGGTTCCCGCCAACGTCTCGACATCGATTCGATCAATGTGTTGATCGCGCGACGGCACAGCTAAAATACGCTGGACGTCGACAATTCTCACTCCAGCGCGAACGGCAAATTCTCTTCTCATCGCAGCAATAGAATCGGCCCGCGTCATCGCCTTCACTGGCTTTTCAAAAGGAAGATCGGCCCACGCGCGAGAGTCCAAATATTTCTCACGTCGCAAAAGGCGATTCGAAATCACGCTCCGACGAAGCGCGAGCGGCCAGTGCTGGTCAAGACCGCCCCCGCCGCTCAACGCCTGCGCTTCATTGAAAACCCGCGCTCCCAAACCCAAGCGCAAATGTCGCTCACCGGTCTCGGCCCTACGGCCACCTAAAAAAACCATTCCTGTCGGAAGCCAAATCGCACCGAACTCAGAACGTATGCGCTCACCCGATGGATCAACGGCTTCAACAGTCTCATTTTCCCAACTCAAGAACGGCCCTAAGCGATCCGCCCACGTCATATCCGAGCTAAGGTCTCCACCTGAAAGTTCAAGAACAACGACCTTCCAACCGCGCTTCGCTAAACGAGCGGCAAGTTCAAAGCCTCGCGTATCCACCGACACAATGACCAGATCAGAGATCTGATACGACGCCTGCTGCTCCGTCACCACGGCCCCCTCACACGTTTCCTCAAGACCCGTTCGACCATTCGCTGCTCTTCAATATGAACCAGCCGTTCCACATCGGCGAGCGCCGGGACATCATCGTGAAACTCGACAGCGGGCCTACTCAGCACAATCGGCCCCGCATCCACAGTCGGAACAACCTCGTGCACCGTCGCACCGATACGGTCGCCTGCGACAAAGGCTTTTTCAATACTGTTCAAGCCCGGATAGAGCGGCAGAAGCGACGGATGAAGATTCAACACACGCCCCGCCCACTTCTCGAGAAACGTGGCCGGCACAATCCGCATAAAACCCAAAAGAAAAATCCGCGAAATCTTCGCCGGCTTTAAAAGTGAATCAACGCCGCCCCAGTCAAGAGCCGCTCGGCCCGACTCGGCAAGCTTCTTCGGAAAGGGCTCGACTCGAATACCTCGCCTCACCGCTCGAGCACATCCTGACGCATTCCGGTCCGACGTCAGAACCAGTCCGACGTCAACCGACATCGAATCGATCATTCGAACCATGTTCGAACCGCGACCCGAAATCAAAATCGCCCAACGCTCATTTGACATCAATAAATCACCCTCGACTCGGCAAGGCCTCCCGAACTCTGCACACGTCCAAGCGGAATCGCCCGAAAGCCTGCTTTTGAAATCGCCGCCTCAACGTCATTGACTGATCGACTTTCAACAACCAGCGCCATGCCGACTCCGCAGTTCAAAGTCTTCAGCATTTCTTCTCGCGACAGTCGCGCACGATCTTGAACTTCAACAAACGCGTCTGGCCAAGCCCAATCAATCAGTCGAAGCTCCATCCCGCGAGGCAGAACCCGCGGAATATTCTCCATACCACCACCTGTGATATGCGCCACCGCATGCAGAAGGCGCGCGCGGTGCAATTCAAGAACAAGGTTCACGTAGAGCGCCGTCGGTGTCAGCAAGGTGCGAAGCCACTCTTCGTTCTGACTGGCGATCTCGTCGGCAAAAACTTTTCGCAAAAGCGAATAGCCGTTAGAGTGAAATCCCGAACTCGAAATGCCGATCACAACATCGCCTTCGCGAACGCGATCAGGTCCCAAAATATCATCTTCATCCACGACACCGACCGAAAAACCAGCGGCATCAAAGTCCCCTGGCTTATAGACGCCTGGCATCTCGGCCGTCTCGCCGCCAATCAATGCGCAGTTCACCGAATTGCAGGCTTCGCGAACCCCCTGCAGAAAGTTCTTGGCCTCACTCGGGTCAAGTTTTCCTGTGGCATAGTAGTCGAGAAAAAATAACGGCTCGGCCCCAGAACACACCAGATCATTCACACACATCGCGACCAAATCTTGAGCCACATCGCGATGTCTTTTAAATTCCGCAGCGAGAAGAATCTTGGTGCCAATTCCATCGGTGCTCGACACCAAGCATGGCTTTTTCATATGGCCAAACGAAGTCCTGAAAATCGCCGCAAATCCGCCAATTCCAGATATCACCGAGTCTTTGCGCGGGGACGCTTCTCGCGCCCCCGAATCCACCAGCCAATCGACAAGCTGGTCACCGGCTTCGACATCAACCCCAGAATCACGATAGGAGAACTTCGACACTTCAACCCCTCCACTCGGCTTTGCGCCCCCATCAGACCAGCGCCCCTGGCGAGAAGCAAGCTAAGCCGCAAAACAGCGTGCGACCAATCCTCCGCTCTGACTAACTCTTCAACAATTGCCCAAATGCCAGAACAATGACCAGGCCTCAGACATTTATGGACAAACAGAACTCCAATATCGCGCGCTTCCCTCTTGAAACATCACCACTTCAAACGATAGCCTATAAAAGAGCCTCGGCACGCAATGCGTTACCCTTACCGCAGGGGTTGCGAGTTCTTGGCGGACTCAAGGATGCTGAGACGTAACGACATGAAGGAGCATTGGTTGAAACAAAGTCTGACCTCCGCACTCTCGGCGACTCGGGTCTTTACTCAGCTGGCGCTGATCCTTATTGTCAGCACAGCTGCCTGGCCACGGCTCGCTCACGCCGACGATGTCGCGAGCGTCGATCGCCTTCACCTTCCATCCGGTCTTCTTGTAGCGCAATCCGACGACGCCTATGATCCATTTGCCGACTACTCCGAGTTCGAGGAATCCGTCGACGAGGAGGAGGACCTCAACTTCTTTCGCAACGGCCGAATGCTGACCATGGGATTCATCGGCGGCATGCGTGGCTGGACACAAACGCTGGGTCAGATCTATTCGTCCAACATCACCTTCGGTCTTTTTCTTTGCTACTTTTTCGACCTAAGATTCGCCCTTCAGTTCGGCTTTCTCACCAGCGACCACACGCTCAATGTCACCGGCACTGGCTTCACCGCCATCCGCGGCAACGTCAACGTCAACGACCTAACTTTTAACTTAAAGTATTACTTTAATACCCAGAACGTAACTCGCGGACTTGCAAACTTAAATCCATTTGTAATTGGCGGCTTTTCGCAAGTCTACCGCACCGTCACAGTCTCTGGAAATGACAACTTCGCCAAAGACTCCGCCTTCGGCTTTAACGTGGGCGCCGGAATCGAAATCCCCATGATGCGAAATAAAATGTTCTTTGGCATTCAAGGTATCTTTCAGTACCTGATGTTCACCGACGAAAATAAAGTCATGCTCGACGAGAACGATCAACGGACTGGCATCAGCCCGACCGGCGACTCCTTCACCGGTCTTGGCATTCTGGGCGTCAACTCCTAGAGCCGACTCGCCTCGACCCGACATTTGTCGACCTTCAACCGCCGCTCATGCTTCCGATAAGGAGGCGTGGTGGGGACTCTCGCACGAATCCTTATTTTAACTCTTTTGCGGCGATCGCGATGACGCCGGAGCTTGGCCACGCCCGCTGGGCGAGCCCCGAACAGGCCCCACTTCATATTGTCAGAAACGAACAAACGATCTCTGTCGCGCAAAACGGAACGTGGTCACTTCGCGGCTTCCTC
Organism: Bdellovibrionales bacterium; assembly: GCA_016713885.1. GTDB lineage: Bacteria > Bdellovibrionota > Bdellovibrionia > Bdellovibrionales > JAMPXM01. The sequence goes on along the minus strand of JADJOF010000006.1, from coordinate 336,979 downwards.
GAGGTCAAAGTCAATTCGGAGAGCGGTCGCACCCTCGTCGCACCGTTTCGCATGCCTGATCGCGAAGATCTCGACGAAACTCATATCGTGTCTGCCGAAATCACCGAGGGCACCGCGACGCGCGTGATACCCAACACGCAGTTCAAAAGCCGACAGATTGAGCGAAAAAGCACTCGGCCCTTTGCTTCGCAAAAAGCCATCGAGATCGACTTCGGCGACGCCGCTCTTGGAGCAAGCCTGCGAATTGAATATGAAGTTTTTAACAACAGAAACCGTGTCGGAGATCTGTTCTCAATGGCCTTTGTTTGGGGCCAAGAGTACCCCGAACTGAAAAGCAATATCAGTGTGGAGTCCCACACCCCTCTGACATTTGACATTTCAAAGGCCGCCACACGCCTCCTCGAATTCAAAGAAGGGCGCTCCAAAGATGGAAGTCGCCTGCGCTGGGAGTTCGGGCTAAAAACTCCGGTGTACCGCCGATTCGACGGTGAACTCGGCGGTCTCTCAACCACCGAACTCATTCCTCGCGTCCAGATCTCCAACCAGAAAAACTGGAGTTCAATTGCCGCACCACTCAGTGCCACTTTCGAAAAACAACTCAAAGCGCCGCTTCCTCCCGAGCTTAAAAAAATAGCCACCGAGTCATCGGTGGGCCGCCTTGAAGATCGAATCAATTCCGCTCTTGAGAAAACCCGCGGACTCATCTCGCGCCGAAGCGACTGGTCTCCTGACGACAACGGCCTTGGCGTCACTTCTCTTCAAGAAATTGTCAAACGGCGATCGGCCGATCCCAAAGAGTTTGCGATGGTCACCGTCGCGATCCTGCGCGCCATGGGGATCCCCGCGCATCCCGCACTCGCTTGGCGCGAACCACAAACCGAACGCCTGATCATCGAAGAAAAACCCAGCGCACCGGGGCTTCAAATTTTCAATCACGTCCTCGTCCGTTGGGGTTCGGAGCGACCACGCTATTTCGATCCGTCACTCTCTGTCTCATTCGCCGATGGCTATCTGACAAGTGTCGGCGGAAGCTGGGCGCTGCCGCTCATCACCAACACCGCCGAACTCGAATATCTCCCGCTCAACGATCCAGCTCCATCGACCGTCAAAATTCAGCAGCAGCTGGAGCCACGCTCCGATCTCTCGACCAGTATCCAGGGTACCGTCACCATCACCGGTCCACTCGCAGCCGAGCTGAAACAGCTCTACTACACCGCGGGCTCGAGCCGCACCGAACCGTACTTGCGCCAACTTTTTGGAATCGGCCTTCAAGCCACCTCGCAGCCCGTTGTCCGCGTCACCAACGCCGACACCGCCGGCGCCCGCATGGAAATCTCCTTCAGCTCATTTCAAGAATCCGCCATAAAACCGGCCGGCCAACTTCGCTACGTCACATTCCCCGTTCCGGGCCTACTTTCAAGTCCACTCTTCGCAACTCCCGATCGCGTGAGCGACGTGGGCCTCATTCGCAATCTCTCTGTCGATATCGATACCATCATTCGCGGCGCACCCGTTTCTGACGAGGCACCTTCAAGCTGCCTGTCATTGAACCGCTTCGCCTCCATTGTGCGCGAGACCGTCGCAGCACCTCAGTCCGCGATCATCAAAGACAATATCCGTTTTAAGACCGGACGAATAACGCCAGCCGAGATGAACAGTGAATCGTTTAAAAAGGAACTCGTCTCCTACACCAGCTGCCTTGGTCGTACCGCCGTGGCCTTTGGCCCTCGACCCAACTACCTCGATCCAAAATGGGGCCTTGGTGAAAGGCCTAGCCGCATTCTCAGCAAAGCTCCTACTAACCTCAGTCTTTCTGAGATTCGCACTCTCGCTGAACTCAGCCCTTCTCGCCTCAGCCAAGCCGTTCAATCGAAAATTTGGCTCGGACTGCGCTCTGTTCTTCGTCAAACGGCAAAAGATCCCGCGCCCAACCATCGCATTCTCTTGGAGTATGCAAAGTCCCTCTTGCAACTCGGCCAACTCGAAGACGGATCATATCTTCCCGAACACGTCGCTGAAGCAGCTAAAATTTTGACCGATATCGCCAAACCTCTCGAAAAAAATGCAGAGCTTCACCGCCTTCACTTCCTGCTCCTCTTCGCCACCGAACGCTACAAAGAGGCCTTCGTCGCGATCAAAAATGCGACGACGCTTGAACCCGCACAGCTACAAGATCAAGTCTACCTCGGCATGCTTTACGATAAACTCGGAAAAACCGTTCTTGCCGAAACAACGCTCGAGACAGCCGTCACCAGCGATGGACCCGTCACATGGAAAGCAAAGGCCTACCAGATCTTAGCCGGAATTAAGCTGGCACAAAAAAATGTCGCGCAATTTGAAAAGCTCGTCGAGCACGCCATTCGCCTCGAACCGCAAAATCCATGGCTGAAATACAACTTCGCACAACAGCTCTTTCAATTGAAAAATTGGGATAAAGCCATCACTCAATGCAAGAGCGCCCTCGCCATCACACCACTTCCGCTTGCAGAGAATCTGCTCGCCAAAGCGCTGATCAGCAAGGCCCTTGGCCTTTACTATGCCGGCTCATCCCCAGCCGGCCCACCTACAACCAATCCAAAAAATCTCGAGCAGGCCGAGCGCTTGGCGCTCGAGGCCATTCGCTATTCGCCACGCGATGGCACCGCCTATCGCATCGTCGGCCATGCCGCCTTCGAGAAGGCCCTCAATGGCGACTACACTTCGCTGATCGCCGCTCAAAACTATCTTTCGAAAGCGTCGGACATCTTAGGCAACGACACCTGGATTCAAGAACGTCTGTTCTATGCCAACCAAGCCCTGCATTCAGGAAAAAATCTGCAGAGCCTCTGGAAGGCCCGCGTTCCCGCCGGAAAATAAGCCGAAAGTGTTCCGCCTTCGAAACAGCATGGCCCTGTCCTTCTTTTCATTTGGTATCCGCGATCTTGACGCTAGAGATTCCCGACCGGTACAACAGTCACCCAGTCCTTAATTCAAATCAGGAGATCTCATGCAAAATATTGCATCCAACACTCTGGCAGTTCTTATCCTTGTGGCAAGTTTGGGCGCAGGGATCAATGCGATGGCCATCGAAACGACATTTGAATCGCCAGAAGTCGCCGCCTCTGGCACCGAGAAGTCCGAATTGCCGACGATGACTTCAAGCGAAATTGCGCCGGCCAATATTCGCAAAGGCAACGTCGCCGTCGGAGGCGATCTCGGCGCAAGCTATTCCACATTGGGCGGATCAACTGTTTATCTCAATCCGTCGGCCGAGTACTTCATCGCGGATCGAGTTTCCGTCGGAGGAACGCTGACCTCCACGCTCAGCGAAAACTACAAGTCTTACGGAATCGGCCCAAGTGCGACGTACTACTTCTGGAATCAAGGCCAATGGGCTGCGTCGACAGGTCTTGCCATTCGCTACTCAAACAGCAGCTCTGAGTACGACAGAAACTCCTCATATTGGACAGGAGTGGCCAGACTCGGGGCTGGATATTTCGCTACGCCTTCTGTTTCTTTTGGACCACAGCTTACGATCTATCGCGACATCGGGGACGGTGACGCCAGCGCCAGCACTTGGAGCACGCTGCTCTTCAATTCAATGTTTATCTTTGAGCAAGATCAAGCAAACGACCGAAGCGACAGCGCATTGGTCGTCTGCTGTCCTAATGTAGAAAAAAACCAATCAGCGCAAGCGCAAGACAAACGACGATCAGCGCCGGGATGACGACCGTCACGACCATTCTCCAGTGCGAATAGAGCTTCTGGGTGACAAGCGAATCATCGTTGACGAACTCTGCAATCATCTTCTCGGCCTTGATCCTTCGCGATACTGCGAGGCAAAACATCAAAACACCGACCGGCATCAAGCCGTTGACGACAATGGCATCCCAAAATCCAAAAAGCGAATAACCCCGCCACCCGGACGTTTCGAAATACTGAAGACGAAAGCGCCGGACCTATCGCACCAAGAACTGATACGATCCCCACCACCAACGTCGCGCGCTACGACTGAGGCGAAGCATTTCGGAGACATTGCTAACCAGGGCCTCAAGCAGACCGATCGATGCGCCGAGCGCTCCCAAGTAAAGACAGACGAAAAATGCGACGCCAAAAAGCCAGCCCCACTCGATTCCCTGCAAAAGCTTTGGAAGCGTGTAGAACAGGAGCTCCGGCCCGGGCGCGGCACCGCTGCCTCCAAAGATCGTCGGAAAAATAAGAAGCCCCGCGAACAATGAAATCACGGTATCCAAAGCCGCAACGCGCACTCCAGCACTTGGAATATGCGTCTCTGGCTTCAGGTACGAGCCAAACGCCACCATCGTTCCAAGTCCAATAGAAAGCGAAAAGAACACGTGCCCTAGCGCGTGCAGTGGCGACGCCAGCGTCAACCGCGAAAAGTCAGGATAGAACTGAAAGCGCAAACCCTCGACCGCTTCGCCCGACGCCATCGACTTGACCACCAACACACCCAAAAGCACCACGAACACTGGCATGATGTAGCCAACCCACTTCTCGATTCCCTCTTGAACACCCTTCACGACGATGACCAGAGAGATCACAATGTGCACACTCGCCAAGGCCAGCTGCAAAACACCGTTGTCCTTGAGCCACCCCAGACTGGCGTTGACGTTCTGGCCAGAAGCGAGAACGTTTCAAGACCATTACCCAATACGCATGGGCAAACAAATTGCCGAACAGATCGAAGATGAACTGCATGAGGAAGTGCAAGACCCAACCGCTGACAACAGCGTAATAGGAGACGATCAAAAGACACGCCACCGCCGCGAGCTGTCCCGCACCAAACGAAGTTCCGGCACCAGTTCCGATCTCATCATCAGACGAAAGCCTGCGAAAAGCCGCGAGCGATCCACGACGCGTGATCTTTCCGAGCATGAGCTCGCCGATCAGAATCGGCAGGCCCACAATGAGCACGAAAACGACATAGAGAAAAACGAAGGCGCCGCCGCCATTCTCAAGCGTCACAAACGGAAAGCGCCAAAGATTGCCCAACCCCAGCGCCGAGCCAACGGCTGCAAGGTAAAAACCAAAGCGAGTTCCCCAGTGGGTCTCCCGCCGAACGCTCACGACTCATCCGCCTTCCGACGACCAGTTCCCATACAGAAGATCCGAATTGGAACGCCGTGCAGGCCCCATTGATCCTGGATGCGTTTCGCCAAAAAACGGCGATAGCTGTGATTCACGCCATCGGGGTAGTTGGCAAAGCGATAAACGCCGGTGGGCGCTGGTGGGTCTGCGTGAGATAGTAGAACTTCACGTTGTGAGTATTCCACACCGGAGCCGGCGCCTGACGAATCACATTGGTGAAGAAGTCATTCAACTCACCCGTTGGGATTCGAATCGAGAGCTTCTCTTCCATCGAGAGAATTTCATCAAATAGCGGCTCAAGCCCACGACCCGTAAGCGCCGACACGAACACCACCGGCACTTCAGGGAAGAAGTGAAACTCTTCTTTAATTTTCTGCTGAAACCAACTCCGGTACTGCGGAACTTCGCGCTCTCCAAGATCGGACTTATTGGCAACGACAACCACCGCCTTATGCGCATCCAAGCAGGCCGCCATGATCTTTGCGTCCTGCTCCGTCGGCCCCTCGGTCCCATCGATCACTAAAAGAACAAGATCCGCTCGGCGAATGGAGTCTTGGGTCTTAAAGGCCGCGATAATTTCAATATCCTCATCGCGCTTTGATGACCGCCTTAAACCCGCCGTATCGATTAAAATAAACTTTCGATCGTTGTAAACAAGCTCTGTGTCGACAGCGTCAACCGTGGTCCCGGCCCGGGCCGAGACCAAAAGCCGCTTCTCACCGAGCAGCCGGTTACAGAGCGAACTCTTACCGACGTTGGGCTTTCCAACCATCGCAAGCTTAAGTCCCTCGCGAATCGTGTTCTCGGTCTGCTTCACTTGGCTCACGATCCACTCAAGCACCACATCAAGGCCCAGCTGTGCCTCGAAACTTGTGACCGCAATATCAACGCCAAACTCATAGAACTCCGCTTTCGCAAGTTCCAGATCGTGACTGCGATCGATCTTGTTCACAACAAGCAGGAACGGCTTTCCGGTCTCGTTGGCGATACGAATAATATCGCGGTCTTCAGCACAAAGACCGGCGCGACCATCCATCACAACGATCAAATGATCCACAGACGAAAGAAAGTCGATCACCTGCTCGCGAATCAACTGCGAAAAGAGATCGGGCGACTCCGTTAAGCCACCGGTGTCGATCACATCAAACTTGTTTCCCCAAATCTCAGCGGGCTCAATGAGAATATCGCGCGTAACGCCCGGCTGATTCTTCACCACGGCCTTGCGCGACTCGGTCAAAAAGTTAAACAGCGTCGACTTACCAACGTTGGGACGGCCGATAATGGCCACACGAGAAACCGGACGATAGGCTTTAAAAAGCGACTCACTCTTTGACGACGACATAACCCAGTTCCTTCATCAGACGCTTATTCGATGTCCAACCCTCGCGCACGTCGACGTGAAGATCCAAGAAGACCTGTCCACCAATCAAAGTTTCAAGCGCTTTACGCGCTTCCATTCCGATGGCTTTGATCATCTGGCCCTTGGCGCCAATCACAATTCCCTTGTGGGTCGATCGCTCGACGATGATATCGCAATAGATTTTTGTAACCGGCTTATCGCCGTACGGCTCTTCGTATTTTGAAACGCGCACGGCCAAGCCATAGGGAACTTCATCTTTGATGTTCTTAAAACACGCCTCGCGAACAAACTCGGCGGCGATCTTACGCATGGGCTCCGTCGTCAGCATCTCTTCATCAAAGAGCGGCTGCTCACTCTCAGGCAGTAGCGGCAGAACTTTATCGACGATCTCTTGGCGCGTTTCTTCAACGCGCTTGAGTGGCGACAGCACGACAAACGGAAGACCGCTATCGATCAAAGTCTCAACCGCCTTGGGCGCCTGATCGCCACGAAGTAAGTCTCCCTTCGTTACAATCACAACGAAAGGTCGTTTTGAAGCCTTGGCGCGATCCAAAAGCCGTGTGACAGATTCTTTTGAAGTCTCCGGCTCCAAGACCACGACCACCGCATCGGCGGAGTGCAAAACCGACTCAACCTCTTCCTGCAAGAAGGTGTTAATTCCCGATGTCGACTTCAATGTTCCCGGGGCATCGACAAAAACAATCTGTCCCTGTGGAATCGAGAAGATGCCGTGAACGCGTTGGCGAGTTGTCTGTGGACGATCAGAAACGATCGACACTTTTTCACCCAACAGAGCATTGAGGAGAGTACTTTTTCCGGCGTTGGGCTCACCCAAGAGCGCAACAAATCCAGCGCGATAAATCATTTCGTTTCCTCAGCTTCTTTCTCAACCGCTATTGCGGCAGATTCTGTCAGTTTCATTTTTATACTTTCAATTGCGGCGCGAGCCGCCTCTTGCTCGGCCGCCTTCTTACTTCGGCCTTCGCCAATCGCAACGTCCTGATCTCCGAAACGGACGACCACTTTGAAACACCGAGCGTGGGCGGGGCCAAACTCGTCGACAAGAACGTAGCTCGGCGTCAGTTGATGCTGACCGTGAGCGTACTCTTGAAGCCGTGTCTTAAAGTCCCGTTCATAATCCAAACCCGACTCGCGAAGACGCCCCATCTCATCGATAAACAGCGTTTCGATGATTGTCTTCGCCGCATTGAATCCGCCGTCCAGAAAGACCGCGCCAATATACGCCTCAAGTCCACAGGCCAAAATCCTGGGCTTTGAAGCTCCTCCAGTTTTAAGCTCACCTTTACCCAAACGAAGACGATCGGCCATACCCACGGACGTCGCGATCTGCGCCAGACGCTCTTCATTCACGAGGCTCGCGCGACGTTTTGAGAGTGCGCCCTCGTTTTCATTCGGAAACTCCGCCATCAGTTTGGCCGAAAGCACCGCCCCTAGAACCGAATCCCCTAAAAACTCCAAGCGCTCGTTGTGAGCGGCCGTATCTCCACCCTGTTCGTTCGCGAAAGACCGATGCGTGAGTGCCAGCTCCAAAAGATCGGGCCGAGAGAAAATGTGAAGTTCATCAAGTTTCAACATGGCACATCCACAGCATGGCCCTTCAGCCAGCCGTCCATCCGACCATTTGTCGGTTTGCAAAATTCAGTCACGGTAAACTCCGAGAACTGCCCCGGCGCGAGCTCAGATTCGAACTCAACCGGCCAATAGTTGTCAGAAAGTCCGCGACCACCGCGAAGCCCCATGACCCTCAGCCTTTCTCCAATCAAAGACCGCCCCGTCTGTTCAAAACGATCAGTCGAAAGACTTCTTAAAAACTGAGCACGGCGAACACGCTCCTCTGGACGAACCGACCCTTCAAGCTTGAGGGCCTTTGTACCGGGGCGTTCGCTATAGGGGAAAACATGAATCCGCGTCCACGGAAGTCGAGCCAGTCGCTCGTAAGTCTCCTGAAACTCATCGTCGGTCTCGCCCGGAAAGCCAACGATCACATCCATTCCGACAAACGCATTTGGCAGCACACGCTTAATTTTAAGCAGTGCACTCTCCACATCCTGTGCTGTGTATTGACGGCGCATGCGCTCAAGAGTCGCCGTCGAGGCACTTTGAATCGACATGTGAAAGTGCGGGCAAAGACGGGAGTTTTCAAACAAAGCCAAGAGACGGTCGGTCAACTCAACAGGCTCAAGGCTCGAAAGTCTGATTCGAGGAATCGACGTTGCCCTCAAAACCGTCTCGACCAAGTCCTCAAGACGCTTTTCGCCATCCTCGTAGTCACCAATGTGAACGCCGGTCAGAACGACTTCGCGAGCACCAGCACTCATGAGCTCATTTAAACGTGCGACAATTCGAGCGATCGGAATACTGCGCGACCGTCCTCGAGCAAAAGGAATCACGCAGTAGGTGCAGAAGCTATTGCAGCCGTCTTGAATTTTGAGAAACGCCCGCGTGTGATCGGCCTCAAGGCCACCACCCTCCTCAAGATCGTCTTTTCTAAAAATATTTGAACGGAAAACTTTTTCTTCCAGTGTTCCCTTAAAAAGACGATCGACAAGCTCTTCGATCTGTCCTTTGTGCGAATTGGCAATCACCAAATCCGCGCCCGGGAGCGCATCAAAAATTCCACCATCAACCTGCGCTCCACAACCCGTCACAACGATCTTGGCAAGCGGCTCACGCGACTTGATTTTGCGAACCGCGCGCGCAGCTTCGCGCGAGGCCTCTTCGGTCACCGCACAGGTATTGAGAACATGAACACGCGGCGCTGACGTTTCGCTTGCAGCACTTTTAAGCCGACTCTGAAGCAGACCGGTGTCGTAGGTATTCACCTTGCAACCCCAGGTGTGCATGATGAACTCATAGGGATTTGGCCGATTCTCACTCACTGAATCCATCCTCCACCGACAAGCTGTGCTTCGCGATAAAACACCGCAGCCTGGCCTGGCGTCACCGCACGTACGGGCTCGTCAAACTCGACTTCAAATTCACCTGGCTGATCGGGAATCGATTTCAACACTCCGTACTCACCCTTATGAGCGTACCGAATCTTCACTTTGAGCCGCTCGCCCTCGACAACAGAACCTAAAAGACGCGTGTCCTTGATTTTGACAGAGCGTGAGAACAAGTGCTCTTCATCGCCAACCCAAACGTCGCCGCTACTGGCATCGATACGCAGCACAAAGAGCGGCTTTTCGGTTGAGCCGCGCGTTTGCACGCCAAGGCCCTTTCGTTGGCCATAGGTGAAATGATGAATGCCGTCGTGCCGCGAAAGCACTTCGCCAGACGGATACATCTTCACAACCCCGCGAATAAAGCGCGAGCGGTCGGCATGTGTTTCGATAAACTGTGAATAGCCTTGGTTGCCGACAAAACAGATTCCTGTTGAATCTTTCTTTCGTGCAATCAAGAGTCCCTTATCCTCTGCAATCGCGCGGACCTCGGCTTTATTGAGATGCACAATCGGGAACATCAAGCGCGGCACAACTTTAGGATCAATCGTAAAGAGAAAATAGGTTTGATCTTTCCAGCTATCATCCGACGTCACGATCATCGATCGCCCATCTGGACCAGGCTCGATCTTCGCGTAGTGCCCCGTGGCCAAGAAGTCACAATCAAGCTCTCGCATACGCGTGATCAAGTGATCGAACTTCAAAAACGTATTGCAATTCACGCACGGAAGCGGCGTTTTTCCTTCGAGATATCCATTGATAAATGGATCAATCACCGCTGCCTTAAAGGTCGCTTCGCAGTTGGCAACGTAGAATGGGAAATCCAAGCGATCGGCAACCGCGCGCGCATCATCGACGTCGGTGCTCGAGCAACATGTGCCGTTTCCCTCTTCGATATCGCACGATGTGTAGTCCCAAACCTGCATGGTAAGACCCACGACATCGTAGCCCTGTTCAACAAGTAGGGCCGCTGCAACAGACGAGTCGACTCCGCCGCTCATGGCGACCAAAACACGGCGACGTCGTCCATCTGGACCGATCGGCGCCCGATCAATTGTCTCTAAATTCATGTGAGACATGAAGACTCCTCAGGACGTTTCACTTGACCCACCTGGTACCCTTTGAGTCCGCGCAAACGATCAACAACCTTCTTTAGAACCAGAACAAAACGATCGATATCCGAGTCCGTTGTTCCCCAACCCACGCCAACGCGAAGCGAACACTGCGCCTCTGCCCGCGTGAGTCCCATCGCCAAAAGCACGGGCGACGGCTCGGGGCTTCCCGAGCTACATGCGGCGCCCGTCGAAACTGCAAAGCCTTCCATATCAAGTGCCATCAACATCGTCTCGCCATCAGTACCTGGAATCAGCAAGCTCGACGTCGAAGGTAGCCGCAGCTCACCCTGCCCATTGATCGAAACATCACCAATGCTCGTCAGCACTTCCGCTTCGAAGCGGTCGCGCAGCCGCGCCATCTCCGCCGCGCGCATGACTATTTCTCCGGCTTTGCTCGCCATGTATCCCAGCGACGCAAGCGCAAGAACGTTTTCCGTTCCGCCACGACGGTGGCGCTCCTGTCCACCACCATAGATCAACGGCTCAAGCGGCGCCCCTTTGGCGACGTAAAGCACACCCGCCCCTTTAAGAGCGTAGAACTTGTGACCCGCAAATGAGGCGTAGTCGACACCCAGTTCACGAACGTTCACCGGAATTTTACCAAGCGCCTGAACCGCATCCGTATGGACGCGAGCTCCCGCAGCCTTTGCCAGTCGAACAATCTCGTGAAGCGGCTGAATAACGCCGGTCTCATTGTTGGCGAGCATCACCGAAACGAGCGCCGTTTTCCCTGGGCGAAGTTTCATTTGCAAGTCATCGAGATCAATTACCCCGGAGCGATGAGCGCGAATCAGCTCGACGTCAAATCCTGCACGAGTCATCGCTTCCGCTGCACGCTTGAGACTGGGGTGTTCAAGACTTGAAAGTAAAACATGTCGCTTCGCTTCGCTCGAAAGTGCCTGAACGCTCTTGAACACAAGATTGTTCGACTCCGAACCACCAGCTGTAAAAACGAGCTCCAACGGATGAGCACCAAGAATTTTGCAACCGAATCGCGCGCTTCACGCATTCGCGCTTTAGGGCCACGCCCCTCTTGATGGATCGAACTTGGGTTGCCCCAATCGTCGGCCCACTCCAAAAGTCGGGCCCGCACTTCGGGATGAAGTGGCGTCGTCGCGTTGTGATCCAGGTAGACTCGACCTCTCATCGAGTCAGCCAGGATGTTTGTGCCTTGCGTCGGATTCGCCATAATGGCCCGCAACTTAGCACAATCTCAATGGTTTTTCCAAGTTCGAGGCTGAACCGAGAGCGCTTTACATGGCGCGCGCGATGACTTTTAGCCCAGGTCCAGTTCCTGGCGGATTCCTCAATCAAATTGAGAGGATGGCCGATAAGCCAGACATGGATTCTTTCACCGAATGGCAATCCCACTTCAACATTCCTAGCGATGCGTGGGATTCCTTCCGCCAAACCCTCGATTCTGCGGCGACCGAAGACGTCGGTCCGAACTCGCTCGCGTTCGTCCTTTGGTGCATTGAAAACGGCCATCTCTCTGAATCACAGTTCACCTCTTGGCTCGCGGAGCTCTCGGATTTACCCGTGGTCCGCAACGAGTACTTTGAAATTCCTGTCGACCTGCCATTCTGGGAGCGCGTGCGCGATGTTGCCGCGTGGACACCGGAACGCCTTCCTCTTGCCGATTGGGATGGCATCCTCACCGTCGGTTCATTGTGGCCGCCGATCTCAACAGCATTCGTCAATCAACCCGTGTCCGTTGTGCTCTGCCCGCCGCGCGGTTTGATGTTTCTCGCAAGTCAGCTTGGCCTCGGTCGCACCGAGTCCGTCGAATCTGTAAAGCAAACTCCCGAACTTGAGGCACCTGTAGCCGAAGCCGGCGCGCCGGAGCTTGAAAACACCGGAAGCGTCGACCCCGTGTTCTCGGCACCAGAACCTGCACCATCGGGTGCTGGTGAAGATTTTTTTGCAAAACTTGAGCGCTCGATGAACACCGATGGTGTTCAATTCGGAGCGGGATCCGATGCTGTCGCCAATGGCGAACAGGAGTCCTCGGTCAGCGAGGACACGGTCGATGACTTCGCTCTGCCTGATGGTCTATCACTGAACCCTGAGGATCTTAAAGATCTCAAGGCATCGATGTCTCCGAACGCCGAATCCACTGGCGATCTCTCGGCTATCGGTCCCGCCCACGGCACTGTCGTGCACAATTTTGAATCCGGTGAAAATGAAATTCAGGAGAAAAAGCCTGTCCCTGAAGTTGCAGCGACGATCGCCGTCAAACTTGAAACCGTCGAGCCAGAACTAGAGCCCAAGCCTGAAGCGGCCCGAAGTCGATCACTGATCGCTTTAAAATCACACCGCCGCCAATGGCTGTCCCACCACCGCCACCGATTCCTCAACCTGCCGAACAGATGGCCGCCCAAACAGTTGCGGCAGAGCCGGTAAAAAAACAAAGCCGACGCTTTGAAGCCCCGGCTGTTACAAGTTTCTTTGGTGTGATGACCAACGGAGGAAAAAGCCCTGCTATGGGTGGCGCCGCTGTCGAAGTCGCCAAGTCACAAGAGGAACTCGTCAAACTCAAAGCCATTCCCTTGAGCCAGCTTGAAACTCGCCACATCGACGAGAGCCGCTCGATCGACGAAGCTGGGTCTCAATCACTTGCACAGGTTTCGAATATTTTCGAAGTCTCGATGATTTTGCTCTTCCGCGATGGCTCGCTGCTCCCATGGAAATGGAGTGATCTGTTCTTATCCGTCAAAGGCGATCGCCCCGACGCTATCGACCTTGATGACGCCAGCATTTTTAAGATCGTCTTCAAAACCGGAAAGCCCTATCATGGCTACGTCGTCACCAATCCGGTGAACCAGAAGTTCTTTAACGAGTTTTATCGCGGTATGCTGCCAAAGCACGCCACGATTGTACCCGTGATGGTCGATTCAAGAATGGCGGGCATGATCCTGGGCTTCACAAACTCAAAGGTCGACTATCGTCAAAGCTTGCGATTGATGGAACGCCTGTCTTTTGACTTGGGACGCGTGTTCACGAAGCTTCGCTCGGGAATGGCGAAGAGCGCTTAAGCCAAACGCCTCCGGATTACGCGCCAGCGCGGGGGCCCTTCAAACGAAAACGTCCACGTGCGAAAACCGTGTGTCCATGTGGCCTGCTCGCTTCCAGCACCAAACTCATCGAGCCGACCGGCCCATTCAATCATCACAAAACGCCTTGGCTCAGTTCGAGCCTCTTCAATCAGATCCCAAAAGCCGATGGACTCAAGGTCATCCATCGACTGCAATCGGTCCAAGTCAAAATGATCGATGGTACCACGTGGTCCCGTGTAGCGAGAATGGAGCGCAAACGACGGGCTTGCGGCGTCGGCCGCCCCAAGAACGGCGGCGACCTTTGAAACAAAACTCGTCTTCCCCGAGCCCATGGCACCGCGAAGAAAAATCAGCTTTGGCGCTTTCTCAATGAGCTCCGGCGCAACCCACTCCATCGCAAAAAGTGCCAAGCGCTCAAGTGAAGAAACCTCGGTGATAAAAGACATCTCACTTGAAACAGGCTGATCATCCATCTCATGATTTTACGGTCTCTAACTCCGGTCGCTCAAGCGAGAAAAGACCGTCGGGATCATTTCAATCAAATCGGTCGCCTCAAGGCTCGCTTTGGAACGCCCCGTCCCGACCCAATGATCCGCAATCGCCCCGTGCAGATAGCATCCCAAAAGTGCGGCCGCACGCATTGACTTCATCTGCGCTGCGAATCCGCCAATCATCCCGCTCAGCACGTCTCCCGTTCCGGCTTTCGCCAGAGCCGCACTGCCAGAATCGACGATGACCACTCGGCTCGGCATCGCCACGACCGAATGAAAACCCTTAAGTAAAACCACGCCACCGTAGTGCGCACACAGCGCGGCAGCCGCCGCTGTGCGATTGGCCTCAATCTCTCGACTGCTCACGCCCATCAACTTCGCCGCTTCTCCGGCATGGGGAGTGAGTAGCCAGCCCTCGGGAAACTTTCGTCCTGGCAAGCGCGCCATGAATTTCGCATGACTGAGAAACGAGAGTGCTCCCGCATCGATAACCACTCTGTGTTCCGTCAGTCCTTCAAGCAATCGATAGGCACGTTTCGCATCCTGAAGCCCAAGACCCGGTCCCACAATCACGGCCGATGCTTTTTGAATGCGCTCAACATCATCGAACGCAGCGCGCATCGCATGCGGAAGCGCATCGAGGCTCGAAGCTGAGTCATGGCCTGGCACCCAAGTGACATAACCGCTTCCCACACGAAACGCAGCACGACTCGCCAAAACGGCAGCGCCCTCCATCCCTTTTGATCCACCCACCACAACCGTATGTCCAAAATGAGTTTTATTGGATTCCGGCCCTCGCCGCGGCATCAAGCTCTGTGACAACTCCCGAAAACCGTTTCGAGCAAAGACACAGTGCGAACTTGAAACTTCACGCATCAGCGGCGCCGGAAATCCGACGTGGTCGACAACGAGGCGTCCAACATGGCCCGGCCCCTGGTTGAGAAAAAAACCAGGCTTTGCAAAACCAAACGTCACCGTTTGATTCGCGACAACAGCTGCCTCGCCTAGAATATTCCCTGTATCGAGATCAAGACCTGTCGGTGTGTCGACAGCAAGAACGCAAACACCCTTGGCGCGCAGGTGATTGATTTCATGAATCGCAAGAAGAAGCTCGCCCTCTGGAGCCCGGCTCTGACCGATTCCCAGAATCGCATCAATCACAACAGCCGGAAGCTTGGCTTCAAAGCGAATCTGCAAAAACTCGGCGCAAGAAAAAACGCGGGCACCGACCCGGCCTGCAAGCCTTCGACCGTCTTCACCATTTTTACCAGGGCCAGCAACAACCCACACCTGTTCGCCACTCGCCGCTGGGTAAAACTGCCGAAGCGCTCTTTCAAGCGAATCAACAGCCCCATCCATCAAGGTACTTGAACCAATCCCATATTCGCTTTGGGCACGGCGATCCAACTCTAGACTTTGCGTCCGAGTGGCAAGCCTCATGAGAGTTCGCGTTCAAGGAGAGTGGCAATCTCTTCAGCATACTGCGAAATCTTGGATCGATCTGAGCCCTCAACCAAAACTCGAATCACCGGCTCTGTT
The DNA here is from genome assembly GCA_016713885.1 of Bdellovibrionales bacterium. GTDB lineage: Bacteria > Bdellovibrionota > Bdellovibrionia > Bdellovibrionales > JAMPXM01. The sequence continues at coordinate 321,367 of JADJOF010000006.1, read as the reverse complement.
CCCGAAAAGCGAACAAACACCCGACCATCGCCGCGCAGACGCTTTTCAATATCAGCAATCAACTCTTTGTAGCCCTTGATTTGCGAAAGCTCTTCGCGACGGCGCACTCTCGTGTTGATCAGAACCTGCGGCATATCCACCATGCGCTCGTTCATCTCAGAGAGAGACTTCTCGCTCGATTTCATCACCGCCAGCACGTTCAATGCAGCAATGATTCCATCACCCGTTGTCGTATGCTCAAGGAAAATAATGTGTCCCGACTGCTCGCCGCCGAGATTGTAACCACTACGACGCATTTCTTCGACGACATACTTATCGCCAACATCCGTGCGTACCACTGAAATGCCATTCTCTCCCATCAACTTATCGAGAGCAAAGTTCGACATCTGTGTCGCCACAACTGTGTTCTTGGGAAGACGCCCCTGCGCCTTCATGTGCAGCGCACACATCGCCAGAATATGATCGCCGTTAACCACATGCCCTTTGTCGTCGACCATGACCACGCGATCAGCATCGCCGTCAAAAGCAATTCCAACATCGGCGCGATACTGAATCACCGCTTCGGCCACGCGATCGGGATAGAGCGCACCTGACTTGTCGTTGATATTAAAACCATTGGGTTGATTGCCGAGGACAATGCATTCGGCGCCAAGTTCGCCAAAAATTGCCGGCGCGACCTTGTAGCTTGCCCCATTTGCGCAATCCAAGACGACGCGAAGACCATCAAGAGTGTACTCAAGCGGAAATGCATTTTTCGCATAGACGATGTAGCGACCATCGGCATCATCGATCCGCTTTGAGCGGCCTATCGATGATGAATCCGCCAGAAGCGAATTGAGATCGGCCTCATAGACAAGACTCTCGATCTCACGTTCCATGCTTTCAGAAATTTTATAACCATCGGCACCAAAGATCTTAATGCCGTTGTCCATATAGGCATTGTGACTCGCGGAAATAACGATGCCCGCATCGGCGCGCATATTGCGGGTTAAAAAACCGATCCCCGGCGTTGGCAGTGGTCCCACCAGCTGCACGTGAACGCCCATTGAGTTCAAGCCCGACGTCAATGCCAACTCCACCATGTAACCAGACAGGCGAGTGTCTTTGCCAATCACAACTTTAGGGTGCTTATTTCGCGAAGGCTGGCTGCGCAGTATATGGCCCATCGCTTGCCCGACACGCAGAACGATATCGGGAGTCATGGGAAACTCGTTCGCAGCACCGCGAATACCATCGGTACCAAAGAGTCGACGCGGGGCCTTTTTGCTCTCTGACTTTGTTTCGGTCTTCGTTTCGGTCTTGGTTTCGGCTTTCGATTTCACGCTCACAAGCTCTTCGCTTTCTATCGGCAGCCCCACTCAGCACCGATCCAAAATCCGCAGGCTATCGCTACCGAGATTTAGATTCTCAAAGCGATTCTTTTTGTGCATCCCGTTTTCAACGCTCTCAGCTACAACTGGCGACAATACTACATCGATCCGCTCTGGTGCAATGGAGACGACCTTTACTCCAAACGGGACTTCGATGTTTTTGGATGCAGTTCGGCCGTCGTACGCGTGTTTCTTTGCAACACCTCGGCTCGAGTCAGGTCGACGGTGATCGAACCCGGCGCCTGAACGAACTTCTGAGCGCCGACCGCGGTCCGAGACCTTCACCGACACTCGCTTTTCTCCGCGAGCCGTGTCCATCTGCACATCGCGCGGCAAAAGAACTCGACATCCATATCTTTGGTCAGAACAAAGTCCCGGCGCCCCAAAATCGTCACCCACAGAATCAGCGTCACCACGAGTGAAACGATCTTGTAGATACCGTTTTCAAATAGAGAGTCTTTCCATGACGTCGTTCGCTTCATATCGCCTCACGTCGCCTGTGGTCGGTACTTAAGACCGAACGTTTCATAGAGACGCTTTCTCACCGCAGCGTGATCGAGATCGTGATTGAGCTGCCCACTCTCCACCACTCCCACCCAACTATTCTCCTCACTGACGACAATCACCAAGGCATCGGTTTCTTCAGTCAGCCCAATCGCAGCACGGTGACGAGTACCAAGGTTTTTGTCGAGAGCTGGGTTTTTAGAAAGCGGCAAAAAGCAGCCCGCGGCAAACAAACGACCGTTTCGAACAATCACGGCGCCATCATGCAAGGGCGAGTTCGGCTGAAAGATCGAGAATAAAATCTCGGAACTGATCTCGGCATCCATCTCAGTTCCAACTTCAATAAAGTACTCGAGATTGATCTCTCGTTCGATCACGATCAAGGCGCCCAGGCGCTTTTGCGCCAGGCCCGACGCACCTTTGAAATCTCCTCAATAATATGAGTCTCTTCAACGTAAGAAGCACCCAGTGAAGAACGGTTCGAGCCGATGTGCGCCAGTGCTCGACGAATCTCACCCTGGAACAGAATCACAACGATCAAGAAAAGATTGTTAAAAAACTTCTCAAGAATCCAATTAAAGGTGAACAGCTCAAGCCAAATACTCCCCAAATAGGCAATGGCCATAACGCCAAGACCCGAGAGCATCTGCACCGTCCCCGTATGTCGGATCAACACCAGCACACGATAAACGACCACCCAGACGAGTGCCATGTCGAGCAAATCTCGCACTCGAAGCTGGGAGACAATAAACTGAAGATTATCCCAAACGGCTTCCAACGATATGACCTACGCCGGAGCAGGTTTGCTAAACGGATTGGGCGTCATGCCTTCCAGCTCGGCCGCCTCGCGGTCTTCCTTTTCTTTTGTTTCTTTTGCCGCCAGATCAAGCTCAGCCTTCAGCCCTTTACCGCGGCTGTCGCGATCAAGTTTAATATCCTCAACCGATCCGCCCTTAATGATGCGATCGACCTCAAAACCGTCGAGTGTTTCAAGTTCAAGCAGCGCCTGAGCCATGCGATGAAGAACATCCAAGTGGTCCTTCAGAATCTGTTTCGCCTTTTGATAGGCCTCGTTCACGATGCGATAGACTTCTTTATCGATCTCTTCGGCCTTCGCCTCCGAGTACTCGCGAGTTCCACCCTGCTGCATCCCCAAGAAGACCGGGCCTTCCCGCTTTTCATAGGCCAGAGGTCCAAGGTTCGACATCCCCCACTCGCAGACCATTCGACGCGCCATTTCGGTCGCACGTTCGATGTCGTTGCCGGCACCAGTTGTGTAATCCGTAAAGATCAACTCTTCTGCCGCGCGGCCTCCAAATAGAACTGCAATTTCACTTTCAGCCTGAAGCTTCGAGAAACTCAGACGATCTTTTTCCGGAAGCATCATCGTGATCCCAAGTGCCATTCCACGAGGAATGATCGTCACTTTATGAATCGGATCAGTCTTCGGCACCATGCGATTGATAAGCACGTGGCCGGCCTCGTGATAGGCCGTGTTCTTCTTTTCCTCATCTGAGATCACCATCGACTTCCGCTCAGCGCCCATCATGACCTTATCGCGAGCAAACTCGAAGTCTTCCATCGTGAGTTTCGACTTTGCCGTCCGCGCCGCATTGAGTGCCGCTTCGTTGACGAGATTCTCAAGATCCGCTCCGGCAAATCCCGGAGTTCCGCGCGCCACGCGATCCAAATCGACATCGCTCGCAAGCGGCGTCTTGCGCACATGCACGTCGAGAATCTTGCGACGGCCACCAAGGTCCGGCTTATTCACCACCACTCGGCGATCAAAGCGACCCGGACGCAAAAGTGCCGGATCAAGCACATCGGGACGGTTTGTCGCCGCAATCAAGATCACACCATCGTTGGACTCAAACCCGTCCATTTCGACAAGCATCTGGTTCAGTGTCTGTTCACGTTCATCGTGACCACCACCCATACCGGCACCGCGATGGCGACCGACTGCATCGATCTCGTCGATAAAGATCAAGCAAGGTGCATTGCGTTTTCCCTGCTCAAAGAGATCGCGCACACGGCTAGCGCCGACGCCGACAAACATTTCAACAAAGTCCGAACCCGAAATCGTAAAGAACGGAACACCGGCTTCACCCGCAACCGCGCGAGCAAGAAGCGTCTTGCCGGTTCCAGGAGGTCCAACAAGCAACACACCTTTTGGAATACGGCCACCAAGCTTGGTGAATTTTTTTGGATCTTTCAGAAACTGAACGATCTCAACCAGGTCGTCCTTGGCTTCTTCAACACCCGCGACGTCAGCAAACGTCACTTTGTTTTTGTTCTCATTTAAAATCTTGTGACGACTTTTACCAAAGCTCATCGCCTTGCCGCCACCCGCTTGGATCTGTCGCATGATGAACATAAACATGATGACGATGAACACAATCGGCAGCCAGCTCATCGCCAGGTTCATCAACAGTCCGCCCGACTCTTCATTGTCGTAGTTCGGAGTCAGCCCGTAGCGACGAACCTCCTCGTAACCCGAGTCATTGGTGTTGCCGTAAAACTGAAATTGCTTGCCCTTGAATTCGTTTTCAAATTCCGGCTTGATCTCGCCAACCACTTTTCCTGTGGCGGGCTTAAACGTCACCGATGCAATCTTCTTGTCCTCAAGCGCTTTAATGAATTTCTGATTGTCGAAATTCGCGATCGTGGGCTGCCGACCGGCTGTGTACAGATTGAAGAGCACCACGAAGATGACGAGGAGGAAGAGCCACAACGCCATCGCCTTTTGACTGGATCGCATAAAAAGACCTCCGCGATTAGGCTAACACGCGTGGGCTCTCTCACCAACCAACGGCTGCTTCATCTTGTTTTAGACCTGCCATAAGACGAGGCTTTATTTTCAACCCCGACACTCAGTCGATCGAAACGAGACGAATCTCGGTGTCGACCTCCCACCTTTGACCAGGTACCACCTCAAATGTGAGTCGTCTTCGACTTGAGTCAAGGCGCTTTAAAACCTCATTGATCTGCCGACTGGTGTAATTGCTAATAGCTCTCGCGCGAAGAAAATCCCCTAGGCGCTGACGGCGCTCCGCTAGCGGCAACTCCATCAGTTCAGCTCGCAGCAGAACTCTCTCCGCGCGATCAACCTGACGCCCGTCAGCACGAGCCGAACTTTCCGCAATAATCTCAAGCGAACGCGCCATCGCCACTGCACCTCCAGCGCGAATTCGATCGAGAACTGGAATCAACTCCTCGCGCACTCGCGTGCGCAGATAACGCCGATCATGATTCGACGGATCATCAAGCCAGCACGGCTCAAACCCTGCGGCCCCCACTGGCAACGACGCCTGATACTCAACCATCTCCTGACGAGTGATTCCCAAGAGCGGCCGCAAGATTTTCTCACCCTCTGGCCGTCATCGCGCCCAGACCTCGACCACCCGTCCCACGCAGCAGCCGAATCAACCGTGTCTCAAAAACATCGTCAAAGTGATGCGCCGTTACAACAGGACCATCAAGCTCAGTAAACGCCTTTCGCCGAAGCTCTCGCAGTGCCGCCTCGGATTGCGAGGCCGACTCGCCGCGAACAATTTTCACCTCAAGCGAAAATACGCGCGCCCAATCGCGCACAAGGGCCTCTGCACGATCTCGAAACTTGAGCTGCTCGGAATCATCAACAAATCCGTGATGCACGTGAACAACTTTTAGCTTCACAGCCCATCGTGAAGCCACCGCCACCATCACATTGAGCAGCACCCAAGAGTCAAAACCACCCGACAGCGCAAGCCAAATCACCGGCTTCTCCCGCCAGTGCTTGAATCCATCGAACACCCTAAACTCAAGAGTCCTCAACTTTGTGTTTACCTGCTGCGCCTTCATTGCTCACTTCTAACGAAAAGCACAAGTGTCCGGCAAGGAGCCAGGCAAGCCCGCAGATGACGCGCCCCTACTTCCGGCGCCGGAAGCCGCACCGTGACAGCACCACAGCGCGCCGCTCATCGACCGCCCCTCGGCACCTCTGTCAAAAACTTCGACATCGAGACCATTATCAAACCGACCTCAGCGACCGGTCTTCGCTATGGAAACTGGCCTCATCCTTGCCTCTTTCAATAGCAATGACCCAATGTCGCCAGCTCTCCTTTTCACTGCTCCTTTTCGCACTCATGGCATGCGTGGGCCTCAATGCCCACGCCTCGGCGAAAAGCGATACCTTGGGCCGCCTCAAAGAGTGGCGCGAGCGCACAATTGAGCTCAATCGCCGGGCCGAAGAAACTCAGCGCCGCGAGCTCAAGGCCCTCACCACAGCGAGTCTCAAGCGCGACTTCTCAACGCCTGCCGGAAAAGACGCAGCCCTTCGCGAAATCAACCGCCCGCTCAATGAAATCGAAACTGCCGACGGCGATCGCACAGAAATGAGCGCGCGGCTTAAAATTATCGATCAGCTTATTTTTGCCGTCGACACCAAGTTCGACGTCAAAGCCAGTGCAAGCAGTGTCAGCGGCTTCCTTGAAGGTCAACTGATGGATCTCGCCATAAGCGATCTTGCCGAACCCGGCACCGGTCAGTGGTGGAAGTTCCTCACCCAGGCCGCCATTGGCCTTCGCGAAATCGCCGAACCCGGTGAAGATCCCATTCGTTTTCTTGAGAGCTACACGCGCGACTCCAGCGTCCTGAATCCGCGTTCGGTGATTGAGATTATGGAATCTCGCCGCTACGTCAGCGACTAGAGCGAGGCCAGGTGCGCAAAACCCGCAACCAAGCCTCCAAACGAAACAATCGAAAGACCGATCATCCAAACCATATAGTCAAATCGCTGAAGTCCCGTGCGACTTCCGGCGCGCTCTTTCTCTGCGACTGAGGCAATCAAACCATCAAGCCACTGGTCAGAAATGAGTCCCGTCATTTGAAAATCAACCGTCTTCATCTGCTTTCGAATGGTGGCTTCAGTCCGGCGATTCGATAGCGCTTCAAGCCCCTGCTGCAGCATTTCGCGCAAGCAAATGCTGAAAGCCAAGCCCGAACAAATGACGATGATAATGGCAAAAATAGAAGGCATGCCTTTTCATCGGCACACCAATGTCTAAGCTTGAGACGCTCTAGCCGGACGTCGAGTCCTTCACCACAACTGACGTCGTTGCCTGCGGTGGAGCTGCAGCCGAGTCCTCTGATCACCTCGACTTTCGGCCACAATGCGGAACTTGTGTTCCTCAGCAAAGCGCGACGCCTCTTTCACAAAATCGATCTTTGAAATAATCGCGATCACTTCTTTTGAAACGCGATTCATCAGTTCATCTTTTGAACGATTCGCGCCCTGTAGCAAAAGCGCCAGCGTCTCTTTTGGGAGCTGCATGTCGGAAACCATTCGACGAATGGATTCCTCGGTCATGAAGGCTGCCGAAATTCCGGTCGCGAGGAGCTTTTTTAGCGCCTCGCCCATTTTTGAATTTCCGTCCTGATTATTATTTTCCATAAACCTTTTTGATTCGCTGATGATACGAAGCCATCATCGCGGGAAGATTCACGTTCAAAAGCGTATTGGCCATAGGGCCCGGCATGAAAATCTTAAATGTGCCCTCAACGGTGTAGGTCGCCTTGGTTTTTCCACCAGGAGCCTCTTCGAGTTTCCAGCTTCCGGTCATTGTTTTAAAGACATCGCCCGAAGCAAATTCCCAAGAGACCAGCGATGGCTCGGTCTCTGTGGTTTTCAATTGATAGGTGATCGCCTTGATGACCGACACTTTGTACTCGACATACTTGTGATGGCCTTCGGTCTTCACGACCTTACAACCCTTCACATCGCTCAAAAACTCGGGATACTTTTCGTAGTCGGTAACGATCTGGAAAAACTCTTTCGGAGTACAATTGAAAACTTCAGTGTGATTGGCTCCTGCCATCTCTTGACCCTCACTTTTTAAAAAGGCGTTCCGCGGCGGCTCGCGCCTTGTCGCGCTCACTCAATTCCTGAGTCCTGGCACCAGCCGCAAAGAAGTCACAGAAGTTCGAGCGCTCTTTTTCTTGCACCCGATCCGCCTGCGTCTCTCGGCATTCATTATAAACTTTCGGATCGTAGTGTCGACAGTTCTTACAGCAGTGCAGGTCCGCTCGACACTTCGAGCACTCATCGCGCCGCCCTGGCTCGGCGTCCAGAGTGTGAACGGTCGCACAAGAGAAGCACGTCAAAACCACACGCCCCGACGACATCGTTCAGTGTCCCTGTTTTAAGAGCATGCCATCGGGCTTCAGCGTCAACGAATGCTCCGCCTCGATTCGACGAACCGTACCCGTTGCGCTACGCATAACAATCGACTGCGTCGAGCAGCGATGCCCCGGCCAGAAGCGCACGCCATCCAAAAGCGGGCCCGCGGTAATTCCGGTCGCACAGAACATCACGTGCCCCGGCGCGAGATCCTCGAGCTTAAAGGCACGATCCAGGTCTTTAACACCCATCTTCGTGGCCCGCGTGCGCTCGTCTTCAGAACGGAACTTCAAACGCCCCTGAAAGTCGCCGCCCAAGCACTTCAGCGCCGCAGCCGAAATCACACCTTCGGGCGCACCACCCACGCCGAGCAAAAGATCGATCCCCGAATCGCGAATGCCCGTTGCCACCGCGGCCGAAACATCACCATCACCAATGAGATGAATGCGAGCTCCCGTCTTACGAACTTCGGCGATCAGCTTTTCGTGACGAGGGCGATTCAAAATCACAACTGTGATCTCCGAAACCGCTTTGCCAAGTGCCTTTGCGACCTTTTCGATATTCACGGCCGGTGGCGCGTCGATATCGATCACGTTCTTTGCTTCAGGACCACAGGCGATTTTATCCATGTAAGTGTCCGGCGCATGCAGGAATTTTCCGCGCTCAGCAACAGCGATAACAGAAATCGCGCCAACACCGCCTTGGGCACAAATCGTCGTGCCTTCGAGCGGATCAAGCGCAATGTCGACCTCTGGCGCATCGGCACTAGCGATGCCTACTTTTTCACCAATGTAGAGCATCGGTGCCTCGTCGCGCTCACCCTCGCCAATCACCACGGTGCCATTGATTCGAATGCTATTGAAAGCACGGCGCATTGCATCGACCGCCGCCTGATCGGCGGCCTTCTCATCGCCTCGCCCCATCCACTTTGAACTGGCCAAAGCGGCCGCTTCGGTGATTCGAACAAATTCAAGGGCAAGGTTACGATCCATGAGCAAGCTCCTTCTTCAAAGATGGAGCGACACTACCCTAGTCGCGCGCGGGAGGCCAGTGCTGAGAAAGCGGTGTTGCCTCAAGTCGCGACACAAAATCTCTCGAAAATCGCGTCGGCTGCAGGCGATCCGCCGTCAAGAGCGCAAGCTCTGTTTCGCCCGTGGCCACCCAGGCCCCATCCTTTTCAAGCCAAATCGCATATCGAATCCACAGCCGTGCGCCCTTGATTCGCCCTTCGACAAAAATTTCGATCTCGTCGTCAAACCGACAAGGTTTTTTAAATTCGACGTTCGCATTGAGTACACCCAAGACATGATCGCCATGGGGAATATGCAGGTCCATCACACCAACGCCACGAAGCCAATCAACCCGCGCCAGCTCCATAAAACGAATGTAGTTGGAGTGATGAACAACGCCCATCGCATCGGTTTCAAAAAAAGCCACGCGGTGCCGGTACGAGTAGGACATCTTACGCGGTGGCCGTCTCTGCGGCCTCAGTCAATGCCTTCACCAAGCCCGCGACAGCATCGCCGCCATCGCGAATCTGCAGCGCAACGTCGAGCGCAAACAAAACAACGCCTCTCGTTGGCGCACCGTCGTCCTCTTTCTTCCCGCTGGTCTTCGCTCGCACAAGACGACTGACTCCGGCCACGTAATCGAGTCCATATTGCTCGTCACCAAGCTGTAAAAGCGCACGCTCAAGCTTTGAACCACTCATCCAAAGAAAGAAATTCGTGTCGCGAGGACCACAGTACCAAAGCGAAAATGTTTCGCCGCTCGAGAAGTAGCTGCGATCAACCGTTCGCATATTAAGACCAATCATCTTGGGATCCAAAAAGCGGTCGATCAAAAGCCGCGCGTCCGTTGGAACACTCACCAACTCAAACGCCAAAACCCGATCCGAGCTCCGCACTGGCTGCGCCTGAATCGACTTTGGTTCAAACATTCCGAGCGTAATCGTCATCGGCTCCGGCGGCCCACCGGCCGGGCTTGGTTCCACCTTCGAATCTCCCCGGGTCCGCAACAGCGCAATTCCCGTATGAGAAAGATCCACAACCGAATATGTTTCTCCTCGATACTGGGCCGATGCGCTTGCAATCTCTTGCACCACGCCCGCCCCTTCGACCTGAAGCGAGGCGCGTTTATACCGACGCGGGTCCTTGGCCACTTTGCTTGCCTGCGTACCTAAAGCTCCACCCGACACCTCGACCTCGGTCGAGGTGTCGCGACCCAATACAGCGGCCTGTAACTGCGAAATGATCTTTTTCAACATAGACATGATTGGACCTAGTCCGACGAGTTCGGTCAACTCCTCTTGCTCCATGGCGTATAATCTCATTGAATTGAATCCATGATGCCTGAATCTCTGCAGCACGCTCGGCCTCGACTCCGTACCGGTCACACCTATACACCGAATCAGAAACACGTCATTTTCGAGCTCGCCGATGGCTCACGACAAGTCATCCTACCTGCCGACGCCGCGTCCTTGCTCCCACTTCTCGATGGCAAACGCACCGTTCCTGAAATTATTCAGGAACTTTTAACACTTGAGGGACGCGCGCCGTTTCGCATGCTGTTCTCAAGCCTCGAACGCCTGCAGCGCCAAAGCTGCCTCGACGGCGGCGACGCCTTCCTCGATCAGACCGACACCGGTCGCACCGAAGTCTTTGAGCGAAGTGCGCTCTGGCTGACCCGTCCACTCTTCAGCCGGCCACTTGTTTCAAGTCGGCCCATCGCACAACCATCGGTCATCGGTTTCATGATCGCGGCCCTTGCGCTCATCGCGATCACCCTGAGCTTCCTCATCTCCGCATACAATCGCGGAGCCTTTTCTGCGCCGTCTGGATTTCTCTTCATCGATGACAGCTATAGCCGCGGCATACTGTTCTTTTTTGTCGCAGCCTCTTTGAGTACAACACTTGCCGGTCTCAGCAAGGCACTGCTTTCTACATTTTTAACTGGAATCCGCGCGCCGCTATCTCTTGAGTTGAACCTCTATTCGCTCGCCATCAAATCAGACGACGCTAAACTCTACGCCGCCGGAGGAAAAACCTTCGGCACCATTGCGGCCCTTGCCGTCAGCTGCGCTCACTACCTGCCCTTTGCAGCGGCAAGCCTGCTTGCGCCCGGCTCTCGGCATCTCACGACACTGCTACTTTGGGTTTCCACGCTCACTGTACTGATCGATCTCAATCCTTTCCGAAAGTCCGATCTCACCAGCTACTTCAACTCGATCTTCAACGCCGTGAACAGCGACCTGCGCGCAACAGACCTTTTGCCATATTTAAAAAACCGCGGGCTCCTCGCTCCAATACAACGCGAAGAGAAACTTAAGAGCTCATCGATCTACACCGCCTACACCGTCATTGCGATCATCTGGACCATGCTGGCCTACAATTTTGCGCTAGCACTTCTGACCAAGAACGACACTCTTCTCATTTCAACCTTTCTTCGCTCTGCAAAAAATGGCGTCTGGGCCGAAGCCATTGGCGCAGTGCTGATCTTCGCCACTATCGCATTGAGCATTCTCTACTTGGTTGTGGATCTTGCCACGTCATTCTACAAAAACTTCGTCCACCCCGTTCGCTCACAAACGCTCAAGCGCGCCGCAAAAAAAGCCGCAAAGACCGAAACCATCCACGATGCCGAAGGCCTCGCCGAACAGCTTTCTGAGCTCCCGCTCTTCTCCGGAGTTCAGCGCGATGCTCTCCTCTTCCTCATTGGAAAATCCACACTGCGCTCCATCCCCAAAGGCATTCGCATCGTGGTGCAAGAAACAGCCTCCGACGAACTCTATGTTTTACTCGGCGGCACTGTCGCCGTCGTCAAACGCGAACGCACAGGTGCTGAAGTTCAATTGGCGAAGCTCTCCGCTCCCGCCATTTTTGGAGAGAACACGCTTCTCGACAACGCCCCCCGCTCTGCCGACGTCGCAGCCCTTACGCCCTGCCAAGTGCTCTCGATCCCACGCGGTGCCATCGATGAGCTGCAACATCTCACGCGACAGAATCCGATCTTCTCTGGCGACTTCGAGCATCTCCTCGATCGCCTCACCATCGGCCAATACGTGTCATCCAGCGAACTTTTTAAAGATTGTCCAAAAGAAGCCTCAAGCCTCTTTCTCTCCGGCGGCAACGTCGTCACTCTTCCCACCGGCCAGCACGTCATCGAGCAAGGGCGCACCGATCGCGATTTCTATTTGATTCTCCGCGGATCGGTCGATGTCATAAAAAACGGCGCACATCTTAAAACTCTCGGCCAAGGTGACTTCTTTGGAGAGATGGCCATGATTCTCAACTCGCCCCGCACCGCTACAGTGCTCACGCGAGAGCCCTCACGATTTCTGAAAATCAGTGCGGGCGACTTTTGGAAAGCACTCACACAAAACGCAGGCCTCGCCATTTATCTTGAAACCGTGACCACCCTTCGTTTGGAGGAGGCAACATGATCGACGCCATCGTCAAAATCATTCCTATGATCACCGTCGCAGGCGGCGCCGCTGCCTCGAGCCCCAATCTCAAAGCCCAAATCGCCAAACTCATGGAGAGCACAAAGGTCGTAGCCACTCAGCAAGAGGTCTCCGACATCGCCAAGATGGTCCACATGGACACTTTCGACAGTACCAACCCGCGCCCCGATGAATTCCCCCAGTACCTTCGCAGAAACATGCGCACCACAAACGGCATCAAACGCGACACCGCACTCGACCAATGGGGCGTCGCCTACCGACTCGTCTACGATCGCCAAAAAACCGAACTCGTCGTCACCAGTGCCGGCCCCGACAAACGCTACGACACCGCCGATGACATCAAAGGTATTTACCCCTACCACTCCACCGGGATCTAGCGCCCCCAGCGGAGCTTTCCTTACGAACAAGCTACCCTGAAAGGCAGCTTGTTCGCGAGAGTGCTCGGCAGGTTCAACGACGCGGGACTTTGACATCACAATCCACGGTCACTACGCATCTGGGATAAAAGCCGGTCTGATCTGCGCTCTGACATCAAAGCCGCCGTCACCGCCATCAAGCTCCGCTATGTAAAACAGTCGCGCCAGCTCCCAGTGAGCGGCACGCCACTTGCCTTACCGAAGCCCAATCATAAACCGCCGACCCCAACGGCATTTAAACAGTGAGGCACCACATGACGAAGGTATTTTCTCTATCACTACTTGCACTTTTAACAACGGCGACTGTTGCTCAGGCCGAAAACCGCCACGAGATCTCGCACTTCGACACAATCCTCTTTGACGGCCAAACACTTGGCGTGACCTATAGCACGGGTGGTGGCTGTGAGAAGCACACCGGCACATTTGAACTCAGCCTCGACAGCGCCAAAAAGAACGTCACCGTTAAACTCTTCGACGTGACTCCAAAGCCTGACTTTTGTGAGGCTTATCTCAGACTCGACGCACGCATCGACCTCAAAGCCGAAGTCGAAAAGCTCGCCGCTGAGAACAATCTCTCTCTTGTGCAGACGTACGAGCTCAATATCAGTCTTCCAAAAGTTCAATTGAAGCCCTCGGCTTATTAATTTTCTCGCTGGGTAAAAACACGAAGAGCACGGTCCCTATGGACCGTGCTTTTTTTTCGCCCGCCGCGGTCCGATCGCCCAATCCGGAGTCGATCTCAATCGGCAGTCTCAGATCTCTTCGCGTTCAGCCGTTGATACTCTCAGCTCAAACTCGCTCTCGTCTTGACCTCCCGGCACAACTGAAATAGACCCACGGTCACCACAAAAACGCGCGCCGCAAAAGAAAGGAAACTCATGAGAAAGAAACAACCTTCCTTTCATGGCTTTCCCGAAAAAGAGCGCGCCTTTTCGCCCGGCAGCAGAACCACGCGGGCCTCACGTCAGTATCGTCCGGTCGTGACAAACGAGGCCATGCACCTGGTCTTAAGAAGCGACCGCGCGCGAGGGGCAAAATCGCTCCTCAAATACGACCTCGTGGTGCGAAAAGTGATTGCTAAGCTCGCAAGTAAACACGGTGTTCGGATTTACCGCATCGTGAATGCGGGAAATCACCTGCACATCACCTTAAAGCTCTCAAAACAGTTTCTGTGGCGTGGGTTTATCTCGGGCGTCACGGGCGGAATTGCCAGGGCTCTAGGATTCAAGCGCGACTCGGCAAAGCAGGGCTTTTGGCGTTCGCGCCCGTTCACACGCGTGATCGCCTGGGGCCGAGACTACAATGTCGTGAAAGACTATCTCACACTCAATCAGCTCGAGGCCGAAGGCGCGGTGCCGCCGCGAGCGCAGATGCTAAGGCCCGAGCGATGGCGACACGTGGTGCTGGCGTTTTCTTAGGACCCGTTTTCTGGATGAACGGCCTTTCTAAACCTGCTACTCTGCTCCAATGCATTCGGTTCGCGCAAAGGGCCTATACATTTCTATCGAAGAACCCATCGATCTCGACAGGCTGTCGCCAGCAATCACAACGGCAACGATCACTCTCATTGACTCAGACCTCGAGCTTGTAGAATTTGAAGTTCCAGCAGCGCTCGACGATCTGCGAACGTTCGCTCAACGCTTAATAATGTTTCCCAGAAGTAACGACGACATCGTTGAGCTCGTATGGAAATCTGGAAGACAGAAAAAATCGGGCGGCTCGATTGCAACCGATCAGCTGAGACTATTGGCCAGAATGACCGATGTCGGTGGATTTTCGGAACTCAAACTTGAGCCATTAGAGGTCAAAACATTTGTGCCTGGGACTAAGTTTTCGATAGCTGTCGGAGTGCAGCCGCTGCAACTCAATCAGCTCGGTCTATCGCTAGAGACCTGGCTGACTCGGCGGACAACGCCGTTTTCCTTTCCACTCTAAATCCGCGAGCAAACACGCGCTCGCCATCGCCATCGAAGGGCTCAGTGCTTCTTCTTCGGTTTCAGAGCGTCTTTGATCTTTTCGAGAGAGGCGAAGGGGCTGGTGTTCTCGTCGGCCTTTTCAAATTCGGCGGCGAGTTCGGCTTGTTTTTGTTTGGCTTCTTCAAGGTGCTCACAGTCCGGATCGCCACACGAGGGGTAGAGCGGCTCAGCGAGAACAACAAACTCATGTACAAACTCGGCAGCATCAAAAAGACCATCGCGCACGGGCGTTGTGGAGGGGCCTTCTTTTAAAAAGTCGACCGACTGATTGCCGTGAACGTGATGAGTATCGCGCTTGACCTCAGGCTCATCGATCAGAATTTCACGAAAATCTTTATTGAGCGGAAGACTCAAGTCCCAACCACAGAGCGAGCACACCTCTTTAAGAGAAGTGACCACGCGGCCTTCCATTTCGAAAGCGTTGCCGAGTGGACGAATGAGGAGCTCCACGCGATACGGTGCCTCATCAAGAATATCGGTCAATGCGGAGTTGAGTTCTCCGGTTTGACGGTTAAACGAGAACTTGCGGCCTTCAACTGGAATTTCGGCGAGACGAATTTTCATAACGGCCGTACCCTAGGTTTCATCTCACACCCCTGTCAATCGAAAGCCCCATCCAAATGCCCCGAGTGCATTAGTTGGCCCTTCGAAACAGCTCCTCTGTTGAAACAGTTATCTTAACTGGCAGGTGGTCCGAAGGCTGAAGCTTGCGCTGCTCAAAGGTCTCTGCGATCGGGCGCACCCGACCGGCGCTATCGCGGTAGCGCAAAATCCGAGCGCTCTTGATCGAGCGCACAAGCCCTGGCGAAACAAAGATATCGTCGAGCTGCGACTTTTCACCTGGCGCTCCTTCTGGGTGAAACGTGTGCGTCACGCGCTCACGCTCAGGCACAGCATCGGGCGCAACTGCTAGCGCACTGGCCATCGTCACTTTAAGCGGCCTTAACTCTGGATCGCGCAGTATATCGGCGTTAAAGTCGCCGCCAAAGATAACCGAGACTTGCCGCCTCAAGTAGCCCTCGACAATGCGCGCGGCCTCCTCATACTCGGCCGTTCGCCACGCCAGAGACTCCGGGTCGCCCGGGCTATCGCGCTTCGCTTTGGCGTGATTGCCGATGACCACGAAAAGCGGTTCACGATCAGCGGCTGATCGACGCACCTCTAAGACCGGAAGATCGTGTGGGAACAATGGCTGCACCACGCCGGTCACACGGTTCTTCCACTCCAAATGCCGATTTGAGACCGTGCGCACATCCCAAGGGAGATCGCTTCGCACCAAAAATCCGACCTCAGCTCCAAGCCACTTCCCCTCAGCCATCAGCGGACGAAAGCGCCCCGAAAGCGTCCCCATAGCCAGAACGTCAAGGGCTGTGGGGCTTGCGATTTCTGGCAGAATAGCGATATCAGGAGAAGCTTCACCGATCACCTGGCGAAGCTCATTAAACTTGGCATCGTGGCCCGCCATCGGTCGGCCGTTTTTCCGGCGAGCAAGTTTTCAACGTTAAAGGCAAGGATCGAAAGCTCTTTGATTGTCGCTTCGGCACGAACTTTTCGCGAGAAGACATCGGCGCAGGTCGCTTGAGAGAACGCGGCCTGCGAGAATCCCAATAGAACCACGAAGACCGCAAGAACAGATCGGAATCGAGTCAGCAAGTACCCCCCTCGCAAACACACCGAGGTCGGATCTAACATGCGACTCAAACAAACTGGAGAGCGAACAAAGCGAAGGGAAATTCTACTGCTGGCGTATAAAAAAGAAAAAACCGCGATCTCTCAAGCCGTAAAGGCCATCAAAACCGCGGTTTTAAGACCTCGCACGAAGGTCCTGCCATCACCTTTCGGTTAGCGGCAAGATTCCTCGGCGATGGTCCAATTACGACTATAACTATCGTTCATTGGCACCACCTCCTTCCAAGGCTCATACACCTGAATTCAATTCTAGAAGCACCCCTTCGCTGAGTAAAGAAACTCGACCTGTTCTCGACTCTTTTTTTTATCAATTTAGGTCGAATATAGCCTGTGAGTCTCGTGTCTCAAAAAGGAGCCACTCTGTGTCTGCAAAAGTACTGAAAACTGCCAAATCGCCAGAGCTTCCGCGCAATCAAATGTCCGACAAACTGCTCGCGCAGTTCTGTGAAATGGGCCAAAAGGCCGACGAAGCACTCAAAGGCGGACGCACGAAAGAGGCTCTCCTTGCCTACCAAGGCATCATCAAGAAAGTTGAAGACTCCGGCGAGCTCGATTCGTATCTTTTAGCGAAAGTCACTTTAGGTGCGCTTCGTGCCCACACCAAACTTGCAAACTTCAAAGAGGCCATCGACATCTGGAATGCCCACATGGACGAATCACTTTGGGGCATCGGCATCTACGCACTTGAAAACGCCCAGACACGCATCGAGGACCTCATCGTCTACGATATGATCTGCGCGTTCCTCCATACCATGATCGATGGCTCACGCGATCAGTCCGCAAAGGCCGTGAATCTCTATATGTCGCGTGTTTGCGAGTACGCCGAAGAGACCGGCGAACGCGCTCTGATGGTGCAGGCCCTCGCCAATTGGAAGGCACACTTAAAAGAAATTTTCCAAGGCTCCATCCCGCAGCCCGCGGCAGCGGAACTGATTCACTTTGAACGCGCCTTTGGAGAAACGGTGAAGCCACGTCAAATCGACTTTCCGCTTCCCTCGGCATGGGAGCGCCCCTCAAGCTTCCGCGAAACATCGACTGTGGTTTCCAAAAAATCACTCACCGCTCGCGGTAAAAAACGCTAACCGTCTAGAGCGGTTTCGTCTCAAGGTGCTCGCGCATCTTTCCAGCCACACGTTGCGCGACAACCTCGAGCGCAAAACCGACCAGCACGCGTGGGAGCGGAAGCTCCTTCGCCTCTTGTAGACACCAGATCGACATCTCCGTTTTGCCGCCGGGCATTCGCGTCTCCAGCACCAGCGCTCCCTCAAGTCCCAGAAAATGCCCATCGATCACTTTAAAACGAATCTCATCGCGAGTCGGCGTCACTCCTTCGACTTTTTCAATTTTGAGGAGCATCCGCGCCTGATGCCCAAGCGCCTGGCCAACCACAAAGAGTCGATTCGTCTTTGGCTCCCACTTTACCTCTTTGAAGTGATCCGACACCGCCTTCAGATCGTCAAAACGCATGGCGAGCTTCAAAACGTCGCGCCGTTCGCGGCGAACAAGTCCAACGCCCCGAAACGAAAAGCGAACACCCGCCGGCACATCACTTGACCGCACCGAAACAAGGATCGCGCGCTCTTCCTCTAGCTTTGTTTCGAGCTTCTTGTTCCCACGCCAAAACGGCACAGGCTCTGAAAAGCCTGAAACGACGAGCAAAAGCGAAAGCAGAACAGAAAGCCGAATTGACGACTTCAAAATCCCGAGTAACATCGGCCTCAAGTCTACACGACGAGCCGCCTGAGGGGGATGCCGCATGACGCACGCCGAATTGCCAGCCTGGAAAAAGCAGCTGCCTATGTGGCTCACGTGGGCCCGCATGGCGCTCTGCCTGCCGATGGCCGCGATCATGCTCACCATGAGTGACCCGTGGGGCGGCTACCTGGCCGCTTTTCTCTTCATCATCGCATCGATCACCGACTGGCTCGATGGCTACTACGCAAGGCTCTTCCACGCGCAATCGACCATGGGCAAATTCATGGACCCCATCGCCGACAAGATCCTTGTTTCAACGATTCTCATCTTGCTCATCCCCTCTGGCCGCATTGGCCCCATCCTCGTGATCCTGCTTCTCGCTCGCGACATTCTGATCGGAGGCATCCGCTCCGTCGCCGCTGCCGATCGGGTCATCATCGACGCCAAGGCCACCGGCAAGTGGAAGACCGCTGTTCAAATGGTGGGCATTCCAGCACTCCTGATCAATACACCGATCTTCGGCGCCCCGGTCGCCCAGTTTGGCAGCACTTTGCTCTGGATCAGCGCCGTCCTCAGCGTCATTTCGGGCTGGGAGTACATCCAGATTTTCCGCACCGCTCGTCGCGGGGTCTAATTATTCTATTCGACATCGGGTTGACATCGGGTCCAAATCCACCTTAAAGTCGACGTCTCTATGGATGCGGGTGTAGCTCAGTTGGCTAGAGCGATACCTTGCCAAGGTATAGGTCGACGGTTCGAGCCCGTTCACCCGCTCCAATTTTCAAATCTTAGTTCTAGACAGAAAATCGAAAATTTGAAAAAGCCCTTTTGGGCAGTTCTCATTTGATCTACTCACGTGATGCCGCTCACTCTCGATACTGCACAGCTTCCAGCGCCGGAAGCTGAAGGGCGTTGGGCCGCGCGCGGCGACTCCGCTAGAGTCCGAGCGCGCCGTTGAAGGATTTTAGGCGTGTGAGCGTGGTCTCTTGAACCTTGAGTCGAAGTGGCGTGACGTCGCTGACGGAAAGACCAACCACACGGGTGAACTCGCAGACTGAAGCGGCAAAATCACCAGCGCTCATCGCGTCGACGGGCTCAAACTCAACCTCAAACTTGTTTTGAATAAACTCTTGTCCAAGATTGTCCTCGCCTTCAGTGACAGACACTTCGACAAGGCCATAGCCAAAGTCGACTTCAGCCTTCGACTTCGTTTTGTAGGTGATGTGTGTTGGCACAAAATACCACGGACGCTGGCCTGGAACAGCCAGAAGCTCAGGAAGCAGCGGAACTTTAAATGCACTGACCAGAGTTTTGAATTGCTGCGCATGAGTCAAAAGCCCAGCTCCGTCCGTACCGCGCAAAAGCGCAAGCTGCGTTTCGACAAGCTGAACAAAGCGATCGCGAGAAGATCGCGAGATCTCAAGCTCGCCGGTCTCTTTTTCACGAACGTTGAAATTCAACGACGTGCCCGGGCAACTTGCCGCCTGCATCGAAAGCTTGCGTGCGGTTTGCAGAATGGATTTCTGCGCATAGTCCTGAAGCCGAAGCTTGTATTCGTTCGAGCTTGCGCCAAGCAAAAAGGCGGAGCCATCGTAGATTTCAACGTAGTAGTCGTTTCGAGTTTTCGGCTTAAACGCGTAGCGATTTAAAATCACTTTCGCCGCTGACTCAGTGAGATTAAAGCCCGCCTCGCGTTGACGAGCGATCTCGCCCTTGGCCTGCGGCGCAATCTGAGCCGCACCGGCAGAAAAGGAAACGAGCACCATCAAAGCGCAGCTGAAAACAGAAATGGAAAGTCTCATCGCGCGCCCCCCGGCACTAGGATCAGAAAACTCGGCGTATTCGACTCAAGTCCAAAATCGTTGTCGTTCACGATGGCGAGCTCACCGTCGGGCCCCATCGCCAAGCCCTCGATCTTTTCAAGATCGGAAAGCCCAAGAGCCGTCAGATCAAAAAGTTCAGAGCGAGTCGCCCGCAAGCCTCCCGCCTCGGGCTCGTAACCTATACCCTTGCCCTCGGCGGCCGCCAAGACATTGAGTGATTTCGAAAAAAACACCCGCACCACCCGCTGCCAGGCCTTGTCTCCGGTCTTACCATTTTGCTCAATCACAAGAATGCTGCCGTCGCTACTGAAGGTGGCATCACCGAGTTTACCTCCCGCTGGCGAGGCCTCATACAAGTACAGTCCGACCGTTTTTTCTTGAACCGGGTCAAACTCAATAACCGGAATCAAATGTGTCGGAGCCGCCGACTTGGAAATTTCGGGCAACGAACTCTGCAAGAAAAGTAAGAGGTGGCCCTGGCTATTCCACGTCATCGCCTCAAAGCCGCGGTTATTCTGGCGACGTTTTAAAAACTCCGGCAAGCCACCCTTACCTGGTGACCAGCGCTTCTCAATTCGTCCATCGGCCGCGACCTTAAGAAGAGAGGGACCATACTCTTCGCCAATCCAAAAGTGGCCCGAGGCATCGCGAACCATCGACTCGCTATCAAAACCGTCGGGGTCAAAAGCAAGCACACGGCCCTTGCTATCAACCGGCTTTTCTTCCGGTTCGCTCGGACTCCAGGCCCGCGGCGAATTCGGAAGCCCAGTCGCAGGCCGGCCATTGGCTTTCAAAATGGTCAGGCGCGATGTGACGGCCGCTGCTCCACGCTCGCGATCATAGGCGATGCGCAGAAGCTTTGGCGAAAACGCGGGCTCAAGGAATGGCCGCTGAGTCACACCGTTTACGGTGACGGGCTTGCCGTTTGGGCCACGATCGGTGAGCGAGTAGTAAATCGAAACTTTCGGGGTCGACTCGTTTGCAGCGTAGAAGAGTCCAGAAAGCCCGCCCACTAACGGCGCCGATAGGGACTCAGATGCAATTGGAATTCGTTTGACCATCGGCTTATCCCCTACTGGACCGGGCTTAGAAACACATGCGGATAGCATCGCCGCGAATACAAGAGAAAGGAATTTCATTCTACGGTGCTCCCATCGACTTCAAGTCGCGCGCGCTTTCGCTGAGCGACGGCCGCTTAAGATTTTGCGAATCAAACCGTCGTCGTCTTCATCAAAAACATCGCCGATGACCTCTTCAATGATGTCCTCAAGAGTGATAAGCCCCATGAGCTGTCGCGATTCATCGACGACAATCGCCATGTGGCGCTTTTGATCTTGCAGGCGTCTGAGTACATTGAGGAGCTCATCTTGCGGCCGCACTTTCAACCGCTGGACGAACGATCGTCTGCCAATCGCGACTACCGGCCGCCGCAAAAGCCAGAAACTCTTTTGAGTGAAGAACTCCGGAAAGTCGTTCACCCGCCGTCACCGGAAGTCGCGTGTGTCCACTTTGGATGACTTTGCTTAAGACCTCTTCAAAACTCGACATTTGATCGATGCGCTCGACCTGCGCCCACGGCAAAAGTGCATCGCGGACCTTCTTCATTTCAATATTGGCGAGATTTAAAATGTACTGCCGCTGATGCGTCGAGAGTCCCTGCAGATCAAGCTCCGATGGCGGGGCCTCCGCCATCGATGTCGAACTCGCCGGCAAAATCCGGCGGACCAACCAGCGAGTTGAAACCTCAAGCAGCGTCACGATCGGCCCCAGAGCGCGGTTTCCAATATGCAAAAACGCAGCACCAAAATTTAAAACCTGTGTCGGATAACGAAGCGCAATCGTCTTTGGCACAAGCTCTCCGACAACTACACTCCAAGTACGTGAGCGAACGACGATCGCGCCAATCGCAAGTCCCTCAGCTAGATCTTCAGAAAGCCCAACGCCTTGCTCTAAAATCGGCGCGAGATTCTCTTCCGCTCCAGCGCCACAGACCGCGGCCGACACCGCTCCGACAAGTGTGATTCCGACCTGAATAACCGAGAGCGCACGTTCGGGATTTTCACGAAGACTGAGGAGCCTCCGCGCCTTTCCATCACCGCGCTTCACGCGCTGACGCAGCTCGGGCTTACCAACCGTGATAAAAGCCATCTCAATCGACGAGAACACCGCGTTCAGCAAAAGGCAGATCGCGACAATCATGAGTTCAGCCATAGGGCCTACTATCCCAACCCATGGCACAGAATTCAATTCGCACCCAAAAGACGGGAAAATGACTGATGAAATACAACATACCGCGCTGCGCCATCGCTTGGGGGAATTGACGAGATGCGGCTGATTTCGCATCTTGGCCGCTCATCGATACCCGGAGGATACCATTGACTGAGTTCGCCAAGGTCCTGCTCGTCGCGATTTTCTTTTTCCCTGTGTTCGCCGTTGCCACCGAAGATGTTGGCGACTCCCTCCGAATGGACCTCCATCGCCTCACCGAAAAAACTCATCGTCAAACCGTGAGCTACAATAACGCCCGCAAGTTCATCATCGGCTACTTGCACACCGAGCCTTCAACCAACGGCAACTACTACGTGATTCGCGATGTCTACTGTCAGGATGAGCATATGACTCGTGGCCCAAGAGAGGGCGCAAGCGGCATGAATGTCGAACACACCTGGCCGCAGAGTCACTTCTTTGAGGCGCAACGCAGCTCCGCATGAAGTCCGATCTGCACCACTTGTTTCCGACGAAAACTCGCATCAATGCTGAACGCGGAAATTTGAAATTCGGCCCGATCAATGGGCGCAAGATGCCGATCAGCTGCGAAGCTTCAACAAAGGGCGAAGGCGTCGACGGAAGCCCCGCTTTGAACCGCCCGATGCCCACAAGGGCAACGTCGCCAGAGCGCTTTTTTACTTTGCCGTTCGCTATGGCGGAAGCATCGATACCGATGAGGAAGCCGCACTTCGCGAGTGGAATCACCTTGATCCCGTCGACGAAGCCGAGATGAAGCGAAACGACGAGATCGAGCGCCTGCAAGGCAATCGCAACCCGTTCATCGATCATCCCGAGTACGCCGACAGCATCCCAAACTTCTAACTAGCGAAGTTTGTAGCAGAAGTCCGACATACACATCTGCAGACCGTGTGTATGACACATCTGAATCGCGTTATGCATGGCCTCGAATTCGGTTGGGCCAAAGCCTGTCACCGTTTGCCAGATATCTCCGGCAGGAGTGCCGGTCGAAATTTTTCCATGAGCCGTGCACTGCCAGCCGCGGCGTTCAGCGCGCAGTTCACCAGAAAGCTCATCAGTAGCGAAAGCCTGAGTGGTCACGAGAAGAGTCAGTGCTGCCAGAATGGAGAAGAGACGCATTGGAAACCTCCGGAAGTAGTTATAGGTCGCCCCTCTCTATGCCACGGTGGCCACTATAAATCTAGGCCTTGCTGCCTGAGTCGTGGCCTTCTACAATTTGGAGATGCCGATATCGCGCCGTGGTTTCTTAAAAAACATCGCAGCGCTCTCCTCTGCGAACCATTTTTGGCCCATTCTCGGTGGCCTCGCAGCCGGTTCCGTGTCAAATCGCGCGATCGCACCGGGGCTTTTCGGAATGCCAAAACTCTCAACCTCGCCCATCGCCGTCATTGACCCTCAAAGCCCGATCAACAGTCGCGACTTCAACGGCGACCGCATCGACAAGCCTCACGACATTTTGTGGAACATCGACGGCTATATCGCGGGACATGCGGGTGGAGTCCCACTCGCTTCAGTGGCCTACGACCTGGTCATCGTCGGCGGCGGCATCAGTGGCCTTCTCACCGCCTGGCTCTACTTAAAGAAAAATCCGAGTCGACAGGTTTTGATGCTCGAGCAGGATCATCGCGTTGGCGGCAACTCCAAGGGCGAGCAGCGCGGCGACGCGCGATACTCGATCGGCGCGGCGTACATCGTCGCCCCCGATGCCGGCTCTGAGATCGAAACTTTGCTTCGCGATCTGTCCCTCACTGCAATGGCGCGAAAAGACGGCGACGGCGACTTGACCGTTCTTCAAAATGGCAAGTTGAAGTCATTTTGGGAGGGAGAAACGGATCCTCGAGCGGTGCGTGACTTTAAACGCGTCCGCAACCGACTCGCCGAAATGCGTGAGCACTCCGATCTTGAATTCGAAGGTAAACTCAGCCACGAGCTCGATGCCATCAGCTTTGACAAATGGCTCAAACGCGAGTTCGGCGAGCTCCACCCGCACCTCCTTGAGTTTTTTCAGCTCTATGGCTGGAGCTCATTCTGCGGTTCTATCGATGAGCTTTCAGCTTTTCAGTTTCTCAATTTCATTTGCTTTGAGATGGGAGCCGTTCTCGCCTTTCCAGGAGGAAATGCCGCGATTGCGGAAGCGCTGTGGAAGAAGCTCAACGCAGAACCTGGCTTCACACTGAAAACAAATGCGATGGCGCTCAAAGTGACGGCGACCCCCGATCGCGCCGCCGTTGTCTACGAGCACGATGGAAAGCTCACGCAAGTCGAAGCCAACGCCGCCGTCATGGCCTGTGCCAAGTTTATTGCTCGGCGTCTCCTCCCAGAGCTCGAACCCGAGCAGGCCAGCGCGATGGCGAGCCTTCGATACCGAAGCTATCTTGTCGGCAATGCGATCTTGAATAGGAAAATCAAGAGTCCTACCTACGATCTCTTTTTGTTGCAGAACGAAGTCCCATCGTCACCGACGGCCATGCAATCCGGTGCGCGCAGCTTCTCTGACCTTTGTTTTGGTTCGTGGGCACAGAATGATCTTCCAGAACAGTCGGTTCTGACGCTTTACCAGGGACTCGCTTTCGACGGCGCTCGGCAGTTCCTCTTTCACCCGAACTCCCACAGCAAATACCGCGAGCACATGCTCCATGCGCTCGAACAGCAGGTGCTTCCACCGCTGGGCCTCACTCAAAGTGATATCGCCGGCCTTCGCCTGACTCGCTGGGGGCACCCACTACCGCTTGCCAGAGTTGGCCTCCTCTCGAAGGAATTGCGCAAAAGGCGGCCCATCCATTGACGACCGAGTGTTCTTCGCCAACCAAGACAACTGGGCCAATCCTTCATTTGAGTCCGCCTTCCAAGCCGCCTCTTTGGCTGCCGCACAGACCGCCGCCATCACCAGCTAAGATAGCGTATTCAAGAGGCATTAAAAGCCGCGTCATCACCCTCTAACTTGACCTCTTGCCCGAGCAGCGCGACTGTCAGAGACATACTTCGGCAGCCATATCTATCGGGAGTCTAATATGCGCTTTCTTTCACTGATCACCTTGAGCCTTTCACTCGTCGTTTCTGCGCCCCTGTTTGCCCACGAGGATCACAAGGAAGAGAGCGGCAAGGGCCATCATTTTGAGCCCAAAGCTGAGGCTCCAAAGCTCGCTCCTGCTGAACGCTTTGCCGGTGCGACCGCGATCGACCTCAAAAATGGTCTTGGTTTCAACAACGGAACGTACGGCGTCGACAATCCCGAAATCACAAAGTACGCAACCGGATCAACCTGGGCCGTTAGCCTTTCTGAACTCGGCTACCCCTATGAAAACAAGGACCGCTTCATTGCAACTCTCGACGAGCGCCTGGTGTTCTTTGAGCAGGCCATTTGGAACTGGGCTCGGGTGAGCGACGCCACAAAACCCGAAGTAAAAGAGTATGCGGCGAAAGCAACGACCGATATCACACCACGTCTTGAGCGCGCTCGCAGCTCCGTGGTCAAAAGGCAAAGTCAGCGGGCCGCTCGGATTGGGACAAGGCTTCTGACGACGCCAAGCATGCATTCTTGGACGTTCAGAGCTTCTACTACGGTCTGCATAAAAACGTTTCGAAGTAGTTTTCGCGCCCCTGCGCGAAATGCAGCGATGGCCTAATAACTCGCAATGAACCTGAGGCCCGCCGTCTGGCTCTTCACTCCCATGAATTGCTCCATCAATCCGCCGCCAATGGCGGACCAGATGACTTTGGCTTCAAGGCGTTGAACTTTTCCGGTCTGTGAAGACGTGTAGATCACCTGCACCGATTCGCGCGGCTTAAAAGTCTTGATCGCCTGAAACGAAACGCGGGCGCCCATCTGGGCAAAATCGAGAAACTGCGCGCGATGCGTGAGTCCGTTCGTATCAACAATCTGCACGCTGCTTTCACGACGAACACGAGGATGAAGACGCGCGGCCGAACCATCGCCGCGAAGAAGCTTCTCAACCACCGACGTCAAGTCTGTGGTCTCAAGTGACTCATCGAGCAACCGAAGGCGCTCGATGCCGCCAACCTTGGCCCGCACCGCCGGCGCAATCTCTTTGGCCATGAGCACAAGACCAACGCTCTGGAAAACGCGCCGAGCAGCGGTGGCCGCCGCGACCTGACGCTCGTCAAAATGCGCATAACGCATCACCATCAAATCCATCGGAAACTGCTTGAGCTCTTTTGCCACAGCCTCCATCGAGAGAAATTCACGCACTGTGTAGCGGAGCGGATTGCGCAGGGCCGTACGAACCTTCTCAAGATCTGAACTATGGAAATAACGGCGATTCGACTGAGCATATCGAGAAGTGATGCAAAACTCGCGCAGAACTCGGCCCCGCCAGAACGCTCTACCGCCGACCTCGCGGGATTTGAATGTCAAAGAAGCAGACGACTCCGTGTTAGACTTCGCAATCGATACTGTCTCAAAATGAGACAGTTCCCTACCGTTCCAAACACTGCTATGCTCGCCCCACTATGGACGCGCGACTTGAACGCTTTCTCAATCACTTCAACGAACTCGATCGCGATTCAATCAACGTCGTGGGCTTGATGTACGCCGAAGACGTCAGCTTCCAAGATCCCCTGCACGAGATCCAGGGCCTACCACACCTGAAAAAATACTTCGCACGCCTCTATAAACACACCGAGTCCTGCCGCTTTGAGTGGGATTCCCGCCTCATGCTTGGAAACGAGGCGATGATCGCATGGCGCATGCAACTCAAGCACCGATTCCTCAACGGCGGAAAAGCGTTTTCCGTTCCAGGTGCGACGCTCTTGCGATTCCAAACGCAGGGCGATCTCGTGATTTATCAACGCGACTATTTTGACGTGGGCGCCATGCTCTATGAGCGGATGCCCGTTCTCGGAACACTCATTCGCACCGTCAAATCGCAGGTCTAGCGGTGCGTACGCATCTACCGATCGATGAGCAGGAGAGCGAACTGACAAGCGCACTCAAGTCGCACCAGAACCTCGTGCTGGTCGCTGAACCTGGAGCCGGTAAAACTACGCGCTTTCCTGTCACACTTCTCAATTTCTTGGGGAAGAAAAAAATCGCTGTGCTCGAACCAAGGCGAGTCGCAGCGAGAGCGGCCGCCGTCCGCATCGCCAGTGAAAATGAAGGCTTTGAGCTTGGGCGCGAAGTTGGCTACAGCGTCCGCTTTGATCGCAACTTAACCGAAACAACGCCCATCGCCTTTTATACCGAAGGCCTTTTTCTTCAACAGCTCAAAAGCAACCCGCGCCTTGAGGGCTACAGCGCAGTTGTTCTCGATGAGTTTCACGAGCGCAGCCGTCACACCGACCTGGCGATCGGCCTTTTGATGGAGCTTCAAAGCCTTGAGCGTCCCGACCTTCGAATTGTCGTCATGTCGGCAACACTCGATGCCGCACGCGTGAGCTCATTTTTAACCAGTGCCGAGACTGGAATCGCAGCACCTATCGTCAACGTTCCCGGCCGCACCCACCCCGTTGAAGTTCGCCATGGTAAAGAGCCGCTCTCGCTTTCAACTGACCGCGCGTGGACCGAGCGCGTTCTTAAAACCGTGACTCGCATCTATCGCGGCGAAGAGCCGGTGATCGGCGATATTTTGGTTTTTTCTTCCAGGGGTCGGCGAGATTCGCAGGCTTCGAGAAGCGCTGGAGCCGCAGTCTATTCCAACATGCGAGCTGCACGGTCAGCTCACTCTTGATGAGCAATCAGCCGTTCTTAAAAAAGTTGAGGGCCCCCGGCGAGTCATTTTGGCGACCAATATCGCCGAAACGAGTCTCACGATTGACGGTGTCGGCACGGTTATCGATACGGGCCTCCAGCGCGTCTCGCGCCTTGACCGATTGGGCTTTCCGCAACTTCAGATGGAGCGCATCTCTAAATCAAGCGCTAAACAGCGAGGCGGCCGCGCTGGTCGGCAATTCCCTGGCCTCAACTACCGATTGTGGTCAAAGCTCGACGAGAATTCTTTTCCAGAGTTTGATGAACCTGAGCTCGAACGCACGGAACTTTCCGAATCGCTCCTTGAACTGATTGGTCTCACCGGAAGTGATCCGCGCACCTTTTCATGGTTCGAAGCCCCGCCCGCCCTCGCTCTTGAGCGTGGCCTTGAACTTTTAAGGCGCCTCGATGCGATCGACGAGAAACTTCAACTCACAGCCCTTGGCCGAAAGATGCTTCAAACCAACACCGGACCGCGCCTCGCAAGACTCCTCACCGATACATCGGCAAGCGAACCACTTCGTGCACTCCTCGTTACAGTCCTTCAAGAGCGCGATTTCATCTTCGAGTCGGCAGGCGCTCACTCGTCACACGACTGCGATCTTTTTTTGCGCGCAGAGTATCACTTTGGCTCAGGCGGCGGCGGTGGTCCGATCGACCGCACAAGTCTGCAAACACAGAAACGTGTTTACCGATCGCTCTGTAACCGCGCGGTCCAACTGAGCGATTGGGACTCGGCGACCGTCGAGCGACTTTTACTGCGCTCCTATCCCGACCGCGTTTGTCGAAGACGGTCAAAAAATGAACCGCGAGCGCGAATGGTCGGTGGTCGCGGCGTTGAGCTCGGGCGCGGCAGCCAAGTTCGTGATGCCGAATACTTTATCGCCCTTCGCGGCGAAGCGGGCATGAGTCGCAGCTCACGCGATCCCGTCGCGACAATGGCAACGCCCGTCTCTCGCGAAAGTATCGAGCGTGTTTTTTCAAACGCCTGCACAAAACGAGCAGGCCTCATTTTTGATGAATCCAATCGCACCGTGTACCGAGAGACCGCGACCTCATATCTCGATCTTCCTCTTGAGAACGGAAATCGCGAGCGCCCCACACCTGACGAAGCGCTGCCGCTCTTGCTTAACTGGGCCAAGGAAAATCAGTCTTCACTTGAGACTGAGGAGAACTTCGCTCGCCTCAAAGGCCGCATTCTCTGGCTCAAGGAGAAAGCTCCAAACACGGCTTTTGATTTAAGCGATGACGAGTGGAACCAGTGCTTCTATCAAAGTGCAGAAGAGACTCTCTATGGCCAGACCAGTGCGCGTGAAATTGACCTCACCGAGGCCTTTGCTCGCGTCGTTGAGGGGCTTAAGCCAGGCTTTATGAAACAACTCAATACAGAGGCGCCCTCGCACTTTCAGGCGCCGACTGGAAATCGCTTTGCCATCGACTACACTCCCGGGCAAAACCCTTCTGTCGAGGTGCGCCTACAAGAGCTCTTTGGCCTAAGCGTCCACCCCAGCATTGCGCGAGGCCTTGTGCCGATCACGCTCAAGCTTCTTGGACCGAATTACCGCCCAGTGCAAGTCACCTCGGATCTTGTTGGCTTCTGGAAAGGCTCGTACTTTGAAGTCAAAAAAGAGCTTAAAGCCCGCTACCCAAAACACTCCTGGCCCGATCGACCCGACACCGCAGCCCCCGAAGCCAAGGGCCACCGGCGGCGCTAGACCACGAAGAACATTCAGAATGACCTTGTGACCAAAGAATTCTCCTCGATTCAGACTTAAACTTATGAGATCACCGAGCCCCATGAATAAAATGCCCTCACGCCTGAAGATCAAACTCACTCGCAACCTTCGGCGCTCGATTCTCCGCGGGCATCCATGGATTTACAAAGAGGCCGTCACAGCTCCTGGACCAGTTGATCGCGCAAGCCTCTGCCAAGTGCTCGACGCCAAAGGCGAACTCGGCTGGGCCATTTACGATCCTCACGGCCCGCTCTCTCTTCGCATCATCAGCACCGACAAAGTTCCACCGAACACCGCCTTTTTTGAAAAGCGCTTTGCGCAGGCCTTCGCCCTTCGAGCCGGAGTTCGCTCGCCACTCACGACCGCCTACCGCCTTTTCAACGGCGAAGGCGACGGTCTTCCTGGGCTTGTCTGCGATGTCTACGGCGCGATCGCCGTTGTGCAATTCGACGGACAAGGTCCAAGTGAATTCTGGGACCGCGAACTCATAGCAAACTGGCTCATCAGGCACACCGGCTGCAAATCGGTCGTCGAGAAAAGTCGCCGCAATACCGATCGCACGATTGATATCATTGCAGGCCAAACCTTTGATACGGCGACCGAGAGCGAAGTCATCGTCAAAGAAAACGGCGTCCAATTCAAAGTGAACCTCGAGAAGGGGCAAAAAACTGGCTTCTTTCTCGATCAACGCGAGAACCGAAACCACATTCGCCAGATGAGCCGGGGCAAAAGTGTTCTGAATCTCTTTAGCTACTCCGGCGGCTTTTCCGTCTACGCCGGTCTTGGCGGCGCCTCTCGCGTGGCAAGCCTCGACGTTTCAAAGGGTGCAATCGAACTTGCCGAACAGAACTGGGCGCTGAACGGCCTTGATCCCGCAAAGCACGAAAGCCTTTGCGTCGATGTTTTTGAATATCTCGGTGGCGTTCCAGAACTCTGGGACCACATCATCGTCGACCCACCATCGATGAGCCACTCTGAGAGTCAACGCCAGCTCGCAAAAACGAAGTACATCGAGCTCTTCTCGGCTGCCGCGAAACGCGTGCGCCGAAACGGCGAACTCTCGCTTAGCTCTTGCTCAAGTCATGTCTCCTTTGACGATTTCAATGAGATCATCGACGAGTCGCTCTCAAACACGCGCCGCACCGGTCGCATTCTGCGGATTTCCGGCCAAGGCCCCGATCACCCATTCCCCCACGCCGCACACGAGCTTCGCTACCTGAAGTTTGTCCACCTCGCGCTCGACTAACCAAACGCCTGCACCGCCGAGGGTTATTTTGGCCTGCGAAAACTTCACGTCGCTCGTGGAAGTTCTTCACACCGAACGACTCAAGAGCCGTTTAAACGAGCGAGCACTCGCCAAAGACGATGCACAGCACTTGCACCAAGCCCGCGTATGCAATCGAAAAAATCACTCGCCGAAGCTTCCTTCTCACCACGCTCACGGCACTCACAGCGCTGCTGCTGACTTTGCCGGCGCTTCGAGCCGCAGCCCAAGATGCAACTGCGACGGCAACGGCTCCATCAGAAGAGAGCCCCTATGTCGAGTTCATCATTGGCGATCGCATTGATCCCGTCCGCAAGTGGGGACATGTTTCTTTGCGCGTCGTCGACGCCACTCGCGATTTCATTTTTGACTTCGGCCGCTACGGACGCATGTGGGGCAAAGACGCCGAGGGCGATCCGATCTTGCGCGTTTGGGAACACCAGTACCCCGCCCATCGCAAGTACCACTTGAGCGAAGGTGGCTCAACCCGCCGCTATCGTTTTCAATCGACGCTTGAGCGCAATAGCGCCATCCTCGCTCACTTTGAAGAGATGGTCCGAAACGGCAAGCCGTACACCAAATCAAAACAGTGGATCGCTTACTACGCCGACTACAAAACCTTCCACGCTGTGGAAGTGAATTGCACGACGGTTGCCATTGAAGGCTTTATGGTTGGATTTCCAGAATATAACCTCCATCAATCACGCTATGCCACGGCCCGAACACTGGGCTTCTTCTTGCGCGGTCTTGCGCAAAACCATGGTCGCTACGAGTCCGGCTCCGACACTTGGAGTAAGATCTGGTGGCCTCTTGATCTGAAGGCCCTACTTGAAGAAAAATACGTTCGCGCAGGCCGCGCAGAAGTGCTCAAGCTTTAAACCATCACTGAGCCGTGCCTTCGCTTTCAATAGCAAGCGCCAACGCTTCGATGCGATCGTTGATCGAATTCATCTCAAGAAGAGTCTGTTGCAGATCAGAATCAAGAACCATGAGCGAACAGATGGCGTTTACTCTTTGTTCGGCGGTTTTGAGATTTTGCATAAAGCCCGCACGCGCACCCTCATCTGGAACATGCATCAAGAGCCACTGGCCAAGCGCCTTCAGCAGCCGGTTCATGACGAAGATATTCGCCTGAGCGAGCGACACGTCTTCGCGAATCCACGAGGCCCGCGCCTTGATATAAGGCTCCCCACTTTCGACCGCCAAATCGAGGTGAACCTTGCCGTCGGACTCAAGTGTAATCAGCATCGTTCCATCCGGTCGACGCTCCACCAATTGCACAAAGCCAACACCCGCAACCGAGCGCACATGCGCCTGAACACCGGCAGCCTTGACTCCCGAGGAACGCCCGGGATCGGCGTAAGCCAGAGCGATACGGATATTCCCCGCCAAGGCGTCGTTCACCATTTTGATATAGCGAGGCTCGAAAATATTGAGGGGCTTTGAAGTTCGCGGAAAAAGCGTCACCCGCGGCAAAGGAAAAACAAAAACATCGATATCAGACACCACACAACTCCTGAGGCCCATCGTCCTGCTTGTCAGGACCGCAAACTCCAGATAGTTTCACGCGCCTTATGCCACCGAAGCAACCCGAACCCACATCGACCTCGGCCTCTATCGCCGCCTGCGCTGCGCAGCTCGCGTCAGGATATACCGTGGCGATTCCGACCGAAACGGTCTATGGACTTGCCGCACGAATCGACCTCCCAGCCGCCATCCAGTCGATTTTTACACTCAAAGAGCGCCCGAGCTTCGACCCTCTGATTGTCCACATTGCCGAACTTGAACAGCTCAAGGGCCTGGTCGCAGAATGGCCGCCTCTTGCCGATGCCTTGGCGAGCGCCTCTTGGCCAGGCCCACTCACGCTCGTCCTCCCTAAACATCCAAGCCTCAATCCGGCCATCACGTCGGGACTTGAAACGGTGGGCGTTCGCATGCCCGATCATCCGCTCACTCTCGAGCTGATCCGCAGCACAGGTCCTCTCGCTGCTCCCAGCGCCAACAAGTTTGGCCACACCTCACCCACACGCGCCGAACACGTTCAGCAAGAGTTTGCGCGTGAGATCGCAAATGGCGACATCATCGTTCTCGACGGTGGCCCGTCTGAAGTCGGCGTTGAGTCGACGGTGATCAGGATTGCATCCAATCGAATTGAGATTCTGCGTCCCGGCGGAGTGACGGCCGATCAGATCAAAGCCCGCCTTGCCGCCGAAGGCCTGAACACCGAGGTCGAAACTCCAGAGCGAAACGACCAGCGCAGTCCAGGCCATCTTGAGCATCATTATATGCCCCGCAAGCCGCTCGTCTGGTCTCTCGACGAGACATCAACCCAAACACCGCTCGACACGACGGCCATAGGACGGCGACTCGGTCTTCCGGCCGCAGCCAAAGCGACTGTCATTGTCCTCAACGAAGACCCCCGACTCGCAGCGCGCGAGCTCTATCACCTGTTTCGTGAGGCCGATTGCAGCACCGCTGATTTCATCATTGTTCGCTTGCCGCGCTCACGAAAGGACGGCCTCTGGAGTGCAATCACCGACCGCCTCAAGCGTGCGGCGCAGTTGCAGTGGCCTCTTCAGAGATCTGATCATATTCCGTAGCCGGAAGAACTCCATATTGCAGGTCCCGGGCAGAAGCCCTTAGCGGAAGCTCAATCACTGTTCGCGCTCCAACACCAAGGCGCGCAAAGCGCTCGAGTTTCCCACCGTGGCTTTCGGCAAAACGACGAAGGCCGGTGAGCTTTTCGACAAGCTCTGTCGCTCCCACCACTCCCAGCGTCCCTCGTCCATTGTCTTCGACGGCAATTTCAACAACCCGAAGCCCAACGCGGATCGAAAGCCGCACAACGCCCTCTCGGCGTTCACGCCTTGGCCCCGCCTCTGGCAACGACTCCAGCGCCAAATTCAGACAGGTCCCGATTCCCGCAACAAGTGTGTTCACGTCTCCCGCCGCCAGTGTCGACATTTCGGTCCCGGTCACCGGAGGAAAAAATACGAACCGCACCGGGCCAGCACTCGCTTTGGTCGCCCAGTTCTTTTGAAACTGCAAAAGTGAACGCCGCGCTTCGCTCACCAAAGTCTCAATCGTTAGCACCGGCCCCAGGCTGCGCTCCTCAAACCCCAGCCTCTCCGGCGATGACTTAACGGAGTAAAAACTGAGACCGCGCGTGAGCGGTCCCAAAAGACGCTCTCGAGCCGCCTCTGAAGAATCGACGAGATCACCGATCTTCCCACGAAGTGCGAGCGCTCGGTCGCGCGATGTTTCAAGTCGCTCAAGCGTCAAAGTTTCTCGAGTCCGCGAGACACGCAGAAAATAAACGCCGAAAGCGGCCACAAAAAGCGCCGCCGATGTCTTCGACCAAAAATCACGCGGGTCACCAACGGCCGCACCCAACGCAAACGCGAGAAACAAACTTTGCGCAACAAAGAAGAACGCCCGTGGTCCTTGAAATGTGAAACTGAAGATCAGCGCCACTGCAGCAGCATTGATTCCACTCAAGTGCTCAATGCTTGCCCCTGCCCCATCCAGTGGTCCCGAGTAAACGAGCGGCAAAGAAAATGCGAGCCACCACACCACAAGAAGGCCCTAGATCAGAAAAAACTGCTTTCGCTCGCCAATGAAGATCGCATAGCCGGCGGCCATCAGCGCCAAAGACAACGACGTCACCGGACGCCACAACGTCTGAGGATCAAGCAAGAGGGTCAAACCCGCGCTGCCCATAACCGCAGCAAATGCCGATGCCCACCACGCTCGACCTCGACGCTCGTCGGCAAGCAAAGGCGTTGCAAGCGGAAGCCTCACAGCCCGCGTCATGACGCCATCTCTCGCCCCAACTTCACAATTCTTAAACCAGCTTAACATTTAGACCCTCAAAACGAAGCTTATGAACAGCAATGGCATTGCAGTTTTGAGACCCAGAACAGGGCGCATGCCCTAGGATATAGCCGAGCTGAGCACATCGACGACGACGGCCCTGTAGCGCAGTGTCGACAATCCTGTAAGTTCAACAATTCAAAGTGACAGAATCATAACTGCTGCACCCGTTCATAAGTCTGCAGCAGACGCTTGCTATAAGTGCGACAGAAACGGATATTATTGGGAAAGTTGACCTGGCCGAAAACTGCCCGACAACGGTTCCGATAGAGATTCCGTTATAGATACAGATACAGATGAGGACTGCACGGATGTCAGCAAACAGCGCTCACGAAACGTCTCTGATGAATCATCGGCACGCTTCATCACAGGACGGCGACTCAAAAAATTCAAAGCTGGGGCGCTCCAGCGGCCGATCGTCTCATTCAACTCGAGAATTTAAACGCATTTTGGTGATCGACGACGACAAAGGCATCCTCGAACTCGTCGACGAATTGCTCTCGTACCGCTTCACGGTATTGAAGGCCTTGGACGCATCAACAGGACTAACGCTCGCAGCATCGGAACGCCCTGACCTGATCATTCTCGATCTCGGACTTCAAAATCAAAGTGGTCACGACCTCTGCCGAATTCTTCGTGAACGCCACGAAACAAAACACATTCCCATATTGATTTACACAGGCTCTGACGACATCGAGAATCTAACACAGGCCTTTGCTCACGGCGCTGACGACTACGTCGTAAAAAACGCCAAACCCCGTGAACTCGTTGCCCGTGTTCTCGCCAAAATCCGCCGCCTCGAAGAGACCGCCGAAACACCTGACGTTATCGAGTGCGGGAATCTTGTTGTCGACAGCAGTCGCCTTGAGACGATTGTCGCTGGACAGACCGTTGCGCTGACCGTCCTCGAATTCAACTTGCTTCGCTACTTCTTGCTCAATAAGAACAAGGTCATTTCACGCGACAAAATTTTGGATGCCGTTTGGAAGAATGCTGCTATTTCGAATCGTACGATCGACACACATATGGTGTTTTTGCGAAAGAAATTGATCGGTTTTGATCACGAGTTTTCAACTGTCTACGGCGCTGGCTACATTCTCAAAAAACTCGATCCCGCTACGACCAACCCATCGGTCGCAGCCCCGGAAAAGTCGGTCTCCAAATCAAAAAAGTAGTGGCTCAGGGAAGAGTATCCGTGCCAACTCGCGATGCCTTAAGCTAACCGCGCCTGGCAAATCAACGGACTTCGGCTCAAGCCAACTCATTTGCAAATGAAGATGAGAATTCCAGCCACCATTTTCATGAGGCCCGCCAAGCCAGCCGAGCAAATCTCCCTCAGCAATCTCTTGCCCTTGCTCACACCGCCGAACCGAAAGATGCGAGAGATGTCCATAGAGCACAAAGATCTCTTGTCGCCTGCCTCCGGCCGTCAAAAAGGAACTGCGAACGATGGTCGTTCCGCCATAGTCACCGGGCGACGGTAGGACCTGAGCTCCCCAAATCACACCTGGCAAAGCCGCAAAAACCGGAGTTCCCTCGTCGGCCTGCAGATCGACGCCCATGTGAACCGTGCGCGGCTCACCACTGCTCTTAAAAAGCTCTGTCGTGTACATGCCAACGCGATCTTCATCCCAACGCCCAATGCCAAATCGATGGCGACGTTCACGGTTCGGATCATAGCCTTTTGAGAAATCAAAAACCTCGTGGGGACCAGCAAAGGTAATCGGACTGAAAACCTGACGTTTGAGATCCAGTTCGAGCCCCAGCGGTACACGGCCCGGTTTGACACCCAGTGCGTCGGCAGAAGATCGTGTGATATCCAAAAATGAATCAGGCGCCATCCGTCTCCAGATATGCGCCTGCTCTTGATTTGTCACGTTGTCATGTCGCCTTATGGCTGAAGTTCAACGGTGACCGATTCCACTGTGATATTGCCGCGAAGGGAGAAATCCAGATTTTGAATTTCGTAGCCCAAGCGCGCCATGCCGTAAGGATAAAACGAATACTCTTGGCTCCACGTGCCCACGGTCACCTGCCCCTGTGGCATGCGGTTCACTTGGAGTTCAGCTTGGCCCAAACCGCGAGCTGAAGTTCCTCGCATCAAAACCCGTGTCACTCGCATTCCATGGTGACGATAAAGATCAACCACCGAGTAGAGATCCAAATATCCACCGCCGCGGAATGTCTGGTTCACCCACTCCGTCAAAACCACCGGCTGTTGAGGCCATCCTGGAGGCTGATGCCCCAAACCCGCCACTCGTGCCGTCACTGTTTCGATGTACACCGGTCCGTTGATCTGTAACTCCAGCACACTGCGTGCTCCGGGGAACTGCACACCAAAGTAGTACGATGCCGTGTAACCGCCGATGAGTTGCGTTGCTCCAGTTGGACGACCATTTTCAAGCAGAGTCGCCTGCGAACGAGCGCCGGGCGCCGACATCATCACGGTGAGTGATTCAATACTGCGGCCCTGAGTTGCGATCGACATCAATTGCGAAATATCGAGTCTTGTAAAGCCCTGATACTGCCGCCCAATCGTCATTGTCACATCTTCACTCATTCCACCGGGACGACCAGGCTGACCTGGTCGACCAGGACGACCCGGTTGTCCTGGTGTGCCAGGACGTCCGGGGCCACCAGGGTAAAGTTCGCCAATGACCTGCGCTTCGGCAGCGATCGCCGCCAGCGCGATAACACCAACCGCAAGCCCTGACGCCAATCGAGAAAATAAACTCTTAAACATAAAGCCCCCTTTAGACATCGGTTGATCGGTGCAGTGTCGCTCTGGCTCCAAAATCACCGATCTCACGATCGATTCTGTACACCAACCGACACCACGGCACACCTCAAGCACACCTAGAGCATATTCAGCGCCAATCCAAACAGAGTCAGTTTGGCGCCAGCTATCTCTTTTAGCCTTCTGCTGATGCGATGCGTCACCGATGTGTAAGAAACTCTGTCGACCGCCGCCGACGCGTCTCTCCGATTGTCACAACAGTCCATCCACCGTATAGCTTCGATGCCTGTCGAAAAGGGAGTCTATGCGCAAAGCGAACATTTCATCTATCGCCTTCGTTTCACTCACGGCACTTTTGTTTTTCACGCTCTCTCTCCGCACCGAGACGGCCGATGCCCGCCCACTCCCGCCTTTTGAATCCGCCACAGTTGCCACACCAGGAGCCGCCGCCGGGACGGCCGGAAACACAGAGATCCGACCCAATATGCCCCGCACGGCCAAGCGCATTTACGACAAACCTCTCGATCTCACGGTGGTCCAACAAGATTTGGTCTGCGGCGTGACGCGCGACCAAGAGCGGAAAATGGTCTGCGTCGGTGACTCCGTCACAAGTCTCATCGTCGAGCCCGTCGGCCAAGTGACTGAGCTCTTCGGAAATCGCATGGGCACCTGCGCACGCGATGAGTCGGGCCTTCATTGCTGGAAGCATGCGGCAAAATTTGAAAAGCCCATTGCAGAGCTCGCCGGCAAAGCGACGGAACAGGACATTCGCTTTTCCTACACACGTTTCTGCGTTGCTCGTGCCGACCAAACGATCATCTGCTATAGTGCAGAACAAGAACGCTGGTCGACGGAGACGGGACGCTACGTGAAAGCCATTCCTCCGCCCGAAACATTCGGTCCGTTCAATGCGCTAAAAGACTTTGAAGTGAACGATCGCGAGCTCTGTTTGATCGATGGCAATAGCGCCAGCTGCCGCTTTTTCGCTGACATCGACCCGTCTGAGCGGAACAGCTCGGCCATTATTCCCCAACGCCAGCTCCAGAACCCACGAGATCTGGCGATCGAGTATGGCATATTTTGTATTGCGGATGACATCGGCGTGGTCTGCACCAAGGGCCTTGATCGTCAGTCGGCAAAAGAGGCTGACCTTAGCGCCGATTGGATCGGCGCTTCGAACCTTTCGGCTAGCTACGAAAATCTCTGCGCAAGCTCGGCGTCGAAGCAGCCACTCTGCGTGAAATTCAATCTGGCTACGGGGCAACCAACCGACGCTCTCCCAAACTCGCTCAAGACCGTTCTACAAAGTCCCTCAGTCAAGGTCTTGGACTTCAAAGCCAGTGGCGAACATCTCTGTCTGAAGTTGAAAAACGACGGAGCCGCAAATTCTGAGCTTCGATGCTGGCTGTACGGAGTCGAAGAAAAAATGCCCTCGACTCTTGGTGAAGTGAAAGACTTTGTCGTGGCCAGCCAAACCTGTGTCGTTGCCGAAAATGGATGGGTCTCATGTTTTGGCAACGGACGCTACGAGACGTCTCCCCTTCCAAAGGCTCCGGACCTGCCGAGCTACTTTAACGGCTGCAGCTGGAATTCGCTTCGCTTTATCTGCGAGGGCGAAGAGGTCGACTCTGAACTGTCCAATGTCCGCCAAGTCATCGCCGTCAATCAGGCGCCCTCGATCTACAACACCTGTCTCTTGGTTGAAGATCAAAACGGTGCCGTCGACGTTCGCTGCTCAGGAACGGAGATGTCTGGGATCATCAATCAACGCCCGGTCCTCACGGCCCGCCCGAGCGGACTGTCTATCACTCATACCTATGGGTGCATTTATGGCGAAGACGATCTTCAGTGCTGGGGAGAGCCTGTGGGTGGACAGCCCGCTCCAAACTTAAGTTCGGTTAGAAAACTTCTGCTCGGAGCATCGGTCGGCTGCGCCCTCGACAAGTTCGGATTCATTTGCTGGGGCGACCTCCAGAGCACAGGCCTCGAGGTTCCAACGCCGCTCGGTGAGCCCGAGACCGTCGTCGACTTCGCAATGGGACAACGTCATATCTGTGTGCTCTCTGTCGACAAGAAAGTTTCCTGCTGGGGCAGCAATGACTACGGTCAAACCGACGTTCCAGAGTTAAACAGTCCCGACCAGATCAAAGCCGCTGAGTTTGTGACCTGCGCATCCGATCTCAATGGCGTCGCATGCTGGGGCCTCAGCCAATCCTCGCTTGGTAACGATGCCGAAGAAAGCGCACCCACGACAACAGGCACTCCTTAAATGCGAAAGATCGGACGACGCTTCATTACAATAGCAACACTGGTGGGAGCAGCGGGGCTTTCGATGGCCGCGTCGGCTTTCACGTTGTCGGCTCCATTTGTAACGACGTCCGAGAAACTGCATAAACTCGAATCGCTGCGCTTTGATGAGGTCTGCGGGGTCGGAGAGCTTGGACAATCGCTCTGTTTGAATGCGACGCTTGAAAAAATTTGGCTGCCACAAACCGTCACCAGCTTTATACGTCCGGGCCTCTCCTCATCGATCTACATTGCAGACGGCGCCAAGTGCGGAATCGACACGGAAGGCGTAAAATGCTTTGGCACATCTCAAAAAGACTTCGACCTTAAACCACTGATCGAAAACTCGCTTGCCGGAACCGTTCAAACCAGCGCACAGAACGCCTGCGGACTTTCAAACAGGCGCACGTCGCTCCGTTGTCTCACGAGCGACTGGACAACAGAGACGAAACCAGAATTCACGATCAACACCGCTCAGCCGATATCGGCCATTGGCATCGCCAACTCTTTGATTTGCTGGGCAGAGAAAAACACGATTACGTGCAAGGCGGATCGCTGGGGCTGGGCTCCGTCGCCGATGATCTTCGTGCAGGCCGAGGAAATTCTGGTCGGCGAAGAGTGGCTCTGCGCAAGAAATCGAAAAACCGCACAGTGCTGGTTCCAGAACCAAAATCCCGTGACGCTCGCCGATGACTTTTTAACTGCAACTCACTGGACGACCGACGGCGTGGAGTTCTGCGCTCTGAGCCAGGACCGGCGCCTCATTTGCGCTGACTTCAAAAGCGGTCATGTCGCGCCTCCAAAGACTCACCTTATTCCTGCTCAATACGCTCAACCCAATAGCGGAGTGACCGACATTTGGCTTGGCCCCTATCGAGAACTCTGCGTTCTGAAAATGAAAGACGACGCAGTCGAGTGCTGGAATATGATCTGGGGACAGCCGGATCCAGTTCCGTTTTCTGACAGCGTTCTCGAACTTCACGGATCCATCTCTGTTCCCTGCGCACTTTTAAAAAATGGGAGTGTTGAGTGCCGAAGCCGCTCGTCTCACAACTCTCGCAGCCTGCCGCAGGCCGGCCGCATCCATGTCGAGTTTGGCGGCTACAATCGCTGCTATTGGAATGAACGGGGCATCGATTGTCCTGGACGCATGGACCGGGTTGATTTTTTAAATATCAAAGCGGCCTCTTCCAGTCCCGATGGCGAGTCGCTCTGTGTCTTTGGTGCCGATGTCGCCACGTCTCGCGACACCATCGCCTGCTATGGCTGGAACACCGAAGTCCGAAACGCGCCGGCCGATCTGGCCAATGTTGTTCAACTGAGTGTCGAGGCCGACAATGCCTGTGCGCTCTCGGACGATGGCAGCAGCAACCGCACACTCACTTGCTGGGGAAATGGCTATCGAGGCGAGCCCTTTCCGGCTCAGCTTTTCTCGCCCAGCAAAGTTCTCGTGAGCTCCCGACACGCCTGTACGCTCGATAAGTTTGGGCTACTCTGCTGGGGAGATTTAGCAACGCTTGGACTCACCATTCCGGCGGGTCTGGAACAGCCGGGCAAGGTTGTCGATTTTGCTCTTGGCTCCAATCGAACCTGCGCCATCCTCGACACGGGTGACGTGCAGTGCTGGGGAAAGCTTTACTCCGAAGATCAAAATCCGCCATTGATGAGCTCTGCCACTTCAATTGTCGGATCTGGCGCCAGCCTGTTCTGCGCTCTCGACCAACCGACAGCGGGCCAAAGTGACCTTCACTGCTGGGGCGGCAACACGCCGTTCCCACGCTAACCGGTCATTTCGGCCGTTAAGCCATTCTTCTGGGCCAAAGGCGGCTCTTTTAAAGTCTCATGTAAGACCTAAGTGCATGATTTTATGCGTAAATATCATTATGTAACACACGTTTGATTTTTTCAAATGATCGTTTGATTTTATCAAACTAGATTCCGATAATGGAGGCATGAACGCCAAAGTCCCCACCCACGATTCTCGCACCGCTCTGCTCAGCGCCGCTCGGTATGTTTTTGCAGAAAAAGGCTACGAGGGCACGACGGTCAAAGAACTCGCCGATCGGGCCGGAGTGAATGTCAGCTTGGTCAGCTACCACTTTGGCGGCAAAGAGGGGCTCTACAAAGAGTGCATTCTTCACATCGCCGAAGAGCGAATTGCATCAATGGAACGCCTGCTTGAGGCGCCGAAGAATGCCGAGGAATTCAAATTGCGTCTGCGTCTCTTTGCCGAAGAAATGACGGACGTACACTGCCGTGAGCTCGGCCTCTGCATCATCGTTCACCGCGACGTCGATCTCGGAAATCCAATCGCAGTCGACATCTTTAAAAACGTTTTCCATCGTCTGTTTGAAAAGTTTGTCGCCTTTATGACTGCGGCCGAACTGAGCGGCGTTACACGTAAACACCCCAATCCTGAAATCCTCACCTCCTTGATTTTCGGCTCGCTCACGAGCTTCTTGCAGGCAGAGAAGAAACGCGAAGTGCTCGGCCGAGGCAGTATTCACGATGCCAAGTTTCGCGCGGAGTTTATCACCGCTTGGCTTGATTTGATCTGGAATGGAATTAGTGCCCCCGATAAGGAGAGTGCGCCATGAAGCCTCAATCGCAACTGAGAATCGTTCTCACACTCGCACTGGTGCTGCTGTTTGCGCCCGCAGCCCGAAGCGCACAGTCTCAGGTCAAGCCAACGACCACGGCCAAGCCCACCGCCACGGCGCTTGCGATCAACGACTTCTTGTCGCAAGTGAAGAATCAGAACGGCGCCTACAAAGCCGCGGACTTGAACCGAAGTGCCGCCGAGTCCTACGGCGATGAGGCCAGCCTTCAGCTTTCGCCAACTTTCTTTGCAAGCGCGCAACTGAACTCTGACGCTAAGCCAAGTCCTTTTTTTCGCTATGATCATATCGAAAACAGCAGCTACAACGTCGGTCTAAGTCAACAGTTCTCGTTTGGACTGCAAGCAAAGTTTTCGTATCAGTTTAGCGATACCAACTACGTCGGCATCGCGCCACGCTACTACGAGGCGAGGCCACAGCTCGAGGCCACATTGCCGCTTTGGAGAAATGCCTTTGGCCGTGAGACGAGAAATTCGATCGATGCCGCACTCTTGGCTTCGAAAGCCAAGGCGGAAGGTTACGATGCTTCGGCAAAAGCAGCGCTGCTTGAGGCTGAGTCTGCCTACTGGCGCCTCGCCCTGGCTCGCGAAGCACTCAAGGTTTCACGCGATGCCCTTGGTCGCGCGCAAGCGATCTACGACTGGACTGAACGGCGAGTAAAACTGTCGCTTGCCGATCGGACCGAGGGCTTACAGGCAACAGCACAGCTAAAAGCGCGCCGCCTTGACGTCAAACAAGCCGAAGACGACGAGCGCTCGGCGAGTCTCGCCTTCAATGCTGCACGCGGCCTGACTTCCGACAAGGTGCAAGAGAACCTGACCAGCATCAATGCCGATCTTGTCGCCAAGTGGGAGACTCCAAAGCGCAGTCAGTCGCGCCCCGACGTTGAGGCCGCAAAGCTGCAATTAGCGGCTGCTGAGGCCAGCGCCACGGCCGCTTCAGATCGCAGTAAGCCGTCGCTTGAACTGTTTGGTCTTTACGCCTTCAACTCACCACAAAAAGCCACAGGCTCCGAAGCCATTGGCGAAAGCTGGCAGAACGATAAGCCGTCCTCGACAATCGGTATTCGTCTGCAAATTCCGCTCGACCAGTCGATCACCGACCGAGCGCAATCGGGCTGGCTGAAGGAGGCACAGGCGAGCCGACTATTGTCCGAGAGAAAACTTTTAGAGGAAGAGCGCGACTGGAACGATCTGACAGCTCGCTTTAGCCTCGCAAAAGAAAAGGTTCGCCTCTATGAAGATCTTGAGCTGGCCCAACAACAAAAACTCGAGCACGAACGCACGCGCCAAAAAGCAGGCCGAACCACGATGGCGCAGGTCATTCAGTTTGAGAATGACTTTGAGCAGACGCAGTTTGCTCGAATCAGAAGTCTGGCCGAACTTCTCAACCTTAATGCGCAAATGAAACTTTACGGCGTGGCCTACGAGTAAGCGAGGAATACAATGGATCTTTCAGAACTCTCGATAAAAAGACCGATCTTTTTGACCTGCGTTGTTATCTTGATGATCGTCGTGGGCCTTGGCTCGATGTCGCGCATGGGTGTCGATCTGTTTCCGGATATCACCTTCCCCGTCGTCACCGTCTCAACGCCCTACCCGGGCGCCGGACCGGCCGAAGTTGAAACGTTGGTCTCAA
Source organism: Bdellovibrionales bacterium (assembly GCA_016713885.1). Taxonomy (GTDB): domain Bacteria; phylum Bdellovibrionota; class Bdellovibrionia; order Bdellovibrionales; family JAMPXM01. The sequence goes on along the minus strand of JADJOF010000006.1, from coordinate 277,169 downwards.
AACCCCTTGAAGACGAACTCTCGACTCTCTCGGGCATCAAGCGCCTTTCGTCGCGAAATCAAGAAGGCCTTTCAGTGGTCATCGCCGAGTTCACGCTTGAAACCGACGTGAAGTTTGCGGAGCAACAGATCCGCGACCGCGTTGGCTCAACGAAGCGAAAGCTCCCAACAGACATCAAAGAACCTGTGATTCGCAGGATTGATCCCTCCGATCAACCGATTCTGATCGTGGGCATCAATGCCAACCTCCCGGAAGGCGATCTCTACGATCTCGTCAACGAGCGAATCAAACCAAAAATCGAACAGGTCAGCCAAGTCGGCGTGGTCGAAATTCTTGGCGGTCGGAAACGCGAAGTGCAGGTTCAGCTGGATCGCAAGAAGCTCAAAGAACGCGAAATCTCAGCAACTCTCGTCGCCGCACGTCTTTCAGGCGCTGGCAACGATATCCCTTCTGGAAAAAAGTCACAAGGTCAGACTGAGACTATCTTCCGAACCGTCGGACAGTTTAAGTCATTCGACGACATCAATAAACTTGTCCTGAACTTTTTTGGAAACGACGTTCCAGTTCGCATTGGCGACGTCGCCGTTGTCAAAGACTCGCTCGTCGATGAAACATCAAAGGCGTATCTGAACGGCGAACGCTCACTCTTTCTCTACGTATTTCGCCAATCAGGCGCCAACACCGTTCGAGTGGCCGACGGCGTCTTAAAGGCGATTGAGAAAATTAACAGTGATATAGCGTCCGAAGCCGGCGCCCCCAAACTGAGTGTCATTCGCGACGGATCGATTTGGATTCGAGCCAATATTGCCGACGTGAACGAGTCAATCCTCATCGGCGTCATTCTTGCCGTCGTCACTGTTTTTCTCTTTTTGGCCAATGGTCGCTCAACCATCATCACAGGCCTTGCTCTTCCAAACTCGTTGATTGGCGCGTTTGTCTTGATGGCGATGGCGGGATTCACGATCAACATCATGACGCTTTTGGCACTCTCGCTGTCGGTTGGTCTGCTGATCGATGACGCGATCGTTGTTCGTGAGAACATCTTCCGGCACATCGAACTTGGGGAAAAACCAATCGATGCCGCAAGACTTGGAACAAACGAGGTGAAACTCGCCGTCATTATCGGATTCCTCAAAGGCGTCGTCGGTCAGTTCTTTAAGCAGTTTGGACTCACCGTCTGCTTTGCGATGGCGATTTCGCTGTTCGATGCACTGACGATGGCCCCAATGCTCTCGGCCTATCTTGCAGGCAAAGCGCATAGCGCACCGGGTTCAGGCACGAGCTTCTGGGACCGCACTGTTGGAAAACTCTTGTTAAGGTTCTCTCGATTTCAAGACCGCCTCGAAGATTCCTACGAGCGCTTCTTGCGAATGGTTTTAAAGCACCCACTTAAATCGTTGGCCATTTCTCTGGTCGCGGTCCTTGCCTGTGTGTACGCCGCTCGTTTTGTTCCCTCAACTTTTTTGCCGACACAAGATGCCGGTGAGTTCACCGTCGGAATCGATCTTCCGCCGGGCTCAAATCTCGATGCGATGAGCGAGCTTGCCACAAAGGTCGACAAAACCATTCGCGCAAACAAAGAGGTTCAGTTGGCCGCCTTGACTGTCGGCTCGCGCGAAGGCGATCCGAACTACGCTGATTTTTATGTCAAACTGGTCCCACGCAAAGAGCGCAAAGCGAACACCAGTGAGTTCAAAGCAAAGCTTCGCGAGCAACTCAAGGAGTACGCTTTCGCCAATCCCAAGGTAAAAGATTATGATGCGGTTGGCGGCGGACAACGTCCGTTCACGATGATTATTCAAGGGACAGATCAAAAACAGCTTGAGGAAATCGGCCTCCTGACGCTTGAGCGTTTGAAGAAATATGATGGCCTTCTCGATACCGACATCAACTTCCGAACTGGAAAGCCCGAGTTTCAAGTCGTACCCGACAAGGCTCGCGCCCAGCAGCTCGGCGTTTCGACGTCATCAATTGGTGCAGAACTTCGCGCTCAAGTCGAAGGCTTGGTCGCTGCGAAGTATCGCGAAAAGGGAATCGAGTACGACATTCGCGTCCGCATGCAAGAGGATCAGCGCGACATCAAAGCCGCGTTCCCCGAGATCTATGTGCCGAATCTCAACAACTCGATTGTCAAACTCTCGAATGTCGCAGCACCAGTCGACGCCACGGGACCGAGCAGCATCACGCGCATGGATCGTCTGAAGTACGTGCAGATCTCGGCCGATCTTAAGCCCGGAGCAGGTCTTGGCAATATCCTCACCGACATCAGTAAAATCATGAGCGACGAAATCAAGCTCCCAAAGGAATTGAAATACTCCTACATCGGACAAGCCGAAAACTTTAAAGAGCTTGGCGAGTCGATGGTGTTTGCAATGGGTGCCGGCATTATCTTTATCTTCTTGGTCCTTGCTTCGCTTTACGAATCATTCGTAACGCCATTCACAATCATGTTGGCTCTGCCCTTGGCGATTGCCGGCGCCGTCGTCGGCCTTCTCGTCGGCGGCGAAACGATGAATCTTTTCTCGATGATCGGCATGGTCATGCTGCTTGGAATCGCCTCTAAGAACTCGATCCTCCTTGTCGACTACGCAAATCAGCTGGTCCAGCAAGGCGTTGATCGCGGCGAAGCCATGGTTAGAGCGGGAAAAACTCGCCTTCGTCCCATTTTAATGACGACGATGGCGCTGATTGCCGGAACGATTCCGATTGCGGTTGGCCTTAACGAGGCCTCGAAGCAACGAACATCGATGGGCTATGCCATTATCGGCGGTTTGATCAGCTCGACGCTTCTCACGCTGATCGTGATCCCCGCGGCTTACTCGTACATCGACCGGTTCCGCGTTTGGTCAGCAGCCCTGCTTAAACGCCTCTTCGTCGCCAGCGAGGACTAGCCCTCCCGGACCAACTGACTAGACCCGCTTTGGGTCTAGTCAGTTCATTGATTTTGCCAGTGAATCGCTTAGCATTTCTATATGGCAAATCTTCGCACTCTCCTCATCGCTTGTGGCACCGTTTTTCTCCTCGGCATCAGCATCGGCTGGCTTCTCGGCAAAGGCCCTTCTGAGCGCGCCGAGCTCAATATGACCTATGCCCTCTTTCGTGGCCAAGCCATCAAGGGAAAAGACGTCGCTGAACGCCTGAAAGGCGACCTCGAACAACTTGAAAAAAACAGATACACGCTCAAAAAAAACGCCGTCGAAACCCTTATCCGTGAAAAAATCTTCGCTGAAAAACCTGAGCTCAGCAAAGCTCCTGCTGATTTTTTAAAACCGAGATTACCAGCGAAGAGCTTGCCACGTTTCTGAAAGAACGCGGCATGAACGAAAGCAAACTTTCGAAAAAAGATCGCGAAAATATTCTCAACAATATGAAGCTGCAGAAGTCGAAAACGTCCAACAAAACCGAACTTGAAAAAGTCATGACGACAGATGTGAAGTGGCTTCTGCCGCCACCACTACCCAAAGCTGTTCTTAGCACTGGCTCTAGTCCGCGCCTGGGATCATTCTTCGCGCCCGTTAAGCTGATCGTCGCTAGCAACTATCACTGCCCTTTTTGCCCACAAGCCGAGACTCGCCTCACTGAATTGCGGACGAAGTATGGCGAAAAGCTCAGAATTCACTATCGCTTCTCGATGCGCGAGCCCGACAACTCGATCGTACGCTCAGCGGCGGAGGCGACGATGTGCGCCGACGACCAAGGAAAGTTCTGGGAGTATCGTGATAATCTCGCGAAAGCGCCGGGCACTGACGTCGCTCGCTATGCTGAAGTCGCAAAAGAAGTCGGCCTCAATGTCGAAAAATGGCAGAAATGCCTGACCGATAGAAAGCACAAGGCTGACATCGAGAACGACATTCGAGATACCACGGCGGCTGGTATTGAAACAGCACCGATGTTTGTCATCAATGGCAAAGCCATCGCTGGACAGAGTTCACTCTCAGATCTTGAAGCGGTCGTCGAACACGAACTGCAGTGACGCAAAAAGGTACATTCTTCCTTTTGGCGACTCGCTGAGTCGCCAAAAGGAAGAATGTACCTTTCGGGATCTATGGGCAAATCGCCGCTGTTCCGCTATATGTTCCGCCCTGTGAAACAGTGCCGCACGTCGGACTGTTTCCGCGCTTGAGCGTTCCACTGTTAGAGATGTTGCGCCCGACCGTCAAATTGTAGCCAGCCATATCAAGAGTTCCAGCAGTGATCGTAAGGTCCTGCGACGCACCGTTAAATGTCACGGCACTCGTGAGTGCGACTGAACCTCCGCCGGTTTTATTTACAACAATAGCGCCCTTCGGAAATGACGAACCCGTCGCAACATTAATTGTAGTCGCTGCCGTTCCGCTAAAGCTAACTCCCGTAGAACCCGACCATGGCACACCGGTTCCCGTCGCTGTGACATTTCCTTTCACATCTATAGTTCCTGAATTTAGCACCGGTGCGGTCCCACCGCTCGCACTGAAGGCCAAGTCACCATTGACGACGCTGGTACCAACGGTGGTAAGCGTGTAGCCATCCCATCCATTCTGTGAAACAAAAGTAACGTTTTGAAGAGCTATCGAACCAAAATTCAAGGTTCGAGATGAGGTGTAGACGGTACTGAGAGTCAAATCCGCAGGGCCTACGACCGCGCCCGACGTATACGTGAAGTTCCCGGTGTGTTTAAATGGAGTAGCCATCGTCACCGTACCTCCCGTCGATGCAATTTGAAGATGGCCCAAACCACGAAAACTCACCGGTGAAGTCAATGTCTGATTTCCCGATCCATTCACAACGACAGTTAGGCTCGAATATATTCCAGCCGCAGCAGCAACGACAGTCGCGTCGCCTTTTAAGTAGAGAGTTCCACCAGAAATAGTTGACGCTGTTGGACCACCTTTATCGCGCAAGAAAAATGAACCATTGACTGTGATTGCTCCCGTGACCGTCATAGAATAGCCATCGTAATTAATGTCCTGCAGAAACTCGAAATTGTTCACTGATATCGTTCCCATTGATATCGTTCGACTTGTCGGATATGGCGCACCGACCTGCCATGTACCAGCGTTGTGATTAAACGTACCGCCTGAAATAGCGATATTCCCACGAGTTAGTAAATTCCCCGATGTCGATGTAAAAGTCCCGCCACTTAGGTCGAACTTTCCAGAGTTTGAGATCGCCGCATCACCACCGGCAAATGTTCCAGCCGCCTGTGACCAGCCAGTCGAACCAATTGTAATCGTCGAGCCCGAGGCCTGTGTGATTGTTCCTGTATAGGGACTCAGCATCTGAAGGCCCTTAACATCAACATTCACATTCATCACGGCATTGCAGTTCGCTCCGCAATGCGTATCCTGGAAGGCCGGCACATCCGTCGTTGTCGGCACAACCCCGCCAGCCCAGTTTGCGGCCGTATTCCAGTTGCTATTTCCGCCAGCACCAGTCCAATTGAAATCATAGCCAGAATACCCAGGACAGTTGATCGTTCCGGAGTTCACAATCGACGTTGATGAGAAAGTGCCACCGCTACATTTCAGCGTAGAACCAACACCAACTGTAACGACGTCAGGGACTGTCAATACGTAGCCACCAAGATCAAACGTACCACCCGAAATGCTGAGATCTTGACCCGCCGCCGACAGCGCGTAGTTAGAAAGCAGCGTGACCTTCGCGCCTCCTGACTTATTGACCGTCACTAAGCCCGTCGGCTTTGACACCGACCCGCTCAATGACAACGTGGTGTTAGTCGATCCTTCATACGAAAGCGTCACATTTCCTAGCGCTCCGTACGTAGAGAACACCACGTTACCTTTAGCAACGATCGCTCCACTATTGTAAGACGCCGCAGGCGATCCGGTATAGCTATTGAACGTCAACGTGCCATTTGCCGTCGCCGTTCCCGTCATTGTGTAGACAGTATTGTAGCCACCCAAAATGAGGTTATTGAAAACTGTCGCGCCTGGAACAAATGTCTGCGACGAAGTGCTCCCAGTCGCCAACTGTACCGTCGAGGTTCCGGCATCAACAGTTCCACTGGTGTGAGTGTAGCTTTTAATAAAATTCAACGTTCCTGAATACGTGACCGTGCCTCCCGTGGAGGCAATCTCAAAGTTTGGTATATTCACACCCGATGTGCCCGACACTGTTTGGTTTGAACTACCACCCACTTTGATGAGCCCGGTTCCGGTCACGCCATAGTTCGTGCAAGCGATCGGACCTCGGGCGAGTACCGTACCTGTGTTAATCGATGCCGGTGGCGAGCTCGTGATACTCGCAAGGCTCAATGTTCCAGCAACATCCATCGTGCCCGTCAATGTGAACACACCAGTGTAGCCATCAAATTTCACATTGTTGAAAGTCATCACTCCAGGAGTCAGAACATTGGTGTATCCCGTCTCAGCGTAGAAACTGACCGTCGATGTTCCCGCATCGACTGTTCCCGATGTATAGGTGAAGTTTCTCGAAAAAGAGGGCGTTCCAGCTAAAGTTACAATCCCACCGGTTGACGCAATCGCAAAGTGCGAGAACCACGCAGTTGACGTGCCTGTCACTGTTTGGTTCGCGGAGCCAGCAGCACGAATTGTTCCGGTTCCGCTATTCGCGTATCCGTTTACAGTGATGTTCCCAAGCACATCCCAGTTCGCATTGTTTCGCTTCCCAGCGAAAACAAGGTTTCCGTTCACCACAAGCGTCGTCGCACTATTGACGTCGTCAAAGAAGGCGTAGTGTGGGGCATTGCCGTTCATTTCAACGTTATTGAACGTAAATCCGGCTGGCACAGATATCGTCGAAACAGTACTCGCACTCGCTCCAGCGTCGCGGGCAAGATTGAAACGAATTGTTCCACCGTTTGTTGAAAACGACGTCCCGCTTGAAACGAGAAGTGCATTGTGATTCGTGGTCGAGGAGGTCGTTGCGCCTAAGTTCAGATTGCCGGAGGGAGCGGTAAATGCGCCCTGCAGGAGCTCGAGAGACCACGCCGTCAGCTCCGTCACTCCTCCCGCTGGCTGAAATGTTCCGGATGCTTTATCAACACGAATCGTCGATGAACCCGCCGATCCCGCTGTATATGTGTAGTATTGGTCTGTCGTTCCAGATACGCGTACGACACCAGTGTTCACATTCTCATTGCGATTGGTATACAAATCGCCTTTTAAATCGACAGTAAAGCTATAGCCGTGGCCGTAGTCATAGAAATGATGAGCGACCGTTATGGTCGTGGCTGAAGGAGCAGTCGCATTGCTACGCCACCCACCCTGCGTAATATAGGCTGAGAGCTCGAAATCATAAACGGTAAAGCCAACTGGGAATACCAACTGTGCTGTCGCATTGCATGACTGGCCGATCGTGCGACCTCCATATACTTTAACACGACCATTGCCATGATTAAAAGTTCCGCCAGTCACATTCAGCGGCGTATTTACTGAACACGGTCCGGTCGTTGAGCCAACCGAGGTCGTAGCCGACGTTGCGGTATATGTACCACCCGAAATCGCAAATGTATCATTGATAGAAACAGCAGCATCGCCACCTGTGAAGGTGCCGCCCGCGATATTCCAACCACTCGTGCCGACCGTGATTACATTCCCTGCACCTTGCGTGAGCGTTCCTGTGTAGGTGCTCGCCATCACGATGCCCTTGACGCTGATGGCGCTGTTGACCGTCGCATTGCAGTTCGTGCAGCTGCCGTTGAAATAAGCGATATCACTCGCCCCAGGAATCGTGTTGTTCGTCCAATTGCCCGCTGTTGTCCAAAGCCCGTCACCACTCGTTCCGAGCCACGTGATGCCAAGGCTTGTTCCACAAGAAATTTCACCACTAATCGCCGACGTACCGGCTGTGACAACGCCACCATTGCAAAGCAGTTTTGCACCGCTACTCACCGTCAACACATCGTTAACAGTGAGATTAAATCCCGCAAGATTCAAAATCCCAGACGTAACCGACAAGTCCTGACCTGCGGTCGCAAGCGACGCCGCTGCGGTCAATGCGGCGGTTCCACTTGCTTTGTTCACAGTCAATGTTCCGCTCGGCACAATGGCCCCAGAAGCGAATGTTACCGATTGAGCACTCGTCCCACTTAATGTGACCGACGCAGAGCCACCCTTGTTCTCAGTGCCGACGGAGTAATTGCCCTGCGTCTCCCAAAGACCGTACACTGACATTTTCCCAGACGCAGCGACGAATGCGTTTGTGCCAAAAGCGAGATTGCCCAATGCCACGATTGTTCGAGTCGCCATGGGACGGTACCAAACGGAGTTAGCATTCGCAGCGGTCGCTTGTCCTAGAGTCACCGCACCAAACTGATAGAGATCCGGGACGTCGATCTCATAGATGGGATTAACTCCCCAATTACTGTCGGCTGTAATTTTCAGTGCGGATGTGCCTTTCACATACGTCGTGCCAGATGCAATACGAAACACCGTCGAGGTACCCGATGCCTTATAGCCATAAGCCTCAAGAACGCTACTCGGCGCATTGAACGTTCCCTGATCCAAAAAGAACCGGCGAGCGCGAAGCGTGGCCGACGATGCAGTAACTGAGCCTCCTGTTTTATTGACCGTGAGATCACAGGTAAGACCAGCCGCATCGCTTGTGATCGTTTGACCGGCAGCACCAGTCAGCGAAATATTGCCGACGCCACCAATCGCGTCCGATCCTATGACAAGATTTCCGCGAACATCCCACAGTCCATCGAGTCTCGACACACCACTCGGGGCCGCATAAGCACTCATTCCGTGTGTGAGATTGCCCTGAACAACAATTGTCCGCCCCGAAACAGGGGCATAGGTAATGGTATTGTTGTTCGCTGTCGCGCTTTGATGGGCGATCAGATTGTTAAAGGCAAAGTTATTTGGCACATCAATCGTTATTGTCGGATTCACACCCCATGCCGAAAACCCATTGAACTGAACCGTGCCCGAGTTTGTCGCAATGGTCGCACCCGCTCCAAACGTGACTTGTGTATAGTTCGCGGTAAGATTCCCAGTTGTAACCAAGAGCGTACCCGACGTTGAAGTGAACGTACCACCGGTCACCGTTAGAGCTCCGGAACTCAACGTGATCGAAGCCGATCCCCCAGAAAATGTCCCGGCCTTCTGATCCCATCCCGCGGCACCGACAGTAACCGTATTCGCGGCGGCCTGAGCTATGGTGCCACTAAAACTCGTATTCATCCTAAGGCCCTGAACCGAAATATTGGCATTGATCTGTGGATTGCAATAGGACGTGCACTGGTTGTTGAAATAGGCCGTATCACTTGCGCCTGGCACAATTCCGCCAAGCCAGTTTGCGGTCGTTGTCCAATTCGCATCCGCTCCACTACCAATCCAAGTAAACGGGATTTGATAGCCAATCGTCACCGTTGCCGTGTCGGTGCCGCCGCGACCGTCGCTAATCGTATAGGTAAACGAGTCCGTCGCCGGAAAATCCTGCGTCGGTGTGTAGCGAATCGTTTGCCCAACACGCACGGCCGTTCCTGCTGTTGGGCTACTCACCGCCGTGATCGTGAGCGTATCGCCATTCGCGTCCGTGTCGTTTGCAAGAACAGGGATCGTCACAGCGTTAAAATTTGTAATATTAATGCTATCGTTTATTGCATCAGGTGGCGAAAGCACTTCATCTGTGATTGTCACCGTGTGCACGGTATCGGGACCAAGTGACGCTCCGGTTGGTGCACCCAAAGTTAAAATTGCAGTTTCGCTTCCTTCGACAAGATTGTCGCGAAGCACGTAGGTGTTGAGACTTCCGCTTGAGCTTCCGCCGTTGATCACAAGGTTCCCGCTCACACGCGAGTGATCAGTTCCAGCGGTTGCTGTGCCGCTCACCGTATAGGGAATCGTGATGGTCGTTGTGGCGGAAGTGTTGAGTTGGACAGTGATAATCGCAGCGCCCGAAGTCGGCGTTTCTTCGCTACGGAACGTCGTTAGCTCATCGCGAGCGGCTAAGTAAGTGGCCTGAATCCAATCGGCAGAACGAGCAACCGTTGAAACTCGAAATTCATCGAGTGAACCATTGAATGAACGCCAGCCTCCTGCTGTCGGATTCCAATTGGTCGTGTAGCCCATGCCGATATAGTTTATTGTCGACGCAAAGGGCGCAACTGAACCGGCGAGAACGCCCTTCAACACTCCATCGACATACAAACTCTGCGAAGCGGCGCTGATCGCGAGCGCGACGTGATGCCAGGCACCATCGTTCACAATGCCGCCCGCAATGGGACTGTTTGCGCCAATCCACTGCTCAGCACGCATTATACCGTCAGATGTAACCGCGAGGTTAGGCACGTAGCTCGTCGCCGCCGTCGGGTAGACCTGATTGCCCCAGCCCAACAAGACGACGTCTGCCGCCGTTGTTTTAAACCATCCTTCAAATGTCGCGACTGACTTATTCGACAAAAGAGTATCGGGGAGGCGAATACTCTGCCCGGCCGTTCCATTGAACGCCATACCATCACTCACTTGACCAACGGCACTCACTGGTCCAGAGACCGTTCCACTATTTGAATTCGACGTCGCATCAGTACCATTGCCTCTCAAATGCCAAACACCAATATGGTTCGCGTCCCACGTCGTAGGTGACTGCGCATCGCTCGCGGAGGCGTTACCGTAGTACATCCAAATCGAACTCTTTGTCGGGTAAGCCGCAAGCGCCGGAACTTTCACCCACACAATCGAATTACCGGCCTCATCCCATTTCTCAATTTCATAGGAGAGAAGCGTTCCCGCGTCGTTTGTAAAACGAAGATCCTGCCCGGCAGCTTGAGTCTCCGCATAGTCTATGCGAGTCGAATCAAGCTTGATCATCACCGGAAAGTCCGTGAGCGCGCCGCCAACTCCATCCACCAGGATCTGCCGACGCTTCGTCCATGCACTTAAATTCGAAGACCAGCCCGCCCACACGCCTGTGCTTTCAGCGACCGTTTGTGATGTCGTTGTGAAATTCGCAATCGGCTGCCCAGCTCCAAGCAAATGGAAAAGCATGTGCTGGCCCTGACTTAAGCCAGAGAGCGCCATTGACAGCATCAAAAGAGAGGCCAAGGCTAGAATTCGCAAGCGACAACGTACCTCATGAAAGTGCGGTTCCTAACAAGGACTTATCGGAATTTTTGGTTATGTTTTTTATAGTAGCGGTGTCTCATTTCGAGACACTTCTCAACAACAAATCTCGCTATGGCGCGACGGTTCCGCCAAAGAGCGAACCCGTACCCGCCAGCACGCTGTTCACGGTCAAAGCTCCACCATTTTTCGTGAAAGTGCGACCGTTCAAAGTAAGGGCGAGCGTATTAAACGATGATGAGCTGTTGGCAAGCGCGACTGATCCCGTTGCCACATTCGACGATGTCGTCGCCTTCACCGCACCACTCAATGTCGCCGCATACGAGCCCGTGTCAAAGTTCAACTTCGAGACCTGGCTCGTCGCTCCACCGGTCACGGTCTGGCCACCAGAATTTCCTGCAACAAGAATCACACCCGTTCCGCCCTGAAACGCCTGGGACAAATCGACAGAACCATAGGCCTTCACCGTTCCATTATCCAATGCTCGGGCAATACCGCTACACCAGCTGCTTCCCGCAACAACAAGCGCACCGCCGACATTGAGCGTGCCGCCGCCCAGATTCCATGAGTTACACGCATTGAGAAATGGAATTGAAACGTTGTTATACATATGTGTGCCCGGCGTGATTGTCGCCGCACCCGTTCCGACAAATCGAAGCGTCGTTCCGGTCAATGTCAATGTTCCGACCGACGTCACGATATAGTTGCCGAATACATCGATCGTTCCACTCAATGTCACGTTGTTCGCGCCGGCGGCAATTTGTAGGTTGGGAATCGATGCTCCTGTAACGCCAGTCACTGTCTGGCCTGCGACATTCCCCTTCAGTACGATCGATGCCGTGCCGTTCAGACCATGAGTCCCAACGACCACATCCCCATATGCCTCGACCGTGCCGTTATCAAGCAATGGAACCGGCCCGCAATGATTTCTTGCGTTGACTGTAAGTAAGCCGCCAACCTTCAAAGTCGCACCACCAAGAGCATAGCCATAGCAAAGGGTCTGGGCTGGAAACGTCACATTGTTGTAAGTGCCGGTTCCCGGTGTAATTGTTCGTGTGCCCGAACCTGTAAACTGCACGGTCGAAGTACCCGCCGTAAATGTTCCCGCGCCCGAGACTGTATACGTGCCGTCAACTGACACTGTGCTCGACGGAGCCGTGAATGTTCCACCCGACAACAAGAACACTCCGCCGATGGTGACCGCGGCGTCGCTGCCCGCAAACGTTCCCGCGGCTTGCGTCCATCCGGTGAGTCCAACTGTCACCGTCGAGCCAGAAGCTTGAGTGATCGTTCCCGTATAGGGACTGAGCATCTGCAAGCCCCGAATATTGACTGCGGCATTCATCGTCGCGTTGCAATTTGCGCCACAATAAGTGTCTTGGAAAGCCGGCGTATCACTCGCACCAGGGACATTGCCGCCAGCCCAATTCGCCGCGGTATCCCAGTTGCTGTTTCCACCCGCTCCTGTCCAGTTGAACTCATACGTCGAATATCCAGGACAGTTAATCGTTCCGCTATTGGAGAGTATTCCATTGGAGAACGACCCACCGCTACACTTCAACGTCGTGCCGCTGTTCACCGTCAATGTGTCGACAACCGACAACGTGTAACCACCGAGGTCAAGTGTTCCACCCGCTATCGTCAAATCTTGCCCGGTACGGCCCAACGTCACGTTGTTCAGCATCGTAACTTTTGCGCCGACGGTTTTGTTCGCTATCCAAGAACTATCCAATAGAAATGCCCCCGCACCGGCACTCAACGTCGTATTCGTACTTCCAGCAAATGTCAGAGTCGTCGTACCCAACGCGCCACTCGATGAGAAAGCGACGTTTCCACTCGCAACAATAGCTCCTCCGTTATAAGTTGCAGGAGGAGATGAAGATGAACTGTTAAAGGCGAGCGTACCGTTCACGTTAAGAGTACCCGTCACCGTGTAGACAACGGTGTCGGCGGCCAAGATCACATTGTTGTAGCTGGCCGGCCCGGGCGTGAAAGAAGCTGTTCCTCCGTTGCCATTCGTGACCAAAGTCGACGTGCTCGGATCCAATGTACCGGCTGTATAAACATAGTTTCTAGCGATGTACATAGTACCCGCCAGCGTGACTGTTCCGCCGGTCGACGCAATCTCAAGGCTCGGCATCCAGCCGGGTGTGGTGCCCGAAACTGTTTGGTTGACCGAGCCGACAACGCGAATATTGGTTGTTCCCTGCATTCCTTCAGCACTTGAAGTCACATTGCCGTAGGCGAGAATCGTTCCGCCCGTTAAGCTATGCCCCCAACCTGAGGAAGTATCAGCCAACGATAGCGTGCCGCCCACCGCAACGGTACCCGCGATCGTCCAGTTCCCGCCATAGCCATCGAACGTCAGATTGTTGAATGTCGCTGCCGCCGTACTCGTAATTGTACCGGTCGCTCCACCGCCATAGCCGTAAAAGGCCAGTGTCGATGTTCCGCCGTCAATCGTTCCCGACGTATACGTGAAATTTTTTGCGAATCGCAATGTCCCGGCAAGTGTCACCACTCCTCCGGTTGACGCGATTTCAAATATCGGAAACCTCGACGTTGAAACACCGGTGATCGTTTGATTTCCCGATCCTCCGATTTTCAAAAGCGTAGTCCCGCCGCCTTTTCCGAAGCCGAGGGAAGTCACGGGGCCGTTTGCGACTATAGTTCCACCGCTAATTCCGCCGCCAGCACTGTAGGTATCATCAAACGTCAGCGTTCCGTTGACGGTCAATGTGCCCGTAATTGTTTGAAAACTACAATAGCCATCAAAAGTAATGTTGTAATAGTTGATCGCACCTGGCGTTACGGATGTTGGACTACAATCGTCGCGCCGGAATGCGATCGTACTTGTTCCAGTATCAACAGTTCCAGCTGTGTACTTGTACGAATTGCTCATGTTCACATAGCCAGAAAACGTAACCGTCCCACCCGTCGAATCGATTTCAAAAGCTGGAGAAAATGCGGTGCTCACACTTGTCACCGTCTGACTTGTCGAACCGACAAGCTTAATCAGCGTTGTTCCATTGTACCCTTTGTTAACGAAATTCACATTTCCAGTCGCAAGAATGGTTCCACCGTTGAGATTTCCGCCGTAACCCTCGCCGACCGTGAGCGTTCCGGTGACGTTCCACGTTCCTGTCAACGCATGAGTTGAGCCCCAGCCGTCGATGTAGACGTTGTTGTAATTCGCAGTTCCTGGCGTGAGAGCTTGATGATAGTTGCTTGAGCCGTTGTTGATCTTAACTGTGCCACTGCCGTGATTGAAGGTACCACCACTGACTGTCCATGCTCCGGTGATCGTTGTGATCGTGGCACTTGTCGAAGTGAATGTTCCGCCACTTTGGACAAACGAACCTGTTATCGTGATCGCCGAACTGCCACCGACAAATGCTCCACCGGCAACCGACCACCCGCTCGCGCCAAGCGTCATCGTGTTACTTTGCGTGATCGTGCCAGTGTAAGAGCTCGCCATCACGATACCCTTTACGCTGATAGCACTATTGACCGTGGCGTTACAGTTCGTACAGCTTCCATTGAAGTACGCGATATCGCTTGCGCCAGGAATCGTGTTGTTGGTCCAATTTCCAGCCGTACTCCAAAGTCCGTCGCCGGCCAGACCGGTCCATGTGATACCAGCCGAAGGGCCGCAGGAGACTTCGCCCGCAATCGAAGCGCTACCGTAGGTCAGCGTGCCACCATTACAAAGAAGCTTCGCACCACTTGAAACCGTCAGCACGCTATTCACGGCAAGCGAAAAGCCCGCCATATTGTACACACCGCTTGAAACCGTAAGACTCTGTCCTGCTGTACTCAAAGCCGTGGCCGCTGTTTGCGCAATCGTGCCACTGGCTTTATTAGCAGTGAGTGTCGCTCCAGGAATGACAGTGGACGCCGCCTGAGAAAGCGATTGCGCCGCTGTTCCAGTCGCTGTGATCGCAGTCGTTCCTCCGGCAAATGCCGTCGTCGTACTGATGCTGCCAGCGACCGTGATCGAGCCGCCATTGCTATTGAGCGCTCCGGTTCCCGTCGTTCGCATAAGCGAAAGGTTCGCGGCGACATCAAAATTGGCAGCAGCCAGATTCCAGGTCCAGGACGTCGCACTTCCGGGACGACCTCCTGCAATCGTGAGATTGTTAACAGAAAGTGTCCCTGATGTCGTGACCGATGAGCTCCCCCCAGCACTTCCTTCACCATAGTTATCAAAAACCAACGTTCCGCCGTTGTGAGTGAACGTCGTTCCCGCACTCTGCACAAAATCTTGGTTCACGGTGAGCGAGCCCGACGGCGCCGTCATCGAGCCCGCAGTTAATGTGAGTGAATTCACCATAAACGAGTTCGCCGTTCCATCCGCAGGCCCAAACGTTCCAGACGACTTATTCAACTGAAGATTCGGTAGCGAACCGCCCGATGCCGATGCAAACGTCTGCGCGCCGGTACCGTTTACAACCAATGTCGCAGATCCTCCACCGCTCGCCGCCGGCTGGTTACCGTAGCCAAGGTTCGCCGGATCAAGAACGATATTGCCTTTTACATAGACCGTTCCTGTATACAGATTAATTGAACCGGTCGAGCCACCCGTGGTACGCCCCATTCGGAATGTCCCAAGAACGTCAAACGATCCGGTCTGAAGATTCCAAATCTTAGCACTGTTCGAGCCCGATTGACCTCCAGACACCTGAAGGTTCTGAAGTGCAATGGTGCTTGAAACATTAATGTAATAGGTCTGCACGGCTGACGCATTTTCAAACCGCAGCGTTCCTCCGCCGTGATTAAAAGTACCCGCAGTGATCGTAAAGTCGTTCGACATCATATACGTACCCGACGTCGAAGTGAACGTACCACCGTTCATCACAAACGGCCCGTTATGCGTGATCGCCGAATTTCCGCCGGTGAACGTTCCCGCGCGCTGAGTCCACCCACTCGTTCCAATCGTGATGGTATTTGTGTTGTTCTGAGCGATCGTCCCGCTAAAACTTGTGTTCATCCTAAGGCCCGCAACCGAAACGTTGCCGTTGATGGACGGATTGCAATACGTCGTACACTGGTTGTTGAAATAGGCCGTATTACTTGCGCCTGGCACAGTTCCGCCAAGCCAGTTCGCGGTCGTTGTCCAATTCGCGTCAGCTCCGCTACCAATCCACGTGAATGGAATCTGATAATTCAACGTCACCGTTGCCGTATCGGTGCCGCCGCGACCATCGCTAATCGTATAGGTAAATGAGTCCGTCGCTGGAAAATCCTGCGTCGGTGTGTAGCGAATCGTTTGCCCAACACGCACCGCGGTTCCTGCCGACGGTGCCGTGAACGATGTAATCGTGAGCGTGTCGCCATTCGCGTCCGTGTCGTTTGCAAGAACAGGAATCGTCACAGCACTAAAGTTTGTAACGTTGATGCTGTCATCCACGGCATCGGGGGGTGAAAGCACTTCATCGGTGATCGTCACCGTATGAACAGTATCAGGCCCAAGAGAAGCTCCTGTCGGAGCACCTAATGTCAAAATCGCAGTTTCGCTGCCTTCGGCAAGGTTATCGCGAAGAACGTAAGTGTTGAGACTTCCGCTTGAACTTCCACCGTTGATCACAAGATTACCGCTTACGCGCGAATGATCAGTTCCAGCGGCTGCCGTACCACTCACCGTATAGGGAATCGTAATGGTAGTTGTGGCCGAAGTGTTGAGTTGAACGGTTATGATTGCTGCGCCCGAGGTCGGCGTTTCTTCGCTACGGAACGTCGTTAGCTCATCGCGAGCGGACAAGTAGGTGGCCTGAATCCAATCCGCAGAACGCTGAGTCGTCGACACTTCAAGCTGGTCAACTGCCCCAGCAAAGAAGCGCTCGCCAACTGAGTTATTACCGTAGGTGACCCAATACCGGTCGGCTCCAATGGCTTTCTGTGTTGTGGTGATTGCACCGCCGGTACTGGCGCCGGCGGCTGTTCCGTAGCTTACGCCGTCAACGTATAGGCTAATAGACGAACCCGCATTTCGACTTAAGACAAGGTGATGCCAGAGGTCATCATTAATTGTCGGTCCGGCAATCTGCGCATAGGTCGAACCACTGTCATCACGTAGAATAACGTTTACCATTCCGTACTGCGCACTGGCACCGTTATTTCCGATATAAAGTCCCACAATCGGAGAACCGGTCACCAAGTCCCGAAAATTCACAAGCGGACCCGACGTGTCCGTCGTCTTAAAGAAAACCGATACTGTCAGCGGTGCATTCGCGCCAAAGTTCAAACTCGCATCAGAGCCAATGTTGATCCAATCGTCCGCACCATCCAGCACAACGCCGTTGGCGATTTGGCCCGCAGCGTAGCTCATCCCACTACCGCCATTGTTAGCAGTACCAGCCACGCCCACAGCCGACGGAACCGCAGCGCCGCTACCGATCGAGCCCGTTGTGCCATTTAAGTGCATGACTTTCGCAAAGCTCGTATCCCACGTCGTAGCCGACTGCGCATCGATCGCTGAGGCGTTGCCATAGTACATCCAGATCGAACTCTTTGTCGGATACGCCGAAAGTGTCGGCACCTTCACCCACACAACCGATGTTCCTGCTGCATCCCATTTCTCAATTTCATACGAAAGAAGCGTTCCCGCGTCGTTTGTAAAACGGAGGTCCTGAGCCGCAGACTGTACTTGCCCGTAATCGATGCGGGTTGAATCAAGCTTAATCATCACCGGGAAATCGGTGAGCGCACCGCCCACTCCATCGACTAAAACCTGTCGACGCTTTGTCCAAGCGCTAAGATTCGAAGACCAATCTGACCAAACTCCGGCGCTTTCGGCGAACGTTTGTGATGTCGTGGAAAAGTTCGCGATCGGTTCACCTGCGCCAAGCAGATGAAATAGCATGTGCTGCGCCTGACTGAATTGCGTCAGTACCGCAAAGCAGAACAGAAAGAATGTCAGTGGTAGACGCTTTAATCCGATAACGTTCTCCTCAAAGTACCTTCCGGCCCCATGCTTATCGACTATATGATGGCCGTTATTTAACATTTATTTCGTTCCGTTTCAGACCATCTCAAACTGAGAATTCAAAAGTCCTGTATCAAGGTGAGAAGGACCATTAAGAACGTGCAAACAAGTGCCGAAGAGTCAGACATGCGGAACGTTAATATACAGTTTGAACAAGTCGAGCTTCGTGGCCGTTACCGACCAAACAAATGGTCAACGATCAGCTTTCTGATCGTGAGTCTGTTTGCAGTCCTCGGCTCAATGCCGAAGGCATTCGCAAACGACGTTCCTCAATCCTTTACGCTCGACGGACGGCTCTTTGGCAACGCCGCTTCAACAACATCTCTTAAAGACTCGAATGTCACTTTTCGTATTCAAATCCTTGATGAGGATAAAATCTGTTCTCTCTATGAAGAGACACAGTCTGTTAATACCACGTCTTCGGATGGGTATTTCTCAATTCAAGTCGGCTCAGACATTGGGGCCGTAAAACGCTCTGCGACAGGTGACTCAGCCAACACAATGGCCCAGATTTTTCAGAACCTCGGCGGAGTTTCAGGTAAAGCCGTGGCCGATGGTACGCCGTGTTCAATTGCGGCCGTCGGAGGCAAACGAAGATTTGTTCGAATTCGTATTGCGCCGTCTTCAATGGGCGGAGCAGAACGCCTTCTTTCGCCCGATCTTACGATCGACTCCGTTCCAAACGCCGTGGTGGCCGAACGTGCCGAAACATTGCAGGGGCTTCGCGCTTCAAACGTTCTTCAAGTCAACACCACCGCTCCCAATGTTCTCTCGCAGACAAATTTAGAGAATCTCTTTTCAAGCTCCGCTCGCTTTAATGCTCTGACCGCTTTGGTTGATGGAACAAATACGAACTATGTTCGTTCAACAACAGGCGGCGCTCAGCTTCCGGTTTATACAGGAGCTCCAACGGCACCGACTCAGGGTTCTATTTGGTATGATACTTCTGACAATAAACTAAAATATCGCACTGGCGTGGGAACCACTGAAACGCTTGGCACGGGTGGCGGCTCCGTTACCAGTGTCGGCTTCACAGCCCCTGCAGAGTTAAGTGTGACTGGTGCTCCGGTCACATCGAGCGGAACGATTGCAGTCGCCTGGGCCAACCAAACGACAAACAAGGTTCTTGCAGCGCCCGATGGATCCACCGGCGCTCCCACATTTCGTGCTTTAGTTTCAAATGACATCCCGGCAATCCCATGGTCGAAGATCACAAGCGGCACACCGACCACACTTGCTGGTTACGGCATCACTGATGCTGTGATGAACGCCGGTACTGTACCATCGATGCAATCGGGTCTTGATGCCGGAAAGCCCGCCTTCGGTACCGCTGGACGTGTGTACTACGCCTACGATACTCAGAAAATATATCGAGATAGCGGCACCGCTTGGGTGGTGATGGGTTTAGGTGCACCGGCGTTTAGCGATATTTCTGGAACCGCCACACTCGCACAACTTCCTGTTGTTGATTTTACTAAAGGTGGTACCGGCCTCACCGCTGGCGGTACCGCAAACCAAGTTCTTGGAATGAACGCGGCAGGTGCTGCGGCCGAATATAAAACCGTGACCGCAGGTACCGGTGTTTCTGTTACGCATGGTGTGGGCACTGTGACGATTGCAGCCACTGGCGCACCGCCCACTGGCACAGCTGGTGGAGACCTTAGCGGTACGTATCCAAATCCAGCTGTCGCAAAAATCCAAGGCGTTGCTATTAACGCCGCAGCTCCTGTTACAGGTCAGGTTTTGCGCTATGGCGGTGCCGATTGGGCAGCAGCCAACTTCTCTGTTGGAAGCTTACTAACAGCCGCAGGTGCGCAGCAGTTCGCTGGCTCCGCTTCGTGTGCGGCTTCGCAAACGCTCACCTGGTCTTCGCTCACCGACACGTTCACTTGCGCGAACATCGCAATTGCCAACACTCAGGTTTCAGGTCTTGGCGGAGCAGCTCTTCTGAACGTCGGTACAACGGCTGGAACCGTTGCCGCAGGCGATGACTCGCGTTTCGGCAACGCCTTAAGAATTCAAGGCAACAACGTGAAGAGCGAAACTTGTGCCGATGGTCAGGTTTTAAAATGGATTGCGGCCAACACACAGTTTGAGTGTATGTCTGATTCTTCTGGTACAGGTGATATCACAAACGTCATCGCAGGCACAGGTCTTAGCGGTGGCGCTGCTTCTGGCGATGCCACACTTAACCTTGCAAACACCGCGGTTGCTGCTGGCAGCTACGGCTCAGCTTCAAGTGTTGGAACATTCACCGTCGACGCTCAAGGTCGCCTAACCACTGCCGCATCAACAGCGATTGCAATTGCTCCAGATCAAATGGTCAGCGCTGCTGGCAAATACATGACCTACGCTCCAAATAATGTCGCTTGTACCGATCAACAAGTTTTAAAATGGGATAACACCAATTCACGCTGGGTTTGTTCAAACGACGCCGGTGCTGCTGGAGTTGTCGCATCGGTTGGCGTCACGGCTCCCATCGTCAATACCGGAACGGCCCTTGACCCGATCATTGGAATTAGCGACGCGACGACCGCTGCAAAAGGTGCGGTCATACTCGCTGCCGACGGTGGAACTACTGCATCAACTGTTGTTCAAGCCACCGACGCTCGTCTTTCAAACTCACGTGCACCCAATGGCTCAGCCGGCGGCGACCTCGCAGGCACGTATCCAAACCCGACTCTCGCAACCACGGCCGTTAGTGCTGGTAGCTACGGCTCAGCTTCGAGCGTTGGAACTTTCACTGTCGACGCAAAGGGCCGCCTCACCGCTGCAGCTTCGACAGCCATCGCAATTGCGCCTGATCAAATGGTGAGCGCCGCTGGAAAGTACATGACCTATGCTCCTAACAACGTCGCTTGTAGTGATCAAGAGATCCTCAAATGGGACAACACCAACACACGTTGGGTGTGCGGTACCGATTCAAATGCAGGCGGAGACATCACCGACGTTGTTGCCGGTACAGGCCTCAGCGGCGGCGCCACGTCTGGAAGTGCAACACTGAATCTTGCCAACACAGCTGTTACCGCTGGTAGCTACGGTTCAGCATCGAGCGTAGGAACTTTCACAGTCGACGCTCAAGGTCGCTTGACGGCCGCCGCATCGACAGCCATCGCGATTGCACCTGATCAAATGGTGAGTGCAGCCGGCAAGTACATGACATACGCTCCAAACAACGTGGCTTGTAGCGATCAACAGGTTCTGAAGTGGGATAACACAAATTCACGTTGGACCTGCGCAAACGACGCGGGTGCAGCCGGTGTCGTGGCATCAGTTAGCGTCACGGCTCCCGTCGTCAATACGGGAACCGCAACAAATCCGATCATCGGTGTGGATGATGCAACAACGGCTGCAAAAGGTCTTGTGCAACTCGCAGCCGACGGCGGAACAACAGCATCAACAGTGGTTCAAGCAACTGACTCTCGCCTTTCAAACTCACGCGCTCCAAACGGCGCTGCCAGTGGCGATCTCTCTGGAACATACCCTGCTCCAGCGGTTGCAAAAATCCAAGGCGTCGCTGTCAACGCGACGGCGCCGTCTACAGGACAAGTCCTTCGCTACGGTGGCACCGAGTGGGCAGCGGCCAACTTCTCAGTCGGCAGTCTTTTGACTGCCGCCGGCGCACAGCAGTTCGCAGGTTCAGCGTCGTGCGCGGCCTCACAAACACTCACATGGTCTTCCCTCACCGACACGTTCACATGTACAAATATCTCAGGCCTCGCCGCAGGCGTGATCTCGTCAGGTACAATTGCGTCGGCACGACTTGGAAGCGGAACTGCTGATAGTACCACTTATCTTCGTGGTGACGGCACGTGGACAGCGCCGCCCACTGGTCAGTGGACCACGACTGTTAACGACATCTACTACAACACGGGCAACGTCGGCATTGGAACCAACAGCCCGACAGCAAAGCTTCACGTCAACAGTCCAAATGGCGACAATCCAACGGCTCATATTGCCAAGATCGTAAACTCTGACACCACTCAGGGCGAAGGCCACGGACTGCTGATCAAGGCCGGTGGCTATCAGGAAGACACTGTCCTGAACGTCGAAAAGCTTGGTGGAGCAAATCTATTCAGCGTGTTAGGCAACGGCGCAGTCTCGATCGGTAACACGTCAAACGTTACACCGGACAGTCTGCAGATCTATAGTCAAACTCCAAACCCCTTCTTTAAACTTACGCTGACCGGTACAACCACTCACACTTTCAGCTCCGGCGGCACTGGCAACAAAGATTTGATTTATGCCAATGATAGCACCGGCAACTTTCTGTTCAGCACTGGAAACGTCGGTATCAACACCGCGGCGCCAGACACCAAGCTCCACGTTGTCGGCACATCCGGTACGACTCTGAAAATCGTCGATGGCAATCAGGCCGCCGGCAAAGTCTTGACCTCTGACGCCAACGGTGTCGCCTCGTGGTCAACGCCAAGTGGAACCACGCAGTGGACAACAAGTGCCAGCGATATCTACTACAACACAGGAAATGTCGGTATCGGCATCGCGACACCGACAAACAAACTTCAAGTTACCGGGTCGGCAGCAGGAGCGAGCTTTACTGGAATGATGATCGCCAACACAGCGGGTGGCATCGGAAGCTCTGCCGAACTTCGCTTTGCCGTCGGCAACAACGGTTCAGGTGGTTTAACCGGAGGAATCGCGAACTATTCCGATACCGCATCGCAGGCTGGCCTTTCATTCAGCACCTATGATAGCTCGACGTCAGAGAAAATGAGAATTACCGGTCCCGGCAACGTCGGTATCGGCAACACCAACCCGTCATCGATTCTCGACATTAGCGGCGCCTACACTCAGCGCGGAATGGCGGCACCTGCGGTATCGAATTCAGGCGAAGGCCGAATCTACTTCGACTCGACAGCCAACAAATTCAAAGTGTCACAGCACGGTGGCGGCTACGTAGACCTCGTTCCATCAGGTGGTGGAGTCGGCGGTTCGGGCACAAGTGGAAAAATCCCGAAGTTCACAGCCTCTGGAACAATTGGTGATTCGCTTCTCGCCGATACTGGTTCAGTTGTAACCGTTGAAAGCAATCTCAGTCTCGAAGGTGCCGGCGCCGGTGGGCACAGCTACATCACCAACACCGCAACATCGAATATCTCGCTCGTCACTGACAATGCAAACCTTGTCGTCATCAGCACGGGCAGTGTCCAGGCCAATGTTGCGAGCGCAGGAGCGTTTAATGTTGCGGCCCCTGGCAACACGACTCTCACCCTCAACTCCGGCGGCGGCGCCAACCTCTGGTCGATGACCACCGACTACACTGCAAACGGAAACCTCAACATCTCGCAGACTGCGGGAACTCAAGGTTCCGTCATCGCCAACCGCTCGATTGCCTCAACGACAAACCCGATCGCATCGGGCGCTGCAATCGATCTCTCGACCTCGAACACCCACACACTGGCAAGCGTCGGTGGTTCAGCAATCACACTGAGCAATATGGTGGATGGCGGTGTCTACAACATCGCGATCGAAGACACGACATCGCGCACCTATACGTTCTCGGGCTGTACAAATTCGTACTATAAGCCGGCGAATGCCGCGACCACAGCCAGCACACGCACGATCTACGGCGTGATGACAGTGAAGAAGGGCGCGAACTGGGATTGTTACGTCACCTGGTCAACAGGCTTCCAGTAAGCCTTAGGTCTATCAATGACCGCTCGCTTAAAGAGACATGTCTCAAACTGAGACATGTCTCTTTTCATTCCACGATCCGCCGTGCACAATAGAGAGACGCGTGGGGAAATCCAAAGTGAATCCATTTTTGAGCCGCACTTTTCGTCATCCAGCCGCAATCGTCGTGGTCGCAGCTGCGCTGCTTACACTTTCGTTCCAAAACTGCGCGCCACAACCGATGGACCAGAGCGACTCCACCGCATCAAGCTCTGACGACCTGATCAGCGGCAACTCATCTTATCGGCTTCCGCCGTCGCAGAACCAACAGTTCAATTCTGGAATCACTTGTGCGGTCGCCACCAATGCAGCAACTATCGCCGCCAACGCCAACCTCACCTACACCATCACACCTAGCGGCACCCTGCCTTCGGGCTATAAGGTCGTCACCTACGGCACAAAAAACAATGTCGTCGATCAGTTCGGAGGAGAAACCTCAACGAACCTGATCCTCAGCTATACAAATACTGGATACCTCGCTGGCAGCTACACTCGCTACTTCCAGATCATCGACTCCGCTGGTCGAGCACTCTGCCAAACCAACACCGTCGCCGTCACTCTTCAGGGAAATGGCTGCACTCTCTCCACCGACACCTCGTTTATCAAGGTCGGCCAGGCCATTATCCTCAATATCAGCTACGCTCAGAACAACCCTACAGGAGCCGTGCTCAAGTGGTACGGGTCAAACAACGATGTCGCAATCGCGGGCGACAATTACGGGCAGACCAATATCAATCAGTGGGTGAGCGTTTCAAAGGAATCTGACCGCGGCATTCGCTATCTGCGACGGCTCGTGGTTCACAACGCCGACGGCTCGATCTTCTGCCAAACCAATAACGCCCGAGTCCGCGTCGACTAAGACTCACGACGCACCACTTTCTTGCCGCCCAGAAAACGCTGCGTCAATCCGCCTTGCGACCGCCGAAGGTCCAGTTTTAGAGCCAAAGTGTATTAATTCAGGACCTTCCTCTTAAGCCTTCAGTCCAAACGCCGATGAGTTCTATGAACACTTCCTGGCCGGTCGTCCCGTCCGGGAGAAAAAGGAGAATGACTTCATGGCACAAAAGCTCAAACACAAAGAACCAACTCCAGGCCAAGCTCAGGGACAAGCTCCCGCGACAGTTTCTAATCTTCCAACGAATTGCAAAGCCGATGGTTGCAAGAAGAAGTCAGAGAAAATGGACTTCTGCGCCGAGCACTACGATTGGTTCAAATGGGGTCTGATTACTCGCGATGGTCAAAAGCCAATCGATTTTGACAAGAAGTATCAGTCCTTCCTGAAGCACAAGAAAGCGGCTTAAGCGCTTCGCATAGACAAGTTCAGTGAACTCCGTTAAAAAACGTCGGGGCCTAAACCCTCCCCGACGTTTCTTTTTTTTACGGAGCACCACCCATGAAATCCCTTCTTCTCGCCCTCAGCATCGGCCTACTCCTTCCGCACACTGCTCAAGCGGAACTCCCGGTCACAGCCGTCGAAGAGCTTGACCTCAAAAACTACCTTGGCCGCTGGTATGACGTTCGCTCGATTCCCAACCGGTTCCAAAAAGGCTGCACCAACACGACAGCCACCTATTCGCTCAACAGCGACCAAAGCCTGCGCGTTGAAAACGAGTGCACACTCAACGAAGATGGTGAACGCAAAGTGAGCCGCGTGGTCGGCAAGGCTTGGGTAAAAAATGAAGGCCGCTCCAAACTGAAAGTTTCCTTCGCTTGCCTCTTCGGACTTTGCACTGAGCTTGCTGGTGGAAACTACTGGGTGCTCGCTCTCGGCCCGATTGAAAACGAGCTCTATTCGTGGGCGATCGTCGGCGAACCAAAGCGTAAATACGGCTGGATTCTCAGCCGCTCACCCGAACTCTCAGCAGCGGCGATGACCGAGATTGAAAGTCGCCTGATCGAGCAGGGCTACGATCCTTCTCGGTTCGCAGCAACGCCACAGGAAAAATAAGCACTTGATGTTTTTATAAAGCCAAGACAGCGTTGAGCCATGAGTGCTCGATCCTGGCGCGAACTGCTGCGCGATAAGCAGGTGCTTTCATGGTGCCTCTACGACTGGGCAAACTCAGCCTTTGCGACCACCGTGATGGCTGGATTCTTTCCGGTATTCTTTAAACAGTACTGGAGTGCGGCAGGTACCGTCTCAGAGTCCACGGCGAAGCTTGGGCTTGCCAACACCGTTGCAAGTTTCTGTCTTGGCGCCTCAGCTCCATTTCTAGGCGCAATCGCCGATCGATCTCGCGGCAGAAAAAAACTGCTCTTTGCTTTTACTTTCTTAGGCGCTCTTTCAACAGCCGCACTTTTTCTCGTTGCCCAAGGCAACTGGCTCCTGGCGGCTCTCCTCTATGTGCTCGGCAGCATGGGCTTCTCCGGAGCTCAAAGCTTCTACGATGCGCTCCTGGTCGCCGTCGCCAAGCCACGAGAAATGGATCTTGTCTCGGGTCTTGGTTATGGATTGGGCTACCTCGGTGGTGGCGTGCTGTTTGCCATCAATGTCTTTATGACTCTTCGGCCAGAAATCTTCGGACTCGCGTCTCCGGCGGAAGCTGTGCAAATTTCATTTCTCTCCGTTGGCGTCTGGTGGCTCATCTTTACGATTCCCCTTCTCACTTTTGTGAACGAGCCCGAACTCCCTCATCCCAAAGAGTCCCTAAATGAAATTATCCGCGGAGCGTGGTCACAGCTCATCAGCACCTTCCACCACCTGCGCTCCATTCGCCCCGCCTACCTTTTTCTCATCGCCAATTTTTTCTATATCGACGGCGTCAACACGATGATCAAGATGGCCGTCGACTACGGCATGTCACTTGGCTTTCCAAGCAACTCGCTCATCGTCGCGCTTCTTCTTGTTCAGTTTATCGGCTTCCCCGCCGCCATCGGCTTTAGCGCTATCGCGAGCCGAATCAGCACAAAGCGCGCACTCTACCTCGCAATCGGCATTTATGCCCTCGTGACAGCTTTTGCCGCGACGATCTCAGAAGTCTGGCACTTCTATGCTCTGGCAGGCTCGATCGGGCTTGTTCAAGGCGGCATTCAAGCGCTCAGTCGATCCGCATTTGGAAAGATGATTCCAGCCGATAAGTCAGGCGAGTTTTTTGGCTTCTTCAATATGCTCGGGCGATTCTCGTCGGTCCTTGGACCAACGCTCATCGCGGTCACAAGTTTGATTTCAACCAGCCCACGTCTTTCGCTCGTCAGCCTTCTCCTCCTCTTCGCCACCGGCGGCTATCTCTTGAGTCGCGTTCCATTTCCGGAGGAACACAAATGAATGTCACGCAAACTCGCGCAGAAAAGCTTCTCAAAAACTCGTCAATCATCCTCGCCAACGGCGATTCAAAACCAAGTTCGCGAGACACACGCGATCATCGCCAGCGAGCTTCAACAGCTTGGCTTTCAAATCAATTGGCATCGCGACGTCAGCGGAAAGACCGATGACCTTTTGATTGCAGAAAAGCCGTCGACAGTTCGGAAAAATGATTTTGTCACTTTTGTTTCTCACATCGACACCGTTCTTTCGGTGGAGGAAGCCGGCCCCTACCGCGAAGGCCATAGTCAAATCGACGATCAAGCCCCTGTTCGACTCGCTCACGGCGCTGGCATTATCGACAATAAAGGTGGACTTGTCGTTCTTATCGAAAGTCTTCGTGAATACATAAATGAAAACCCAGAACCTCCTATCGGACTTCGCGTTGTTTCCTCTCCCGACGAAGAATCCGGCTCGACCGCCTGGCACCGTCTCTTCCAAGACATCGGCACAAAATCGATTGCCGTACTTGGCTTTGAGCCCGCGCTCGAGAATGGCTCCATCATCGTGAGCCGCCGCGGCAATCGCTGGTACAACATTCAAGTTCAAGGTATCGAGGCCCATGCCGGCCGCTGTCGTGGCGAAGAGATCAACGCCGCTCACGAAGCAGCGACTCTCATCACCCGGCTTGTCGGCGAAGTACGAGAATTAAAAAAACAACAGGGCACCCCTCTCGGTGAAGGGCTCTCGCTTCACGTCGGCCACATCGAAGGAGGCCGCGGCAAGCACAACATCGTCTGCGGTGACGTTCACATCAAACTCGATACGCGTTTCTCAAACTTCCATGAGCGCGAGCTCATTCACCATCTCGTGATCGACACGCTGTCTCAAACCAATCATTCGACTTTTGAAATTGTCGACGACTGTCCGCCCTTTGACCGCGACGCTCAATACAGCGATGTCGTCACGCAATTGCTGACGGCTCTCAGTGAGTCTGAAGGACGCAACATTCAAGCCGTCAAGGCCGGCGGCGCGGGCGACGTCAATCATATGTCTCGCCCAGGACTTTTCATTATGGATGGCCTTGGACCCGTCGGTGGCCGCATGCACACTGTTGAAGAGTACATCGAACTTGAAAGCCTCAGCACTCGCATTCGGGCTCTGAGCACGTGGTATGCGAAACTCTTCGCCAAGCTCTCGCTATCGACGCGAGACAAAGACTAGAGCCACCATCACAAGTCCCGCCCCCAGCCACTGACTTGGCTCAAGGTGCTCACCAAGAAGCAAGAGGCCAACCGCAACACCCGAGATCGGCTCTGACATCGAGAGCAGCGACGCTTCCCAACTTCGAATTTTAAGTAGCCCCGATAAAAACAAGGACATCGCTAAAACGGAGCAAACAAACGACACACCGACCAAGTCCCAACTCGAAAGCCTCGCGACTTCTGAGATGCGATCAACACTGCGAAAGTGCAACGTGAACAGCGACACACCCGCGCCAAGTTGAATCCAAAATGTCGAAACCCAAGGATCAGTGTATTTCAAAAGCTTCGCTGAAAGTAAAATGTAGAGCGAATAAAAAAAGGCCGACAGGAAGCCAAAAAGAACACCGACTTTTACAGATCCCGCTGATGTTATGACATCCGACCCGACAAGAAGAATCATGCCAATGAAAGCCAGCGGTAGAGCGGGCAGCCGATGCCGATTGATGTGCTCACGCAAAAACACCACGCCACCCAAGGTCACAAGCACGGGATACATGTAAAGAAGAAGTACCGTCAGCGACGCCGAGATCGTCTGCAGTGCCATAAAATAGAAGCTCGAAAAGACCGCGTAGCCCAGCACGCCAAGAGAAAAACAAATCAGCGAAGTCCGCGCTCCGCGGTAAAGCGTCCTTACCGACCGACTGCGGACACTCACAATCAGAGCCATCATCAACGCCGCCAAAAGATAGCGCAGCGCCAAGAACTCGCCAGGAGTGATTCCACTCGCAAGCGCCCGCTTACCAAAAAAACCTAAGAATCCGAAACAGAATCCCGAAG
The DNA here is from genome assembly GCA_016713885.1 of Bdellovibrionales bacterium. Taxonomy (GTDB): domain Bacteria; phylum Bdellovibrionota; class Bdellovibrionia; order Bdellovibrionales; family JAMPXM01. The sequence goes on along the minus strand of JADJOF010000006.1, from coordinate 248,180 downwards.
CCAGAACTTCAGCAATCCCGATCCATCTTTGCTCGTCGCGCACGAATAACTTTCTTCCTTACGGCTTTGACCCGGACCCGCTGAACCCGTTCTTTGGAGGGCTGCGTGGTCAGAGCACTTTCTGCGGTTGCCACCTCAAAAGAATCATGACGTTCTTCCGGCAAAGCCGGTGGTGGCCGCGGCACACGCTTTTGGCTAACGCGTGCCTTCTGTTTCAACTTCTCAAGCAGTACACCGTGCGGCACCTGGACCTGCTTTGGCGCATCCGTGCGACCTTCAGTGCGACCATCAGTCGGCTTCGGCCACCAATCCTTAGTCCGGGCCCAGCGATACCAAACATAGACCAGTACACCGACGATCAGTGGATTCACATCGCGCAAGAACCCCGGAACAATCGCCCGACCGGCAACGTAGAAGATCAATGCGACAATGGCGACAAACTTAAAAAAGCTGAATGGAGGATTCACTTCTCCATTGGGCCACCAGCTCCGCACTCTTGCCAAGAACTCTTCAAGCTCAAGACCTTTGGCCGTCAACTCGGAGTACCCAAATGCCGATATGGGATCAGCATGAAAACGTCCAAACCACTACCGCACCACGATTCGATGTCCCACATCCTGCAGAGCTTCGTGAACCGCGCATCCACCGTGGTTTTTGGAAAAGATCGCGAGATCCAGCTCGCACTGACATGCATCCTGGCCAGAGGGCACCTGCTCATCGAAGATGTTCCAGGAGTTGGGAAAACAACTCTCGTTAAAACGATTGCCCATCTCCTCTCACTTCCGGTCACCCGCGTGCAGTTCACAAACGACATGTTACCTTCTGATCTCATCGGCGGCCGCATTTTCGATCCCCGCACAGGAGAGTTCAAGGTCGTCAAAGGTCCACTCTTCTCACCCTTCGTTCTGGCCGACGAGCTCAATCGCGCGACGCCAAAAACACAGTCGGCCTGTCTGCAGGCAATGGAAGAACGACAGATCTCAATTGACGGCGAAACACTCTCTCTCCCGAATCCATTTTTCGTTATCGCAACACAGAACCCACGACAACAGGTCGGCACATACCCGCTTCCCGAGTCACAGCTCGATCGCTTTCTCATGCGAATCGGCCTTGGCTATCCCGATCAAGAAGCCGAGAAGAAACTCTTGCGCGAAGGACTCACCGAGGGTGGGCCAAACGATCGCATCGAAAAACTCGACCCCGTTTTTGACAGCACCTCGCTCATCCATCATCAACAGGCCGTCGATCAAGTTCATCTCTCTGATGCCATCATTCAATATATCCACGCCATCGCAGCCAAAACTCGCGGCTCCGGCATTATGGGCGAAGGTCTTTCTCCTCGAGGCTCTCTGGCACTTGCGCGCTCAGCGCGGGCATGGGCCTACCTCATGGGGCGCAACATGACTTTGCCTGAAGATGTTCAAGCGATCGCTGTTCCAGTTCTCTCGCATCGGCTCAATCCGACCGAAGACCCGACCGGCGAAACGGGCCGCCGAAAGGCTGAAGATGTTTTGGCGCAAGTTCAAGCCATCTAGCACAGCCACAACACCACGTCCCCGCCAACGCGGTTTTCGCCACCGCTATGGCCGCGTCTACATCATTCCAACCAAATTCGGCGGACTCTTTATCGGCGGCTCAATTCTCATGCTCCTCATCGGCGCCGCCTATCAGAACAATCTCGTCAACCTGCTTGGCTTCTTCATGCTCGCACTGATGTTCACCGCGATGATTTCAACTCACAACAACATCAACAACCTCGTACTCAAAAACGTCGAAGCGGTTCACGGTTTTGCCGATAGTACCTTTGCCGTCGCCGCCATCGTTTTTAACCATGACAACTCGGTCAAACTCAATTGTGAATTTACGATTCGTAGTTTCAAGAAAGAAGCCCAGTACGACGCGCGACGACCGATTTCCCCACAGACCGATAGCCGGCTGCTGGCAAGCTTCCACGCTCCCGGTCGCGGCCTCCACGAGCTCTCCCTCTTCGTGCTTTCGACAACTGCTCCATTTGGACTATTCAAAGCCTGGCAGTATCAACCAAGCCATGCGTACGCGGTGATTTACCCTGTGCGAAGCGGACAACTCGCCTGGCGGAAAGCAGCAGACTCCATCGGCGATGGTCTCAAGCGAACCGCAGGCGCCGAAGAATTCTCAGAGCACCGCGCCTACCGAGACGGCGATAGTCTCAAGCGAATCGATTGGAGGATCTACGCCAAGGGCCGAGGCCTCCTGACAAAACAGTATGACGAGGCCGCACAAACGACTCTTTGTTTTGATTTCTCCTCTCTTCCCGGCAATGAGGCCACCACCGAAGTCAAGCTACAGCAGCTCTCGCAGTGGGTTGATATCGCATCGAAGAAGAACGAAACCTTTACGCTCAAACTACCGCATCGAACGCTCGGTCCGAATCGCGGGGTTAGCTTTGCACACCAGGCCTGGTCCGAACTCGCGCAGTTTAAGTCAGAGGAACGGTCATGAGCATCCAGGCCCGCGCCGACATGGAGCTCTGGGATCGGCCCTTTCAATCGCTTCTTCTTGGCGTTCTTGCGATCAATATTGCGGCACACATCACCAACATCCCGATCTGGACACTCATTGCCTCCATCGCTGCACTCATCTGGAAACTCGGGCATCTCTACCGCGGCATCAAGCTTCCGCCTCGCTGGACCCTATTTCTCGCAGGCGCAGCGGCGTCTGTGGGAATCGTAATCGAGTACGACACGCTTTTCGGTTACGAAGCGGCAACTCCGCTGCTTGTCTTTCTCGCGTCGCTAAAAACTCTCGAGACCAACAAAGACCGCGACGCCATGTTTATCATCGTCACAAGTTACTTCCTCTTGATGGCCCATCTGCTTCATTCACAGAGCCTCGGCAGTACGATGTTCATGGCTTTCGATGTCGCCGCGATCACCATTCTCATGTTTCAACTCCACCGAACAGACCGCAGACTCACTCGCGTCAACCTACGCCCGATCACCCGCATCTTGCTCCTCACTGTTCCGGTTTGGCTTTTTCTCTTTATGGTCTTTCCTCGATTTTCACTGCGCCTCATGCAATCGCAGAGCACTGCCCCAAGCGTCGGATTTTCAGAAGGACTCAATCCCACGAGCATCTCGAGCCTCATCGAAAGCGATGAAATCGCCTTCCGTGTGCGCTTTCTCTCGAGTGCCAAACGTTCAATCGAAGCGATGTATTGGCGGGGCGCAGTTCTCTACCGCGGCAAGGACCTTCGCTGGCAACCAGAGGAAGAGTCTCTACTCAAAGCCAAAGGCCACGCTCTCGAATCTCGCCCAGCTGAAGCTCCAAAAACCAACGAAACCACCGACTACGAAGTGACGCTTGAACCGAGCGCCGGGCGCACTCTCTTCACACTTCCAAGGCTCATCAGTCTCGAAGGTCCCGTGTCGACTATGAGCTTCAAGCCCTATATGACAGAGGCTAATCTCGGCCGTCTGACAACTGAACGCCGCGATCGGCTTCTCTATCGCGCCCAATCCATACTGGAGGAATTCGGTCCTCTCGAGAACCTGAGCCTTGCTGAGCGAAGCCGAAGTCTCCTCCTCGACGCTGACATCGCTCCAGAAATTCAAGATCTCGCTCACGAGCTTGGCGCCACCGTCCAGGGCGCGCCACAGGCCGTCGCTAAAATCGAAGAATGGTTTATGCTCAAAGGCTTTCGCTATTCTCTCAAACTTGGCGCCAATAGCCCCGAGAATATGCAGGACTTTCTCTTTAAAAAGAAAGTCGGCTTCTGTGAACATTTTGCCGCCAGCTCTGCGACTCTCCTTCGTCTCATGGGTTATCCGGCACGCGTAGCCGTGGGTTTTCTCGGCGGAAAATACAACCCTCTCTCTTCCACGTTTATTGTTCGTTCAAAAGACGCCCATGCTTGGGTGGAAGTTTGGTACCCATCGCGTCAGAACTCAAAACAAGGGCGTTGGATCACCTTTGACCCGACAGCCCTCATCGTGCCGCTTCGTCGACAGATGGGGGGCGATTTTTTTGATCTCTCAGAGGAACAGCAGATGCAAAGCGTTTCACCACAAGATGCCTACGCCCATCTTTCGCGCTCAACGCTCTCAAGCCTCTTTGATCAAAGCGTGATGCTTTGGGATTATGCGCAGATGTCTTGGTCCAATTTTCTCTTGAAATATGACTCTAGCGGCCAAAAGGAATTCCTCGATCGTCTGCTCGGCGTCCAAGCCTCCCCTGGTGCGCTCATCAGCCTTGTCCTCTTATTCTTCGTGATCTCCATTCGCCTGATTGTCATTTGGCGAAGACGACAATCCCACCTCAGTCCCATCGATCTCCAGTTCGACAAATTGCTTCGCGAGTTCGATCGAACTCAAATTCGAACCAAGGCCTCTGACGGGCCACTCACAATGAGAAGTCGAACCAATGACCCCGACATCCAGTTCGCACTGGATCGATGGATCGACTTCAAATATGCGGCTTCAACAAATGTGAGCGAAAGAGAAACTCACTTGGCCCTTCGTCGCGGCGTGCGTGCCGCCTCCCGTTTGCCAAGTGCCTCTGACTCGGCACGCAGTTTGCCTTCCCTTTAAGAGTTCTCACCGAGAAAAATGTAAAGGGACTTTAAAATGGACAACATGATTCGCAGCGTTCGCCCCAAAACCGTCAATCGCAACCAACGCCGCTTCCGCGAAGAGCACGAAAGCTGCGTCCTCTGCGGCACTCGTCTTCAGATCAAAGCCGAACGCCTCGCCGACAACATGACTGTTCGCGAGATCGCCGAGTGTCCACAGTGCCAAGTCCGTGCACGATCAACCGAGCATCCTCTTCTTTGAGGATGTTCTTTGACTCTAGACTCTCATTTTTGACACCGAGCCTGTCGGCACCCGTCATTTTTTCGACAGCTCTGATTGCCTAAGTCTTTGGCATTCCCATGTCACACTCTCTGAGCGACATCACACCCCGCTTTGATTTGCCGAATCAGAACACCTGCTGTCTTGCTTTTTCATCAAGCGTAGAGAAAAGTCTGGAGCATATTCGTTCGCTCTATAGACGCACAGCGCTAACGCAGGAGTTACTGATGAGATTCACAATGGCGTTTCCGACGGCGATTGCCGCTATCGCCCTACTCGGATTTTCGTTCGCAAGCCAGACAGCAAACGCCGCTGAAAAAATGGCCGACAAAACCAAACCAGCAGAAAAGACGACCGCAAAGAAAACAGGAGAGAAATCCAAAATGACCACAGTCATTATCGAAACATCTGAAGGCAACATCGAAGTCGAGCTCAACGGAGAGAAGGCACCGATCTCGGTTGCTAACTTCCTCACTTACGTCGACAAAAAACACTACGATGCAACGATCTTTCACCGCGTGATCAACGGCTTCATGATTCAAGGCGGCGGCTTCGATGAAAAGATGAATCAAAAGCCAACCGGCAAGGGCATCGAGAACGAAGCTGGCAACGGCCTTAAAAACGATCGCGGCACGCTTGCCATGGCTCGCACGAGCGACCCGAACTCGGCAACAGCTCAGTTCTTTATCAACGTTGCCGACAACGCTTTCCTGAACTTCAAAAACCCATCGCCATCCGGCATCGGCTACGCTGTTTTCGGCAAGGTCACAGCGGGCATGGATGTCGTTGATAAAATCAAAGACACCGCCACCGGCAACTCCATGGGCATGGATGACGTTCCAAAAAAGACCATGATGATCAAGACGATTCGCCGCAAGTAAGCGTCCTGTAAGCAGCAGACACTAGACTCGCACCGTATGGATCGCCAAATTAAAGGACGCGCTCGATGATCGACTTCAACTTCGCTGACTGGGTCCAACAGACCTTCGCCCAGCTTGCCTACATGCCGTGGGCAGTTTACGGCGCGATCTGCGGATTTATGATTTTGAGCGCGTTCGGCCTTCCTCTTCCTGAGGAAGTCATTTTGGTCAGTGCGGGTTTTGTCGGTCACTTGGCCCTCTTCCCGCTCGAACCGCATCCTCCAGGAGCGACGGTACTCAACGTCCATGTCTTGGCAGCGGTCTCTTTTGTCGCGGTGATGGGATCCGACTATCTGATCTACTTCCTTGGCCATCGCTTTGGCCCCCATCTCTTTGAAATGAAATGGTTCAACCGCATGATCAGTCGCGATCGCCTGAAAAAGGTGAAGGGCTGGATGCAGCGGTATGGCTTTTGGCCTGTTATTGTATTTCGCTTCACGCCAGGAGTCCGGTTTCCAGGACACCTGATGTGTGGCGTAATGGGACTTTCGCCCTGGAAGTTCCTCGCGGTCGACAGTATCGCCGCCGGAATTTCGGTTCCAACGCAGATCTACTTTGTATCGTACTACGGGAAAGAGATCCTTCAGTACTTCAGTCGCGCAAAACTCTATCTCTTCACCGTGCTCGCGGTGGTTCTCGTCGTCTTTATTCTAAAGAAGTGGCGCGAACAAAAAGCCCAGCAAAACCAGAGTTAGAACCGATAGTACGAACGAGCGAAGTACTGAGTCTCTGTGTCTCGCACCAACTCAAAACTATCGCGCGGACGCGCAATATTTCGCGACTGATCAAATCCAATGTGAGTGAGAAATCCGACATAGCTAAAGCCAACAAAGGCCGACAGATTCAAATTTTCGGTCCGATAAACGTCGAGATTTTCCGCGGCTGAAGCATGTGTCCAGTATTGCTCATGCCCCACCGCCGCACCAAAACCAATGGCACGAGTCGCGTTGTAGTAGTAGTTCGCACTTAAATCGTAGCCAAAGTGCTTGTTACCTTGAGCAAAGCCGCGATCGTTTGTCGAAGCCGTTCGCGATTGAATAAAGTAGTCCGGCTTAAACCAAAGCAAGAAGGTCGAGCGCGTCGTGAGTGGCACATAGCCTTTTAGATCACCGCGCAAGCGGCTGATCATGCCATTTTTTTGAGAAATCTCACTCGTCGGCAAGTAAGCGCGAATCTCCGTTTTGTAATCCATCTCAAACGGAAGCCAGGGCAGAGCATAGCTCGAATAGCCGAAATAGCCGTCCGACCACTCAAACTTCGAAGCCACGTCGCGATCGCGAAGATCCGACCCACCAAAATTAAACAAAAAAGCTGGGCGGTAAAAAACCTTCTCTTCACGACTCAATCGATATTCAAGAGAGAGGTAGTTGTAGCTTTCAAGCGAACCATGCCCGCGATTGGCCTCATTGGCTTTGATACTTGTGAAGTTAAAAAAGCCCGAACTGAGATCCCTTTTTATCGCACTCCACGTCGAACCAGGCGAGGCCCGAAGAGTGGTTGCATCTCCCGAAACAGCGCCTGTCGTGGCCGGAGAAGCCGCCGTCTTTTCTGAGGGGCCAAACTCCATGTCATCGGCCTCTGCATGCACAGTAAAAGCACCGATGATCACCATTGCCGCAGATGCCACGAACCGAAATGAGCCCATCAAACCCTCCCCGAGGTCGACCGCGTTTTTGACGCACCTCCTGCCTAATAACAAGACAAATTCATCACCCTAAAGAAGGTTTAAAATGGACCGCTTCCGGCCCTCGGAAAATTCACCTCAAAGACTCTCCTGACTTGCCCAGCCCCCCCTCGATGAATAGATTCCGGCGACCACGAGGAGGGACTTCAATGCCAATTCAATTTAAGCTGCTTGCCATCGTCCTCATCATCAACCTGACCGGCTGCTCGTTCTTTGCAAAAAAGCCAGAGGTCCCCGCAGGTCCCCGCGTCACCATCATGAGCTATAACGTCGAAAACCTCTTCGACACCCAACACGACGCCGGTACCGAGGACTTCACCTTCCTTCCTCTTGCGCTCAAAAGTGATGCCGCAATCAAGGCCGGCTGCGAGAAAAACTCGTCAGACTATCGAAAGAAGGAGTGCTTTGAGACGGACTGGAATGAGGACATCCTTAAAAAGAAACTCTCACGTGTCGCCGACGTTATTAAACAGGTTGGTGGAGGCAAAGGCCCCGATATTCAGATTCTCGTCGAAGTCGAAAACAAACGTGTGGTTGAAAAGCTCCGCGATGAGTACTTAAAGGACTCCGGCTATCAAACTGCGGTTGTGATCGATAGCTTCGATCCGCGCGGCATTGACCCCGGTGTACTCTCGCGCTTCCCGATGTGGCGCGAACCGAAAATTCATAAAATTCCACTTAAAGCCATCGATAAAGACGGCGAGTGGTCGGCAGAAAAAACACGCGGCATTCTCGAGGTGCCGGTCACCCTTCCCGATGGCACGAAGGCTCTCGTCTTTGCCGTTCACTTCCCATCACAGTCAAACCCCGTGTACCTCCGCGCCCAGGCCACAGCCTTCATCAATCAACTTGAAAAGGATCTTCCTGCAGACGTCATTGCGATCGTCGGTGGTGACTTCAACATCACACATGAGGAAGACGAAAAAGAAGGCTTCTTTAAGACGACGTTAAATGAGAAATGGGCCGTGTCTCATCTTGAAGGCTGCAAGTCGTGCGAGGGCACTCACTACTATCATCCAAAAACCGAGTGGAGCTTCCTCGATGCCCTTCTCGTTCGTCGTGCCTCAGTCGCTAAAACCGGCTGGCAAATCGATCCGGCGTCGGTCAAAGTTCCAAACGAATCAAAATTCCAGGTGAGTCGCTATGGATCCCCTGCTCGCTTTGACTCTGGCTCTCCATGGGGCGTCAGCGACCACTGGCCGATCTATCTTGAAATCTACAAACCGGCAGCATTGGCGGCTCCAACCGCAACACCGGTCGCACCTTGATGTTCACACCCAAGACGCTGCGCTTTGGCGCCATTTTTCTTCTCGCTCTCTTCTCGTCGCAGCTGAGTTTCGCAGCGACAGCGTGCAATCAGACACGTCCGGGAACACCACTTCCTTGGTCATGTTTTGAATCGGCTGTTGCGATTATCGAATCCAACGCGCAGTGGTTCTCGGTATGCACTGGAGTTGCAATTTCACCTCGAGTGGTTCTCACCGCAGCCCACTGTCTCAGCTCCTATCGGGCCGGTGATCGGCTCGAAATTCACCTCGGCTCCCAGTGGATCAAAGGGCGAAAGCCCGATGCACTCACGGTCATTCAACGGTCCACAGTTAATCCCGGATATCACCCCGAGACCTCGCTTTTTCAAAATGACACCGCCGTCATACGGCTTGATCGACCACTTCCGATTAAAAACTTTCCGGCGCTCAACCACACTCTCCCGCCACTTGCTCCAGGAGCAACACTCTACCGCGTCGGCTTTGGCGGACGCCAAGGCGCGAACAAACGAACAGTCACAACTGTTTTCTTTAAACGGATTCTTGAAGGTCTTGGTAGTCGAACACTTGTGACCGAAGACGCTCTCGCCGTGCAGGGCGACTCAGGTGGACCTGTGTTTCGCTTTGAAACCGACGAACGCGGGAATCGCAAACTCACATTGTTTGCGACCCACTCAACTTGGGATGTGAACGCCAACGTGAGCTTTGCGCCTTTGGCGATTTTCTAGATACACTCTTTAGTACAAGAGCCCCGCAAGACCCTCTGAAATTGGGAACGATCCGTCTTTAGCACAGACCGATACCTTCACCGGGGAATTGCCGCTCAGAATCCCAATGCCATTGGCCGCGGTCTTCATTTCTGATTTTTTATCAAAGAAATTCACCTTTCCGCCCTGGGTCACTGCCTGCACATCGCGGCCAAAAGACTTGATCGCAAACCGCGCTGTAAAGTCACCGGTCGGCGCCACGCAGCTTGAAAGATCAAGTGCCAGCTCCGCTGGTTGTGCACTCACATAAAACTCCTGACGAAGTGTATTGCGGCCACCGCGTGGGGTTCGATTGCTCTTCACTAGGATTGCAACCTGTCTCGCAGTTTCATCCGTCCAGAAGCGAACGACGCGCTTTTTTTCGAGGTCAAAATCGATGAAGCCGTGAACTCTCGAGAAAAGGCTTCCGCTATCGATGTATGGCTTCAGGTCAAGCTGATAGGTTGAATCCGATTCATAGTACACCTTGTAAGTCAGAATGCCGGCATTTTCCGAAACAAGATCCGCGTCGAGGAAACGAAACTGCTTTAGCGAAAGTGAGTCTTTTTTGTTCTTCAAAGGAACCAATTGTTTGGGAAGACCGTGCGTCTCAGCCCGAATAACCGAGGCGCGCTTGTTTCCATCAGCACCGCTCAGTGCTGCAAAAATATTCTCTGAACCTCTCAGCGTTGCTTCGAAATCAGCGCCGATCTCCTTGCAATCTTCGTAGCGATTCAAGAGTTTCAAAGTTCCGAGAGGGCCATTGAGATTCGTAGTTTTCACACATGTTGGTGCAACGAGCGCTACCGGCGTTACAGCTACAGGCACAGGCGGAGTATTCAACGCTTCGACAGCCAGCGCGACCGTTTCGATTTCGCGGGCAACCTCGGCCACCTCAAAGAGCATTGCAGCCGTGTATTCAGGAGTGCGGTCATTGCGCTCGGGGAAACCCGACGGCAGGTCTTGATCGTTTTGCTGCTGACCACCGCGAGTTCCACCCGTCGAAACCTTTTCGTCTTTCGGAGAACAAGACACGGCCACCAATGTCAGCACTAAAACCAGAAGCTTCTGAGTCATCTTAGACCTCCCGTGCGCGCTGATCGCGCGATTCCGGGGCAATCTCCTCGAATCAGTCCTTTTTGTCCACGGATTGAAGCGGCAGCGCCTTGTTCTCTCCCAATCTTGATCGGACCCTGAAAAAACTCGCCGCAACTAAAACGCCGCCCGCACGAAAACGCACGCTCGCCGCCTGCTCCCAACCCTTCGGAAGCCTTGGCCTTCGCCCCAATGCCGGCATAACACAAGCCACAAACGCCGGCATAAACTGTGTTTCAAGGCCCAAGAGAAACTCTTCCTGCCTTGACGTCGTATCGGTCGCACCGGCTTTGAGTCGCTTGCCCCATGGTGGATTCACGACAACAAACCGCGGTTCGTCGCCCGAAGCCCAAGCACTCGCACTCGCGAGCACCTGAATGGGCAGCCCCTTTGGCGCAAGCTCACTTGCCCGCGCCCGCTGCTCCGCGTGTGTTTCAATCAACGTATAGCGAGTGAACAGTTTCAACTTTGGCTCCGAAACAATTTGCGGCGGAGTAACGTTCGGCTCGACCTTTCTGCTTGATTGGACCGCGAGGAGCTCAACTCCAGCAAATGTGCGCTTGGCCGCATCCGACTCTGCCAAAAGCCCTTGGCCACGAAGATACTCATGGAGGAACACGCCGGTTCCTGCCATTGGTTCAAGCCACTCAAAGGTTTTTCCAGCCGCACTTAAATGTTCAAGGCTTCGTTCCACCACGGCAGCCGCAAAACTCTCGCGAAGTGGTGCTTTGCCGACGTCCTCGCGATCTCCGCGCTTATGTAGAAGCTCACCCGATAGATCAAGGCTCACTGTTGCGACGTCATCATCCAGTCGAAGGAGACAAAGGACCGCCGGTCCCGAAGGCTCCTCCTGATACGGAACACCAAGCGCTTCGGCCGCAGCCTCTGCCGCTACGATCTCAATTCTCTTTTTGATTCTGAGCCGCGAACGATGGCTTGCCGCCCGGGCACGAATTGTGACTCCTGGCTTCAACCACGTCTTCCATGGTAGGCCCTGGATCTTCCTATGTAATTTTGGAAAGTCCTTCGCACCAAAGACCGCAATGCGAAGGAGCACGCGAGTCACAACTTTGAGCTTCGGTTGAATCTGTAAAACAGTTCCAAGCGCCGCCTCAAAGCTCACGCCGCCCTTTTCTTTCTTAACAGTTTCTTCAAACCCTGTTCCCGCAAGGTGGCCACGGAGCTCGCGCTCGGCATCGGCCTCAAAACCGGGGCTCACAATAAGAAAAAAGCGCCCTATCGTCGCGTCAGAAAGTCTCGCCGGCAGCGGCGGCAACTCGTTTGTAGGGCCTACTGGCTTTATAACTTCTGCTTTTCGATTTTTTTGATTGCTCGTCATCGTTCCGTCGCCTATCTGGGTGTCAACCACTTAAGAAGGGGGTACAAGCCATGAATCGCAATCTTTTATTTGCAGTTTCGCTTCTTTTCTCGGTTTCAGGCTTTGGCCAACCGGCATTCAGCGGAGAGCTGGATAACGAAGCCACGGTCATCAACGAGCAGGCCCGTCGGGATCTCCCACAAACGGTTATTGTTCGCGTTGATGAAAAGACCGGCGCTGCCGCTGTTGTCGAGTTGAAAGAGGCGCTTGCCGCTGACATTTCTGCTCTTGCACTGCTTCCAGCAACTGAGTTTAAAGCGATCGCACCGACAACAGGTGAGCTCGACCGCACAAGCTCATCGTCAAGCTGGTATGTTTGGTACAATTACGGTTACTACTACGCTCCAACGTACTACTACTGGGGCTATAACTACTCCTACAGCAACTACTACTATTGCAACTGGGCCGGTTATAACTACTACTGGTACGGCTACCGCTGGTAATCGGCTGGTAAGCTGAATTCCGAACACGATTCGGTATAAAAACCGGGATTCCTTTTCAGGAATCCTGGTTTTTTTTTACAAGCCCGCTTTTCTTACGACATTGGCCATCGCCATCGCTAATCTTCCGGGCCATGAAGAACCTCATCATTTTCTCGCTTCTCACCCTCGTCACTGTCGGCTCAATGCCACAACAGGCGTCTGCCGCTCAAATTGAAGCCTCAAGCCTCGATCGCTTGGCTCGAGAGATCGGCATGCGTGCGACGGCAGGTCGCGCTTTCTCCCCTGTTAAAATAGCAATTCTCGATAACGGTTTTAAGGGCGCGACAGCCAACCTCGGCACACTTCACGCTGGTCCCGTTGCGGTTGCCGCAAACCTCGAAGAAGAGCACGGCACGAAAATGGCCGAAATCGTTCAAGGGCTTTTGAAGCGCGCCGGAGTCACAGCCGACGTTCACCTTTACTCGGCTTTCGGCTACTCAAACTTCGAGGCCGCAGTGAACGCGGTCGTTCAGGAGAAGTTTGATGTCGTTTTGTACTCACAGGTTTGGGAGTACGGCGGAAATGGTAACGGCAAGGGATTCATCAACACTGTCGTCAATCGCGCGCTCAATCAGGGCGTTTTGTGGATCAATGCTGCCGGAAACTTTGGTGCAGGAACGCTTCGCGCGGCTGTCACCAAGGGAACCGATGACTGGGCCAAACTCCCGGGTGTAAACGACTCTGCCGTCATCCGCTGTCAACCTCAGAGCGGAAGCAGCTGCCGCGCCCGTTTGGTGCTCTCATGGAATTCATTTTCCGACGACGTAAATGTGGGAACCGATAAAGATCTCGATCTGGTTTTAACAGACGACACTCTTCGCATTGTTCAAACCGCTGGCCTTCAGCAAAAAGTCACAATCGCTCCAACTGATAGCGGCGCTTCGCTTTACCCTCGCGAGATCCTCGAAGCCGAGCTTAAGCCCGGCACCTACTTTGCCCGCGTTAAAGTTCGCTCAAACAACTTTAGTGCCGGCCGCGACGAACTTCGCCTCACGGTTTCAGGAGATTTCGTTGCCCTTGAAACAAAATCGAGTGGCGAAACGCTTCTGGCTCCGGCCGATAATTCGCGTGTGATCACTGTCGGGGCGGTCGATTCCGAGCTCAGCTCATCGAGCCGCCTCCTCAAAAAGCCAGATATCCTCGCACCGTCGCTCATCAAAACCGACGACGGCCTTCAGTACAAAGGCTCATCCAATGCCGCCGCCGCCGTCGCTGCACGGGCGACACTGGAGCGCGCACTCGATAAGAGCCTTACTCGAGAGCAGCTCATCGGAAAGCTGAAGAACATCTCATCATCGGCAACGCAAACTCACTTCGGTCCAACCGGCCCCGGCTGCTATCAGCTCGATGTTCTGCGATCCGCAGCCAGCCACTTGCAGCAGATGGTGCTTGAAGGCGGCGTCATTGTTCAAACGACGGACGGACAAAAGATGTTTATGGATGAAGATCCATTCACACGGGCCACGCGCCTTGGACTTTCGGTCGCGCCTTGGCGTGGCCGAGGTCAAGGTGGACGCTTAATGGGTGATGTCACCGGACTCTTTGAGTACGGAAGCTCCGCCTCTCCTCGCGATGCCATTGAGTTTGTACTGAGACCTTTCGATGCGGTGATTTGCCCCCTATGAAACAAAAGACCCTGACGATCGCGACCGAAAGTCGCGGTCTCCACCGCATTGATCACGAAATCAAGGGCGCCTGCCGCGAACTCTTTGCATCCTCTCCAACACCCGAGGGTGTGCTCCACCTTTTTATCAAGCACACTTCGGCTTCGCTGCTGATTCAAGAAAATGACGACCCAACCGCGAAAGCTGATCTTGAGAACTTCCTCTTGCGTCTGGCTCCTGATGATCAAGCCTGGCACACTCACCTTGCTGAAGGTTCTGACGATACGACTTCACACTTTAAGGCCGCACTTCTTCCGACCTCGCTGACCATTCCGTTTGCCAATGGCCTGCTTCTGCTCGGCCGTTGGCAAGGAGTCTATATCGCCGAACATCGCCACGGACGCCATCAGCGCCACGTGGTATGCACTGTTTTGTAGAATCATGGACAATCTCAGGCTCTACACCGATCTCGATGACGCCGATCTGCAATCGCTCACCGACCGAGAGTTCGAGTACGCGGAGTTCAATGGCATCGACTTTTCTTTACGAAGCCCGCGCAGCACTTCATTTTTAGAATGTCGATTCACGAACTGCAGTTTTGCGAATCAACCTCTTCTCAACTGTTCATTCAAAGATGTGGTTTTTGAGACGTGCAACCTTGTGGGCATCAATTGGTGCAACGTCAAACGACTCGAAACCGTGACCTTCAATGGCTCGAAGCTCAGTTTCTCATCCTTCCAAGGTCTTAAGCTCAAGCACCTGAAGATGGCGAGTTGTCTCGCTTTGGACGTGGACTTTTCCGGCGCCGACCTGAGTATGGCCGACTTTGCAAATTCGACTTTTACCGGCGCAAGCTTTGAGCGATCCAACCTGAGCGGCGCCGATTTTAGCCAAAGCCGTGATTATCTTTTTGACCTGCGAACCGCGAGAATCAAAGGCGCTAAGTTCTCGTATCCCGAGGTGCTGTCACTCATCACAGCGCTAGGTGCAAAAGTACAGGACTGAGTGCCCATTGCACTGTCGAAAAAGTCATGACAGCCTTACCGCTATGAAAATGACCGCCGCTTTTTTTCTCGCCGTTGGCTTTTCGTCCGTGACCACTGCCGACGAGATCTTTACCCGCTGTCGCATGCAGAACCCAACGTGGTACACCTGCTCCCAAGACACCGACTGTGTCGTCATCCCGAACCCATGCGGCTATCCACTCGAGGCCGCCCATCAGAAATTTAAGCTTGAGGCCGCCAAGTGCAACATCCGCGCGGGCGCTGCACTCAGCTGTGCCACATGGAGCGAGGCCGACGGCGGGAAGACCGAGGCCGCCTGCATAAACAAACAGTGTGTTGCGAAAAGAATGACTAAAAAATAAACCGCAGTTGCGACATGATGCGGTCATTGCCGCGGTACTGCGAAAGATAACCCTGATTTTCATTCGACGCTTTTCGGCTGCCCAGAACATCGGCCGCCAAACTCACGCGCCAATCCTGTGTCATCGCACCCTTGAGCGCAAAATCACAGCCGGCATCAGCCATAAGAAGAGACCCTTGCTCTGAAAGCTCCTCAAGCCATCGGCCACCAAACGACCACGTCGCACGACGACCGCGGCCAATCACCACTCGGCCATCAACAGCAACCGCCTGGGCCCAAGGAGTCCGTGGACCAAAGACTCCCTTTTCGCTCGCAAACCGACCACGCGTTGTCGCGCCTCCGCCCGTCGATGCCAGATAGCTTACGCCAAGCGAAAGATCCGACGCCGCACCGAGATCAAAGTGCCCGTCCAAGTGCGGACTTAAAAGCATCAATGGATCAAGCTCTTGGTAAGTAAAGGTCGGTCCCGATTCGCGATTGATTGGAAAATCTCCGAGGCCAGAAAGACCAGCGGTAAATGTCTCACCCGAGTATCCCGATTCAAAACCAATCAACTGGTGATACACAACCTCGGGATGAACCGATACGGAGGCAAACGACGCCGTGTCGGTCAAATCGAGTGCCGCCTCAAAAGGAATTGCCAGTTGGTTTCGCGGCTTAAAGATATAGCTCGCTTGTGCATAGGCGCCCTTCTCAAGCTCGCCATAACGTACAAGTAGTCCACCAGAGGCTTGGTTGATGACCGAACCCACAGATGGCGTTTGAATGTCATACTGAATCGACGTCGACTCTTGGAATAAAATCAAACGATCGCTGGGCTCGACAAACCACGGATTCGAACTTTGGATGCGACCATTCTGCAGAGTGAAGCTTGCACCCTGTTCTGGAATATAGAGCGAAGACAAAAACAATGTGATTTTGGTATTTCCAGAACCAGCATCAACAAAGAAACCCGTTAGTCCCTGATCGATCGGACGAAGGGCATCAAAGCGATTCAGCGGCTCCCAAAGTCCAAGATCCCACGAGCGATCAAGAAGACTCCAGGCCTCAAGCCGACGCCCGACAGAAACACGCGCGCGCAAGTCACCCGTGATTTCGCCTTCCTCCCAAGAGCCCGTGCGCCAATCAAGAAAGGCCTCGGGCACATAGATATTTGTGTAGTTTTCAACTGAGGTCGAAAAACTCCCGCCAAGCTCAAGTGTACCGCGGAAAGTTCGCCCCTCTGTTTCGGTGCGAAAGTGGGCACCAATTTGCGTATAGTCAGGCACTCCAGCCGGCGGCTTTTCACGATTGAGAAAGCTCTCCTGGCGGACCTCAAATGCGAGTTCATCTATGGCCTTCTTGGAACTCGATAGCGACGAGGCCTTGGCCTTTTCCGTCGCTTGCGGAGCTGCTGGCGCCAGAGCCGGTGCGACGGCCTTCGAAACAGAGGCACCATAGGCCTGCATACCGGTCACCATCGTCAGGACGAGACCAAGTAAAAGCACAGGTTTTTCGCATCGACGCAAAGAGGATTGATCCAGCAAAGAGGCCTCCACCATAGAACTTATTAGCAATCTCCAACCCTACCCGAGCAGCCCCCCAAAACGCAATAGGTGGCATCCTGTCGACTTTTCGCCGTTTTAAGGCTTTTGCATAGGCCGCTCGCGGCTAAAAAGTGACAATTTAGGGCCGAAGGCCCCTTTACTTTAAGGCTTAGGCAAAGTTCCAATAGGATCGGATAACGCGTGTTCTCGGCACCATCGACGAAGCCTGGAAAAAGCCGATAAGTTCACACAACAATAAAACGACTAGGGACAAAGTGAAACCAACAGCAAAGAAGACCGCATTTATCACTGGCGTTTCAAGCGGCTTTGGCTATCTCGTTACAAAAATGCTCTTAGAGAAAAACTATTTTGTCGTGGGGACAATTCGCGGAGGCGAAGCAAGAGGGCGCGAAGTCTTTGCTGATCAGGTCGACAAAATTAACGACAAGAGTTTAGTCCTTATTGATGCTCACCTTGATCAACCCGCGAGTTTACTCCACTGCATCGAGCTCTCGATTCAGCTATTTCCTCAGGGCCTCGATGTACTCATCAATAATGCCGGCTATGGCCTACTGGGGCCGATTGAGATTCAAGATGAAAAACAGATTCGATTGCAATTTGAAACCAACTTTTTTGCGCCCCTACTGATCATTCAAAAGCTGCTGCCGCTAATAAGAAAAAAACAAGGCCGAATCTTGAATTTGAGTAGCCTGGTGGGTTTTAACGTGTTCCCGTTTTATGGAACCTACAGTGCTTCTAAGCATGCTCTTGATAGCATCACGGAAGCCCTTCACTACGAACTTTCTGAATTCAATGTGCAGGTCTGCGCAATTGAGCCTGGTGGCTTTAAAACCAAGTTTTCACCCAATTCAAAAATCGGCTCGTTGGAGCATCCAGAAGAAAAGATATACGCAAAACGAATTAAAAACTTTAACACGTTCTTAGACTATGTTCAGAAGAAGATCGAAAAGGATCCGCTCATCGTCGCCGGCAAAATCGTTGAACTTTGCGAAGCCCCCAAAATTCCTGTCCGAGTGAGAGTTGGCGCTGAAGCTCATCTAAACTGGATTTTAAAAAAGATAACCCCAGATCAATGGCGAATTAGAATTCAAGACTGGTTATATAAAAGATTTTTCTTTTGAACGAACGCCGTCGAGCACAAACACCTGAAGCCAGAGGCCGCCGCTCTTTCAAAGTCTTCTTGCAACAGGAGAATTTGACAAAAGGGTCTCTCCCAGATGCAACTTTGCCAGTGCGACAAATAGTTGAGTGAACCGCCTGTCTTCTTTCAGACTTCTTCTTGCGTAAAAATGAAGGGAGTTTGAGGTGCACATGCACAGAAGTTACAGACGGCTCACTCGTGCTGATCGTTATCAAATGGAGAGGTTTTTAGCGAGGGGAAAAACCAAAGATTGGATTGCCCTCGAGATGGGGTTCCATCGGTCCACAATTTACAGAGAGTTTAGGCGCGGCAAAGTTGTTAAGAACAATGCAAAGAACCTAACGCCGGTCGGGGCGTATTCAGCCTACAAAGCGGACTGCGATTGGAAGTCCAAAACATATCACCGTCGGGATTGTTTGTTTCGCGGATACAAAATTAAGGGCTGGGTTGAGGATCAGATTCGCATCAAACTCTCGATGGGCTGGAGCCCGGAGCAGATTTCTGAGCGATTTTTGCTAGAGAAAAACCTCTCCATTAGCCACGAAGCCATCTACAAGTTCATTTCATCTTGTCAGAAAAAGGGCGAGACGCTTCATCACTATCTTCGACACTTTGGGCGAAGGAAACGACGTTTTAAACGGCGCAGTCGATACTGGGAACTTCAGCATCAACGTCGGAAGTCGATTGAGACACGGCCGAAAGAGGCAAATCAGAGAACTGAAGAGGGACACTTTGAAAGAGATTTGATGCTCGGCCTTCGCGGGACTGGCGCCGTACTTACTATTGTCGACCGCAAAACGCGCTACACGCTACTTTCGAAAGTTGAGACGACGCATGCAGAAGTCGTGAACAACGCAACGGTTGCAGCATGCGTTCACTCAAGAGCAAAAATTCGCACAATGACCAACGACAACGGCCATGAGTTCGGCGAGTTTTGGAAGTTGGAAGCGAATATGAAAGCACCAGTTTATTTCACGCATCCACTCTGTCCTTGGGAACGCGGAACAGTTGAAAATACGATCGGACTACTTCGGCAGTATTTGCCTAAGAGGACAGATCTCAGAACTGTCGACGAAGCGACGCTTCAGGCCTGTCAGGATGCCCTGAATTCGCGACCGCGAAAGTCGCTCGGATATTTAACACCTGATGAGGCTAGAACCGGAAAGCGTCGGAAACTCATCACGCAAAAACGAATTGAAAATCCGAAGCCTGAGTATTACGAGAAATATTATTTGAACGAAGAAGAGATTAAGACTTGGCGATTTTCATAGCTAAACTTGTCGCGCTGGCCGGTTGAATTCGGCCTGGTTCCTGACGTGACCGAGGGTCTGCAAGTAGAAAGGCGAAACACATCGGCGTTCGTACGCCGTCGCAAGACAAGCACCTGAAAAGGACACGTTCCAGAAAAGTTCGCCAGAATGAAGGATTCACCACTCAGAATGGTGATACTTTGGCGTGCTATCTATTCCACGACTCATACTGATTGCACTCAATCACACATTCTTCATTTGATAGCACTTTTTCAATAGAACAGAAGGATGCACATTCTGCCCTCAGGTCCTTGCAACCGGAAGATCTAAACTGGCTTGGATATGTGCGTATAGTTTTAAAAAGCAGCGCCAGAGCGAGGCGAAGTCATTGAAATTGAGGAGAACCGATACTTCCGTGCACACGCCGATCTCAAGTCCGACGCCTTCTCGACGAGCGGCAAGCTGAACCCGGCATCAGTTTACGAGCGCGTGCGCGCGATGCGCTCACCCTGAAAACGCGAGTACCACGTTTCGCCATCGCTCTGGCCTTAGCATCTGTGAGCGCGGCGGCACGACACCGTCAGCTTCGAGCTGATTCAGTGTGTGATAGTCTTTCACAACATTGTAGTCGCGCCCCCAAGCGATGATTCGCGTGAACGGCCGCGAATTCCAAAATCCCTGTTTTGTACCTTCATTGCGATTAAAACCGATGGCTCTGGCAATTCCGCCGGTGACCCCAGAGATAAACCCATGCCAAAGAAACTGCTTTGAGAGCTTAAGCGTGATGTGCAGGTGGTTTCCTGCGTTCACGATGCGATAGACACGAACCCCACGCCGCCTGGCGACTTTCGCGATCACCGCTCGCACGACAGTGTCGTACTTCAGGAGTGACTTTGCTCCTCGTGCGCGGTCGCTTCTTAAGACCAGATGCATCGCCTCTTTGGTCGCACGCGGGCGGTACTGACGCGAGGCTCGCGTGGTTCTACGGCCTGGAGCGAAGGCGCGTTCTTTGAGAGGAAAACCATGAAATGTGGGTTGTTTTTTCCTCATGGACCTCACCCGTTTTTGCGGTGACCGAGGGTCTACACCAAAGAGACAAAGGGGTCAAACGGAACTCCAAAAAATGGCCTCCAATGGCGACGCCTCGTGTCCTTTCGCGTTCGTGACACGCCCAAAACTGGCACTCGCACGAAGCCCGCCCCGTAATCCTTGCACATCAAAACGGGCCATACTCAGCACATCAGCGACGGTGCAGGCCCCGAGCTTGCTCGTCTGATGGGACTATGAACCAGTCCTCACTCTTGCGAATCAAGATATCGACCCTTTCTTTTGCGATGATATTCAACTTCGCAGGCATCGCCGAAGCGCGACCAGATGAACCCACTCAAGCCGAGATGATGAAGTACGCACGCGCGTTCTACATCGACGTCGATGAGGACGATCCCAGTCTCGATGGCACCGTGGTTTGGAAATCGATCGAAGAGCAAGGCTGGCCCGACTCTCTTAAGCCATTCCAAGCGCGCTTTAAGCCGGGTCGCAGCTATTTGACACTTTATAAAAACTTCCCGTGTGGCCCATGGACATGCGGACGCCGAATCGGTTTAAAAACTCGATGAGCTCAAAAGAGATCTTCGGTAAATCCTCAATTGGTCACATGACCGTGGGCTGGTCGTGTGACGCTGGTGGCAGCCGAACAGAGGGACTCACGGGAGCGACGGGTGAAGACGGACAGTCTGATGAGATGTTCCGATCCGGTTGGGGCCTGACCGCTTTCATTTCGACATTTACCGATGGCTTCCTACAAAATGGAATGGCAGTTCAACGCTACTTCTCGACAGAGCTGATCGACCACGTCGAGACTGACTCTGAACCGCCACCGATGGTCCCGATCGTCATCGAAGTCCCCACTCGAGAGTGCGAGCGAGTTCGAGATTTCGTTAAGGACTATCTCCATCATCCCGGTAAGCCCTACAAGAAATTTGGAATGCTTCCGGATCCACTCAAGTTCGAAGGTGCTGGCTGCGGAAGCTTTGCGATTTCGGCACTCTCGCTTTCAGAAACTTGGGCTCCGCTCACCAAAACATTCTGGCGAACCTTTGCGATTCCGGAACGCCTGCTGGGACGTTTAACTGCGGACCAACTGCCGGAGAACGTGGAGCCCGCGGCCATCGCAAAGTCTGCGCACGACGTCGTTTCCATCAGTCGCGTCGGCCTCATCGTAAAAGACTGGGACTCTGGTCGACCAGCCTATCAAATGCATTTCGTCGATCCCGAGCTGCCGATTTTTGCGTTGCGGACGTGGGAGGAGGTCGCGGCATCTGAGCAGCGGCCGTCGAAGTACCAGCGTCAGCACATGAGTCTTCTAAAGCGCACGCTGTATTTCCCGGCCAAATCGCCCGATTCGATCGGCACGATCATGCAGGACGACAAAGACTCTGGAGCTCAAGAGATCAACGAGAACTTCGATCGAAGTTTTCAAGATGTCGCACGCGCCGTACGAAGCGCAGCAAAAGAGTTCGCGAATCATGGCCTCAAAACCCAACTCGTCAACTTCCCGTTGGGTGTCGGCGTCATGGTTGCGAATCCAAACTGATCTTACGGCGTAAGAGAAATCCAGACGCCATCGGCGCGTGGACCGTAACTCTTGCTTGGCCCTGCCTCGTCGTGAAGTTCAGACTCGGTCAGTCCCGCCGCTTCGATTTGCGATAGCACCGTCACAGACGGAACACCGCGAGCGCGCAAACGATCCGGAAGTCCGCCGCCGTACTGAGCGTGGAAGTCACCAACAACGATCACCAAGCAGTGCGACGGATGCGCCGCTAAAAACTCAGCCGATGTCCAAGCCATTGTTTCGTCCCAAACACTTTGCGCCGCAAAATATCGCTCCATCGCATCGGCGGCAACGTGCCCGCCCATAATCTGCTCAAAGCGCTCGCGGTACTCCGCGCGTCCCATCTGAAAGTTCGGTGGCATCTGCGCCTGCTCCTCAGGAGTCAGCGACGAAAGCCCCTTCTTCGCAATTGTACCCGTTAGCGAGCGCGGAGCATTGATACCAAGAAGCTCCCCACCCGTCTGACCGGGAAACTGCGCTTGATCGCGATAGTCAGCGAACGGGTTTCCACCCCATCCAACCGCCTTCAAAAAGTCCGCTTCCGCGAGGCCGCCCTTCGAGTATGACGTAATCGCCGCTTGATCTGTGTAGGAAAGAAACTCAAGCCCCACACTCACCGTGCAGCGACCACCCTGCTTGAGTTCCTGCAGCGCCGCTTTTTGGTTCGCATAGTGCTTCTGATTGCCATGCTGTTCCGACACGATCAGCACCGAGCCCGGGCCCACATTTTTAATCACATCAGCAAGCGCGGCCGGCTGTAAAGACGAACCATCGTAGAGCGCATCGGCAAGAGGAAGACCGGCACAGGCCAGGCTTGAAACTCCACTGACGAGGGCAAGAACAGAAACCAGAACAACGGCTTTTAGTTTTTCCATTCCGCTATCATGAGTGCGCACCAGGGGCCGGCGTCAAGCGGCAGATCATGCCCCGCCGCCGGATGAAAAAGAATCTGCGCTTTATAGTAGGAGGCAATGGCCTGAGAGCATGTCGGATTTACCATGCGATCCTGGCGGCTCGCCAAAACGAGTAAAGGCGTCCCAATCCGATCAGGCGCATTAAACCGCGAGGCCGCCGCAAGCTGCGTCAACGTTGCGAGATAAGTCACGGGCCGAGTCTCTTGAATATGTGCCCAGTCGGGCAACACCTCGGCCTGCCGATCGGGACGATTCGAAATCCATTCTAAAATCTGGCGCTCTCGCTCCTCTATGGTCCTGCTCTTGAGAATCAGCGGAACTCTCCACCACGAGGCCATGCGCAATCGGTCGTGCATCTTTGAAAGACCACGCATTGACGAGTTGATCAGAACTGCGGAGTCAAAATCGGTCGGCCACTTTGATAGCCACTCGGCCGCCACCATTCCACCAAGACTAATGGCAATGAGGCGTCGATGCGCGGGGCGCTCTTCGCGGCCTGCGGCTTCAAGTGCCATCATCTCCGCAAACTTCTCGCGCACGAAAGCCGTCATCGCTTCAACAGAAAGCACGGGTGGCATTTCGGAATGACGACCACAGCCCGGAAAATCAAGAGTTGAAATACGAACGCGAAACCCCTGCTTCTCATAAGCGGCTTCAAGGTCTTTTAAAAAATCGCCCCAGTGCCGCGCCTCACGCGCAAGCCCACGCAACAAAACCAGATGATGAAGAGGACGCTCTGCCATGACCTACTCAACTCCTTTGTACCAGAGATCCAAAGCTCGACGTCGAAGCTGTCGCTTTGAATCCTCATCGATCTTCAACCACGGATCCGAGCTCAGCGCCGCCCGGTGAAGAAAATCAAAAAGCGTCAGGTGTCGACGCAAGATTCGCTTGAGTCGATGAGGCTGAATCGGATGAAAGCCGCCAAGGGACGAAAACAGCTGCCGCGGGTTTTTCTTCAGCCAAATCCAGCTCTCCAGTTCAAGCGTGAACGGCAAAAATGTCGGCCCTCCGCTCGTTCTTCCGATCTCATTCATCTGCCGATCATACAAGGAATCCCATAGGTCACCATTGAGTGTACTGCTTGGCTTGCGGCTCGATCTCGTAAAAATGATTGGGATAGCTGCGATCAAAAAGTCGTTTCAACGCCGAAATCTCTTCAAGGTGCGGCGGTGGCGCCTTCGACTTCGACCAAGGAAACCAAAGGCGATCGACAGAGCCAAACCCCGAATGCACATCGATCGCAATCGAGCACTTCGAACGAAACATTTCGCGCTCAACCACACGACAGACCGCGCGCGATTCAATCTCCATCTCCGACTCTGCATTCACAATCGGCGAATACCACGGAAGCTTCGGCGAATAGTTATGCCCACCGAGAAGCCACGGCGGTTCATCGGCACGCACCGGTGAATTTCGCATCAGATCAACGCCGTTGCCGTTCGACCGACGCATTTCAAACACATCGACAGGATTCACGATCGGCATGAAAACGATTCGCGACTTCTGAAGTCGATCGCGCAAGGTCTCGTCCCAGAGCGACAGCTCGTGCAACGACTGCAGCCACGCGATCACCACGTCCGAACCGATGCGCTCAAGCCCATGAACGCCACCAAAGATTCCAAGCGTCGGCGCTGCGGGATCTTCGGACCCCATCGTCACCGAAATCACCGGAAACTGTCGTCCCTTCCAAGGCACGACATCCTCAACGACAATCCGCGCTCGCCCCTCGAGACTGCGAAGGAGACGGCTCAACGTGACCATTTCAGGCATTTTTCGTTCGAGCTCGCGTTCGAACTTTGGATCGGGGCTAAAGAGGAGAGACTTCAGATTGGGGTCGGACATGGTGCTTCCAACTAGAATAGTCCCCGAAGCCGCTCACGACAATAGCGGTTTCGCAAACTCGATGATAGGCTTTACGGCTACATGACGATGGCCCCTGAACTTGAAATCGTGTTTGAAAATGACTCACTCTTGGTCGTGGCAAAACCAAGCGGGCTCCCCTCTCAAACCACCGTCGATCCGAAGACGCCCCTCCGCCGAGGGGCTGGTCAAAGCCATGAGCAAAGCCCATTCTGGAGCCGATACGCCGTGCTTTCTTGTGCATCGCCTCGACGCCGACACGTCTGGAATTCTCGTCTTTGCAAAATCCAAACGTGTTGCGACAGCACTGACCGACTCCCTTCGCAAACGCGAATGGACAAAGGTCTATTGGGCGATCACCAAACGCTGCGACCAGCCACAGACCGAGTTCAAAGTTCAAAACCACTTGCGGCCAGCCAAAGAAAAGCGGGGTCAGCGCACGTTCAGTCTGAATACGGTCGTTCGCTCGGGGGGCGACTACGCTGAAACCGACTTCACCGTTCTCGCACGCGGCCCATCCGGCACCGCACTGATTGAGGCCCGGCCACAAACCGGTCGCATGCATCAAATCCGCGTTCACTTGGCCGGTCTTGGTATGC
The DNA here is from genome assembly GCA_016713885.1 of Bdellovibrionales bacterium. Lineage (GTDB taxonomy): Bacteria > Bdellovibrionota > Bdellovibrionia > Bdellovibrionales > JAMPXM01. The sequence goes on along the minus strand of JADJOF010000006.1, from coordinate 222,887 downwards.
CGATTTTAGGCGATCCGATTTACGGCCCTCAATCGCTGCCGACAGAACGGCTCGCTCTTCACGCCGCCAAGCTGCAATTGAATCTTGATAACCAATTCTATACGTTTGTGATGAAGCCACCGATCGATTTTGTAAAGTTGACCGAGGCCGCCAGCATCGACATCACAGCCGCTCTCGAGCGCCTTAACGCGCAGCATTAACAAGTCTCCGCTTGCTCAGATATTCAGCGTCGGGCATGACCATCGCTCGTGGAGGAATCATGGGAAAAATCTGTCTCTCACAGCGTGCGCTCGTCGCAGTTTCAGGCCTGTTTTTGATCGCATCCAATATCGGCTGCGAACGCCTGACGAATGCCGTCGGTGGCGCGCTGACAACAAGCACGGACTCCGAGGCGCTGCGTCCCCTCACGCAGGCTGAAGCGCTTGCTGACTACGACACCATGATTGAATCGATCCACTCGCTCTACGGCCCACTTGAGTACAAGGAACGTCGCTTCGGTTACAAGTTCGATACCGAGGCCGCTCGCATCCGCCAAGAGCTCTCGCTCGCAAAGACGGAAGACGAGAAACTTGGAAAGTTCTACGAGACCTTGCGCCTTCTGCAAGATGGCCACGTTTCCATGCAAACCCCGTTTCGAACTGACAAACGAATTTCAATCGTCGCCGTTCCCGTCGGCACCTCGTTCTATGTCGACTTTATCAACCCCAATCTTGCCGCCCACGGCATCGAGCGCGGTGACGAGATCATTGCCATCGATGGACAAACGCCAGAGGACCTCCTCAAGATCGTTTTGAAATACTCATGGTGGGGCAACGCCGAGAGCGACCGCCACATGGCCTACATGCTGTTCTCTCGTCCGTCGTATATGGCGGCACTTCAGCCTCCTTCGGCGATTGCCAAAATCGAGGTCAAAAAAGCCAACGGTGACCGTACCCTTGCTCGTATCCCATGGATCGTGAGCAGCCCCTTCACCAAAACACAACTCCGCCCAATGGTCGCTTCCCTTGGGTCGCTCGCACAAATTCAAGGTGCACAGATTTTCTCTGAAAAGGCCGGAGCCCTCAACGAGGCCCGAGCCGCCGCGACCGATGGCGATACTTCGCTTGTCGACATGGGCGCCGTAAAACCCTACTACTGGTCTCGTCGCATTCAGAACACATTCGGAGCAACACGCGTGACTCCTGATCTCGAGCGCGCCAAGTTCTACTATGCCGCGTGGACTCGCGACGTCAGCCTGGGCGAAGACCGCGCCGTCAATCCATTGAAAATTCCAGATGAGTTTCCAGAGGTCTTTGCGGCCCTCTATCGCTACAATGGCAAGACCGTGTTCATGATGCGCCAACCCGGCTACATGGCCGACGACATCGTCGCCAACCTCGCTGTCTACTCGGCACTTATCGAGCAGTACCAGCCCATCGCCGACGTTTTGGTTATCGATCAAACCCATAACCCTGGCGGTTCGGTTTGGTATGTCGATTCATTCGCTCGCCTCTTTGCTCCAAAAGGCTTGAACGGCTTTGTGCAGTTCCTCAACAACGATCGCAAGTGGATCTCATCGCTCCTCAGCTGGATCGGCTCGCTTGATCCCGCAACGCTCGCGACTTCGCCGACCGCGCAATACATCCGGACGACAATTGCCGGAATCGAGACCGATCAAGAGGCCGGACTTCGTTTGACTCGCGAACCGTTCGCCTTTGGGCCAACACCAATTCAGCGCGCAGCCCCTATCACTTGGAATAAGCCGATCCTCGTCACAATCGACGAGCTCTGCGCTTCTGGCGGCGATGCCTTCCCAAAACTCATGCAGTCGAACAAACTCGCAACGATCTTCGGCCGTCGCACAGCGGGAATGGGTGGCAGTGTTGAACCGGTTGTCGAACTTCCCTATAGCCGTTCAAAAGTGAACCTCACGCGCGGCCTGTTTACGGCCTACAAGCCCGACGGTCAGTACTCTGACGCGGACATGGTTGAGAACAATGGTGTTCAACCCGACTTGTCTTACAGCCACACCGTCGACGACTTCCGCGCTGGCTACCCCGCCTACTTTAAAGCCCTCTCCGAAGCCGCAACCGCACTCTAAGGTACACGCTTCCTTTTGGCGACCACGTGCAGCAAGCACCTGGTCGCCAATCACGCTACCTCTGACAAGTCGGACAATAGTAGGTTGAGCGGCCGGCTTGAACGATGTGCTTGATTTTCGTCCCGCAGACTCGGCAAGGTTCGTTTTTTCTCTCATAAACAAAATGTCGTGATTGAAAGTCGCCGGCCTTTCCGTCGGCCCCACGATAAGTTCGAATTGTCGAGCCACCGCTTTCAATCGCTTCCTGCAGCACGGCCTTCACCGATTCAACAATTCGCTCACACTGTGCTGACGTGATGCGCTTACCCAGAGCGGAAGGACGAACGCCCGCCCGAAACAGAGCCTCTGACGCATAGATATTGCCGACGCCAACGACGACCTTCGCATCCATCAATAGAACTTTAACCGCAGCCGAGCGCGCTTTGAGTTTACTCTTGAGAACACCGGGCGAGAAGTCAGAGCTGAGCGGCTCCGGCCCCAGCAGCTTGAGGAAGCGATTGGCTTCGAGCGATTGATCGCGATCGATCCAATCAAAAAAACCAAAGCGCCGCGGATCATTGTAAACGAGTGCCGAGCGGCCAGACTTTCTAAACGTCAGAACCACGTGGTCATGAAGTTCAAGCGGATCGCGCGAACTCTGCAAACGCCACGAGCCGGTCATTCCAAGATGAGTCAGCAAAACACCTCGATCAAAACGAAAGAGGATGTACTTGCCTCGTCGCTGAAACGATTCGAGCCGAGCCCCGCGCAGGTGCGCGCGCAAAGTCCGAGGAAATGGAAACCGTAGATCCGGCCGTCGCAGTTCGACATCCGTTACAACCAGCGGCAGCGCCAGTTCTTTGGCTAAACCTCGTTTAACACTCTCGACCTCGGGAAGTTCTGGCATGCTCTGTCAGTATATGAATCGCTAATGTTTTCAAGATGATTTTTTGCAACCGGGTCCATATCATGAGTTGATGGCGGGAAAAAACAAAAAGACTCTTCAAAATGTCATCAATGTTCACGAACACCCAATGCATGTTCCCGTGAGCAACAAAAACCCCTCCGGGGTCACGATCAGAGACCAGCATTTGCGTCGGGTAAATGGGACCTATCTAAATCGAGAAGAAATCGACTCGGTTTTTACAAATTACGATCGCAAGGCTTTGATCTATCCATCATCGAAAAAACTCGATTTTGAAAACTGCGACAACTACGACGACATCATCGCAGTTTGGACTGACTACTTTAACCGAAAGTTCAGTGCAGACCCCTACCTTGATCCCGATGTGATCAAAGCCCTGATTGCAAGCGAGTCAGAGTTCATCGAAAATCCGCCAAAAAACAAAAAAGCCCTCGGCATCACTCAAATAACTCTCGAAACATTCAAAGCACTTCAGGACCCAAGCGGCGAGGTTAAAGAATTTATTTTCAAAGACATCCGAAAGAAAGACCTAAAAGACCCCAGTATCAATATCCCAATGGCAATAAGATGGCTTTTCCGAAAGAAACGATTGGCTGAAGGAAAGCTGGGGCGCGCTGCGGATGCTGAGGAGATCATTCTTGAGTATAAAGGCTTATTGAGAAGCAAAACAGACTTTAAAAACTCTGCTCTTAAAAAGTTTAGGAAACACTATGCTGAGCTTAAGAAGAAGTAGTCTCTACTGGCTCACCTTTCTACCTTTTCTCATTGGCTGCTCGACGTCGCACTATCGAGTCGTACCGTGGAGAGGTCTTAAGAACGAGCTTGTTTTCACTCCCGATCGGGTCTTACTCGAATGCGAGTATATCTCCGACTACTCGGGGGACATCCAGAACCCCTATGGATTTATGATTCATGTCCTAGACGAAAAAGACACCGTGCTGACAGCGAGCCAAGGCAGTGTTTTGGACAAAGATGATTGCCTTGAACAAGTCGCTGAAATTGGAAAAATACTGAAGAAGGGAAGAACGATTTCAATAGGCGGCATGGGCGACCTAAACGAACCCCGCTCAATCGAGAAAAGGACTTATCGTTTCCCTGGCTTAGGGACATTTCGAAGTAACGGCAGGACCATACAATTTATGATGATTTGGAATGAATTCAACCAGTGCTACGACTCACAATACGGAAAAGGAAATCCCTGCCCTCGGAGTGATTTCGCGCACAAGTGACGACGACAATTCAGTCTCGTGTTCATTTATGCCGCGCCGACGCCGGCATCCCAATCGGCAAACGCCAATACGGAGGGATGTACCTGCAATGCAACCGCTAACGCTTTGGCACGATCGATGCCCATCGCGATTCGATCATGCTCAAGCGAAGAGATGGTGGCCTGCTTCAAACCCGCTTTTTTTGCCAACTCCGCTTGAGTAAGATTTTGCAGTTCACGGTAGATTTTCAACGCCTTGCCTGGCGTCAATTTCCCGTACTTTTTTGCCGGTATGAATTCACTCTTCAGTAGTTGTTTTACCGCTTTACCTTTCGACATCATTTCCTCCGATAGTCATGCGGCGTTACTTTCAAAACCAAGATCTTAACCGCTCGATCTTCTATCACATAAATCACACGCCATTGGCGATTGAGAGAGGAGGCCCTCGCCCCCTTCCATTCGCCTTTCAGAGCATGATCCCAGTAACCATTGATTTTTTGAATACCCAAGGGGCCATACTGCTCTATCAAATTCTTCCAAGCATCGAACGCGTCACGAACTTCCATCGGGGCTCGTTTAAGTTCTTTCTCAGTCGGTTTGGCAATTTCAACAAGCCACATAACTTAAAGGTAATATATTCTTTAAGTAATGTCAAGAAAGAAGGTTTCGGCTTTCTGGCGGCGATCATTCCGATAAAATCGACCAAGAGTGCACATCGAGCTGTGCTTGCCCTCATTTTTCGAGGTTTGACGGCATCTTGGAGCGGCGCAGGACCTGAAATTCGGTTCTGACGTCCAACAGGTGGCAAACAAACGGTGACTTTTCGACTCGACCTCGACCTGGCCGATGCTTAATTGCCAAGCATCTCGACGAACGCCTATCGGTATTTCGCCGCGAACTCTGTTTATTTCCTAGCCGGAGGCATTTGATCAATGTCTAATTCAAGTACTAATTTTACAGAGTTCCTCAATGATGAGGTTCTCACGCATGAAGGGAGTATTTCTATGCGTATGTTTGCTCGTATGGCAGTAGTTGCAGCAGTTGGATTCGTTTCTCAAGGTGCTATGGCTCAGGACTCAGGTTGCGGTCTTGGCAGCATGATCATCCAAGAGAATTCAAAAGTGATGCAGGTTCTTGCTGCAACAACTAACGGTTCTTTCGGTTCGCAGACTTTCGGTATCTCGACTGGTACTTCGAACTGCAAAGCGCAAAACCTGGTTATGACTGAGAAGGCTGTTCAGTACTTCACAGAAGTAAACAAAGACGACCTGAGCCGCGAAATGGCGAAAGGCCAAGGCGAAAAGCTGAACACACTTGCTGCTCTTTACGGTTGCGAAACTGCAACTTCACGTAACGAGTTCGCAAAAGCAGCTCAAGCCAACTACGGCAAGATCTTGCCAACTGCACAAACAAGCGTGACTGAGATGGTTCAGAACCTCCAGGCTTCAACCGTTGTTTCTGCTTGCCACACAAACTAATTGATAGCGAACGGGTTCCTGACCTGTTCCTGTCAGAGAAGAGAGCTTGAGTCGAAAGACTCAAGCTTTTTTTTGACTTGAATCCACCGCGTGCTCAGGCTTGACTGAACGGCGCATGCGCTATGTTTTCCTGATTCTCCTCTTCCCGCTTCTGCCGCTCATCAGCATCGCCTCTGACAGTTCCGATCAGTGGATTGAGAGCGCACTCAAAAGCGATGCGGCTCACGACCCGCAGTGGCTGCGGCTGGGACATTGGAAAAAACGCGGACTGATCGGTCGACAGTTTCGCTCAGAGTATTTGAGCGAAGCCGACGGCCCGGCGCTCTTTCTCGCTCCGAATGGGAAAACCGACCCGCGAGCCGAACTTGAGGCGACACTTCGAGCGTTCTTTTCTCCACCAATAACCAAACCCGATGAACATCCTCAGTGCTTGTTCCCAGCACGCTTCCAGTGGGCTAAAAACAAACTTAAAATTGAAACGGCACTGACTCCGCAGCCCTGCACCGAACGAAAGAAGTGGAAAGAGCAACTCGGCGCTGAAGGCGTAAGCCTCATCTTTGCGTCGGCCTATCTCGGCAACGCCGCCAGCATGTTTGGACATACGTTTCTCAAGTTCCGCTCACGACACAACCGCGATGGCCGCGATCTTCTCGACTACGGCGTCAACTTCGCTGCCGAGACAGGTACCGACGGCGGAGTCCCGTTTGCTGTCCTCGGTCTTACCGGCGGCTACCAAGGTCACTTCACTCTCCAACCCTTTCATCAAACACTTCGCGAGTACGCCAACCTCGAGGGGCGCGATCTTTGGGAGTACACCCTCAATCTCACGCAAGACGAACTCGATTTTTTTATCGACCATCTCTTCGAACTCGAACGCACGTCCTTTGACTACTACTTCTTGGATGAGAACTGCTCCTATCACCTTCTTGGAGCGCTCGAGGCCGCAAAGCCCGATCTCTCAGCGATGGATCAGTTCTGGTATCAGGTGATACCAGCTGACAGCGTACGCGTCCTCACTGCCATTCCAAATCTGATCGGCGATATCCGATATCGCCCAGCGCTGCAAACGCTGTTTCAAAATCAAGCTGTAGCGGCAACGCGCGACGAGCTTCGACTGGCCAAGGCGCTCACGAGCCTCGACACCGGGACAAGAACCACGGCTTTGACTGAAAATCGCAAACAATCGCTCGCAAGCCAAGTGACCGCACTCGATCTTGCTCTGGACTACGGAGCCGTACTTGCTGCGAAAAATCCAAACGACTTTGAACCGATCAATCATCAGCTCCGCGGCGAGCGCGCAGCAACAGGAGCGCAAACTCAAGAGCGAGTGATCCCGCGCCCCACTCGTCCCGAAGAGGGACATGATCCCGGCCGTGTCGGCCTCAGTATCGATCACTACGACACGGCGACAGGTCTCGCCAGGCGCCTTGGGCTTCAGTTTCGATTTGCCTACCATGATAGACTCTCGCGGGACGAAGGCTACCTTCGCGGAACGACGCTTGAGGTGTTGCGTACAAAGATTGACATTCCGATTGATACCGACGGCCAGCCAAGAAAGACTCCATCGGTGCGCGAACTGGCCCTGCTCGATATTTTTTCGGCTCAACCGCGCAGTCGCTTTTTTGCCCCCATCACCTGGCGCGCTTCGTTTGGTTTGAAAGAACCGTGGCTCTCGACTTCACTTGGACCCTATGTCAACGGCGGCCTCGGGACGACCGTCGATATCGGTTCGCATCGATCACCGCTTTGGATCTCAGCCCTCGTCGACGGCGAGATGCTCTCAAATCCCGATCTCGCTAAACAAACGCCGATGAGCCTAGGGCCACGCCTGACAGCAAGCTGGTTTCCGAACGTAACAACCCGCGTTGGCCTCGACGGTGGCATCCACTTCCCGCTCAACGGTGGCCCGCGAACAGATTGGCTTGAGGCGCAACTGGTTCAAGCGCTGACAATGAACATGGAGATTCGCCTCGTTGGGCGCGATCATTTGATTGATGGAAAGGACAACCGAGAGTGGAGCGCACAAATCTACCAGCACATTCTCTTTTAAAACTGCTGATCGCGATTGTCCTTCTCGCCACAGCGGGCTGCACAAGTCTGTTTTTTCAACCGACGCACACTCGCTATCCGTATCTTGAGCTCGATCGCCTTATTGCCACGACCAAAACGCTCACATCAAAAGATGGAACCCCACTCAAAGCTTGGGTCTTTGATTCCACTGCCAATATCAAACAATACGGAAAGCATCCGGTGATTCCTAAAAAGGAGTCGCTCTGCAGTTTCATGGAAACGCCGAGAATATGACAAGCCACTATCGCTTTATGATCTGGCTCCTGTTTGAAGGTTGGGACGTGATCACATTCGACTATCGCGGCTACGGCGACTCTGAGGGTTCACCAAGCAAACTCAGCGGCGTCAAAGAAGATGGAATCGCAGCTCTCCAATTCGCCGAAGCGCTGGCCTCAGAAATCGGAAAGCCGCTTGTTGTTTTCGGCCAAAGCCTTGGCGGAAACATCGCCATCGCCGCACTCTCCGAGTACCAACCGCCAAGCCTCTCGCTTCTCATCCTCGACTCAAGCTTCTATTCGTTCCGCTCGATTGCAAAAGAGAAGCTCGGCTCAGTTTGGTTCCTCTGGCCGCTCCAACCACTTGGCTACGCACTGGTCTCAAACGCGCTCGGCGCAGGTCCTATTCTTGAATCGGACAAAACAAGGGCCGCATTTAAAAACATGCGCGCGCTCTTTCTGCACTCGACAAACGATCCCGTCGTTTCCTATCGACAGGGCGATCTGCTATACGAAGCCTATCCGGGACCTAAACTGAGGATGACGACAGATGCCTTAGGGCATGTGAATGCTCTTGCCGACGACCAAATCCGCCGTCGCACAGCTCAGGTGATGGAGTCACCCGCCAAGGAGTTTCCAAGCAATCCATAGATGGGTGATGTGATGGGCCATCTGATCAAAGCCAAGCGCAAGCCAAAAAGCCGATGTCTGTGGATTCGAGTAGCGGCCAAGATAGCGCGGCCCCGATTTGACTCGGTCCATGATAAAATGAGTTCCAAAATCAACAAGTGCCAGCCACCAAAGTTCGGGACGAATCCAAGCCGCGATCGCGAGAGTCAGTGCCGCATGAATAAAACAGTGAAGCCCAAGCGGTCGCATGAAGGCCCAGCTCGCCGCCGTTTTTTGCAGCATGTAGCGCGTCTGCAACGGAAAGTCGGCCACGAAGTGTTTCACCTGAAACACGACCGCCAAAACGAACATCTGCTGTAAGAGCTCATGTTGTTGTTCCAAGATATTAAAAGCTCTCCCGGCCCTCTCCTGCCGAACTGGGTTTAAAGTCCGACCACGAGGTCTTTGACTCGGGCTCACGAACCATGTCGATGTCGTATTCAAGATTTGAATCGATGTGACCAATCCGACGTTCAAGCTCCATAAGCTTGTCGCGGCTACGGATCTGCTCAAGGCGCTCTTGATCCCGCTTTCGATCGACGCCATCAGCAGACTTTTCATTCTCAGCTTCGAGTCGCTCAGCTTCTTCCATCGAATAGCGCTTCATTTTTTCGACATGCTGAACACGCAAGGCTTCCTCGCGAGCCAGACGCTCACGCCGACGTTCGCGAATCTCCTCGAGCTCTCTCTCATCTTGAGCTTTGCTGCGCGCTCGGTCTTTTTGAATTTTCTCAAAATCAACCCAGCGATCGACAAGCTGATTTTCATAGGTCGCGGTCGAGCCCGCGCTCGCCACAAGCGGCACGAAAATCGAAATGACGAAGCTGATGCTGATGCCAAGCTGCACGACGCAATTCATCATTTCTCTCATCGGAACATTCCAAGTATGACTGTTGGATCGTCGATCAAACTCCAACCAAACTAGACGTTTGGAACTGGACATTAATCGCGGTAGGGTGACTGCATGATTTCAATCGCTGAGCTTTTTAATAAAGTGGCCCCCGAAACGCTGACCTTCCTTCTCCAGGCCGCCATTGTTCTGCTCGTCATTCTTGGCGCTGTTGCAGGGTTGATGGCCCTGTTCTCTATCGCCGGCCTTCGCGCTCGCCCACAAGCGCGACTCGAAGCCCGCTCACTCAACGACGAGTGGATCGACCGCAAGCGAACGCTGGAGTCTTTTTTCTTATCCAAGAAAGAACTCAAAGCGCGCTTAAAGGCCGACCGAGAGTTAGAGAACTATCGGATTGAAGCTCGCACCGAGAAAAACCGCCTTTGGGTTATCGACTTCAAAGGCGACATGGCAGCCTCAGGTGTAGAGTGCCTGAGAAACGAGATCACCTCGGTTCTTGAAGTCGCGGCCAATGGCGGTGGCAGCAGCAGTGCCGGCCAAACTCCCGGCCAGACTCCTGTAGCCCCAGTCGACGAGATCCTTTTGCGAATCGATAGCCCCGGCGGGACCGTCACCGGCTATGGCCATGCCGCAGCCCAGGTGGAACGCATTCGCCACGCGGGACTCAAAGTCACCGTCGCAATCGACGAGATCGCCGCCAGCGGCGGCTATATGATGGCTGTTGTCGCAAGCGAGATCATCGCGGCTCCCTTTGCGGTGATCGGTTCGATTGGCGTCGTTGGCCAGGTGCCCAATATTCACCGCCTGCTCAAACGTTTTGATGTCGACGTTCTGGAACTGACCGCCGGAAACAACAAACGCCCTGTGAGTTTGCTTGGCCCACTCAGCGACGACGGGATCCAAACTTTCAAGAAACAATTGGCCGATACGCACCGTCTCTTTAAGGACCACGTCCATCGCTATCGCCCGGGCCTTGATATCGAAGCAGTTACCCAGGGCGATATCTGGCACGGTCAAGATGCTGTGAGCGTGAAGCTGATCGATCGCTTGATGACGAGCGATGAGTTCATCGATCGCGCTCGGCACGAGCACGGGATGGATGTTTTTCAAGTCAAGTGGCAGCCGGCCCGAAGCTGGCGCGACCGGCTTGAGGCCTCAGGCGTAAGCCTCATTGAAAAGGCGATCTCGCGGGCGTTGGGGCGTTTAAGCGTGTAAAATGGCGCTGGCGGGTAGCCATCCAAAATCGTCAGCAGGCCCTTTACCTGTTTTCGTTTGACGCACAGGCCCCAGTCGCTCAAAACCTTCAGTATGTTCACCAGTATTTGTCAGAGCAGTGGATGGGTCCAAGACCCTCGCCTCGCGAGCGCCTTGCGCTTAGCGCTTGGCCTTATGCTCGGGCTCATTCTTGCTAGATCACCGCTGACTTTGCCCCAGCCGTCCTCAGACCATTCGTTTGAGCTCCCCGATGTCTTGGGTGAACGCATGGTGATTCCACCCAATACCCCCGACTGGGTCCTCTTCAGTTGCAAGGACAGCAAGGACGGCAAAGACAAGCCGAACAGCGCCATGAACAAGGCGTGCCGCGAACAGCAGCAAGCCGCCCGTTAAAGCCCAAGAACCTTGAGTGGTGGGACGCGGCCTTCTTCGATTTCGGGAGACAGGCCCGTATGCGCAAGCTTCAGCCAGGGACCGGATACGGACCAGCGCAAGCGCTTCTGCGACGGATAAAGTGCGTCGAGCTCGATCTCGACAAGTTGAGCACGTTCGATTTTACCCTTGGACCGGAAGGTGATTTTCTTCGCTGCCGAGATTGAATCAACAGGCAGCTCAACGTTCGCACGCGTCCACGTGAAGCCGGTATCGTCGAGTCGACCCTTCACATTCAGCTTTCGAAATGGCCACTGATGCGCCACTTTCAACAACCCTTCCGGCGCGCTCCAATCGAAGAGCGCTGGCTGCAACAACTTAAAGATTGGACTGCGGTCCGTCAGAGCCACCGTCGGTGCATCCATATCGATGTCGACAGCTGCATCACCGACCGTACGATTCATCCTCGCAGTCACACGGATCTTCTCCGCCTCAACCTCAGCACCTTTGAGCCCACTCGCCTCGAGCTTGAGCTTGAGATCATCAAACGCTCCGCGATGAAGAGCCAACTGCGTGCTGAACTGAAGATTCTCAACAGGACCTGTGAAGAGAAGCTTTTCCACACGGGAATTGAACTTCAAATGCTCGGCATCGACGCGCACGGTGGCTCGCTCAATTCCAGCACTGCCAAGATCAGCACCAATAACCGCCGTCATATCGGTCTCGCCGCCATCAAGCACGACTTTTGAAATCTGAAAATCCAAGTGCTGAGCCGAGAGTGCACCATCAATGCGTCCCAGCTGAAGCCCCTGAAGTGCCGAGCCTCCGCCACTTGCAAACTTCACTTGCGCACCTTTGAGCTCGCCTGAAACAGAGGCCTTTCGCTCGTCTCCTATCACCAGGCGCCCAGTGAAATTTCCGAACTCAGAAAAGACACCACGCGGCCCTTCTTGCGCGAAAGTTTCAAGCAGCTGACCAATCGACAATTGATCAAAAACAATCTCAATATCTTTGCCCATCGGCGCATGCCAAACGCCACTTGGTTCAAGCAGGGCCGACTCAACTCGCACACGTCCAATATGTCCCGACACTTCACACTGCGAAAAATGAACAGCGTTCTGAACGAGCAATCGACTGAAGAGTCCCTTGACCTCGGCCGCACAATCCAGCCAAGCAAAGCGAGGCTTGAAGTTCTCATTCACCATTCCCGACTTCCGCAAAAGCGGCGTCATCACCGAGAGCGGAAGATCCGCCACCGCAATGCGCACTTCAGACTCAAGTTCGAGCGCACCCGTCGCCTGACGAACCGGGCGCAGCTGAGCCGAACCCTCGAGAGTTCCCTCGTTCAAGTCAGCACGCACATCGACCGAGATGTCCTGCGGACGCACAGTGCCATTCACAAGAAATGGCGGCAGGGCTTCGCCAAAGACGGTCGCCGGAGGAAAACGCACTCCAGTCGACACCTCAAGATCATCGCCATTCCACACGGCCGAAAAATCCTCAAGCACAACGCTCTTCATTCGGTTTTCAAAAAATAGCTCCGCCCGGTCAACGCGCAAGCCGCGAATCATCGCCTGTAGACGCTTTCGCGTCTCAGCGTCAATTGTCGGAGCGGCGGCTTCAGGCGAAGAGCCCGTGATTGCGACTGGCGCAGACGATGACGCGGGCACCGACTTTCCACATGATGTCTTGAGCGTGTCGAGGTCAACCGTCAGGTCTTCAACTTTGGCGAGAGCAACGAGGGCCTCGCCCTTGATCAGCGGCAGCAGACGAATCGGAACCCGCATGCGCTTCATTTGAACGGGTGCTGTGTCTTGGCACGATGGCGCCGTTCGCCACTCAACTCGCTCGAGCAGAAATGCGATCTCAGGCCACCAGCCATCGGCAAGCGACAACGAGGCTTCGGAGAAACTTAAGTTTTCTGCAATTTGGGAATGCTCAAGGTTGCTTCGCAGGAGCGCCGTCATGCGGCGACTCGATGTTGCCTGACGCAACACCATTCCCAAAAGAACCGCCACCACCAGAGTCACTAAGAACCATCGAAAACCGTTCTGTTCAAAAACATCTTCTCGGTATCGACCCCGGTTCTTCAAGGACACTTGCTGGCTCCGTTACTCCGTCACTTGGATTTTATTTAAACGAGAATCCCAATATCTCGAACTCTTTATCGATCTTTGGACCACGCACTGTGACCACATCGCCAACTCGTTTGCCGATACAAGCACGTGCGATCGGCGACATGATCGAGATTCTTCCCTCTTTCACATCGGCCTCGTCGACGCCGACGATCTGGTAGGTGATCTTCTCGTCCGTTTCTGTATCAACAAGGTCAACGTGAGCACCAAACACAACGCGGTCGCTCTTGATTGTCGAAGGATCAACAACTTCTGCACCCGCAAGCTGGCCCTGGATTTCACCCAAACGACCTTCGATCAGAGCCTGGCGTTCTTTCGCTGCATCGTACTCTGCATTTTCACTGATATCGCCGTGCGCGCGCGCCTCTTCAATGGCGCGAATCACCGAGGGCCGCTCGACATGCATCAAGCGCTTCATCTCTTCTTCGAGCTTTGCTTTGCCACGGACTGTGATTGGCAACCGATCAGTCTTCATAACTGATCCTTCCCCAGAACCACCAGAACCACTTGTCGCTGCCATTTGAACCTCACCCGACTTGCCGACGAAAAGGCCTTAAACTAGTGAAACGACAGTGGATGTCAAGAGAGTGCAGGATGAATGAAAAGCTGATCTAATGAAGGCATGAGCCCAACCAACGGTACCGAAAAAAGCTCCTTCTCGAGCATAGCCCCCTTTAGCTTCCGTATCCTCGCCGGTGCCACGCGTGAAACAACGGTTTGGTTGACCACCCACCGTCAGGCCGACGGCGACGGCTTGGCCTGCGAGGCCGCCTTTGCCGCGGCGCTCCGCAGTCGCGACATCACCTTCAAGACCATCAACTTCGAGGCTCCGGGCACAAAATATCAATTCCTCTTCGACGATACCAGCGGCCAGCCGGTGCCAGTGACCATCTTTGACCCCGACTTCGCCCCAAAAAAGCCCGATTTGATCGTGGTTTTTGATACCAACGACATGCGCCTGCTTGAGCCGCTCTCGTCATGGGCCACCGAGCACGGCGTGCCTCGACTCATCATTGACCATCACGAAGAGCTGCCGGCCTCGACCGCATCGGCCCTGATCGAAACCTGGGTCGATAAAAAAGCCGCCTCGTCAGGCGAGGTGCTGCTCTCACTCCTCGATCAATTGGGATGGACGATCGACAGCTCAATTGCGACACGGCTCTACGCGAGCCTTGTTTTTGACACACAGAACTTTCGCTTCATTCGCGCCTCCGCGAATAGTCACACCATCGCCGCTCGCCTGCTTCCTCTGGTGAAAGATCCAGAGCGAATTCACGAATACCTACTCGCCAATCTCACGCCGTCAAAGCTTGGTTTCATGGCGCAGGGGCTTTCGCGAATGCGAATCGAGGCGGAAGGCCGACTTGCGGTTGTGGTTTTGGAGCGCGATATTTTTCATCGCTATGGCGCTGACCCATCGGACTCCGGCGATGTCGTCGATATGGCCTTGAATGTTCGCTCGGTCAAAATCGCCATGCTTCTTCGCGAAGAGTCGCCCGGTCGCTGGAAAGTTTCGCTTCGCTCCAAAAAGGGCTTCAGCGTGCTTGAGGCAGCCGAGAATGTTTTTGGCGGCGGCCATCGCAATGCCGCTGGTGCCACTGTCACCTGGGAGACGCTCGCGCCTCAAACCACACCCGAGCCCTCACCGGGAAACCTGTCAGCAGCCATCGAAGCGCGGCTGAAACCACTTCTCCTTGATGAAATTCGGCGGAACATGTGACGAAGAAGCCCGGTAAGCCCATCGCCCCCGACGCCGAAATCGTCTGCCTGTGCAATGAAGTCACTCGAGGCGAAATCGAACGTGCAATTTGCTCGGGCTGCGACACACTCAACAAAATCTACGATCGCACGCAGGCCGGCGTCGGCCCCTGTGGTGGCTCATGCCGTAAGTTCATTGGCCCCATGCTCGATCACTACTTACAAACTGGTGAGTTCCCGAGTTGCGCGATCCGCAAAAAAACCGGACGAGCAAGATAGCGGCTCAGCCTAGGCGAGACGCTCATTGAGACGATAGGCCATCAATTTTTCCGTATCGGGCTTACACGTCCCGCATGAGGTTCCAGCCGAGGTGATCCGCGCCACCGACTCGATACTGTGGCAACCAGAGATGATCGCGCGATCGACAACCTCAGTCGGCACCGCGCGACAGTGACAGAGCTCGGGCTCCTGATAGGGCAGCTGAAACCGACCCGCCCCCCTCAGCACAAGCTCACGCAATAAAATAGCGGCATGATCGACGCCATTCCACACTGTGGGCCAACTCTTGTCGCGATTGACCTGATCCACGAGGCCTCTTGCTGCTTGCTCGAATCCCGAGCGGCCCGAGATCGCCGTAATCCTGATCGCCTTGACGCCCTGAGCTTCAAGCTCAAATTCAACGTCAATCTGATCGCGCCTAGAAATCTCACTTGAACAGACTCACACTTTGCCACGATCTTACTCTCTCAGAGAGGTGACATGACGATCAACCCAGCGCTCGCCCTAAGTATAGCTGTGGCGATTTTATCGCAGGCGGCCATCCTCATTCGATTCGCTCAGGCCCCGCCTTTGGCGATTTTGTTCTGGCGACTGGCCATTGCGTTTGTCGTTCTGCTTCCTTTCCAGCGTCTTTCTTTTCGCGAAGTGAGCACACTCCGGCCTCGAGATTGGGGCCGCTGGGTGCTTGCCGGATTCTCATTTTTTTTACACTTCTACTCTTTCTTTGTATCAGTCCAGCAAAGCTCTATTGCCGCGAGCAATATCCTGTTCTGTCTCAACACCGTCACCACTGCGGCGGGCGCCTGGCTCTTTTTCTCACATCGACTCAGCGCACGCGTGGCGATTTCGATCGCTCTTGGCGCATCCGGTGTCGCGATGTTGTTCGCAAGTTCCTCTGCACTCGCCGGCAGTCAAAATACAATGGGCCTTTGGAGTGGAGTCGGATCAGCACTTACATTTTCGATCTACATCTTGGTTGGTAAATCACTTCGAACAAAACTGAGCAATCTCACCTACACGCTTGGACTCTGGCTCATGGCCATCGGCTTTGCGCTTATTGCGATGCTGATGACGGCGACGCCGTTCTTCTCCCTATAGCCCACAGTCGTGGCTCGCCTTTGGCCTTCTTGCAATCCTGCCAACACTCATTGGACACGCCACATTCACTTGGTGTCTCAATCATATCGATATCAATGTCTTGAGTGCCGCCACTCTCGTTGAACCTGTCCTTGCAAGCGTCGTCGCCATTCTCGTGCTGAACGAACATCTCGATATGCGAACGGTTATCGCTTTTCTCCTCACCTCAGCCTCTGTACTCTGGCTGAGCTGGCCCGGCTTGCAGAGCCGGCTGCGGAGAAAATATGGTCATTGAGGTCATTCGTTGTCTGACCGACAATCTTTGTTATCTCGTTGGCGACGGAAAAACCGACGCGCGCGTTCTTGTCGACGCATCAGAAGCTGGTCCCATCGTCAAAGCACTCGGCACACATACACTTTCTGCCGTTCTCCTCACTCACCACCATCACGATCATATTGGGGGCCTCACAAAGCTTCCGACGGCTCCGCTCTATTGTTCCGAACGCGATTCCGAGCGGGTTCCAACAGCCGGCGGTGGCCCCATTCGAATATTCGATGACGGTACGACGGTCTCTTGGCGCGACCTCACCGGTTTCGATCAACCAATCGATGTCACCGCTCTCCACATTCCAGGACACACCGAAGGGCAAATCGCCTTTTTGATCGAAGACCACAGCACTGGTGAACAGCACGTCTTTGTCGGCGACACACTTTTTACACTCGGCTGCGGACGCTGCCTTGAAGGCACGCCCCAACAGTTGTTTCAAAGCGTTGCAAAATTGAAGCGCCTTCCCGGCGAGACACGCATCCACTTTGGCCACGAGTACAGCGACCGCAACTTCGCATTCCTCAAGAAGCATGAAGCTCAGCTCGATGCCGACGGCATCTCAAACACATGGAAAAGTTTCGAGTGCCCGCAAAGCGGTCAAATAAGAAAAGCTCCTCGGTTAGACGAGGAGCTTCAGCTCAATCCCTTCTTACAGTTCACCGACGTCGCCACCTTTACCCGCTGGCGTCGCCTGCGCGACCTTGGCTAAGGTACCTTCTACCTTTGGCGACTCAGTGAGTCGCCAAAAGGTAGAAGGTACCTTGCGGAATATAACTACAGCTTTTAATGATCTCTTCGAGCTGATCCACGCGACCAGGGAAGATTTTGTCAGGAGCGATCGCAAGCACCGGAGTACCTGAGATTTTCATCTTCTGCGCAAGCTCGCGAACGTGATTGATCTCATTGGTCACAGCGTCGCCAGTGGTGTCCGCTGTCCATTTTTTCACATCAAGTCCGATCTTCTTGGCAATCGCGGCAAGGCCCGCCTCTGACTTGTCTTTGGTTTTGTAGATCTCGCGATAAAACTCTTTGTACTTACCCTGCTGATGAGCCGCTAGGGCGCCGCGAGCAATCGTCTCGCTGTCGGGGCGCAGGAATGGGAAGTTCTTGTAAACGATCTGAACATCCATTTTCTTAGCGAGAACCGCTTCGATTGTTTCGCTCTGATGCTGACAGTGCCCGCAATTGAAATCGAAGAAGTAAGCAATCTTGACTTTACCTTCGCCCGCACGCGGGCTGCCGGGATTGTCAAAGAGCGCCGCCGAGTTGGCTTTTACGTCATCGCCTTTGGGCATGCCTTCTTCTTGCTGTTTCTTTTGGAAATCCATCAACGCCTTCATGATGACGTCGGGATTTTTCTCAACCCACTCTTTGATTTGCTTATCCGATGAAGCCGCGCAGCCCATCCCTGTCGTCGCCAACACCAAAGCCGCCAGCAAAACCCATCCATATCGTTGCTTCATTTTTTGAGCTCCCTCACTTAAAAGTCTTGCGAAAGCGTAGCGGGCGCTGGACCACGATGTCCACCGGCAAGTTGGCCGGCGTTTCAATTTGCAGGAAGCGGATACTTCACGGCTGTCTTCTGCATTTTTCGCTGTAGCGCCAATCCCAGATCGACATGATGCCGATCAGCGATGCGCAGCAGAAAGAATAAGACGTCGGCCATCTCGTCTTCAAGATTCTCGCGACCGGCCTCGGTCTGAATGTGTTTGAGACTCTCGTCATCATTGAGAAAGCGAAACGGCTCGGTGAGCTCTGCCGCTTCGGTCACAACACCGATCGTGAGATTTTTAATGGAGTGATAGGGCGCCCAGTGGCGCGCCTCACAGAACTCGCGGACTTGCTCTTTGAGAGCTTGAACGGAATCAACATCGTCGAACTTTTCTTGCTTCGCCATGCTCCCAATTGACCCGATCTAGGGGTCAGTTTCAAGCACGGGGAAACATTGCGCCAAAAGAGAGTCCACATCGCGAACCTCGTCGACATCAGAGGCTTTGGTCAGCACATCGAGCAACCGCTCCATCATAAGCGGGTCGACATCGGAATTCGCAGAGCCCTCAGGTCGAGCGCCAAAAACCAACTTTCGCCAAATCTCGCGCTCACCCAATCCCTTGAGTGCCTTCTCCGTATCAGTTGCAGAGAGCCCGCTCTTCACTCGTTCTGCCATCACATCTTGGCGCATGAATTCAATCCAGCCCAAGACTTTGCGAACTCGAGCCTGATGGCTCAACTCGTTCCCGACATCCGCGCCTTTACTCGCGGGAGTCGCCGGCACTTCCTCGCGAGAGTCGTCTCCGATAGGTGTCTGTGGAGTTAAAACGATGGGCGGTAGAGACGGCTCAGACGTTGCCACATTGGCAAACCCGCCGCGTACAGCTCCTGAGCAAGCGGTCTGTAGGAGAAGTACAGTCAGCAGCATCAAGACTGCAATCCCGACAAAAACAGAGCGCAAAATCGGCTGCTCATCATTTGCGCCAAGACCAGGCCCAGCGGCGCCAAACATTGGCCCGTTTTTCTCAAGTCGAATAAAAGCGAAACTCGCTCCTATGACCCTGTGTTCTTTTCTCGATTCCTCTAAAAACTGACGCCCCATGGCTGTACTCCGCATGAAGTTCGATCGGTCCCAAACGCCGACTTCACTTCTCAGAGGCCAAAGAGAGCAAACTCAGCGCCGAGCGTTTTTCCGCTGAAGATACTCGCGATGGAGGGCATCGAGCGGGGTCGAAAACGGCAGCGTCTCGCTTCCTGCAAGCCCCACAGCCAAAAATCCTGAGTTCCTCCAACGGGGCTTCCCATAGGTCATCACGTCTTTATGCTCAAGCGACCACAGGGCGCCGCCAGTTGTCTCCAAAAGCGCCTG
Organism: Bdellovibrionales bacterium; assembly: GCA_016713885.1. GTDB lineage: Bacteria > Bdellovibrionota > Bdellovibrionia > Bdellovibrionales > JAMPXM01. The sequence goes on along the minus strand of JADJOF010000006.1, from coordinate 203,450 downwards.
ACCTGCAGCAATATCCCACTCACTCGTTGGACCAAGCCGCGGATAGGCGTCAAACCGTCCCTCGGCGATGAGACCGAACTTGATGGCCGACCCCAAGCGTTCAATCGATGGCGTCCCAAAAAGTTCATAGAGCTGTTTCATCTTTTCGCTCGGTATCGAGCGACTGCCGAGCACGCGCACTGGATCTCCGATCGGCTCTCGCGTCACCGCACCACGAAGATGGTCCCTCCCTGCACGGTGAACATGAAGGCCCGCTCCAGCCCCTCCACCCCACGTCGTTCCACCTTCAAACTCAGGCGCCGCAATCACGCCAAAAACTGGCCGCACAGCACCCGCGCGCACCGCCATCAGCGCAACCACCATGGCATAGGTCGCCTCACCCGCTAAAAGATCGCGAGTGCCATCCAACGGGTCCATCAACCAGAAGAGCGAGTCCTCACGGCAAACATCCTCAGGAGTCCGCAAGACTTCATCTTCTTCAGAGACGATCGCAATTGAAGAGTACGGCTCGGGCCACGTCGCAATCTCATCGACGAGGAGCCTGTGCGCCAAGTGATCAAGCTCCGTCACCGGGCTCCCGTCGGCTTTTTGCTTCGCTTCGCGGCGAATCGTCTCAAGACCAATACGCCGCTTGGCCTCAAGAACCACGGTCGCCACTCGACGAACGCCATCGATCGCCACCGGTGCTAATTTTCCGATCTCTCCCGCTTCAACCTCGGCCGCCGTTCGTCCCATAGCTCACTATAAGAGCCCGCAATCGCTCGCGCCAGCCCCGCGCTCGCTGTGATTGGATTCTACGCATTTTAGCCAAAGGCTAGTAATTTCAATATTTTATGAAACATCTTTGCCCGGGTTTTCGAATTCAGCGAAAACTCCCGCACGGCTTTCACAGAAAGACTTCCATCGCCGCGCGTCCTGTGTTAACACCTTGGTTTCGTTTTTGATTTAAGCTTCGGTTGAAAGAGTTTCGAAAGAGTCTTCGACAGAGTACAAGAGGAGCGCAGGCCATGGCTAAGAAGGGCAAAGTTCGAATCATCACGTTGGAATGCACAGAGGCCCGCAAAGAGGGAAAATCTCCGTCGCGCTACACAACTCACAAAAACACTCAGACTCACCCTGAGCGCTTGGAAAAGAAGAAGTACAACCCAGCGTTGAAGCGTCACACGATGCACCGCGAGCTGAAGTAAGTCTCTTCGCTTTCAAAGCTCTATAAAAGTCGGTCTGACTTTAAAAAAACCAGCGCTGTGAGCGCTGGTTTTTTTATTGTGAAAATCGATTCCGAAACGAAACCCCGATACCGTGACAAAGACGGCGGACTCTGTTCTTCTTCTAGAAGAACCTGATTGATCCGTTTTTCTGCGAAAAATCTCACCGGGAGCTCCATCATGAAGTCACTCCTCTCTTTGACCGCTGGTTTTGTTCTTATCGCACAAACGTCGTTTGCCGCCCCTGCTCCCGTGGCCGCGCCGACAAACCCGACTCTCAGTCCCGACAAAACCGCCGCAAAAACACTGGCGACAAAACCATCTGCAACGGCACCGGCATTTAACTGTAGCGACCTTCGCCGAGCGACCTTGCGTCTTTCGGCACACGCGTCCAATCTTGCCAACATCGGCACCACACGCACCCCGACCGGCGGCCCTTATAAGCCACTCGAGGTGACATGCAACATCGGCGGCGCATTCTGCAATGTCGAAGCGCAAGACCTGGTTAAACGTGTTTACGATCCAAAACACCCCGATGCCGATGCGAACGGCTACGTGCAATACCCAATGATCAATATCGGAAACGAATATGCAGGCTTCAACACGGCCGCAGCAGAAGTGAAAGCACTCGCCACACTCGGCATTTGCAAAAGCCAGATTCTCGACCAGGGTTCACTTGCGATTGTGAAGTACCATAGCGACTTTGAGGTCGTCACCGACACGCTTCAATTCAAAGATGGGCGCGTTGAATCGTGGACACGTCAGACGCGCGAAGGAAAAATGCAGAGCTTTTCGTTTAAAAACGATGGCAGCATGGTCGGTATTTAAAGCGGCGCTCTAAAACCAAATTTCTGTTTGATAGCCAAAGTTCCAGGTTTCCGATTGGCCGCGCAGAGCGGTTGTCGTCGTTCCCATTTTTGAGATGTTGGCATCGTTCCACGACGAGTAGGTCGCAAACGCCCGGAGCACAGGGCGGCCCCAAATCGAACGGTTGATGGAAAGTTCAGGACCAATTGTCACGCGATTCATTGTGCGCTCACCAAGCTCTGCCCCTTGTGCGTCGACTTCGGACTGCGCCTGATAGCGCGAGTGCCCGACTTCCATCAGCATCCGCCAGTGCGGATGCGCTTGATAAAAAGACCGAAGTCCCACCGACCTCCATGTCGACCGCGAGCGCTGTGCGGAACCGCTATCGACCTCATCGGTCGCCAGGACGCCAAGAAAAGTCCAAGCATCGCCGCTGCTCAATTCAAAGCTCTCGGTCAGGCGAAGTCGCTTGGCCTCGTTCGCATCAGGATTTGTCATCGGATTTGGCCCATACAGATTCATCCCCTGCATCAGTCCGTGACCATAGATCAAGGCCAACTCATTTCGACCAAACGAAACCTCATGCTTCCACTGAGCGCCAAGCACCGCACCATGTCCCGGAACGTATCGTGTGCCTGCCCCATCGTCGCCGCGCGAACTCCAAGCATAGCCTGACCACAAAAGGAGCTGTCCTTTTTCTGCTATAGGAATTCCGCGCCAACGGAGATCAAGAAGCTGAATAATCGGTACACCCGTCGATGGCGTCGACTCACTCCCCTGAATGAGATGCGCTACCGCAAGTTCGCCGACGGGCATCGGCACTCCGATAAGGCCCGCGCCAACGCCGCTGGTATCGGCAAACGAGTACCAGTCAAAAATCGAGATGTCGTTTTCGCGATAAAAGCGCTTTCCAACCCAGAACGTGATGGGACCGATGTCTCGATAGCGAGCATCGGCAAAAGCCTCGGTCAAATTCACCCCGCGGCCATTGATATCAGCCGAGTCGTAGAGCCTTCGCCCATCGGGAAACATCGAAAACCGCACGTGCGAGTCAAAGAAGTCACCGGCCCCCGCCGCCGCCCCATCTGACGTCTCCGACTCATGATGAGCGGTTAAACCGAGCTCGCCGTAAAACGAACACTCATTGCCAAGACGAAACTCGTTCGTCGATGCCCCGCTATTGCTCACGCAAATCATGCGTCGCTCGGAGCCATTCCAGCCCGTCCCCGCGCGCAAGTAGCCCGACGCATCAAAGCGGGCCGCCTGAGCCTTCAGACTCACCAGTAAAAACGCTGTGATTAATAGGACATAGCTTGTCCGCATAAGGCCGACCTCTCGCAATCGGAAAGAATGCACCAGGCTCGCATTTACCACTGGATTCTTACATAGAACAAATGGTCTATTCGGAACCTTTCTGAACTGGAAAAGTAACTCAATATAACAGGGGCGACGTGGGTCTTTGTTTCCCTTTCCACAGTGAATATTCCGTGGTCCGAAGGCCATCGCTTTTAATGGCCGGGCTTGTTGGCTTGCTTGCGCCGTTGGCGCTCTTCGCATGGGCCCCAAATGCCAGTGCCACGACTCCGCGCGCCGAATGGGTCAGCGCGGACGAGATCACACTCACCACACCTCTCAACACTCAGATTATTCGACAACCAGAGTTTCTTCTCGTGAGCCGGAAGGGCTTATCCGTTGAGAGTTTGCCGCTGCATCCAACTCCAGAGTCTCGCTCGCCGTCCTGGCGCTTGACCGTTCCAATTCTCAGCCTCGCGCAGCTTCTGTCTTTGATCAAAAAAGATCTGAGTATCGAGATCCGCGATGCCGCACGCAGGGCTTCCAATGAGCCCCCACTCGATACCACGGGGATACGACTCACCGGCGTCTTAGACAAATTGAGCGATCTCAACCAACCGCTCGGCTGTGAACCGAAAGCCACAACACCTTCAATTCGCTGTCGGCTCTGGTCTCCCGCCGCAAGACGCGTTGAGCTCCTGATCTTTGATCAGGCTGATCTTTCCTCAACCGCACCCTCCGAGCGGCTTTCGATGACTCAGAACGAAGGCACGTGGGAGATCGACATCGAGAAACGCCACCTCGGCCACTTCTACCTCTACGAAGTCACCGTCTTCTGGCCCGACTCCATGCGCGAGGAAACGCATCTCACCACGGACCCGTGGTCGTATTCGCTCTCGGCCAATAGTCAGAAAAGTCAGTTCATCGATCTCGGTCAAAAGAATCTGACGCCTCCCGATTGGAGTCAGGTTCGAATCGGCTCCAAGCGCCCCCCCGTTATTTACGAAACTCATCTTCGCGATGCTTCGGCACTTGAAACAACACCGCTCAATCAGGGCCGCTATCGCGCGATTTCTGATTCGACGTCTCTCTTTCACAGGCATCTGAAACGCCTTGCCGAGGCTGGCCTCACGCACTTGCACCTCTTGCCGGTTTTTGATTTCGGCTCTGTTCCTGAAGTCAGAAGCGATTGGAGCACGGCCGTCATCCCGGGTGGGCTTCAGCGGGATTCGTTCACGCCACAAGAAGCCATCGGCAAAGTCCGACTTCAAGACAGTTACAACTGGGGCTACGATCCCGTTCATCTCATGGTTCCAGAGGGAAGCTACGCCACTGATCCGAATGGTTCCGCGCGGATTCTTGAGTTTCGACAAATGGTCAAAGCACTCGACGAGCTTGGCCTTGGCCTGGTTTTGGATGTCGTCTTTAATCACACCTATCAAAGTGGCCGCGAGCCGCTTTCTGTTTTGATAAAATAGTGCCGTATTATTTTTACCGAACATCGGCAACGGGCCAAGTCGAGCAGAGCTCCTGCTGTGCCGATACCGCAAGCGAGCGTCCGATGGTGGAGCGATGGCTCGTCGACTCGGTCGTGCATTGGACCAAGCACTACAAGGTTTCAGGCTTTCGGTTTGATCTGATGTCGTTTCACACAAAAGGCAACATGAGGAAGATCCGAGAGAAGCTCGATCAACTCTCCATCGCTCAAGATGGCGTCGACGGCCGCTCGGTCATTCTCTTTGGCGAAGGATGGACATTCGGCTCACTGGTCGATCGCGATCCCAAAGAGGCCATGACTCAAATCAACGCCTTTGGCCTTGGGATCGGAACCTTCAATGATCGCATGCGCGATGCACTTCGCGGCGGCACGCCTCATAGCAGTGAAAAATCCGACCAGGGTTGGGCCACGGGGCTGTACTGGGATTTCAATCACGAGCCTGCCAACCAGAACACACCCACTGCAATCGGCGATCAGCGCAATAAACTTGGGCACCTGACCGATGTGATCAAGGCTGGGCTCATCGGGAATCTTGCAGACTATCGTTTGAACGATCACCTTGGAAACTCTGTCATGGCACGCGACATTCAGTTCCGTGGACAGAATCTCGGCTATGCCGCAACGACCAATGAAACTGTGAACTACGCCTCCGCACACGACGGCTATACACTTTGGGATAGCCTCAATGCCAAACTCCCCTTCTATACACCGGGCCGTGCTCCAGCAACGGCGACGGCATTCGAACGCGCCAGTGTTCAACGCCTGATCCTTGCGACTGTTCTGGTCAGTCAGGGATTCACTTTTATTGAAGGCGGATCGGAAATTCTCCGATCCAAAGGCGGCGATCAGGATAGCTACGATAGTGGTGATTGGTTCAATCGCCTCGACTTCACATTTCGTTCCGATAACTGGGGACAGGGGCTACCGCCGGCATGGAAAAACGGCGGCGACGTTTCGTTCTGGGCCCCGAGGCTCAACTCGATTCCCTCACCCTCACCGGCCGACCGAAGTGACACTTTGAACTTTGTCGAATCCATGCTCCGCCTCCGCGCAAGACTCCCGCATTTTTCGCTCCTCACCGGCCCCGACATTCAAAAACATCTCCGCTTTTATCCGGATCTAGAAAAAGATCACCCGGGCCTGATTGTGTTCTCCATCGATTCGCCGCGCTCGATACTGGATCCAAAACTCGTGATCGCCCTCAATCCCTCGCTTGAGAAGGTGGCGATTCGCTCACCTTTTGCTGGACGACCGCATCGCCTGGCTCCCGAGCTCGGTGGCTCCGCTCTCCCAGGCGCCTTCGAGACGCTTTCAATCGGCGCGCGAAACATTGGCGTCTGGGAAGTGCAGTGATGATCCGACGGCTTGGCAGCACTGTTTTGGCCGCACTCTTCTTGATCGTGCTTTTGCTTGATGCCACTCTCGCGCATGCGGAAGCGGAACGAACGACCGAACGACTGCAGCTCTGGCACAATATGATCTACTCGCACCGCGAGGTGCTGACGGAACTCACTCAGCGATTTGAACGCGAAAATCCCGGGCTTCAAGTGGACGTCATCTATCGCGAAACCGAGGAGCTTCGCTCAAGTTATCAAAGTGCTGTTATGGGCGGAAGCGGACCCGATCTTCTCTATGGTCCAAGCGACCAAGTCGGCCCGATGGCAACGATGGGCATCATTGCGCCACTTGAGGACCTTTTACCTCATGAGTTTAAAAGTGCGATCGATCCTCTCGCACTCGTGCAGTACCAAGACCACCTCTATATGGTCGGCGACAAGGTTGGAAACTACCTGATGCTGATCTACAATAAGCAGCTCTTGCCAAGGCCGCCACGCACGACGGACGAGCTCATCCAGATTGGAAAAAAACAAACCGTTGATCTTAATGGCGACGGGCGTCCTGATCGCTACGGACTTGTTTTTAATTTCACTGAACCATTTTTCTTCGTCCCTTGGATCAAAGGCTTTGGCGAATCGTTCTTTACCGCCGACGGCAAACCGAATTTGAATACACCCGCCACCATCGCCGCCTTTCAATTCATCAAAGACCTGCGCGATCGCGACCATATTATCCCAGCGGAGTGCGACTACGAAATGGCCAACGCACTTTTCAAGCAAGGTCGCGCCGCGATGATTATCAATGGCGACTGGTCATGGGGCGACTATAAAAAGGCCGGGATCGACTTTGGCGTCGCAAGGCTCCCGATGGTGTCTTCGACTGGCCGCTGGCCAGCTCCGCTTGTGGGGGCAACCGGATACTCGCTCAATCCAAACCTCTCCTCTCATCGCCAAGCTCTCGCGCTGCGGCTGCTCACTTTTCTCAATTCAGAAGAAGCACAGCTCGCCTTCGTCAACGCTGTCGGTTCGCTTCCGTCTCGACTCTCGCTTCGAACAAATCGAGCGGTCACTGAGAACTCGTGGCTCATGAACTCCGCTGAACTGATGGCCGTTGGCGAACCCATGCCGGTCGTTCCCGAAATCCGCGCCGTTTGGGATAGCCTCCGCGGAGAGTACCAATCTGTTCTTGGCGGAAATTCAACCGCTGAAGCAGCGGCGGCTCGTGCACAACGTAAGAGCCTTAAACAAATCGACCTGATGAACGAACGGCTTGAGAAAGACTCCTCGATCTACGCGATGTGGCTGCTCTTCATGGGTCTTGCCCTCTGGCTTTTCTTCAAGTCTTGGCAAGGCCTTCGCGACATTTTAAACGCCCAAGCGGGAAGCCTTCGCTTTCCGCTCACGCTTGCCGCCCCTGGCATCATTGGCATTCTCCTCGTCGTGCTTTACCCTTTTGGCTTCAACCTTGTTCTGTCGTTTTCAAACTTCTCGCTCAACACCTTTCGCGATTGGTCGCTCATCGGCTTTCATCACTACTGGGATGTGCTGACGGATTCGGCGTTCTACACTGTGCTTCTCAAAACCCTAATCTGGACATTCACAAACGTGTTTCTGCATGTCGTGCTGGGGGTAGCCCTGGCGCTTGTGATCAATCAGACCCTTCCCGCAAAACCGCTCTGGCGAACACTCCTGATCATTCCATGGGCCGTGCCTCAGTACATCACCGCTCTGACGTGGCGAAGCCTGTTCAATCGCGAGTACGGGCCGATCAATCAGTTCCTCACGCATTACCTTCACCTTCCGGCGCTCGACTGGCTGAGCGATCCTCTCCTCACGTTTTCCGCCTGCCTGATCACCAACGTTTGGCTTGGCTTTCCGTTTATGATGGTGATTGCACTTGGAGGCCTGCAAGCCATTCCCGAGGAGCTCCACGAGGCCGCGCGTGTCGACGGCGCGGGTGCACTCACTCGCTTTCGAATGATCACACTTCCGCTTCTCATGCCGGTCATCAAACCCGCCGCCGTTCTTGGTTGCATCTGGACCGTCAATTCACTTGGCGTGGTGTGGCTGGTTTCAAATGGCGGCGAACCCGCCGATCAGACCCATATTCTTGTGAGCTACATCTATAAATCGGCTTTCAACCTGTATCGATACGGCTCGGCCTCAGCGCTGTCGATGATCACCTTCTTGATTCTCCTTGGCCTCGGCTTTGTGCTGATGCGAAAAGAATCTGAGGTTGTCCGATGAAAGCAAAACACCTTCGCGTTATGTTCTCTCTTTTGATTTTAACATTGGCCGCGATTGTCAGCGTGTTCCCGGTATTCTACATCTTGGCTATGGCAAGCCATGGGGAAAGCGCCTTCACTATGGATGTTGGCCTCAAGGCGTTCACCTCCGCTGACCTCCATAACTTTCGCCAACTCTTCCTCAGAACGGACTTTCTGATTTGGCTCAGAAACTCGGTCCTCATCAGCACCGTGGTGGCACTCGTCGGAGTCGCCATGGCTTCGATGTCAGGTTATGCTCTGGCGCGCTTTCAGTTCCCGGGGCGAAGCTGGATTCTTCGCTCAATTCTCACCACACAGATGTTTCCCGCCAGCATGCTGATGCTTCCGTTCTTTATTGTCCTCACCAAGCTTCACCTCATCAATAGCTTCGTTGGCCTCTTTATCATCTACTCATCCACAGCCCTTCCATTTTGTATCTGGCAGATGAAGGGCTACTTCGAAACCTTGCCGCGCGATCTTGAAGAGGCGGCACGCATGGATGGTCTCACCTCATGGTCGCTTTTCATTAAGGTTATCCTTCCGCTCTCGCTCCCAGCTCTCGCCATCACCGGCCTCTTTAGCTTTATGACGTCTTGGGGCGAGTACATGATTGCGGCGATTGTTTTACAGGATCCCCAGCTCTACACACTGCCCCTTGGCTTAAAATCTTTTCAGGCCAGTCTTGCAACAGACTGGGGACTTTACGCGGCAGCGAGCCTGATCGTGAGCGCGCCGGTTGTCGTTTTGTTCTTAGCACTTTCGCGGTTTTTGGTTTCCGGCCTGACGGTTGGCAGTGTAAAGGGATAGGTTCATGGCGAGCGTTATTCTTCAGAATGTGAGCAAGTCCTTTCGGAGCAAAGGCCTGGTCCCCAACCAGGTGATCCGACCGCTCAGCCTTGAGGTGCATTCGGGAGAGTTCCTCGTCCTGCTTGGACCATCGGGCTGCGGCAAGTCCACTTTGCTGCGCATGATTGCCGGCCTTGAAACCACCGATACCGGTCGAATACTCATTGGCGATCGCGATGTGACATCGGTCGAACCCCAGCACCGAAACGTCGCCATGGTTTTTCAAAGCTACGCGCTTTACCCGCACCTCAGTGTTCGCGACAACATGAGCTTTGCTCTGAAAAATAAGAACGATCCGCCGCAGACAATTAAAAACAAAGTCGACTCCACGGCCGAGCTCTTAGGCCTCACAAACCTCCTTGATCGAAAGCCCCGTGAACTTTCAGGTGGACAGCGCCAGCGCGTGGCTCTTGGCCGCGCTCTGGTTCGAGAGACTCCCGTCATTTTGTTTGATGAACCGCTCTCGAATCTCGATGCTCACCTTCGTTCGCAAATGCGAATTGAAATCAAAAGATTCACCAGCGACTCAAGAACACGATGATCTACGTGACCCATGATCAGGTCGAAGCCACAACCATGGGTGATCGCATCGCCATTCTCAACCGCGGCGAACTTGAGCAAGTGGGCTCGCCTGAAGAGGTTTATAGCCAACCAGCCACGCCGTTTATCGCCCAGTTTATCGGCTCACCCGAGATCAACATGCTGGATTCAAAAAAGGTTGCTGCACTTGGCTTAAGCTCAAACCAACAACACGCTCTTCGCCCCGAGCACATTCATATTGCCTCGGGTGGCGAGTACCGCGGCACCGCCGTTCTCAGCGAAAATCTTGGTTCCCAGTAGCTCATTCACGTCGAAACTGAAATCGGTCCACTTCGCATTCTCCAGCAGGGGCAGAGCACGATTCGTTCGGGCGAGCCCTTTACTTTCACAATCGATCGCGACAAAGTCGTCAGCTTCCAAGAGGGGCGCCATGTTTAGAGCCCTCGCTATAATCCTGCTCGCGATCACGATTGGCCATCGCGTCCAGGCCGTTGAATCGCGAACTGTTTTTGTGCAGCTTTTGAGTGGCCGTGGGCAGATGTTGCCCGCGAGTGCGAGGACGTTTTAGGACCCGCCGGTTTTTCTGCTGTTCAGATTTCTCCACCACAAGAGCACCTCGATTGGCCAGGCTCACCGTGGTGGACGCGCTACCAACCGATCAGCTACAAGTTGATTTCTCGCTCTGGAGACGAGACCCAGTTCAAAGACATGGTTCGTCGTTGTAAAGCGGCCGGTGTCGATATCTATGTCGATACCGTTTTTAATCACATGGCCGGAATGGCCGGCGGCACAGGCATTGGCGGCACACAGTTTTCGCAGTACCAATATCCCGGGCTCTATTCGGACTCGGACTTTCATCACTGTGGCCTTAACGGAAACGATGACATCGTCAATTTCTCGGATCGCTTCGAAGTTCAAAACTGCGAACTCGTGAACCTTGCTGATCTCAAGACTGGGTCGCTATCGGTTCAAAAAAAGATCTCGAGTTATATGAACTCCATGCTGCAGATGGGGGTCGCCGGCTTTCGCATCGATGCCGCTAAACATATCCCGTCCGCCGACATCAAGGCCATCATCAGTCGACTTTCAGGTTCTCCCTACATCTTCCAAGAGCTCGTACTCGGCTATAGCGAAAACATCCAGTATTCCGAGTACAATGTAAACGGCGATGTCTCTGATTACGTCTATCCTTTTCTCCTCGGACAGGCGTTTCAAAGTCAGAGTTTAAACTCGCTTAGCCGCATTGGCATTGGACCTATCGCCAGCAGTGACGCCATCGTGTTTTTAACCAATCACGATCTCGAACGCTCCGCTTCGGGCGAAACGCTTTCGTTTCACCGCGATGAGCAACTCTACCAACTGGCGCAAGTATTTATGCTCACTTGGCCGTACGGCTACCCCCAAGTCTACTCGGGCTATCACTTCTCATCGTTTGATCAGGGCCCGCCCGTCGATAGTCAGAAACACACTCGTCCGATCCTGAACACCGCTGGCCAGTGTGACTCCGCATGGACTTGCGAACATCGAAAGCCCTATGTCCTCAATCTCGTTCGGTTCCGAAATAAAACCGATTCGTCCTTCTCGGTCAGTCACTACTGGTCAAATGGATCAAATCGAATCGCCTTCGCACGCGGCGACTTGGGTTTTGTCGTTATCAACTCAAGTCCCACCGCAATGACTGAAACTCTTAGCCACGGACTTCCTCGGGGACATTACTGCAACCTCCTCGATTCCTCTTACGACCCCATTCGAAATCGCTGCGCAAGTCCTATTGCCGTTGGGCGAGGCGGCCGAACCACCTTCAGTGTGCCGGCACTTTCCGCCCTTGTTTTACTGAGGACCCCATGAAGAAAAAAACCACATTTTCGATTGGCCTCGATCTTGGCGGAACAAAACTTGCCGCCGCTCTGGTCAACTCCCAAGGTGAAATCATTGAGGCCACAAAAGTCCCGGTCACAATGGCAGCCGATGGTTCAGCACTAAAAACTCAGAAACGCGTCCTTAATCTCATGGGCGACCTCACGGCCGACTTCAAGCGACGCTACCCAAGCGAATGTGGACCTCGCCACTTTGTCGGCGTGGGCCTTGCGAGCGCTGGCCCACTCAATGCCGAATCCGGAACATTGATTCACCCGGTGAACTTTCCCGGCTGGAAGATCGTCAAAATTCGCGACCTGCTGGCGCAAGAACTGAAGCAGCGAAAATTCAAAACCACGGTTCACTTTCAAAACGATGCGATTGCGGCAGCACTTGCCGAAGGCTGGATCGGTGGCGCGAAGGGAATGAAGTCCTACGCTGTCATCACTGTCGGAACAGGAATCGGAACCGGTATCATCTTCCAAGGGCGCCCCTGTCAAACTCATGGCATGGGATCTGAGTTTGGCCATCTGATTTTCTCAGGCTCTGAGCTCAAAGGCGACCTTTCGACTCGACGGTTTCACACGATTGAGGGCGTTGCCTCTGGAACAGGCCTTCAAAATCGCGCTCGCGCGCTTGGCTTTGAGGGCCACTCAGTTGAAGACATTGTGCATGCCCTCAAACAGGGCAACACGAAACTTGCGCCGCTCTTTGACGATATGGCGCTGGCACTGGCAACGCTCGCATACAATCTCTCGATTGGCTTTAACCTTGAGGGTCTTTTCCTATCGGGCGGGCTTTTGAAAATCAAATCGCTCTACCTTAAGCAAACCACCGAGATTTACCGAAAACTGATCCGCGACTTCAACCCAGCCTTCGAGTGTAAACTCCAAACGGCAAAAACTGACACACGCGCCGGCGTCATTGGCGCTTCGCACCTACCGTACTGTGGAGCAGAACGAACATGAATCAAACTCTCCTCCGCCGCGCCTCAAGGCTCTTTGGTCTGCAAACCTCCTATCAAAATGTCTTTAACGAAACAGTGTGGGCGAGCGACGCGGTCCTCGTGCGCACCCTGCAAGACCTGACACGAACAAAGATCACTTCAAACGACGACCTTAGACGCCTCATCACCGATCGTTTGCAGCAACCGTGGCGCAACGCTGTTCCATCAACGCTTGTCGGCTGGGGCGGCAAAGGTCTTCGTTTTCGTCTCTATGCTAGTCACGAGTTTTTAAAAAACTTGGCGATCTCTGCAAAGGCCGCCGACGGTGCAACCGGTCAGGCGCTCGCAAACCAGGCCACCCATCCTCTTGATTTTACGGCAACCCTGATTCGAAACTCCGAACGCGGAAGCATTTTTGAAATCGCGATCGAAACATCGCTCCCTCTTGGATATCACGTTATCACTGTCGAAAACCCTCAGCATGCGCACGAGATCTACTGCATCTGCCCACCTGAAAAACTCGAAACTCCAAAGCATCTGAAGCAAACAGAAGGCCCTTTCATTCCTCTCTATGCACTGCGCACAGGAACTGAAATCGGCATGGGCTCACTTCGCGAGCTTAAGAAAATCGCCGCCAAACTTCATCAAGAAGGAAACAGCTGGATTGCAACTCTCCCGCTTCTGGCTGGAAACTTCGATGCGCCTGACTGCGATCCAAGCCCCTACTCGGCCATCACCCGTCTTTTTTGGAACGAACTCTACATCGATCTTGAGGAGGCCGTTCAGCACTATGGCACGGCCGAAGCGAAAGACCGGCTTGGCTCAAACGACTTTCAGACCGAGGCCAAGAGGCTTCGCGAGCTCGATTACGCTGACTACCATGCAACCTATCAATTAAAAAAATCCGTTCTCAAGATCCTCGCCAAGGACTTTTTCGAACAGGGCGACAACACGACGCAAGAGTTCAAAGCCTTCGCAGCCGAAAACCCCGCGGTCCATCGCTACGCGGCCTTTCGATCAAGCGAAAGAGAAGAGCAGCAGTTTCACATCTTCGCCCAATTTGAAATGTGCCGGCAGCTTCGCGATTTTCAAAAGTCCTCACCCGTTGGGCTGTATCTTGATTTCCCAGTCGGCGTGACCGATGCGGGCTTTGACTTCCATGACCAACCCGAAATTTTCTTTAAAGAGGTTTCCGTTGGAGCTCCACCCGAACCGGTTTTCCAAAACGGTCAAGACTGGGGCTTTCCCGCATTTCATCCCGCACGCCTCAGAGCCACTCGCTACACTTACTTTCAACAGGCACTGAGAAATCATCTTCGCTTTGGACGCCTGCTTCGCCTCGATCACGTGATGGGACTCTTTCGCGTCTACTGCATTCCAAAAGGCTGGTCGGCAAAGGACGGCGTCTATCTTCGCTTTCCTCCCGAGGATCTATTTGCCATCGCTATTCTCGAAGCCCACTTGGCCGGCTGCGATTTTATCGGTGAAAACCTCGGCACAGTTCCTCCCGAAGTGAATGCACTCATGCAGAAACGAGGAATCAAAGGCATGTGGGTTCTCGAGATGGAGTTCGCACACTCGCCTGAAAAAGCGCTCACGCAGATTCCCGAGACTTCTCTTGCGTGCATGAATACCCACGACATGCCAATGCTGGCGGCCTTTGCTGAAGCCAAGGATCTCCCCCAGTCCTGCGAACTTGGAATTCTTGCTCCTCGCTACCTTCAATCCTTCACGACTGATCGGCTCAACCAAGCCAAACCGTGGACCGAGAAATTCGGCGCGGCCAATGGCGGCGAGCTTGCGCGAAATGTCTCTATAGAAATTCGAAGCAGAAACCACTCTACTTTGTCACGAACCTTGAAGACTTTTGGGGCGAAGAGCGCCCGCAGAATATTCCGGGCACGTGGCGCGAGTATCCAAACTGGCGCCGCAAATTCCGCGAGCTTTTGCCCTGATTTGGATGAAACACCTTGGGTCTCAGCAGTGAAAAGTGTAAATGGACGCCACGGTGATCGTCTTTTTAGAAAAAGATGTACGCCCTCTCTTTCGAGGTGCTTCGCTTCTCGCCGCGATCATCAAACTTTAGGAGATGAAAATGAAGAGCTTGATCCTTGTACTCGTACTTTTCACGACTTCAGTCTTTGCACAAAGTTCGTTTGCAGCACCACTCACCGGCACCTCGGCCTGCGGCGAGCGCCTGCGGTCGGCGCTCGACGGCGAAAAAGTCGAAATCACGGTCACCAGCAGTACCTACAAACTTGCCTCTGCAGCACTCCGTCACTATCGGAAAGAACTCGGCGCTTACTCCGAGTCGCCACTTGAGATCTATATCGATTCGGCTGCTGAATACCGTTCACCAGATGGCACCGTCGTCGGTTTCAAAATTTCGATCACGGATGGCGGCGATGAATCAATGGTTGATTACATTCTCGATCACAATCGAAAACTCGTATCGGCCTACTGGCACAATCAAAGCCCCATGCGCTACTGGTTTTGCCGCTAAGGCAGTTTGTCGAACTCAAACTGCTCTTGCTTTGTGCCTTCTTTAACATCGATCTTCAGGCGCGACGCTTTGTCATGTGCAGCTTGCGCCGCATCAATGATGAAACGATCCTTATCGCGCTTCGGCGTTAGGCTCACCGCTTTATCGCCAACAAAAAGTGTCGCCTGCATACCGAGCTGCCCGAAGTCGACACGCGCGGCCTCTTTTCCGGTGATCAGCACCTGAAGGCGCTTGCCGGCCGGGATCAGCTTCACGACAAACATCTGTCCTTCTTTAAGGCGAGGATCGCGAGCATTGAGGTCCTCAGTCTGCGCACCGGCGCTCAAGCCGAGAGCAAGAAGACTGGCACTGATGAAACCCGATTTGAAGATACCCATGCTGACCTCCCTAAGCCTGATTCTGCGACACACAAAATATCCAGTCGAGCCGCCGTTCCGTCAATCGCGATCTCGTTCGTATTGAGCAAAATACTCCTTCCGTACCGCATTTGGTTCTGATTGAATCAAGCCGTGAGCTCTCCAAGAATCTTACCTCTGTTCATCTGGGTTTTGTTCGGCGTTCTATTTGGCACGTCGGCAAAAGCCTCGCTCGAGTTCGGAATCGGCTCGACATCGGCGACTGGCGGCAGGCTCGTTCCCGCGATCGCAACAGGCATCACCACATCAGAGTATGGACTATTCGGTTCCTCCACCGGTGTTGCGAATCAATACTACTACCAGGCCAACTATCAGCTTTCCCTCTATTGGCTTCTTGGCAACGGCACCTTCTGGGGCGGTCGAATCTCACCGGGCTTTGGCCTCGGCACGATGTACACCGTTCGCTCATTCAAAGACGAAAATGCGGCGTCCGAATCAAAGTCAGACGACTTCGCCATTGGCCCCGCCCTTCGCCTGCATTGGATCTACTTTGATTCAGTCTACCTCGGACTCGATGCCATGTGGGGCCTCCGCAACTGGCCAATATCACGGCGCTCGCTTATCAGGACTACACCTGCTTATCGCTTGGGGTTGTATGGTGAAGTGGCTCCTGCTGATCGCCCTACTTTTTTCTCCACAGGTCGAAGCCAAACAGCGCGACTTTCACGCTTTGGCCGCATTCTCGACAACCTTCACCTTTCCCGGTAGCGTTCGCGTCGGCTGGGGAGAATGGGAACTCGGAAAACTGACACCGGCATCGTACGGATTCGACAAAATTTTCGACTTCAATGATCACACCTACTCTACTTTTGGCTTCGCCTACTCGAACAATATTGGACTCTACGGCGGGGTTGGTTTTTCGTATAGTTGGTACGGCATTGGAATTCGCGGAGAACTCACGACCGTCTTTGACGTCTCCGGTTTTTCGCAAGGCGTGGGCGTTCTAGGAGGAAGCTATGGCTTCTAAAAAAACATTTGTTTTCTTAGGACTGGCGGCTTTTGTGAGTTTCGGATTTCGCGTCTTCCCATCGGGCAATCAATGGCCACTCGATAAGTCCACCACTGCCACTTCGAAAATCTTTGTCGTCTACCCCTACGGCAGTCGCACAATTGAGAATGATTTGCCAGCAACAGATCCATCGTCCGGCTCGACCACAGTTTCCATCGACAATTTAATGACCTCGATTTTCAACGACTACAATGGCGTCAACGCTTCGTTCCTCGTTCTCGCAGGACAATCCGATACGGATTTCTCCGCAAACTCCGCGCAACGAACAATCACAATCGAAGAAGCAGACCCCAACGGCGCCTCCTCCGGCGGAGAAGCCCAGCAAGCGCGAACTGGCGGTCAAGTCACAAGCTGTTCGATCAAGCTCAAAGCTCAGGTTTTTGAAAAAGCCAAAACTTTTGTGACCGCGGTCACTCATGAGATCGGCCACTGCCTGGGGCTCGATCACCCACAGGAAATAACCAAGTCGGTGATGTCCTACTTCCAATCCGGCGATGAAATTCGCCTCCAAACGGACGATCAGATGGGAATCACCTATCTGTATCCCGTCGACTCGGCCAAAGCCAAAGAGACGGCGACGCTTGGAATGTCCTGTTCGCGAACTCAGTAAATCTATTCGGAGTTTGCATACTCGGAGCAATCCAAATCACTCGCTCAAACAACGGCGCCAAAGAGCGAACCAATTCCCGCCGTCACTGCCATCGCAAGCGCTTCTCAAAAGCCAACGCGCAGCGCTCCTTTTAAAACACCTGAACCACCGACTCCGGCCGCAAGCACCCCAAGTGAAACCAGAAACAGCAGCGACGACAGCGACACGGTCGCAATAAGCCGCTCAGGCGATGCCACGAGAACCATTACAAGCGGGAGCGCTGCACCCACCGCAAACGTGCCCGCCGACGCCAGTGCCGCCTGCACTGGACGCGCACGAAGCATCTCGGTGATACCGAGTTCCTCACGAGCATGACTTCCCAGCGCATCGCGCGCCATCAGCTGCTCAGCCACTTGCCGCGCAAGCTCAGGCTGAAGTCCGCGGCTCACATAAATCGCTGCGAGCTCTTCGCGTTCGAATTCAATATTCGTCGCAAGCTCGACGCGCTCACGCGCGAGGTCCGCTTGCTCCGTATCCGCTTGCGAACTCACCGAAACATATTCGCCAGCCGCCATCGACATCGCACCGGCGACAAGCCCCGCCGCGCCCGTGATCAAAATCTCATGCGGCGCCGTTCCCGCAGCCGCCACACCCACAATCAAACTCGCCGTCGAAACAATTCCATCGTTGGCACCAAGAACCGCAGCCCGCAGCCAACCAATTCGATCGGAACGATGCCGTTCAGGCGCCATCAATAAAACTTCAGGAGTGTCTTTGGCCATATCGCAGTCCTCGGTTGGAATTGGGACTTGGATCAGTATCGGTTACTTAGGATTTGGGACAGTCTCTGAGAAACAGAAATCCCTCACGCAAAAGGCGCTTTCGCGCCTGGTCCATTCTGCCGATCGCTTTGCGATCGCCTGATCGTGAAGCGATCAGAGGCAGAATGGAGGTGGTAGAGGGATTCGCACCCCCGTACACGGATTTGCAGTCCGCTGCCTAGCTCCTCGGCCATACCACCAACGAGAAGAAGAAGAAGACTCAGTTTTAGTGATTTGGCGGGATCGGGTCAACACCGATCCACCCGCCTAAAAATCAGGCGTTTCCGCCCGACCACTGTAGAAATGGGTCGAGCGCATAGCTTTTCGCCTCTGAAAGCTGCTCAGCCGTCACCGAAAGCGTGCCGTCCAGATCGGCAAGCGTCCGCGCAAGCTTCAGCACCGCTTGTCGCCTGCGCTCGGAAAGTGTCTGCGGTAGGCCCGAAGCCCAGGTCTCGACGACCGCTCTATTCACGCGGTGAGCGTTTCGCTCAGTGGCGCCGCCTTCGATAAAAAGCCTCGATAGGCGAAACTCCTCGGCGCGCTCGACCCGGCGTTCAAGCTCGCGAAAATCGATCTTCGCAAGTCCTGGCTTCCAATTCGTTGAAAACACCAGCATCTGAAATCGATCCACGAACGGCCCCCTGCGCCGGCCCGCGTACTGACGGCGGACCGCGCGCGAGCAGATGCAGAGTTCCGGGCGTTCCTCGGTATAGGAGCCACAGGCGCAGAGATTGGTCGTTCCAAGCAAAAGGTAGCGACACGGGAATCGCTCACTATAAGGACCACGCGCAATATTGATCACGCCCGCCTCGGTTGGCTCGCGAAGCGCATCCTGAACTTGCGGTCGAAAGAGCAACGCCTCATCCAAGGTCAACGTTCCAAGGTGAGCCCGCGTGACTGCCCCAGGACGTGGCGGCTGCGCTCCGCCAACCATCGCGAGTTCCTTCGCAAGATGGTGCTCACTCACATAGGGCCTCCGGCAATCGCGCTCCGCCCACTGTTCGATCTCAAGCCTCTCACTTGGGCTTGGATCAGGACGAAGCTCGTGGATAATTTTAGTGAGCGTCGTCTTCCCTGTGCCCGCAGGCCCGGCCATCAAAACCGAGTGCTCGCCAACGGCTATCGCCACCGCCAGTCGCGCCGTCACCTCTTCAAGCCTCACCGAATCACAATCAAGATCCGTATCCGCTCCACGGTGCCGAGATGCGGGAGCCACATTCAATGATGGATTCGAAGCCTTGAGCTCAAGCGGAAGCCGCAGAGTGGACAGCTCGCTCAGCTCGTCACTCCCTTCATTCACGGAGCCAGTCAAGAGACGTCCCAAGCGTTTTCGAAAAACCCACTTCCAGTCCTCCGGTGTCAGCACATCCCCTCTTAAACTCAAATCACCGTAGATCACGTGGTCGCGAATCATCTCGTGTGGAATTCGCCCAAGAAGCGCCATGAGCCCGAGAGCCACCGGCAGATCGAGACCGATCCCATGCTTTCGCTCAAGTCTTGGCCGGAGGTCGACAAGAACCTTTCGGCCCTTCGGCAGAGCGTGGCCGCTCGCCCGAAGAGCGGACTTGATTCGAACCGCACTTTCTTTGAGCGAAGGCTCAGGGCGCCCAAGAAACTCAATCACCGGAAGCCCCGGCGCCAAAACAAGTTCAATTTCAATTGGAGTGACATGCCCATCGCGGACCATTGCTGAACGCACAACCATCAACCGACCTCCCCAAGTAAACTTGGAAAGTCCGACGTTCAGAGCAATTCGGCGTCCGCCCTAGATATCGTGTTCACCGGCCGGGCGTGAGGCCAACGGCGAATCCAGACCGGAGAGCGGATGGTGCTTTTCAATCGCCTCGGTCATCGAGCGGGTCGCAACGGTCGTGTAGATCTGCGTCGTTTGAATCGAGGCATGGCCGAGAAGAACCTGAATGGATCGAAGGTCAGCACCCGACTCAAGGAGCGCTGTTGCGCAACCATGACGAAAGCGGTGCGGACTCACCGGCTCATCAAAACCAGCTCGAATCGACCACGCCGACAGCCAACGCCAGATATCGATCCGCGATGGACGATGCCCACGATCATTGATCAAAATCGACTCTGGATCGCGATCGTCCTTGAGCAAGAGCGGACGTGCATGGACCAGATAGGCTTTGAGTTCAGTCGCGAGTTTCTCGGTCAGCGGCACGGCTCGCTCTTTATTGCCCTTGCCGATAATCGAAAGCCACTGATCGGTCTCGTTAAAATCAGAGCGATTCAAACCAATCAATTCGCTAACGCGGCAACCAAGACCGTAAAGCAAAAGCAGAGTCAGGCGATTGCGTGCCGTTCGCGCCAGATCCCCCTCAACCTCTGCTGCCTCGTAGAGCTGCTTAAACTCATTTTCAGAGAGAACTTTAGGGAGGCCCGCTTTCACCTTCGGCGGACGCAACTCGCGAAGCTCGGGCGCCGCATGCCCATTGTCTTCGACAAATCGAAAATACGTTCTCAACGACGAGATCACCCGCGCCTGCGAACGCGTGGAGAGGCTTCGAGCCTTCATAAAGATGAAGAAGCCCGCCACATCGCTGTGTTTTTGACGATACTCTTCCCAGAGCTCAAGATCTCGCCGGTAGGCCATCACCGTATTCAGTGAGCGCCCTCGGATATTCTGTAGATCATCGAAAAACTCAACCCACAGAGGCAACGCCGCCGATTTTTCCATGAGGAGATGAAATCAAGCTTCCTCAGTCGTGGCAAACGGTTTGATCAAGTCCGAATGAGCCATCGGCACGACGCTCGATTTCGGTCTTGCACTGAAACACTCGGGTTTCGACCGTCACGTCACTACAGACCACAACAAAACCAGGGGTTGTCGTTACAATCCTTAAACTTTGAACATCGTCTTCGTTGACGGTGATTCCGGTTTGCAATGTGAGCGTTTGCGCCACCGAAAAGCGAACAATCAGGTCGAGTTCACTCATCGCCGCGGCTGCGCCCTGCGACGGAATGACCAAATGCACAACTGCCGAGACCAGTGCCAATGTCTTGATGAGTTTGCTCATGACGACGAGGTACATGGAGGTGTCCCGCCCGGTCAAGATAAACAAAGGTCAGGTTTCAGTTTTGTGCATAAGATATTGAAATAACAGGGCAATGGATTGTGCGTGAAATAAAAAGCGGCGCCGGAAGGGGGAGCCGGCGCCGCTTAGGTTTTAAAGGGGGTTTACTTTTTGGGGACTATTCGAGTGGGAACACATTAAACGGTGCCGAGCAAATTCCGCCCGCCATCGAATTGATGTACGCGTTGCCTTGAACATGGAATGGGAACTGAGCACCAGCCAAGTCCACGACCGCAGGAACTGCCGACATCACCCAGTTGCTGCGAAGCTGGATCTGAAGAGTCGTTGGACCTGTCGCCTGAAGCTGCAGGTTGTAGAACGACTGACCATTCCAAGTTCCCGGAGCCACCGTCGAAATCGTGTAGTCGCCAGCGGGAACAATACAGCCGACTGTTCGCGCGATACGCACCCGAAGAACTCCGCCCGCCACAACGGGACCTGAGTAGTTGCCAATTGTCGGCGTGATACCCTGCTGACGATACTGATTGATCGTCGTTGTATCGCCATGGAACTGAAGAGACATTTCAGCTTCAAGCTGACCGCCAGTGTAGGCCTTGCCGACTCCAGACGAGAGCAGCGTCACGCCACTCGGACATCCCACACACGATCCTGCGATCGGACCTGTTGGAGTTACGGCGACCACCTGACCGCCTTCATCTTTTTTGCCGCAGGCTGTAGCCAGCACTGCAACAGTGAACAGGATCATTCCTGTCGTCAACCATCGGGTTAAAGCTTGGTTTTTCATACGTCTCTCCCTTTTACTTTCGTTTCTAAAACCTTAGTTTCGTTACAGACCGGCTGCGGCTCGTGACATTCCGCTAAAGTCGCCGAGCTTCTGGTAAGACTTCGTACGCGTCTCACCGTGATTTGTCGGATAGAGGCTTGAGTTCATCACGATCGAGTTACCACTGCGGAATGTTGTGCAATCGTAAGGACCGTAAGTGATCTCCCAGCACATCTTCTGCTGCGAGTAGCATGTGCCATAGCGCGGATCGCCCGACTGACAAGTGCTCTCACCGTACTGACCATCGCCAAAGTTCTGGAACCAAAACCGAACCGCCAACATATTGCGCCGGAGTTCCATCGCCAAGATTCAGCGTCTTATCGATAACAATCACCACCGCACCGTAAGCATCTTGGAAGAGGCCCTTGTAAACAGGTGTCGGCACCGACATTCCAACAGTCTGAGTCACCCAACCGTTGTACCGTTCATTTTGACGACTTCC
This sequence comes from Bdellovibrionales bacterium, assembly GCA_016713885.1. Classification (GTDB taxonomy): domain Bacteria; phylum Bdellovibrionota; class Bdellovibrionia; order Bdellovibrionales; family JAMPXM01. The sequence goes on along the minus strand of JADJOF010000006.1, from coordinate 181,201 downwards.
GCCTGGGAACTGTACGCCAAGTCCTGCTTCGATCGTTTTACCGTTATCGATGTAAGAGATGACGACTGCATCCGCTTTGCGAGAGAGATCGATATTGATCTGCGCGCTCTGCGGATTGTTTGGGTACGAATTGTAGAACATCTGGCGAAGCGCACCGCTTGCAATTGTCAGCGATGCTGTTGCTCCAGAGTAGTAGCCCGAGCCACCAGTTCCACCGGAACCGCCGGGAGCATCAGGAAGGCCTGTTCCACCGGTTGTGCACTCACCGCGACTGCATGCCACAACCGGAGTTGCGACAGTCGAACCTGCGTCATTGTTTTTTTCCTGCGCACAGCCAATATTCATCGCAACAGCGGCTACGGCTAGAATGAGTGTTCTCGGTTTCATAAACCCTTCCCCTTGTTAACTTTCCACCTTCACACTCTCTTCAATGCGAAGGCGGTGCCGGACGAGATGCTGCCACGTGCCGCAATGTAACAAATTGAAATCACTGTTTTTTTCGCTAGCTGTCTCAACTTGAGACAGCCAGGGAAGGCTTTCACGGTGACAGTTTCAGGCCTGCTCAGCCCAAAAACGTCTCAGTTTCGCCCTTTCGTCTCAGATCCAAACGGCTTTGTGGCGGGGCTTAACTTTATAACCGACTGAAATTCATAATATTTCCATTTCATCCTCGCCCATAAAGCACTGCCCGCCGTCGACCGATAACGAATGCGACCACATATCAATGTGTCGTCAAAAAACGAGGTCATCATGTCTTTTCGAATGAGAGTGCTTCTGTGTGTTCTAGGAACGGCCGTCATGGTCGCAGGTCTAATCTCAGTGGTTGTGGATCGCCGCATACGCCACGAGGGCGAACACGAGCTCATCGATAAAAGCCGGGCCATCCTCGACCGCATCGAAGTGGTCCGCAGTTATGTCGCTTCGCAAGGCGGTCTTGATTTTGCGATTCAAGAAGCCAAGCGCCTCCATCCTGATGGCAAACTCTCTGACGACATGAAGATAAAGGTACTCAAACAAGTTCCAATCTTTGCGTCGATGAAAGTCGGAAGCGAAGGAGCCGAAGCGTCAGGCTATAAGTTTCGTGTTTTCTCAGATGAACCGCGCCGAAAAGAAAACCTCGCCACTCCGGAAGAACTCTCAATCTTAAGAAAGTTTGTCGCCGATCCGAATCTGAAAGAATGGTCCGTCGTCGATAACCACTCCGTTCACGTCTATCGCCCAGTGTATCTATCCAAAGCTCAGGGCTGTCTCTCTTGTCACGGGGCTCCCGCAACTTCGCCATGGGGCAACGGCAAAGATATCCTTGGTCATGAAATGGAAAACTGGGCCGACAACAAACTGCATGGCGTCTTTATGATTGAGGCAAGCCTCGCTCCCATTGAGGCGGCTGCAAACGATACGCTCCTCATCATTCTGGGTGCAGCAACGCTCATCTCAATTCTTGTCGCTGGCCTCTCGGTCCTTTGGATTCGAAAACCGCTTCGCCAGCTTGCAGAGTCAGCCGAGCAACTTGAACGCGGCCGCACAGATCTTCAAGTCGCCGCAACTCAGCTTGGCACATCGGCAGCCGATCTGCGCGACGCCTCTGTATCGGCCGCGGCATCGATCGAAGAGACTTCGGCCAGCACACATGAAATCGAAAGCCTTGTCAGTCAAACGCATGACAATGCCCAGTCGGCCGCGACCGCCATCGATGTCTGCGCCGACCGCTTAAACGACTCCATCAGCGAAATCGGCAAACTCCGTGAGAGCATGATTGAGATCGAGAAGAAAAGCACAGAGATCCAACGCATCAACTCGGTGATCGACGATCTCGCTTTTCAAACCAATCTGCTTGCACTCAATGCCGCAATCGAAGCCGCACGGGCAGGCGAAGCTGGACGCGGCTTCTCGGTTGTTGCAGAGGCCGTCCGAGCGCTCTCGCTCCGCTCGTCTCACTCGGCAAGTGAGATTCGAACGCTTGTCGACTCAACAAGCGATGCCGTCAGTTCCGGCGTAACGTTAACAAAAGGCGCAGACGAGAAACTGCGCGAAGCCAACCACCAGTTTGCGAAGGTCAAAGAGATCACCGATCAGGTCCGCCAGATGGCCCGCGAACAGTCGACGGGAATCGAACAGATCAACCAGGCCATCCAAGAACTCGACCAAGTCACCCAGCAGAATTCAACGCGCGCTGAAGACGTGAGCAATCGTTCGCAGGAAATGTCGACGCAGTCCGAGCAGATGGGACAGTCTATTAAGATGCTGGAGTTTGTTGTGAACGGCCACGCCACTCACAGCGAGAGCAACCGTCACGCCGACATCTTGCCGCTGGATAGTGGTCATGAAACTCAGAACAAGGGGCAACGAGCCGCTTAGCGCTCAGTGATTTGAAGCCTTGGATAGTAGTGATTGAGAATTTCACGATAGCCCTTTCCCGAAAGGGCTAAGGAACGAGCGCCCCACTGACAAAGTCCAGAGCCATGGCCAAAGCCGCGGCCCGTGAACTCGACACCTGTCGGATCGGCGGCGCTTCGCTTCACTTCAAACAGCGTACTCTTTAGAGTCGAAAAGCCCAATGCCTCACGAAGTCGCTCGCCGGTCACAGAAAAACTCCGGCCCGAAACCGCATCAACAACCGCCACGCTGAGTGCTCGCCCGGCCGCCGAACGCGAGGTCACCTGAAGAGAAGCCAATTGAAAACGCGTCGGCAAAATCTGCTTGTGTTGAAGTGCCGCTTGAATCTCCTGAAATGACCGTACCAGTCGCCACTTTGCCCGCGGATTCAACGGGCATCCCACATCGCGAGCCGCACCAAAACGCGGCCCGCCACCCCACACCGTCGCTGGCTCATCGGTCTGTCCACCACAATCAGAGTGATAGTGCGTCGAAACCACTTCTCCATGTTCAACCATTGTCACACCAGCTGTTTCGCGGGCCGCCTGGACCGCGCGCTCGTGACTTCGATCATCGTCAAACATCTGATCTGTTGTCGTCCCCTCAAAAAACCAACCTCGTTTTTTCTCTAACGCCTGAGCCGAGGCACTTCGCATTCTTGCCAACGCAAAACTGCGAGCCGCAACAGCCTGAGCTTTAAAAACCTCAAGCGGCCAATCCTTCGGCAGCTCCGAACCGATGACACCTGCGACATACTGCTCAAAAGGCACAAGCGCAATCAGCTCGCCGCGACCTTTAAGTCGACCGATCAAACGAAACGATGAACGTTGCGGGCGCAGATCGATGCGGAGCATCTGGCCCGAGCCTTCAAGAGTGCGCCCAAGAGAGACAGCCACAAGGCGCCCGGACGCTTTATCTCGAATCGTCCAACGAATGCCATCAAATGACAGCGCATACGACACCAGTCCTCGTCCGCTGACGAGAACCCCTCCTGCCGGATCGCGCAACTGAAGCCCCTCACCAAAAAGTGAAACTTCGTCTCGCAGCTGACCTCGGCGAACACTCACCGCCTGCTCCGAAGACAGCGCGGACGGAACAGATGGCACCACGGCAAGATTCGGGGCAACTGCTGCCACGCCGACCGCCCCGACCGTCATTCCGACGAAAATAATCCCCGCCAGGAGGACTCCCCAAATCCTCACGCGTCTTTGCCCATCAGACCCTTTAAGAAATCAATCGGGATCGGAAAGACAATCGTTCGCGTGCCATCGTTATTGGCAATCTCACTGAGAGTTTGCAAATAGGCGAGCTGCAGAGCCGATGGCGATTCAGCCAGCTTTTTAGATGCACTGCTTAACATCTCTGCTCGCTGCAGTTCGCCCTCCGCTGAAATCAACTTCGCGCGACGCTCACGCTCCGCCTCGGCCTGCCGAGCCATCGCCGCCTGCATCTCTTTGGGTAAATCGATATTCTTTACCTCAACAAGACTGACCTTTACGCCCCATGGTTCAGTTTGCTTATCGATCAGCTCTTGCAAACGATGGTTAATCTTGTCTCTCTGCTCAAGAATCTCATCCATCTGAAACTGCCCGAGCACGGAGCGAAGTGTCGTCTGCGCAAGCTGGCTTGTGCCAAAATAAAAGTCCGCCACTTTTGAAATGGCTTCTTCGGCGTTGGTCACGCGGAAGTAAACGACGGCATTCACTTTCAGCGAAATGTTGTCCTGTGTGATCACATCTTGTGACGGCACATCCATCGTCACCGTAAGCAGATCCACCTTGTAGACTTTCTCAATAAACGGAATCACAAAAACCAAACCAGGCCCACGAATACCAATGCTACGACCAAGGCGCAGCACAACTCCCTTTTCCCACTCATTAAGAATCTTAAAAGACGAGAACAGAATAAAAACCGCAAAAACCGCAAGAAACCCTATAAACGATCCCATGAAGGACCTCCTCTATATCATCTCATTTCGAAGGGACCGCCGCTAGCGGAAGAACCACAAGCCTGAGCCCCTTTACTCCAAGAATCCGAACACGATCACCGATGGCAACCGACCGCTCACTTTGCACCCGCCAGATTTCCCCACGCACAGTCACGAAAAACTGCTCACCCTCTTGATGATCAATGGCGACCTCGATCCCCACGATTCCAGCTTCGGCCAAACTCTCGCCACCCGCGGATCGCCGCGAACGAAAAAGAACAATGCCTACAGCAAAAAGCGCAAGGCCCAGCGTGATCGGCACGCCGAGCGATAACCAAAGAGAAAGAGAAAGCCCGCCACTAGCCGGATCGTAAAGTAAAACCGATCCCGCACCGAGCGCCAAGATTCCACCAATGCCAAGCGCCCCGAACGATGGAACAAAGGCCTCTGCAACAAGGAACGCCATACCCAGAAGCATCAGCCCCACGCCGCCCCAAACCACGTCAAGCTTATGAAATGCAATGAGCGACACGAGCAAAAGCAGCGCACCGGTCACACCAGGTGCAATTGCACCGGGATGTGTGACCTCGAAATAGAGAAGCGCAAGTGCGGCCATGAACAACAAATAAGAAAATTCAGGGTCGGCGATAATCGAGAGCAGAAGTTCGCGAAGATCTCGCTCCATCAAAATACGTCGACCTGTCACGACCTGCTGCTTTGCCGAGCTCTGTTCATAAAAATCGCTGACACTGGTCGCGCGGATCTCGATGGCTCCGATCTTCAGCGCCGAATCGACATCGTACGCCTTGGCTTCGGTGATCATCTTCTCTGCAAACTCGACAGAGCGGTTTCGCTTCTTTGCAAGACTCACGGCCCATGACTTCGTGTCTTCAATCAGCTTTGCACGCAGATCGTCGGTGAGAGCATTTCCAGCGCCTGAAATTGGAGTTGCAGCGCCGATGTTCGTTGCAGGCAGAGCTCCCGACACATGACACGCCAGCAGAATCAACGCTCCAGCACTTCCCGCATGTCCACCTTCAGGTGCGACCACGCAGAAAATCGGAATCGAAGACGCCATGATTCTCTCCACCATGCTTCGGGTCGTCTGCAGGCTGCCACCAGGCGTATTGAGTGTGAGAAGAATCGAAGCGCAATTTTCTCGCTCCGCCAGAGCCAACCCTCTCGCCAAGAAATCATCCGAAGCCGTCGAGATTGCGCCTTCAATTGGAATCTCGACCGTACAAGCCGGCACATTGGTCGCCGACCACGCCTGAACGGCAGACACGACGCCCATCGCCGCTACCAGTAGCGTGATCGCAAGAAGTCCTCGCCATGTCGAAAGCCTGACCTCGAATAGTCCCATGCGAAGAGCTTCGTGCTCGACGATGGTCTAACCAAGCGTCGACACGCCACGTCTACGGGACGACCGCCTGAGTTACATCAGAATGAGATCAGGAGAAACTGCGCAGCGCAGACTGGATCGAAAGCCAGCCCGAGCGCTTCAAGGCCGGGCTCGTCGCCATTTCCTTGAGCGAGGGCGCCAGGACGACAGGACAGCCCTCATGGTGAAAACCGACGCCCGCGCCAAAGACAATCAAAAGACGCACACCGTTCGCCTCTTCCATACGGACCCAGTCCACCGCAACATTGCCACCCTTGAGCTTGTGCCACTCGCCGGAAACAGCGTCGCGCAAACGAAGCGCCATCTCTTCGATTGAAGGAGGACGAGCCGAATCCTCGAGGTCTACGAGACCAATCATCGGAGCCCTCACGCCATCCGCCACGGGCATCGCCTGTTCAGCAACTGAAGCCATCGCGATCGAAATATTCGGTATCGATTTGAGGCCTAGAACTCGTTCGAAATAGCGGATCATGCGCACATTCCTAGTGAACCATTCAAGCCTTGGCCAGCACTGACAAGCCCCGCCATCAGCGGACCTGACCACCAAAAGCCCGAGGCAAATTTTTCCCATTCATTTATTTCGACCGGCTCCCGAAGAGGTGCATGTAAGGAGCCTCGAAATGACACCGAAGACTATGCAACACGATATCGCCTCATTGGTCGAAACCACGATCGCAGAAAACGACCAGCTCACATCCCGCGAAGAATTTCTTCGCGACGAAAACTCCTGCTGCCTTTGTGGAGAAACACTGGCCTTTGAGTACCGGCCTGAGCGCGACCTTTTGATCATAAAAGAGGACGCCAGTTGCAAGAGCTGCCAAATTCGCTTGCGTAGCCGCTCCTATCGCATTCACTAGATAAAAACGAGTCCCGCACGACCAGTTGGATTCGGCTGGCCGTCGACTGACTATCGGCTGACGCCAGCCCTGCGCGCGGCTTCGCGCTCCATGCGGCTCTCGGCCAATGCTTCGCTCAGTTTACCTTGAGCCACTTCTTCAATCACAAAACCAGCGGCAACAACTGCACCCAGCACTCCAAGCTTTGCCGATCGAGCTGCTTTGCTTGCCACCTTCGCGTTTGCAAAATCAGTTCGCTTAACGATGACATGCGGAACTTTTGCTTGTATATCCTGTGCTGTGCCGTATCCAAGAGTCCACTTTAAGAACAGCGAAATCTCGGTCTCGCTGTGCTTACCGACGATAAACTCTCGGTAGACGGTATAGCTTCCCGGGATCGCTTTTCCGTGTTTGAGGCCTTCCTCCGCCGCCGTGCGGTTCAGATGAGTGGCCGAGTAAAGTCCGTGCGCACGATGACGACGAGTTTCTGCATAGCCAAGACGTCGATAAAGTGACTCCAATTCCTCGCGAGTTTTCGCCACCCGAACTTCGGAATTGAGACGTTTCGTTTCCTTTTCCCACATCAACCAAGTCTGTCGACTCTCTTCCTCAGCCAATGTCAGCGCTTCAACTCCGCGAACGTGATATTCAAAGTGAACGACGTCTCCGGGCAGAGCCTCTTTGAGCATCTCCTGCGTCGTCTTCATATAAGGATGAAGATGTTCAGGTGATGCCTTATAGAGGCTCTGAATGCGAGTCTCACCGCGGGCTTTTGCGATTTTTGCAGCCTCATTATAGTTCAAATACGATCCAACACCCGCAAGCGAGATCAAAGTCACCGTTGCAACTCGCTCACCGCTCACAGGGGCGACGCTCGTTTCAGCCAGCACTCGCTCCTCAACAGATCCGCCAGCCGAAGCCAGCGCACCGTTTGATAAGCCCAAAACCATAAACGCCATAAAAAGTCGAAACATGCTCTGATTGTCCATACGACCTTTAAAAGCAAAGAGAACGCCTGGGGCTTAGCCGCCAGGGCTCAATACATTCGATCTCAGCCGAGTTTAAGCGTCTGGGTCGTTGCCATCAGGCTCTAAAACGTCACCACTATGGCCCTCTCCGGCTTTTAGCGGGGTGCGGGAACTTTGTAGAAGAATTCGTCAGTGTTTATCGACAGATGGTTCAGATAGCCGCATCGCTGAAGGATCTTTCGGCAATACGAAGTGGGATTCGTGTAGCCGTAGCCCATTCGCCTTAAAACTTTGATCTTGTTGTTGAGACCTTCGGCGACAGCGGTTGTCAGTCTTGAAGTGATGTAGGCCTCAATGTTCCGACGATATTTTCGAATCGTTTTTGCGAATTTTAGAAATGGCTCAAGTTTCGATTCTCTGACAACTCGGTACCAGGTTGTCAGCGTCTCTCGGAAGCCTTTGATCGTCTTCTTGTCGAGTGCTTTGTGAAAGTATTCGACGAGTAGCATCGCGGTGTGGATCGGCTCATTGATTCTCCGAAGTTTGTCGACAAGTTTCTGCTCGGACTTCGATAGGTCCTTCTCTGGCAACGAGGATAAATCTTCGGTGTGGCTCGAGCATATCGCGACTGACTTTGTCGTTCGTTTCTTTGGCTTTTTGAATTCAAATCGACGAACTTTATCGAAGGCTTCGTTCACTTTCTGTGCAAGATGGAATCGATCAACGCAAACTTTGGCGTTCGGGCACTCGCGTTCAATCGCCGCAATAAAGGGTTCATGCATGTCGACAGCGAAGTGTTCAACCGACATTTTTGCGCCGTCGACAGCACCCTCAAGGCACCAGTCAATGCCGCAGAATCCCGTCCTATGGCGTTAAATAGGACTTTCCTTCCTTTGGCGCGACAAGATTTGTGACAAATTCTGGACGCCAACGTTTCGCAAAAAGTCCGACTCGGTTTTTAACGGCGATCGTTCGAAAGTGAACTTCGTCGGCCGCAAGGTACGAAACATCGAGGCCGTCTGGCATGCGCAGATGCTGCATCATCACTGCCATGCGATATTGGTCGAGATCCCACATTGCCTTTGATCCCATGTCGAGAATACGCCCGACAGCTTCACATGTGATCTCTTCCATGAGTCGACCTGCGACTTCGGCAAGGCCGCAGGTCATTGAGCTGAACTTTGGATGGATCCAGTCGACATCGGCGACAGCTGTGCGGTCACAATTGTCGCAGTACCCCCGAAGCTGCATGAACTTAACCGTCACATGCTGAAAAACACCAAGCGGCGGCGCACGAAGGATTTTGAGATCCCATTCTTTAACAGTTGAAAATTGCTCGCCGCACAATCGGCAAAAGCAGCTCTCCGATTTTGCTGAACTTTGACTTCGATTTTGTGCAGTTTTTGAAGACCTTAAGGTCGATAATTTTGACGTCTTGAAGACCTAAAAACGTGATGATAGTCTGCCTGAAGTCCATCCTTGGGTGCTCCTGCAAAGAGATTTAGTGTCGTGACCAAATCAAATCACAGGACCAAGTGATGGACTATTTTCATTTCACGACGTCTTTGACCCCGCTAAAAGCCGGAGAGCCCCACTATGGGCATCAGCTAAAGCCTCCAGAAGCCCCACGGCACTCTCCCGCGTAAAGCCCGGGACCTTCGCGATTTCATCGGCGTCAGCTGCGCGAATAGCCTCAACCGAGCTAAACTTTAAAAGGAGTGCCTTCTTCTTTTTTGGCCCAAGCCCAGGAATCTGATCGAGCTCGCTTTCAAGTGATGTCGCTTCGCGAAGTTTGCGATGATAGGTGATAGCAAAACGGTGTGCCTCATCGCGAATGCCGACAAGAATCCGAAATGCCTCGCTTCCCGGTTTGAACACCACCGGATTCTGCCGTCCCGGAAGATAAAACCGCTCCTCTGTCGCCTTCACTTCACTTGAACCGAAATCACTTTCAGTCCGTGCTTTTGCAAGGCCAACAACCGGCAGATCCGTTCGGCCGATCTCTTTTAAAACTTCCATCGCAATTCCAAGCTGCCCCTTCCCACCATCAATCACGATGAGCTGCGGATCCTGAAGCTCGGTGTGCTGAAAACGCCTGCGTAGGACCTCGCGCATGGATTCAAAATCATTGGTTCCTGAACCGTCTTGATTTTGTACCGACGATACTGATCCTTGTTCGGCACCCCTTCTTCAAAAACGACTTGGCTTGCGACAGTCTCAGCGCCCTGAAATGTCGAAATATCATAGCACTCAATCCGGTCTGGAGACGCCTGAAGCTTCAACCGATCCTTAATCTCATCGAGCGCTTTTTGCTTGGACTCAGACTTTGTGACGTAGTCAAGAAAATGCTCTTTGGCATTGGTGTTGGCCATATCAAGCAGACGATGGCCTGCCGGATCCGTCGCGAATCGCACCTTAACCTTATGACCGCTCGCTCATGCAACACAGCCGCTAGCAGGTCCATAATCTCGCGCCCCAGATCGAGCGGCAAAAGCACCTCATCTGGAATCAACGCCTCATCGTAGAACTGGTTTGTGAACGAGGTGAGCCACTCGCGCGGATCTTCATCTTGAGAAGCCGGGTCAAGTGCCGGAAGAAAGTGTCCCCTTGTACCAATCACGCGGCCCGAACGAATGTGCACTGGCTCAACCAGAGTCCCACGCTCATCCCCATGAAACCCAATCGCATCCTGATCAAGCTCACTTGTGTCATTGACGACCGCCTGGCGCTCAAGGATCTTTTGAATCGCGTCGATCGAATCTCGAAACTTCGCTGCCGCCTCAAAACGTTCCTCACCGGCTGCAGCCTTCATTTTCTTTGTCAGATCGCGGACCACTTGCTTATCGCGTCCACGCAAGAACGAAACGACTTGCTTCACATTTTCGCCGTAATCCTCCGCGGAAATCATATCCACGCAAGGCGCCGTACAGCGGCCAATCTGATGCGTCATACAGGGGCGCTTGCGCGAATTCATAAACGCATCTTTACAGTCGCGAATTTGAAATGTGCGATTCAAAAATCGGATCGTGCCCCAAACCGCAGCACCACTCAAGTAAGGGCCAAAGTAAAGAGCACCGTCCTTTTTTACTTTCCTTGCCAAGTACAGCCGCGGGAAGCGGTCCGCCATCGAGACTCGAATGTACGGATACGTTTTATCGTCCTTGAGACGAATATTATAGCGAGGTCGATGCTTCTTAATCAGCGACGCTTCAAGAAGAAAAGCCTCAACTTCGGTCTTCGTTAAAATCGTATCGATGGACCGGATCTGCCTGACCAGAAAGCGCGTCTTTGGAGAATGATCTTTTGAATCCGTCAAATAGCTACGAACTCGCGAGCGCAGGCTCTTGGCTTTGCCAATATAGAGAATCTTCTCGGTCGCATTCTTCATGATGTAAACACCAGGAAGATGCGGGAAGTCGCGCACCTTCTCTTTTAGATCTTCAATGATCTGATGTTCACTTTTTTCATCAGGTGTGTTTCGCACACCTCAAGGCTAAGACAAAACCCGCCTACCGGCACGTCAAATCGAAAGCCGCCGAAAGTTCGCGCTCAGCCTCTGTCTTTTTAAAGAAGTCCGAGCCAGCCTTTTGATACTTTGCTAGCACTGTCTCGAGCTTCTGACGATTGGCCTGAAACTGATCGTCAGCACAGCGGCCCCAGAGAATGTCATCAAACGTAGGATAGAACCCATCTTTGATTTCGCGCCGAGCCGTCGTATGATTCGTCGCAGGCACCATTGCCGCCACCGCCCGCGCCAAAATTTGAGCGAGTGGAATATATCGTCCGCCAAACGCAGGATCAAAAACTTTACCCTTACCCTTTGAAAAACGATCCAGGCGAGCGCAGTCGAGTCGCAAACTCAGCGTTTTATAGTCCGCACAGAAGGTATCGCTCGCCGCAATGGTCGCAAATGGTTCAAGTGCCGAAACCTCGGCCGCCGACCAGCCCTCGCGAAGGATGCGATTTGAAAGCTCTTTTGCTTTCGACTCATAAAACGAATCTCGCTGCGAACTCTGAGCTCGCGCTGCTTCTGCAGAAAGAAAGGACTGCGACACTTTCAGCGATTCACGATAGGCTCGAATTTGCGACGAGTTCGGCCGACTCATCAGCATCTCGCTCACATTTTCCGAAGCAAGTTCACTCAGCCCAGCAGCCGTCGCCTCAGCTACATAGCTTCGAATCTCAGCAAGGTCCGCTTTAGAAAGCCCCAAAGCCCATGCTCTCGCAAGATCAATAACCTGCGCATCACCATGGTCATAGAGAAGAACAAACTCGGTCGCAAGGTCCTCAGTCGCTTCATTTAAAATCGAGGCGACTCTCATCGCCTCATCCAAAGCGCCGGCCTGAATAGTTGCACGGTCACCAAGTACACGCGGAGCCAAGGCCGATCGAACTTTGGCGGAGATTGCATACTTCTGAAGAGCTGCCTTAAATTTTCGAATCTTATCTGCTCTTGTGATGAGCTCACTTTCCGGAGTTCGGAGCTCAAAAAGACGACGATGCACCTCTGTCACGTAGTCGCTGTAACCCACAGAAAGCGCCTCGGCGAGAGTCTCTTTTGCAACCTGAATATAAGAAGCCGAAACCGCCTGCGCGAACTGAAAGTGCTGGCGCGCATCGCCGCCGCCGCCCAATTCAAGACGGAGCAAAGAATAGCGAATCGGCGCATTGAAATCCGCTCCCAAGCGACCCGCGACCGACGCGGCAAGCGTCAACACATCCCGGTCGGCCTCTATTGCTCCGCGACTCACCGTCGCGAGAATCGCTGACGTGAATGCCGAGCGCAAATTCGCATCGGCTGACGAATATCCAGCTGCCTGTCGAACCGCCTGTACGCCCATTTCCACGAGTGCAAGATGTCCACCGGCATACGAAAGACCCGCCGTTACGGGATCAAGTGCCGCTGTCGTCGCCGAAGTGATGTCGTCCGTCCAATCGCCAAAATCAAAGTCACGAACGCCGCGCCCCGGTCCCGCAACATGGCGCGAAGCCACGTCATAGAGGCGAAGAACGTTTGTCGTATTTTGAAGGCGCTCATTGAGCTTCTCATCTTTCAGAACACACGGCTGAACGACTGATGCCTTAGAAATCGTTCGCGTGATTCGCCCAGCTTGAAGACGAGCCCCGGCAAGACCGGCCAAGATGTCAGAACGATTCTCAGCGCAGCTCAAACCCCGCGCGGCATCCATCACCTCCGTCTGAACCGCATCTTGACCAAGATCGGCGACAGAAAGTTTTCCGCCGCTAAGACTCATCCGAACCCGACGCAAGATCAATCGCGTCTCACCACGACCTGTCGCAAGCTGCCACTGGATATAGACTTCACGGTCCACGCCCGCTTTGGGCATGAGCTCATCTTGTCCGGCCGTCAAAACCACTTCGCCACCAAAGCCAAGAACTTCGGTTTGGCCGTCGAGGCTTCGAAGCCCCAGTCCACCAGCTGCTCTTGGTGAAATTTCAAAATAGGAACGCGCTTGGTCTTCGCTATAGCCAAGTGCACGAATGGCTTCAACCGCGGCCGCCATATCTTTATACTGCGATAGGACCGCTTGATTCACAGACGCGAGATTCAGGTTTGCGTAGGAACCCGCTCGCTCGATGACGTTCGACTCAGAAAGTTCTAACGCCTGAAACGCGGCTCCAGTTTTCCCTGCACCCGCGAGTCGAATTTTCTTTGCGATTCGAACTTTCGCAACATTCTGACCATTGATCTGAACTGAGCAATCATAACCACTGCTTTCGGTCACAACTTCAACCGACTGCTTTGAACCATTCACTTCAATCGATTGTGAAAAACGGGACGTCGCCTGCCCTTGCGTAAACGGCTCGGGCTCTCCAGCATCAATAACCGCCAGGTCTTGACGACTACCACTCAACCACAAAGACCCACCGGTCTTCTGCTTATAGACATCAAGATCAATTCCCTTTTCAACTGCGTCACGAGAAGACGGTCGACTTGGGGCCGCCGGCATCCCGGGGAACGATGGCATCTCAATCTGCACGCTCGCACCGCCAACCACCTCCATCGCCTGACAAGACTTCACCGGACTGGCAACCCAAGTCTCAAACGCCTTTTGTTGCTCAGGCGAAAGTTTTTGAACGGCACTTCCACCACCATCACCACCCGATGAACTACAACCCGTAAAGGCGAGTCCCAAAACGGTCAAAGCGACAACGGTAGCGGCTGATGATCGCGACATGACGGACCTCTTTCATTAAGAATTCACGAATGCCGCAAAGGTATCACAGTTCATCGCTTCTGCAATACACCGTGAAGTTTAGAAAGAGATGCCTACATTGGCGATTATTACGTGATTTCAATAAGATGCCGGACAGCGCTAGTCACTCGATCCGAGAATGGAACAGAAGACCCCTGATGACTTAACTCTCGCCCGTCTCTTGTGCCGGATCGGTTTCGCTATCAGCCTCCAAGAGCGACAGCTGCACCATCTGAAGGCGCTTCACTTCGTCGCGAAGTTTTGCGGCCTCTTCGAACTCAAGTCCGTCGGAGTGCTTGCGCATTTTCTTTCGAAGCTTCTCGATCTCCTTTTCAACCTTCTTCGGATCGATCTCACCAGAAGCCGCCAAGTACTGAGCACCCGGAGAAGCAATCTTTGCCCCCTTGCCGCCGCTTCGTCCTGTGGGCATCGGCGCCGCCGTGCCAATATCGCTATAGATATCCATCAACGACTCGCGAATACGTTTTTTAATCGTCTGCGGAGTGATGCCGTGAGCCGTGTTGTACTCCTCTTGGAGTTTTCGACGACGATTGGTCTCACTCATCGCCTTCTCCATCGATTCCGTCACATGGTCAGCGTAGAGAATAACGTGGCCATCGGAGTTTCGCGCGGCGCGCCCAATTGTCTGAATTAACGATCGTTCCGATCGCAAAAATCCTTCCTTGTCAGCATCGGTGATCGCAACAAGTGAGACCTCTGGAATATCCAGGCCCTCGCGAAGGAGATTGATACCGATCAAGACATCAAAGACGCCAAGGCGGAGGTCGCGAATGATCTCCGTTCGCTCAACCGTGTGAATATCAGAGTGAAGGTACTTCACTTTGATCCCAAGAGACTCGTAATACTCCGTCAAATCCTCAGACGATCGCTTGGTCAGTGTTGTGATCAACACTCGCTCACCACGCGAGATTCGAAGTCGGATCTCTTTCAAAAGATCGTCGACCTGATGCTTTGCCGGGCGCACTTCCACTTTGGGATCAAGAAGACCCGTCGGTCGAATAATCTGCTCGACAATCAGGCCTTCGGACTTCTGCATTTCATAGGGGCCCGGTGTCGCCGAAACATAAACGACATTATCCATCAGTCGCTCAAACTCTTGAAAGTTCAGTGGCCGGTTATCAAGAGCACTCGGCAGACGAAAACCATGCTCAACCAGATTCATTTTGCGCGCACGGTCGCCGCGGTACATGCCGCCAATCTGCGGAACAGTCACATGGCTCTCGTCGATAAAACAGAGAAACTCCGCCGGAAAGTACTCAAGTAAAGTCGGCGGCGGCTCACCTGGCGCTCGGCCCGTGAGGTGGCGAGAGTAGTTCTCGATTCCCTGGCAAAAACCAAGCTCCTCCATCATCTCAATGTCATAGTAGGTGCGCTGCTCAAGCCGCTGAGCCTTAAGGAGCTTCATCTGCGACTTCATCTCCTGCAAGCGGTCGAGAAGTTCGCTCTGAATCGTCTTGATCGCATTCTTCGCCCGGCTCTCATCGGTCACGTAGTGACTGCCCGGATAAATCGCGACTTGATCACACTCCATCTGCACCGTGCCCCGCAGCGGATCGATCCACGATACGCGATCGACGTAGTCACCAAAGAACTCAACGCGAATCACCCGCTCATCCTCATAGGGCGGATGAATATCAACAGTGTCGCCGCGCACGCGAAACTTCCCGCGATGAAAGTCGATATCATTTCGCGAGTACTGAATACGCACGAGCTCTCGTAAAAAAACATCGCGCTTCATTTCGCTTCCGACCACAACCTGAATCATCATGCCTTCATAGGCCTCGGGACTACCCAGACCATAGATGCACGAAACCGAACTCACAATAATCACATCGCGACGATCCAAAAGCGAACGCGTTGCCGAGTGGCGCATACGATCAATCTGTTCGTTGATCGCCGAGTCTTTCTCAATATAGGTATCGGTCGATGGAATATACGCTTCGGGCTGGTAGTAGTCGTAATAGGATACAAAATACTCAACCGCATTTTCCGGAAAGAGCTCCTTAAACTCAGCGTACAATTGCGCTGCGAGCGTCTTATTGGGCGCAAGGATCAACGTCGGAAGCCCTGTTTCGGCAATGACGTTTGCCATCGAAAATGTCTTTCCAGACCCCGTCACACCAAGCAGAACCTGGTGCTTTGCCCCGCTCCGAATGCTGCTGACAATCGACTTGATCGCGTCTGGCTGATCGCCCGACGGTTGGTAGTCGGTCACCAATTTAAATGGACGCACCGGCGGACGAGACCGGCGATGGGGGGCCGGCGAAACATTGCCTGTTGCCGTCTCATCGCCATTTTCGTTCACTTCGTCACTTCCCATCGCGTCCCATCACTCGTATCAGAAATCGACACACCCATCGCATTGAGCTCATCTCGGAACCGATCACTTGCCGCAAAGTCTTTTGCAACTCGCGCAGCCCAGCGCTCCGCCACCTTTACATCAATCGCTTCCCGCGAAAGTCCCTTCTGTCTCAAAAGCATGTCGTCGAGCGTGACAAGGAACGTCGTCGCCTTTTCTTGAAAGAGCGACATGAACCTTCCGTGCTCTTTAAGCCAGTCCAGAGTTGACCGCGCATTCACGACGCTATCGGCTGTAGGTTTTCCAGGGCGAACGGTCGCGTTATAGGCGCGGATCACATTAAAGATTTCAGCAAAAACTTCGGGTGTATTGAAATCATCATCCATCGCCAGATGAATCTTCTCTCGCCCACCCGTCATCGCCTGCGAAAGTGCAGGAGCGATCTTTCCCTCTGAAACACCACCAGCCTGCTCAAGCACTCGTTCTGCCTGCGCCATCGCCGAATACACTCGAGCCAAACCGGCAACCGCGCGCTCAATCCCCTGCTCTGAAAAGTCGCTGATCGAGCGATAGTGAACGCTCAGAATCATAAACTTATAAATCTCGGCATTGTATTCTTTAAGGAACTCGCGGGCCGTCGTCACGTTGCCCAGGCTCTTCGACATCTTGCGATCGCCAAAGTTGATCATGTTCCAATGCACCCAGTACTTCGCAAACGGCTTTCCTGTCGCACCCTCACTCTGCGCCACTTCGTTCTCATGGTGTGGGAAAATCAAATCCATCCCGCCACCGTGAATATCAATCGAATCGCCGAAAATCGCCTTCACCATCGCCGAGCACTCGATGTGCCATCCCGGACGTCCGGCTCCCCACGGCGATGGCCACGACGGTTCTCTTGGCTTTGCTGGCTTCCAAAGCGAAAAGTCCAGCGGATCGCGCTTCTTCTCGCCCGGTTCAACTCGCGCATCGGACTGTAAATCGTCAATATCGCGCCGACTGAGTTTTCCGTACTCAGAAAAGCTCCGCACCGAATAGAAAACCTCGCCGTCAGCGACATAGGCCTTGCCGTTTGCAATCAAGGCTTCAGTTACTTCGATAATATCTTTTAAATGCTCGGTGACTTTTGGATTCTGATCGTGTGCTCGCAGCCCAAGTGTCCTGTAGTCGGTGCGATACTCTTCAATGTAGCGCTCCGAGATCACAAGCGAGTCGACATTCTCTTTCAAAGATCGCGTGATAATTTTGTCATCGATATCTGTAAAGTTTGAGACGTACTTCACCTTGAAGCCGCGAAACTCAAACCAGTTTCGCATCATTCCAAACACAACCGGACCGCGGAAGTTCCCAACGTGTAGAAAGTCATAAACCGTCGGACCACAGACATAAATCGAAACCTCTCCCGCCTTGAGCGGCTGAAAGGTCTCTTTGTTCTTTGTCAGCGTGTTGTAGAGTTTCAAACTCATCTTACAGTTCCTTAAGGCACGTCTTCACGCGATTCATGAGCGACGTCTTCGTGAGCAGTGGCACCAAAATTTTAAGCTCTGTCCCTTGCGGCTGTCCGATCACGGCAACGCGAATCGGCTGAAACAGAGTTTTGCCCTTAACGCCGCAAAGATCCTTCACTTTGTCCTGGAGTGCTCCAAACTCAGCTTCCGAAACCTTCTCTGACGGATGCAACTCAAGAAGCTGAAGCCAAGATTCCCAAACCTTCTTGGTTTCAGGCCAGCCTTTAACCTCAGTGGCCTCCGCTTTGACCGAGAACAACGAATCAGAAACCGTCTCAAAGAGCTTCGGCGCATCAGCAAGAGTCTGCATCGACGTCTTAAATGCGGCGAGCGCTTGATCGCGCCATACCGGATCCTTCGCCTGCGGGATCTCGATCTTCGCTTCATTCAAAAAAGGTTCGATGCGGCTCCAAAGCTCATCGTGTGGAAGAGCTCGCAAATACATCGAATTCATCCAGAGAAGCTTTGTCTCATCAAACACCGCCGGTGCCGGATTAAAACGTTCATGCGTGAAAAGCTTGATCTGCTCGTCACGAGAAAGAATCTCGCGACCATCCGGAGACGACCATCCGGAGAGCAAAATGAAGTTATTCAAAGCTTCAGGCAGGTAGCCCTTTAAATTGAAATCGTGGCAAGATGTTGCCCCCGTGACGCTTGGAAAGTTTCTGCTTATCAGGGCCCAGGATAAACGACAGATGACCAAACTTCGGAATTGGAAATCCAAACGCCTCATACAGCATCATCTGACGAAGCGTATTCGAAAGGTGCTCTTCAGCTCTAAGAACATGCGTGATCTGCATCAGCGCATCATCGATCACGCAGCAAAAGTTATAGACCGGCATGCCGTTTGAGCGAATGCAGACAAAGTCGCCCACCATGTCCGAAGGAAAACGCACCTCTCCCCGCACAAGGTCATTCAAAACATAGTCGCGCTTTTCTGTGACCCGGTAGCGAATCGCCGCCTGCTCACCACGCGCAATCCGCGCCCGCGCCTCAGCCGGAGGCACAATCTCTGCCGGCGCTTCAATTTGCGGCGGCTTTCCTTCTTTCATGAGACGCTCTTTGATGGCCTCAAGTTCAGCATCGCCACGGAAGTCAAAATAGGCACGGCCTGTTTCAACCAGCTTCTCCGCATACTGCATGTAGATTTCTTTGCGACGACTCTGCCGATAAGGACCATGTGGTCCCATGTCGGCATGTGTCTCCGGGTGCGGGCCCTCATCCCAATTGATCCCAAGCCATTTCAAATCAGCAATCTGCATGCGCATCGATTCATCTGTCGAACGCTCAAGATCGGTATCCTCAACCCGCAAAATGAACTGTCCACCATGGTGCTTGGCGAAAAGGTAATTATAAAGCGCAGTGCGCGCACCACCCACATGCAGGTAACCCGTAGGACTTGGAGCAAACCGAACACGGACCATGAAATACCCCCGAAATATCAGGAGCCAGAATACACACCGCCGCTATGAAAGTCGCCCGAGAAGTCTCCGGCTTCCGACCCCCTCTTAACAGCACCTTGGACGTCCAGAAAACGGTGCGTCATTTTTAAGAACGCCCTCTTTTTACGCTACAGTTAATCTATGAGTCGCTACCACCAGACGCTCCTCGGGATACTTCTCAGCACATCGCTGTCGGCCTGCTCAACAACACCATCTCGGGAGCCTGCGACCACTCAAAGCTCGACGCTTCAATTCATCAAAATCGAGAAAATCAATTTCACCGACGACATTTTGAGCCCGGTCCTCGGCTTCGAAGTTCCACCGCATACGATCTCATTTACGCTCAATATTCTCGGCGACAAGAACTGCTCGACCTACTTGGTCAATAGGCTAACGGCGCCGAACGGAAAAGACCTGATCAACGGCGGCGACAGCATCGACCTGGGTAAACTCGCGGACGGCCCCAATCGCTCGACCCTTGGGATCATCCCCGGGACTGGAGGCCTACTCGTCCCAAACCATCCAAGCGTCAAAGTCTCTCCCGGAAAATGGAAGCTTCAATTGGCGGGCTGTCACACCACGACAGCCAACGTCACAATCGCCCTTAAAGTTCTCACGGCACCGCCAAAAGATGGCGAAATTCATCTCCGTATTTTTCTGACCGGCGCCCACGGCTGGACAAAGAAAACGGCCGGCAACAACAAGGACTTCCTCGAGATGATCAAAACAGCGCGATCGATTTTTGCTCGCGCCGATATCAAACTCACAATAGACGACATCTCTTCCATCGCAAAAAAACACCTTCGCCCATCGCTTACAAAGATCGACCAGCTGACGGAGCTCGCCTCCCCCGGCAATGGCCAACTCAACGTCTTTGTCGTCGAAAAGCTAACTGATAACCTCGATGGCATGAGTTTAAGTCTCGGCGTTCCTGGCCCGGTTGGGCCTGAGGCCTCAGCCAATTCGGGAGTCCTCGTTTTTGCCGAGTCCGCTGGCTCCAAGACATCGCCTCATGAGCTTGGCGTTTTCTTAGCCCACGAAATCGGTCACTACCTCGGGCTCTATCACGTCAGCGATAGCGTCAACGGCCCCGATCTTCTCTCGGATACCGATATTGCCGACGAACTGAATCTCATGAACAAAGCTCCCTTTGCTTTCGGCAGCCTGCCAACACTCACCCCACAGCAAATTCAGCTTCTTCGACAGTCCCCACTCGTCACCAACAATGCGTCCCATTGAAGTGCTAAAATAAAAAACCCGCTCGATGAATCGGCGGGTTTTCAAAAATGACTATAGTTTGTGAACTACAGACCGAGAATGGCCTTCACGTCGTCTTCTTTTTCAAGCTGATCGCGCCCAGTGGCCAGAATCAATTCTTTGATCAGAAGTGAACGAGCAGTGTCGAGCATCTTGCGCTCACCAAAACTCAATTCTTTATCGACCTTCAGTAAGAAAAGATCGCGCAGAACTTCCGCGATTTCGCGGACCCCACCGGTCTTGATCTTCTCCATGTACTCGCGATAGCGGCGATTCCAAGTTTGATTGTCGATTTTGATATTGGTTTCTTTCAAGATGCCGATCACATGATCCGCTTCTTGTTTCGAAATGATCGGACGAAGACCGACACTCTTTACGTTTCCTTGCGGAACCATGATCTTCATTCCGCTTTCGAGAATCTGAATGCTATAGAATGTGAGCTTCTTGCCCGCGATGTCCTTTGTTTCAATCGCGTTCACCCGACCAACACCGTGGCCAGGATAAACCGCATTATCACCGACCTGGAATTCGATCGGCTCATCGCTGAGCTCAGCCAATGTCTTAGTCGCCTCAAACGCACCGGGGCGATAGCCGCCACGGCGAATTGGAATTTTCGGCATTGGAATACCCAAATCTGGAGCCTTTGGAGCCGTCGCAACCTCGGCACTCGCCAGTGGTGCAGCTTGAGCCGCCACACGCGCGGTCTCAACAACAATTGTCGACTCATGAGTGCGGATAACAGTCTTCGTCACTTTCGACGTCAGCGATGTCAGTGATTTTGCCTTCGCCTTTGCCGCCACCTTCGCAGCTTTCGCAGCAGCTGCGCTGGCCGCAGAGGCAGGAGCTTTTGCCTTATCAGATTTGGTCGACACCTTTGCCAGAACCTTTTTTACTGATGGCTTTGCCGGGCTTGATCGCACGCTTCCTCCCCCACTAACCGTTCAACCCCGTTTCCGGGGACCACCCACCTCGCCACCGAACCGAAGGTCCCACAGCGAGAGCAATGTCATAACGCATGGCTTCAGCAAACTGACACTGCCCGCGTTTCGAGAACGAGTTGTATCATTCTTGACACTATCCATCAAGAAACGTGGCCCAAACACGGCACCCCCGTCGCAAGAATTTCAGGTTTTGTAAGATTTTTTATACAAAAGCTTCAAAGAAGCCGCCCTACGAGGAGAGATCTCGCTGCTCCTCAAGCCCAGTCCACTTGAATTGCGACCCGTGCCCCATCTCGTATTCATCTTTGGTACCAAACAGCCACAAGGCCACGCAGGGAGAAGCTCCGCGCAAGATCACGCACTCGTCTCAGCACATGAAGCCAAGGAGGCCAAAAGACATAAAGACCGAACCACGGAAGGAAATTGACGTACATCACAATAAACACCGTGATTTGAAACAACCCAAAAGCCAGCAGGAACTTATAGTAAAGTCGTCTTGATAGGACCGCCAACGGTGAACAGAGATCAAGAACAACCGTCAGCAGCGCAATCCCCCGGAGTAGCGATGGGCGTGAGACCAAATACGCATTTAAATATTGCTGAAACTCGAACAGGGCCCCGTCTTTCGACTGAACATTGTAGATAATAAGCTGGTGCATTAAAAAATTTGACGTGAACCATGAAACACCGGTGAAACGGATTTTCGCTAGACCGGCTAAAAAAACCATTGCAACGAAAACAAGTCGAATCGCCTGAAGTGCCGTGCGTTGCCGAAAAAGTAGCCCTTTCATATGTCCGCACTTCAGCGCCCTCAACACGATCGAATCGACACTCAATCTCTCGCCCGAACCCGAAAAGACCAATATCAACAAAACGAAGGCCAGCGGCAGAGTGTTGTGAAAACTAAACCCGAATGAAAAAGAAAACGAGGTTCCAAAGACAAACAACAGAGCCACGTAAAAAATTGCGATTGGCGTGGCAATCCCGAAAAGACCGCAGAGAAGAGCAATATTATAAGACTGCCGCACCTCCTCTTTGAGAAAAAATGAACCGAACTGATAAATATGAGGAATACTCAGTTCGTCAAAAAGACGAAAGCTCACCGGAAGCTGAGCAAGCGAACGCAGGAAGTCGATGTCCCACGTGGCGGCTATGAGAATGGCAAACAACGCTATTCTACCCACCGCAAGGTCAAACCCAATTTCTCGTGGCCTATTGGGAAAGTAAAAATTCATAGACTACTTCCTCACGCTCAACCACTAAGTCATCGACCGACAAAACCAACCGATTTTGAATCGGTCGATGCCACTGAACGTAAAATTGAACCTTTTTTGCCGTCGGAAACTGACTCAGCAGATCTGCCCTCAGAGTCATCAGTGCCTCGATCGCCCGATTGGATTGGTGCCTTTTTGCTCTCCAAAGAAACTGGGAGTAGAAAGAACGACCAAACGGTTTCGGCAGTTTTGGAAGATACTCTAAGCGCTCTCCATTGGCGAGTTCGACGTAACTACGCCATATGGCGGGCATCTCAACCTGATCCTGACCAAGCGCAAACATCCCCCTCGTCGAAAAAACGGGTCGGAGACGCCTTCCGATCGCGATTGGATAGCAAAGCCCTACGAATAACACTGACAACACCAAAACGTGCAACACAACAAGTAACTTGGCCATGACCCTCGTTAGCATGTCAGTTCTCCCGGCGTCGCCTAGCGGACCGAAACGATCAGCGCATAGGGCTGCTTGCCGATGGGCACATTGAAACCACTGACTTCAATTTGGTAGCCGCCAGCAGGAAGCTCAACTTCGAGATGCTCAAAGTTGTTCTTTCGATCAAGAACCTCAATTCGACGGCCCGCGCGATCGATCACAGCTATATCCAGATCGTTAACCAAGCACTGGGTGGCGGCAGCAGCCCCCGGAACGTCCGTGTAAACCATGGTCATCTCCAGTCGCGCAAAGCGAGAGAGCGTCACGGGATAGAGATGCTGTTCATCTGGCCCAAGGCCATTTCGCTCATCCACCATCAACGCCTGCGAAAGTGCTGTCGCACGCTTCAAATCAACCCGGCCAAAGCCTTCATCAAAGTTTGGACGTGCTTGAATGAGTTCCTGCCCTCGCGATGCTCCAATGGCACCGAATTGCCCTGGGAACAGATCGTCCGCCGAATGCATGAGAACGCCCTTCATCAGTGCGGCCGTCGGTGACGCGATCTTCCGATCTTTGATCAGATACTCGCGCACCACAGCCGCAGCCGCCGCCACGAGCGGTGTCGACATGGATGTACCGCCGGACCATACATACATGTCGTTGTAAGCGCCCCAAAGAACATCCGCACCCGAACTCTGCGAGCGCGTCGACAGAATATTGGTACCAGGCGCCACAACTTCGGGCTTTAAACGTCCATCCTGTGTCGGACCTCGAGATGAGAATGCCGCGAGTCCGCGGTCATTATCAGAAAGACGAGAACTCGCCAGCGGCTCCGCACTCCAACGATCGCGTCCCACTTTAAGATCGATCATCTCCGCCTGAATCCCACCTTTTAGAACCTGATTCTTACTCGCACCAACTGTTAAGACGTTCTTCGCCGTGCCCGGTGCTGCAATAGAACCACCGTCGATACGACCATCGCGATCAAGATCCTCGCCACCATTGCCTGCAGCAAAAAGGACCAAGAACTCAGGATTGGCGTGAACATACTCATCCACCTGTTGCGCCATCGAATCATAGACGCCAAGAGACGCAATCGAGCCCCACGAGTTTGTGTGAATACGGGCGCCTGCGACGTACGCCTTTCCAAACATATCTTTTACTCGAGCCGGAATACTCATGTTCCCAAGCTTCGGACTCCAGAGACTTTGCGGAATAAGAGTCGCACTCACAGCGCCGCCTTGAATACGGCGTCCAGAGGCTTCGCCACTCCCTGCGATAAGCCCCGCCACATGTGTGCCGTGCCCATCGGGATCTTCCCAGCTCTTAGAGAAAAGTCCGAAAATAGAAGGTTGCCCAACTCGCCCAGAAAAGTCCGTATGAATATTTTTAAGATCACCGCGATCAAGACCCGTGTCAGCAAAGGCCACCGCTTCGTCTGCCCCTTGAAATCCACGCTTCTCGGCCTCATCAAAACCCAAAAGTTTCGTCCCTGACTCAAACCCCGTCAAATCGGCATAGTCACCAGTCGAAAGCGTCAGTCTTGAGCGAAGAGCTTCATCTTGAAACCAGGCACTCGAGATTTGTGGTTCTGGCTCAATCCATTCCACTTCATCAATACCACTGGCCACCACTTGCAAGAGAGAGCGTGGACAATCAACGGTGATGCTACGACCGACAGCCGAAAGCACACGGCAGTCAGACTTTTTAAACCGCGACGCCACAAGCTCCGCTTCCGCTCCTGGAAAGAGGAAGAGCACAGCCTGAACGCGCGGGTCTCCTGAAAAACCGACGAAGCGCCAAGCGCCGGAGAAAGCTTCCACTCCGGACGATAGAGCGAGATCGCGCGAATAGATGGCGATGACCGCCCCAGAACTTGAATCTCATTGGGAGAGGCTGAAACAACCAAGGCATCGTCGGGAAGATATCTAAGAACTTCGATCTTGAGCGAGCGAATATTGAGAAGGTCATTGGCGGTGATTCGATCACGCATCTGCACAACGAAATGCTTTGATCCGCGCAGACCGACCCTCTTTGAAAGCCGCTCCTTAGGACGCTTTTCTTTGGTCCCGACCCACGAAAGCCCCCCATCGGCCTCGGCATCGGTCGCCGCAAATACACGGACACTAAACGCCGGCGCTTTCTCATGGCTCACCGTCGCGTCGGTCAGATCAACGTCGCCCGTTTGCAATCGAAGGCGTTCGCCAGCCACAGCCGTCGAAGAGAGAATCGCGCTGCTGATCAAGACGGCGGCTAAAAACGCGACTGTCTTGCAAAGAGTGTCTCCGGTTTTCAACCAACCCGGAATTCTGCAATGCATCGAACTTTTCGTAATCATCGAGAAAGACGAAAGCACGACTGAAGAAAAAACTAAACCAAAACATATGCTGCGGCGCACGTGCTGCCGCTATAGGCGAGTTCGCATTTGCACTTAGCCAATCGCTGCAAGCGAGGCCGGACCATGAGCTTTCAATAGCTCTTCGCGCAAAGGCTTGTGCTCGATCTTCATGAGCTTCGCGTCGCGAATAAAAACCTGGAAGGCCATCTCGCGAGCCGCCTGCAGAATCTGTACATCGCGAACAATATTGGCGAGTTTAAATCCCGGAAGCCCCGATTGTCTCGTGCCAAGAAACTCGCCTGGTCCACGGATCTCGAGATCACGTTCAGCGACAACGAAACCGTCTGTCGTCTCTTCCATAATCTTCACTCGAGCGCGAGCCTCTTCGCTCACGGCGTACCCGAGCATGAGAAGACAGAAACTTTTGTGCTCGCCACGACCGACGCGACCGCGCAGCTGATGCAGCTGCGAAAGCCCAAAGCGCTCAGCATGTTCAATGATGATAATGTTCGCATTCGGCACATCGACGCCAACTTCAATAACTGTCGTCGCAACAAGAATCTGGTACTTCCCATCGCGAAATTCGCGCATCACTTTTTCTTTTTCATCTGGCTTCATTCGACCGTGAAGAAGTCCCAGTTTGAGTTCCGGAAAGTGCGCTTGCAGTTTTTCGTATTCCTCCACTGCATTCTTGAGATCGATCTTCTCGCTCTCCTCAACCAGCGGATAAACAAAGTACGCCTGGCGCCCTTTTGCAATTTGCGCCTCCACAAAATCAAGCATCTTTGCTCGATGCGACTCGTATCCAACGCGGGTTTGGATTGGCGAACGCCCAACGGGCAGCTCGTCGATAATCGAAACATCGAGATCGCCATACACCGTCATCGCGAGTGTCCGCGGAATTGGGGTTGCGGTCATAATCAAAAAATGAGGAGCAATGCCCTTTTCTTTTAAACGCGCGCGCTGATGAACACCGAATCGATGCTGTTCATCGATGATGACAAGGCCCAAACTCTTAAAGTCGATGTTGTCCTCAATGAGCGCATGCGTACCGATGGCAATTTGGATTGCACCACTTCGAAGCAGCGCTTCACCTTGCGCGCGCTCGGCTGACTTCAGTGACCCCGTAAAGAGCCCCACGTTCACACCAAGTGGCTCCAAGAGCCGCTTCGCCGTTCGATAGTGTTGCTCGGCAAGAATCTCGGTAGGCACCATCAGCGCCACCTGATACCCGTTTTCAACGTTGAGAACGGCGGCCATCAGCGCCACAAGCGTCTTTCCACTGCCGACATCACCCTGGATGAGTCGATGCATCGGCTTTGGCGGCTTGTGTTCAGTGAGGTCAGCCAGAATATCGCGAAACGCTCTTTTCTGCGCACCGGTGATTGTAAACGGCAACGACTTCACTAACGCATCGACCTGCGCGATCTTTGGCGAAAGCGCTAACCCTGGCTCACGCGAAACTGCATGCTTTCTTGAGGCGAGATACATCTCAAGCCAGAAGAACTCATCAAAAATCAGACGCCGGTGATACGGTGACTTCATCTCTGAAAACTCCGGCGTCGCATCTTTTGGCGGACGATGCACCTGCTTGAGAGCTTCAAAACGTGTCGGAAGCTTTTGTTCGTCAAGGATCCACCGCGGAATGCGATCAGGTTTTCGACTATCGGGATTTCGATCAAAAGTGTCGAGGACGTAGCCAATCAGTTTTCGAAGCGCTCGGTTGGTAATTCCTTCTGTCTCAGGATAGATCGGGATCAGAACATCATCGTCAGAAAGTGCATCGGGAATATCTTCCTGAAGATCAGGATGATGGAACTCAAGGTTACCGCGATAGAGCGTGACCTTGCCAATCACTCGCACCTTTTGAGCGACGCCGCCTTTTGCTGTCTGAAAACGCTCGAAGTAGCCCTTGTAGGGCACGCGAAAGAACTTGCAGTGAATGCGTCCGGTTTGATCCTTAACGATCACATCCCAGACCTTCCTCCTGCTTTTCCCTAAATTATAACTCGAAACTCCGATGACCTCGGCCCGGAGACTCACAAGCTCATTTGCCTGCAAACTGTCGATACTTCGAGCAGCTCGGCGGTCCTCGTAGGCGCGTGGATACCACTCAAGTAAATCCTGCGCGGTTTGAATGCCATAATCTCGAAATCGATCACCCAACTTAGGTCCTACGCCCTTTATAAACTGAATCGGTGTATCGAATCTCATCACGGCAGCCATGATGCCAATCTGCCTCATGCCCCCCTTCCACAGTCAAGAAATGCTTGGCACAC
Source organism: Bdellovibrionales bacterium (assembly GCA_016713885.1). Taxonomy (GTDB): domain Bacteria; phylum Bdellovibrionota; class Bdellovibrionia; order Bdellovibrionales; family JAMPXM01. The sequence continues at coordinate 153,745 of JADJOF010000006.1, read as the reverse complement.
TATTAGGGTATGTCGAACACAAACTCGGAAAATTCAAAAGATTCTAAACTCGTGGCTCACAAGGCGGAAACTGTGTCCCAAGCTCTCTCCTCTGCGCTGGGGACCGCTCCGTCCTCGTTGGGCTATTTTAAGATCCGCGTTAACTCCCTTATTCCCGATCGCTCGACGACGTTTGATACCTACATCATGATCAATAGCCGCATGGTGCTTTATCTCCGAGCAGGAGATGCACTGGCCGCAGGCAAAATCGCTCACCTTGAACGCGCCGACGTTTTTTACGTCCCCGATGCGCAGCGCAGCCATTTCAAACGCTATGTTTTTGATCGCATGAACGAAGAGGGCCTCGACGTCAAAGTGAAAGCCAACGTGCTTCGCGAATCGAGCATCACCCTTGCCGAGGAAATCTTCGAAAAACAAGACGTCGAAGAGGCTCTCAACGATTCGCGCGAACTCATCACCAACTTTATCGACTTCATGGAGGAAGAGCCAACGGCGATGTCCTATCTCGTCGGACTCTCATCGCATGACTTCTACACTTACAATCATTCTTTGGACGTCGCGATCTACTCGCTGGGCCTTGGACAAATCCTTGGTTACTCCGGCGACGACATCACCGAGCTCGGGCGCGGCGCTCTGTTTCACGATATCGGCAAACGCCACGTCAAAACCGAGATCATCTGCAAGCAAGGCCCGCTCGACGACACCGAATGGGTCCAAATGCAAAAGCACCCGCAGTACGGCCTTAAAATTTTAAACGAGTACGGCGTATCAGAAGCGATGAAGGCCTGTTGTTTTGAACATCACGAATCATTTTTAGGAAACGGCTATCCCCAGCAGCTCCCAGGCGATGAGATTCACCCCATGGCGCGAATCATTGCCATCACCGACACCTACGACGCGCTCACCACCAAGCGCTCCTACAATGAGCCGATGTCACCGCAAGCCGCCGTCGACTTTATGTGCTCCAAACTTGCCGCCAAGTATGATCCCGACATGCTCAAAGCCCTCCGCCAAATCCTTGGCCGCATGAAGGCTGCATAGCACAAAGGCACCTTTGAATAACCTAGCGCAGGATTCGCCGGGCCTCATTGCGAGAAGTATCGTGATCAAAAGTCTGCATGATATTACCGCGCGAGCCATAGCGAACGTCGATCAATGGCCGCACAATTTCCAAAGCTTGGTTCCGACTACTGTCATGATCAAAACCAACTAGTATCTGTGCGACCTGATCAAGAGTGAAAAACTCTCCTGAGTTACGCATATCATTGTAAACGTCTCGCAGGATCTCATTGCGACCGTTATCGAATGACTCACGATTGAGATCTCGCATGAGCTGATACATGCGCCCTTCACTCACAATCCAACTGGGGATCGAAGCGTCTCGACGCGTCTCGTACCCGGCGGGTGGAGCCATGCGCGAGCGATGTCCTCCACCTGTTTCGACTCGAGTCGTTGTCGTCGTCTGTTCAGTCGTGCAGCCTCGCGAGTCGCACCACGAGATCGTTTCAATCACTGAGCGATCCTCAATGCGGCTCCAACCATGTCCGCTCTGGCACCAAACACTGCCATAAGTCTCAACGCCGTTTCGCGTGCGAATCGTCGAATAGCTCTCACGGCAGTCATTGAAACGGGAGTGGCGTCCCTGACGTGTCCAGTAGGATTCTGAACTCTGCACGCGACGCGAGCCATAGTCGCGGCCACTCCATGAGCGACGCTCGTTCGCGCGGTACTGAAAAGACTCGATCTCGGCCTGCACCGCTTTTCTACGATCCTGCTCATCAAGATCGGCTCCAATCTTCCCGCCGACATAAGCACCCGCGATAGCGCCAATAACCGTCATGGCATCACGGCCCTTCCCGTCACCAAACTGTCGCCCCGTGGCAGCTCCGAGAATTGCGCCAATAACTGCTCCGCCCGTCTCCTTATCGATTTCAAAGGCGTGCGCCATCGGTGCAAAAATCATCGATCCTAGCAACGTCGACACAACAGTGACTCGGAGCTGTCTTTTTGACTTCGTCAACACCACGGAAAACCTCCAAAAATGAGAGTTCGGCTTTTGCCCCGTTGGGCCACCACCATTTCGTTCCAAGACTCGCTCCAGCCTGTATCGCCCTCCTTATCGCGACCGTCCTCTGTGCCGTGTAACTTCATCAAAATATCCCCAGGTTGAGTGCCTATTTTGGGCGCCCCGCGATCCTCCACACGAAAGTGGGCCAGTTTGGGCATTGCCCCCTAAGCCAGGTGAGCGTACGGTAACCGGATGGGCCGGCGAACCGTTCCAACTCTGATCGTCTTGAACATCCTCGTTTTTCTGACTTGGAACTTCGGCTCCCCGCGCGAGCTTCAGTTCATGGTCGATCACTTTCTTGTCTCGTGGACATCACTCAGCGAAGGTCGCCTTTGGGTGCTCGTGACCTCGGTTTTTTCACACAACATGTTCTTTCATCTCTTCATGAATATGTACGTGCTCAATAGCTTTGGCCCGATCGTTGAGGCGATCTTAGGAGCCCGCCGTTTTCTCACGTTCTATTTCATCGCTGGAATCTTCAGCTCACTCTGCCACGCAACGGTTTCAGCATTCCTGCTTGGTAAGCCCGATATGCCGGCACTCGGTGCATCGGGCGCGATCTCAGGGATCATTCTCTTTTTCTCGCTGCTGTTTCCGCGCGAGAAAATCCTGCTTTTTGGCTTTATTCCGATGCCGGCTTTTTTTGGAGCGCTCGCCTTTATCGGACTCGATATCGCGGGCCTGGTGGCACAGGCTGAAGGCGGCGGACTTCCCATCGGTCACGGCGCACATCTCGGCGGTGCATTTGCCGGGATCGTATTTTACTTTGTGTATCGAAAACGGCTTATTCAACAAGCCGAGAGGCCCAGTGGCGAAGAGGTCAACTTACCGCGATAGCAAATCGTTGTAGCCGCCGGCGTATACGCCAGCTTTCTCAAAGCCAAGCGCACGAAGCGCCATGGTGACAGCCGCTGCAGCAACGCCATCGTTGTCGATAACGATGATGCGAAGATCGGGAGTCACGTTCACCGATTGAAGCTTCGGTGCAATCTCGGGATCAGGTCTAAAGTCGTCAGTGAAGAACTCTTTCCACGGCACATTGAGCGCCTCGATATTCGGAATCGACTTTGAACGCATTCCGCCCTGAGTGCCAAGGTACTCTTTCGCCGGGCGCACATCGATGATCTTCACTCGAGACTCAGGAAGAACGGCTTTTTTTAAATTCAGGCTCACGAACAATCAGCGAACTCACAATCTCAGGCTTCCAAATCGGCGACGCTTTGGGTGGCGGCTCCGATGGCGTCTTGGCCGAAGATGCAAAACTCGAATCACCCTCATCGAGCAGGCGATCCTCTGGAGTTTCACGCGCTACCGGCAGCGCCTCGGTTGTGATCCTCTTTTTTACCGCATCAAACTTTGCAAATCGAACATCGCGAACACCAAGGTAAGAGAGAAGCCACGCCACACGTCCCTCTTCGCCCTGACCGTTTTTGCCAAGCCCAAGAACCACAACAGGGGCGGATGGATCGATCCCAAGTCGCGCAAGCCTACGCGCCGCCGCAAACAGATCGCGCTGCGGCCAACCGCGAAGATTCGGCTCGACTTCGGAGTAATCGACCCAGTTCACCTGCACCGACCGCGGAACACGCGCCATCGAGTAATCGAAGCTCGAGCGAGCGTCGACCACGACCACATCCTCACTCAGCTGAATGGGTTTTAAAAAGTGCAGGTCCACCAAGAAACTGCCGCTGAACCGTTTCATGGGTCACCGTCGGCTTGGTCGCACAGGCGACGCCAAGTAAGATCGAGCACAGAAGAAGAGTCACGTTTCCGAATTGATTCTTCGCCATCACACTCAACCTCCTACGGTCGACCTGTCGTTAGCGTCCTTATTTAAACTTCATAGTTGGGAACAGAATAATATCTCGAATCGAATGTCTATCGGTCAGCATCATCACAATGCGCTCAATGCCGACGCCGACGCCACCTGTTGGAGGCATGCCGGTGTCGATCGCGTGAATGAAATCCTCATCCATCGGCTGAGCCTCTTCGTCGACGACGCGCTTCGCCTCCTGCTCGCGCAGACGATCCATTTGGTCCTCTGGATCGTTGAGCTCGGTGTAGGCGTTTCCGATCTCCATGTGCGCCGCAAACGGTTCAAAGCGCTCAACCAAACCTGGCTTCGTGCGATGTTTCTTCGTGAGCGGCGAAATCTCAACCGGGTGATCTGTGATAAACGTCGGCGCCCAAAGATGGGGCTCAACCGCCGCTTCAAAAATCTCCATCGCCATTTCACCGCGAGTCGATGGCGCATCGATATCGCAGCCCACTTCGCGCGCTTTTTTAAACAACTCGTCGAGTGTCGCAGTTTCTGGATCGATACCCGCATGCTCGCGAATTCCATCGTAAACAGTCAGTCGACGCCACGGTGGCGTGAAGTCGAGTTCTTTGCCCTGATACATGACTTTGGTTGAACCGGTGATGGTCTTCGCCAAATGTGCGATCAAGTCCTCGAACTGTTTCATCTGATAGTTGTAGTCGGTGTACGCTTCGTACCACTCAAGCATCGTGAACTCGGGGTTGTGCGAGCGATCAATGCCTTCGTTTCGAAAGTTCTTATTGATCTCGTAGACCTTATCGAAACCACCGACGATCAAGCGCTTCAAATAAAGCTCAGGCGAAATCTTAAGAAAGAGCTTCATATCGAGAGCGCGGTGATGGGTTGAAAACGGATAAGCGGCTGCGCCACCATAGATTGGCTGCAGAACCGGGGTTTCAACTTCAAGGAAGCCGCGCGCATTCAGCCAAGCACGAGTTTCAGCGATAATCTTTGAACGCTTAATGAAAACGTCGCGCGACTCAGGGTCAGAGAGGAGATCAAGATGGCGGTAACGATACTTGATCTCGACATCTTGAATGCCGTGATACTTTTCAGGCAAAGGCTCAAGCGACTTACAGAGAATCTTGAATTCTTTTGCGTGAAGCGAGAGCTCGCCTTTTTTTGTTTTAAACACGAAACCATCGATACCGACAATGTCGCCAAGATCGATCAAATCAAACGCCGTGCGATCGATCTCTGAAAGTTCCTCGCCACGAAGGTAAATTTGAATTGAACCCGACTGATCTTGAACGTTGAAAAACGCAGCCTTTCCCATTGGACGCTTGGTCATCAAACGTCCAGCGATACGAAAGCGATCGCCCTCGCGAACATCACCGGCAACAAGCTCGCTGAACTTCGCCGCGATCTCGCTCACCTGAGCCGTGCGCTCATAGTTGTGCGGGAACGGATCAATACCGGCCTTTTTCAGCTCATGAAGCTTCCGGCGTTTTTCAGCGCGCAGTGGATTTTCGCCTGAGCCCTGTTCAGTCACCGGTGTCGCATTGCCGTTCTCTTTGACGGTCTCTTTATCAATGGTGGTCATTCAACGTTCCTATCTCGAAATATTTCTTAAAGCGGGCGTCCTGCGAAAATGTCTTGAACCTGCTTGAGAAGCTCAATCGCTTCTTTCTTTGGACGCTGGAACGCATTTCGGCCCATGATTGAGCCAAACGCTCCACCTTGCGCGAGGCCCTTCACTTCCTCAAGAAGGTCTGCCGTCGACTTGGCCTCACCACCTGAGAAAATCACGATGCGTTTGCCCGCAAACGAAGCGTCCAGAACGTGCTTCGCGCGATCGGCCATCGTCGCCACAGGAATCCCCTGCGCTTCGTAGACTTTGCGAGAGGCATCCTGCTCGATGAACGATGTTGGCGGTTTCACTTTAATAATGTGCGCGCCAAGCTGGGCTGCAATTTGAGCCGCATAAGCCACAACATCGATTCCAGTCTCGCCCTGTTTTGAGAGCTGCTCACCGCGTGGGTACGACCACATAACAACCGCGAGACCCGCTTTTTTCGCATCCTGTGCGGCCAGCGCGATCTCTTCGTACATGTTTTTGCGCTCACTCGATCCGGGATAAATTGTAAAACCAATCGCAGCGCAACCAAGACGAAGCGCATCGTCGATGCCCGACGTCAGAGCCGAGATCGGCGAATGATTCGAATATAGCGTTTCCGAGTTATTGATTTTCAAAATCAGTGGGATCTCGCCAGCAAACTCGCGCGCTCCCGCCTCAAGAAAACCAAGTGGCGCCGCATAGGCGCTGCATCCAGACTCAATCGCGAGCTGAAAGTGATAGTGCGGGTCATAGCCCACTGCGTTCTTCGCGAAGCTGCGAGCCGGACCGTGCTCAAAGCCCTGATCGACCGGCAAAATGACCATTTTGCCAGTTCCAGCAAGACGGCCGTGATTCATCAGGCGCGCCAGGTTTGTCAGGGTTCCCGGGTTATCAGCTCCATACCAGCTCAAAATTTCGCGAACTCGCGGTGTCATGACCTCTCCTTCAATCTGAATTGCGGTCCACACGCTAATTCTGAGGGGCATTAAAATCAAACCCTGTTGACCGGGAACCTACTTTCCAAGCATGTTACGCACAGCAGAATACGCGTTCCAACAGGAGTTTTCGCTATGCCAGTCCGCTTTGAATCAACCCCCAATCCGCAGACCTTCCGATTCTCCGCAGACCGCATGCTCTCTGATCGAAACGTCGAGTTCCTTACTCCCCGCGACGCTCAACTTGCTCCGCTTCCGAAGAAGCTCTTTGGCTTCCCATGGTGCGCCGGTGTTTTCATCGGTCGCGACTTTGTCACCATCACCAAGCAAGAATGGGTCGACTGGGATGTGATTGCAGAGCCACTTGCCAATTTGATCGAAGAGCACTTGGAGTCCGGTCAGCCCGTTTTGATGGCTGCAGCTCCTGCGTCAGAGTCACCGCAAGCATCAACCGCATCGAGCACCGACTCTACTGTCGTACAGATGATCAAACGCGTTCTCGATACCGAAATTCGCCCGATGGTAGCGCAAGACGGCGGCGATGTCGTTTTTGCCAGCTACGAAAACAACGTCGTCTACTTAAAGATGCAGGGTGCATGCTCCGGCTGCCCAAGCTCAACGATGACACTCAAAATGGGAATCGAGACACGTCTTAAAGAAGCCATTCCGGAAATCGTTTCTGTTGAATCGATTTAAGCACCTTCAACTCATCGTCGGCGCTATTGCACTGAACGCCGTCTTAGCGAGCGTCGGTCACGCCTATCTTTGCGATGCCTCAAAGCAGTTTTGCGGAGATAAGGGCGGTTACTCCGGCGGCTCCGGCGGGGCGCCAACTCGCGGAAGCAAAATTCGGCTTAATCCCGCGGTCATTCCGCTCGATCAATCGTTTGGCGGCGAGTTCCTGTACTTCGATAACTCCGTCGATTTTGCGATCGTTAAAGGCTTAGGACGCATCGGCGCCGCCATCTCGCCCTCCAACAGTGAAGAGACTTTTTTTGGCCCACCCGGCGTTGAGGTCTCGTCAGACTTCCTGACCAGGCATCAAGAGAAACACAAGTACCCCTCACAAAAGCTGACTCTCGCGACGGCCTTTGGCCTTCTGAACAATAAACGCTCAGGGCTCTCGCGTTTTGAAATTAACCTTGGCGTTATGGGAAAGTACAATCGAAAGACGGAAGCGGCCAATGCCGGCGGAGGACTTTCAGGCGTTGCCGGCCCCTTCACCTTTGGCTACTCGCTCTATCGCGATGAGACCGATCTGGAAATGATCGTCACTCGCTATATGGTTGAAACCTATTCGATCGGTGCGTTTCTTGGCCCGCTTGTGCTCGATTACTCAAACCTTCGCATGTATGACGAGTACGAGACGATACTCACCTCGATGATCACCGGCACCGTGCTTTTGAGTCGCGTTTTGATCACCGCCTCGGTTCGAAACGAGCACTCTTCTCGACCCGAGTACGTTCCCGCAACCGATAGCCTTGAGTACAATGTCGACAAACAAGAAGTCTTCGGTGGCGTCCAATTTGGCATCACCCGCAACATCATGCTCGGTGCGTTCTACAACTACTACCTGATGCGCGAGGCCTCATTCGGCGTGACGATCTTTCTCTAGGTACATTCTTCCTTTTGGCGACTCACCGAGTCGCCAAAAGGAAGAATGTACCTTAGCGCACCCAGCGGACCTTGGTGGTGGCGCCGCGGACGGACTCAAACTCACCAACAAAGCGCTTAAGAATTTCTCGAGCAAACTCAGGAGCCCGGAGCCCAAGGTCATCCAGCGATGCCGTCGGAACCGGCGTTCCACTATTGGTCACATTGACGGCAAAATGCATGAGGCCCGAAACCGGCGACACGGTTGCTATTGAAATAGAGAATTTCCCCTCACCACTCGGAAGCTTCACAAAGACGTCATCGCCATCGCGACGAACCGCTGGAACCCCACCACCCGCCACGCGGCCCTTTTCTAATATAAGATCATGAACAAGACTTGCGAGCAGTCGCTGCTGCCAAACCATCTCAGCGAGCGGCGTTGAGAAACACTCGACAATGAAATGCACCATTTGGCCGCCGCGGATCTCGGCTTTCGCCAAAAGATCTTCGCCGTCGACCATGTGATCGAAACTCACATTGCAAGGGCCTACCCAGGAAACAATGGAATCGCCCTGAAGGCCAAAATCCATATAGGCGAAAAGTGAGCGCAGCTGAGTGCCGTCATAAGAAATGTTTTTTTCAATGAAGAGCGATTTCATTAATCCCCGTTGCGCGCGTAAAGCGCTTGCACGACTCGCATTCACCGCAAGGTGTTTCTCCGCCAAAGTAGCACGGCCAAACTCCATCAAAATCAAGACCGAGCTCGCGCCCCTTGGCTGCAATTTCAGTTTTATGCATTGCCGTAGTGAAGCACTTCACCTGCACATGATTGGCCGTCGAAAACGCAAGCGCCCGAGTGGCAGCCTGCAAATACGCTTCGGAGTTGTCGGGGAATGTCGTCGCCTCTTCAAGGTTAAAGCCCGGAACAATCCAGTCGGCCTTTAAACCTTCGGCAAAGCCCGCTGCGATATTGAGAAAAATTCCATTTCGATTCGGAACCCAAACCATTGCCGCCGTTTGCACAGAGGTTTGATAGTCATCGATTGAAACCTGTGACTCGCGCGGAATATCAGCCGCGGTGTTGACGAGAGAAGTCGCGGTGAAGTCGCTAAAAAATGGGAGCTGAATCACACGGTGTGGGACCTTAAACTTGGCGGCCAGATGGCCTGCCGCTGCTATTTCTCTTTCACGCGCACGTTGGCCATAGTCAAAGGTCAACGCCAGAACCACGTCGGATTCTCGAGTAGCCCAGAGAAAATTGACCGACGAATCAAGGCCCGCCGACAAAAGTACGACGGACTTCTTCATTTCTTTTTCTTTGATACTTTCTTCGCTGGCTTGGCCGTTTTTGGAACGGCTTTTTTGACAGCCCGCTTTGCGGTCTTTGGCGCTGCCACTTTTGTGGTCGGAAGCCCCATCTGCCCTCGGATCTGCTGAGCACGCTCAAGAACCGAGCGGCCAACACGACCGATCACATCGGCTGGGTTACTCTCAATTTTCTTCAGCGTTTGCTCGAGCATGACCGAGCCTGAGTGTGTCAGCCCCAGAAGAATCTGGTCGGCTTTTTCAAGTCGAGCCTTCTTCTTCAGACCGTCTTTTAAACCACCGAGAATAGGAGCAATGCGATTCTTTATAGCCTGCATGGCAGAGCGACTACCACGACTCAATCGGCGCCGCAATCAGGGGCACCATCAATTGCCTTCAATAGCAATATCATGGACCAAAAGCTGAATATCGCGAGAGCCCTGAAAGTGATTCCATTGCGCCTCAGCCAAGACCGAAATGACACAACCGACGCTCAGTGGGACCTCTTCAAGACGTTTCGCCGACGGCGAAAACCAAACCGCTGTCAGCGTCTGAAAGATCCCGGGTTGCGCGAGCTTAAGCCGAAGATGGCCGCCCCGAAGCTCCTTCACTTGCACGACCGAACACGTGCGAATTCGGAACAATGGCACCGGCGCCTTCGCGCCAAAAGGCCCCATGGCATCCAACCACGCCATGAACGATGGATTGAAATCCGAGATTTGACAGTCGGCGTCATACTCCACCACGGGTGCCGACGATCGAGCCGTCAGCCGCTCGGTGAAAAAGGCCGAGATGCGCTCTCGAAAGAGCAGCAGACGATCCGCGCGGAGCTCAAAACCAGCAGCCACTGCGTGCCCACCAAACTGATCCAAGCACTGCAAACCGTCTTCAGACTGATTCGCAAAAGTCATGGCATCGAGAAGGTTCGCGCTCATTCCGTTGCGAAGCCTGGCACTGCCGATCACGCTTCGTCTCTCGCCCTCAATCGCTCCTACCAAAGCCGGTAAACCTATCGCCTTTGTCAATCGCGTTGCCACAAGCCCGACACCGCCGCGATGAAACTTATCGCTGGCAATGACGATCGCTCCATTCGGCGGATTCTCTTTGAGGAGACGGTTCGCTTCATCATCTGCCGACTTTTGCGAAGCCTGACGCTCTTGATTGTTAGCGAGAACGCGAACCACAAGCTCGCGCGCCTTTGCTTCGCTATCGACAAGGTAGAGATCAATAGGCTGAACACCCGAACCCATGCGCGAAAGCGCATTGAGTTTTGGCGCATAGCGAATGGCCACGTCCTGCGCCGTCAATGGACGCCCCGAAAGACCAAGCTCTTGCAGAAGGATACGAAGACCTGGGCGCTGCGTTTCTGCCAATTTGACCAGGCCATGCTTAACCAAGATCCGATTTTCTTCAATGAGCGGAACCATGTCAGTGATCGTGCCGATTGCAAAGCAGTCGAGGAGTGACTTTGGATCAAAGTGATCAGCACGCAAAGCGCGGCGGAGTGCGAGGACAAGATAAAACATCACGCCAGTGCCACAGAGATGCGAAAGACCCGACTCACAGTTCCCGCGATTGGGATTCACTACGGCGACCGCATTGGGAAGTGTAAGGCCAGGAAGATGGTGATCGGTCACAATCACATCAATACCAAGCGATCTTGCAAATTCGACTTCCTCATTGCCCGTGATCCCGAGATCAATTGAAACAATCAACGAGCACTGGTGCTCATCAAAGAGCTTTTGAATCGATGACGAGTGCAGCCCATAGCCCTCGACCAGGCGCTGCGGCTGATGCGGCACCACCTTTTCAAAACCGAGAGCCTGAAAGGCCGTCAGCGCCAGCGCTAGGCCACTTGTCCCATCGAGATCGTAGTCGGCATAGAGAACGATCGTCTCCTGCTCTTCGCGCGCTTTTAGCAAGCGCTCAACGGCTCGGTCCATATCGGTCAAAACCGATGGGTCTTTCAGCGTCTTCAGTGTCGGACGAAACCAATCCGTCACTGCTTCTTTCCCTGAGATACCACGCGCGACCAGAGCCTCGGCGATTGGACGAGGGACACCGTCTGGAACATCGCTCGTATCAAAGTCCTTCGACGACGCTCCAGAATCACGGCGCACCCACAAGACAGAGGGGACCGACTCTGTTAAAGCACGATCCCCTTCGCTTTGGCTGTTTTTGTCCGTCACCGTACCGGTGTCAAAACTCACGCTGGTGTAGCCTCGCCGTGTGGAAGAGCTGCCGCAGGTGTAAACTTGTCCATCACCATGATCAAAGGAGCGGCGACATAAATCGACGAATACGTACCGACCACAATACCGATAATCAAAGTGAAGGCGATATCTTCGATAACACCGCCGCCGTATAGATAAAGACCAACGCAGGCGCCTAGTGTCGCAGCCATCGTCAAAATCGTGCGGCCCAACATATCGTTGATCGCCTTGTTGATGACGTACTCAAGCGACTTGCCCTTGCTCTCAGGTCCTTTTTCGCGAATCCGGTCAAAGGTTACGATCGTATCGTTGAGTGAGTAACCGATCAGCGTCAAAACGGCCGCCATAATCTGAACGTTCACTTCCCGACCAAGAAACGAGAAAAGACCGAGGGTCAAAATCGCATCGTGCGCCAGACAGATCACCGCACCTGGGGCATAGGCATAGTCGAAGCGAATCGAAACGTAGATCAGAATCACGAGGAAACAGTAAAACGCTGCAAGTAACCCGTTCTTCTTGAGCTCGCTTCCAACCTGCGGACCGACTGTGTCAACACGGAGAATGCCTTCAGGCTTCAAACTCAATGTCGAAGTCAACGTCGACTTAACACGGTCGATGCTCGCATTCAGCGCCTGGTTGCGTTCTGCATCGGTTGAGCCCTCTGGTGTACCAAGTCGAATCAAGAATTCGCTCTGACCACCAAACGCCTGAACTGTCGGCTCGCCGACCTTCGCCTCGGCTACCGCAGCTCGAAGCTGCTCCGCTGTCACCGCCTGTTCAAATTTCACCTGGATTTCTGTTCCGCCAGCGAAGTCGATTCCGTAGTTGAATCCCTTCGTCATGAACAAACCGATGGAAACAATCGTCAGTAAAAGCGAGATACCGCCCATGAGCGGCGCAAGTTTGATAAAATCGTACTTAAAATCGTTCGCTTCTTTATTCTTATGGTCTTTTTTATTTTGCGTCATAGTCCGTTCCTACCAGCGAATCGAGGGTATGAGTTTAAGGCGATTGACCACGAGATCAAGAATCGCTCGAGTGAAAAACACCGCTGTGAAAAGCGTGATGACAAGACCCGTGAGCAGCGTCACCGCGAAACCACGTACAGGGCCGGTGCCGTAGTACATCAGTACGATACAAACAGCGACTGAGGTCACGTTTGAGTCAAAGATCGAAGAGAAGGCGCGATCGTAGCCCTCTCGAATCGCAGCCGCTAGCCCCAGTCCGTGATTCATCTCCTCTTTGATCCTCTCAAAGATGATCACACTGGCGTCAACCGAGATTCCAAGTCCAAGCGCCAGACCGGCAACACCGGGAAGTGTTAGTGTCGCGTTCAGCGCCGATAGAATCGCAAACGTCATCACCAAGTTCAGTGAAAGTGCCAAGCAGGCCAACACACCAAACGACCGATAGTAAACCACCATAAAGGCGAAGACGATAAGGCTACCCGCAAGTGCACCCATCTGACCTTTTTTGATCGCGTCGGCACCAACACTTGGTCCAACCGTTCGCTCCTCTTGCTGCTCAAGTGCAGCCGGCAAAGCACCCGACTTTAAGGTGATCGCAAGAACTTTCGCGTCTTTCAAAACCTGATCGTAGCCGCCACGACCAAGAGTGATCTGACCACTGTCAGAAATGCGACTCTGGATGACGGGCGCTGACTTTACGACTTTATCAAGGACAATCGCCATGCGCTTGCCCTTATGTTTCTGTCATGTCGCCCATGAGCTTTCCACCCTGAGCATCCATGCGGAAGCTCACGACTGGTTTCCCCTGCTCTCCCGGGGCAACAAAAGCATCGGTCAAGCGATCGCCCGATACCGACTCACTCGCGACGAGCAAGTAAGGCAGGCGGTCGTTTTCCATCGACTCGGCATTTTCTGGCTTCTCAAACAGAACCAAAGTCCCTTCTGGGATTTTTCCTTTGAGCGCCACGTTTAATTTATCCACATAGGCCGAATACTTGAGCTCAGCAAACTTCAAATTGCCGACCTTCTCGGCTTCAGCAACAAGAGCGACAAGTTTCTCTTGAGGGAACTCTTCGTCGACGATGATGAAATCAAGGCGAGCGGTTTTATTGATCAGCTCTTTTGCATTGTTTGCATCCTGAATGCCGGGAAGCTGAACCAAAATATGGTCCTCGCCCTGAGCTGTGATCGATGGTTCCGAAACACCAAACTCGTCGATACGGTTCCGGATTGTTTCGATGGCGCGATCAATTGTGCCTTTTTTAAATTCGCGAACAAAAAGCTCGCTAAACACCAGCGCCAAGTCCGTTTCGGACTTACGCGAAACGTTGAAGGTATTTCCGAAGTAATCCGTCACCCGTTTTTCAGCTTTATCTGCGGCGTCTTTTGAAACGAGCAGCACCGTCATGTCACCGCGAAGTGCATCGTTCATCGCAATGTCCTTCACTTGAACCTTCTCGCGCTCAAGATCGGTGCGAATTGTCGACATCACGCGAGTTGCGTCCTGCTTCAAAGCGCCATCGACGTCGACCTTCAACACAAGATGGAGACCACCCTGGATATCAAGACCCATCGTCATTTTATCTTTTGTCGGCCACCACATCTTCGTGGTGTCGATGACATTTGGCATCGTCCAAACAAGAGAAATCAAAGTGACAATACCAACGACGGCCAGGCGCCATCCGACTTTCTGATGATTCACGCTTTACCTCCTGCTGGAACGGCTGCCGCGGTCAGCGCTTGCACCGACGAGGCAATGGCGGTGCGCAAAACCTTCACCCGCACGCCGTCGGCGATTTCAAGAGTGATGAACTGTTCAGTCAGTCCCTCGACACGACCAACGAGGCCCGATGCCGTAATCACCTCGTCGCCCCGCTTAAGCGCATTGATAAACTCAAGACGCTGCTTTTCTTTTTTCTGCTGCGGGCGAAAAATGAGAAGATAAAAAATCGCGAACATGAAAACTATCGGCATCATGCTCATCCACGCTGGCGGCTGAGCTCCAGCATCGGGAGTTTGAGCCGCGGCGGTCGACACCGTACCGGCAACAAGAAGAAACGAAACAATAAGTGATTTCAAGATGACTCCATCCTTACAATGCTATGTGCGCCCTAAAGATGGACATGATTCCGCACGGTTGGCAACTGCACAGCAGGAATTGCAGCGCGTTAAGCGGGATCTCTGTTACTTGCTGAAGCGACGAAGGCAATCATCGCGGAACTCCGCCCAGCGTCCTGAGCGAATGGCGGCGCGTGACTTTTCCATCAGTGCAAAGAAAAAGTGCAGATTGTGAATTGTATTGAGGCGACTTGAAAGGATCTCGTCACTCATAAAAAGGTGGCGAAGATACGCCTTTGAGTAGTGCGTACAAGTATAGCAATCGCACTCTGGATCGAGTGGAGCAGGATCTTCGCGATACTCCGTCCGTTTGATCGAGACCTTGCCGCTCCATGTATACAGAGTGCCGTTCCGCGCGACGCGTGTTGGCAGAACACAGTCAAACATGTCGATCCCGCTATCAACAGCGATAATCAAATCGAGCGGTGTGCCGACACCCATCAGGTAACGCGGCTTCTCACGCGGCATTCTCGGCGCCACATCGGGCAGAAGCTTATGCATGAGCTCGATCGGCTCTCCAACTGAAAAACCACCCAGCGCATATCCCGGCAAATCCACCGACGTGATCTGCTCAAGACTCTTTAGCCGCAAGCCGAGTTCAAGGCCGCCCTGAACAATCCCAAAAAGTAGACTCTGCTTTCGCGTCATCGCCTCTTTTGAGCGCTTGAGCCACCGGAGCGTCAGCGCCATGCTCTTTTCAATTGCCTCGTGAGTCGCGGGATACTGCAGACACTCATCAAAAGCCATAATGATATCGGACCCAAGATCCATCTGGATCTGCATCGATGTTTCGGGTGAAAGGAAATGCTTCGCCCCATCCAAATGCGAACGAAACTCAACGCCAGCCTCAGTGAGCTTGCGAAGTCCCGAGAGCGAGAAGACTTGAAAACCACCACTATCCGTTAAAATTGGCCCATGCCAATTCATAAATTTGTGGAGACCACCGAGTTTCTTGATGGTCTTCTCTCCGGGCCGAATGTGCAGATGATATGTGTTTCCGAGAACCACCTGACAGCCTGATGCCTTCAGTTCCTCTGGCGTCATAGCCTTGACGGTGGCCTTGGTGCCGACTGCCATAAAGACCGGCGTCTCCACCGGTCCGTGATCAGTCCAAAGCCGCGCGGAGCGCGCCGTACCTTCCTCTGCAAGCAGCTCAAAGTGTCCCGGCGGATGAGCATATACACGCGTCGATGAGGAATTTTCTTGAAGAGTTGGTTCTGTCGGCATCGGTCGGCTTTGTCTCATCCTGACACTTCAAATACAACCTATTCGCGCCCAAAAACACACGCTGTAGCGACTTTTACAGCGGTGATATCCTGAGGGAACGGTACGTTTCTGAGGAGGAATAGACGAATGAAGTTAGTGCATTCGAAAGCCGGTTACGATCAAGAGGAAGCCTATTTTCACCGCGAAGAAAAAAAGCTGCTTGAAAAAATAAGAGCCAAGAAAAAGCGCGGAGCAAAGTCCGATAGGGATGTCGGCCAAAGAAACGACCAGGGGAACAGTCACGAGCACTTTAAGAAGGCCGGCTAGTCCCTTAA
Source organism: Bdellovibrionales bacterium (assembly GCA_016713885.1). Lineage (GTDB taxonomy): Bacteria > Bdellovibrionota > Bdellovibrionia > Bdellovibrionales > JAMPXM01. The sequence goes on along the minus strand of JADJOF010000006.1, from coordinate 137,627 downwards.
CCACACACTGAAATCACCATAGCTAAAAAGTCTGAATCCCTGCCTGATGGCCCAGGCATAAGACGCTTTAACGCGCTCAAGGCTTGAAAACGAGGCGACGAGCGCAAGAAGCGTCGAACGCGGCTGGTGGAAGTTGGTCATCAAGACATCGACCACTCCCCAGCCGTGGCCCGGCTGGATCAACAAATCGGTTTCACCAAAATATCCACCGGCGGCGGTCTCCGACAGCATCCCAAGATGCATCGACTCGAGCGTCCGAGCGACCGTAGTCCCAAGCGCCATCACTCGCCCTCCACTCCGTTTCGCGTCGCGAATGGCGGCTACGGTCGCGGCCGGTATCTCCGCCCACTCGCGGTGCATGACGTGATCGCGCAAATCATCGACTGTGACCGGAAGAAAGGTTCCAAGTCCCACGTGTAGCGTCACCTCGGCTATCGAAACGCCGCTTGCCTTCAGTTCGCCGAGAAACTCTTGATCAAAATGAAAACTCGCGGTGGGCGCAGCGAGACTGCCTGCATCTGTCTGCGCTTGAGGCCGAGCGAAAATCGACTGGTATTCGCCGCTATCGGCAGCCCGCATGTGCCGCTCGCCTCGGGCCTTTTGAATGTATGGTGGAAGCGGCAATTCACCCAATCGTTCAAACAGTTCTTCAGAGAGCGTCACATTCGCGCGCAGCGTTTGCGGCCGCCCGCGGGCCACCAACTCAAAACGCAGGTTCGCATCATTGATCGTCTGCTCGGTACCGGCCTTCCAGCGACTGGAGGGACAGAGCACTTCCCATTCACGGCGTTCGGAGTCGACCGGGCGAATGAAGAGGATCTCAAGTCCCTGATCGGTGAAGATCCTTCGGCGCAACACACGCGTATTGTTCACAACTAACAGGTCACCAGGTCGAAACATCGAAAGGAGTTGTCGGCGATTGATTTCAGACGGCTCACCAGACGGAGCGACCAGCATAATGCGGCTCTGTCCCCGTGCGCGCTCGGTCGCAACCAGGTTTTCTGGATACTCAAAATCAAGATCAGCGACAGCAAGAGAGGGACGCAGTTTTTGCACCGATCGTGGATGACACAGATCAGAGACTGAAGTCAGTAAAAAAAACGCCGCGGTCCCGGACTCTCTCCGATCACCGCGGCGGCACCACCAAACGCTTTCGCCAAGCCCAACCACAAACCCGGCGAAAAAGGGAACGCTACTCCAAACCCATCTTCATTTCTGACGCTCTGGCCTTGAATTCGACCGCACCGGCACCCTCACCGCTATCCGCGATGAATATCCAATCACGCCGACGCCAAAAACCAAATACGCCAGTCCAATAGCCAAAAGAAACGCCAGTTCTCCACTTACCTCATTCATGACGCCTGCCTTGCCCCGATCGGACGAACTCCCAGCTGAAGCTCAAGATCAGCCAACCGGCTCACCGCCTCTTCTAAAATCACCCGCCTTGACCATCCCGCCGTCTCGTCGCCCAGAAGCTCAACAAGGCTTTTCAACTCCTCCACTGAGCTCTGCATCTCTCCCCACACTTTCTCGGGCCACTCCCCCTCTGAATAGAGACTTAAACCCTCCGCTTGATCCTGCCGGGGCCCCCCACGCTGGAGCATCATCTCCCCCTTTTCCTTGGCTTCCTCACCACCGCGTCCTTGCGATGGCTTCTGCTCATAAGACAAATCGATTCACGTCTCCGGTTAGCCACAACATGTTTTCATGCCCGGATTTTACGCGATTTTGCGGTTCCCAGTCCGATCGCTTGACAGGGACGCGGTCTTCCTAGAGATTGGGGGTCCTTTTTTAGGGAACCAATTGAGCGCGAGTGGCGAAATTGGTAGACGCACCAGCTTGAGGGGCTGGCGTACGCAAGTACATGATGGTTCAAGTCCATTCTCGCGCACCATTTTTAGGTTTTTTAAAACGATCGGACTCGGGTCCGATTTCTTAAAAGCGACACCCCTGGGTGTCGCTTTTTCGTTTGAGCCCTTTCATTTGGAGCGCAAGACATCGCACTGCGCCAAACGCGGGCAGTGAGCATTCAGTCAAATATTCGTCCTCTTCGTCCGTTCTATTCAATAGACCCTCTCGCAATCGATCCCCTAAAGTTGAGTCCATGTCCGAGCGAGCTCTAAAAGATAGCAATTCTTGGATCTACTCATCCCGACAAGACCTCGTGCTCACCGCGGTTGTTTTTGGCGCCGCTCTGCTCTTCCCCACAATCACGCCGACCAAATGGGGGATCCTTGAGTTTTCGGCAGTGGCCGTTTTGATCGATCAAAATCATATTTTCACCACGTTCTTCCGTATTTATTTTGATCCCGCAGAATTTAAACGAAGGCGGCGGCTGTATCTCATCGCACCGCTTGTCGCCGGCGGGGCGGCGGTTCTCACTTTCAGCATCGACCCGTCGGTGTTCTGGATCACCTTCGCAGCCCTCTCGATGTTTCACTTCGTCCGCCAGCAATTCGGCTGGTTTATGATCACGCTGCGAAAAAATGTGGCCCCACTCGACGCAACAGAAATCCGTCTCAACAAAACCCTCTTCTACGGCCTTATCGTCCTGCCGATGATCTATGGAATGAGCGAACGCTCGATCGGATTTTACGTGATTTCGTTCAAGCCGGAGCTGCCGACAATTCTGGCGACTCCCACACTGACACTCTACCTCATTGTCCTTACCAGCGCCGCGGTCTACGAAGTCAAGAAGGCCCGTAGCACCGGTTTTTTGAACTGGGCAAAGTACAATCAGTATCTGGTCACGTTTGTGATTTCGTTTCTCTGGCATCTCGTCGGACGAGGAATGTCTCCCGCGCCTTTGATGGTCGCGCACGGGATCACGTACTGGTACGCGAGTTACGTGATGTTGCATCGAAATCCCAACACCCTGCTGCCACCGCTCAAGAGCTTAATAGTCGGCCGCTGGTCTCTCGTCTCATTGTTCGGTCTGATCTCAACAGTTACATTTTTGTACTGGAACGCATTCCAAAATGTCGATACGACTCAACTGTTCTTTGGACACTTTGCTTACTTGGCGCCGATCGTCGGTGGTGTAGTCACCTGGACACATTATCTGCTCGACGCCTTTATCTGGAAAAGCTCCGACAATCCGGCCGTTCGCGAGATTCTCTACAACGCAACAACGGCCCAGACGTGAAACTCAGATCGGGATGGTTTGTCAGTTTTATACTTCTGACGCTTCTCGTGACCGTATTCACTTGGCGCTACTCGAAGCAGTTGACCGTTCCTCTTCCGCTCATAAAAAGTCAGTTGAGTTTTGTCTACGGCGATATCTTGGCCACCATTCACGCCCCAGCGATCAAGAGCTGCGAACTTGCACCGCGCTCTCTTCAAGCCTTTTGCTACGAAGGTTATGGCCGACATCTCTTCATGTCGACAAAAGCTCCGTTTCGCGAACGGATATTCGCTTTTGTCACAATCTTTCCTCTCGGACCATCGATCTCGGCCTTCAACAGTCTCGGCACTGGGTTTTATTTCGTTCGTCTTCCGCCAACTGAAATGGTTGAACTCTTAAAAACGACTCTGGGGTCTGACGACATTCGCGTCGACTACGCTGTGAACGGCTGGGGCTTTGCTAAAACCCGGGCCGAAAAACTCCGGCCTCAAGCAGCGCTGGCGATCTGCAACGACTTTGTCGATTTAAGCCTTCGCGACAACTGCCTGTTCGGAGCGGGAAGAGCCTCTTACTTTGTCAGCCAAGATGTCGCCGGTGTTGTCGAAAGCCCTGAGGCGCAACGAGAATCATGGTTCCTTCGCGGCTATGGGTTCGCCGCGACGTTTGCAGGTCAGGTTGATTTTGACCAATGGCCGACACTTTCCCCAATAGCGCGACGCCAACTGCTCGAAGGCGCAAAACTCGCTCAGGCTCGCCGACTGATTTATGCAGACACCGACGATAGTCCGGCCAAAGCGGGCGCCACCGCCGAGGTCCTTCGCATCGCACACTGCCTCGGTCAGTGCAAACAGTCGCTTCGCTGCTTGGAACCCTGAGGCTTAGACCTTAGCCCGTACAAGTCTGCTCGCTTTACGACGATAAGAGATGATGCAAACAGAGCCGGCAAGGCCGACATCGTTACTCGAGACCATCGCGCGAATGCTGTATCGGCGGCACGATCCAAAACAGCCGTCGCGCTACTTACGCTTGCTCGTCGTCAACGTACTCGCCAGTCTGGGACTCGCCGCGGGAGTTCTGCTCCTCGCCAGTAAACTCAATGATCGCCAAGCGCGTCCCGTGATTGAAGTTCCAGCCTCCACCTGGTCGATTCTCTTTGAAGGCGAAGAGCACTCCTGCTGGTCAAAAACAAATGCAACCTGTCCTGCCGAGCCCACAAGTTCGGCTCTTTGGAACTCAACCCTCAAACGCTGGTCTCCTGAATACTATCAACGTCTCGAAGCCGACCTCAGCGCACCCTACTGGATGGGCGTGCAGATCCCGCCGGACGCGCTCAAACGGGCCGCCACTCATGGCGCAACTCGGCTGATGCTTGGCTTGCTCTTTAGCCGCTACGAAGTTTGGCTCGATGGCAATCTGGTTCAGACCGGGCACTATCTTGAAAACGACTTGCCAGTTGCGATCGACATCGCACGCGATCGCCTTCAAGAAAACAAGCCGCTTTCGATCGCCGTCGCCGTCTTTCGCGATGGTCGCATGCGCACGATGGATTCGTCGTGGTTCGTACCGACTCTTGGCCTCTTCACCTCAAAAGCCGCAGACGAACAGATGCGCTGGACCGTTTTTACTGGCGACACGCGCTTTCTGATTATGTTTGCGATCTTCATGCTACTCGGCACGGTGTTTCGATTTGCAGCAAGCTCAGACTCTGCAAAAGATGAGTTTCGCGCGGCGGCGCTGGTCTCCTTCGTGTTGGCACTGACGCAGGTGGTGATGGCGGACTCCGTCTTTCGCATGATCGGAGCCACGATTTACTATCGCGTCCTATCCGCATTCTTACTGGGAGAAATCACCGCCGTTCTTGCGTTCGGTCTGACTGTCGCGCGCAATCGACACTCCTACGTCACCATTGCCAGTGCCGCGACGCCGGTGTTTTTATTGCTCGCCTTTTTTCTTCCCTCGAGCTGGATCGATAGCGGACAAGTCGCCCAGGCCACAGTCAACGCGGTTACCCCAATCGCTTACATTGCGGCAGGCCTCCTTTGTTTGATTCAATTTGTGCAGATCCAGACCCAACAGAGCAGCGGCCTCTCGGCTGTCCCCTCACAGTCTCGCAACACCACACTCTTGATCATGACCTTCATGCTGATCTCGATCGGACTCGCGTTCTTGCTTGAGTCAAGCGGGCTCGAGCCAGGAGTCGCAGCCACTGTCGAGACGCATTGGGCTCGTTACCTGGTCGTGTTTCCCCTCCTCACAGTCACCGTCTCGCTTGCTGCCGATGTTCAGCGCAACTTTAAGCTCCTCGAGACAACTCCTATCTCGTCATTTCATAGGCTCGCTATTCTACCGAGTGAGGTAAAAGGCCGACTCATCAACATCGACATCAAGGGTTCAGAGACACTGTTCCGGACCGGCGCCGACAAAGAAGTCGGCGGGACGATTATGAGTACGGTTTTATCAGAAGTCTGGACGACATTCTCGGCATCAGGAGCCACAGTCTTGCAATCGGCAGGAGACGACTTGCTCGTCTTCTACGATGAACAGACTCTCGCCCACTCTCCACTGCTCTGGCTTGAAACACTGAATGCTGTTCACGTTCAATTACAGGTGATCGCTCAGCGTCTCGCCGACTCTCATGTCGAGCTGGCCGGACTCAAATCGCTTGAGTATCGAGCCGCGGTCTGCGATGGAAGCGTGCGCCCACTTTGGAGAGTCGTCGGAACAGCGCGAGTCCCTGCCTGGGTTGAAGCGGGAACAAAAAATGTATTCGTCGAATCCGCTCGACTCATTGAACTTGAGCGTTCCCATCGCGTAACAAACCGCGGTTCAGTCGTGATTATCGAAGACGAGCTCCGCTTGGCCCTTCCTCAACACGTCCAGACGTCGAAGCTCACCGGAACCGGAAAACATGGACGCCAATATTCTGCAACGGCACTGATTCTCGATGACGCCTTCTCGCTCTATCCCGGCCAGCGGCCGGCGGTTCGCATCGCCAAATAGTCGCGAAATCGAAACAATCGCCCGAGGAGCGCGCACGCATCGAGCAACTGTCAAATAGCTGTTCGCACCGGAGCCGTAAAATGGCATTCCGTTCGATTCGGCGAGGCACATGAATTGATCACTACGGGCTGAGCACTCGACATCAACAATGGGTAGCGGGAGAAGAAAATGAAAAACCATCTCAAAACGGATCGTTATGCACAAAGGCTACCGTAATGCCCGTGGCTGTGATCTCATTTTGGTGCAAAGACGAGGTCATGGATGAATTATCAGCGTTTTAAGGGAATGAGTTTCTTCAAATCGATTAAAACTGAAGAGCAGGCACGGTTGCTGGTCTGGTCGACGCGGTTCGAAGGGCGAGAATTCGTATGCCCGAATTGCCAATCGGAGAGTTATTGGGAATACGCGTGCGAGCCAGAGATTCGAAAGTGTATAGCTTGTGAAAAGCATGTGCGGCTTCGCAAAGGGACGATGTTTGAGAACTCGAAAGTCTCAATGCTCTTGTGGCTCAGAGCGATTTATTTTGTGATGTCATCAAAGCGTGGCGTATCGGCGCTGGAGCTTCAGCGCCGCCTTGAGATTGGCTCCTACCGTACGGCGCTTGGGCTTTTAAAGAAGATCCGGCAGTCGCTTTTAGATCGCGATGCTCAGTACCAACTGCATGACTCAATTGAGCTTGATGGGACGACGTTTGGCTCCGCGCGTGCTAACAATCAGAGAGATGTTCTGGTCGCAATTGAAACGAAGTCTTGGGTTGATAGCCGGGGCCGGGAGAAAACTCGCGCTGGCTTTGCAAAGGTGGTTGTTGCTGATGAGACTCGCGCCAATGCGGAGAAGTTCGTGAACCAGAACATCAAGCCCGGTGCCATGGTCAACACGGACGCCGGCAAGGCCTTCACCACAGCCACAGTAACTGGAATTGATTTTGACTACCGCGAGATGGACTCAAAGAGAGAAAAAGTGGATGCGTGGTTGCCGTGGGTGCACCGGTTCATTTCGAACGCAAAATCCTGGATTATCGGCACCCACCATGGCGTTCGGGCAAAATATCTGCACCTCTATCTGGCCGAATACAGCTATCGATTCAATCGCAGACACGACCCGGATTCACTCTTTCACCGCGCTATCTACGCGATGTCTCAATCTAAACCGAAGACCTTGGGTAGCCTTTGTGCATAACGATCTCAAAACGAAACGCACGGAACCGCTTCTCTTGGCATTGATCGGCGTGCTGTTGATGATCAGCTTTCAAAACTGCTCAAACTCCATGAGCTTTGATGGATCCGCCGCTTCGCTCACCAAGTCCGCTGCTACCACGGAACCAACCAATGGCGACGGTCAAGACCCAACGGCCGTGGTCAATCCTCCGCCACCGACTGACGAGGATGACCTTGATACCGACATTGACTACGATCACGACGGTCGACGCGTGGCCTTTAACTGTGTTACGGGCGCACGCCACGGTTGGAACGAGGCCGAACTTGCAACGGCCAACGATCTCGTGCTCAAAGACAAAATGGGACTTGTCTTTCTCTATAAGAAGCCGCTGAGAAATGTCTTCGTCTCCAATATTCAAGGCTCCGTCGGAATTCGCAACGCCTGGAAAACCACGGAGTACACGAATCTAAAAAGTATCGTCTCAGCGCTCCGCTCTATTGAAGTGACAAAGGCATCGCAAATCGAGGCCGCCATCTCATCAACCGCAACCATGCGACTCGATGAGCTCACGAACGTAAAGGCAGGCTTTATCTGTGCGAGCGGTGCCGACATCGGTAAAGTTTCAAACCTACAGGGCTTATTCATGAAGATCCGCGGCCGTGCCTCTGCGACCGCTGCCCGCGGACACGCCGACGAGATCTCGAACCTGCGCGGAACCTTTATGTCGATTGCCAAACTTGACATCACAAAGCTCAGCAACGTCGAAGGCGAGCTCATCATCCGCGATGCTGATATCGAAGAACTGTCGAATGTGCACGGTGGGCTAACCCTGATCAATACACGGGTGAAACTACTGAAAAACATCGAAGGTGTACTTCGCGTTCACAATGCTTCGATCGCGAACCGCGAAAACGTCAACGCCGCAGAGATCAATCTTACTGACATCAAACGGCGTCCATAGAAAAAGTGTTCGACTTTAACGCTTACTTTGCGAGATTCGCACACTCGTCCGAGGTGATCACGCCAGACTCGTTCGGAGCGTACAGTCCCGAGCTCGGGATGGCGTATGTCTTTACTGTTTTAAACGCGGGCACCATCACGTCCTTGCCGGAAGCGTCGACAGTTCTGACCATCTCTTTGATCTGAACTTCAATCTCGTAGTACTCGGCATTTTGAGCGCCGCAGAATTCTCCCAACCTACGATGAGCCACGACTTTTGTTTCGCTTTGAAAGCGGTCGGCGGCCATCTTTTCAACTCGCTGCGCCGGGGTCTGCACTTGTCGGTAGAATCCTGCCGCCTTCGCGTCGATCGCAAACATCGACATCACCAATACGGCCAAGAGAGAGAGAATACGGAAATAACCTTCAAACTGAACTTTCGATCCAACCACGCTTTTCATAACGACACGCCTTTATTCTAAAGAGAAACACCTTCAACCAACGATCGCAGCTCTGGACTTCATCCTCTGTGCCGACCACGCCCGCATCTTCAATCGAGCTGAAGCTCCATCGCTCTTTCTTCCTTACAATCCCGGTGACGATTATCGCGCTACGGCAAATACCCAGCACAGCTCGCCACAGTGGTGCCAAGATCGCACCGTTTCGAATGGTTTCGCGTTGGACCGGCTGTTGCTCTTACTCAAAAGCAGCACGGTTGCAGGGTCAGAACAGACCCACCAAACACCAAAAGGGGGAAGTCCATGGTTCAACGAGTCGTCCGATCATTTCCAAAGCTAGGCGCAGGAGCGCTTGCTCTTTCAACATTGCTCTCCGTTGTCACTGCGACAACAGCAATGGCCGCCGATATTCAACTCGGGATGCCTGGCTATGGAGGCACCGGTTGCCCCGCCAATTCGGCAAGTGTCACGCTTGCACCCGATCAAAAATCCCTCTCAATTCTCTTCGACCAATACGTCGTCGAAGCCGGCAACGGTCGCACAATGGATCGCAAATCTTGTAACATTGCGATTCCCGTTCGCGTTCCACAGGGCTACTCCATTTCGGTCTTCCAGATCGACTATCGCGGCTTCAACTCGCTCCCCGCCGGAGCTCGGTCGCAGTTTAACGTGGAGTACTTCTTTGCTGGCTCGCGCGGTGTTCGTCAGTCGAAGTCGTTCTTTGGCCCTGCTTCGAACCTCTACGAACTCACCGACAACCTCACCGCCGAAGCTTTGGTTTGGACTCCCTGCGGCGCTAACACCAATCTTCGCGTGAACACGTCGATGCTGGTCCAAAGCAATCGCCGCCAAGAACAAGCGATGGCCACTGTCGACTCCGCCGACGTCACCGCAGGTCTTGTGTATCACATCGCATGGAGAACTTGCCGCTAGTTTCGATTCTTTCAGTCGTGGCCGATCATCTCTGATCGGCCTTTTTCTTTCACAAAATTTATGAAGGGTTTTTCGATGTCGGGGCTTCGTCGATTACTTTTATTTTGCTCATTTCTTTTCGCTTCTCTCGTTGTCAACGTCGCGTCGGCACAACTCGCCGACAACAGCGGCAACTTCTCCAACTACGACGAAGGCGCGCCACCCAATACCGACTCAGACTCTGTTCCGGGTCTGCAGATGCAGACTCCATCCTATAGCGGAACCGGGTGCCCGCAGGGCTCAGTCTCGGCCACACTTTCTCCTGATGGAACGTCTCTCTCACTACTCTTCGATGCCTATGTGACCGAGGCTGGCGGCACCACGGGTCAGCTTCGAGCCGCCAAAAACTGTCAGATCAATATTCCGTTCACCGTACCGCCGGGATACGCGGTTCAAGTGGTCAAAATGGACTACCGCGGTTTTGTCGCGGTCCCATCCGGCGCGCGTTCGACATTTGGTGCGGGGTTTCGTTTTCTTGAAATCAATGGACGCAGTACAAACTCGCGGCGAGTTCTCCGGGCATCGGTTATGACTGGCCCTCGGCAAGAAAATTTCGTTCTGAGCAGCATTGTTCGCGGCCCTGAGTTTTCGCCGTGCGGGCGAAGTTTCGTGCTCGCTGCTGAATCAATGCTCAATGTGCAGAGCAATCGCGCAGGCGAAGGCGCGGTCTCAACCATCGACTCACTCGATGCGACGGAGACCCCAGTGATCTACTCCTTGCGCTGGAAGCGTTGCGGAGGAGGCCAACAAGGCCCTGGACCTGACGGCCGCCCGCCTCACCCCGGTCCGCGTCCACCACGACCGCGCTGGGGGCGCTAGCTTCACTGGCACCCGACCTGCTTTCCACTGTTCAAGTCATTGCGACGGGACAATTCGATGGTCAAAGAGCGGCGCCTTCTCCTCTAAACAGGAGCTCGCGAAATGCTCGTGACAATCGACGGCCGTCCTGTCGACAATTTGAACGGAGGTTCGAGATGAACAGACTTTTCGTTTCATTCGTGTGTCTTGTGACACTCTCGGCCTGTACTCCAGCTCCGGAACAGCCGCCAATTCGTCCAAAGCAAGTCGAAACGACAAAACCGGTACCATTTGCGCGAGTCCGAATTGTCGAAAAGACGCTGCGTGAGTTCAGCCGCATTGAGCGCCCGCTGAAAGCTTACTTTGCCGCTCAAACAATAGACGCCATTCCCTCATGTGCGACCGTCAAGCATCCTGTCGGATATATTTCGGTCACGACTTGGGCCTGCGGCACAGATCCGAGCGAACGTGGACGGCGCGAGATTGTTGGCAGCGAAACTGTTCGGTACTCAAAAGACAAATCGAGTCTCGTTTACACAGCTCAACTCACGATCACAAATTTTGACGATCTCGAAGTGCGCGCCGATGCGCACGCTCTTGAAATTCAACGGAAGATGGTCATCGATTTTGCGGACTCAAGCTCTCGCTCAAATATCAACGCGCGAGTTTCGGGCTATATTCGTTCGGCTCTCAAACCGTCCAACAAGTGGCAGGGGTCCAACTTTGAAATCAAACTCAAGGGTCTGCTCGGCGGCGATGCCCTCAATCCCATTTTAAGAACTGGATCATCTCTCGACTTCTCGGGTGCGCTGTGGGGAGAAAATGATCTCCGCAGCACGAAATTTGGCGCAGGACAGTACACCCATATCGCCGACAGCGATATTGAAATGAAGAGTTCGAACGCCGACGCATGCTTCCGCCCAGTCGGCTCGTGGAAGCTTTCAACAGAGGGCGGCGGCGCAACCGGTCGCCACGACGTCACGTCTTCGCTCTCGTCGGTCGACGAAGAGGGAGGAATGTCACTCGCATGGGATTCGGAGTTCTGTAACTCGCCATAGACGTCTCAAAATGAAGCATCACGCGCGCGACAGGGATTGTCGCGCCGACATGGCAGTCTACAGGGACAGGATGAGGTACACATGTCACACCCCGCTTCGACAACAACGATCTCAAAACCAATGCGAATCTTGAAAGTTCTCGAAATCGTGGCGCGTCTCAAACGCGCGACACCTGAGGACGTCATGCGGTCACTGGCAAACTCGCTCGCTATCAGTGAGATCACCGATGGTTTTAAGCGATCGATCTACCGCGATCTCAAAGAACTCGCACACGATGGCCGCCTTGTAGCGACACACTTTAGCCCCGACGGCGCCGAAATCGATGTCGATCTGCTTGAGCATTTCTCAAACATCCGCGTTGAATACTCAATTCCCCATAGCGATAGCGTCGCCCGCGGAGCTGGTCTGCTCGAGAAGGCCGGAGGCTGTTTTCGCGCCGTCAGTCCGCTGGTTCAGTCCTGGGCCATCGAACAACCGGCACCTAATCTGAAAAAAGGGTTCACTCACTTGTTCTTTGAAACCGCTGAGTTTGCATTTCTTTGTCTCAAAGTTCGAAATGATGAACTTCCGGTGTCGATCCTCGTCGCACGGCGAAGTGATGAACTTGACGCACTCGATCCTCGTTTTTTGAAAGAGAAGTTCGGACGGCGGCTTGGAGTGCTTTCGCTGAACTATCGAACATTGAGTGGCTATAGCGCCGAAAAACGCGCCGGCCATGCCTTGATCACGCTCAGTGCAGACGGCAAAGTCACTGTCACCGATCTCAACTCATCCAATGGCTCGGCCGTTAGCGACGCCGGTGAAGATTTTCTGGCTGACATTTGCTCGCCACAAACGGCGGCGATCACGCGAGAAGAGAACGACGGCATCACAGCACCGGGCCAAGCCACCCCGCATCGCATCTTCACCACCAACCAGTGGAAGACGCTACAGCCAAGCACCTCAAGCTCTTTGCCACTCGCCCTTCGTCTTGGGAGCGTCATGCTGATTGCCACGAGCGACCTCTCGACTTAAGTCTCCGTTATCTGAATTGGTACCTATCGTCCACTGGCCACAGTCCGATAAGTTCCATAGCGATGAGTGTCAGAAACACAGGGCAAAACAACACAGGAACGGCTGAAATGCCGGCGATTTCGCATCCGACAACAATCGGGCGATATCAAGTTATACGCACTCTCGGTTCCGGCGGAATGGGCGAAGTTCTTCTTTGTCATGATCCACAGAGCGAAAAAGATGTCGCGATAAAATCCGTTGACCTTGCCTCAGCCCAACGCCTTCAAGTCGAAGCCGAGGGCTTAGCTAAGATTGAACACCCCAACATTGTTCGTTATATCGACTCGGACTTCTCCGCTCGTCCCGGCAGTGCCAGCGGTCCTTATATCGCCATGGAATACATTGAGGGGTATTCACTCTTGCATCTTATTCGCGCAAGACGACTCACCATCATCGATATTCTCGAGTACACAATCCAACTTCTCACCGGCCTTGAAGCCATCCATCGCAGCGGATTTTTGCATCGAGATTTAAAATCAGCCAATATCATGATCGATAATGATGGCCGACTTAAAATCATTGATTTTGGAATCGCACAACCACATCGACATGGAAATGGCATTCAAGTGCGCGGGCCTAGCGGCCCACTGACAACACATGGCCACATCATCGGAACTATGAACTACATGGCCCCCGAAATCCTAGGTGGAGAACGCGCCTCCACTAGCACAGACCTCTACTCGGTTGGCGTGATCGTCTGGGAGATGATCCACCATCGGCTTCCGTTCAGCACTTGCAATCGAGACCAGGTCGCACAGAATGTCATCAAACAGAACCTTGAATGGTCGCCCGCGGTTGGCGACTTCCTACCTGACGGGCTTATTCCGCTGATCAGTCGAATACTTTCAAAAACGGCCGATAAACGCCCCGCCCTCAATACCGCTCTCATCGATGAACTCAAGAAAATGGTTCTCGGACTTAGGCTTCCCGAGCCACTCCGACAACCGTGCCCAACCAACAAAACCCATCGACGCCCGGTTTTTGATAAAAATGTGCTCGCTCGAAATTCAATCGCCGATGTAGAGCTTCCTTATCTCGCACTCGTCCGAGACAACCTCCGCGCTGGCTCCACTCCACCAACCGATCAAGACGTGGTCATCGCCTATTTGACTCTCAAGAAGAGTTGCGCAGACGCTCGGGGCGAGCGCATCAAGCGACGTCTACTTGAAAGCCGCGGATTGGCAAATCCAGGTCCAATAACTTGGCAGAGACGGCTGCACGCCGCTCTGATCCCGGTCACAATTGGCGCTATGGCCTTCACCGGCGTTGGACTGCTGCGATACCTCGATAGCTCTTTTCTCTCTCGCTCCCGACTCACTGGTGTCCCGCTCTACGACATCGTTCGAAGTCGTGGCCTACGCGCTCGCGGGGCAAATCGCTGCTTCACGACTTGTCTACGACGTTGAAACCGTCGACGCCAATGGCGTGACTCACACTTCAACTGAAACCCGAACAATCCGCACTCACAGTGCTGATGCTGTCGTCTGGGAGTATCAAATCGATAAGCAACCGCCGATCGCCGTTGAAATTCCGATGGGCACTCTGCCAAGCAACGTCTTCTTTGCTCCGCTCAGTGGTGATCAAACACGCCTCGCTCGTGTCGAAACCTATAGCACCGACTTTCTCAACCTCGTGCCCGGACAGAAATTCACAATTCAGTTTCAGTCCCCGCTCAATCAAGAGGTCGAGACCCAAACCTGCAGTCTTCGCGAAGGCGGGAGGGAGCGGCTTCTAAAAGTCGACTTCAATGCACTCGAAGCCAAATGTCAGCGAGCCCTCGCACGTGGCCATCTCAACTTAAGCCAAACCGAAGAAACCTATCTTTTTCTTCCCGAGATCGGCGTGATTCTACAGACGACTCAAACGCTGCGCGAACAAACAGCCAACGGCAGCTTGCTCTTCAAGCAGACTAAAAGATCGGCACTCAACGTCGAGAAATCGATATTGCCGGCGCTCCGCGGCAAGACCGAAGCAAGATGATTTTCCGCTTCGTCTCAAACTGAGATCGTTATGCACAAAGGCTACCCAAGGTCTTCGGTTTAGATTGAGACATCGCGTAGATAGCGCGGTGAAAGAGTGAATCCGGGTCGTGTCTGCGATTGAATCGATAGCTGTATTCGGCCAGATAGAGGTGCAGATATTTTGCCCGAACGCCATGGTGGGTGCCGATAATCCAGGATTTTGCGTTCGAAATGAACCGGTGCACCCACGGCAACCACGCATCCACTTTTTCTCTTTGAGTCCATCTCGCGGTAGTCAAAATCAATTCCAGTTACTGTGGCTGTGGTGAAGGCCTTGCCGGCGTCCGTGTTGACCATGGCACCGGGCTTGATGTTCTGGCTCACGAACTTCTCCGCATTGGCGCGAGTCTCATCAGCAACAACCACCTTTGCAAAGCCAGCGCGAGTTTTCTCCCGGCCCCGGCTATCAACCCAAGACTTCGTTTCAATTGCGACCAGAACATCTCTCTGATTGTTAGCACGCGCGGAGCCAAACGTCGTCCCATCAAGCTCAATTGAGTCATGCAGTTGGTACTGAGCATCGCGATCTAAAAGCGACTGCCGGATCTTCTTTAAAAGCCCAAGCGCCGTACGGTAGGAGCCAATCTCAAGGCGGCGCTGAAGCTCCAGCGCCGATACGCCACGCTTTGATGACATCACAAAATAAATCGCTCTGAGCCACAAGAGCATTGAGACTTTCGAGTTCTCAAACATCGTCCCTTTGCGAAGCCGCACATGCTTTTCACAAGCTATACACTTTCGAATCTCTGGCTCGCACGCGTATTCCCAATAACTCTCCGATTGGCAATTCGGGCATACGAATTCTCGCCCTTCGAACCGCGTCGACCAGACCAGCAACCGTGCCTGCTCTTCAGTTTTAATCGATTTGAAGAAACTCATTCCCTTAAAACGCTGATAATTCATCCATGACCTCGTCTTTGCACCAAAATGAGATCACAGCCACGGGCATTACGGTAGCCTTTGTGCATAACGATCCAAACTGATTCAAAAGTCTCCTCACCATTCGACCGATAAAGAGAGCAGATGGATCAACCGGCAAATCGTCGCCCTCCAGGCATTAAGCAAGACCTCCTGAATCTCGCAGATGGCGCACTCGCACGCGATCTCTATGCTCGCCCAAGTCGGGACGAAGTTCTCCATCATGACGTCCCTGTTCGCATTGCAAAAAAACTCGCTCTCGACAATGACTCTCAGCTTGCCGCCGGCCTGGGCGCCCTCGGTGCCGTGATCTGGCGCCTTGATGTCCGTGCCGGGCGCGTCGACATCAGCGACTCCGGGCGCCAACTCTTCACACAAACACTGGGCCTTGACTCCACCTGCCTCGACGAGAGTCGTTACGGCTTTGCAACGCACGCCCATCCCGATGATCGCGATCGCATTTTAGCGCTACTGGCCAATGGAATCGAACGTCCCATCCGCACTCACTTTCGCGTGATCGACAGTGATGGAGAAACGCGATGGATTCATTTAAAGGTCGTGCACTCTTCGCAGTCACCGTTCTTCGATAGCAACGACGATTCACTTTGGTTTTTTGCCGAAAACCAAACCTCAGAGCGAGCAGAAGAGGAGCGCCAGAAGCGCCTTCTGGCCGATCGCATTTTGGCAACGCTGCTTGGTTCTTCACTCGAGAGTGTTGAGCCGACTCATTTCGAGAGTCGCTCGCTGATTGAAAGTGTCGGCGGCAAGTGGCAGCCATTGATTGAGGCAAAACACATTCGTTGGATCGGACCGGATGCAGCTCCTACAGGGCTACCCAGTCAAGTCATGGGGTCTGAGTTGCTGATTCAAATCATTCTGGATGCGATGTTCGAAAATGCGCTCGATACTCTGACGTCAAACCCGGGACTCCACGCGTGGGTTCGCTTTGAGCTCTTTGAGGACGACGAATCACTCTTCTTGGCCGTCAGCGATTCCGGCCCGGGCGTTCCTCTGATTCACCGCGGGTCAGTCTTTGATCCCTTCTTTTCCACTCATCCCGAACGTTCCTCGGGACTTGGTCTAACGCTCGCGCGCTCCGCTGCCGAATGGCATGGCGGCACTCTTCGTTTGGATCACTTCTCAAAGAACACTCGATTCATTGCGCAGATTCCAAAACGCTTTCGCGCCGCAATCAAAAACAGCTAACTCACGGCCACGGAGGGATCCAGGCCATCACACGATCAAGCCCCGGACGCGAGCGATCGATGCGCAAACTCCAAAATCCAAAATAGTGGCCCCAGTTGTGGCGAAGCATCGCCCCTCCAAGACCGGCAAAGCGAACACCTGCAATTTCTTCGAACCGACGCGTGTATGCACCAAGAATTCGCGGCTGATCCAAGTAAGTCGACCAACCCACCCGCTTTCCGCGATTGGTCACAAGATCCACAATGCGTCGCTCGCCGTTGTCGAGAACCAATACATCAAAACTCCAAGCCTGACGCGTCAGGAGAGATGTCGGCAAGAGTGATAAAAACTTTTGAACAAAACTTTGTGCGGATTCGACTTCAGCAGGAGTAAAGCGCACACCACTGACCCACGTCGTTGGCGTCGCATCGCGAAGCACCTGTCCCTCATACGTATGAATTCGCAACTCACGCCAAGCGTGACTTCGATCTTTGGCTTTCAGCGGCGTCCGCGAATGCGCGGACGAGATCACATCCTCTTGCAAAACGATGGCTTCACCACTGGCAATGTCGTCAAGAACCGTACTGCGAACCGGAAGCTTGCGATGCTCCGGTCGATAGAGAACATTCTGTGGCTTGAGAAGCTCTTGAACAAAGAGGTCGGTTTCAGCAAAAAGGCCGCGACCAGTTTCACTTGGCGCTACACCCACTGCTGGACGTGCAACAAATCCGGCCGGAAACTCGCGAAAGAGTGCGGCTTCAATTACGTCGCCGTCGGCCCGCAGCCGTCCCTCAGAGTCGACGAGCGATGCCGAAACCAGAAACTCGCGAAGGCCTTTTGTCTTCGGCAAAAATTCTGCCGCGCGATCACCAAGCTCCCGTCGCACAACTTCATAGAAAAGCTTTTTATCAGAAAGCTGTGATGTCGCCCACGACGCATCGACGAGCTTATTGGCATAGACGGCCTGAAGCCATTCCTGGCGATCAGGGAACAACGGTAACGACACCTGTGCCGGTGTATAGACGGCCTGCCGAGGCGGTCGGCCCTTTAGATCTTGCAGAATTTTTGCGACCTTTTCATTGACGACCGTCTCTGGCGTACTGCTTCGCACGATTTTGGTCGGTTTTGCTTTTTTTGATTTTTGGATTTTAGCGGGGGTCTTGGGTTTTGCCGCATGCGCTTTTGCTGCCTGCGCATGCGACACCGCAGTCACTTGCACGCCAATTGGCGCACCGATGAGAGCTGCCACTAGAACGATTATCGATCGATTTTTTTCCATACTGTCCCCCGCTCATCTTTAAGGCTAGCGTCCCAGGAAAGGGCGACGCAAGGCGATTTGCTTGGAACACTGGGCCAGTACCGACTGGAAAGTGGCAGCGGCGCGAGTTGGAATTGGTTTACCGAGATTCTGGCGCATTGCGTGCCTATAGGCATCTGAGCATCTACCGTCGCTCCTTCCGCTTTTGCTGACCCTGCCAACCTGATTGACTCCGCGAACGATAGCGACAGCGCGCCCAGAACTATTGGGTTGTCGAACGACTCTTGATAATCGAAATAGAAAATGGGATTTTCAAGCAATGGAAATTCCCACTGCTGACCGGTTTATTTCTTAAGAAATCATAACGCGAGATCCTCGCCGGCAGCGGCGCTCCAGCGGCAGCCGTCCGGAGGCCCGCATCCCTGAAGGACTTTTCGCGCGAACGCGGTTCGCATCTCGCGCAGAAGTTCCCACAAAGTTCCTTTAAACTTCGAAATGATCTTTTCAGCTGCAAAAGAAGTTGAACAAGAACTGCGATCGCAAGTTGAGTATGGATCGCGTTCGGAGTTTTTAGCGGCAGCCGACGAATATCGAGATGTCCTTTCATCCAACGGAACAAAAGTTCGACTGCCCACCGACGTTTGTAAATGTTCGCGATCATTTTAGCGCTGGCTTTCTGATCCGACGTCACAAAATGGAAGACTTTCTGAGTCAGCTTGTCGCGGTAAATAATGTGACGAAGTTTTATCGCCGAGAACTTTGCCGCGGGTGCGGTCGAAATATATTCTTCGTCGTACAGAACCCCGGATTTTTCTTTTGCCCGCGCAAAACCTTTCGTTCAAGATCTCGATTCGTCTTTGATGTCCTCAGCCGCGTCGTGAAGTCAGATCCATTGGCGACGATTTTCTGCCAAAAGCCAAAGTCGTTGTATGCACGATCAAAAACGTACATTTTCATAGGTAAAATGCGAAGTTGGAAGCTGACCGGGGAGTCGCCAGATCGGCACGGCGTAATCTTGAAATCATCAATCCATTCGCCGTCGACATTCCAAACGACGTGAATTTTTGCCGCTGCTTTGTGACCGATGGTATACTTCTGTTTCCATCCCGGTTCGCCAAAAAGACTTCCGTGGACTCGAACTTCGGAAGAGTCGATGGCCAGAATTTCACGAATTGCTTTTTTGAGTTTTCGACTTTCTGTTCGACCGCGAATCTCGAGGAGAATAAGATCGCAGAGTTCTTGAAAAAACCGAAGTGCCGATCTCTCAGCGCGTCGCCGAAAGTTGAGTCAGGAATTTTCAGTGCGGCTTCGACTTCTCGAAACGATCCAAGTCGCATCACGAAACACGACAAAAGAGCTTGCGTCATTTCCCAGGTCGAAAAGTTCTTACACCGCGATCGATTTTCCATTTTTGAACGAGTGGATCGAATTTTTTCGATCAATCAGTTGAAAGAGCGACCGCTCTTTGCAATCCTGCTTCACAGTTGCCGCCTTTCCTTGGCGTTGATCTTTCTTCGCAAAAAAATCAAACCAACCTTGCGGAAGGCTGGCAACTATTTGTTTTGTTTAATGAATCAGCCGGTCAGCAGTGGGAAAATTTGGCAGATGTTAGCTGGCTTGTTATCGCCGGTGTTGGAGTGCTGGGTTTAATTTTGACGACTTTAAGCTTCAAGGGCTTCAACTCCGAGCTGTACGACAAGAAAGACTCTTTGGGAGTTAATTGGTCTGAGCGAATTACGATCCTATCTCTTAACGGCATATTCTTATTGCTCGGCGCGATTGGGGCAGCAATCTTTAAGTATTCTTCTTTAAAATAGCCACTGACAAAATGTTTACCTTTTAGTCACCACTTTCTCTAGCAGTGCAACGATGCGTTTCGCTTCCAATGATACTGGATGGCCGCGACGGTTTACGAACCAAATTGGAAAATTCAATTCTATTTCAGGGTACAAAAGCTTTAACTTTTTTTGCTTCAGATCATTCCGAATCATCACTTCGGGAAGCAGCCCAATTCCGAGTCCACGTAGTAAGAGTTCTCTGTACGCATTTAGGTCATTTGTGCTGTATTTGATCCGCAGAGACTTGTTCAACCTCTTCAGTCTTCCGAACGTCGGCAGCAAAGCAGTGTCCGACTCGTTGACCTCCCTAGAGCCGACGAAGGAATTTTGTCCCTCCCGATCAATCTGAGGAGATGCGACGATACTAAATTTACACTGAACCAGTTCTTTGTAATCAAGGCCTGTTACGTGATTCCCCTCATAGAGGAACAATCCAAACTCTAACTCTCCGAACTTTATTCGCCTGATGATATCGTCTGTCACCCCTGTGTACATCATTGTCCATACCTGGGGATACTCGTCCGAAATCCTTTGAATGACGTCGGGCATGAATAAAGATGAAATCGGGCTCGCAGCTCCGAACTTAATTGTCCCTGAGAGTTCTCCTTCTTGATTTCTGGCAACGTTTAAAAAGTCATCGCTGGCGCTGAGAATATTTTTGGCCAGAATGAGAAGGTCAGTTCCTTTGGTGGTCAATTGAACCCGTCTTTTTGTTCGAAGAAAGAGGGTGCCGACATCCTCTTCAAGCCTTTGAATGGCACGACTGACAGAGGGCTGCTCAATAAACAATTTTTGGGCAGCCTTTGTGAAGCTCCCGCTGTCAGCGACCGCAACAAACGTCTTGAGAAGATTTAGATCGAAGCTATTAATACTCATGGCGTATTAATGTAATTCAATTTATGAATTTCGTCTATCGTATTTAACTGCGGTATACCGGCTCACGGAGGCAATGATGATTAAGAATGTACTTTCAATCGCGGTATTGATTTCGCTTTGTAGTCCCAGCTTTGCACGGGAGTTAGTTTCAGAAAAGCACCAGGTTGTGCCTGTGGCTATTCCGATCTTCCCTGGAAATCTACATTGCAACGACGGATTTGATGATTGGGGTCAACGTGAGACTAACCTGTGGTTAGACTGGAACTACAAGCCCTACACCCTCTTGCAAACTGGTGACGGTGATTCATCGATGTACTACTACGCTCGCGACACCCAGTGTCCATACCTGCCCACAATCGAAAACGAGGCCTCCGCACAAAATGGGCTTATCTTCCGCGATCTATCGACTACGATGCAGGAATTTATCTCAACAGAGTGGGGAGGCTGCAAAAGGTTTCTGTGGGAACAAGCCGAAGTTCAGATCTTGCCTGGAATCGTCATCAGAGGATCGCAGTATCGAATAGTTGAAAACCTACCAATGGCGAGATGTGGATTCCAATGATGTGAAGCTCAAACGGAGTTCTTAGCCTCAGGTGATTCTAAACCCTTCGTGGCCGCGCGATACCTAAAGCTTTAACCATGGCCGTGGCGGCCCGAGATCGCCATACTGAATCGCGAGAGCCTCACGTCGCGTGATGCCCCACGCCCCACCTTCAATTTCATTTAAGTCAACGTAACGCCACACGGCCGTAAACGCGCGGCCGCTGGCAGCGACAAGTCTTGCCCACGGGCGCTGCAACCAAAAGCTTTCGGTTCTCGTTTGTCCCTCTTCGAGTTTCACTAAAAGTGCGATCGCCCCACTCACCGCTCTAAGAAAGTTCTGAAAGCGCTCTTTCTCACGGCACTCCACTAAAAAATGGAGGTGATTGCCGGCGTTCGCGAAGCGATGGACGTGAACAAACTGCCTCTTCGCGAGAGTCTCCACAATCTGCGCGATTCGCGCCCTTCGACCGCGCTTTAAAAGCGAGAATGCACCGCGTGTCCGCATCACCACATGAATAGCAGCCCTGGGCGAGAACGGCCGCTTGGCCTTTGCGTTCGAATTCTTAAGGAGATCGCCGCCAAATGTTGCGCCCGGCAATTGCTTCGTTGAAATGAGGCGGCGTTGTTTTGTGCGCATGGGTAGCGGTGGTTTAGTCTGATAGAGAAAAGTCGTCATGCGAGGACTGCCGCTTGAACTTACAACGCCAAAGGCAACACGGTGGGCCTCCGAGAGGCTCCCGATCGTGCAATCCTCCCAGAACCCCGTGCGCGAGAGCCAAATTCCGTCACTTCAAAAGGTAATAAACTCCATCGCATGCCTCCAAAAACGCGCCAGCTCCAAATAAAGGGCCGGGCGGCTTCGGCCCTCCGGTTGCTCATAGGTCACACGAGAGTTCGCATTGAACGTGAGTGAGCGAACGAGGAGTTTCGAAATGTTTGGTTCATGCCCCCGTTGTGGAAGTGGTCTTCATCGTAATCTAAATGCTATTGGCCTTACGATTTGCACAAGCTGCGGTTGGACCGAGAGCCGAAACCAAAGCGCGACTCGCGTTCGAAACGAAAATCGCACGATGGTGGTGATGGCCGTTTCCGCTCTGGCCTTGCTTCTCGGGATCGCGCACTCGATCAACTGGGGTGGCCATGCTCTCGAAGCTCCGCTTTTGAAGCTCGGACCGTTCACAGGTACACTCTCGCCAAAGTCGTACAACCGCCTTGCTGAGATTTGTGCCGAATTGGGCAGCACTCATGCGCGCGCTCAGCTTATATCGAAAGCGCGCAGAATCACCGAAATCCAGAACCGCTCGCGCAACTCGCACGCCTGCAAGTTCGCATGCAAGAGACACAAGCGGCCATGGTGACCTTTGGTTCTTACTTCCGCCAAGGTGGAAAGAATGCCGATGCGGCTTTCCTCTACGGCCAATTGCTTGAGCAAGCCGGTCAGGACGCGGAAGCACTTCGTCTGTATCAGGCGTCGATCGACGGTCGTCCCGAAGCACTTCCGATTGCAGCCACCGGTGCGATTGTTCGCACTATGATGAAGCAGGGGCGCTATGAAGAGGCGCACGCGGTTCTCGTTGCATTCCACGCCAGCGCTGGAAACGCGAAGGGCTACCTCAATACCGAGCTGTCTCAGATCGAACAAGCGCTTGCACTGTATCGTCCTAAGGCAAAATTGGCGAAACGATCATAACAATCCGTCAACGATTTGCTCGACAGTAGACAGAAGTTCGACACTCTATCTGGAATCCATCGCAATTCACACTGACTCAGCTTGAGACCTGAATGGTTTCAAGCACTTAAGGGGCGCTGGCCGCCCCTTTGCTCTACAGAGACAGTGATGGAACCAACACAATGCCTCAGTCCCAAATCGAACCGATCGCGATTTTCTCGCTTTAGCCTGGCTTCGGCTATGGCCTTCTCGACGTCGCTGTCGTCGATCTCAACGCCGCCGTCGCTCACCGTCGGTCGCAACGAGATCGCCCCGCAAGAGACCCGCACAGCGCGCCTGGGCGCCTTCCTGCGAGCCGAGATCGAGGACCGCATTGAACGAGTCAGCGGTCGGACTTGGAATTCTGACGAAAGAACTCTCTTTGCCAACACACTCGCTGAGGCCATCGCCGAGGCCGCCTACGAACAAAACCTCGATGCCTTTCTTTTGCTCTCAATGGTCGAAGTTGAAAGTCGATACAATAGCCAGGCTCTTGGGCAACACGGCGAACGCGGACTTATGCAGATCAAACCGAGCACAGCCAAGTGGATCACTGGTGGTGTCGAGTGCGACCTGCATCAATCTGACTGCAATATCGCCGCAGGAGCGGCCTATCTGAAATACCTCACCCAGCGCACAGAAAAGCGCCAGGCTGACGCAGAGGAAAGTCTGACCGACGTCGCACTTCGTCTTCACGTGCTTCGCTCCTATAACGAAGGTCCAGCCCGCGCCGATCGGCTCAGTCTTGAGGCACCGGCCCCCATTCCCTACGCCACAAAAATTGCCGATCGCGCCGAGCGCTTTCGCAGCCGCTTTCTTGCCCAAGTCCTGAATACAGAAGGGCACGTGACCACGGTCGCTCAAAACCAGTAAGCTCTTTTCGAGCATGGTCAAAACTTTTTCCCTCGCCACAGAGAGCACGCGGGCACGCGTGCAGCAGTTCATTGAGACGGGTTCTCAATTTCGCCTCGGCGGCCTCCCCACCGAAGCCCCCCACCCCGCAGCAAGCGAACTGGCTGAGTTGGCTCACCACGATTTGCCGCGAGCGATCCAGCTCTTTAAAGACATCGAACAGTCAGCACTCGAAGTCGTACTCACTCAGCTCGACGCGGCCCACGAGTTAACGGCGACGCTTCGTCGCGTTTTTCAAGATGGCCATCGTGTATTTCTGTGCGGCTGTGGCGCAACGGGGCGCCTCGCTCTTGTTCTCGAGTCGGTTTGGCGCGAGCAGCCTCTCTCTGGCAAACGCGAAGACGTCGTGGCTTTCACCGCCGGCGGAGATTTCGCGTTGGTTCGATCGCTTGGAATCTTTGAAGATCGGCCCGAACTTGGCGCCAAGCATCTGCTCGATCTCGGTTTCGGCGAGGGCGATCTCTTGATCGCAATCACCGAGGGCGGCGAAACATCCTTTGTGCTCGGCGCACTTGAAAAGGCCACTCAGAAAAGCCGAGAAAAGGCCTGGCTCCTGTTCTGCAATCCAATCGACGTACTCGTTCGCACAACCGATCGCTCCAAGGTCGCCATCGAAAACCCTCGCGTGCGACCGCTCGCGCTGGAAACAGGACCGATGATTCTCGCCGGCTCAACGCGCCTTCAGGCCTCGTCCGTCTTGATGGCTTTTGTCGGCGGCTGTTTGCGTGAGCTTGTCACCGGCGAAAAGGTGGAGTGGATTTTCTCGCAGCTTCTCGATCGCGTGAGCCAAATCGATCTTGGGCCCTGCGCGCGGCTCATCGACCTCGAGGCCCAAGCCCACCTCGATTCAACCTATACCCTGCATCGCAGTCGGACGGCGTCGATTGGCGTTCTCACCGACACGACCGAGCGCGCGCCGACATTTAGTTTGGCACCGTTTGAAAACAGTCGCGATTCTCAATCCATCCTTTCACGCACGTATCTTGAGGTTCCCGGCACTCGCGACTCGCTCTCAGCGTGGACCCAGATCCTGGGACGCGCGCCCCGACCCTTTCATCCCCCGCGCAGCGTGCAATCTCCCGCCATCGACATGGACGCACTCCTCGGTTTTGATTTTTCAAGCGGCGCAAAAGAGCGTCGCGCTGCTCGCGGAGCTCCGACTGAGCTCACAATCGACATCGAGTTTGAGACCGGCATTCTCGGCTTCCACTACAGCACAAATTCTGCTGGCGACGCTTCGCGCGACTACGTCGTCCCCACAGGGACGATCTCTTGATCCGACAGTCGATCTTGAAGTACCTGCTCAATCTTCAGTCCACCCTCGCCATGGGGCGCGTCGGTCGCTATCAAGGCAATCTGATGACCTTCGTTCGCCCCGCCAACAACAAGCTCATCGACCGTGCACTGCGAACGCTCCGCTCCCTCGCTGCCCGCCAGCCAGAGTCGGAGCGCCGCGCCCAAATCTATAATTGGATTGCCCAAGAGGCCCCGGACGAACAGCTTCTCGCCGCCCTCTTTGCAGCGATGGACCAGATCCAACCCGACGAGCCCGCCGTCATCGCGGCTCTCGAGCTCTTGCTCGCCAACGCCGAGTAGCATACCGAGTCAATTCCTTGACTCGCGAACCGTGTTGTATGAACGAAACACTATGACAAAACTTGGTCGCCTCTTTCTGCCTGTTTTTGCAGCCCTTCTTTGTACATCGAATGCCTTTGGCTGGGGCCGCGTCGGACATGATCTTTCATCGCGAGTCGCAGCCCACCTGGTCGCCAAAACGACCGACAAATCGTTCTTTCGCACACGCGCTTTTGACCTCGGTTACTACGCCAACGTGCCCGATCTGGTGTGGAAAAAACCATCGACGTACGAGGTTGAATGGTTCAACCATTTTATGGATTTGGAGATCTTTGACCGTGAGTTAAAGAAGGCTCTCGAAGAGGGAAAAGTGTCTCCGAAAGACGATCCCTTCGATTGGGAACGCGGAAAGTTCGACACCAAATTCACCGCCATTCCCAAAACAGCCGGTCGCGCCTACTGGCGGGTGCGCGAACTCGAAAAACGTCTAGCGGCAACGGCAAGCCTCCTGAAACAAAAGGACATACTCAAAGAGGAGCGCCACCGACTTCAATCCGAGTGGCTGATCGTTGCCGGGGTCCTTGGTCACTATGTCACCGACTTGGCCCAGCCCCTTCACGTGACTGAGAACTTCGATGGCCAGCTCACCGAACAAAAAGGCGTTCACGCGCACTTTGAAGATAGCCTAGTCGATGCACTTTGGCCGTCACTCGATATGCAGGTTTACAAAGAGGCCGATCGACTTTGGGAGAAAGAAGCCAATATCTTGGCCGGAAAAACCTCGCTGCAGCTGATTCGCGAACTCGCAAGTTCGTCAGCAAAGGAT
Organism: Bdellovibrionales bacterium; assembly: GCA_016713885.1. GTDB lineage: Bacteria > Bdellovibrionota > Bdellovibrionia > Bdellovibrionales > JAMPXM01. The sequence continues at coordinate 111,407 of JADJOF010000006.1, read as the reverse complement.
CTCGACGAACTGCTCAAGCGCGATAAGAAACTCTCGCGCGATGATCTCAAAAAAGCCGGCGAAGCCTTCCGTCCACTTTTGGTGAAGCGTCTTGCTGCTGGCGCCGTAACACTGGCTGAGATTTGGCGCAGACACTCAAACTGGGCGGTCAATGAGGATAAGTTTTTTATCTTCACCGGCGAACCGGCCTATATCGAAGCGCCTCGCGATTTACCAGTGCCAACACCGACACCATCAAAGAAGTAACGGGTTCCGACGAAGCTGTTCGGCTCGCATTCTAAGCTCACGAATCTGCGCCCGAAAATCGACGATTTTAGGGCCAAGGTTCCTCTCCGCACTGTCGAGAAATCCCTCCATCATCCCAATTTGCATCTCAATGAGTGGGAGAAATTTATCCTTCAGAACGATGCGACTCAAATCTTGCCCGGCCTCAACAATCGGCACCTCAGGGCTTGCGTAGAAATGCAAAAGTGCGCTCGGCTCTAGAAGCGAGCGCCGATCAAGAAAACTGGGGCCGGTCTCAAGCAACTCAAGTTGATTTGAAATCACCAAAAGTGTCTGCGCAATCTTCATCTGAGGATGACTCTCGACCAGCATTTGGTCGGCGCGAGCGGTCTCTTGGCGCATCAATTCCTGGCGATAGAGCGATTCGTTATACAGACCAAAGTACGGCGTGACCATCGGAGCAATGGCAGCCGTCTTGCGAAGATTCCAGAAGAAACAATCCGGAACTTCCACTCCCGAAAATCCCAAACGCTCACGACAGAACGCATTGGGCAATTCGCGGATTCCCTTCTCAATCAAACGCGTGCGCACAAAATCCATCCCGATCCAAAGGCCATAGCGAAGCCCCGGGCTAATGATCACCATCATCGCCTGTGTTAAACGATCCGGAGGAAAAAGATTTTTGCCAGGAGTAAAACCAGGTGCCGTGTGTTGAAGCGAATGTTGAAAGCGCGACTGCGCAACTCCTAAACCGACCACGGGCGAACTCACGCTCGTCATATAGAGCACGACTGCCAGCGCCAAGCCAACACCCACCAACCAGCCGAAAATGGCATTTCGCTTTGGCGTTTCAACGTTGCCGCCGAATAGACCGAGCTTTGACGACGTCAAAAGCGTGAGTCCCAGCGCCACCCAACTCATGATCGGCGAAACCAAGGCTAGACGAAGAATACTGCGCAGCCAACCCGTGCAGTCGTCCTCCTCCCAAACTGTCGCCCAGCGCTTCGTCATCGTGTTGACCGCCATCGCATAGCCGAGCAGCGATAGCACCAGCCACACCCCATAGACCACGATCAAGCGATCGCGGTCGCCGGCCTGACGTAGTGGCAAGAGCTGCGAACGCATCATACCAAAAACCAAGAGATTGAAGACGCCGATCAACGCAAGCGAACCCACAAACGGACCATAGCTGATGCGCCCCTTTGATGTGAGAGGATTGAGACTGTCCTTCATCTCGCCCCCTCTTCCCTTGCCGAATGCCGAGGTTCGGGATAGCCATGACCCCCTATGTCCTCCGACACTCGATCTGCTGAAACTCGCGCCGTGACCGAACTTGTACTCGCCGGAGTCCTTTGGGGCTTTGGTTTTATTGCCGCCACTTGGTCTCTCGAAGCAGCAGGTCCTCTGGCTATTACCGGTTGGCGATTCATCGTTGCTGGCATCATTGGTTCAATAGTATTTCATCGCGGGCTTCGCCACAACTTTGCAAAACTGACTCGACTTTCGATGTTGCCTGGTTTTTTCATCTCGCTCACTCTGGTTCTTCAAACCTGGGGCCTGCTTTACACTACGGCAACCAAGAGCGCGTTCCTGACCTGTCTTTACGTCTTGATTGTACCCACCCTACAGACCGTGCGTGGCGGAAGGCGTCCGTCACGCTTTCTTCTTGGCTGCGGCATCGTCGCGCTATTTGGCGTCGCCCTGATGTGTGGGCTACTGAGTTTCCAAACAACAGTCGGCACCTTAAGCGATCGAGAGCTCTGGAATCGAGGTGATGTTCTCACCATCCTCTGTGCCATCGCTGCATCCGCACATATTCTTGCTGTCGACAGCGTCACAGAGAAAATGGGACCGAGTCTCGACAGCTTCGCATTCAATACGATGCAGAGTCTTTGGGCCGGTGTTCCAGCACTTGTTCTCGCGCTACCGATCTTTGGGCTTGAGGACGGTGTCTTTTTACCAATGGCCGTTCTCCAACATGAGAGCTGGAAGCCGCTGGCTGGAATCATGAGTCTCACTCTAGGATCAACGCTCATCGCCTTTGCGCTTCAAGTGCGGGCGCAAAAAGTCATTGCTCCCAGCCTTGCCTCATTGCTTTTTTTACTCGAGTCGCCCTCCGCTGCACTCTTCGCTTTCTTACTGCTTGGCGAAAGCATGCGACTTGAGCAGCTCATCGGCGGAACGCTGACTATCGGATCGATTGCTTTGGCGACCCATAGAGCCAAAACTCACGGCTATCACTAAGCCACGACGCCTCGTCGCGAAGCAGACGACTTTCAAAATCGGCCGGCATGGCCTTTTCATCGTCGACCCACTCCCTTAAAAAGGGTCCGCCATTGATGAGATCAATAGCCAGACGGCTTTGCTCATATTCATAGTGAAAATCACGCCAAATTGGGTAGTCGGGAATTTCGAGACGAATCGCCTTCAGCCACAGAGTCACAAGACGATAAGGTTTAAAGGCCTGATGATCGTAGTGCTTGGAATCGACGTGAATTTGAAAGCCCGGTATAATTTGGCCTGCATGTTTTTGAAAGGTCGGTAAAAACCAAGTCGGGCGCAGCAAACAGCCTTGCATCCACTCGGGCGCAAGTCGATGCATGCGCTTTAAGATTTGAGTCATATCGAGCTTCGGACCGCCGAGAGTCTCAAGAGGACGCGTCGTCCCGCGCCCCTCAGAAAGATTGCAGCCTTCAATCAACACTGTTCCCGGAAACGCCCGCGCCATTGAAACGGTCGCGGCATTTGGCGACGGATTCACTCACGAGAGCTCCCCTTCAGGCCAGCCATACCCCGGTGCCTGATCTGGCTCGTAGCCCTCCATCGGGACCACGTGTAGATCGACATTGATATCTAAACGCGACTGAAACCAAAGCGCCGCTTCTCCTAGCGTCAACCCGTGTCGCATCGGCAAGCCCTCAGCCGCACCGACGAAACTCACCCAGCCTTTTTCGAGCAGCGACCCTTCAACGGGGCGTCCGGCGGGATTAGGCCGATCCAGAACAACGACGGTCTTGCCCGCCTGGCTCGCGGCCTCAAGAACATAGAGAAGCGTCGTCAAGAATGTGTAGATGCGCGTGCCGACATCTTGGAGATCAACGAGAATCACATCAAAGGTCGCCAGCATTGCCGGCGTTGGGCGACGGACTTCGCCGTAGAGCGAGAATACCGGGACACCCCATTCGGGATCGACGTAGTCCGCAGTCTCTTGCATGTTGTCTTGTTTCTCGCCGCGCATACCGTGCTGCGGACCAAATGCCGCTGTCACTCTAAATTCGCCTGAGTCTTTGGCGAACTTCAAAAGCGCATCCATGCTATGCATCCAGGCGCAGGCTTTAGATCCACCGAAATAACTCATTGATGCTGGATGCGCGAGAAGCGCCACTCGCCGCCCTTGCACCGAAGCCCTGAATGCACGATCTGCAAAAAAACGATCGATTCCGAGTTTCATTCTATTCTCCATCTTTAGCATCGGGCACGATCACAAGCATCGCCTCGCGATTGTGGAAGTCCGGCTTCTCTGCTCGATGCGCAAAGGCCCAGTAAAAGGGCGATTCCTCCGCCAACTCCTGCACGACGGCAGAAACACCGATTTCAAAGCCACTGTTCCGAAGCTCTGATGGGATCGGCAATTGAAATTCAAAAATGAAAATCTCGCCATCCTGTTTCCGCGTCAAGCGGGGGGCCACAAGCGAAACCTCGGAGCGGCCCTCTCGATATCCGGTAAATCCATACGCCTGCCAATCGCCAGACGGCGCAAGATTCCATTCAACGTAGCGTGCATTCAAACTGCGATCAGCGGCATTAACCATGAAACATTCAAAACAAGTTTGCTTCCAGAGCTCATCGCGACGCGCGGGCTGCGGATTGACCTTGCCGAGTGCGACTTTCTCTCCGCCCCTCAATAGGAAACTCAATGACAAACGATCCGAGGCCAAACGGCGATATTGAAATTCCACGTCGTGGTGAGGCGAACGGTTCTCAACGGGGTGCAACGATAGCGTCAACATGGTCTCAAGATTAACCCTGGGTCGCTGCGGAATCAGCCATAATAATGCGAAGCGCCGCCGAAAAAGTATTGAGGTGCAGCTGGACCACCTGGCTGATGCCGCCATCAGCATCTTTTTGATAGCCGCCAGCGAGATTGAACACCAATGGCCAGTGATTCCGAACCGCCATGCCGAACATCAGCTCGTCCCGCTTCGCCATTTCTTCTGTCGTCAAACAGCCGCCGAGTGGATCCTCGATATGCGGATCGGCGCCCGCTTGATACAGAATCACTTGTGGCTCAAAGCGCGCGAGCTCTGATTCAAGCATTCGCATCCGATTCAAATAGTCGGCCGCCTGATCGGGGCGTTTGAACTCTTTCCCAAACGAAAAGTGAAAGACGTTTGCCCGAAGCCCGGTGCGATCGAGAATATCATCGGTGCCGTTTCCATAATGATAGTCGGCATCAATGATCGCGATCCGCGCCACATCGCCATGCTGAAGTAAGTGCGCGGCCGCCACCATCAGCCCGTTGAAAGTACAAAAACCCTCGGCTTCATTCCAGGTCGCATGATGAAAACCAGAACAGAGCGCAGCCACAACCGGTCGCGACTTGCGCCTTGAAAGCGCAAGCTTTGCCGCCGTGATCATCGAGCCACTCGTAAACGGCAACGAGCGTGCAATCTCCATTGATCGATTGCCAAAACCGTTGTCGACACGGCCGTCAAACACACCATTGACGAACTGCGGATCATGAACACGGAGAAAGTCCTCTCGCGTGGCCGGATCGGGAGGAAAAAAATCGACAGGAAAATCGCGCAGGCGAAGCGCTTCTGCCACTTTTGCCGGCTTTGACGCTGAGGGCGAAACACTGTGGCCGCTTTCGGCTACCATTTGCTGAGAATACACGACGGGAATAGTCACCTTATGATAGGACCAAGTTCCCTTCGGTTCGTCAAATCTGATAAGAAAACTCTGTGAACAAACCAACTACCGACCAACCCATTCGACTCCTCCACACCTCTGACTGGCATCTGGGGAAGTCGATCTACATGAAACCGCTGATTGACGACCAAGAGGCCGTGCTCACGCAATTCTTAACCGATATCGACATTCAAATCGCAAACGGCCAAAAGCCAGACGCCCTCCTTGTCGCCGGCGATGTTTTCGATCGCTCGATTCCACCGGAAGACGCTGTCCGACGTCTCGACCGCTTTCTCGACGAGGTCATTGGAAGGCGCGGCGTTTCGGTGGCCATGATTCCAGGTAATCACGATTCTGCGACACGCGTCGGCGCCAATGCAACGCTACTCAAGAATTCAGGCCTTCGCCTCTTTAGCTCGCCGGAGTCAATGTATGAACCGCTTTTGATCAAATCGAGTTCTGGCAGCGCCGCGATTTATGGAATTCCCTATCTTGAACCCGCAGAATGGGGATTTTATTTCAAACAAACGATCACCAGCCATGATGCAGCACTCGCTGCCATTCTTGAGTCTCTCAAACCGCAGCTGACGGCCGATCGTGCAGCCGGTCGCCGCACGGTCCTCTTGCTCCATGCATTTGTTGCCGGCGGCCAGGCCAGCGAATCAGAGCGGCCGCTCTCCATTGGCGGATCAGAGCTTGTCGCCGCCGAGCGACTTGGTGAGTTCGACTATGTCGCTCTCGGCCACCTGCATCGCCCACAGCGAGTCGCAAGTGACCGCATTCGTTACTCTGGTTCACTCTTCCCATACTCAGCAAGTGAGGCTGGCTCTGAAAAAGGTTACGTCGCGATCGAACTGCATCGCGACCGTGACAGCGATCGAATTGAGTTTTCCTCGTTTAAGACGGAACGCTCGCTCCGCGTACTGAGTGGCTCTTTCGCTGAGCTTTTAAAAACTCCATCATTCGACGACTACGTCATTGTTGAACTCACCGACTCCATCCTTCCCTTCGAAGCCTTTCGGCGACTCACGACAGTGTTCCCACACCTTCTGCACGTCGGAAGACGCCCCGCGGATTTTGCGACTCTTGGCTCGAATCAACCGTTGGCGCTTCGCTCTCGCCACGAAGAGCGCGCCGACCACGAAGTTATCGGCGACTTTTTAAAAGAGGCGACAGGTGATGGCTGTAGCGACGAGGAACGCGAATGGTTGATCAGTGAACTTTCCCAGTTTTTGAATAAAGAAAAGGAGCGTGTGCCGTGAAGCCGCTCCGCCTTCGCCTTCAAGCTTTCGGCCCATTTGCGAATTCGATCGCGATCTCGTTTGACCGCGTGTTTGACGGCGGACTCTTCCTCTTGCATGGACGAACAGGGGCTGGAAAAACATCGATCCTTGATGGTCTTTGTTTTGCGCTTTTCGGACGCCCCTCAACACCCGAACGCGAAAAAGATTTGCGGGCACTTCGCAGCGATGCCGCCAATGCGGACTGCCAAACTGAAGTGGAACTAGTGTTCACAATTGGCACAGCCGCCTACCGCATCAAGCGAATCCCAACACAAGAGGTCCCAAAAAAGCGCGGTGAAGGCACGACGGAACTCAAAGGAGCCAGCACGCTCGAAAAATGGCTCGGCTCAATCGAAGAGCTCCGAACCGATGACGGCGAGCTCTGGCAGCCTGTTGCCGGCAGCACAAAGGACGTCGATCTTAAAGTCGAAGAGCTCCTTGGCATGAACGAAAAACAATTTCGACAGATCGTGATCTTGCCCCAGGGGCGCTTCCGTGAGTTTCTTTCGAGCACGAGCACTGAACGCCAGATGATCCTCGAACGTCTATTCCAAACCGATCGCTTTGGCCGCTTTCAAAACTGGATTGCGGCAAAGGCCAAATCTCTTGAAACCGAATGGCATCAGCAGGCCAGCGACGAAGCCGCGCGCCTTGAGGCCTTGGGGATTGCAAATCGCGCCGAACTTGAAACTGCAATCAGCGATATCCAAACGACCATCGCAGCACTGCGCCCACGCCTTCAAGAGGCACAAAGCGACGCAGACCAGTGCCGCCGGCGCGCGCTACAGGCCGAACACCGCGATGAACTGCAAAGACAGCTGAGTGCTCTGACTGTCCGCCAAGAAACGCTGACAACATCACAAGAAAAGATGGCTCAACAGCGCCTGAGACTCGAGCGCTATCGCCGCTATGCCCCGCTTTTCCAACTCGAGAACCGCGAACAGAATCTCTCCAATCAAATTGCTGCCGTTCAAACTGCTTTGGCTCAACTCAAAACCGAACACTCACAGCAACTTGAAAACGAAAATCGACTTAATGCCAAGCTAACACAGCTCGAAGCCAGTCGACCGACAGTCGACGAACTTGAGGCCGAACGCATTCAGCTCCAAGAGCGCTATCGCGAGCTGCAAGACATCAACAAAGTCACCGAACGTATCAACTTGCTCACGAAAGAAGGCCTGTCCACCGACCAGCGACTGCAAGCCGAAGAACAGACGCTAAGCCAGACGCGAAAGCGGCTGCATTCGATCCTTCTCGAGCTACCACGCCTTCACGACATCGCTACGACATCAGAGTCACGTCGCTTCGAAGAAAGCCTCCTGGCTCTCCATTCGACTGAAGCTCACTTTCACCTCGGCGAAGCGGCCCGCCTGGCACAGACTTTAAAAAAAGGAGCACCATGCCCCGTTTGTGGTTCAGAAGAACATCCGTCTCCAGCGAAAGCACACCTCCATGAAGTCATCGACAAAAACACGGTCGAGCGCGAACAAAAACGACATCATGCCGTCGCCATGCAAATCCAAAAGGACCAAGCCGTTCGGAACGAACGCCTTAAAGCCCTGCTTGTTCACGCCGATTCTTCTGACAGCAAAAACAACCATCCCAACTTAGCGGGGAATGACTTTACCGAAACCGCTGCGCTCGCGGCCCGCGAAGTACAGGCCATACAAGAATCAGAACAGGCCATTCAGAAACTGCGACTCTCCCGCGCTCCTCTCACAGCTCAGATCACCGAGCTCGAGACCGCTCGTGGCGAACGTCTCGAGCGCATCCCAAAAGAACTTCAGAATCCTGCAGCTATTGTCGATCGCGGTCGCCTTGTTGCCAGTCAAAAGACCGAACTGGAGACCGCTCTGCGTGAAACGAAAAACCAGGTCTTGGGCCTGCAAACAGCAAATGCCGGCCGCGTCGGCCTGCTGCGAGGTAAGGAGGACGAACTCTCGCGCCTCAGTCTTGAGCGGCAAGAACTTGTCACTCAGATTTCAAATTTCGATCACACCGACCGCCATCTCGCCGAAAATCTCTCCGAGCACGACGTCGACTCGATCGAAAAAGCACTGCGCGAACACGACGCCGTGACTCTCGAACTCCGTGGCAAAATCGAAGCAACCCGCGATACTCTCAAGACGATCAGCGAATCCGAGGCACTCGAAAGCTTGCGCAATCTGGCGACGAACGCAAATGAACAACAGCAGCTCCTCGAGCAGGAGAACGCTGTGGCCAACGAACGCGCCCGCCTCCTCGCTGATCTGAAGGCGTCATCTCTTGGCCGCGACGAAGCGCGCGAAGCGCTCGAACGACGTTTTAAAGTCGCGCAAAAAATGAATCTCCTACTCTCGGGAGATCGGTCAATTAACACGCTCTCTGTTCCGCTGGCGCGCTACGTCCTGCAAGCGCGCTTCGAAGCTTGTCTTGAAATGGCGAATCATCGTCTGTTCACGATGAGTCGCGGGCAGTACCAACTGCGACGGCCGCTCCTCAGTCGCAACCTCACCCACTCGCAAGGCCTTAACCTTTCAGTCGAAGATGCCCACACCGGACGCGAGCGCCCGGCGGACTCGCTTTCTGGCGGCGAATCGTTCATCGCGGCTCTCGCTCTCGCTCTGGGCCTCAGCGACGTCGTACAAACCGATTTAGGTGGAATTCGCCTCGACTCCCTTTTTATCGACGAAGGTTTTGGTACACTTGATTCAGAGTCACTCGAGCTCGCCATTCGAACACTTGTCGATCTCCAGGCCGGAGGTCGCATGGTCGGCATCATTTCGCACGTGCAAGAGCTTCAAACACAACTCCAGCACCGATTAGAAATCAGAAAAACACCAAGTGCGACGACCGCGATATGGGCTGACGTCGGCGGCAGTTAAAGCGACCGATAGACACGGTAGCTTCGACTGGCCTTTGAGAATCTTATCGCCAATGTTCGACGATCGCCGTCGTACTCAAGAAAGTCCCACTCACCCTTTTCTCGCGATCCGGCACCAATAGAATAAACTGAACGCCGGGCTTCGACACTTCCGGAATGGATCGACTGCAGTCCCACAATGGTCAAGACTTTCGACGCCACGACACGCTTTGATTCTAAGTCGAGCTTAAAATCAATAATTCGCACATCCGTTGGCGGCTCGCCATTTTCAAAAACCACGAGACGACTCTCGTCGGCAAAAAATCGGGGTGTGTGTGTCTGCCTCAACGCAACATATGGAGCGATTTTAAACTGACTCTCATATTGACCAAAAATCCAAAGCGGTTTCTTTTTTTCTCGGTCCCATGAAACAATGGTTCCGCGTCCCAAACTGATCAACCAAGTCGTCGCTCCGAGGAGCTGCACACTGTTGATGTGCGCCACCTCGTCGCACTCTCGCCCGCGAAATCCCACCTTACTTTTCGGACCGAGCGAATAGCCACTCTGCAAGTACTCGCTCACATCAAAACGGTGCAATATCCGACCATCTTTACTTTCGACCACCGACTGATCGATCATACACGCGCCATCGGCGCGGTCTTTCACATCATAGCTCAGATACAGATAGTGCTTCGGCCCCAGATACTCGAACTCATGGAGATCGGTTAAAAAGTCCAGCGCCTCGACCACCTCATAGCGACTATTCAATATCGTTCGATAGCCAGCCGTGCTCACGCCTGGGCTATGAACAGTGTTGAGCATGTATGAGTAGAATGTCTTTCCATTCACGCGGTGAGGTTTAAAATCTTCGGCGATTCCCGCCACACGACGATAAAATTTCACCTCGCCCATCGGTCCCAACCGAAGCAGTTGCCCCGTCGGCGTCGTCAAGATATCGACTCCAAGGACCGAACGGCCCTCGACGGCAAAGCTGTCGATTCCGACCCCAACGTCAAAGTGAACGACAAGCGCCGGCAGTGCTCCGCGCGGCGACCGACACTCAATACGCAGCTTTGGTTCAAGAGAAAGCGGCTCCGGAAACGACAACTCCAATGGAAGCACTTTCCAAGTGCCGCGATCGGCCGATCGGCAGCTCAAGTCCTTTCGTGTCGATCGCAAGATCGGTTTTCGATCGACATTATACTCGGCCAGACGAACCTGATAGTCGTCAGTCCACTCTAGATAGCGCGAGTCGACCTGATCAATGCGAAACCGAGGCGCTGAAGCTGATTCGGCCGACTGCGCTGTGGACGACATAGCGAAAAACATCAGAACCCCGCCGATCGTCGTCAGGCACGACAGGATACCCTGCCTCGCTCTACTGACAGAGCTCAGCATGTCTCACCGCTTTGTCGTTGAAATTCACGTGAACGAGCAGACGAGTTTGTTTTTTGTTTTGGCAGGGCTCGCCACCAAGAACGGGCACGACCAAAGAAAAGTTTTTCTCGTTGACGATGAGCGCCGCCTGACTTTGCATCTGAATCGATCTCTGAATAAGAGTTGGTACGATTTCATCCAGAGTCCCAGAAAATGCCTGTCGCTGAATCTCACCGGTCAGCGCCGAAACCAGATCGTACTTCCCAAGAAGTGCCGCCAACGTTTTCGGAACCTTTGCCCGTGGTTGCGACTTAAACTCAAGAGTCTTCGCGAGCGCCGTCTCCTTCGACTGAAAAGCACCAACACCGAGAGCCATCAGACGCGAAAAGACATAGTCGCGCTCCGGCACCAGGCGGTGGCAAGCCGCGCAGGCCTGTGTTTTTGCCTTGGCATCCTCATCAAAGAGATTCCCGTCGGCATCAAAAAGCGCGTAACCCCACCCCTCCGTCGACTTGTATTTTTTCTGATCGCGCACCATGAACTGATAGCGTTTTGCGCCCGACGGCACCTTTGAACTTGTGAAGGCCGGATCGTCCTCTGTGATCATGCCGATCTTCGCGAAGACAGCGCCCTCTGGATACTTGGGGCTCAAATCCTTCATCGCCTTGAAGGCCAGATCATTGGCGTAGGTAAATCGCAATTCACCGCTGTCCTGCCGATAGCGCACGGTCACGAGATGCCAGGTCTTCTCAAAGTCAGGATATTGCGCCATCGAGATTCCATTCATCGTGCGAATGCGCCCAGCGACAGGAGCAGGCTCAAAGTAGCTCTGTGCGGGAAACGCGATAGCCAAAACAAGTCCCGCGAAAACGACTTTCAACTTCACCTTAAACCTCGTCTTAAACGTCACAGAGCCTCCCGATTATCTCAGAGAGTTAACACCTGGCTCTCGCTCTTGGCCAATCCACGTCGCATCATAGCGAGACGCTTCAATTTGAACATCGGTCCGTCTCAATCTCAGCCAACATTGTGAATATGTCGTTGAGCGACGACTAAATGTCGAACATTCAGCCGGATTCTCGTCGAGAAGTTCGTCGGATCTTCCGAAAATATCTAACGCGTTAGACGAACGTCGGGCCAGGATGCCGCGACGCTAGCGCTAAAAGTGACTCTAAGGATGGTGGCAATGACGATCGCGTTAACCGCAGGAGGATCCAAACCGTGGAGAATATTAAGGAGACCTTTATGATGGCCGAAGCCATCCCGCGGTTGGCAGTGGCAATGAACTCCGTACTCTCTGACGCGAAGGTCTCAGTGGTCGGAAAAGAGGCCATCGAAATTCGCTTCAACGGCCTCCCCGCACTTCACGTCAACGTCGTTCGCCGCATTGTGAACAATCAGTTCCAGATCATTGAATCGCAGGTCGACCTCTTCCCTCATTGCCTGTCGATGCTCTCTTTAAAAGAACTCCAACGCCTCGCCGCCAGCGAAAACCTTGGCCTCCGCGGCATCACAGTCCTGCCCTTACACCCCGATCTTTCTTCAGATAAAGCCGGCCTCCGCATTCGCGCCGGTTTTGTCGGTCAGAAAGGACGCACACCCGACGAAGTCGAAAACCTCGCCATTGATATTCTGACCGCGATCGCTTTTGCCCGCACACTTGAAGATCGCGTCACCGAGAGCTCGATTGCCGGCGAATTCTCTTTTGAGCTCTATCAATCTCGATATGAGCAGCGCGGCAAAATCGTTCGTTCACGCTTTGTCACACATGGTGAGCAAACCTTTTCAGGCAGCACAGAACGCGTCTTTGAGCAGATCCTTCGCACGCTGCAGGCCGATTTTCACTTTGAACTGATTCAGAAAAAAGACCAGTCGGCAACGTTGCAGCCGCCGGGACAGACGGGCCCTCAACCTCTCCAAATCGCAACGCGAATTCCAAACGAAACGCCGATTTTCACCTGTCATGCGCCACTCATGAAACTCCCAGCGCTCAAGCCTGAAGTCATCTGGTCCATGCTCGCTGACCTCAATAATCAAGTTGAAAACGGTCACTTTGAATGGAACCCCGTGGATCAGGTCCTCGCCTTCACATCGTGGAAGCACCTGACTAACGACCTCCGAAACTTCAGTTTCGACTACGTCGTCTTCTCGGCCTCACACGCATTGGCGCTCGCACTCGAAGCCGTGCAGACAAGTACGGTGGTTCGCCTCACTCCCTCGTATAGCCCGCACGCGGCGCTCAAACGCGCCGCCTGAAAAGCTAAGCACTCCCAGCAACGGCCAATGAGCGAATCAACAGATCAGGCGCAACGGCACTGCTTGTGATTTTGCATAGACGATTGCTGACCATCTCAATATCCTTCAAAAGCATCTTCACCGATCCGGAAACAACAAAGCCTTTTAGTGGCTTCATTTTCACGCCGTTCTCCCAGAGCTCACCCTCAGCCGAGAGCGAAAAGTCGCCCGAACCCTCGTTAAATCCCGCGTGATACCCTTGAAAACTCGTGATCACAATGACCTTCGGGTAACGCTTCACCAGCGCCGAAAACTCATCTTTTCCGGCCTCAATCACCAGGTTTGAAAAACCAATATCCAGAACCCCTCGCGCTGAACGCTCGGCGCTTGCCGTATGCGGAAGTCCGAGGCGGCGCGCGTAAGCCGTGTTGGTTAAAAAGTTCTCAAGCCTTCCGTTTTTGATCACGTCAACTTTGGCTGTCGGCGCCCCTTCGGCATCAAAGACTCGATTCCCAATACCGTCTTTGAGTCGAGGTTCATCGGTGATCGTCAAAAGCGGGCTCGCAACATGCTGTCCGCGATCAGTGGCAAACAGCGAAGTTTTCTCGGCGACTGCTTTTGCCGAAAAGTAGTTCTTAAAAAGAGCGAAAAAATGAGCCGCAACATCATTTCGAATGATAATCGGGTACTCTCCCGTCGCCGGCGACACAGCACCGAGCTTCTCAATCGTCTGCAAAGCCGCATCGTGAGCCGTTTCACGTATTGGAACCTGATCCGCAAATCGTGTGAAGCTGGTCTCTCCCGCCGACCGTGTTTCCTCACCCTGTTTGGCCAGGCAATAAGCATAACAATAAACACCCGACGAACGCTGCCTTGCGCGAACCCCTTTGGTGTTCATGACCAAAACCTCGCCCTTCGACTCGACATAGGCATTGTAGGGAACCTTCGCAATACGTGGATCCACAGCTTTCGCCTCGCGTTCAAGCGCCTTCGCTCTCTCGATCTTCTCCTCAATACTGAATCGCTCTTGCGAGTCATTAAAGAGCGACGGATCTTCCGTGACCTCAGCCCCAGAATAAAGAGTGACGTGTTCCGCTGGCGCGACGGGTCCGCCGCGTTTTGCAAATTTCGCATTTTGCAAAGCTTCTGCATACGCCGACTCAAGATCGCCACCCTCTAGACCCTCGGTCCACGAGTAGCCTTCAACGCCATCCAGAATAACGCGAAGACCACCCACCTGTGATTGTGAGGCATCGAACTTCTCGATCTTCCCTTCGCTAACAGAAAGTTTTAGCGATTCGCCGGCCTCAACTAAAAGCTCGGCCTCAACACCATCGCGCCGAGCCAATTCAGAAATCCTGGTAAAACGGTCTTCCATCTGCTTCATGAGTTCCATTAGCGACCTCCCACGAGCATCTTCGATACAAGGATCGCCGGCTGCCCGACCGTCGTCGGAATACTACCGCTCACCGAGCCGCACATTCCGTCCTGAAGCTTCAATTCATTCCCAACACGGGTAATCCGGCCAAGAGTTTCAATACCGCGGCCAATGAGTGTTGCGCCCTTCACGGGCTTCACAAGCTTTCCGTTTTCAATCAGCCACGCTTCGCGGACCGCAAAGTTATACTCACCTGTCCCAGGTGAAACCGACCCACCGCCCATGTCTTTCGCGTAAATGCCGTAGTCAATATCTCGGATCATATCTTCAAGACGATCTTCGCCGGCTGCTATATACGTGTTTCGCATTCTCGACGCCGGCGCATATTTGTAACTCTGTCTGCGGCCACTCCGCGTGCGAGCAAAGCCCGTTTGCTTTGCTCCCCTTCCGTCGACGACGTAACTCTTTAAAACTCCATTTTCGATCAAAACAGTTTTCTTTGTCGGCATGCCTTCATCGTCAATTGTGAGTGAGCCCCAGGTGTTGGCGATCGTGCCATCAGCGATGGCGGTGACACAGCTCTCGGCAAGCTTCTCGCCCATCTTTCCACAAAAACCGAGGCCCCCCTTTGCAACTGAAGTTGTTTCAAGTCCATGACCACAGGCTTCGTGAAAAATAACACCACCAAAACCATTATCGATAATCACCGGCATTTCGCCGGCCGGCGCAAAGTCCGCGTGCAAAAGCACCTTTGCGCGGTCAACGACATCGGTTGCCATGTGCTCAAAGTCCACGGTATCAAACCACTCGCTCGTTCCAAGTCGCCCAGCACGCGCGTGCTGCGACTCTTGAACGCCTTGCTCTTCAAGCGTCACATCCAAAAACACGCGGACGTAGTTTCGCTCGTCTTCAGCCCAAAGACCTTCAGAGTTTGCGACCAAAATCTTCTGTGTCTTCTCAATCAACATCGGTTCCACTTGCGAAACGAGCGCCGAGTGTCCTCGAGCCGCTCGGTCCATGCGCATCAAATGTGAAAACTTCTTGTCTCGGTCATACTCCCAGGGCTTCGTGCCATAGGTGTGAATCGCGTCAAAGCGGGCGGGCGAAAAGTCCTTTGCCTCAATTCGAGTCACCTCACCCGACGTGCCGACACGGCCTGCAGCCGCCGTCCGTGCCGCCTTCAGCAGGCCCACCTCGGAAAGGTCATTCGTCGTGACATAAATCTGCTCATGCCCATAAAACACACGAATCCCCGCACCTTTGAGGCGTCCCACCACAGCCTGCGATGGCTTTGAGTCAATAAGACTCAAATTGCTCGAATACGTGTCCTCGACAAAGAGCTCGGCAAACTGCGCGCCCCGCTCAAGTGCCACGTCCAATACCTTTTTAACTCGCGATGGCTGAAGCATACAGGCCTCCTCAAAAGTCCCTTGAGCTTAACGAGGCGAGCCCGCTCGACACAATAAAAAGAAAGGCGTCAAGACCGTCTGATTCACCTCGCCATAGCGAAAATCAGACTTACACTATGGGTATGAAGGAGGTGCTCCATGCTCCGCCTGGGATACCTGATCGAAAACACTCGCTCTGCCGCCGGTTTCGTCTTTGAAACTCTTCGCGGCGAAACCGCCTTTCTAACCGCCGTCGCGCTGAACCGCAATCCCGATGCGAAGCGATTCATCGCCGAAAATGCTCAATGGCTGATTGAGCCGCTCAGACGCCGCGGGCTCACAAGCGAAGGCCTTGAGCCGCTGGCCGGTGTTTCGTCGACAATATCGGCTTCAATTTCAGATGAGCAGATTGCTTAGTCGGCTCTTTCACGTTAAGGGAGGGGCGTGGCATTTCATACGCTCTTCCCAACGTTCATTTATCAAGAAAAACTCGGCAAGCCCGCTTTGTCGAAATCACTCATCAAAGACATCTTGAGCGATGCCAAAGGCCTCCTGCAAATCGATGATCAGGGAATTGAGTGGTCGCGCGATCACTACCAAAATGGCTACACGAGCTACGGCTCAATGGATAAGCTGCACGAGGGGTTCCCCGCTTTCCAAGAGCTTGCCACTCACCTGCAGCCGCATGTGAAGCGCTTTGCAAAAAAACAGCACTGGGACCTCGGTAGCGGCGGACTTGAGCTTGTCACGATGTGGATCAACATCATGCCTCCAAGCACCGTGCACAGTCTTCACCTGCATCCGCTCTCGGTTGTATCAGGCACCTTCTACGTCAATACGCCCTCAGGCACGAGCCCCATCAAGTTTGAGGATCCACGTCTTGATCGCTATATGGCGCAGCCACCACGACACCCCAGCACACCAAAGCGCGAGCAGCCGTTCTACACAGTCGAACCAAGCGCGGGCGAGGTCGTCCTTTTTGATAGCTGGATTCGTCACGAAGTTCCGCAGACGCCCGCCGCTCGTTCGACGTCTAAAAAGAACATGATCGATCTTAAGACCGCGCGAATTTCAGTGAGCTTTAACTACGACTGGCGCTAGGTAATCACCAGCTTCAGGCAATGACACGCAGTCGACGACCGATGTCTGACCACCTTTTTTTTGTACATAGACGACAAAGCCATCGGCCCTCAGGTGAGCGCCCCGATAGACAAGTCTGTTGCTTTGATCAACAACCAAGCTGAGGCCCTCTGGCCCAGCCCCTTTATGGTTACCAAGATCATTTGCCGCGAAATTGGCTTGAATAAGCGGAAGCTTCCAATGGAGCATGTTCGCATAGATTGGATTGGGGCGACCTGATTCTTTTTCTTCGGACCACTGATCATCAACTGCCGATCCCCAGTATCCTGGCCACAAAATGACGTCGGCTTCCCCATGCTGAAAATAGGACCACGGCGCATGTTCGGCTTCACAGCAAATTAATACCGCAAATCTAACGCCATTCTTTTCAAAGACTTTCGGCTGATTAAAATCGGGAATCGCGAAAAATTTTTTTTCAGTCTCGGTCAGCCCGGTTTTATAAAACTGATCCCTACGGCAACCCGGGTGGATCCAAAAGCCCGAGTTATAAATTTTCCCGGCCTCGACAATCGCAGTTGGCAACACGACGTCAATTCCAACTTCGTTCACCCAAGATTGAATCTCAGCAAGATACGGTAATAATACAGCACCTGTGCACTCTCTCATTTTTGACGTGAAGCCGGAAAGGCCGCATTCTGGAAAAAGAACCAGATCAACCCCAAAAGTCCTGAAACGAAAAAGCAGGTCGATGATCTGCCTAAAATTCCGATCAACATCAGTTGAATTGTAAATCTGGCCAACACCGATCTTCATGCTCATTGAAAGTGTTAGCTCGGCTCTCCACCTCAAATCAACACGCCAAAGAGAAGAAATTGACACGGTTCAGCTTCCGGCGCCGGAAGCTGAACCGTGTCATACGACATCCGGACAGTTCAGTTTTCTGGTGGGTTTTCTGGCAAGATCGCGCGTGCGTCTTGGCTCATCGACACGCCGAGCGCTTCAAAGACCAGGCGGCTTGCATGCGGCGAGAGCGCTAGCGTCGTTTCGATATGAACTCGCAGAAGATCATTCCAATCCTGATCCTCGGTTGCCGCCGATAACGGAAGCCCAATCGCCGTGAGTAGCTCTTCTTTCGAGCGCGGAAGCTCATAGCGTGCGCCGGAAAGTTCGGAGAACTCTTGTTCCACAAGAAGCCCCGTGTCCTCGTCCATCTCACCCAAGAGAACGGCATTCTCCACTTGCGAACTCACCAAAACCGAGGCCTTGGACTGCTCAGGGGACTCCAAAAGAAGCAGGATCTCATTCCCGACCGAATAGACTTGCGCCGCCTGATAAACAGCCGGAACCAAAGACGGTGCCAACGCGGATCCTGCTGCGGGCTCCTCGGCCGCCAGCACCGGGTTTGAAAAAAACACCAGAATGATCAATCCAAGAACATGTTTCACATGGGGATCAGAATCCAATCCCCGTACCAAACGCTATACTCACGACAACGATAGACGACGCGTCTTTGCCCCTCAAACCATGCAGACTTTGCTGAACCCGATGCCGTTTCTCGCCCGATCAACTCAACATGCCGACAGGGGCGCATGGAAACAGCCACGCTATTTTATGAATTTCCGCGGCGAATGCCCGAAGCGCCTCTTAAAGTTTTTGTTAAACCGACTGACATCCTGAAATCCGGCGTTGAAGCCCGACGCAATGAGATTTTGACCATCCTTAAAGAGGATTTCACGCTGGCTTTCGAACACTCTGAGCTCGGCCAAGTACTCTTGCGGCCCCAAACCGTAGTAGTCTTTAAAAGCCCTCGAAATATAATTCGGACTAGTCCCAATCTCGGCGCAAATGTCCTGAATTTTAACGAATTCCTTAAAGCGCAGATCGAGTTGTTTTTTAACGGCCGCGACGAGATCGCTGGCCATGGCCGAAGGCTTAAACACATCCCACTCACTCCGGCGAGAAACTAACTGTTCCGCCAGCGTCTTCGGAGTCCTAAAAATCTGTGCATCGTCCCAGTTCATGGCGGTCGGATGAACGGGCAGCTCTTCATGCCGTGGCAACGCATCGAGAGGCAGTCCATAACAATACCACTCCTGGCTGCCAGCGCAGATTTGCCAGCGAATGATCGTGAATGGCGGAACAAAAATCGCAACGCCCGGATCCCCAGTCAGATTTATCGAAAATGCACTGCCTCCACACCAAACACCAAGTCGACTTAAATTCGATCGAGTCACAAAAACCGTCGCAATGCCACCATAAGTCTCGATGACGGTTACGGGTTCCGAGCCGTTACTCACTCGAACCATTAGACGAAGCGGAAGCTCCAATCCATAAAATGAACTGCGAGACCAATCGCCTTGAACCACCTTGAACGGCTCTGGAAGATTCTGAAGGTCTTCATATCGAATTCCATTTTTCATCCAGAAGGACCCGCCCCAAACATTGACGCAAACGGCCGTTAAACAACGCCTAGAACTCAAACGCCCAGACTTCGTACTCTTGGCATGGGTGGCGTGCAGACTATCGGGACTTTCGCCAGACAGTCAAATGTCGACCGCAAACCCACATGGTGCTCGCTTGCAAAGGATCGGAAGCTTGTTGGAAGTATTGACGAGAATTGAAATTGATTGTTCGGTCGATAGCGTTTGGGCGACTCTCATCGACTTCCAGGCGTACCCGACTTGGAATCCTCTCATAAAAAAAATATGTGGGGAACCCCATGTCGGCGGAAAGCTCAATCTCACCATTGTACCACCTTACTTGGCCACCCGCAGGCTCGATGTCAAAGTCATGGCCGTACGCAAACACGAGGAGTTAACTTGGCTGGGAACCTTTTGGCGAGCCGGGATTCTCGATGGTCATCACTCGATTCTTCTCCGCAGGCTCGGCGCCAACCGGACAGAGCTGGTGCACTCCGAGAAGTTTTCAGGATTGTTAGTGCCGTTCGTAGCACCGGTCCTCTATCTCGGAATGCGCAGTGGATTTAACGCCATGAATGCGGCGCTAAAGACACGCGTGGAAAGCGATCAAACCCGTCGCTCCGACCCATAAAAACGCATTTTGATTCTCAACGGCATTGATCCGGTAAAATATGAGATGGCCGCACACGGAGCCAATTTCGAAACTGCCGGTAGAAGCTGCTATACTCGTCAAATCCCGCCTCATAGCAAGCATCCGTTAAGCTCATGCCTTCAATCGACAGCTTTCGAATGGCTTGGTTGACCTGAAGCCGATTTCGATAGTCCTTCGCGCTTACACCGTAGCATGAACGAAATGTATGCGACATGCTATTGGGACGAACGCCGAGTTCCGAGCAAAGGTCTTCAAGACTTGCGCTGCTGTCAAAGCCAAGATCAATCGCGTTTTTTAACGATCTTGCGAGCCGAGAGCCCGTCAGTTCCGCCGGAACTGACACCGCATCCTTCTGCCCTTTTCTGATCAAACCGATGATGTCATCGAGTGAGGCGACACGTTGTTCGACGTCCCACTTAAATACAAATGGATCTGTCCCGAGCTCAACCGGCAGTTCTGTCTCTCCGCGAATCGCAATCCAATCTGAATCGCCGGGGTACTGCTTCCAGCGAATCAATTTAAATGGCGGGAGAAAAACCGCAACGGGCGGCTCAAAGAATAACTCGCCACTCTTTGCGCGAATACTGACTTGCCCTTGCGGCATCTGCGACAAAAATAAGAACCAAGACCCAGGGAACACATCAAAGTCACAGCTCATATGAGTTCTGACAGCTGTTCGGCGCATGAAATGAAAATCACGACTGCGATGATAGATCGACGTCTTGTAGCTATCAAAATCAATGCTGTAATTTTCAAGACCAGCCACGCTCAGTACCCCAATCGAATTAAAAACTACTGAGACCTTCACATTTTGCAAAGTGGTCTTTCGCTTGTTCCACGACAATGTGCAGGAGGTGGCATCATGGACCTATCCATTGATCAGATCAAAGAGCGAACCTGGGACAATATCGTGATTGGAACTGGAATTGGCAGCGCCGTTTTGGGCCACGCGTTAGCAAAGAGCGGTCAAAGCGTTCTTTTTTGCGAGAAGGGACTCTCCAGGCTCAACACTGGCCGTTTCCCAGAGGAATCGATTTCAAGAATCACCGAGCCTTCTGCGCTCAACGCGATATTCAAACAATCCGGGCGAAGCACCGACGCTCTCAACGACAGATCGCGCTTCATCTCGAAAAGACTCTTTCCACTTCTAGGCTCCGGTGCTGGCGGATCGAGCGCCCTCTACGGAATGGCTTTCGAACGCTTTTTTCCATGCGACTTTACACCCGGCCGCTATAAAGAAAGTTCGAGCCACTCGACAGCGCCAGACCGCTGGCCGATTACCTACGACGACCTCGTCCCCTACTACGAAAAAGCAGAGTCTCTATTTAAAGTGAGAGGGGCCGCGGATCCATTAAAGCCCGCTGATCGCTTTCAGTACCGCGAACCTCGCGCACCTCACCCCATCAATCTTCAGCTCATGGACGAACTCAAAAAACAGGGACTCCATCCGTACTTGCTGCCCAAGGCCTACGACGATGTCCCCGGATGCGAAACATGCCAAGGCATTCTCTGCGCAAAAAACTGTAAAAACGATGCGTTTAAAATCTGTCTGCAACCCGCGATCTCTGAGTTCAATGCCGCACTCTTGCTCGACTGCGAAGTTGTGA
This sequence comes from Bdellovibrionales bacterium, assembly GCA_016713885.1. Taxonomy (GTDB): domain Bacteria; phylum Bdellovibrionota; class Bdellovibrionia; order Bdellovibrionales; family JAMPXM01. Next base: position 90,009 of record JADJOF010000006.1, on the reverse strand, counting down.
AGCTTGAGGCCAACGACGCCGAGGTCACAAGGGCCGTCGTCAGTATTCGAGGCGAAATTTTCACGCTCAAAGCCAAACGATTTATTCTTGGAGCAGGCGCGATTCACACGCCTCAGCTGCTCCTCAAATCAAAATCGGCCATCTGGCCACGGGGCCTTGCAAACTCGAGTGGCGTCGTCGGAAAAAACCTCATGCGACACCTGATCGACGTCTACTCGTTGAGTTTCCCAAACACAGATGGGAGCACAAAGCCCTTAAAAGAGATCGCCTTCAATGACTTCTACTATCGAAACGGTGTCAAACTTGGAACTGTCCAGTCGTTTGGCGCATTCCCTCCGGCTCAAGCGATCGTACAAGATCTTGCACGCAAACTGGAACTCAACTCCCGCGCACTATCAGCCTTTATCGTACGCAAACTCAATTCTCCGATTGCCCGTCAAGTCTCAAAGCTCACCGATAGCTCGACGGTACTCGCCGCAACACTTGAAGATTTCCCCTACATCGACAATCAAGTCTCGCTCCATACGACCGGAGAGCTTGAGCTGAGATACAAGCTGCGCTCAGCAGATCGAAAGCGACTCCGAATTCTCAGGAAAGAAGTCGCGACTCTATTGGCCCCATACCGGCCACGACGACTGAGCTTCGCTCACAACAATGAGCTTCTCGGTCACGTTTGCGGAACCTGCCGCTTTGGCGACGATCCCACGACAAGCGTTCTGAATCGCTACAATCAAACGCATGATCTTAAAAATCTCTACATTGTCGATGCTTCGTTCTTCCCAACAAGCGGCGGGACAAATCCAGGCCTGACCATCGCGGCCAATGCCCTCCGCGTCGCGGACCACATGCTGAGTGATACTTCCGGCGCCGGAAGCTGAACGGTGCCATCCGACATCCGGTCATTTGTAAGCGTCACTTCATGTAAAGATCGATGTACGTGGTGTACGTCGGCTTGACCTTGGCTGTCACCCGACGCGCCTGAACTCCCGGAAGCCGCAGCTCAAAACTCATCGGTACTCCCGCCTGTAGCGTCGCCCGAGCCGCGGCGTCTTGTGCCGACTTTGGCCACGCGCGACCGATCAGAAACACCTTGAGTACGGTGCTATCGGAGTAAGCCTTGAGATCAGAGTAAGACGACATGAGTTCACTTGGTCGAGCGATTTGAAGACCATAAGGTGCATTCACCGCATCGACGCGATTCTCTCCCCACGAGCCCGAGCCATGATTCACGAACGAAAAACGCAGGTACTTGAGAATATCGGAAGGCTGAATCGAGTTCGACTTTTCATAGCCACGAGGCAGGCGAATATTGAGAGTTACCGTGAAGCTTCCCATCTCAGCCGCTAGCTGCTCGCTCTCACGCCCGCGCTCCTCGATTTTCGAAACGCCAAAGTAGGAATTCAAAAGGTCTTGATTGCAGACTGCGGCGCCTTGAGCGCCGTCGCACGCCGACACCGCGTTGAGCACGTGCTTGTAATTCGGATGACGACAGGTCTTTGGATCACCACACTCGCTGTTCACGATCACCACGTCGGTGCCAAGACTTGCATCAAAAGACTTCATCGATTCAGCCGCCGATTGCCCAATCGATTTCAGCGATCCGGTGAGCGCTTCAAGGGCCGGCACCACTGTCGCGTGCATGTTTTCAACAAAGATCTCTTCGTTTTGAACCTTCACATCACGCTGCAGCTCTTTCGTACTGAAGAAGCTCTCAACGGCAATCGGTTTATCTTCACGACCTTGGGCCTCGTTATAAAACAGAAAATCCGCCACGGCACTTGGACTTAAAACTGGGCCATCGGTCTCGCGACGAATGGTACCCGAGAACAACTGCACAAAGCCGTCGTTCAGACGCTTATAGTCGGGCGAGCTAAAACTTGTGCATGTCACACCCTGATCGGCTTTGCCAAGGCATGGGAACACTCCAGCAATACTCGTCCAACGAGCGCGGAAGCGATCCTTCAACTCAGGAGTCAGCAAGTGACGAATCCGCCCAAGGCGCATTTCACCAATGACGTCGCTCGTGAGGCGCATATTGTCGAGCTCAGAGGGATGCACATTGCCCTTTGATTTTAAAGCCGAAACAATCGGGTTCAACACCATCGACGGAATTGAAGTGAACGAAGATGTGATGGGGTTTGAACCGATAAAGTTCACCGAGGCACACGCCTGCTTCACCGCCAGGCGAATGGCGGCATCGCTCTTTTGGCGAGAAGCGGTCTGCGGTCCCAAGATGTTCATGACGGCCGCAGCATCGATCACCGACTTCGTCTCAGGCCGCTCACAGAAAGCCACCAGCTGCGGCCAATTGCGACGTACCTCACTCAGGCTCCCGTCCTTTAACACACTCCACCCAAACTCAGAGTCGAGCGATCCCCAATACACGGCGCCTAGGCCAACGACATTCTGTACCAGTGCCAGATTCTTTAAAACAACCTGCTGCTGATCGCTCGAGTAGGCCAGCTCCGGGTGCCCCATGAAGTTGAACATTGAATCGTAGTACCAAGTCATCGCCATCAGACCACCCATCGAGTAGGCGATGATCGAAATTTTGTCCTGTGGCCCCAGATCTTTTAGCTTTGCGTCTCGTCCCAAAAAGAAGTCGTCGTTGAACTTCCGCGCAATCAAGTGCGGGTTCCAAACGCGGCCGGCGACATTCGCATCATCGACCATTGCACCAACCGGAAACGTCCAGTTGTACGTCTCCACACGATACTCTGAACTGATGGCCTCAAGATTTGCCTTAGCGATTTTATGAAAATCACCGTACGACTCGGCGTTGCCGCGAAGACCGTGAAGCGTGATCACGACGTGCCGAGGTCTTCCGTCTACAGAGCTCGGACCACGAAATGGAAACGAGGAACAAGCCGCAAGAGTAAAGAGTGAAACTAAGACCATGGCGAGCTGCCGCCCACGACTGACAAAGAATGACGCTGTCCCCATTGATCAAACCCCCGTTCGCTCCTTCAGCATAAATGAGGTCCGTCAGAATTTAAAATAGAGCCCGCAGTTCCCGCCTCGACCTATACCCAGGCGCAAAATGCCCCACACACTAGAAGGCGCAGTACGCCGTTGGTTTTGATTTGAGATCCGAACGGCCAGGTCGAAACTTCGGATGAGCAAAGTAGATCTGATCCAAGCGCTTTCGATTCTCCGGGTAGGAGGAGCCCGCGACAAGCTCACGAAGCACACAGAGATCCAGTCGCATCTGCAAGAGATTTAGACCCTCAATCGATGCCATCGTCTCTGTCGAAAACCAATCGGCAAATGACTCAGGCAGTTGATCCGCCTGGATTCCGATCGGAGGATATACCAGCTTGTTGCAAGTTGGATTCTGTTTAAGACCCATCGCTAAATCCGCCGTGATCTTTCCTTGTTTTTGCAAAACCTCAAGCTGAGAGTCATCACGTTTCAGCGCCCCGGCGCTGGTATTCCCACGCAGACACTCCCCGACTTTTTGAAATGGCCAAGGCCCACTAAAAAAAGCCCCCCAACGACAAGAATCAAACGCATGACCAAGCTCGTGCGCAAAAACCGCAAGATAAGTTTCATCGTTTGGATAGGAAAGAGCATTCACGCCCATATTGATTTCATTTGCGACCGGATCATAGGCAATGCCCCAATCCAAAAACTCAAGCGGCTGCGCTTTGAATTTTGAACTCTTAAAGTCCTTCATCCAATAAAGCTGTACCGCTCCGACACGAGCGACAATCGTCTTCTTCTCGGCATCTTGAAGCGGCTGCTTCGCGAGCACAGAAAGTGCGGCCGCCTTACTCTTCTCAAAAAGCGAGTTCATCTTCGCGCGAAAAGCCGGTGTCGCGAATGCGTCATTCACGTCTTTAAACAGCGCCTCTATTGCTGTATTGACCGGCTCATCCGCCTGCGGGTAGCGATTCAAAATAAAGTTTCGCGCATAGTACTCGCGCCACTCGCGCACGATCTCATCGTCACCTTTTGTCGCCAAGTCGCGCTTCTCGATCCATCCCAGAATCACCGGGCTCTTTGCACTGAGCAACTTCGAGAGCATCGCATCGGCCTGTGATGCGATCGGCTTCAAACCAGAGAACGTGCGAATCCGGCTCGTCACGCTCTCTTGCAATTTCAGATAGTCCTTAGGAGGCGGCGGTGTTTCACAAAAACCGCAGGCTCGGTCCGCAACAAGTAACGATGCAATAACGACGACGGCCGAGGCCGTCATCAATAAATATCGACGCAAAGTAAGAGCCCCTTACGCCAAAAGTTTTGAGTAGGCCTTCGCCCTGCTTTCCAAATGGAGGCGCAGAGCTCCCTCAACAACCGGGGCTGCCAAACCAGGGTCGACATCAACCGTAATCTCATCGACGATCATCCCACTGTCGCCGCTATCGGACACGATGTGCTTATGCGTCCATGTCTTGAGTGGAACCGGCAGCTTCTGTCCGACATCAACATAGGTCAGCGACTCTGGTGTCGACTCCCAAGACGTGATGACAGAACTGAATTCGAAGCCCGCTCGGAGCGCACCGTAGGCCATATCAAGCCCTGCTCCGACCTTGTTGAAAATCGATGAACTCTCCACAAGTGGACGCAAGCGGCTCGGAGCCTTGGCTGCCGCCAACATCTGCGCCAAGCTCGCGAAGCCGGCAAACTCGAGCTGAGTCAAACGCACCGTCACCGTATCGCCGACCTTCAAAAGAGGGTTCTTGCCAATCGCCTCAGCGACCGTCTCGGGCGCAGCTTCCGCGGCGCTGATCTCAGCATCCAAGGCGCCGTGGCCCATCTCTTTGAGAAAGGCCTCAACGCCCGCATGCGTGATCAGTTTTTCAATCTCAGATCGCTTTTTTGGGATCACCGTCGAACGGCGAACTGTGACCTGACGAACTTCGTTTCTTGAAAATGGTGTTTTGATCATAGGCTATCGATTCTAGCACAAGCTGACCGACGCGGGCGAGCTGATCTTCTGACAAGATTTGAATGTGACGTCCAGAAAGCGCGATAATTCCGTCACTCTTCAATTGCGTCAAATTGCGAATCACAGACTCATAGACCGTTCCCGCCAAATGCGCGAGCTCTTCCCGCGTAAGATCCAAGTCGATGTGGATACTTCCGTCTTCAGCGGCACGACGGCCAAACTTCGCCCCCAAAAACCAGACCGTTGCCGCAACGCGTGCTCGAACCGGCAAAAGATCCAGCGGACGCTTCAACGCCGACTTCCAAGACGTCGCTGATGCAATATCCTCGGCCCTACCCCAGGCGTCCATGTCGCTCGGCGCAACCAGTCTGACGACAGTGTTGGCCGCCGCCACCAGTGTCGTCTCACCAACACAGCCCGAACGTGCCTCCTGAAAACCGTAAGCCTCGCCAGGTCCTAAAACCCTCTCTAAAAAGGCCCCGGCCTTGTAGTGCCGTTTCACTTTCAACGCTCCGGTCAAAACCACGAAGGCCCCGATCACAGGCGCCCCCGGATGCAGTAGAATTTCGCCCGCTTTGAGAACGCGTTCGAGATCCTGCGCCCGAGAAATGTTCGTCGGAAGAAGAAGGCCGCCACTCTTAGCAAACTCTGTGTTGTTTCTGTATGCCATGAGAGAAGGATACGGCGTTCTCGCTCTTATTCAAAATCGATGTTTTTTACAGTTTAGTTCGTTTTTAGCGAAGTATTGAAGAAAAAGAGTTCCCCGAAAAGCGTCAGGCTGGCATGCTCAGCGTCTATGACAACAGCTGGTTCATCCGCTCTTCCAAAACGTCTCGTCACCGCCGCTCTCCCCTATGCCAACGGCCCGATTCACATCGGCCACTTGGTTGGCTACCTCCAAGCCGACTTCTGGGTTCGCTGGAACAAAATGAACGGACGCGATTGCGTCTACGTCTGCGGCGACGATACGCACGGAACACCGATCATGGTGAAGTCCCGCGAACTCAAGATCACGCCCGAAGAGCTGATCTCTCGCGCGCACGCCGAGCACTTCAAAGACTTTTCGGATTTTGGCGTCGAGTTCGATATCTATTCGTCCACAAACACCGAAGAGAATCGCAAGTTTGCAGAAGAGTTCTATGTCAAAATGCGCGACGCCGGCCACACCAATGTGCGCCCAATCGAACAGCTGTTCTGCAACCACGACAAAATGTTCCTCCCCGACCGTTTCGTCAAAGGCGTCTGCCCAAAGTGCGGAGCGCTCGAGCAGTATGGAGATTCATGCGATAAATGTGGCGCCACCTATGCCGCGACAGATTTAAAAACTCCAGCGTGCGCGATCTGCGGCTCCACGCCCGTGGTAAAGCCCTCGGAGACCATCGCCTTTAAGGTTTCCGACTTCCGCGACTACCTGCGCGTCTGGGTCCGCGAACACGCGCCCGAAGAGGTCGCCAATAAACTCTCCGAGTGGATCGATGGCGAGCTCTTTGACTGGGACATCTCGCGCGACGCACCCTACTTTGGTTTTAAAATCCCAGGCTTTGAGAACAAATACTTCTACGTCTGGATGGATGCGCCGATTGGCTACATCTCGGCGACTGAGCAGCTCTGCAAAAAAACCGGACGCTCATTTGATGAATACTGGAAGACCAGCGATAACGAGATCTACCACTTCATCGGAAAAGACATCATCAAGTTTCACTGCCTCTTCTGGCCGGCAATGCTCAAGAATGTTGGCTTCAAAAGCCCCAAGCAAGTTTTCGTCAACGGCTTTCTGACTGTCAACGGCGAGAAGATGTCGAAATCAAAAGGCACACTCGTCGCTGCTCGTACCTATTTGAATCACTTGGACTCGGGCTATCTGCGGTACTACTACGCTTCAAAATTAAACGGCCAGCTTCAGGATCTTGACCTGGGCTTAGAGGACTTTACGAATCGCGTGAACTCCGACCTTGTCGGTAAGATGACAAACCTTGGCTCACGCGGAGCCCAGATGCTCGGAAAACGCCTCGACGGCCGCCTGTGCGCCATCGATGCTAAGCGCGACGCTGAGGCTGCAAAACTTGTGGCGTCGGCAATTGCCCGCCGAAAAGCCATTGCCGAGCACTTCGAGAATCGCGACTTTGCAAAGGCGCTGGCCGAAGTCCGCGACATGGCCGACGACGCCAACAAATACTTTGATGAACGCGCACCTTGGAACCTGATCAAAACCGATCCTGAGGCCACACGTTTGGCGCTGACCGCAACACTCAACGTGTTCCGCCAGATTGCAATTGCGCTCAAACCGATTTTGCCAGTTTACGCCGACCGCGTTGCCAAACTATTAAATGAAAAACCATACACATGGGCCGACGGCGAGCGCATTCTTGAGTCCGGTAGCATTGGTGAATACGAACATCTTGCCACACGTGTCGAAGCAGAAAAGGTGAACGCGATGATCGACGAGTCAAAACCAAAGACAACAGAACCCGCAAAAGCGACTGCGCCAAAAACTGCAGCTTCATCGGCCACTCCAACGGCCGACGCAGGCCCACTCAGCATCGACACTTTTAACCAGGTCGACCTTCGCATCGCCAAGATTGTTTCAGCCGAAGCCGTTCCTGAGGCTGATAAACTTTTAAAACTTCAGGTCGATGTCGGCCCCTTAGGCACGCGCCAGATCTTTGCCGGAATCAAAAGTGCCTATGATCCCAAAACGCTCGAAGGTCGTCTGACCGTCATTGTGGCCAATCTTGCACCACGCAAAATGAAATTTGGAATGAGCGAGGGCATGGTGCTCGCCGCAAGCGACCCAGACGGCGGAGCCGGTAAAGGCCTGTTCATTCTCTCTCCTGACGCCGGCGCTAAGCCCGGCGATCGCGTGAAGTGAGCCAGAAACTTTCACCGAAAGAGCTCAAAATGCTAAACGAGCTCGTCAAAGCAGGACGAGCTCTAGAGGAGCTTTGGACTAAGACCAGCGACCGCACGAAACCGTTCGCCGACTTTTTAAAGTCCGTTGAGTCGCTGGCGCTCAGCGAGCACCCGCTTTTAAAAAAAATCGCTGAACTTGCGCCGCGTTTTTCTCACGATATGTCGGCCCAGCACTTGGCGACAATGCTTGTTCCATTTGAGCGACTCCTTGGACGCGGAGTTCGCGACGACGAGTTTTTGTTTGCGGAATCTGACCGAACCGCGAAGCGCGAAGCAAAGCCTGGCCGAGTCGTGGCCTGTGAGAACATTCGCTCGGCCTTCAATGTTGGAAGCGTGTTTCGAACAGCGGAATGCTTTGGCTTTGAGGCAGCGTGGCTCACGGGCTACACGGTGACGCCTGAGTCCGAACAACTTCAGAGTACGGCCATGGGAACAGCCGAGACTCTCCCTGGCAACATTTTGCAACGGCCAGCGATGCAATCAAAGAGGCGCGAAAAAAAGGCTATTCGACGATTGCACTGGAGACCGGCGACGACGCGATTCCAGCCGAGACATTTGATTGGCCAGAGCGCTTTGTGCTTTTTCTTGGGAACGAGCGCTTTGGTCTTGATAGCGAAACACGTAGCAAAGTCGATCACTGCGTGCGGCTTCCCTCTCATGGAATTAAAAACTCGCTCAATGTCGGCGTCGCTTTTGGCGCCGCCTGCATGTCCATTGAACAGTCTTTGGCGAAGCCTGGCTTTCACGCGATCGGCACGGCGCACACCGAGCTTTTCAATAAACAGGTTGCCCCAAGACAAGGCGCCTACGGCTCAGAGGTCGCGCGCATTGAACTCTTCTCGAAGTGGAAGGGAAAGCCCTCGCTCTTTGATCAGGCGCTGAAAGATCTTGAAGGTTTTGAACGGATTTGGATTCTGTTTGAATTCGATCAAACTGATCATTTCAAGCCCATGGTGACACCGCCTCGAAGCGATGGCGAAAAACGCGGGCTCTTTGCCACGCGCTCTCCACATCGCCCCAATCGTATCGGCCTCACCTCAGCTCGTCTTGTGGGCGCGAAGGGCTTCGCCATTGAAATCGCTGAGCACGATCTGCTCGATGGAACACCGATTCTCGACATCAAACCTTATGTTCCAGAGGCCGACGCTTTCCCCGATGCCAAAGCGGGCTGGCTCACCACGGCTTTAGACTCTCGTTTTCAGCTTGAGGAGTCCGAACTTTTTAAAGCGCAGATCGCATGGCTTGAAGACGAGGGCGAAGCACGGCTTAGGCCCTTTGCTCGCGAGCAGCTTGAGTTCGATCCCATGAACCACGACCGAAAGCGCGTGAGACGTTTAAGCGATCAGCTCTGGGAGATCGCGTTTCGAACCTGGCGCCTCAGGTTTCAGCTCAACCTCGAAAGCCGAGTCATCACTCTAGATTCAGTTCATAGCGGCTACGGGCTGAGCGAGCTTGAAAACATCGAGAATCCCTATGGCGACAAAGCCATTCATCGCGCCTTCAACCGGCGCTTTCATCGCTGATTTGCTTCACTTGCGACGCGATCACGAGTAAATCGTTATCCGTGACACGCAGTTGGATCCCGATCGAAAAAGTACAGCCCCTCATTGAACACGAACATTTCATCGTCGCATGGCTGACGCTGCTTGCGACTTTTCTGTTCTATCGTCTCTTCCTAAAAAAGATCTCAGAGCGACGTCATCAAACGATTCGTTGGCGTTTTAAGAATGCATTTGCACATCTGATTTTCTCCTCAGTCTTGGCTTTTTGCTATTGGCAAACATCCTCCTTTACTGAGGATGATCTTCTCTTTTCCGTGTCGCGCTATCTCGGCCTCTTGGCTCTGTTCACCGGTGCGATCGTCTTTATTAAGCTTGGGCAGCTGCTCGTCTATTCGTACCTGTTCTTTTCAAACATCAGCTCCGGCGTACCGAAACTGATCACCAATATCTTCTCGTTGATGCTCGCGATTTTTCTTACCGCCGGAATTGCCGCTTCGGTATTTGGTTTTCGGCTTGAGACCGTCCTTGCCACTTCGGCTTTTTTCTCGGTGGTGCTGGGTCTTGCGCTACAGGATACGCTCGGAAACCTCTTTGCCGGTGTCGCCGTCCAAATCGATCATCCCTACAAACTGGGCGATTGGATTGAAGTACAAAACGCAAACAGCAAGTGGGTTGGTCAAGTTCAAGAGATCACCTGGCGTGGAACTTTTCTTTCGAGCTTCTTAAACGAGACGATTTTGATTCCCAATAAAACCATCGCCCAAAGTCAGTTGGTGATTTTGGCACCGGGGAACGCCGGCCCTCTTCGTCAGGGCCACTCTCTTCGCTTTGGGTTTGATGAGAATATCGATCGCGTCAAAAACATCCTCTTTGAGACAGTCTCTCAGCTCACCGAGAAAGATGGCCTGCTGCCGGATCCGCCGCCACGTGTGCTCCTCACCGAGATCGGCGATTCCTATCAGAGCGTCAGCGTGTACTACTCGATCGACGACTACGGAAAGCGTTACCGCGTTTCTGATTTGGTGCTTTCGGCAATCGGCTCAGCCCTTCGCGAAAGCAGCATTCGCTACGCGATCCCATCGTTCAAACTCGACGCTCCCTAACCGCCGCGATTTGCAACGCAAAGCTCCGGGGGCGCTGCGGGCGGATGTCCGATACACCTTTGCAATGTCGACTGCGGATCGGGTAGATTTTAAGCATGAACAATTCTCGATGGCTTATTTTCGCTGGCATGATTGTCCTCGCATTTTGGGTCGGTCGAATCAGCTCGCGCGAACACGTGACGCCGACGACACCGAGCACATCGTCAGAAGCGCAGCCAGTTCCCGTGGCAGCACAGAGCCCTGACAAGACCAAGTCGACAGATCTTCAACCGTCATCGACGACCACGACACCTCATATTGAGCAAACCATCGCACCTGTACCAACTGCTTTCAGTTCTAGACGCGAATTTCTAACGATTAAAAAGCAATACGACGCCACGCTAGAGAACTTTGCCAAGCACGATCCCCAGTTTAGCACGTCTGTAAAAATCGGCGATTCGGATTGGAATAAGGTTCTTGCATTCAAACTCATAGAAGGCCCAGTAAGGTTCCGCTTTGAGTCAGGTGAAGTCTCAAAGCTGAGAATCAATTTGAGCGGCACGAAAATGGACGCTCAATTCGGCGTTCGCTACCGCACTGTTACTTCAGCAGGTACTTCGGTCATAAAAACGACATCTGTAACCTCAGGCATTTCGAATGGCGGCGGCATCGGACTTTCTCGGGACGGCCGGGCGTTTCACGTTGTGGTCGACAATCCTGTCGAGAATGGGCAATGGCTCGACTATTCTCGATTCGCAGTTCCAGTGCCACTCGATTGGGCCGGAAAGCGAGAGATTGAAACCGACGTCTATGGACTCAATGACAAATTTGTTTGGGAGACTATCGGGACGGCAATGCTCACCAAGCGTTCCGCTCCCTAACCGCCGCGATTTGCAACGCAAAGCTCCGGGGGCGCTGCGGGCGGATGTCCGACGGGCGGACAAAATCGCTAAACCCCAAACACTCGTTGAAACAACAGCACATCGGCCGCAGCAACCGGCCGCCCCAAAAGAACCGTCGCATATTCAGCGCGCGCGATCCGCGCAATCTCGGCAACGTCATTCAAGCGAAGCTCGCCGCCAAGAAGCGAGCAGCGAAAGCCGATCAACACGACATGCAGATCATCACCCGATTCAAGCTGGTACACATGCGACGACACGTCGACGAAATCGCCGACTGCGATATCCAGTCCAAGCTCTTCTGAAATTTCACGACGAACCGTGCTGCGCGGATCTTCTCCTGGCTCGACTTTGCCGCCAGGAAATTCCCACTCTCCACCGGCCACCTTGTGGTGCAGCGGGCGCCTTGCAATCAAAATCTCACCTGCCGAATTCTCAATCACTGCAGCAGCGACAAGAACCGGGCCCTTCGTCATACGCTGACGGCCTCAGCCATCGGACGAACCGTCACGTCGGCAACAGCCTGTCGCAAATAGCGAATCACGTCGGCAGCCGAATAGTGATCGCGTCCTGCGAGAACACGCGAAAGGAAATTGAGATCATCGCCTGCGGTCAGAAGCGGAAGTTCCTCGCCCCAGCTCTGCACCTGGCCCATACCGATATCCGCCATCAGTGCGTTGCAAAGACATTTCTTTCCGACAGTGTCAGCGGCAAGGCCACCCTTCTTCTCAAAATCCACGACCGGTTCCGCCGAACAGCGGTAGCCGACTTCGCCGGGCGTTTTTTGATAGAGGTGTCGGAGGTAGCCGAGATCACAGATGCGCTTTCTCTGCAGGTAAACCTCAGATTCCGAAACGCTTCCAGACAGACGAACCGCTTTAAATGGAAAACCCGTCGGCGACGAGACTGGATCTGTAAATACCCAGCCGTCTTTTGGATTTTCACCACGAGCAATGCGGCCAACAACTTCTGACTTTAGCCGCAGATCAAGACCCGACTCTTCGGCAAAGGCAAACAGCGTCCCCACTTGAATGCCCGCCGCACCGGCGGCCACGGCCGCAGCCAGCTTCTCCGGTGTTGCCGCGTGTCCCGCAATCCAAAACGGAAGCTCAAGTGCTTTCATTTCAGCAAGATCAACTTCGTCGCGTGGCCCGTAGATTGGTTCACCGGCCTCGTTTAAACGCATTGGCCCGCGCGGAGGTGCATTGTGCCCACCTGCCAAAGGACCTTCGACAATAAAGCCATTCACTTCGCCTGTGGATTTTTTCTTTAAACTCTGCGCAAGAACACTCGATGAGACGATCGGATAAAAATGAGGACGCTTGAGCCCATCGGGCAGGCATCCCGCCATGACGATCGAGGGATCAAAACTCATCACCGCGTCCTCTGAAGATCCAACAACAGGCACCTTCAAGGTCGCAGTTTTATTCTGACTCAAAAGATCAAGCACGCCGGGAATCTCACGCGGGATTCCGGCTCCCATCAAAACTGCGTCCACCCCCGCAAGCACCGCTCCGTAAAGACACGCGAGATTGGGAAGATGAACTTTCTCAAGCAAATTGAAACCAACGAGGCCATCATGGCCCTCTTTCGCCAAGTACACTTCAACAAAGCTTGCGACAACCGTGAGCTGACTCAACGCCAGCGGAGGCGTCAAACTGAACAATTGCGAACGTTTATACGCCACACCCTTGGCCCGGCCACCATCGATAAAGTAAGTTTCAAGAATTTTTGCAGCGATCTCTTGCGATGGAAAGGCCTGAAGCGCGCGGCGCATATGCCCGCCGACATCACCATCCTGAAGTCGACGAACAAGAACGGAATTGATCGCGGTACCGGAGACGACACCCATCTCACCCATAAGTGCGACAGTCCGGGCCAGTTTCCAATCCGAAACCGCAATGCCCATTCCACCTTGAATTATCTGAGGATACCGTACGCTCATAGAACCACCGCCCAAGGGCGACATTGTGTTTTGACTCAAAGCAATAAACAACCATCAACGGCTCGCGGCAGAAATTAACCCCACCGCTAAATCCACCTTATTCCCTATGAGCGGAGCGACATTAAATTCCCCGATTCATAGCGCGCAAGACCGCGGTTAAAAACCACCACCGCCAACATACTGAAACCGATCGCGGCGACGATCAAAAGAGCGAGGTCACGAAACTCAAAACTACGCACCAGTTCGACCGGAATTTCAGCAATAAATCCCGCCGGAATGAGCGTGAAAAGTAGAACCCGGGTCCATCCATCGAAGATTCGCGTTGGATAGGTTGAGAAGTGAATCAACGCATTGCCGATTCCAGAGGCAATTCCTTCGCTCGAACCCAAGAAAAACGCCAAGCTCCCAGCCATGACAAAAAACGCGAGGTAAACAACCGCGCCGAGTGTTCCACCAAGCAAAAACAACCCCCACTTTGCCCACGTCATCGGCACGAAAATCGCGAGCAGAATCGGACCAAAAAAGAGATCGCCAAGATTCGACGGCCGCACCTGACCAAGCAAGATCTGCAGCAGCACGTTCTTCGGCAATGCCAAATAGTAGTCAAGCTGCCCCTGCGTGATCAGTTCCGAAAGCCTCAACGCCTGCGCAAAGAGACCGAAGGCAATTCCAAAAGAGAAGGTGATGATCGCCCAGAGCACGAGCAGATCGTCACGCGTCCACCCATTCAGAACAGGGAAGCGCTCAAAGTAAAGCACCCAAAAGCTCACCCAGAGCGAGTCATTGATCATCATTCCAAAAACTTGCCTCAAAAAACTCGTCCGGTACTCAAATGCTGAAAGCAAATTCGTTCGGAGTGCTGCCAAAATGTATCTCATCACTTAGCCTCCATTCACATCAAGCCGTCGAACACCCGACCGATACAGCACCTGTGCCACGAGCCAAAGCCCAGCGACCAACAAAAGCTGTTTCCATGTCAGTTCAAACCACTTTGAAAACTCAAACGACACCGCAAGTTCTGCCGGCCGGTAGATCATCAGCGGAAATGGCAGCCATTCCACGATCCGCTGAAGCCACTCCGGAAACAGCGTGATCGGCATCAAAAAACCGCCAAGGAGCCATTTAAGTCGATCAAAGATAAAATAGAAGCCGGTGATATCCTCTGTCCAAAACGCGAGAAGACCGATCAACGCACCAAAAAAGAAGTTCGCCGTTGCTGTGAGCACAAAGGTCAACATCAGCGGCAGAGCCGACAGAAATGAAAACTCGGTCGGCCCCACCATCAGAAATGCAACGACACCTCCAACAAGAACCAAAATCAATCCCTTCAGCATGCCCTCGCCTATGAACACACTCCAATGGTAACCGAGAAAACTGAGCGGCTTATTGAGCCGAATCGCAACGTCGCCATCTTTGATCTCGCGCTCAATCGAGCGGTGGATCGGGATCATCGACATGATGATGGTCTCGGTCGCAACCAGGTACCAAATCATCTGCGTCAGTGTGAAACCCGCAATCGCACCCGTGCCACCGGCCGCGCCATAGGTGACCGTCCAAAGCTTCACAAAAACGAAGAGCACGACGCCCAAAAACAGCGTCGAACCCAACATATCCCAAAGATACCGCCACCGCGAACGGAGCGTGATCCGCGCGACCTCATAGAGTTTTATCGCCTCGGTCATCTGTTTCCCCCGCGATAGATCGTTGCGATGATCTCCTCAAGAGGTGGTGAAACAATGGCAATGTCTTCGACCTCATAGCGACGTAAGAGTTCGCCGACGACGCGATCAATTCCCGTCGTCTTGGTATCGACACTGAGCTTCAAACCATACCCCTTGGCCTTCACCACCTCGACACCTGTCATCGGTTCAAAACTCTCGATCGCCGTCGAGAGCTTTAAGTCGATTTCCTTTTTTGTCAGGGCATCTCGGCGAAGCGCATTGGTGCTGCCATCAAAGACGATCTGTCCCTGATTCACAATCACCGTGCGGCGACACAGCTGTTCGATATCTCCTGCATCGTGTGAAGTTAAAAATACCGTTACACCCGCTTCGCGATTTGCACTTCGAATCAAATCGCGAATGCTGGCCTTCGCCACGGGATCAAGGCCAATGGTCGGCTCATCGAGAAATAGAACCTCAGGCTCGTGAAGTAAGCTCGCTGCGATCTCACAGCGCATGCGCTGACCAAGCGAGAGCTTTCTCACTGGAACATCGGCGTAGTCGCCGATCTCGAAAAGCTCGATCAGCTGTTTTCGCCTCGCGTGATAGCGCGCGCGATCAAGCTCATACACGCGCGAGAGCAGCTCAAACGTATCACTTGCCGGAAGATGCAGCCAGAGCTGCGACTTTTGCCCAAAGACTGAACCAATGCGATAGGCGAGCCTCTCGCGGTCCTTCCAAGGAGTGAGCCCCAGAACCGAAGCCTCACCCATCGTGGGATGCAAAATCCCCGTTAAAATCTTAATCGTCGTCGACTTCCCGGCGCCATTAGGCCCAATGAACGCCAAAGACTCGCCACGCGCCACATCAAGATCGATTCCCTTCAGAGCAACAAAGTTCTCCACGACGCCCGAGAACGGACTCATTCTCTTTAAGAACGAACCCGTTTTCTTTACGCGAGAAAACTCTTTCGTCAGACCTCGAACTGAAATCGCGAGCGGAGCTTGTGCAGCAGTCATGTTTACCTCTCTATTTTCAGATTAATGGCCACCGTAAACAGAATTCAAATCGCCTTTTCTTGGGGTCCACCAAAGCGCGACTCTAGTTCCATTTTGGATCTAGACGATCCCACCTCCACCCAGCATGATAGAGCCATGGCAGAAAAAAATAGCCCTCTGATCAATGCTCGCATTCACGATCTTGCAGGTCTCACCATTCGCCGCGTTCTTCCCTTCGCAAGCGGTGAAACGGTTCTCCGCAATATTGGTCCCTTCGTTTTTCTTGATCACATGGGACCTATCGAAACCAAGACGCCGCTTTTTGTTCCAGAACATCCCCACATCGGACTCGCAACGGCGACTTACCTTTTTGAGGGCGAGATTCTGCATCGCGATTCGCTCGGATCCGAACAGGTGATTCGTCCCGGCGAACTGAATCTCATGACCGCGGGACGTTGGATCACACATCTCGAACAAGGCTTAAGCCAAAGACTTCACGGTCTGCAGTTTTGGCTCGCTCTGCCAAAGACACACGAGCAAATCGAGCCGAGTTTTCAACACGTCGGCTGCGAGGGACTCCCAGAGTGGGAGACCTCTTCAACAAAATGGCAGCTCCTGATCGGGAATCACGACGGCCAGCAATCGCAAGCGGTCTTTCCCGCGCGGGCGCTGTTTTTGACTGGCGTTACAAGCGAACGCGGCGAAAACCTATCGCTCTCGGTCAATGAAGATGAAGCTGCATTCTACGTGGCCTCAGGATCCGTCAACATCGACGGCCGCGAGTTGCAAACTGGGCAATTGCTTCGTGTACCGACACGCACAACCCTGACTGTCTCTTCGAGCGCTCAATCACAGTTTACAGTCTTCGGCGGTGACACTCTCGACGGGCCACGACTGATGCGATGGAACTATGTCGCCACGACAAAAGATCTGATTGCTGCTGCAGAGGAGCGCTGGTCTCGTGAGTCCTGACATCGACACAGCATAGCCTCCGGCGCCGGAAGCTGATTTGCGTTAAAATCTCTCAACACATTAAAAATCAACAACGAACTGTCCGTGCCCACCTTCGAAAAAACCGCCCTCCGCTCGATCCGCATCGGCGGTTAACGCGAGAACAAGCTCGCCGCTTTCTACAAATCGATGACGATAGCGCAAATTGATGCGGCTTTCCTCGGCCTCGGGACGCAGAGAATCTGAAGCCAGGGACAAGTCACCGAAGGCTCGAAATAGCGTCGTTTCCCATCCGACGTCAATCCCCGAGGAAAATCGGAGCCAAAGAAATGGCGACAAGTTTTGATGAGTCAGACGTCTTGAATTCTCATCGTGCCAATGACGCGAAACCCAGAGTATCCCGCTTTCCACAATAAGCGGACCGTCTGACTCGATCGACCGCACTTCGATCTCATAGCGGTCACGAAGCATCGAGCGCAATCGATCCGTATTCAAGTCGCGCACGGACGTTTCCTTTCGATCAAAAAACCAACGAAAGGACATATTCGCATTTGTTCGCGTCTGGCCGATCGCTGTTTGCTCATAAAGGTACTGCTGCCGAAGCGATGGGCTTCGCCAACTGACCGGAGCCTCACGACGAATATAGAATTCGCTCGCCAACACACCACTTTGCGAACGACTGACCAAGCCATAAACTAAAGCCTCAGAACCCTTATCAAAAAATCACCGTCGTCATTTCGGTCCGAGCGCGTGAAATCAGCAAGCGTCGCAAAGAACCGCGTCTCTCGAGCGCCGCGATATGTGAGTGCCACGCCAACGTCATCCTCGCGCTTCATGCGCGAGAGCGATCCATAAGCCGAAACGCTGAAGGGAGCCGTTCCCCACTCAAGCTCAAGAATCGACGCATTGAAGGCCTCTTCATAGTTCTGCTCTTCCACTCGAGTAAACGAAACGCGAGTGCCTGGCGAAAGCCGTTTTCGCAATTCACCTAGGAGATGGTAGTCAAACTGAGTCGCCGAAAGACTTCCTGCCGAAACATAGAGACGGCCTACTCCACCGCGCGGCTGCCCCGGCATCCACGGCGACGTCGAATACGTCAGCAGATCAGATTGATACTCGCTGTCGATGAGCCGAGGGCTCATCAGTTCGAATCCACGCTCTGATGACAAACTGCGATACTCCGGCTTGAGCTCAAAAGCACTGGACCAGAATCCTGTAAAAACTGTGAGCAAAAACACATGAATGCGCGCAAAGTTTCGCCAAAAGTCAGCATGTTGCATATGAGTCACCAAACAACTCCATCGATGCGCCATCTTGAGACATGATACGACATTGGTCCAGTCCAGGCATGGAGCACTAATATGACCGATGACTTAAACCTAAGTCCAGTTCGAACGATAAGTCATCACGGGGGCGCGAGATGGCATCGAAGTTAAAACGACATCGTTTAATGTTGCGGGACAAAGTGCTGAAGCACCTCCCCGAAAGCCTGAAAGGCCCGCTCTATCGCAAAATGATCAAGATCGATCTTGATCCCCTACCAGGTCTGGAGCTTCGCGTAGCCCGCACGGAGCATGAGCTCTCGTCGGCCTTTCGACTACTGCACGACAACTACGTCCGCAGTGGATTCATGAATCCACACCCGTCCGGCATGCGCATCACCAAGTATCATGCACTCTCTAGCACGACGACTCTTATCGCCTGCATCGGCGAGAAGGTCGTCGGAACTGTTTCAATCGTTCGCAATGGTGCGTTCCGCGTTCCTCTCGATTCAGTTTTTGATGTTGGTCCATTCCTAAAAAAGGGAGTTCGCATCGCCGAGGTTTCAAGCCTTGCGGTCCACCCAGAGCATTCTGGCAAACGAGGCCAGATCCTCTTCCCACTTCTCAACTTCCTCTATCACTACTGTGAGTACTATTTTGGCGTCGACTACTTGGTGATCGCAGTGAATCCCACTTGGTGGGACTTCTATCGCCACGTGCTTCTCTTTGAAAAGCTCGAGGACCGCGTTGTCGCCGAGTACTCATTCGTAAACGGCGCTCCAGCTGTCGGTGGAATTTTAAGTCTCAAGACCGCGCGGGAACGTTATTCCGCGATGTACAACCACCGAGCCGCCAACCAGAATCTTTTTGAGTACCTCGGCAACAAAACGATTGCTGGTGTCGAGTACCCAACTCGCGGCTATGGTAAAGTCTCTGATCCCGTTATGACGCCCGATTTGCTCCGTCACTTTTTTGTCGAGCAGTCCGATGCGCTCTCAAAACTCAGCGAAAATGAGAAAGTCGAACTCTGGAACCTCTACTCACACAGAGAATTCAGGAAGCATTTGCCACGTCCTCTGACTCCGGTTGCACAGCTCGATGGCCGTGGCAAAAACCTTCGGCACGACATCGACGGCGAAGTCCGCGTTCACACAAATCATGTCTCACTCACCGGCCGACTCAAGAACGCGAGCCACTGCGGCATGCTACTCATCGCCAATCGCGGCCTTCGCCAAGGAGAACATATTCAACTCGAAATTCCGATCTCAGAAAACGAGATCATTCGTGTGACGGCCAATGTCGTTTGGTCGGATGTTCAAGGCGCCAGCGGCTTGAGAATCGCGGAGAATCATAACCGCTGGGGCGATCTTATCCGTTCACTTGAGAACGAACTCCTCCACGAACGAAAGCCCGCTGCCTAACGCGCTACTTCGATTTCTTGCCGCTCTCGGCAATGGCCCAAGGGTAAAGCTGAACTTGAAGCTCGTAGACCTTTGATGCCGCACCGGCATCAAAGAATTCACGCATCTGTAGCATAAATTCATCAATCTTCAGCTTGGCCTCCGGTAGCCGCCGGGGGTCGACACAAACAGTGAGTGATGAGAACTCAAGATTGTCCATCAGTCCCTGATCGGCCCCCATACTGACCACTGGCGCATCGACCGTTGCGACGAGGCGACCATTCTGCACGGTCACCAGTCGCTCGGCTCGAAGTTGTCGAAGCGAGCTTTCAATCTCTGATTTCTTTAGCCCCAAACTTCGCGCAATCCATTCAGCACCACCGGACGTGTCGTCAGAGTGAAGCATCGCAAGAACAGCAAGTGCGACAGGGTTTCGCAAAACGACGTCAGCGACAACGGTCTTCTTTGGTTTCTCCTTGAGACGATCTTGAAGCTGACTCACCGTTTTGGGGTCATCTGAAAAGCGCTCGACAAGACGAAGCGCCGCCTCGAGCGACATCGCCCGCTTGCCGTTCAGAACCTCGCTCAAGTGCGCACTGTTGAACTCAAGATCTCGTGCGAATGCACGAAGCGAATACCGCGGGTTTCGCGTCCGCCGACGCTCGAGTTCCGCTTTGATCATTCGGCGCAGGACGGATTGTTTTAAACCCGAGCGTCGTGACGACGACTCCGTCCCTAATGTGGCCTCAGTCGGGTTTGCCATAAGACGACCTCACACATTCTTTTTCAACGCATCGACGATATTCATCTGCGACGCCCGCCTTGCCGCGATCATCGTTGCTAAGAATGCAGCAAAGACCGTCAGCAAAAACGCCAGAACATACGCGGACGGCAAATGTGTTACGCGTACTGGAATCGGCTGAGTTGCGCCAGGCAGAACGATCGGAACTTTGACCGCCGTTAAGATGATCGAAATCGTATAGCCTAAAATCGCACCGATCACGCCACCGATTCCGCCGAGCAAGAGGCCCTCGAGAGCAAACAAGCGAAGGACTGCGGGCTTCGTGTCACCTAACGCACGCATCGTACCAATTTCGCCGGTCCGTTCCGAAACGGACATACCGACGGTGCTGGTGATTGAAAGCAAAATCAACGCAAGGATGATTCCCGCAACAACCGCATTTTGAGTTTCAAAGTATCGTTCCGTCTGATTGTAAAGTCGCGAGAGCTCTCTCCAACCGCGGGCCTGCGTACCATCTGGTAGAACCGCTTTCACCTTGGTCAAGACCTCGGCCACCATGTCGTGATCTTTCAACTTAATCACCACGCGCTCGGCACCGTCTGAATCAAGAACCTTCTGTGAGAGCGAAAGCGGAACATACACCGTTGTATCGTCGATTTCTTGAACGACCGTTCGGAACAGAAACTTGATCTCAGCATCGATGGCGTTGATCCCGCCATCAGCTGTTTGACCAATGATCGTCAATGTCTGCCCGGGCTTCGCCTTAAGCAGACGAGCCAAACCCTCACCGACCGCGGCCTCGTATATAGTCTGGCCCGACTTTGTCGGTGGTGTGAATGGCACACCTTCGATAATCATTTCTTTTGAGATCAATTCCGTCTCAAGGTGCGGCTCAAAGCCAATGATCTGAGCCGATACGGACTGCTCGCCGGTCGACGCCAAACCATAGAAAAACTGACGCGCTGATACGGACTTTATATCGCCGAGGGACGCGATCTTCTCTTTCAACTCCTCAGGATGCTCCAGCTGACGATCGCGAAACACATCGTCTGATCCAGGATCCCAAAGCTTTTGGCTTGCGATCTGAATGTGCCCAAATTGGCTATTGACCGCGCCCCAGCGAATATCCTCAAGAATCGCCGCCGCAAAGCCTTGAAACACGACAACCGATGCAAAGCCACCAGCGATCATCATCAAACTCATCAGTGTTCGACGCGAGTTTCTAAAAAGGTTTCGAAATGCCAATCTTATCAACATCAGCTCTGTCCTTTGACCAACATGCCGTCGGAAACTTCAACCACGCGACTCGCCTTGGAGAGAGCAAGTGGATCATGACTGGCCATCACCACCGTCAGTCCCATCTGCGACCGAAGCTCCGCCAGGAGATCAAGAATTTCGAGTGCGGTCTTTTTATCAAGGGCCGCTGTCGGCTCGTCCGCAATCACGAGTGCTGGATCATGGACAATCGCTCGTGCAATTGCCACACGCTGCCGCTGCCCTCCCGAAAGCTCGTCTGGTCGGTGCATCATACGTTCCGCTAAGCCCACTCTCGCCAAAGCTTGCATCGCCCGCTCTCGCCGATCGCGCGCCGTCATATGACGCTTCAATAGTGGATACTCCACATTCTCAACCGCTGACAGCACCGGGATAAGATTGAAATTCTGAAATACAAAGCCAAGCTTGTTGGCTCGTAGATGAGCGGCTTCAGTGTCACTTGCGCCCATCGTCTTCACTCCCAGCACCTCGATCGTTCCCGATGTCGGCGTATCGAGACAACCCAGCAAATTCAGAAGCGTGGTCTTGCCGCTTCCCGATGATCCCGCCAGTGCGAGGAACTCACCTTGATAGACTGTCAGGTCGACTCCTCGCAAAGCCGAAACAAGCTGCTGACCCAGGCGATACTCTTTCGTTACCGCCGTGACTACGGCAATCGGTAAACCGGCAATCGGCGAAGCCATCGGCAAACCTGCTTTTTCAACCACGAAAAAACCCCTTTATCACAAAGACCACGCGACTTGCTCCAGCTCTCGAACCCCAAGTTGAATCCGATGCGCCTCCAAAAAAAGTACCTTCAATACCCATCTCAAGATTCCGGCTGCGCGGAACCATAAGCGAACTTTGAATCATGAAGCTTCCATCGTTCACCGCTGAAGCGCCGAGTAGCGAGAATCGGCGTCCACTGTCAAAGTCCTTCGCAAACTGTAAGCCGAGTAACCCTTCGCGAAGCATGCGAAAACTCGGCTGAATGCCGCTAACGACGTCTTCAGAGTACTGAACTCCAAAGTTCCAGCCTCCGCCAAGTGGATAGTCCACACCAAAAACTCCAATCCACTACTCGACAACCTCCGCTCGACTCAAACGGCCCGCTGTCAGATCGGCCAAGGTCGGAACGACATTCATTTTGCGACCAACAAAACGAACAACCTCAGCGCGAACCACCGTGTTGTCGTTGGCCCACGATAGCGTGAGCCCATCGGCCTCGGTACGGCTGTGTCGACTCTTAATCGAAATCGGCGTTCCGTTGGTGATTTCGAAGACCGGCTGCCGGTCGATATGGGAAAAATGAAAGATTGAAATATCAGCTGCACCTAACCGAGCTTGCAACTTTGCTCCCGCATCGCCTTGTGTCCCGTCAATGTTGGGACTGCCATCGACTTGAATATTTGTCGTCCCGAGACGGCCGGCGAGAGTGCTTGGAAAAAATCAGACTGATATCCTGGTAACCAGTTTGACCGAAAGAAGGGGGCGTAGAGGGCTTGTATCGACCACGTGTCATCGACGTACTGAAGATTGATCATCTCCATCGGCCGACGAATCTCGGCAAGCTCGCCGATAGCGGCTTCGCGCAGATCTTTTGGATTGACGATGTCAGCATAAAAGGCGCCAAACGCTTCGCCCCAAACCACCGTTTGCGAACCGATCTTTGCCGAAAATCCCCCGCTTCGAAACTGACCAGACACTTCACGCAATTCTGTCTCTTGCCCTTCTTTTTGCGCTAGGTCCCCATAACGTGTCGGGTTCGCCGCGTAGGCCGCCTCAACGCGAGCTCGCGCTCCGAGTTTGAAAATCCATTGGCTCGACGGACGAGAGACCTGCTCAAACTCGAGTTGATGCCGATGCGTCGCAAGATCGTTTGAGCCATTGGTGTGCATGCCAAGCCCCGACCTCGTATCAAGCTTCCACTCGAGCGGTTTACCCGATGCAGCCTGCCCCAGAGCGGAGTCCGCTGCCGTCAAAATGAACAGAACAGTAATAAAAAAACTGCTCCATCGTTTCACTGACCCATCGACTCCTTAGAGAAAAGCGAGTCGTCGAGTTTATCCTGCTTGTGCTGCGAATAGGTTAAAACCGAAAGCTTGCCCTTGGCGTAGGCATCTTCGACTTTGAATCGAGTGACACGTTCGCGGCCCAAAACCTGAGCCATTCGATCATAGGTCCCGCGCTTCATGACCTTCCCAGAGACCGACAAGAAGTTGGCCCGTATAGGAGCCTTGGTCTTTGCATCGATCCAATAGTCGATGGCCGCGTAGGTCGCCGACTTTGATTTCGAAGTCAGATGAAGATGATAGGCCGATTTTCCTTCAATCATTTCTTTTGCGACGATTTTCGCATGGTAGTCGCCCGCATAGTCGGTATTTGCAATATCGCCATTTGAAATTTCGCCCGTTAGCTTTTGTTGCAAACTCACGCGGGTTGGCCGCTTGATATCGGGGCTAAAGAACCAAAGGTCCGATTCCAACATCAAAAGTTTACGCCCTTGCTGTCGCTCCGGAATGATCGTCTCCACCAAGGTTTTTCCAGCCCCCTTGGTCATCACACGATAGACCGTTTCGCGAACCTTCTTTCCCTTTGAAAGGTCCTCGGCTTTGACTTGAAAGACGACAGCCCCACGCGGAAAACGCGCATCGTCGGCCAGTTTCACCAAAGCGTCGGCCGACGGTTCACCATCGGCAACGGCGCGAGCCACTCCGAAAACAGCACCGCAAACAAATGCACTCACGACAAATGAGGTTCCGAGTATTTTTCTCATATACAGAGCATCGCCGATGTCGACCGTTTTGAGGATCGACATCGGCTCGGTCTGGACTCTGGCGAGCAAATCTATCGCAAACTGCCAAATAGCATAGACCTAAGTCTTGCTCTCCTGCCGAATCATCTTTTCGCGCTGCGCACCAACCATCCAGTAGTACAACACCGGAACGGCAAAACGACTGAGGACAGTCGCTGCGACCTCACCAAAAATCAAACTCACCGCCAATCCCTGGAAGATCGGATCAAACAGCATGACTGAACTTCCGACAACTACGGCAGCAGCCGTCAGAAGCATCGGACGAAAGCGCAGAACTCCGGCGCTCACCACTGCTTCACGAAGCGACAACCCCTCACCCAACTGATGCTCGATAAAGTCGACTAGAATGATCGAGTTCCGCACAATGATTCCCGCTCCAGCAATGAAGCCAATCATCGACGTGGCCGTAAAATAGGAACCAACAATCCAGTGCCCAGGAAGAATACCGATAAGACTGATCGGGATTGGCGCCATGATAACCAGAAGGACTGAGAAGCTCTTAAACCATCCCAATACCAGGATATAGATAAGAACCATCACGACCGCAAACGCTCCGCCAAGATCGCGAAACACCTCGTATGTGATAAACCATTCACCATCCCATTTCACGACAGGTTTGGTCGTATTCCATGGCACTTCAGCAGTCTGCACCGGATACGCGATCTGCGGTTCAAGTTTCAAAATTCCATAGACCGGCGCCTCTTCAGAGCCCGAGAGCTCGCTCATCACATATGAAACAGGTTTCAAATTTTTTTCGATACAGCGTCTCGGTCTCTTCAGTTTGTGCTCGGCCAAGTACGTTCTCGACCGCCACCGATCCCGATTCAAACGACGGAACACTCAGATCCTGAAATGGCCTGTCGCTTGACCGCGCAGAGCCCATCAGCGAGAGCTCCACCGCCACATCCTCTGGGGCCGATACGTCACTTAAAGTTGTCAGCGCCGACTCCGAGAAAGCGAGCCGGCCAAGCTGCATCACATCGCTCGCCTTTGTGCCCAAGCTTCCGCCGGTCTTTTGGTCAAACTCATAGAATCGACGAGGGCGCCCAAGCCGCAAGGTCGTATCCAGATCAACGACGCTTTTCTCGTTCGCAAAGACCTTGTGGATCTCAGCGGCAACGGCCTTACGAGTTTTCTCGTCAGGACCATAGACCTCGGCCATCATCGTCGCAAGTACGGGCGGCCCAGGCGGAATCTCAAGAACTTTTGAGATCGCGGTATGTTTTTTTGAAAACTCGGCAATCGTCGGCCGCAGCGACTCAATGATTTCATGACTCGATACTTTTCGATCGTGCTTCTCACTCAACACCACCTGAAGATCGGCGAGGTAGTCAGCGCGACGCAGGAATGTATGCTTCACCATTCCAGAGAATGAAAACGGAGCGGGCTCTCCGGCGAAAACCTGAACCGAACGCACTTCGGGACTCTTCGCTAGCGCCTCGGCCAACTCTGTCGTCCACCGACTGTTATCAAGAAGCGTCGTTGTTGGCGGATAGTCGATCAGAATCTGAAACTCACTTTTGTTGTCAAACGGCAACATTTTGACTTTCACTGACTTAAAATAGACCAGGCTCATCGTCGCCAGGAGTAAAACGATCGAGAACAAGCCAAATCCAAACGCTGCACGACGCTGTCCCAAGAGTCGTCGCATCACGCTCTCATATATTCGATCGAGCCGGCCGATCTTTTCAGGTTGATCACCGTGCCCATCAGAGCCGTGATCGTGTTTCAATAGCCGCACCGCCGCCCAAGGTGTCACAATAAATGCGACAAACAACGAAAGAATCATCGCATAGCTAGCGCCAACGGGAATCGGCTTCATGTATGGCCCCATCAGGCCGCGCACAAAAGCCATCGGCAAGATGGCCGCAATCACTGTGAAGGTCGCCAGAATTGTTGGATTTCCAACCTCAGAAACCGCTCGGATCGTCGCCTTGACGATTCCGCCATTATTTTTCAGCTTCAAGTGTCGTTCGATATTCTCAACAACCACAATCGCATCGTCGACCAGAATTCCTATCGAGAAAATCAATGCAAAGAGCGTCACGCGATTTAGCGTGAATCCAAGAAAATAGTAGATCGCAAGCGTCAAAGCGAGCGTCACCGGAATCGCCGTTGCAACGACCAACGACGCTCGGAAACCCATGACCAGCGCAATCAGTACCGACACCGAAAGCGTCGCGATCAAAAGATGCTCGATGAGCTCGTTCGATTTATCAGATGCCGTCGATCCGTAGTCGCGCACAACCGACATCTTGATGTCACCCGGAAGACCTTTCGAAAAGGCCTCGGCCCGATCCAAGAGCTCGCGTGCCAAAATCACAACATTGGTCCCTTTTCTCTTCGCAAAAACGATCGAGACGGCCGACTCCGGAGCTCGATTTTTTTCAACAAAAACAGAACTTCGACTTATCTCCTCTGGACCATCCTTCACAACACCAAGATCTCTGACATAGACGACTCCGCCACCGCGTTGCCCGACAGCAATATTCGCCACATCTGTCGCCGTCTGTAGACGTCCGCCAACTTCAACGTCAAAGTTTTCAGTTTTTCCCATGTCTTACCAGCCGGAGCCAGCGCATCACTGGCCCTGAGGGCTTGCGCCACCGAGAGCAGTGAGACACCTCTGTTGCGGAGCTTCTCCGGATCAATCAC
Source organism: Bdellovibrionales bacterium (assembly GCA_016713885.1). Taxonomy (GTDB): domain Bacteria; phylum Bdellovibrionota; class Bdellovibrionia; order Bdellovibrionales; family JAMPXM01. The sequence continues at coordinate 63,042 of JADJOF010000006.1, read as the reverse complement.
CACGCGAACAGATCGCTTTTGCCCACCCAAGAGTTCAACTCGTGCCAAATCCGGCGTACTCGCAAGTTCTCGCGCAAGCGGCGCAACAGCGCATGCTTGAATATACGTATTCAACACCATCAAGCCCCCAAACGGCGCGCTCGATCGGCTCAGTCACTTTGCGTTCGACCTCCTTCGCACTATAGCCTGGAGCCCCCGTTCGGATGTCGATCATCGGAACAGAAATCTGCGGTTCTTCTTCTTTTGGAGTAAGATAAACGGCCATGAGGCCAAGTAACACGCTGCCAATTGCAATCACCGGCGTGAGTTTGGAGTGGACAAACACTTCAGCTAAGCGTCCGGCAAATCCAGTCTTCGAGTTCTTCACTTTACACCTCCATTCACGGAGCTTGGCAGCGACGAGCTGCGCTTCACCCGTTCTGCTTTGACTTCAACTAAACGCGACTCGGCTTCTGATCGATCCACAATCAGGTCTGTGCGACGAGATGCGACTTCGACCATTTGCAGCGCCGAGATCGACCCATTTCGAAAGAGCGTCGCAGCCACTTTGGCCTGCTCATCGAGAAGCTCTTCACTCGAAACCATAAGCTTTAAATTCTCATCAAGCGCTTCAGCCGCTGCTGCCATTGCCTGACCTTCAGCGCGCTCATTGGCCGCCATGGCATCAACTTGATAGCGGGCCGACACCGCCCGTGAGCGGGCGGTACTTGATCGACCCGAATCACTCGGATCAAAAATATTCCACTGCAAATAGAGCCCAGCCGTATAGCCATTGGCACGATCTCGATCGCCAGCCGCAAACGACTGCTCACCAAAAACTCCAACCCGAGGCAATGTCCGAGCTGCTTCCATCTGAACAACCCGCTCCATCGAACCCGCCTTTAACTGCGCCTCGCGAACACGCGCCGAATCAGCACCGTCGGCTTCGCGCAAATAGGTCGCAATAAAGTCCGACACATTCGTTTTTTCTGGAGTCCACGTCTCAGCTCGCCGGAATCCCATGGCCTCAAGTCCTCTTCCCAGCGCCAATGTCTTGGCCCGTGTCTCTGCCAGAAGCCCGACCACTCGATTGCGAAGTGTCTTCAAACCCAACAGTCCCGAATACCCAACAGGATTGGCCTTGCTGCCAAGCTCATATCTCTTCAAAAGTTCATCAAGATCATCGCGGACTCGCAACAGACGCCGCTCTCGATCTCGCCCTGCTAAGCACATACCGTATATTCGCGCAGCCTCAGCATAGTGCTCAATTTCAGTCACGCGCACATGCTCATCGGCCGCCACCAGAAGCTCCTTTTGCATGTCTCCATTCGCTGACCGCAGACCACCTTCATAGAGAGGCAGATCCACCCCAACCGAACCCATTGTATAGGTCTTAGCGTCGGGATGATTGAGTCTGGCCGGATCAAAATCAGCAGACGTTACCGCTCGCTCAGAAAGCAGGCCAAAAAACGCGGCGCCAGGATCATTCGTTTGATAGACTTTAGCACCGAGATAAACGCGCGGAAGCCAATGCCGTCCTGCAATTTGACTCTCGCCTTCTTGAGCGACCTTGGCCGACTCGGCCGCCCTCAGACCCGAGGCCGCGCCGCGAACCTCACTCCATACTGTCCGAAAATCCACGGCCTCAGCCGACGCCACCCGAGCCACCAGCAGCAGACTTAAAATCCCGAACCTTCTCACGACACACCTCTTTGACTCTTCAATTGTCTCCGCAGATCAGCCGCGCGCTTCTCATCCTGCTCGACGCGTTCAACCAGAATCCCCTTCACAAGCGAGCACGCCTCACGAATCTTCGGAAGACCGATCGTCAGATACTGAAACAGACCCTCTTTTCGTCTGACCAGAATTCCGACGTCACAAAGTACGGCAATATGCTGTGAGAGATTGGCCTTCGGAATATTCAGTCTCTCAAGAAGCTCGGAACTGGTTTTCTCGCCTTGAGACACCAGATCCAAAATCTGCAGACGAACGGGGCTCGCCAAAGCTGAGCAGATCTCGGCCTGCATCTCATAAAGAGCCCACGACCCTTCGTCGTTCTTCTTTATCTGCCCCTGCTTCTTTTTCGTGCTCTTCGCCATGCGATACTCCATTAGTTCGTATTTTTATAAACTAACGGATCAATAAACATATTGCAAAAGCTTTTTCTCGACCGTACGCTATCAATATGGACGTGCGGCTAGCCGATGCCTCGACTTGAGACACCTGGCCCCGTCCACAAACGGAGGCGACCATGCGAGTTGTCATACTTGGAGCCGGAATCTCAGGCCATACCGCCGCACTCGTGCTACGGCGACGACTAAGCCAGGAGCACGAGGTCGTCGTCATCACTCCTAAACCAAAGTGGAATTGGATTCCATCAAACATATGGGTCGGCATTGGCCACATGTCGGCAGACGATGTCACGTTCGACCTCAAAGAGGTCTATGACAAAAGCGGAATACGCCTCATCCAGGCCCGTGCAACCGATATCCATCCAGAAGGCAGCGACTCATCAGCGCAACCTTATGTCACCTTCGAGACCACCGATGGCTCAAGCCCAGCTGTTCAGACCATTCAATATGACTACCTCATCAATGCCACAGGTCCTCGCCTCAACTTCGAAGCAACGCCGGGCCTTGGTCCTCATGGCGGCCACTCGCTCTCTGTCTGCACCGTCGAACACGCGGTCGAGACAGCCTCAGCACTGAGTGAGCTCATTAAAGAAATGCAAGCGGGCAAAAAGAAAACCCTCGTCGTCGGCACCGGTCATGGTCTTTGTACGTGCGAGGGCGCCGCCTTCGAATATATTTTCAACCTCGAGTTTGAGCTTCGCCAACGCGGCGTTCGCGATCAAGCCCGTCTTATTTTCCTCACCAACGAGGCCGAACTTGGCGATTTCGGCGTCGGCGGACTGCATTTTGAAAATGCCGGTTTCATCACCCCGAGCCGAGTCTTCGCCGAATCTCTTTTCACCGAACGCGGTGTCGAGTGGATCACTGGTGCTCACGTCCGACGCGTCGACAAAGACAAGATCGAATACGAAAACCTCGATGGCGAAATTCTCTCGCAGGACTTTGACTTCTCCATGCTCCTGCCGCCCTTCACCGGTGTGCCACTTAAGGCCTTTGATCGCGCTGGGTCCGATATCACATCAACACTCTTCTCGCCGACCAGCTTCATGCGCGTCGACGCCAACTACCAGCCAAAAACCTTTCAGGAATGGCGCCCAGAAGACTGGCCCGAGACCTATCAGACTCGATACCCTAACGTCTTTGCGATTGGAATCGCGTTCGCACCCCCGCACGCCATTTCGCGCCCCGAGAAGAATAAGAACGGAACCCTCATCGCACCGGCGCCACCTCGAACCGGCATGCCCTCGGCCATTATGGGCCGCGCGGTCGCAGCTTCTATCGGCGATATGATTGAGGAAAATCAAAGGGACCAACTCACGGTGCATCGATGGCCAAACTCGGGCGGCATGCGTCGCCTCCGCTGGCGACAATCTCTGGTCCGGCTCTGCGGTGTCGATGACAATGTATCCCATCGTCCCCGACCACAAAACTTATCCGCACTTTGGCCGAAGCCTCCGGTATACCACCGGCGAGATCGGGCTTGCCGGACACTGGATCAAAAAACTTCTTCACTATGCTTTCATTTACAAAGCCAAAGCTCATCCGTTTTGGTGGATCATCCCGGAATAGGAGTCAACGTGAGCCAACATTCAGGACAAGCCATCATTCCCACGCGCCTCACGGTTTTTTTAAGAACCTTTATCCCATGGCAGCTCTTGCGCTTTGTCATTGTGAACATCAAGATGACCTTCATGATTCTGAAGTCACACAATTCAGAACTTTCAAAGAAAACAGAGGAGAAACCCTGATGAAAACCGTCGCCCTCATCATTTTTTTTATGCTCGGCTTCTCAAACCTCAGTAGCGCAAAAAGCCCACCAGCTCCTGTTATAGTCGACGTGCGAACACCAGAAGAGTTCGCCGACAACCACCTCAAAGAGGCCGTCAACATCGACTTCCGAGATCAAAGTTTCGAAGCGAAGATCAGCGCCCTGAGCAAAGAACAGTCCTACGTCCTCTACTGCCGCTCCGGAAATCGCTCAGGCCAAGCCGAAAAGCTGATGAAGTCACTTGGCTTCAAATCGGTTGAGAACCTCGGGAGCCTGCAAGAGGCCGCGAAGAAATTAAAAAAAGACTGCGCCGTTCGCCCGGGCTGCTAAGACCGATCGACATCAAGCGATTTTTCAATCCGCCGATCCGGAATCGTCCACACGAGCGCGACGCCAATGTAGATCGCGGCCGCCAGCCACGGCACGAAAAAGGCCAGCGGAACCGCGACAACATAGGCAACAACCGAGAGCTTGCCTTTTAAATCGCGTCCAATTGCATGTGCCAAGACCGAATCTTTATCGTGCTGCCGAAGCAGCGCCTGAGTCAGAATAAAGTAGGCAATCCCAGACATTAAAAGCACGACGCCATAGAGCGCCAGCGGGCCCGACTGAAAATGGTTTTCACCAACCCAAGCGGTCGCAAACGGCAATAGCGAAAGCCAGAACAGGAGATGGAGATTAGCCCAGAGCACCGGACCATTCACTCTGCGGGCGTCCTGAAATAAGTGATGATGGTTGTTCCAGTAGATCGCGATGTACACAAAACTCAAAACATAGCTCAAAAAAACCGGCACAAGCGGGCGCAGCGCCTCGATCGTTTCACCGTGAGGAACTTTCAATTCCAAGACCATAATGGTCAAAATAATCGCTAAAACTCCGTCGCTAAACGCCTCGAGTCGACCTTTGTGCATACCACCACCCCTTCAGCTCAATCTAACGCGGGTCCGGCGTGAAATTTCAAGAAAATCCGACCCCGACAACGGGGCTCCGTTGACCTCGCCAGACGGTCTCAATAGATTGCCCAGCTATGCAGCACGATTCGGCGGATATCACCTACAGAACCGGGCCCGATGCCGATCTCATTGAGATCCTGAAGTCGACACTTGCCGCACGCCAAGCCGAGAGGCCTCAGTATTCACTACGAAAGTTCGCGACCGATCTACAGATCGATCCTTCTTTGCTTTCAAAATTTATGAAGCGCCAGCGCAAGGTCCCACTTCTGCGCGCCAAGGCGCTGAGCGCCGCCCTCGGCCTTCCGACAGTACCCGCTCAGTCGACCTTCGCAGCGACGCCGGCACCGCGAGCCGACCAAACACTCGATAACGTTGTGCACTTTGAAATGCTCAGTCATTGGGAGTACTTCGCATTTCTCAATCTCATCGAACTCAAGAGTGCGAACCACCAACACGCCTCCGTTGCACGTCGCCTCGGCCTCTCCATCGACCGCATCGAATCCGTCATAGGCAATCTCCTTCAAACCGGCCTGATTGCCATCGACGAACAAGGGCGCTACCAGCGCACGAAACATCGATTGACCTCGACGGATGATCGCGAATCGATTGCTCTCCAGATTGGGCATCTCGACGAGATGCGCTTGGCCATGCGGCGCATGCGAGAAACCCCAGTTGAGAAACGCGACTACTGCTCAATGACTCTCAAGATGGACCACACCAAAATCGTCCGCGCCAAGAAACTCACCCGGGCCTATGTGCAAGAACTCTCAAACCTTGTTGAAACTGAAGATGCCAGTGATGTCTACTGCCTCTCGGTTCAACTGTTTCCACTGACGAAGGAGTAGCTGATGCTGGCCCGAGTTTCTGTCCTCGTCGCGATAACACTCATTGCTTCTTACCTGCTGTCAAACACACAGGCCCTGGCTCGGCTCGGCGACTTTAAGGGAAACGGCGGCGACGTCGTGACTTGCGCCGATGGCCGCATCACAGTTCTCGACGTCTTCGAGAGCCAACTCGGAGCATTGCCCAGCAATACGGACATTGAATCAGTTTACCTCAAGCCCCTTGAACTCACTGGCCAGACACATCTCGCTGCGACACTTCGCACCCGGGCCGCAAGCTTTATTGACGACGCCGTCATGATGACCTCGGACCTTGGCGATGTCGTCGACGAGGGCGATCATGCTCCGCTCCCCGCCCAGTGCCAACTCGAACAAATCGCCAATCAAAATCCGAGCCTGCTTCCCTTCGGGAAACGCTACATTGTGAACCAGCGCCTCTGGGAGAAACTCGATCCACTGAACCGCACAGCCCTCATCTTTCACGAACTGCTGTACTCCCTCTCGCAGAACCCGTCCTCAAAGGAGCTTCGAGGCCTCAATCAATCCATTCTCGAAGGTCGCATCGCTCTCTGGACTCCATACGAGCTTTTTGAAAGTTTTAAAAAAGCGGGGCTACCGATCTTCACGCGGCAAGGATTTCCGATCGCCATTGATGCCTCAGCAAAGTGGCAGAATGACCAGGGCGTGCTGCGATTGAGCGAAGGAACAGCGGCACAGGGCGAACACTTCACTACTTGCGGTCAAACCGTCGTCCTTGAACGGCATCACATTTTGTTTTCATCAGCAGAAGAGAGGCCTCGCGGCTATTGGATCAAGGGCGACGTCACATGCCCACTGACCCACGGCCGAACGGTGCAAGTCGAAACTGACTTCTGGGGGCAGGCCGATGGCATCGAGCTCTTTGACAACGGCTCTCTTTATCGTTTGCCGGTGAGCCTCGCCGAACGCAAATCCTTCCTGCCGGCAGTTCCAAATGCCCGAGCCAAGCGCCTGACCTTCAATCAAAAAGGCGAAATCGTCGGGGTCAGAGCAAGCGATGCCGACTTCTCGTTTGGTTCGGTTTATCGTCTTCAAATCGACAATCGCGGTCTCGATTTTCAAATCGAAAAAACATCGCTTCAGTTTGCAGCACCCTACCCATCGAAGATCACCCTGCAAAACCAAGAGGTCGAGATCAAAATGGCAGACCTCATCGTCTTCGATTTCGTTCAAAATTCATTGCAGTTCACAGCAAGTCGCGCTCTTCGCCTAAAAGACCAGCACGGCCAGCTCATCGCAATCACGGCCGGCCAACGGGTGACAATTGATAGCGCGGGGAAACTCCGACCATGATCATGGTTAAGCCGGTCGCCTTCGTCATCGCTCTCATCGCGCTATGGAGCGCGACCGACACCGCAAAAGCCGAGAGCACAGCGCTAGGACTGACGGCATATGGTCAGCTTTGCCCAAACAGAACACCGCAACTCGAACTCCTCGATCTCGTCGAAGCGCGCCGACTCCGCAGCGTCAATTACGCGACACTCGACAAAGTCCCGCTGGCCTCAGCCGACGCGGTTCGGTTTCTAAGCGAGCTGTTCCAGAAGCAGCAGGCCGAACTTGCGTCGCTCGCAACCTTAGCAACCTATGCTTCGCAGATTTCAAAAAACGTGCTCTATCAGCCCCTATCCATAGCCACGGTCCCGTCAACCGAGATCGTAATAGCACCCGAGGCCGACTGCCAGTACGTACCGATTGCCGAACGCTTGAGTGACCAGAGCATCGTCTTTAATCCTCAACTAAAACCCCTGCTCGATGGCAAGCTCATCGCGCTGACACTCTCAAGCTTCGCCATCTCCATCCCACTCCACGCCCTTTCAGCTCAGCCCGCTCCGCCGTCTCTCTACGCTCGTCTGATTCACTCCTACTTTCTTAGCCGCGAGCTCGCACCTCGCACACGCCCACTTGTTGTCGATGCCCTCAAACGGATGACCGTTTTCAATTTTCGCATTCAGGGCGTCGAGATCAATCTCCGCGAGCCCATGAGCTTTGGCGCTGACGGCACTCTGCTTTCAGCAACGCCCGTCGCTAATTCCAGCTGGAACTTTCAAGATGCTCAGTACCCAGTTCGCGACTTCGCGGTTTATTTTCACGACAACGGCGCGGTCAAAAGCATTTGCCCAAACAGTCCGATCGCCTATACCGACTCGGACCAGAATAAACTCACACTCTTTTGCCCTCTCGATCTTTCCCAGTTCGATCGCGACCCACAGGCCATTCATTTTCATCGAAACGGACTCCTCGCCAGAGGCCGCCTCAGCGCTCCAGCCAAAGTCCGCAACTCTCTGGTCGATGTCCGCCTAACACCACGCAAACAGCGTTTCGAGACCGTCGACAACGCGCTCGTCGTCGCAACGGAAAATGGCCTTTACACACTTCTCAGTGCCGCGAGGCGGAGCTGTTTTTCTTGATTCGGCCTGGCGGCGAATCGACGACAATCAATCTGTCTCATTTTCGACGACGGCTCTCTCAAGGAGGCCATCCTCAACGACACGATGACCGCAGTGGTTCAGAACGAGACGATCTCAATCACAAGTTGGATCGACTTTTCGGCCCCTGGTATTCTGAATTCAGCCGAAATTGTCGAAGATGTATGCCTTTTCCGCAAGGAAGGTCGTCGCCAGTGTTTTCCTCGAGGAGAAAGACTCTACTTCTTCAACGGGCTCGTACTCTAATCGAGCGAGACGCCGCCGTAGGCGGCGTGGACACCGCGTCCACACCTATTGGCCTAGGTTTCACCCTCCCTCTCTTCCCCGACTCCACCCGCACCACAAATGATGAGTGGATGGATCGAGTCGTAAAAGCTCCCGTGTCGAAACTCAGACCTGAGGCCCTGCCATTGACCAATCAGTCGGCCAACCAAGTGAGCGGACAAATCAAAACCGTTCTTGAACTGGCCGTCAGGGCGCCAAGCGGCGACAACTGCCAGCCGTGGCGCTTCAATGTCACCGATAGCACACTTGAAATCGGAATTGATCAGTCACTGGCTCAGCACACGTTCAACAATCGCCATCACGCTTCACTCGTCAGTGTCGGCATGCTGGTCGAATCAATCACACTCGCAAGTCCCGAGCTTGGCCTTCAAACCGAAGTCCAGTGGCTGGCGACCGAGTTCGCGAGTCTCGATCGAAAGTCACCCTGGGTTCGGATTACCTTTACCAGCGCCCCATCCGCCACGGGCCAATCGACATGGCAAGCAGCCATTCAATCTCGCTCAACACAGCGCGGGGAGTTCTCCGCGACTGGCGTCGTGCTCTCTCATTCAAAATTCAACTTCGTCAAACAAAGCGACTTTCCGCTAGTCTCAGCGAGTGTTCTGAGCGGCGAGCAAGCACGTTCCACCGCGACGCTGATGGATTTTATCTGTAAATCGGAACAGTACGTCTTCAGCAACTTCTCCGCTCTGCGAGATCTGCTCCAATGGGTGCGTTTTAGCAAGAACGAAACACAGGCCACCAATGACGGTATGCCCTGGCGCTCACTGGGCCTAAAGCCCGCAGAGGCTCTGCTGTTCAAGACCATGAAGCGCTTCCCCGTTCTGCAGAAAGTATTTTCACCGATCATCAGAATCGTGATCGCCATGCAGACTCGGCGAAAGATCGGGCGCGCTGGCGGCATCGCACTGCTGTCAGTGAAAACCGCCACTCCCGAAGCGGTGTTTGAAGCTGGACGAGTCGCGATGCGCCAGTGGCTCCATCTCGAACAGCTTGGCCTGGCGGTTCAACCGATTTCAGCCGCATCACTCTGCGTTTTTGACGTTGCAAGTGGAGCCGCCCCCGCATCAATGCCGGTCGGCTATAAGACGCTCTACCGAAATGGACTCGGAACACTGATGGACGCGTTCTGTCTCAATGCCGGAGAGACACCGATCTGGATGTACCGCTTCGGTCAGCTCACGGCGAAGCCGACTCAAGAAACCCCACGTCGCACTCTGGCGTCTTTCCTGAGTGGCCGCTAGGCAGCTCGACTTGCCGTCACATCGTGACAGTCTCACTTTCGCTTTAGCCCCCATTGTGCCACGAGAGTTTCGACAATCTTCGCAAGCAGGATGTCTTTTCCCTCATTACTCAAGTGAATGCGATCAACAAAAATAGCAGCCGGATTATCATCAAAGAGTCCCGCCATATTGACGACCGGTATTCCCTCGGCATTGAGCGCCATCCGCTCTTGAGTCATCTTTTTATACAACGGACCGTAAGAAAGATCTTGAACGCGACGCCGCTCCTCTTCTGGAAGCACTTTTTTAAACGCCGGAACCGGCTGAATGATGTGAAGCTCTTTGATTCCGTTGGCTTTTGCGACCGCGCTCGTCGTTCGAATATAATGAAGAAGCTGCGCCGAGTTGTGCTGTCGTTGAAACTCGATATCTGTCATCTCGGCAGGAAATGAATAATAGCTCATATAGTGAGAATCGTCAAAACTGCGAGCCGCCATTCGCGCCGCCGACACCCGACACAAATCACGCACCGCTTGCGTCGCATAGTAGAAACTGCGCAAATGCATCGCAGCTGTCGCTCTTAACTGTGTCCGCAGTAAAGTCTCGTCACATTTTGCAAAAAGATACTTCCCCACATCAAGCGTGTTCGAAATACCCTGCATCACAAACGGATCAGCGGGATAGCCCGCCATCCGACTGCCCGGAGCACTGATCAGTTCAAACTCATTGAATCCATCCAAATTGACGTAGCCGTGAAGAATCCGGCTATAGAGCGCCATCAGAATCATCGCCGACGGTTGCCGACTGGCCGTCATCGCCCCACAATCACTCGAAAGCCAGCGAAACCATCCATTCGGTAATCTCGGTTCAATATCGTCTCGAGTGTTGTCACCGGCCCAAGCGCCATCAAGCTCTCAGCGACCGAACCTCCTGCGAAGAGAATCGTGAATGTTTTGTCCAGTTTATCAATCGGATAGTCCGGTCCAACAAATCCCTGTCGGTTGATATTGTGATCGGCACATGTTCCCGATGTTCGTTTTGCGTACATCACGTAGGGATGGGAGCGAAACATATCCAACCATCGACACTCTTCGCCGTTCGCCGGCACTAGGCCATTGCCATCGACCTGGTTCGCATTGAGCTGCGCTCGCACCTTCTCGAGAGGTGAGATCAACTCGCCATCGCGAACCCAATCAACTCCACTCAAAACAATTTCGAGGCAGAAGATGCCGATAACGAAGAACAGGCCGATCGCTAAAAGACGAATTGAGAGTTTGCGCATGTCGTGACATCCACTTTAGGACGCCGGCCGCAAACATCTCAACCCTTTGATGCTCGACACGCTACGGCTTCCGGCGCCGGAAGCTGAGCCGCGTTAGCGAAGATCCGACAAGACCGAAGAACCAGTTTGTTCTGGAAAAATTGGTAGTGAGAGGCGGACTTGAACCGCCGACCTACGGATTATGATTCCGTTGCTCTAACCAGCTGAGCTACCCCACCACGTCCAGAAGTCAGAGCACAATAGAGAATCCAGCGTCAGCTCGTCAACCGAAACTGTGCCGCAAAAGGGCTTTACGCACGGTAAAGACTGCAGGGTCCGGCGGCGGCCGACAATAGGGCCACCTCCCGCGCTTGCCCCCAATTTGCTCCCCGAGTCCAACATGCTGAAATCTCGCTCAAATGCTCTCTCGGTCCTTATTCTTCCCCTGCTCACCCTCATGGTGCTCTCGATGTCGCCAAACGCCAGAGCCTCCGACTGCGACTCGATGCTCGAAATCCGCGACTGCCTCGCACTTGAGCTCGATCGCGCCGAGACCGATATCGCCGCCCTCCTTCAGAAAACCGAAAAGGCCGGCAACGCCCAGCTTTTCAGTTCTATGCAGAGCTCGCAGCAGGCCTGGCTCAAGTTCCGCGACTCGCAGTGTGGCCTCGAAGCTCTAGCCGAAGACAACGAACTCGCCACTCAGTCTTGTCTCACGCGCATGACCGAGGAGCGCGCTCTCTCGCTCCGCTCCGTTACGCCGCTTACAACCATTAAAAACGCAGCGCACAACGCTCGTTAATTGACGGCCGTGCGCACAAACGATGCAATCTTCTCCACTACCGAACGGAGGGGATTATGTATCGGATGTCGTTCTTCGCCGCTCTCGCCCTGATCATCAGTTTACTGACTGCCGCTGGCTGCTCGCCGACCCATCGCTCCGGCCATTTGCCTACAGATAGAGCAGGCCTTAGCGAAAATAACTCCGCTGAAGTCGCCACGCTGATCGTCACCGACTCGAACGGAACGCCTCTCGCTGGCGCGACGGTTTTGATCGGACCACGCGAGAATGTGCCATTTCCGGGAAACACCCTCACCACCGACGCAAGCGGCATGGCCGTTCTCCCCGTCGAGTGGGTCGACGGCCAACCTCTGACCGTCGAGGCGCCGGGTTACGTGCGCACGACTTGGATGTCGCAAGTGCCGACACCAGCCATGATTCTCCCGATCCGAACCGTTCCAAAGAATCAGCAGGTGGAGCTCACCGGCAAAACGACAGGCTATAAAAATTTGCAGAAAGACGGCTGGGCCGATGTCGGCGTGGTTTTCCCGCCGTCCGCCGCAACCAACTCGCTTCTCTGCAAGTGACAGATCTGATCAGCCCCGACATCGACACCATCACGATTTTCGGTCAAACCGTCGAGATCCCAAGCAACGTGTCGATTCCGCAGCAGACCGAACGCTACTATTTCAATATCACCCTCGATAAGCCCGTCTATCGCAGCTACTTGAGCGAACCGCGCACATGGAAAATGGTCGCCACTCACGCTCGCTTCCCGTTCGAGAAAGTCATCGACGACCTGCGCGCTGGCAAAGAGTTCTACGAAGTCTTGAATCACTTTGAATTCAAGAGTGCAACGCTCGACGACATCGCTCTTGTCCAACCCAGCACGAAAAAAGACATGGCTATTGGTGCGATCAAGTTTCAGCCGAAGATCGATGTCACAGCACCAAAGTTTGATCCCAAGTACGGGATGCTCGCTGTGTCTCTCGCCGATAGCGGTGGCCTTCTCTATCCCACTGACGTGAAGAGCCTGGCCCCTCGCGAAACACGTCGCTTGGTCGCTCCTGCGACCGGAAGCGGCTATGTCGTCGGAGCGCTTCGCGATATCAAAGCTCCAACGTCGGGCCCCGGTGCCGACGAACTCACGGCCATTATGATTCAGACTAATCAGACGACGCCGTTTGAGTTTCTCGAGATTCCGGCCGCGCCAAAAGTCGTTGGCCACTCCCTTGTGCTAGACCCACCTGCGGCAAGCGTTGCCGCCGTGACACCCGCTGCGACATATGCCACGCTAAGCCAAGTGGACACGCGTTTGGCTGGCAGCACCAAGCTCGACGTGAAAATTCCAATCTGGGATGTCTACGCGAGCGGATGGGCGACGTCTTTGGATCTTCCTGAGATGCCGGCTCAGGCAAAGGGCTCGTATCGCTGGGAGGTTTTGTTCGGTGGCGCTTCATCTGGGACAACAGTTCAGCTTGGGCCAAATCTCGTCGAGGGGCTCAGCCACGTATCGAAATCGGCGACTGATCTCTAAAATCGTCCTTAGGCAGACATCTCTATTCTTACGTGCTCTGCCCATCATTTTCATCCTGGCCTTGGCGACACAGCTGACCGGCTGTGCCGCTCTGAGCGAGCGCGATGAGGCAAAAAAAACCGGCGGCCCTTTTAGCCGCATTTACTTTGCGACCTACGAAGAAGTTGAAATCGCACTCAAGCAGGCGATGATTCGCTACCCTCAAAAAATCGATAACACCGAGGCCGGCATTTTCGAAACAGACTTCATCAAAGGCGACGCGCGCTTTCGCCCGCCACACAAAGAGGTCAAATTCTCACCGGGCTATCGCTACCGACTCCTGGTTCGTCTGGTTCGCGGCAGAAGCGACGACAAACAGCAGGCGACGAAGGTTCAAATCGTGAAAAAAGTTGAAGTTGCTCGCGATTTTTTCTCAGAGCCCGAGGCCGCCGAAAGCGATGGGCTTGAGGAGCAGGTTATTTTGTATCGTATCGGTCGAGAGCTCCAACTGGCCCGTGCCGTCGCCAAGGCGACTGACAAAAAGAATCGCTCACAAAAGTAGGCCTAAAAGCAACCGTCGCGGCTAAAGAACGCGACGAGCTGACCACCACTGCTGCCACATGGCTCGGCGTTTGGTCATCTGATCACCTGGCCGGCCAACAGCTTGCCCGGTGATACGTTCGAGTGCCTGAATGCTCGGCTCATACAATGACCCGTCTTTGTCTTCAAGTAGGGCCACAAACTTCGATTCGGCCCCCTTGCCCTCAAGGCGAGACAAGGCCTCGACAATGCGTCGACGAATAAAAAGACTCTGCCCACGCTTGAAGTTGTGCTGACTTTCAAGCTGCGCCCACAGGTAAGGAATGGCCGTTCGATCATCGAGATTTTGAATCGTTTGGACAGCCGAGAGCCGCACGAGCAAGGCCTTGTCTTTTAAAAGTTCACGCGCCCACTTGGCTGCTGTCTCGCGGTCAAAACGGGCGACGGCGAGAAGCGACGCACTCCTCAGTTCCCAAACTTCCGCCGCTTTCGCACGCTCAAGCTCTGGCAAGCTCAAACGTCCACCTAAGCGCCCGATCGCCATCGTCGCTCGCCACCGAGTCTCAATTTTTGATTTTGGGTCGAACATCACGGTACGCAGACTTTTGTATCCAGCGGGGCCAGCCGCTCGGAGCGCCTTCATGCGCGAGGCAAGCGGTAGCTCTAAAATGGCCAAAACACCTTTTTCTATCGGCGCCTCGGCAAGTCTCTTGGGAACCGCCGCATTCGAAGACAGGGGAAGCAACAAGGTCACGAGTCCCACGAAAAGCATAGACCTCATCATTTACTCCCCTTTCTTTTCATCCGCTTTTGTAGCGGAAAAATCGGTGTCCTTAAATTCAGCCAATAAATCGTCCACTGGCACGTCAGAAAGCTCCATGTGATGACTGGAATCAGTAGCGACAGCCGAGGACATTGCCGCAACAGGAGCAGGGGCAGGAGCAGACGCCGCCACTGGCTCTTCGCTTTCAATTCCCATCTCGGCCATTAACTTGTCGGTATCGACGCCATCGTCAAGCACTGACGTTTCAGAATCGCTCGCATCAGCCGACTCTGAAAGCGATTCAGCTTCACTGATCATTTTATCGGTGTCGACCTGATTCAAAAGGGCATCGATTGCCGCCTGCGGGTCCTGTACGGGCGCATCGGGATGCGAGACCACCAAAGTCGTTTCAGGCTCAACCACCGGCAGATCAACAACTGGAACAAGAGGTTCTGCCACTTGCGGTTCCAGTTCGGCCATTGCTGCAACCGACTCTTCAGCCGGAGTACCAACTGCCGTGGCATTCTCCGCACCAGCAAAAGGGTCTTCCGATTGAATCGCCAAGGCTTGAGCGAACTCTTTCATCACATCGTCAGCCGGATCGAGCTCGAACTTGTCCGACTTTTCAAACTTTAACGGAGACTCCGCCTCGGTCTTAATTTTCGACTTCACTTCAGGAGCTGCCGCGACACTCGCCTGCACGGATTGAATCTGCGTTTTCGCGGTCTCCGCAGCCGCTCTTAAGCGCTCCACTTCGTCTTTGAGCTTTTTATTTTCGTCTTTAAAAAGTGAAAGATCGGCAATGTCATCTTCGATGATTTCGTACTCAGCGAGTTTCGCCTGCAACTCACTCACACGCGCCTTTAGAGCGTTTAACTCGCCGGCGTCCATACCGCCCCCACCGACGCCTGCCACCGGCGCACCGTGAGAATCCACGTGCGCCTTCAGCGCGTCGAGATCCGCCATGAGTGCGACGATCTTGGCTTCGCGATCAGAGAGTGCCGCTTGCAGAGCGACATCACTCGCTCCTCCACCTGCGCTGGCCGTCTCTCCTGAAACCGTGGCTACCGCTCCAGCCACGACGCGATCCGAAAGTGCTTTTTTAAGAGCTCCTTCAATCGCTGTGTTGAGACTGCGCGGATCAATGGCAACACCACCGGCACCGGCGGCCGATGTTTCGCCATCTCCGCCCTTGTCCCTCATCACGCTCAACACGAGCAGAAGCACAGTCGTCAGAAGAAATAGAACTATAAAGATCCCGAGTAAAAGTTCGTTCTTTTCAAAAACGAACCGGGCCACGGCGTTCAAATCCATGGCCCTATTCTCTCGTTAGTATGTGCCGAACCTCAAGCCGACTGAGGTCGAGTCAAGGGTCGCAGATCGCCCCCGAAAGTTCAACGTCGTGAACGACTCGACCATCTTCGCCGTAACAGACATGATGGCAACCGGCGGCCGCTGAAACCTCGACCTGGCAATGGGCCGCTTCAGGCTTTACAGCTTCAGGAGTCAGAACATCTTTCAGCGAATCAACCATCTTAACCGCCTCTGGCTCACAGCGCCGGATGACTTCCGCTAATGCGCCTGACTCCGCCCCATGGCGTCCGACAATGTGATTTCGATGACCACATGGCAGACCGGTCAGTGGCTTCAAATCGAGCTGGAACTCGCCATTTAAGCAATGTGCCTCACCAGAAAACTCAGCACCGCTCACGTCATCCACACGCCATTCCAGGCGCGCATCCTCTTGGCCATCACAACGACCCAGCACCGCGACCTGATCGACCGCTGTTCCAACCTCGACCTTCGGCGAACTCAATTTCCACGCCGAGAGCCCGGCCACCTGATCAATAACCGAAACGGGAGAACCTTCGACAACCTTGGGTGCTGAAGGCGTGACATCCTCGCCTTCACCGCCAGAGCAGTTTTGAAATGCGAGGAATAACATCGAAACGGCGATCAACACAGCCGTCACCGGCCCTCTTCGCGTTCGAATGTTTTGGTTCCATCTGACAGCCATACAAACCCCACCAACAAACCGGATATGACTCACTCAACACAGAGGTAGAAGGCAAAGATCGTTCCCCGTCATCTCGATTAAGCGAAGGAGCGAGCCCGCACTGCTGCCAATAGCCTCAACATCATTCTTGCTCAAAATGGGATTCTTCACCGCAAAAATCTGTCGATCCAAGCAGTTAGCGCAAAATCGCCGATCTGGCGGTCATTCATAAAACTTCGACGTCTCAGAACGAGACAAAAAAACAGGGAGCCTTCGAAAAAGCTCCCTGCCCCCTATACCACGGAATGAGAATTCTCATTCCCCCAGTTCTCAATTCTTACTCTAAACCCGTCGCCTTGGACACGCGGCGAATGAAACGAATGTTTCCTTCCGCGCGAGCCAACTCGTCGGTTTTTCGCTTCATCAAAAGCGGCGATACTTTCGTATCAACCGTCAGACCCACGATCTCATTCAACACCTTCGAAAAGCTCAACACTTTGTTAACGAGCTTCACGACCGGCTTACGCGCTTCAACAACCGGCGCACAAGCCTTGCGGAGCGCCGCAGCCGCAGCATTGTTGTTGGAAGGCTGGTTACTATTGTTCGCCAAGCGCGACATCAGGCCGCCGACCAAGCGGCTGTTCAAAGTCGCTGCCGCCGGGAGTGGCGCGGCCGAAGTCGCCTCTTTGCCAATGTCCTCAAGCCCCATCTCTCCACATTTCTGTGTTGGATCGGTCTCGACGATCATCTCTTGAAGAATGCCGAAGCTCTCTTGAAAACGAGCGTTCACGGTGGTCGACAAATTGATCGCCGTGAAAAGACCGACCTTGTCAGCATTCTCAGTAAGGAGCTTTGTAAACATCCAAGCCGATGCATCATTCTGATTTTCGCTCACCAAAAGCTTTTGAATTCTCGCCTGACGTTCTTTCTGCTTTTCAGCAGCAATCACATTGTTACCGTTGCCACGCGCAGTCTCACCACCAAGGTTGCTCGACGGCGAAACGTCGCCGCCCAGCAAGTACTGCTGAAACTCCTGGCGTGTCTCCTCTGCATCCGAAATCTTCAGCAGAGCATCCGCCAAAGAGTCCGACGACTTTTGAACCTTCGTCACCAAGGCCTGACGTTCTTTGTCGAGAGCTGCCGCTGCCGACAAAAGATCAAACGCGACCGAATCTTTATCCATCGTCTGCACAGCGCGATACCGCTCCTGCCCCGAAGCCGATGTAAACTCAATCGTCTTCTGACCAAATGGCGCTTGGCAGCCCTGTTCGTTACTTGAGCAAACGCGAAGTTTATCGACAATCGACTCATCAGAGTCCGAAACAAAATCCGTCAATGCCGTCAGTGTCGCAATCGCCTGAGTGTCACGATTGAAAGTCGCCTCCACCTGACCGCTAATTGCACCTTTCGCCGTTTTCAGTACGGCCGACGACAAACGTCCCTGCTCAGTGATCACAGCCTTGAACAAATTCGACGCGAAGTCTTTCGTTTGCGGGAACACGTAGGCGTTACCCGACATCGAACGCTGCGCGTACTTCTGGACACCGATATCTTTTAATCCGAGAGCGATCATCGCAACGTACTTATCCCAGAACGCACCGATATTCTTTTGTTTTGGATAAATCCCCGACTCATCGGGCTCAGAATTAAACGGCTTGCCGTAGCGTCCCGGCTTAATCTCGCCCGTGAAGTCAGCAAGCTTTTTCACCAAGTCTTCGGCATCTTTCGCCTGAAGAATCATCGCCATAAAACCAACTTTGGCTTCATTCTCCGAAACATACTTCGCCAGTGCCTCTTCTACTGTCCCGGCAGACGACAGGCGCTCGAGTTGTGGCTCAGAATCCATGTCGAGAATAAGGGCCAAGAAACGTCCTGGCTCAGTCGAACCCATTACGTCTTTGAAGAAGTCCATCGCGATCTGGTTGGCCATAACCAAGTCCGCCAAGCCATAGGGAACAAACTCAGTTGGATTCTTCCGAAGTACGACCTGCGCCTCTTGACCACTGCCCACGACTTTGAACAGCCCCTGCGGGAATGTTGCAAGATTGGTCACATCAACGCCATTCAGCTCGGCTTCGAGTGAGTTACAGACGTTGACGATCTCGCCAGCATCGACCGACTTTCTCCAGAACTCCAAATCACATTCGTTCTCTTTTGCCGGAACACTCTTCGCGTCAATAAGAGCGTAGAGATACTCATCCATCACCTGACGAATCGGCACGAAATAACGCGTCAGCGCATTCATAGGGTAAGCCCGTGCGATTCGATCGAAATTCGCGCGATCGCGACGAAAGTGCGAAAGCACCCAGTTGAGCTGATAACGTTCGATCAGGTTCATCGTCACTTCTGAGACGTTACGACCTTTATCGAAACGACGGCAGAGGATCGACTCGTCGGCCTCATGATCCGTACAGAACTTAAAGCCCGCATTCACAATCGCATCATTCTCACGGTCAATCGAGCGATTGTATCCGTACTTGATCGCCGCTTTGTCATAGGCGCCAAGACCACCAATCTGCGAATAGAAGTCGCCGCCGTAGTCCATGATCGACGAGAACATGTAGGGCTCATAGTCAGCCTCGGTCACGGTCTTGTCGCCCTTTTCAACGCGCTCTTTAATTTCAAAGTAGCGCTCGTGATAGTGCTTCTCATCCGCCGACGCCGCAAAGTTATGGCGAAGACCAAAGGTATGCCCCATCTCGTGAAGCAGCGTCGTGTAGAATGTCATGCGATCGATCTCAGCCTTGACCGCTTGCACTTGGCTCTTAAAGTCTGAAATATCCTTGCTCTGTGCCAGGATTTTCATGATGTAGCGAAGAGCCGCTTCTTCAACAAGTTCAGAGCCATGAATGCCGCGTTCTGCTTGCTCAAGAACACGGGCCCGCTCAGTGCGAGCACTCTCACCAACCTGGTGCAAGCTCTCAAGCCCAGCGAGATCCGGAAGTGAAGTGGCTTTTGCCGCCGCGGTCTTTCCAGATGGGCGACCAAAAACCTGATCGTAGCTCGCCAAAACTCCGCCAATTTTTGAAAGCTCCGCCGTCGCATAGAGTTCAGGCGCCTTATTCATCAACGACTGTTTGCGAATCGTCGAGCGCGTAACCGGCTCCGAAGCCAGCTTCGCATACTCGCGCTTCATGTCCTGCGCGCGCATCGGGCGCACAGCGCGACCCAGATTCGAATTGAGGCGAGCCGCGCGTCGACTGTTGGCGCCGGCCCCTTCTTTGGCGTCAGAAAACTTGATCATGCCAGTCTCGGCGATCAAGCGCTCAAGACGCTCTTTTCGCTCTTGTTCAGTCGCAACGAAGATGTCTCGAACATCCGGCTCGGCCAGAATCATCGTGATAATGTCGTCGACCCATCCCAAGGTACCGCGAATTCCATCTTCATAAACCGTCGCACGCGAGGCGACTGTTTCGCCCGTGATCGGGTTCACAACTTCTTGCGCAACACCAAGAAGTCCACCGGCCGATTTCGGAGTGTAGTGCGCAATCGTATTGTAGCGTGGATCAATGATGTCGACATGCAGCGACTCATCCAACACAACAACGTCATCGGTACGACCCAGCGCCTTCTTAAAGGTTTCGTTCCACTCACTCACCGCGCGACGCGTGACTTCCAAGTACTTCGCTGGAAAGTCTTTCGTGAGATTCCAAACAATTTTATTTGTCGAGCACGAGAGTGGCTTACCATCCGCGCTCTTTCGACCAGGCTCGCAGACATTGTGAATGTTAGCGTAGGTATTGTTCTCCTTCATCGAATCCAAGAAGCCCTTTTCAGGATCTTCAAAGTTCTGCTGAGTATAAAAGTAACCAAAGCGCTTAAAATCTTTATCGCGATAGTTTAGCTTCTCAAAATCGGAGGGCTTCACCGGCATCAGGTGCGTACGAACGTAAATGCGCGAAACCGGGCTGTAAACATAGTCAGAGACAGAAATCGATCCGGAGAATTCCGTCAGCCATGAAATGTGGCCGTCCTTCTCAATCTTTGGAGCTTGCTCCAAAACAACATTCTCAACTCCAGTGAACGGACCAAAGTCGGCCGACCCAAGTGCTGATAGCGAATTGGATGGTTTTGCCCAATCGACACGCATGAAGGCACGCTTGTTCCACGGCTTAAGTTTGTCTTCTACAACTTTATTGGTGCTCTCTCCAAAATCGTTCACTTCGCGAACGATGTCGAAATGATCGATAATCGGATAGGACGCTACAATCGTCTGAGTCGAATTGCGCCGAAGCGGGTCAAACACCTGAACAAACTGCAGTTCATTTTCAGTGATCCGCACATTGACCGTACCGTAGTCGTTTGAGAATCCGGGAATAGCGAACAGCGCATTCTCAGAGTCGGCCTCTTCAACACCGCGCACGTAGTGAAAGGTCTTACCTTCAAAGTTTGACTTTGTGAATGGAGCGATGTCTTCCGATACATCGGGGCCGACCATCGACTTCTGTTCTTTGCTCTTTGTACAGCCAGAAAGCATAGCGCCCGTCATGGCAATCGCCATCACAAGCATGGAAGTTCTCGAAAGAGTCTGACGAGCCTGCATAGGGCCCCCTTCTTTAAAGCATCAAAATCAGGTCAACGAAGTACTGCGCTGCCTCTGGCGCGAAGAACCTCACCCGATTGCTTGTTCCATCAGGTTCAAGAGTGCCTCGTTCCGTCGAGACTCCCAGAGAACCTGAAATCGTATCCGTAAATGCATAATCAGCGCTGAAAGCCGACAACTCCGTCGTGCGTCCAACGCCCTGAAAGCTCACCGCATAAGCAAAGGTGAACTCGCCACCAATCGACAGGCGATCGTTCACGTCATAATAGATCGAAGAAATACTGCGAACGGTGTCAGGCGAATTCACCGCGCCGTTATCGCGAATATCATAGTTAAAAAATGAACGCGTGTAGCCAAAACCCTGACGAATATTAAATCTCTCAAGCCGTTTGCTCACAGTGCTCGAAATACCAGTTGTCGCAAGCAAGGTCCGTCGGCGCGACTCTTTGCTCAATCCGGCTGAACCGGTGACGGCAAGTGAAACAGAGTCGATGAGCGTTGACTCAAAGCTCTTCCCCGCTCTCCACGCCTTGGCGACAGAAAGAGATGGGTTTTCTATACCACCGTTTGTTCCGTCATCGCGGTCGTAGCTGTACTCCTGCGAGTAACTCGCTCGCAAGGTCGATGTCAGACCTGACTTTCGGTGAACCGCAGAAAGCACTCCTAAATATGACCCCGAGTACGAAGCCGGCTGACTCTCGTCGGCGGTCCGAGCCGTTTCAACGAGAAGCTGCCCGCTGAAAAGAAAGGGCTTTCCATCAAGATCGGCGCTTGCGGCCAAGGTGGCTGGATCGTTTGCGAGCGCCGCCGACTGCGCCTGCGCCTTCGAAGCCGTCATCACGACAAAAAGAGAACAGAGTGTCGCGACGACAGACATCGCCCCCTGCTTCATTCCTGCTGATTGTTCGCACGACTGACTTCGAACCACTCAAACCCCGCCTCGGAACATCTGTTCCGCGTCCCGGACAGTGCAACCACCGCGCCGACACTTTTTGACACCAGACTCTGAGACGACTTCGACCTTGAAATGTCAGGTTGGCTTTCGCCACGCCCTCAAATCGTCTGAGATATCCGCTCCTGTGGTATCACGACTACGCGCTGCGTCGTAGTGGTGAATGGCTTCATTTCGAAATTTCAGGGTGCTGAGAAAGGAAAACACGGTACCCATAAGACAAACTTATAGGTACCGTCGACTTCACTCGCGGGCGAACGGTTTTTTTTCATTGCCGCCGACGACAGTAGAATCAACGGGCAGGTTCCGCTAAATCGTCGTTCACCTATGATTCAAAAATGGATGAACGGCTTTCTCCTGGTCCTCTTTTCAACTACAGCGGCTCACGCCGAGCCCACTCGCATCGACACGATCGCTTTTAAAGTTCCCTCACTCGATGGATTGACCGAACTCAGCGGCCAGATCGATAGACCTGAGTGCGGAAGTACGACATCACCGATGGCCTTCATTGTCGGCGGAACCGGCCTCTTTACTCGAAAAGGCTACTTTGCTCGAAGCGGAACCGACGACGACTTCATCTATGAAAGCCTCGCAAAGGCACTCAATCAAAAATGCATCGCGACCGTTCGATTCGACTTTCGCGGTGTTCGCTGCGACCTCAAGTCAAAGGCCGATCTCGCCAACTGCGTCGATCAAAATATACGCAGTACCGTCACCGATCAAACGATCCTCGATGATATTCAAGCCGTTTACGACTCTCTCAAACAGTATAGCTTCTTCGACTCCAGTCGCCTTGTTCTGATTGGCCACAGCGAGGGCTCTCTCAACTTCTCTCGCTTGATCGCCTGAAAGTCCGTGACTGCCACCGGACTTCTTTTCTTTGGTGGAGTAACGGAAAGCGCCAAGAGCATTCTCCATTGGCAGATTGCAGAGCGCCCGGTGGAATGGGCCTTTATGATGGACACTAATCGCGATGGCGAGCTCACGAATGACGAGATTCAGTCTGGTTATGCAACCTCCTCCATTAAAGACATCGCTACAATCGGCCAACTCCTGAGTCCTTCAGGTTCTTGGACACAAGTGACTCTCCAGAACGAAATCGAAAAGACATATCAAGCGATCGCCAAGGATGCACTTGAGCATGCCGATACCAGCCCCTATCAGATGAATGGCGTTACCTTTTCATGCTACCAGTGGTGGAAGCGCTGGTTCACTGACGACACGAGCGTTCTTGAAAACCTTCGCGACTACGATGGGTATATCGAGTATCACAATGGCGATATCGATTCACAAACTCCGGGCACTCGCGAACGCGCCTTCCTTGAATCGTTCCCCGTACGGCAAATGAAGTCGAAACCGACATTCGTGGTGCACGAAAACAAAGGGCACGGACTAAGCCCGAGCCCTCTCTACGGACCGCTCGACAAAGAAGTCATTGAACAACTCGTCCAGAGTGTTGAGCTCTGGACCAAGTAGATTACAAAATCCGACCCCATGTGCCCTGCCTCGCTTCTGGCGATTCGAATTGGTAGCGCTCCTCTGACCGCCGTCCCGGGGCAACCCGTCTCTTCAGCTCAGTTGTCGCGATCGCAACCAAGATCTGCAAGGTCGTGCGGGTCAACTGCGTCGCCAATCGATGCACGTGATTAAATAATATCCACCACGAACTCGTCGACGAAACCGCCGACTGCTTTTCTATTTTCAATACTGGTCGCTGCCCATGTGCCGTCGTCGCAGTAAAATAACCAGCTGTTTTTTGCGTATTCATATATTCCTCTAATATTTTTCCGTCTGGTCTTGTGCGCGCGCAAAGCTCCACGACTGTTCGATTCGAACAGCACGGAAAAACAAAGCACATCGCAAAAGGCCTGAGCCTTTAACGTCTTAAACTCTCGTAAACTTTTCTTGGGAATCACCAACCCCGCTTACGCGGGCCTCGTCATTTGACTCGAGGGACGAGAAGGAGGCGAATATCAAGATCATGCCCATCACACTGGGTGGTGACTTCACGCTGACGCATCTCATATTTTTCAACGCGCATTTCGATATTGAACAGAATCATGTTCAAGCCTCCTTTCATAAGACTATAGATAAATTCATTGTTATGCGAAAAGCGTGCACAAGCAAATGGAATTCAATTTAATTTTAATACTAGTACGCGCATCGATGAATTCATAAAGTTGCAAAACGGAACCACTCACACGCAAAGCGATGGTTCCGTTTTGTGACCTGGAGAAAAAATGGAAACGACACACAAGCCCTTCGGCCTGCACGTTTTGGTTTGCACGAACACCAGACCTGAAGGTCAGAAAAAATCCTGCGGTCCACTTGGCGCCGAGGCACTTCGAGCAGAACTCAAGGACTGGTTGAAGAGCGAACTCGATGCGCGGCCCGAGCTCAAAGGCAAAGTGCGTGTTCGCGTGAATGGATCTGGCTGCCTCGACTTTTGCTCGAAAGGAATTGCGATCGCACTTTATCCCGATGCCGACTTCATCGTGAATGCGTGTCGCGACGACGCTGAAAGCATCAAACTGTTACTCAGAAAAAAACTGGATTCGCTCAAGTGAAACTCGCCTACGCTTCGTGTTCACAGGCCAAGGCCATTGCGAACTGCAAGCAGTGCACGTCTTCGCAAGTACTGCACCGACGTCGCACAAACAAAGCGCAAAGCTTACACCGATTGGACGTACTGGGGGCGCCCCGTTCCCAATTTTGGAAAAGGCAAAGTCTCGCTTCTCGTTATTGGCCTGGCACCAGCGGCACACGGCGCCAATCGTACGAGTCGAATGTTCACCGGTGATCGCTCAGGCGAATGGCTCTATCGCGCCCTTCATAAGGCGGGTTTTGCAAAAACCGCGGGCTACGAACGCGCCGACGACAATGAGCTCATCGACTGCATGATCACCTCGGTCGCGCACTGCGCACCGCCCGACAACAAACCGGCAAAAGATGAGATCGAGAACTGTCGTCCTTTTTTAGAAAGGACGCTTCGAGATGCAAAGCCAAAAGCCATTCTTTGTCTTGGGGGACTAGCCTGGGAGGAAACACTGAGGATGCTCGGTGCTTCAAGGGTAAAGTTCGCTCACGGCGCACAGACATCAGTCAAAACCGATATCGGAACAATCAAGGTCTTTGCGAGCTTTCATCCGAGCCAGCAGAACACCTTCACCAAAAGACTGACGGAGCCGATGTTCGACTCCGTCTTCAATGCTATTCGCCTCAGCCTTTATTGACCCGAAACGTCTTTGATCTTGGCCTTCAGCTTCGTCACCAAGGTTTTCGGTAGCGGCGAGTAACCGAGTGGAGCCGAAAAACTTTGCCCTTTGTCAAAAGCCCAAGTGAGAACTCGCTCGATCTCCTTGCCCGCCGGAGCCGCAGTTCTCGGATAAGCCAAGAGATAGGTGAAAGCGGCAATGGGGTATGACTTTGCGCCTGCGGCCAAGGTCAATGAGCCGCGAAAATCCGCAGGCAATGTTTTAATCGCCTGACCAGCAGCCTCAGTCACCGAATCGAGATCAGCCTTTACGAACTTCCCGTCTTTATTTTTCAGGGTCGCACGCGGAAGCTTCTCGCTCAGAGCATACGTAAGCTCGACGTAGCCGATGGAGCCGACGGTGTTTTTGATATTCGCAGTCACACCTTCGTTCCCCTTACCACCAAGACCTGTTGGCCACTTGATGGCCTTACCAACACCGACCTCTTTTGCAAACGTCGGATCGGCCTTGCCAAGATAGTCCGTGAAGACACCTGTCGTACCCGACGAGTCCGACCGATAGACAAACACGACAGCCTGATCAGGAAGCTGAACACCAGGGTTCAATGCCTGAATCTTTGCATCGTTCCATTTCTTGATCTTCCCTCGCACCATGGCCGAGATCACGTCGCTATCAAGTTTGAGATCGGCCTTAAGCATTGGAAGATTATAAGAAAGTACAACGGCACCGATCGCCACTGGAAAATGCAAAACCGTTCCGCCCGCATCACTCATCTCTTGATCGGTCATCGGCACATCCGACGCTGCGAAATCAATAGTCTTTTTTGCAGCTGCTTAATGCCTCCGCCCGAGCCAATCGACTGGTAGTTCAGTTCGACTTTGGGGTTTTCTTTATTGTACTCCGCAAACCACTTCGAAAAGAGAGGATTGATAAATGTCGATCCCGCTCCCGTCATCAAGAGTGTGTCACCACGCATCTGTGCGGCCTCACTCTGAGGAACGAAAACCAGAGGAGCAAAAGCCAAAAGAGAGAGAACAAGAAGAAGAGACAAACGACCCATCATACAGACCTCCACGCTGAAATCAAAGATGTCGGACTGGCTCAGTCATACATCGGCTCGCCAACAAAGATTGGTCAGGATTACGTCAAGACCGCGGCTCCGCCATCAAGCTGAACAAGAAACAGGCAGTGCAAGCTCCGCTTCATTCCAAAATGCGAACTCCACTCGCTGCTTGCGAACAGCTTCAAGAATGGCCTCCGGCGAGCGCTCACCGCGCGAGACGCCGAGTTTAGTCTTCCAGGATTGAATCTGCTTGGGATGATGCAGGTCGCTGGTCGCGATCATTGGAAGTCCCGATCGGTGAACCTCGTCGAAGAAGCGAGGACCACTGGCGACTTCCCACGCATCAAAGGCGTCGCGAAACTCCTCGCGACGATCCCAGAGATGCAGAGTCTGCGGCTCCCACTTTCCGGTATGAACGGGATGAGCCGCAACCGAAAGTGCCCCCTGTGCGCGAAGCCCCTTCAACATGTCCTCAATCGAACTCTCAGCCGAAATCCACTTCGACACTCCGATCCCAAGAATATGCGCCGATCGACTGTTGAAGAGGGAGTTTTTACTCAGCTCATAGCCAGGCAGCACCACCATGCGATACTGCCGCCAAGCGCGTTCGGCCGCTTCGTGTACCGTTTCGAGATACTGGGGAAACGAGTCCGGCGTTAACGTAAACTTCAAGGCGCCGGCAGCAAGCCCGAGAAAGCTCTTTTGCTCGCAAATGTGATCCGTGATCGCAATGCAACCAAAGCCCCGTTCGCCATAGAAATCGACAAGTTCTGAGACACTGAGCTTGCCATCGCTGAATGTGGAGTGAACATGTAAGTCCGCCATGATCATGAGCTCATGATGACTCAATCGAGCCTGAGCCGCTGTCAGGCCTTGGTCAGAGAACGGTTCGATCTTGATTTACGACCAGGTCCAGCCGATACAATAGTGCATGGCCATCGAAACCACGTCTTCGCTAGCGAAAGCGCCCGACACCCAACCCAAAATTCGGGTCCGGGCCGGTACACGAATCGCCGCGATCGATGTCGGCTCAAATGCGATCCGCCTGGTCATCGGCGAGTATCAGGCCACGGGTGAAATCAAGGTCCTGAAGAAGTATCGCGAGGCCGTCCGCCTTGGAAAAGACGTCTTTGCGACAGGTGCCATTTCAAAAAAATGTGCTCTGAAAGCGATCGAGGCGTTTGAAAAGTTCAAAGGCCTTATCAAAGAGCATCGGGTCGAGATCGTTCGCGCGGTTGGCACCAGCGCTCTTCGCGAAGCCAGCAATCGCATAGCACTTCTGAACCATATTGCCAAAAGCTGCGGCATCAATGTCGAGGTGATCGATGGACTCGAGGAAGGCCGCCTGATTTTTTCGGCCGTTACTCATCACACCGACCTCACGGATAAACGATCGATTTTGATCGACATTGGTGGAGGCAGCGTCGAAGTGACGCTCACGGAAGGGCCGCACATCAAGGCCTCGCAGTCATTTCCGCTCGGCACTGTTCGGCTCCTTGAAACACTGAACGCAAGACGGTTGAAAGAAAAACACCTTCCGGCCATCATTGCCCAAAACTTTAAACCCGTGCGCGACTTCATACGCGGCGCCACCAAGGGACGAACCGTTGACTTTGCCATCGGCACGGGCGGCAACTTCGAGTGCCTTGGAAAGCTTCGGGTTGCCCTGCTCTCGAAGACATCCATTCACTCCATGACCCGCGATGAGCTTCAAGAACTGACCGACCACCTCGCCAGCATGAGCGTCAAAGAGCGGATTCAATATTTGCGACTCAAAGCTGACCGCGCTGATGTCGTAGTACCGGCGGCACTCACCACGCTTGCGATCATGGAGTCGATCCCAACAGAGACTCTGCTGGTTCCCTATGTCGGCCTTCGCGATGGCCTCCTGGCTTCAATCGTCGAGCGCTCGTAGAGCCCACGGCGGAAGCGCCCACATCATTCGCCCCTGTCCGGGCGCCATGGCGTTGCCAATCTCAAGACAGATTGCGCCACCTTTTTTTACCGGAAACTTCGACTTCACTTCTCCGGTCAGCCACCACGTCACGTGCCGCGAAAGCGATGGCTCATGACCTACAGCGATTATCGTCTGCTGGTTCAGAATTCGCCGACGAGCACCAGAATGCATATGCTCATACAGCCAATTGCGAAAGACCTCTGGCTCGACCCCAGGCTTCAGGGCGTCACACAAGACCACTCGTCCCTCGCGCTGCATGATCTGTGCGGCAATGTCGGCCGTTTGCCGTGCCCGCTTGAGCGGACTTGAAACAATCAGCGGAGCCGACGCGATATCCAAACTGCCGAGCGCTTTATGTAAGCCGTGCGCGGCCTGACTCATTCGACGAACACCCATTTTGGTCAATGGCCTAAGCTCATCGTCTGACTCAATGCCCTTCTTTAGGCAATAGGTCGCAAACTCTTCGCGCTCCATTGCAATCGCATGCCGCAGGTAAATCAGATTCAAGTGGATTCACTCGACGGCGCGTCTGGTCGTACTTCTGGCCGCTCCTCAAGTTCTTTTGCATGCCTCTGCTTCGTCGACCACATCAGACGGCGATGGGTTCCATCTTGCTCAGCCTGTGTGCGTGGTTTGTATTGAACATACGTTCCATCGGCCTGCATCTCCCACGACGAACGCCGATCCGAGAGCAGAACATCAAGGATTTCCCAAAGACGCTCTTTCTCACGCACACCTTCAATCGGCGCCATCGTTTCGATTCGCCCAAGGAGATTGCGATACATGAGATCGGCGGATCCAATCAGGAACTCACCTTGCATCGGATCAGCCGAACCAGCCGCAAAATAGAGAATGCGTGAATGCTCAAGGAACCGGCCGATCACCGAAATCACTCGAATTCGCTCGCTCATCTTTCGCACCCGCGGCCGCAAACAGCAAAAGCCGCGAACAATCAGCTCAACCTCAACGCCGGCCTGCGACGCCTCATACAGAGCTCGCACCAAATCTTTTTCTTCAAGTGAATTGCACTTCGCAATGATTCTCGCAGGACGCCCCGCCTTCGCAAATTCAATTTCTCGGCGAATGCGATCCAAAATTCCCTGTTTCATCTCGCTCGGCGCAACCAGCAGTTTCTTATACTGCCGCTTCAAGCTCCGCCCCGTTAAAAAATGAAAGAGCTCAACCACATCTTCAGTCAACTCCGCCCGAGCGGTGAAATAACCGACGTCCGTGTAGAGCTTTGCGGTCTGCTTATGATAATTTCCAGTGCCCAGATGAGCGTAGCTGCGAACGGTTTCGCCCTCTTGCCGTATCACCAGCGCGGTTTTGGCATGCGTCTTAAGTCCGACAACACCATAGACGACATGAACGCCGGCGTTTTCGAGCTGCTGCGCCCAGTGGATATTTCGCTCTTCATCAAAGCGGGCTTTGAGCTCAATCAAAACCACGACCTGCTTTCCCGACTCGGCCGCGCGGATCAGAAGCGGAATAAACGGGGAATCGTCTCCAGTGCGATAGAGAGTCATCTTAATGGCCAAAACAGCGTCATCTTCGACAGATTGCCGGATGAAACGCTCCACACTTGCGCCAAAACTCTCGTAGGGGTGATGAACCAACACATCTTGTTCGCGAATAATATCCAGTATGCTCACCTGCTCGTTCGCGAGAACTGGCGGGACCAGCGGGTGCCATTGATCATACTTCAAAAGTGGCAACGGCAAATCGACGATTGGCTTGAGGTCGCCATAGTCGAGAGGACCGTTGACCTCGTAGACTTCCTCTTCGGTGAGCTCAAGCTCGTCCATCAAAAAGCGAAGCATCCACGGATCGGGATTGGGACCATGCTCAAGACGAACCACTTCGCCAAAGCGACGCTGTTTGAGCTCTTCGGCAACCATCTCAAGCAGGTCATCCGCTTCTTCCTCCTCGCGCTCGACCTCAGAATTGCGCGTGATTCTAAACGGCATCACACCGAGAATTTCGAGCTCAGGGAAGAGGTCCGTCAGGCAGTGTTCGATCACATCGAGGAGCGAAACAAAGCGCGCCGCTTCAGTCTGAGCCTCGGTGCGTACCTGAAACCACTGTGGGAAAATCTTCGGGACTTTGATTCGAGCAAAGAGCTTTTCTTCTTTTTCAGGATGACGGAGCGTCACCGCCAGTGAAACCGAAAGATTGGAAATAAAGGGGAACGGCAATCCCGGGTCGACCGCCAATGGAGTCAACACCGGAAACACATTTTGGCGATAGTAGCGCGTGGCATAGGCACGCTCGGCCGTCGTCAACTGCGACCAGCTCAAGAGCTCAATGCCATTCTTCTTGAGCTCCGGTCGCAGGGATTTTTGAAAATTCTCTGCCTGGCGACGTTGTTGATCCAGAACTTTTTTTCGAATTAAGGCGAGCTGCTGAGCGGCCGTCAGCCCACCGTTTACACGTTTCGATCCCATCGCGACCTGATGGCGCAAACCATCAATTCGCTTCATATAAAATTCATCCAGGTTGGAAGTGAAAATACCGTGAAAGCGCACACGTTCAAGCAGCGGTGTGCGTTCATCAAGCGCCTCCGCTAAAACGCGATTGTTGAATTCAAGCCACTCGATTTCGCGATTGAGAAACTCCACGCCGCCCGTTGCACGCTCATCGGCGCGACCATCGGCCACCAGATCGGCCCGGTGAACCTTCTTGCGCTTGCCAACAGCCTTACTGGTACCCTGTGAAATCTTGCGAGCCGGCCCCTTGCCCGCTTTTCGCACCGAGCCAGAAGACGATCCAGAAGACGAGCCCGAAGGCGCTTTATTTTTCGACATCGGATTCAGTATAGACACTCGTTTCTCCCGTACACAACTCAGAAGCGGGATGGTAGCCTGCCCCTCACAATGTCCAATGAGACCTGGTGGGGACGGACCTCGCTTCGCATTCGAACAGCCCAGTTTTGGCAAATCGGTTCACTCGATCTCTTGATTGAGCGAACCAGCTCTGAGTTCAGTGTGAGCTGGCGTCACGCCACGCGTACCACCAGTTCTGTCGTGAATGCAGCAGCGAGCGGACCGACCGTCAGTAAACGCCATCTGTCCAATCCAAGCGATGCCGCCGCCATTCGCTCCGCACCAAGCCCCGCATCTCCTCTTTCGCCGTTTATTCCGGCACCGTTTCAGACTCAGGCTTTTGCGATGCCTACGATGCAACCGTCGCCATCCGACGATCTCATCTTTACTCCTGTTCTCCCACAAGCCCCGCTCGCGGTCTATTTTGCGACGCCGCTCACTCTTGAACCAAACGAAAAGCTGACATTCGGAGTCTGCCTTCCTCTCGAAATCAAGATCGAAAGCGGTGGCTCACGCGTGATTTGCGCGGTTCCGCTGGAGCCCTTTTCAAAGACTTGGTTCGGCCCGAATGCTCTCTACGGCGAACTCGCGCTCAGCATCAATCGCACCACTGTTTACAGTGCTCTCGATGAGACCCATCCCCGTGCCGATCAAGCGCGGGCCGCACTCACCGTTCGAAACGTCAACGGAACACCGCTGACGGTCGATCGAGTTCTCATTCCCTGTAGCCGCCTCTCTCTCTTTCACTCTCCGCAGACCGGGTTTTGGACTGACTCGATCACCATTGATGCAAGAGGTGATGAACACAATAGCTTTCAATCGGATCGCAGCCTTCCGCGCGAGGCAGGCCCGTCGCAGTTCATCCAACTCGTTGCGAACCCACGCGCACAGGAACGAGCGAGTATCAACGAACTGGCTCTGAAGAATTTTAAAAACTTTTTTAAAGAGCGCGGCTAAAAAGGAAGAGACTCGATGGTTTTTCAAGAGTGGGCACGGGAGTTCTCGCAACTCATCACCAAACGGCACATCGTCAATTTCAGCACAGCCGTTGCGATTTTGCTATTTGGAATTCTGCTTGCCCGTCGCGCTCACGCGGCCATTGGCCGTCTGGGCACGCTCGATCAATCACAGCGCATGTTGTTTCAGCGCATTGCCTACTACGGCCTCTTGGTGATCGCGACCGCCGCAGCACTCGACACCCTCGGATTTGATCTTAAAGTCCTGCTCGGCGCCGCCGGTGTTTTGACCGTCGCCATCGGCTTTGCCGCTCAAACATCAGCCTCAAACCTCATCAGCGGACTCTTTCTCATGTTCGAGCGTCCGTTTGTGGTCGGCAACACCATCGCTGTTGGTGAAATTCGTGGCGAAGTCATTGCGATCGACCTTATGTCGACAAAAATTCGCACTTTTACGAATTTGATGATCCGTGTCCCCAACGAAACACTGGTGAAATCGAACATCACCAACTACTCGTATTTTCCCATTCGGCGGGTCGACGTTGAGGTCGGTGTCGCCTACGGGAGCGACCTCGCATTTGTCTCGGAGCTTCTCAAACAAACGGTCCTCGCTCATCCCGAGACGTTGCGCGAACCAGTACCGCTGATTCTGGTCAAAGGCCTAGGCGCTTCATCGATCGATTTCACGATTCAGCTATGGACACCGACCGAAAGCGTCCCCGGTCTTCCAAGTGAACTCTATCAGGCCATCGAACTGGCGTTGAAGGCCAGCGGCGTCGAGATCCCATTCCCAACCCAGACCGTTTTACATCGACCACTGACCGCACACGTTACTTCATAACGACTTTGCGAATAATATAGCGCTTAAGCCACTGCAGCGGACCATAGCCGCCAAACCAGAGCCGAACCTTGCTGAGCGAATTCGTATAAGAATCAAAATGCATCGACTGTGGCGCCCGAACAATTCCACCGCGGCCAAGGTGAAAGTCCCGGTTTAAGAGCAAAGTACTTTTTGAATCCCATCGACTTTTGATCAAAGTAAACCATCGACGCTCCCATCCCAAGCGGAGCAACCGTCACATAGGGAATTCCCTTTCTCTCCAGCGCCTCAAAAAGCTGGAAGCGAAGATCGAGAACAAAGAAATCAAGGCCGTCGACATAGAGATCAACATCTTTCAGAAATTCGTCGATGTTCTCAGCCGTTAGACCCTTATCGAAAACACGAACATCAGCCTCAGGGTTAATCGCCAAAACTCGGCGGGTCATCACGTCGGCTTTAGGCTCGCCGAGGGTATTCATCGAAGCGCCCGCCTGCCGATTCATATTCTCAATTCCAAAGCGATCAAAATCGGCGACCGTAAAGGCCCCTACACCAAGCCGCGCCAGAACCTCGCAGTAATGCCCACCAACGCCACCAAGCCCGGCCACAGCAACGCGTTTTTTGCGAAGCACCTGCGCTTCGTAGCCAGTGATCCACCCGAGAGTTCGGGAAAATGCAACGCCGTAGTCAAACGGCACACCAGGCGAAGCATTCGGAATATTCATCGGCGTAACCTTTGGCTTATCAAGCTGAGCATCAATCGACATGCCCTTATTAGAAGGGGCAAACGCCGGCTTCGCGAGAAGTCAGCACTGCAATGACTGAAATAGGAACTCATGTTCCGATTTTAGTAATGAATAGCCTCGATGTCATCGACCCCGAAGTGGTAGGCCAGAACCGCTCGAATCTCAGTCACCGGGCCTTCGTCCTGTTCGACGGCCGCAAGAATCTCGGCATTCGCACGCGCTAAGATTTCGGTAATTTTGGACGCCGCAGCCTTCGACGTCGGAACGATTCGATAGCTGAGCGTATTCGGGTTACCGCCGCGATTGAGCGGCGATTGATCGCCATATCCAAGCCACAGGCGCGTGCGATCGTTCCAATATTTGGCCATGGTCAAAAACTCGCGCCGGGACGCTCCATTCAAGTTAATCGTCGTGTGCAGCGAGCGGTACTTACCGTCGACAAGCTCGATCTGCCGAGCGGCAACAAGCGTTGGCAGCAACCCCTGTACAACAGCAAGAGGCAGACGCGTTTTTTCTGCGACAAACTCATCAGAATGAGTCTCAAGCTGCTGATACGACTCCAGCCAAAACACCGCCTCAACCGCACAAGCGTAGGGATATGAAGTCTCCACCTTGCGACTCGCATCGACCTCCAGGAACAAGCCTTGCGCTTCAGGGAAGGGACGATGCCCTAAGATCTGCAGCAGCCAAGCCACCATGGTCTGCTGAGTGTAGTAATAAAGCAGCGCTAAAATTTTCTCAAAATCCGGCACCACGTCTCCGTGAAGCCAACGGCGAGCCACCGAAGGGTGAACGTTGACCGCTTGAGCGACATCGGCCATGCGATAGTCCCCACCAGCCAACAATGGCAAAAGGCGCAACAAAAGCGTCTTCGTATCGCGAGGATCTTCAATCTTAAGAAAGTAGACATTGAAAAAGGCCTGGCACAAATCGATGCCAGCCAAATCGCAGAGGTCGACAACATCACTCCACTTAACGGCATTCAGCCCCGTTTCAAGTCGATTGAGCTTATTGAACGAGTAACCAATCTGACGGCTCGCCTGCGCCTGTGATAGCGGCTCTCGAAGCACCCGCACCAAGTCTCGCGCCAGACGTGAAAAGTCCGTCTGGTCGGCAGTCCGACCAGCTAAACCCTTTACCATGTGCTGAGAGGACCGGACTTCCATGGCGCCCACTTAAAAGCGAGAGGCCAATGGCGTCAACACGTTCGAGAGAAAGCCGGCGACTATTCGCCGTCGTCACCAATTGCTTCGACAGGACAGCCCGACATCGCTTCGCGACACTGCTCTTCTTCTTGTGGAGAGGCCGGCTGCTTCGACAGATAGGCATGCCCGTCTTCTTCGTGCATTTTGAAATTGTCAGGCGCAGCGATACAGCACGCATCGCAGGCAATACAGGTCTTATCGACGTAAAAGCGGCCCTTTTGATTCTGCGGCCACTGATCCTTCTTATCGGGCATAACTCAACCTCAAAGCTCCACGAAAACGAACGACGGCAGAGCTCACCGCAACAAGCATTGCCGTTCCAAAGACGAAGTCGCCGAGCAGACTCTTCGCAAAGAAAGGAAGGGCCATCGCGTAACACGCAACAAAGCCACTCGCCGTCATCGGATAGAGCTCACCGACGAGCCAAACTCCCAAATTGCTGATCAAAAAGAAAATGAAACTTCCGGCAATACTCGCTAGCGCCGAGCTCAGCAACGAGCGACCAAAACGGTTGGCGACTTGGGGTGATGAGAGGATCCACGGTGCGGCTTGGCTTGAAACTAAGGCCGCAAGTCCCATACCCGCATAGACAAAAACTGCGGTGCTGTGAAACCCAATCACGATATCCGAGAGAATCATCGCCAGCGCCGTCATCAGTGTCGCCTGCAAAGTGCGCCCGCGCCCCAACACCAAACCCGCAACAAGCGATGCCGCCAGCATCGGCGAAACGTTATCGGGATGAGGGAGAAATCGCGACAGAACCGCCAAAGCCAAGACTAAAGCCGCAACCCAGTATGCTGTTACCGTCGGTAATTTCGCCTCGTTCACGGCCGCCCACTTCATCAATCCACCACGCTTATTTTCGAAGTTTGAAGAATTCTGCATGACCAAGTTTCTACACGACCCGGCCGACGAATCCAAGCCCTCGTGCGACCCGAAAATACAGCCAATCGCCAATGAGGGCCATTGCGAGTGTCGGAAGCACCACCGCCACCCCCAAGCGCATAAGATTAAAACTCGACGAGAGCTCAAATAAACGACTCAAAAGCCAGGCTGTTCCTGCGATTCCCAAGCCTCCGCCCACCAAAGCGCCCAGAAAACCGGCAACGATGAACTCCGAGCGGTAAAGACTTCGGACGCGGCGCGGCTCAGCCCCAAGGATGCGAAGCAGATTCATCTCTCGAGCACGGAGCTCTGTCGAGTGACCGACAATACTCGCCAGCACCAAGAGTGAAAATAGCGATGTGACCATTGCCGCCCCCTCCGCCGGCCCCAAAACCGCTCGCACGATTCCCATCACTCGCTCCAAAGTTTGGCCAACATCAATGACCGAGAGATCAGGAAAGCGGCGCACAAGATCCGACTGAACTTGCGCGCGAGCCGTGCGGTCGGGCACACGTAAGTTGGCGAGCCACGTTTTCGGCGCATCCTCAAGCACACCGGCTTGAAAGGAAATGAAGAAGTTGGGATTGAAATCGGCCCAACGCACGCGACGAAAATTGCGAATTTCTGCGACCATCGGCACACCCTGCACGTCGAACTCAAGACGGTCGCCGAGTTTAAGGTCATTTTGCTCGGCAAACCGCGATTCGACACTCAAGTAAGGCAGCGTCTGAACGTCGGCATTGAACCGTGTCGGTAGACGCTCGCCCTCCACCAGAGTCTCTGATTCCAAGAGCTTCTCACGCCAAGTGACGCGAACCGGGAAGCGTTCAAAGCGATCTCCCTTCATCGGGAGGTCATTTTTTTTCGTGAGCCTCGCCAAAATCATCGGCGACAGATGCTCAAGCTTGAGCCCTCGGTTTTCACTCCAAACCGAAAGTGCCTCGATCTCGGCCTCAGGAATATTAAAGGCAAAAAAATCAGGAAGGGCGCTGACTCGAGCGCTCTCCTTAAACTCCGAGCCAAGCGACAGCATCGTTTGCCCAATGGCGACCGTCACAAATGTCGAGAATGCAATGGCCATAAACGACAGTCTGACGACAAAACGCGAACGCGACAGTTGCAGACCGAGAAGGCGATAACGAGTAAACCTTTGCCCCAAAATACCGATTCCACGAAAAAGACAAGCACCCGTGAAGAGCAAGATCACCGTCACAACCGCCAGCAACCCCGTGATCTGCAGTCCCCGAAGCTCATCACCCGTCAAGCGAACAGCGACCGCGAAGAGCAGCGCGAAGAGACCGATACCCAGCACAAGCCATAGCGCGCGATCGCTAGTGCGACTCTCGCTACTATGATCCTCTTGAACCGCCGATTCTGAAAACAGCTGAACAAGGCGCGCCGAGCGCAAGCGCATCGCGAAGGGCAGTGTAAACAAAAAACCCGAAGCCACAGAGACCGCAAGCAAAAGTCCAACCGTCACCCAAGATGTCCGCAAATGAAACGGCAGCGCAATTTGAGTCTGAATTTGCCGAGCCAACCACGGCTCAAGTGGAATCAAAATCGTCTCCACAAAGGCGAGCGCAAGAAGCGACGCAAGTGCCGTCATCAAAATCACGCGGACGAGCTCAAGCCAGACGAGCATCCGGTAGCTCGCGCCAAAGACCAACGCCACAACGCCACGCTGAACGCGCTGAATGGCCTGCACGCGAATGATGTAAAACGCAGCAAGCCAACCCATCGAAAACAAGCAGACCGAAACCAATGCTAAATGCAGCGAAACTGACTGCGTGAATCGCTCGATACCCTGAGTTGAGTCATCGGGCGTGCGCACAAAGAGGTCTGGATCTGGCAACACCGATTTGATCTCGGTCTCACCAACAGCCACATCTCCGCGAAACGTAAAATAGGCGCGGTGCTGAACCTGACTCCCAAAACCAAAAAGCCCCGTCGCCTCAACACCCTGGCGTGGAACATAGGCTCGCGGCGCCAAACCAAAAGCCGTTCGACTCATCCCGGGTGTTCCAGTCAGAAGACGTGCGATGCGGAAGGTCGCGTGACCGATCCTCAATTCATCGCCTTGCTTATAGCCAAGCGCTGTCGCCGCGTCTCGACTGAGCCACACATCGCCACTTACCAGTTTCGGGTTCTCGGCTGGCTGTGTCGAGTCGAATTCAAACTGACCGATCAAAGGAAATTCAGCATCGACGGCGTGCACTTCAAGCAAAAGACTTTTGGCATCGCGCCCCGCCACCATGGAGACAAACTCGATTTCACGAGTGCTCCGCTCAACTTTAAAACGACGACCGACATTCGCCACTTCGTCGTCGCTGATCGGGCGAAAAGCGCTGACCGCGATATCGGCCGTCAACACGTGGCGTGCGTTCTCTTTTAAAAATGCCTTAACCGAGCTTCGCAAAACATCGGTCAAAAGTGGACCGATAAGGCCTAAGCTTAGAACCGCAAGAATCGCACCGGCCGAGCGGATCGAGCGCCGAATCTCAGTTACAATGAACCGATTAAGTGCCGGCATCACGAGAGCTGACCATTCTCAATTTTCAGCATTCGATGGCAGCGCTTGGCCAGCTCCGCATCGTGAGTCACCAGCACCACCGCTGCGCCAGACTCTTTAGCCGACGCAAAGAGCAGATCCATAACAGCTTTTCCATTCTTCGCGTCAAGACTTCCAGTCGGCTCATCCGCAAAAATCAGCTGTGCTCCCATCGCCAATACTCGTGCGATCGCCACACGCTGACACTCGCCCTGACTCATCTGGTCCGGAAAGTGATGCGATCGGGCTTTTTAGACCAACACGGTCGAGCTTCTCAAGAGCGATGCGATCCGCTTCGTGCGCCGGAACGCCACGAAGATCGAGCGGCAACCGAACATTTTCAAGCGCGCTGAAATGTTCAAGCAATTGAAACTGTTGAAAGACAATGCCGATGGATCGGGCGCGAAAGGCGTTGAGCTCAGTCGAAGTCATCGCGGCAATGTCTTTATCGAGCACCAAGATTTGCCCATGATCAGGGCGATCAAGACCAGAGAGAAGCGAGAGCAGCGTCGATTTTCCACCACCCGACGGCCCCATAATCGCGACCGTCTCACCGTGCTCGACGACAAACGACACGCCACTCAGGACCATAAGACGACTGGCGCCGGTTTCTCCGTCTTGAACAGGCAACGGAAACGACTTATTCACATCTTTGACTTCAAGCACGTGCATTTTATTTCTTATCCAATCGCGATTCTGTCGTAGACTTGATCATGGGTTCAATCAGCTTAACCAGATTCTCGGCAATGCGCTTATGCCCTTCTGCATTGGGATGACGCCCATCAGGTTGATTGAGCTCCGTTTTTAACGCTACATCCTCTAAGAGAAAAGGCATGAAGACCACGCGGTGCTTTTTCGCTAGCCGCGGAAACACACCATCAAAAGCCTTAACGTAGTCCGTACCAAAATTTTTAAAAATCTTCTGCCCCGTCAAAACTACGCGCACATCTTTCGACTTGGCGTACTGAATGGCGCGATCCAAATTCGCCTCAATCACATCGGCCGGCGTGCCTTTAAGGCCGTCATTCGCACCTAGAGCAAATACGACAATCGTAGGCTTCGCCTTTAAATACCAGCGTAACCGCTGATCGGCCGCCGCGGTCATTGAACCGCTGATGCCGCCATTGACGATCTGCACTTTGTTCCCGCGCGTCTCCAAAAGTCGCCCCAGCACTTCCGGGAACGCCTCGTCCGCTCGCACGCCGTAGCCCTGCGTGAGAGAATCGCCGATAAAAAGAATTTTAACAGGTTCAGTCGCAACCGTAGCGAAAGCGACCGACGCCGCCAAAGCGAATACAGCGCACCCGACCTGAAGCATCATTTTGCGCATCGCTCAACTCCCCTCATCTTCTGGATCATGCCAAGAAAGTCTAAGCCAAAGAACGTCATTTCTGTCTAAGATTTGTCGTGGCTTCATTTCACAGTCGAAGCTATCATAAACGGGACTGTCATCGTCGATGTTTCACCAATCGATACGACGGAGCGCAAAGGAGTGCGAATGAGTTCAGAGCCATCAACCGAGCAGGCAAACCCCGTAACCACATTGAAACCCTACTCAGCCATGACCTTTCGCGAGTTCCTCCACGAGGTCAACTGGGTCAGCGCCATCTTCTTGGTCGTGACACCGATCCTGGCCGCGATTCTCGTCCCTCTCCATATCTATGAATATGGCTGGAGCTGGGGACTCACTGTTTTTCTTGTCGCCCTCTATACGATCAGCAATATGAGCATCACCGTGGCCTATCATCGTTACTTCTCCCACCGCAGTTTTGATGTGCCGCCGTTTATTCAATTTCTCTTTCTCTTGGTTGCCTCGATGGCCTTTCAGGGATCGGCCGTTCGCTGGTCCACCGATCACCGACGCCATCATCGCGAAGTCGACACCGACGAGGATCCGTACTCAATCAATCGCGGATTTTTCTACGCCCATCTCGGCTGGATGCTGATGCGCGATCGCCATCCCGAAGCCAACGTCTACGCGAAGGATCTTTGGAAGAACCGCTGGATTCGGATTCAACACAATTATTATGTTTTAATTGCGATCTTTATGGGCTTCATCGTTCCGGGTCTTCTCGGAGTGCTCTTTGGTTTTGGCTTTGGAACCGGCATGCTGGTCGGCGGTCTCTTGCGGATCGTATTGTCGCAACACAGCACTTTTCTAATCAATTCGGCGGCCCATACTTTTGGCAATCAGCCCTATACGGATCGAAATTCAGCCAAGGACAGCGTGACCATGGCGTTCCTGACTTTTGGCGAGGGCTATCACAATTACCACCACTTTTTTCAAGCGGACTATCGAAACGGCATTCGCTGGTATCAATGGGATCCGACAAAGTGGTGCATTCGCACACTGGCTGCTGTCGGCCTGGCCCATAAACTTAAAAGAGTCTCGCCTGAAGAGATCCTAAAGGCGCGTATCGCGATGGAGGAAAAACGAATTGTTGCCAAAGGCGCCAGTTCTGAGCGGGTCCAGGCGCTTCGCGAGCGAATCGTCAATACGCAAAAGCGCTGGAAAGAGATCCAGACTGAATTCGCTCGCCATAAAGACGAATTCAACGAGTATCGCATCTCCAAAACAGCAGAGGTTCGCCGCATGAGTGAGCAAATGCATATTAGTTTACAAGAAAAGCGAGCAGAGCTTGAGCTTGCACGCATAGAGATGAACAATGCTATTCAGGCGTGGAAAATATACGTGAAAACCTGGTTGAGCACTCAACCGGCATAAGTCGAAAGACCGTGGTTGTTTCCCTGGTGATTGCATCAGGGTCGTTTCTCACGCTTACGGCAGCAACAATTGTCGGCACCGAAGCGTTATTACGGAAAGACATCGACCGGCAGGTCGAAGAGATTGTCCAAGAGCAAGTCGACTATCGCGAGACCTACCTTGGCGATCGAGATTTCCTCAATTCGGCCAGCTTCTTTAAACCTGCTCTACCTCAAGCTACGCTCAATGAAAAAACAGATGTCGGCCCAAAGCTCAATCCCCTGCTATACTGGGGCGCCGATCAAGAGGCCACGGTCGACTATGGCCGTAAAACGCCGCTCGTCGCCAAGGCGACACGTGAATTTCTGCTCCGCTATCAAAATGACTGGATCAAAAGTCGCTCGTTTATCAAAAAACTAAGCGCCGATCTTGGGTTCCTAGACGCGATCGATACTGGCGAGCGCTGGGACATCGAAACCGCACCACCGCTGAAACTGATTGCTGATAAGAAGATCTTTACGTTGCCCTCTTTTCTTCCGCTCCCAGAAACTCTCGATATCCTGAGCGCAATTAAAGTCCGTTTAATCAAAGGCTCGGCCGACTTTAATCCAATCGAAGCTTTGGCCAAAACTCGCCAACTCGCCTCACTTCTGCTTTCGACCGAAAACTTTCAGATGGCGTCAGCCGGCCTCACGGTTCTTGATGTCGAACGCCGTGCCTATCGCGAATACCTTGATCGCGGATGGATTCAAGCCGCGCAATGGTCGCCGGTCGATAAAAACGCCTCGATGCGCGCCCTCCGCGCGATGAAAGCCACGCGCGGCTACTTCCGTCTCGCCACACCTCCCGAGCGCCTTGCCGAGATCGGTCTTGCCGAAGAAGTTCCACCAGGTTTCTGCGCCGCGATCAACGAACAGCTTCCGGTCGAACTTGCACTTGAGGACGAACTCACTGGCACATAGCCGATGGAACGCGCGTACATCGATAACTTCGCTGTTCTCCACAAGATCGCCGAACGCGCGAAGAAAATCTGCCGGGTCAAAGTGTTCCGCGCGCTCTATGACGATGATGCCTACCAAGAGGCCGGTCCATCCGCCTTCGGCCCACTTCCCTATCTCCCTTACTTTCGCACGATTTTCGCGCTCCGCGACTGGGTCGCGATGCCACGCAACTTCGACGGCTATTCAAAAAAGCACTAGCTCGCTTGCTTAGCGCTTCCGTTCGTTCTTGTGTCGACGGAATGTATTCGCCGGCGCGGAACTCACGGCCTCAGCCTGTGAAGCTTTCGCCGCTCGAGCCGCACCGAATGAGCTCGTTGCCTTCATCAC
This sequence comes from Bdellovibrionales bacterium, assembly GCA_016713885.1. GTDB lineage: Bacteria > Bdellovibrionota > Bdellovibrionia > Bdellovibrionales > JAMPXM01. Next base: position 20,794 of record JADJOF010000006.1, on the reverse strand, counting down.
GACCGGCATTGCCGCCATCATCGCGCCTTGAATTTGCAGTTCAATCAAGTCGCGATTGATCTTTGCCGAACGACACATCCCATTTGTTTGCCCTTGAAGCGACTGACACATGTCTTTCTCAAATTTGACCGAAAGACCGCGCGTGACCGCCATGTCTGTCATCAGCGCCATACCCGGCGCCATTCCAGCCGACAGAAAAGCTCCGGCCCGACCCACCGCTCCCTTCGCAGCCTTCGCACCGCTCAGCTTTAGAAGGACAGGAATATTCAGCGCTCCGCCAAGTCCCGCAACCGTTGTCACATCCATCAGCATGGTCGCCGGTAGCCCCGCAATCTCACGACTCCGCCGATGCACGTACTCGGCGACAGCACAGGCGTCTCCACGCATGTCTGGTGGATACTCTTTCACTATCGAATCGACAAGCTTCGGATACTCGTAGAATTGAAAGTCCGATAGTCCGTCCTCAAAACTCTCCGTCTTCAAATTCGCCACATACTGCTTAAACGCTTTGGCCATATCCGCGCTCGTTGGGCGCGACTTATCGAAGTAGATCAGCATCGGATCCATTTCGATCAAGCGATTTAAGTTTGAGAGAAGCGCCTCTTTCATCTTAACTTCGGGATATCGCTTGGCGAGATCTTTGTGGAACGCTCCAAGCCCATGCAACTCATCATCAGTCGCTGGCATCAAGACCTTTGGTGCATCGGAGTACAGGGGATTGGATACCAGTCCAATTGAACTCAATGGCTTCAACGTGCGATGCACGTCGTCCTCAGAAAGCTGATCAAGCGACATCGCTCGATAGAGAGTCTCAAATTCTTTGGATGAGAGTGACTTCTTGTATTCGTCAACCTGTAGTGCCAACAACGTCTGACGAAACTCCTTTAGATTCTTTAGCGTCCCCGCGATATTCGATTTTCCACTCCAAAGCGGCTCGCAAAACGGAGCCTCGGATCGCTTTCTCAAATCAGACTTGTTGTAGAGCGCGAGCTTCGCAGTGGGACTCAGCTTCTCGTCCTTGCGCTCGTCATATTCAGCATCTAGCTGATAGCAGTCGGCGAGCGCCTGTACCGCCGCGCGATTGTCTTTGATAAACTCTCGTCCTTGCTGGGCAAGATCGAGCGTGATCTCTGTCGAGAGCATTGTCTCATAGGGCATGAGCTTCTTTGACTTCTTCAAGATGTCGTCGAGCTCAAGAACTTGGCGTTCGACATTGGCCTGATCCTCGTAACAACTCATTCTTGCCGCCAAAGGTGCAGCGGCCTTAAAGTATTCTTGCGGATTCTTCAGACCCATCGGCATCATGCCCACGCGTTCAAGATACTCAAGACGCTCGCGGCTCAGGCACGTCACTTGACTTCGACATGACGGAATCTTCTGAAGGTAGTCTTTATCGGCATCAGGGCCGCTGCCGACATCGCGCGCCGCACTTTCGCGACCTTGCGTATCGACACAAACACCATCCATCATCTGCTTGGACGGAGGGATATCGACAAGCTGCGCTTCGGCCGCTCCGACAAACAAAAACACCGTGAGAATGAAGGCTCGCCGCAGACGATACATCGACCTTCTTATCGGCCCTTTTAGACCTCAGTTTGAGAGCCTCACTCGACTTTTGTCGCAAAACCCCTGAGCAAGCGGCGTTCAGACGCCCATCGACATTGTCAATTCTTTGGTCACCTGAATCGCGCACCGACGACATAGATACCAACGGCATCATGCTCGCAATACATCGACGGGTCGAGACGCCATAGCGAGTAAATGCGCGGGGGCTTGCCGTAAAGACGATCTCGACCAACACACGATGCCCAATTTTCGGCAGGAGCCTATGATTTTTTCTCACCTCAAACAATCGATGATGACCCTCTTAATAGGCTCCCTGCTCGGCTCCTCAGCGCTAGCTCAAAACCCCTTCCTCGGTGGCGCTCCGTACCGGGCCTGCTCGGATCGCGACGTTCAAAGGCTCACGCCCGGAAATCAGAACACGAACATTCCGTCACTCCCACGAAACTCAAAATTGCGCCTTTTGGCTTTTGAACAAATCTCCGTGCCCAATGAGCCAGACGCAGCCTCCACTGCAAAGATCCGAGCGTTCGGCGCGAAGCGAGTGCCGGAGATCCTGCGCGAGCTCCAGCGCCTCGGCCTTATCGATGAAATCAAGAAAGCCGGTCGCGCCTATGGCATCGACCCGGCGCTTGTTTTGGCGCCGATCGTCGTCGAAATGAGCTTCAATGGCTTTCTCGACCGCGCCCTGCAGGATAAACTCAGTGGCGTCAAAGGCACACAGCTTGCCGCAAAATCTGCACAACTCCAGGAACTCGCAAAAGATCCCGAAGTCAAAGCATGTATGTCGGCATCGATTCCGAACTACTGGAAGTGGAAATGCGTCGACTACTTCATGTCGGCCTATGACGGAGCCTACCTCCGCTCTTCGCTCAGCGGCATCGGCACCTATGGTATCGCGCAGTTCAATCCGGTTCTGATTTGGTCACTCAATGATGTCGTCGCTAAAGTCAGTGGCGTTAAGAAAATTCAATTTGGAGACTTCGCGTCTTCACTTCAGACCGTGCTCGACCCCCACGCGACCATTCACTACATCGCAGCGTACTTGCGTACGGCGATGCAGGTGTACCGCGACGTCTCGTGTTTCGATATCTCTGGGAACCTCGGCGTGACCGCGACGCTCTACAACCTGGGAAATGAGTACCAACGTGCCTTCTACGCGGCTGAGCGCTTTCGCCAAGAGCGAAAGGCACCGCAAGAAAACTATTTTGGCTGGTATGCCAATGCATTTGAGAAAGAAATTCGCGCGGCCGTTCGCTAAAACTCTAGCGCGATGTTCTGCGTGTCGGGCGCGACCAGGATTGGCGACTAAAATCAGCGTCGGTGTCATCGACTGCACTCTCAGTCTCACCTGCACTCGCAACTCCGCTCGCGAACGCGGCCACAACGCCTGTCGCAATCGCAAGCCCTCCGCCTCCGCCGGCCCGCGCACGCTTCAAATTAAGATCCGTTATCGCTTTCGATAAACTCTTGCCCCAATTCGCTTCGGGACGCATTAAATGTCTCGCCGGAAGGGTAATCCCCTCCTTTTCGGCTCGAATCATCCTATTCAACTGTTCGTCGACTGCTCCACTTGCAGTGAGCACCTTTGTCTTCGAATTGACGTTAAGCTCTTTCTCTGGAAGCTCTTTCATCTCGCGTTCAACTTGACGAAGATGATCAATAAAGTCGATAGGTACACCCTTGTAGCCGCCGTCGAGTGCGGCCATGAACAGCGCTTGATCTTTTCCGACAAACTTCTCGCGGCTCCAACCGTTCTGCTGAACCTGAACTCCTGGCTCGATCTCAAATGCTTGGGCGTAGACCTCAGCCGCCTTCTTTTTTATTTTATAAAACTTCGTATAGGCATCCATTGCCCTTTGCGCCGCTGCCTCATAGATACGAAAGTTCACCTTGTTTTTCGCGGAATACACACCAAGCTTCACAACATCGCGGTCGGTCCAATGGAGTCTCTGCATATTTTGATGAAGTGACAGAAACGAACGGCGCGCCTCTCTCGAAGCATCGTGAAACTCAGAGAGGGCCCGTTTCATCTCGGCTCGCGCATCGGGCTGTTCAATAAATCGAGTGAAATTCGTCTCGCGAGGACGAAGTAAAACTCGTTCCTCAGGGTCCACCTTCACTTCGACGCCATTGACCGTCTCTTGCGCCTTAAGCGAAATGCCAAAGACAAGAATCGATGCGGATACAAGTAACGCTCGCGTCCTCATGAAGGCGTCCCGTCCTAACGCGATGTTCGTCGTGCAGGCCGCGCCCATGACTGCGATGTAAACTCCGCTGCTGAGCCTTCAGCCGGTTGTGATTCGACCGCCTCGGCCTCACCGGCCATCACTGCACCGCTCGCGACAAAACCCGCAGCTCCAACGACCAGTGTGACTCGTCCGCCAGCAATCTGCGATCGTGGAATTTTATCAAGAGCACGCTGCACATCTCGAGAAACAGGCCCTCTCAATCTTAGCGTCTCAAGCGCTTGCTTGTGATCAGGCGCCATTCGATTGAAATTGGCGACATCGACAAGCGTCGCTTTGCGAGAAACCTCAACACCCGTTGTTTCAATCTGGCGGATCATATCCAAGTTGCGGCTTAAAAACGTCTTTGGTTGTACCGTCGGTTCATCCCACGCCCAAGACTTCAACATATCCTTCTGCACACGCTGCAACTCTTCGAACTGCAGGGAGGCGCCGCCTCGCTCGAGGGTTTCAATCGCGACGTCAGAGTAGCCAAGATCCATTCGCGCCAGAAGCTCGGCCACTGTACCCACACGAGGTCCTGCTCCCTGCACTGAACAGCTTCATATCATCTTTTGAAACCAAATCGCGCAATTCACCAAATGAATTGAGCAGTTTGTTTTTCAGTCTCGTTTGCAAAAGTCGATATCGCGACATCGCAAGATCCGCTCGCCGAACGGCCTCATCGAAAGCCTTTGCCGTCACCTTCGTCGAGACATCCGGGAAAGGCTTATCGCGATCAACATTCAGTTTCTTTGCTTCAGTCATCGCACGGTCGAACTGTTTCAAATACTCGTGCATCGCGGCCTCAGTCGTCATCTTCACCTGCGCACGATCGTCGGCGATAAAGACATCCACGTTCTCCGCAAGAAGCCGAGTCGCATTCCGAGTCTCAGGCACAAAATTGATCACGACTTTGCTCGCATCCCACTGTTTGTTGATCTGAGCAACTTGGGTCGCATACTTGAGATGCATCCGATCTTCGAACTTCTTCTTTGCGGCCACACTGGGCTTCGCCTCAGATTCAGCATTTGCCACTTGAGCGGACAAGAGACTGACCAGTACCACGAGCGTCGCGAACGACAATCCCATGATGTCTTTTCGGTGCTGATTCTTTTTGATAGTCACGACTATCTCCCTTCGCTCTCGTGGAGCCGTCTCAAAATGATCCAAGTCTGCGAGAGTACTTACGAAGTGGTATTTCAAAGCCCATGCCGTAGCACCACGCACTCAGCTCAAACTCAAGATCATGGAAAAGCCGTCACCGTCGAAGATATTGACGGCCACCGAACCGCTCGACAGTTCCGCAACGAACACCCCACTGCTCCGACGCAAAATGACGCAGGGCTTTCTGAGCGGCAAAGGTGACCACGGAACTGGCCGCGCTACCAGTCGATTGGGAAGTAATCTTTCAGGAATTTTCCGCACCAGTGTTTGCCGGTGTTGATCCCATCGAAGAAGGGGTCACAGACACGCGCGGCACCATCGACGATGTCGAGCGGCGGCTGGAAGTCGTGAACCTCTTGTTTGAGCTGCGCTAGAACCGCGGGGTCCTCATCGGTGACCCAACCGGTATCGACGGCATTCATGTAAATGCCGTCTTTCGCCAAATCGCTTGCGGAGGTGTGCGTGAGCATATTGAGTGCGGCTTTCGCCATATTGGTGTGCGGATGGCGATCAGCCTTGGTGAAGCGATAGAATTTCCCTTCCATCGCCGTCACGTTCACCATGTGTTTCATACCGGTGTTATCGCGACGCATGAGTGGCGCAAGCCTGCTACACAGAACAAACGGCGCAACAGCGTTCACGAGTTGCACTTCCAGCATTTCAGGTGTTGGCACGTCGGCCAGCCGCATGCGCCAGCTGTTGGTTGTGCGTAAGTCAACTTGCTGAAGATCGGCATCGAGTTTTCCTTCTGGAAAAACCTCGCGAACCGAAAGTGACTGATCAAACGAGTATGGAATTTGCGAAAGCTCCGCCGAAGCTCTTAGCCCCACGCCAGGGCCATGACCATGCCATGCAACAGGCAGTGCGGCCTCACCGCTGCTTGGCGGGCAGAGTGCATTGAGATCGCTCTTACATGTCTCATGTGAACGAAGAAGCTGCTGCGCCTCGGATGGAAGCATCGCGAACGGCAGCTTCTCGTTATCCATCATGTGCGAATAAAATCCCGGCGGGCGACGCACTGTTTGGGCCGCGTTATTGATGAGAATATCGAGACGATCGAGCTTCTCCTCCATCATCCGCGTGAAGATCTCAACACTCGGCGTGTGGCGAAGATCAAGGCCGTAGATCTCAAGGCGATCGCGCCACTTTGAAAAGTCCGGCTCCTTCGAAAAGCGAAGTGCTGAATCGACCGGAAAGCGCGTTGTCGCAATCACGCGCGCGCCGGCTCTCAGCATCATCACCGTCGCCTGGTAACCAATTTTAAGGCGTGAGCCGGTGATGATCGCAACTTGTCCATGCATCGGCGCCGTTTGAAAGCGTTTTTCATAGTTGAGCTGCGCGCACGATGGGCACATGGAATCGTAGAAGAAATGAAGTTTCGTGAACTCTGCTTTACAAACGTAGCAGTTTCGAGCCGATTTTAACTCCTGATCGTGTTCGACATTGCCCGCAAGTTTCTCTGGTTGTCTTTCAGGCGCCACAAACACCGGCGTCAATCGCGCTTCGCGAATGCCAGTCTTCGCACGAGCCGCGCGGTCAGCGAGCACGATCTGCTTTTTCTTCAGCCGCGTGTACTCGCGCGTTCGAATCTTCAATTCATCGCGGGTGGGCCGCGACAAACGCCCCGCGACCCGCATGAGTTCAATGCGGTCATTCTCGTCGAGCTCGGCAAACCGAATGGGATCGTTCACCAAATCGCTCAAAAGCGAAATCGCCTGTTTTACCGAATCGCCATCGAGCCGCTGGTCATTCATCAGCGCTTACTTCCCACGCCAATTGGAAGGCGCTTCACGGCGATAGGCATCAAAGAGGAAACCACCAAACGGAGCGAGCATCTCTTCAGCGAGATGAATCACCGGCCCCGGTTGACCATGCTGAAAGAGCTGATCAAAGGCCTCAGAAAAGCGCCGCGCCAATCCCGTATCGATCGATTTCATACGCTTTAAAAGCCCTTTGCCCGAACCCGTCCAATGCCCATGTGAGCGGCAATAGAAATCGGCAAGCTCGCCATACACGCGGCTTGCCGCTGCGATCAGCTCGTGCCGAGAGCGCGGTTCACGAAGGTCATCGATCAACTCCGAAATGTGATAGCGACGATCTTCGATCTCATCAATCGTGAGCTTTGGAGGACCGGCCTTCAACACGTCGCCCGCAAGCGCTTTCGCGTCGGCCGTCATGGCTGTTACACCCGGAATCTCATGCCCTTCGCGAATCATCTCACAAAGAGTCGCCGAGGCCTGCGGCTGATCGACGCAGTACAAGAAATAGCGGAGCGTCTCCATGTCGTGTATAAATGCCTCAACCGGCCATCCCTTATGCGTAAACGACTCGCGGTAAGCGGCACGCACATGCGGGAACAGCACAATAACATCGAGATCGGAGTAGCTGGAGGCCTCTCCGCGAATCACCGAACCCGCGAGCAAGAGTGAGTCAGCGCCCAGGTAGCGTGTCTCAAAGAGGTCGCGTGCAGCAAACAGCGGCGAGTGGAGAGGTTGTGTGCGAGAACCTGCCAGTGGCGACGAGGACGACGGTGGGTTTGCGTTCATGGGGGTTTCGACACTCCTGTTTTGAGCACACGGTTGTAAGTGAAAACCCCGGCCGCTCCAAACAAAAAATGGGGCCCCATGGCCCCAAACATCCGATCGATTTCGGCTTCCGCAGGCTTTATTGTCTTACCCCTCGCGATACGCGATTCCGTGAGCCTGGCCGCGCCCATGATCTTGACTCAAAACTAGGCGATTCCGAAGCCTCATCCGCCGTATTCGAAACGGCTTCCGCTTCACCGGCATTGGCCGCAACACTGAATCCCAGTGAACCAACCATGACAACCAGAGGTGCTCCCACACTCTTCGTCAGTAATGCGCGATTGCGCGCCTCACGAAACCCTTGCTTCATGTCGTTCAAATACGCTTCGAACTGTGGCCGAGCCGGCGGATAACGATGATGGAAGTCGTCCTGTCCGGACACCAATGGTTGATAAGGCTCGCGAAGCTCAACACCGGTCTTCTCAAGACTTGCCAGCTGCTTCAATTGCCCTCGCAGCGCTGCTTCAAGCCCCGCCGTGCGCTCGCCAACGCCGTCTTTTCGAGTCAGAAGGTCGGACTGCATTTCGGCTTGAACAGCGAATAGTTTGTTCAGTTTGTTTCGCATTAAAAATGGGACACCCTCGCGACGAGCCTCTGAGGAATCTGCCGTCTCGACGTAGTGAGCAAGGCCAATCGCCGAATCCAGCGCAGGACCGCTAAACCGTGAAAGCACCTGAGCCAGCGACGTCTCCAGGCCAGGCACTTTTAGTTTCTGAGCATCAAGACGATTTCTCTCGAGGGCGAATGACTCGGTCAGCTTCGACGTCAAATCACCCTTGATGATGTAGATCTTTTTTAGCGCCGCGTACGCCGTATCGACATTCTTTCGAATTCCCGCCTGCTTTTGCGCCGACAACTCACCGTCAGGCCCGAACGAACGGGTCACGACACCGTTTGGAACTTCATTTTTAAGACCATAGGGCGTGTTCCTGAGGTCGCGTGTCTGAAGCTGAAGCTGGTTCATTGCGTTCTGATAAATCCGGACCTGCTCAACGAGCGCCGCCTCGTTGGTGCGAAACTCACCACCAATCCGAGCGCCGGTGTGCGCCCAATCGTAAAATCCTGATGGACGAGCCGGAACCAAGCGAACCGGAGTGATCGCCGAGTCGGCTGATTGTGCCAAAGCAGGCTGTATACCGCTCAAGGTGAGCAAAATTGTGAGAGTTAGACCGTACATGGAAACCTCCAATTGCCAGGCAATCAAAATTCGACTCTTTACGTAATTGCAGCCACCACGCCGGCATTTTCGGACTTAAAACGCGGTCACTTCCTTCCCATCTCAAACCGCCTACCCCGACGCAAATCACGGCTGACAGGTGTTTAAACGTTCGACACCCCTTCAGCGCCAAACCCAGCGATCTCAGCGCTTGCCTCCCCGAAAAGGTTCGGTAATCACCTAGCGCTTTGGACCCGTTTGCTGACATTTTTCCGGAGGCTCAGGATGTCTGTTCGCTCGTTTATTGATCACCACTACCGCCACTTCAACGCAGCTGCTTTGAAAGACGCGGCCCAAGGGTACGAAAAGCACTTGGCTGGTGGCGGAAAGATGATGGTCACACTCGCAGGCGCGATGTCGACAGCCGAACTCGGTCTTTCATTGGCCGAGATGATCCGTCAGGACAAGGTTCACGCCATCACCTGCACCGGCGCCAACCTCGAAGAGGACGTGTTCAACCTCGTCGCTCACGATCACTATGAGCGCATTCCAAACTACCGCGATCTCACTCCGCAAGACGAGCAAGTGCTCCTCGACAAGCACTTGAACCGCGTCACCGACACCTGCATTCCTGAGGAAGAGGCCATCCGTCGTATCGAGAAGGCCGTGCTTGAGCACTGGCAGAAAGCCGATCAAGCCGGCGAGCGTTTCTTCCCGCACCAGTTCATGTACAAGATCCTTTTGAGCGGGGAGCTCAAAAAGTACTATCAGATCGACCCCAAAGATTCGTGGCTGATGGCTGCGGCTGAGAAGAACCTCCCGATGGTTGTTCCAGGTTGGGAAGACGCGACTCTCGGCAACATCTTTGCCGCACACGTCATCGAAGGCGATATCAAAAACGTGCACACCGTGCGTTCGGGCATTGAGTACATGATGGAGCTCGCGAGCTGGTACACAGCGACGGCGCCAAAATCGCCAATCGGTTTCTTCCAAATCGGCGGCGGCATTGCCGGCGACTTCCCGATCTGCGTTGTTCCAATGCTGCATCAGGATTTGCACCGCGATCACGTTCCGCTCTGGGGCTACTTCTGCCAAATCTCGGATTCGACAACGTCGTACGGTTCGTACTCGGGTGCGATCCCCAATGAGAAAATCACGTGGGGCAAACTCGGCATCGACACGCCAAAGTTCGTGATCGAGAGCGACGCCACCATCGTGGCACCGCTGATCTTCGCTTATGTTCTGAAGCAGTAGTTCCGCGCGAGCGGTATTCTCGCTCAAGACAGACCAAGAAAAAAGCCACAGGCAACCCGCCTGTGGCTTTTTTGTATGCGAGCGCATCAAATACTATTAGCCGGCCATCATCGCTTCGGTTTTTGTGACGATATACTCTTTGTAGCCGTCAGCGTGTTTAAGAACTTTGAGCTCGATTCGATAGCTCTCATATGAGCCGCCGCCCTCACCAGACGCAGTGTCCTTAAAGAACTCCAAAGACTCGCACGTGATCAAATCACCCGCCTTGCGGCAATCAACACCCTGGTCAGAAAACTTTGTCGAGATAATCCCCGTTCGCTTCACATTGACCAGCTTCTGATTGAGATTCGCCAATATCTGAAGGCTTGAATAGCCCGACATCTTTTCGTCAGAATCTGTCGATTTCACATCAGGCAACTCAGACTGATTGCTCACTGCCCATTGAATTCCTCCAGCAACTGCCTGGAGAGATTCAAGCTTGCTGAGTTGGTTTTTTGATCCAGCGGCAAACACCGTCGTCGTGAAAAGAATGGCTGGGAGAATTGTAAAAATAGCTTTCAAGATAGCCTCCAAATCCGTCCTACAGAGATTAATGCAACAGCAGGTCAGGGATTGCAGGGGGTATGCCTAGAATGATTGTGCAGTTCTGCAACCGGCAACGCAGTGACCACGATGGCGGGCACAACCGATCGACCGCCGGTCAGCAGGCAAGTGTCATTGAACCAACTCTAACTGATCGCCATTATACTTAAAGAAATATGAACCCCAGTCGCCCTTTACTACAAAAGTAGTACCGTGGACCTTTGCTTCAGAAATACGACCGATAGATGAGTTTTTTGGGAAATAACTTTTGATCGTTTTAATAAAGCCAAAGGGTAAGGGTTTTTCGATATAAATTTTGTCAGACAATTCTTTGCTATTATCAAAATCAAATTGCTGAACGAGGTAGACTTGGCCCAATTGAGTTGCAAAGCGTCGTCTTCCAATTAGGTTTTCATCTTTAATCAAAAATACCACTAGTACTGCAAACGAAAGAACTGTGGCAAAAGAAACTGACAAAGCTCGCTTCCAGCCTTGCCCTAGAAAAAAGAACCAAATTGGCCATAGGAAAAGTGGACTCGTTAAAATACTTTCTGCAGCCCTCGATCGGTGAGAAATTCCTGCTATCGATAGAATCAGAACATTTAGTAGAAAATGGATTGCCATCAATCTTGGTATGGTAGTTTTAAACATCTTCATATGATGACAGCATATCAGCCCAACCTTTATTGTCAGCACGGAAATCTTCAATGAACGCCCAGCGAACATTGAAGCACTTCCAGCATGATCATGAGAGGCGATACCTAGATCGAGAGCTACTCAGGGCCTGACTGAAATCGTCTTTGTGATCGATCGCCTTGCGAACTGACACCCCTCCTGTTTTTATACTTCTTTGCCAAAACAAGAGGGGTACTTGACCTGGCCACTCTCGACGCTGATCCCGTTAAACGCATACTCGCTCATATTTTTTCGATGAAAACGCTTCCGCATTTGGGCTAGACTTCTGCCATGACAAAAGCAATCCGCCTGCCAAAAATGGCCTCACCGCTCTTCTACGCCTTCAGCTTCGCGCTCGCTCTTGGCGGCTGCGGACTCAATCCACAAAATGACAAGGCCGGCACGGTGCAACCGCCAGCAGCTAAGCCATCACCCAAAGAAGACATCACGAAATCCTATGTGCACACCGGAGCGCTGAATCTCATCACGACCAATCAAGAGCTGGCAGCAGTCAAAAGCAACTGGCTTGCGATTGATGGCTTTGGCACAAAGAGCACTTACAAATTCCAATACAGCTTTAACTCTGGGGCCAACGACACATTTAAGCTCCTGAGCCTTGAACGCAAAACGACCGGAAAGGCCTGTCGGTCGATTCCTGAAACCACGGCCACGCTCTCGTCAAAGTATGGCATTGCGGCACTCGATCTTTTAACAAAGGCGAGCCTCATCCCAGACACCGACTACGTTCTGGAACTTTCAGTTAGCGCCACCGGATGCCTTGATGTCGATATTCGCCAAAATGTCATCGCGTGGGCCGTCGCCGGAGGCAAAGCAATCGAGCCACGCCTCGCCAACCTCTGCAAAGGTCGTCTCGCTGAAGCGGCCTTTTTGCCGAACTACAATACGATGACCGTTTTTCTTGCCGGCCAGAAAGTACCGTTCATCGATCCGCAAAATTACTGCGGGAATTCAATCGGCTCGTTTCAAAAAATTCAATGTGTCGCCTCAGGCCTAGGCTTTCCAGGCGATAGCACGGTCAGCTGCCAAACTCAGACCGACTCGGCCGCTTATACGTTTGAAGCTCAGTCGTTGGCGCAGAGTGCGACAGCGAAAATCACCTGCACGAAGAACGGCGCAAAGATCGCGACCGAAGAATTCAAGAACTGTCGCCCGATGGTTCTTGATCTCGGTCAGTTTGGACAGTTTGAGCCGTAAGCTGTGATCAAAGAAGAATGACCGCACGCTACTTTCAAACCTCAATGTCCTATGAGTTTTCCCGCCCAAAGCCTTTTCAGGAAAGTCTCATAGCTGAGGTATTCGATATTCTCATGCACACCACCGGTCGAAAACCGGCCGACAACCATGAACTTCTTGATCAGTCCTTCTTCGCGGAGCGCCTTAAGTCCTTTTGCAAACTCTGGCTTGAATGATGAGCTCATCTTAAATTCTAAAGCCAACTCATCTCCAACAACAAGGTCGACCTCGTGCTCTTTAGACCTCCAATAGAAAACCTCTTTTCTGGTCTTCGTATAGGACAGATATGCGCGAACTTCCTGAATCAAAAACTGCTCAAAATTAACTCCCAAGTCTGAGCTATTCACTGGCATGGGCAATCTTCTGGAAAAATAGTTCGCAACACCGCAATCGAAAAAATAAAACTTAGACTTGGTCTTTGCCTTTCTTTTTTTCGTTTTTTGAAATGGATATAGCTCAAACCCAATGAGTGTGTCTTTCAGCACCTCAATGTGGGCCCTCGACCGTCCTTGCCGGCACTCCGGAGTCACTCGATAACGCTTGATAGTTAAGCTCTTGACCATTTGATAGTGCCATGACCTCCATGAATCTCACAAAACGCTCGTAGTTTCGAACCGCTGCTTCGGCCTTGATTTCTTCAGCCAAGTAAATGCGCCCATAGGCCTCAAGATCATCAATCGGCTCCTTCGACACCCAGATCAGCGGAAGCCCCCGTAGTTAAGATATTTTAGAAGTTCAAAATCAGGAAGCTCGTGGTAGGTCAACGGAAACAGTTGAGCCTCTCTCGCCCGCCCTCCTAGCATATTCGCTCCACCACGTCGCAACTTACGCGCGGAGCTTCCTGTCAGTAAAAAGCGAATGCCCCTCAATTCAATTAGTCGATGAACCTCGTCCAACAGAAGCGGCAGCCGCTGGATTTCATCAATGACCACCACTTTGTTTTTTGATGCGATCTTCTCGCCCAAAGCCTTCGGACGACGCATAAACTCTTCATAGACGTCGGCATCGAGAAGATCAAATATCTGAGCCGTTTTGAACTGCTCTTTGATCAACGAACTCTTCCCCGTCGCACGAGGGCCGAACAGAAAGTAATTTGCCTTTTTTAGAAGATCTTGAAGATTGAGAGTTCTTTTGTACATATTCTAAGTTTATCAGATTCGGCAATGAATTGCCATAAATTAGCTAAAATCGGCAACTTGTTGCCGATTTTTAAGGGTCGAATTGGAGCCCGATGAGCTTCGATGCTGTTCTCAGCCACCCCACAATCGCCACTCATCGAAAAATTTCCTTTAGAAAAACATTGAGCGACCGCAGCTTAACGCCAGCAATGTTGCGACTAAGTCCATCTGGAACGACCAGATAATGCCCCGACAACTCAGTCTTCAGAAGTCGGTCAATCTGCTTGAGCTTTTTTGCATCGGAGACGTCGGCGTGACCAGACTTGATCTCTATCATAGCTCTTTCCATCCAACTGAATGATCAGGTCGACCTCATATCCCGCTCGAGTTCGAAAGTAGTGAAGCTTAAGTGGCCGATCAAAAGCCTGACTCGTATTGACGAGCTGATTGACGACTAGGTGTTCGAAAAGAATTCCCTTCCGGTCGTCTGAGCTGACGAAGTTCTCGAGCAAACCGTTGAGGACACCGACATCGAAAAAGAAATACTTAGGTCTTCGAACAATATCGGCATCAGTCTCTGCGAACACATCGACGCGATAGGTAATCAACGTATCCTCAAGAATTTCATAAAAGCGAGTACACATCTTTCTTTCAATTTTAGCCTGTTTTGCGAGCTTCGAAAAATCGATTGCCTGTCCAGAGTTGGCACCTGCAGACATCAAAAACCGGGAGAACCCATCCAAGGATCTTGTTATAGCCTCTGCCTGAATCTCTTCCTTGAGGTAGGTGCCGGAGTAGCTCGATAGAAGTTTCATCGACTCACTCAGCGAGGCGCCGCAATAGGGCTCAGGGAGACAACCAATCTTCAAGGCTCGCGCGACATCCAACTCATAGCCCAGCTCTGCCGCACTCAGAGGTCCCAAACGATAGCTCAGGACTCGTCCTGGAAGAAGATTGGCCTGCCCTCGCTTTAGCTTCCTTGCACTAGAACCAGTCAGAAAAAATCGAATGTCCCTACGTTCCACCGTTTTTGATAGTTTAGCATCGTCGATGAGGACTTGAATCGTATTGAGCAGTTCAGGATGGCGTTGAATCTCATCAACGAAAACTGTCTTTGGTCGAGCGGCATCGATCATCTCTTCGAGTTCGTTAGGATTGGACTTAAATCTCAAAAAGAAGACTCGTTATTCAGATTGAGAGAGATCAGGATTCAGGCTTGAGATGAGGGTTGATTTCCCCACCTGCCGAGGCCCCAGCAAAAGGACGCTTTTCGATCCATCCTGGATCGTCCTTTGAAGAGCTCTTCCTATCGTCTTTCGGTCTTTCATTATGGCCATAATATGTCCATATTATATGTAAATTTGGACATATCAAGTCCTAATTGCAGAACTTCAATAGGGAAATTACGGCAAAGGACCTGTATTCGCATCCACGCGTCAAAATGCAACACGCCTATCCAGCAGACCTTGCAGAACGCAGTCCATTTTCAGAGAATGACCGAAAGCAGCCTCAATGGGAGCACGTGCCAATGGCCCGCAGTTTCAATTTTTTAAATTGCCTCTGCCTGTCTTTCTTTTTCGGATGCGCGACCGTCTCAAAAGATCATGGAAATATCGTCAACAGAGAATCCGACGCTTCCCATATTCCGCTTGATGAGTATCAGTTCGTCGAGTTCTGGAAGAATCATGAGAAAAAATAAGCACTCAACAGAAAACAGAAAAGACGCTCCTCTTCTGAATACGCGGCTTAGACAGGTGATCGACGTTTTTGGCAACGCGAACGAGCCAGAGCGCTGGTCAAGCTTTGAAGATTTCAAACTCTCCGTGAATAGCTACTACAAAGTAGCCTCCATTTTTTTCGACGGCGACGCCGGAGTTACCTTCAAATACGCCGGAGCTTTGCTTGCCTTTCACAAAGCATTGGATGAGTTTTGTTCTTACTCCGAAAAAAACAATATCGAGAACTTGAAACTCATTCTCGAAAGCCCGCAATTTCACGAGGTAAGAAAAAAGGCCCGGGATTTCTTAGCCGTTGTTTAACTACTCAACCGAAACGACTTCGTATTCAAGCACACGCGGACTCTTGTCGACCTTGGCAACGTCGCCTTCCCGAAGCCCAAGGAGAGCCGAGCCTAGCGGGCTTTGCGGTGTGATGACTTGAATCACTCGCCCCTCGTGCGTGACCGTCAAACTCCCGCGGGCGGGAGCGATAAAAACGTGCACAGATTTTCCGTCGAGGTCGACTTCAACAAGTGCTGTCGATTCAATACGGCTTCCGGGTTTAAACTCTTTAAGCTCAAGAACGCGAAAGACATTGAGTGAGCCCTCGATATCAAGAACGCGCTTCGCTTGCGCACCGGCAAGATACGAAGCTTCGAGTGCTCGCGTGTCGTATTTATTCTCTGGTTTACTCTCATCACCCGTAGCGGCCGCATAGGTTTCAAGGGCGGGCGGCCCTGAGCGGAATGAGGTCAGACTCAAGCTGAGCGATAATATGAGCAACGAGTGCAGCTTTATTCATGATGTGACTTTAGCGCGAGACCGGAGCCGAGCGCGGAGCGACGGGCTCGGAGGCGTTGTAGATCGAAGACGAGTCGACAGGTAACGACGGCTCACGAAGCTGAACAGGAGTCGATGGTTGTTCTGCAACCGAGGCCGGGAGACGCGACGGCGGAGCCGGAATCCGCGGCAAAGAATTCCCAGCACCCAAGCGACGGATTTCAGTGTCAACGGCGGTTTGTTTTGCTTTTTCTTGGCGACGCACGATTTGCACGCGCTGATGCTCGTCGGCCGCCTCTTGCATGAGCCGCATCTCGAGCTGTCTGGAACGCGACATCACCGGCTTTGGCACGGCGACAGGCTGAGCCGAAGCTGGCTCAGCAGCACGAGCTGAAGTGACCGAAATAAAAAGAAGTAAGAACGAAAACAAACGCATCGTCTCCTGATGATACACTTCCGCGCAGTAAGAAGACAGCGCGAGCTTGCGACCGTCTCAAATTGGGATCGTTATGCACAAAGGCTACCCAAGGTCTTCGGTTTAGATTGAGACATCGCGTAGATAGCGCGGTGAAAGAGTGAATCCAGGTCGTGTCTGCGATTGAATCGATAGCTGTATTCGGCCAGATAGAGGTGCAGATATTTTGCCCGAACGCCATGGTGGGTGCCGATAATCCAGGATTTTGCGTTCGAAATGAACCGGTGCACCCACGGCAACCACGCATCCACTTTTTCTCTCTTTGAGTCCATCTCGCAGTAGTCAAAATCAATTCCAGTTACTGTGGCTGTGGTGAAGGCCTTGCCGGCGTCCGTGTTGACCATGGCACCGGGCTTGATGTTCTGGCTCACGAACTTCTCCGCATTGGCGCGAGTCTCATCAGCAACAACCACCTTTGCAAAGCCAGCGCGAGTTTTCTCCCGGCCCCGGCTATCAACCCAAGACTTCGTTTCAATTGCGACCAGAACATCTCTCTGATTGTTAGCACGCGCGGAGCCAAACGTCGTCCCATCAAGCTCAATTGAGTCATGCAGTTGGTACTGAGCATCGCGATCTAAAAGCGACTGCCGGATCTTCTTTAAAAGCCCAAGCGCCGTACGGTAGGAGCCAATCTCAAGGCGGCGCTGAAGCTCCAGCGCCGATACGCCACGCTTTGATGACATCACAAAATAAATCGCTCTGAGCCACAAGAGCATTGAGACTTTCGAGTTCTCAAACATCGTCCCTTTGCGAAGCCGCACATGCTTTTCACAAGCTTTACACTTTCGAATCTCTGGCTCGCACGCGTATTCCCAATAACTCTCCGATTGGCAATTCAGGCATACGAATTCTCGCCCTTCGAACCGCGTCGACCAGACCAGCAACCGTGCCTGCTCTTCAGTTTTAATCGATTTGAAGAAACTCATTCCCTTAAAACGCTGATAATTCATCCATGACCTCGTCTTTGCACCAAAATGAGATCACAGCCACGGGCATTACGGTAGCCTTTGTGCATAACGATCCAAATTGGGACCAAGGCCGCAAATGACTGAGGCGCGACAGGACCTGACACGTCTCTACAATAGGCTAATTCAAGCGATTCGGAATTCTCTACCCACTCACCGAAGCAGCAGTACACGCAGACAAAAGGAGACCAACGTGGCCCACAGACAAAAGCTCCTAAAAATGAAGGCAACCGATGCACTCACCATTCTCGTCATATCTTGTGGATTGATGGCTTGCGAACTTGAACCGCAAAAAACAGACGCTCTACAAGATGACATCTCGTCCACCAAGGATCAAAGCGGATCCGCTAAGAACCTGACTTGTCAATTTAGGCAACTCAACTCCTTCGACAATACCCCAGACCTAACCCCGCAAAGCCTACTGGGCATACAGCGACAACGTCCCTGGAGCGCAGCAAGCGACAACAACGGAAACCTTTTCGTCATCGGGACCGGAACGATTGCAAATCCTTTCTCATCCGACTCTTGGATCGTCCGACGAATGAACTCAAATGGATTTTGGGCGACCGTTGACAGCGCGTCTCAATTCGCGACCGCTGACGAGAACCCAAGTGCACTAGGAGTTATCATTGATGATGACCGCGTATCAGTCATCGGCACGCTGCGAGACTCCTATTACGTCAGAGAAAGCCGAGATGCCGGCCGAACCTGGCAAAGCGTTGATGCTCTAAACTATTCGAGAAAAGTCGCCGCGGTGTTAAAACACAAGACCCTCACTGGGCTTCGCCCCGGAGTTCCTTATATTTCAGAGACGACCCTTGCCTCCGACGGCTCATTCCTCAGAAGAATCGATACATTGCACGAGGACTTCTCCAAACGGACCACAATTGAACGCAGCATCGACGAGGTTCAATGGAACGAGGTTTACTCAGTCGATACGGATTCGCATCTGCATTCACTGTTAACAAGAGAGCTGGTCGACTATCGCGATATTGGACAGGGTAATGTGGTTGTGACAATGGTCGAGACGAAGTGGGCCGATCCGAAAGTGAATGGAATGCGCATACTTCTGTACGAAACCTATCGGCTCTATAGGCTAAATCTCGGAACCAATACGCGAACCCTTGTCAAAGAGATGGGAGCAAGCGTTGAACACAACAATGAACTCAATGACAGATACAAGGCGCTTAAAATACTACCCGACGATTTTGGTATTCCCGGCTATGGACCAATTTATAGCACTACGATCAGCGACGGCTCGACTGTCTTCTGGCGCTATGCAGACCCGTTTCGAAATGTGAGCGAGAACGGCCGCTGGAAAACAACGATCTATGGAACTCGGAAAGTTGGTCTTATCACCAAAGACTTTGAGACGTGGACCGAACTCAAGTCGATCACAAGTCAGCACCTCTTCTCCGATCGCCGGTTCTATGACAACAACCCAAAAAGCCGGATGACCCCCGTTTACCGGTCAGCAGCGACAACCGCCGACGGACAAAGTCTATACATGGGCTACAATACGCGCGGCGACGGGGAAGAAGTCTGGAGCGTCGGCACTTACCGCTGCGCAATTAAATAAATAATCCGAGAGTAATTCAGATCGAATTGCAGAATGGAGTCGCCGACTGGCGGCTCCCCGCCTTCAGCGAGCGAACGGTCGCCATGAACCACGGAGCAAGACGCATGGCCTCGGCCCGATGACTCATGTGAGGAACAGGAATGATATAACCTGGCTTCACGATCGCCTCGTGAAACAGACAGACACCATCATTCGGAGAGCGCCGAACAAGGCTCATGAATTGGCCTTTATGACCAACCACCACATCGCCGACACTTGGAAATCCAACAAGCGAGACGCAGACAAACGGAACCGTCTTCCAATCCAATTCCTGACGAAGACGCGTGTTCTCTGACGAGAGCTGCGCTGAAACACTGGCCGGCCAACCTCGAAAGAACTGCTTCACTGAATCGGCCTTTTGATTCCACTTCGACTCGCGCATTTTCGAAAGACCCGAAGCGCCATGGATAATGCCGCTCACGTTGAGCCACGCCCGCACGCCCTCAAACTCATCGAGCGACTCGGTTCTCGAGAGATGGTCAATCAATAGCCGCATCTCTGTTCCACCCTGTCCGAGAGTCGCGATAATGCGTCGATCGTGGGGGTTCTCAGCTAAGAATTTTCGAATCGTCTCGGCATTTGAAAGAAGACTTTGCCCCTTCTTTGTCTGAATTACGTCAGTCGTCATTCCCGAAAGACGTGCCCAGTGCTGCCATTCGCGGACATGAGCTCCCCATTCCGCTCCGGGAGAGGCGGGGTCAACACTGGCCACGATACAGAGTTCATATCGGTGCTCAAGATCGCGCGGCGAAAGCACAGGCGGCTCACGCTTATTTAACCAGAGCATCGAGCTTGGCTTTAAATCCGGCGAATCGCGAAGTGTCGCCTCGACTTGTTCATAGAAATATCGATTTGGAGAAATACGGCCAAGAATCCTGAGCAGGGCCATCTGCACAAGCTCTGGACCGAAAGCGAGCGACATCTCTTCGATCTCGCGTTGGTTAGGGAGACGATCAGGGAACGCTTCAACGATCGATTGAGAACGATAAGCCAGCGACACAACCTCGCGATCACTGGCATCTTGAACTTGAACCTTGGCGAGTTCGCTCTCGAGATCGGGATTCATCTATTCTCCTGATTCAGATTTTGGCGCAGCCGGTGTATTGCCCATTGGCTGCGAAAGCTTTGCCGCCTCGGCCTTGCGCTCTTTCACTTCGTTCTTGCAGATCTCAACCTTTTCCTCGTACTCGTCTTGGCGCTTTTGCAGAACAAGCTTATAGCCCTTGAAGCGCTCAATGCGATCCTTCAAGAACTCCTCAGAAACACCAATCAGCTGTTTCTTGTCGTCGAGACCAATCTTGTACTCTTCTTCTTTATCGGTGACGCGATCAACAGGCTCCGTCCATTGCAGTTTGCCATTCCCACCAAGGCCTTTGCTCGAAGACTCACTTCGGCAATCCTTGAGCACTCCGTAAAGACCCTTCGAACCGTACTTTCGGTTACCGTAAACGCGGTCTTCGAGCTCATAGACCTCATTTTGCAGGCGACGAAGTTCTTCATTCATCATGACTTTCTTTTGGACAACCATGTTGCCCTCTTTGAGGCCAAGCGAGGTGTCGCCCGTCATCTGACCTTTGTTGTCGATCTTGGTGTCGATTTCTTCTGCCTTGTGCGGATTCGACGAGCAGCCTGCGAGCGCTAGAGTTAAAAGACCAG
>JADJOF010000005.1 GCA_016713885.1 Bdellovibrionales bacterium | reverse complement strand
TGCCTGCTCATGGTTTTGATTGCCAGTAAGACCGGCTTCTCAGCGGCGCTGGGGGCGTTTGTCATGGGTTCGATTCTCGCCGAAACTCGTGAAGGCAAGCGCATCGAGCATCTTCTTATCCCCGTCCGCGATTTGTTTTCAGCGGTCTTCTTTGTTTCTGTCGGAATGATGATCAATCCGGCGACACTCAAAGAACACTTCGGAGTGATCACGATCCTCAGCGTACTTCTGATTGTCGGAAAACTAACGGCCAACACCGTCGGCACATTGATCGCCGGCCAAACGCTTCGCCGATCCGTGCGCACCGGCATGACCCTTGGTCAAATCGGCGAGTTCTCATTTATCATCGGCACACTCGGCACAACACTGGAACTCACCAGTGATTTTCTGTATCCGATTCTTGTCGCTGTGAGCGCCGTCACAAGCTTCACAACGCCCTACTTTATTCGCGGCTCTGAAGCGGCCGCTGTTCGCCTTGAAGCCCGACTGCCGCAATCAATTCTCGACCTCTTGCTTCGCTATCGAACTGCGCTCAATGCCGAGACGGCACCCAATAATCTTTCGCTCCTATGGCGCGAATACGGTCTCAAAATGCTTCTCAACGCCGTTCTGGTCATCGCCATTTCGGTCGGCGCAAGCCAGCTCCTTCTCCCGCCCATACTGCGCGCAACGAGTGAGTCGCTCCATCATATCGTCACCGGCCTTTTGGGCTTCTTCGCGTTTGCGTTCAGTACGCCATTTCTTTGGGCGATTGTCGTCGCGCCACCAACACGCACCGAAAACAGTGACTCGTCGAACCTCGAAATGCTTCGGCGTCTCCAGGTGGGCATCGCCTTTCTTCGTTTTCTCGCAGGCTTTGTACTCACCGGATTTATCATCGCGCAATTCACAAGCTTCGAGACGTTTTCCACCATCATGCTGACCCTCGTGGCGCTGTTGATTCTCTTCTCGAGCCGCTATGCCGGCCCACTCTACCGCACAGTTGAGGCGCGATTTTTATCAAATCTCAGCGCCAACGAAAAAAGAGAACTCTCAAAGTCGCAGACCCGTCCGGCACTTGCTCCCTGGGATGCCGTACTCGTGGAGTTCACGCTGCCTCCCCACTCACCGCTGGCCGGAAGAACGTTGGCTGAATCAACGCTCAAAGAGAACACCGGAACCATGGTGACCATGATCGAGCGCGGCGGCCGCTGCATCTTCGCTCCCACCAGAACAACGCTACTTCTTCCTCACGATCGCATTTTTCTTATCGGCACCGACGAGCAGCTCGCTGCGGCGCAAAAGCTGATTGAAGCCGAAGTTCCTCCTGACGAGTCGATCGCGACCGATCACTTTGGCCTCGACAGCCTAACGCTGAGCGCCGACTCGCACTACGTCGGACGTAATATTCGCGACTGCGGTTTGCGCGAGGACGCCAATGGCCTAATCGTCGGGATCGAACGCGCCAACACGCGGACACTGAATCCCATCTCTGACTTCGTTCTCGAAGCCGAAGATCGCGTCTGGATTGTCGGCGACAAGCGCCGGCTGGCTGCGTTGCGGCATTCAATTAACTAATACCGACTATCTAAACTTTAGTCTTGCTCGACCGCCCAGGCCTTCCTAGCCTGGGGTGGTTCCAAAATGGAACGTTTTGCCAACGGAACGGCAGAACCGAAAATGGAGCCAACACTCGATCACTGAGCGAACAGCCGATCGAGACGACAAAGGGGACCAAGGATGACAGTCAATACTCTAAAGGCGCTGGTACTATTTGCGGCTTTGCACATTGTGGTGGCAGCCGAAGCAAGCTCAAACGCGAAAGCGCTGGCTTCACTCAAACCGGCGGCATCACAGACTCCGCTCGTCATCTACGGAAAAGACAACCGTATGGACGTCTTTGAAGACACCGACATCTCGCGCCGCGAACTGGCTGAATCTGTCGTCGCCATTGTGCCAGCAAGCTTCGTTCAAAAAGGACCGATCGATGCGATCGTCAATGGCTCAAAGTACGGCGAAGAAAACAACCTCTGCAAATCAGAGAAGTTCTGGGATCAGGTTGCACCAGCCTACTGCTCGGGCGTTCTGGTCGCCGACAACATCATCGCCACTGCTGGTCATTGCGTGATGGACACGAGCTTCTGCGCATCTGCCAACTTCGTCTTCGGCTTCAACATCAACACGCAGGGCAAAGATCCATCAAAGGTCAAATCAGAGGACGTCTACTCGTGTAAGCGCGTCCTCCACGACGAAATGGTCGGCGACGGTGCTGACTTTGCTCTCGTCGAACTCGATCGTCCCGTTGTCGGCCGCAAACCGCTGCGCCTTGCGAGCGCCGCTCCAAAACCTGCTGAAGACGTCTTCATCATCGGACATCCAGTCGGTCTACCAGCCAAAATCGCTGACGGAGCGAAGGTGCGTCGCAACGACAACGGCTTCTACGTCGCGAACCTTGACTCATTTGGTGGCAACTCGGGATCGCCGGTCTTCAATTCGGCAACTCACGAAATCGCGGGCCTCCTCGTGCGGGGCGAACAGGACTTCAAACAACAGGGCTCATCGCGCTGCGCGGTTTCCTATCACTGCCAAGATGGCCTCTGTCGTGGCGAAGACGTCACGAATCCGGACGTCGTAAAGAATAAGCTTGAGGACATTCTCAATGGCGGCGGTGTAGCCGCGGCACATCGCTAGGAATAACGTTCGCTGCCGTGAGGGTCGCATACAGCGCGATCAGGATCGGCAGCGAAAATCCCCAATAATGATATTTAATAAAAAGTACGGCGCCAACTCCTGAACCAAACATGAAAGCGGCAATCGTCGCCATTCGCAAAGAGTTGGCTCGAAACTCCTCCTCTCGACCAGCGCTTCCCACTTTATGAGCCGCCCAGCGCATAAGGCCAATACCGAGGTCCGTTGTCGTGCCCGTTAGATGCGTTGTTCGTAAGGTTGATCCACTCGACGAGGTCAGCGCCGCGTTCTGCAGTCCGCTCGCCATACAAAGCAAAGCGAGGAAGAAGTAGTCGCGCGACAGTTCAACAGTTTGACCAAAATCACTCCACCACCCAAGAACACCACCAAGCCCCGCGAGGAAAAGACAGAGCGTTACAAAGCTCATCACCCGCCCGTAGGCCGGAGCCTTTCCCTCAGAAACGCGACGCTCAACATGGTACGCCGAGACGACAACGCCCAGCAGAAAGAAAAGTGGTACCGACAAAATACCAAATGCATCGCCCCAACTTCCCGTCGCGGCGTCAACACCGGCCAGTGTTGCAAAACCAGTCACATGCGAAACGAAACGATGGCAGGCCAAGTAGCCACCGGCGTTCACATTGCCCGCCAGAAATGCGAGCAGAAACCAGTCTATAATGGTTTTTAAATCTAATTTCTCAGAGGCGCGATGACGAAACATATTCTCAACAATATCTCAGCTTTTGATATCTTTAATCTACGTTAGGATTATGCTAAGATCCTCTATTGTTAGTCTCCCCTGTGTTAGCGGATTACATCGAGACCTCACGGGCGGAACCATAAATTAAATCACGACGGAAGTCTCGACAACTTCAGCCGTGCACATTCGCTCAGGAGGTTTTTCGTGGGCAAAAAGTTATACGTCGGCAATCTCTCTTACTCCACTACAGACCAGAGTCTGCAGGCGGCCTTCGCACAATACGGCAACGTGGAAAGCGCACGTGTCATCATGGACCGCGAAACCGGACGCAGCAAAGGCTTTGGATTTGTTGAAATGGCGTCGGACGATGATGCGCAAAAAGCGGTAACGGCAATGGACGGACAAGATCTCGAAGGTCGAAATCTCAAAGTTGCGGAAGCGAAACCCATGGAAGCCGGCGGCGGTCGAGGCGGCCCACGCGGCGGCGGTCGCGAGGGTGGCGGGTTTGGTGGCCCGCGTGGTCCACGTGGCGGCGGCGCCGCTCGCGGTGGCTGGTAACAGGCAACAACGGCGCAGCTCAACAGCTCGCAAATAATTGCCTCATCATCTCTCAACAGACCCGGCTTAACGCCGGGTTTTTTTGTTTCACCTTGAGACTGCGCCTCAGCCAAACCCGACTTTTGTCCGATATGAATACTCATGCTTCGTACACGCTCCGGTCTATGGAAATTGTCTCGATCCCTGCTCCAGATTGTCGCGATAGCCTCGACGGCTTTACTCTCGGCTTGCGACCTCGCCAGCATGGTGACCGTTGAGCGCCCGCTCCCTGTCGCCGAAGATCCGAATACCGCCAAGAACGTCAAAATCGAATCGTCAATCGATGGCACTGGAATCCCGGTCGAGCTGCTCACCATCCGTGCCGGCGATTCGCGCACACTTTACGCCATTGATCGTTCCGACGGTACCAACAGTGCCACACCAGCACTCGTAAACGCGTGGTCCATCACACCAGGCCTCGGAACTCTCGACATCAACGCCAATGGCTATAGCGCCGGCTTTACTGCCGCCACATCTGGAACCGGCGTCATTTCGGTCACCGTCAGCGGCAACACTTACTATTACAACGTCACCATCTTGCCTGCGCCGAACCCGATCGTGACCAGCAACAACGTTCTTGCCTTTGCAACTTACTCCACCACTTTTCTCAATGTCGACGTCGACTGGGCTCGCCACTACGCCTATGTGGGAACAGCTGAAGCTTCAAATTGCGTTCACGTGATCGACTTCAGTTCGGTATCTGCAGTTTCAATCGTGAAGAGTATCGGTGCTGCCGATTCTATCGTCACCTGTCGCGGCACTAAGCTGTTTGATTCAAACTCAAAACTTTTCCTCTCGTCATACGGTAACCATAAAGTGGGAGTCTGGGATGTCACCAACGCCGCGCCCTCCAACTGGGCCCCTCTCGCCAGTCTCTCGGTCGGCGAGAGCGGACGAAACCCCGCACAGATTATCAACGTCGGCGGCCCCGTTTGGGACATCTGGACCGCGAGTCGCTATCGCGGTCAGAAGCTTCGCTTTCACTCCGTCACCTCGGCACTCACATCGCAAGGCTCCGCCTGCCCTTCAAACTCATGTCCTGGCTCCGATAGCATCAACGCTGTTGCATTGCTCGGCGACTTCTTACTGATGCAGTCCTACACAGGAGTTTCGGCACCGATCAATTGGTGGCGAGCCTCGACTCTTGGTCATAGCGCATCTCAGTCGGCTGCCAACGGAAGCGTCAGCATGACGTCGTGGGGATGGACAACGGTCTCAAACGCCGCACGGACAAAGTCTTTTGTCGGCGGCGCGATTGGCAGCAATGCCGCCTTCACGTTTCTCGGTCTTGTGGCCAACACGCCGACTGTTACAAAGAAGTTCACTCGCCCAGGAACTTCCGTCATTCGCTGGGCGGACTTCACCGTCGAGGGAACAAAAGAGTATCTCTACTCCCTGAGCGCCGACGGCCGACTCGACAAGTGGGATGCCACCGACATCATCAACCCCCGCCTCGTTGCTTCACACACCTTCACGACTGGCACTCCCGAGTTCTACGGCATCGACGTCAACGACTACACTGGGCAAGCCGTCATCGTCACCAGTCGCGGCGACTTTATCCTCTTCGACACCTCGAAGATGAATGTCTCTGAACTTCCGTATCCGATCGTTCCATAAAATGGCTATAGACCACGAATTGGAATCTTGAGGTAGCGCGTACCGTTGTCAGAGACCACCGGTAAGTTCCCGGCATCGATATTCACCTGTACACTCGGCAAAAGCAGTCGAGGCGCGGCGAGTGTCTTATCTCGCTCGGTGCGAAACGCGATAAACTCCGCTTTTGCCGTTTCTGCTTTGAGCTGAATATTCTTTCTTTTCTCTTCACCAACCGTCGATTGGAATTCAACACTGCGGCCACCTGGCATGTAGTCGTGACCAACGTAAATCTTCACATGATCCGGCAGAGAATAGATCCTCTGCGTAACAGAGTCATAGAGAGTCTCTGCAGAGCCCGCAGGGAAATCACATCGACCCGTCCCGTAGTCTGGCATAAAAAGCGCATCGCCGGTGAACAACGACTCGTCGTTGATGAGGTACGAAGCACACGCTGGAGTATGTCCCGGCGTGAATAGCGTCTTGATCTTAAGAGCCCCCGCCACGATCTCTTGGCCATCCTTTAGGAGCTGATCAAACTGCGAACCATCGGTCGCAAAGTTCTCGCCAAGGCCGAAGACTCCTTTGAACAACTTCTGCACGTCGCGAATGCGTTCGCCAATCGCCAACTTTGCCATCGGAAACTCTTTTTTTAGAATCTGCGAGCTTGACAGGTGATCAGCATGCGCGTGCGTCTCAAGAATATAGTGAACTTTCAGCCCCTGTTTTTTTACGAAGGCCACAACTTCGGCCACTGACTCCGTCGATACCTTCGAGGCACCGGGATCGTAATCCAAAACCGGATCAATAATGACAGCGTCTTTTGTTTTTTCATCGAAAGCCACAAAGGTGAGAGTCCACGTTGCACTATCAAAAAATTCTTTTACTGCTAATTTGCTCATTGCTTCGTCCTTTATAAGATCTTTGAAAGCTGCTCCGCCAAAATCACGGAACCCATAATTAAAACAAAGTAACCAAATGCTTTTTTCAGTTTCACTTCGGGCACCTTTTTCGAAAAGGCGCCGCCGACCAAAGTTCCGACAACGGCCAAAGCCACAATCGAAAACAACAGAATCCAGTCGACCACTAGGCCGTTTCGCAAATCACCGGTGAATCCCAATAGGGATTTAACGGCGATAATAAAAAGTGACGTTCCGACCGCAATTCGCATCGGGAGCCCCACCAAAACAACAAGTGCTGGGATGATGAGAAACCCACCACCAGCTCCAACCATTCCCGTGAGCGCTCCGACAACAAGTCCCTCTGTTCCAATCAGAGCATTGCGTGTGAGCGGCGACATCGCTCGTGGAGCTGACACCCCAGCGGCCTTCTTACTTCGAATCATAGAAACTGATGCGGCCACCATGAGAATCGCAAATATCACCATGATGAAAAGCGGCTTCGATACGGCCAGTGCGCCGATATTCAAAACAGGGTCAGGTAGACGTGGGACAATCCAACTGCGCGTCGCAAAGACACCTAAAAAACTAGGCGCGGCAAACATGAGGCCCGTCTTGAGATCCACGTCACCACGGCGATACGATCCAAGTCCACCGACGAGCGCCGTCAGTCCAACAACGAAAAGTGAGTACGCCGTCGCCTCAAGGACAGGCACGCGAAATAGATAGACGAGGATCGGTACGGTTAAAATCGATCCGCCCCCCCCAATCAGCCCAAGCGATAGTCCCATTAGCACACTGGCCAAATAGCCCAAGACCGGCAGTAGAGACTCCACAAATACCTTCGATTCTCTGGCTAGTTCTTGCCAGGAAGTTTCTTTTCCACTCTTTGATAGATCAGCATTCCAACCAGCAAGGCGCCGACAAACACCCATGGCTTTAATGTCACTGTCGCAAGTGATGTCAGCGCTGGCCCTGGACAAAATCCGGCAATACCCCAACCGATGCCAAACAACACCGAACCGATCACCAATCGGCCGGTGACATCGCGACTCGTTGGCACATGCCACTTTGAATCAAATAGCGGCGACGGACGACGGCGAATCAGCCGATACGTAACAAAGTGCACACTGACTGCACCGCCCATCACGAAAATCAATGACGGGTCCCAGTGACCGAAAAGATCGAGAAAGCCAAGAACCTTCTGTGGCTGTGTCATACCAGAAAGACCAAGCCCAATCGCAAAAATAAAACCAACGGCGTAGGCTGCAAGCGCATTTCGATTATGTGTCGTCATCGCATCCCCCTCAAACAATGGCTTTAAGCAAAGCGACCGTTAAAATTCCGGCTGTCATGAATGCAACCGTTGCCACAAGAGAACGCGGCGACATTCGACTGATTCCACAAACACCGTGACCACTCGTGCAACCAGAACCCATCAAAGTGCCAAAGCCTACAATCACACCCGCAATAGCGGTCGGCACGATGCCCACATCGCTGAGGTCGACAAACGAATTCACACCGCGAGTGACATCCGTCCAGCGAACTATAGCCCCGCCACTCACGAGCCCAAGAATAAAAAGCACACGCCATTTCCAATCAATGGTCCCGGGCTTTAGCGCTGCCCCGACAATGCCGCTAATGCCGGTCACGCGACCGTTTAGCAGCAACATCAGCGAGACCGCCAAACCTATGATGGCACCACCAGCAAGTGGCGCTAAAACTGATTCAATCGTCATTTCACTTCTCCACCGGATACTTGAGTTCCGTCCAACGAATCATTCCACCCTGCATATTGATAACCGCTTTGTATCCCATCTCTGTTGCGACACCTGTTGCATGCCCACTGCGTCCACCGCTGCGGCAAATGAACACGATCTCCTCATCGCGATTCCCATCGATGAGAAAACGCTCCAAATCCGGCCCCAGTGTGACAAGCTCCGCTCCGACCACATGTCCGTACTCGCCGACATACTCTTCGGGCCGACGCACATCGATCAACTTCACAGCGCCCGATGGCCACTGCGCCGACGTCATCGCACCCCGCAGATCCTCAGGAGTGATCTCAGAAATCCCATTCACCTTTTGCGGATGGAAGACCCGTCGATCGGACTTCACGCCGCAATTGAGGTTAGCCGGCAACGATTCGGCGATCTTCTTTGGATGGGCCAGCTTTAACTCGCTCATGATTTTTTTGAATTCATCTTTGGAACGACCGCCACCAAGACGTGGATTGAGCTTCTTCTCTGCGATCGTTGAAACCGTAAAACCGCGATAGTCGTGACCCTGGATAAACCGATGTCGACTCCGGCAGAGTAAAAAGTTTCTTCGTCACGCTGTCATACAGAGCGTCAGCAGAGCCTTGTTGAAAATCAGTTCGCCCTGTACCGCGAATCAGGAGCGCATCGCCGGTAAAAACCATGCCTCCCGAACGCGTCGGCAGATAAAAGCTCGTACACGCATCGGTATGGCCCGGTGTCGCAATGGCCGTGATCACGCTGTCGCCAAATCGCAGCTGTTGACCATCCTCGAGCGGAATATCAACGCAGCTCACTTTTGCACGAGCACTCACCGCCGTCTTCACGCGACCGCCAAGACGCTTGCGAATAGCACCGGCGCCAGTCACATGATCCGCGTGGACATGTGTATCCAAAACTAAAACCAGGTCGAGCCCCAACTCTTCAATGAGCTTTAAATCGCGGTCGACAGTCTCCAAAACGGGATCAATTAAAACAGCCTCCCGTGTACGCGGGTCAGCCAAGAGATAGGTGTAGGTCGACGACTCGTGCTCAAATAACTGATGAAAAATTAAACTCTCCGTCATCTTTACCCCTCGTGTTTCAATTGTTCCGTTTCGAAAGAGCGTGCGTCCGCTCGCACACCATTCATCGTGACTCCCATTGAGGACCGCGCAGTCAATTTCCGCGAGTTCCATATCTTCCGCACGATGCCTTTCAATTTCTTCCGCATACTCCAATGCCGATCGCCCCGCCTGCGGAATCAAGACGTGTAAAACGTCTCTTTTCGCCCACACCGATCGTGCGATCTCTCGAAGATCATCGATTCGCGTGGCTCCCGGAATATGACAATCCGCAAACTCAGGTGCCGTTCGCAAATCCCAGATTTTAACCGCATCCGGATCCGTCGTCCAAACTGTGGCCAGCTGATGAATGTTGAGAATTCCTGTGTTCGTCATGGGACCATCCTGCCTGAGAAAGCCTCGCCGAATTATGCCCACCGACATAACTCAAAGAGTCATCTTTCAAAAAAAACGAAGTGTCCCATCCCAAAACCGAACCGTTGGCCTGATATCCGTCAAAATGCCCCCGGCGAGAAGGGCTATCCATTGTTCTTTTCCCGCCAGTCCCCTACCTTGGGCCTATGACTGATATGCCGATTCTTTTTCCGTGGTCCGAGTACTGGTGGGTTTACTTCGCCTTCATTGGCTTCGTCTTTGCCATGCTGGCGCTCGATCTTGGTGTTTTTCATAAAAATTCCCACACTGTCTCAGCAAAAGAAGCCACGATTTGGTCAGTCGTTTGGATCAGCCTGGCGCTTCTATTCAACCTTGGACTGCACGAGTACGCCCACGTCGAATTTCTGTCGAGCGACCGCCTGCGCTCCCTCGCTGGCTTTACACCTGAACTGGCCAAACAATGGGCCGACCAAATCTCGCTCGAATTTCTAACTGGCTACGTGATCGAAAAGTCGCTCTCTGTCGATAATCTCTTTGTCTTCGTTATCGTTTTTCAATACTTCGCGATTAAACCCATCTATCAGCATCGCATCTTGTTCTATGGCATCCTTGGTGCCCTGATCTTCCGGGCCATCTTCATTTCGATTGGCTCAGCGCTGATGCAGTATGAGTGGATTGTTATGATTTTCGGTGTTTTCCTCATCGTCACCGGGATCAAACTTGCGCTTTCAAACAATCAAGAGATTGAACCCGAGAAAAATATCCTTATTCGCACACTACGAAAAATCATGCCCGTCACGACATCCATCACAGGACCCGAGTTTATTAAAAAGCTTGATGGCCGCTGGGTGGCAACACCGCTCCTCCTCTGTCTGGTTTTTGTCGAAGCGACCGACATTGTCTTTGCCGTCGACTCTGTTCCGGCGATTTTCGCCATCACCAAGGAACCACTGATCGTCTTCACTTCAAATGTCTTTGCGATCTTGGGCCTGCGCTCGCTGTACTTCTTGCTTGCAAACGTGGTCGATAAGTTTCACCTGCTCAAGTACGGCCTCGCCGTGGTCTTGGTTTTCGTCGGTCTAAAAATGACCTGGCTGAATCACGCTTTTGACGGCAAATTCCCGATCTCGTGGTCACTCTGGATCATCTTCGGAGTGATCGGCGCCTCGATTGCAGCCTCATTTGCCTTCCCGGCCAAAGAACACCCGAAGAAACCAGCTTGAGCGTAAACAGGGCATGCACTATATCAGGTGCATGTCCAATTGCCGGCACCGCCTCAACGAGAAAGATGCCTTCCTGCGCCTCGAAAATGGCCTTCGCGGGCAGGGTGCGCGAATCACGGCACCTCGTCGATCGATCTTAAAAGCGGCGCTTGAGCAAAAGTCGCCGTTTAGCGCCGACACACTTAAACCCCACGCCAAGAGCGATCTTGCCACCATCTATCGCACACTCACCCTGTTTGAAGAGCTTGGGCTGTTGAATCGCATCGACGTCGGCGGTGATTCCGCCATCTACGAAATTGCCGCCAAAGATCAAGATCATCATCACCATTATTTTGTCTGTCGACAGTGTCACTTTCGCGAACCGATGGAGATTTGCTCTTTCACTGCCGAAGAGCTCTCACTCAAGAAGCGAGGATTCAGCGAGCTCCGTCACCGCGTGGAATTCTCCGGCCTCTGCCCAAAATGCACAACCAGCACCAGCAAGGCCGCAAAGTAAATCGGTTGCTTACTCGTCAGCGAAACCGCTCATCGACATCAGCTCGGCGCGGTTTAAAAGTTCAAACTCGCGGCCGTCCTGCTTGATCAAACCCGCACTCTCAAGCTTGGCCATCGTTCGAATAATCGTCGACACCGTTGCACCACAGAAACTCGCAATTTCGGCTCTCGTCCAGCGATGCTCAGGCGCAACGCCTTTCAAATAAAGCAGTGCATGCGCCGTCTTTGCCAGGACCTCGCTATCCAAAACGTCGACACGGTAGCGCTCCGCAAAACCAAGATCCTTCGCCAAACGCGCAATCATCAATCGCGCCGCTTTTGGATCCGCAAGCGCACGCTCCACATCCGCCGTCGGTACGCTGAGAAGTTCCGTTTCCTCAAGCGCGGTCGCCGTCGCATGGTAGCGCTCTCCGGCAAGGGCTGCTCGGTGCCCAAAGTACTCTCCCGGTCGAAAAAGCCTCAAGAGATGCGCCATTCCGTCTTTCGAATGCGCGACAAGCCCAACAAGACCGCGCCGAACCTGGAACACCTCTGTCGCTTCGTCTCCCACCTGATAGACAGCCTCGCCCCGCGCATACGCCCGGGTCTTCTGCCCATAGACGGAAAATAGGTTTTGAAGCGAGTCCATCGCCAAAAGGTACCATCTTCCTTTGGAAGTCATTGGGCTTTTTCTTGCTTTTGCGAATCATTCGCATTAGAGAAGAGGCGATGAAATCACTTTTTCCTCGCCTCACCGTTGTTCTCGCTATCGCATCCCTTCTCGGCTGTTCGAACTCCTACAATCCCGACCGAGCACTCGCCGAAGAACGTGCACGACTTGGGCAAACACAGATGATCGGCGGGACCTCTTTTTTCCAAAAAGAGCCGGGGCTTTTTGTCGCAGACTCTCCTCTTGAATCCACCGCTAGCGGTAGCAACTACGCATTTAAAGTCGAGATAGATCCGCAAGGTTCGTTTGAGCTCGTGAGCCATGCCCAATCCGGTCTAGAAAATGGCCTCTCGCTTACTTTCTCACGCGAAGCCAATTCGACCCGGCTACGGCTTATAGCACAAACCGGATCAATCACCTCAGACTGGTCGACCGCTATGACCAGCATCGACGCGACCCGGCCCATTTCACTTTCCATCGATATCCATAACGACGAAGAGGGCGCGGCCCACGTCTTGATCTGGAACGACGAAACTCTTCTCTTGAATTCTGCCGAAGCCCCCACCGCGCCGTCTCCAGGACTTGGCCAAGGGGTGCATTGGGGAGTTAAACTCAACTCCTCGACCATTCTCTCTATCATCAGGAGTGAACCGCGCTATGAAGACTGACATCACCTTCGGAGTACTTTCTGTCCTCACCGCTTTACTCGTGCATTCTGAGGCTCAAGCCGCACCACTTGAAGTCATGACGTCACTCGCCGACGTTCAAGCCGTCGTCGCAGCAATCGGCGGAAGCGAAGTTCACGTACAATCTTTTCTGACAGGTGTTGAAGATCCACACTTTGTCGACGCCTCACCGCGCTTCGTGCAGCAGGCCATCAAGGCCGACCTCGTCTGCGCTATGGGACTCGATCTCGAGTCCGGCTGGCTCCCACGCGTTCTCGCTCGCTCCGGAAATGCCGCTATTCAGCCCGGCGGCAAAGGCTACTGCGAATTGAGCTCAACGGTTGATGTTCTTGAAAAGTCAGAAGCAGGGTCTGATCGATCAAAGGGCGATATTCACGCTGGCGGCAATCCGCACTTCAATCTTTCGCCACGAGCACTCGCTCAAGCCTCGACGGCAGTGCTTGAAGCCTTGATTCGCCTTCGCCCCGAAATGGCCACGACGTTTAAAAAAAATCGTGAAGCCTTCGTCAAAGAGATGACCGAGATTGAAGAGACCACACGACTGAAACTAAAGCCGCTGATTGAGCGTTCTGCGAAAGAACCCGTGGTGATCGAATACCATCGCGAGTTTCTTTACTTCTTCTCACTCTATGGAATCAAATCTCTCGGCTCTATTGAGGAGAAGCCAGGGCTTTCTCCAAGTGCTGCCCACCTTGCAAACATCGCATTGCAAAGCAAGACTGCCGGAATCAAAGTCGCCATCGCCAGTCAAACTGCGCCCCATAAACACCTAGCTCGATTCACTGAGCTGAGCGGCATCCCACATAAGACTGTCTACACGATGCTACAAACCGAGCGCGGTGCAAAAGATGGCCCCACGCGCTTTCGCGATGCCCAAGAGCAGATCACAAAAGCTCTGCTCGAATAGAATTTAAGGATTTGCGAGAATGAACTTCTGAACTTGCGCAGCAGTCAGCGACACCGAACCGCCATACTCGGTCGCGACGTGACCCGAGAGCCGCATCTGCGAAAGATCGGCTCCGCGATCGCGCATGAGGCGAACAACCCGCCGCGTCCGCCACGGTTCCGGTTTATAGTGTCCGCTGCTATCGCTCATGTGTCGAACGCGACCATCCATAAACGCAATCGTTCCCGCGAACAGCACATCTCCTCCGGCCACCAGACTGGAGTGATGTAGCCGTCCGCGTTCTTCACCACTCAGCACATACATTCGAAAGTCCTTGTCGATCACGAGGAGCGCATCCTCAAAGCTGAACGCCTCAGCATCAAACGCGGAGTTCAACTCTCGACCATTCACATCATAGAACTTTCCACTTCGCGAAAAAATCTCGTGCTGGGCACGCTCGACCGACGAAAAGTACTGAACGTTCCATCGCACATGAGTCGCAGGGTCGGTGTACAGGCCCCGGTCTTCACCGCGATACTCGGGCTTCATTCGCAAGAGAGGAAGCAGGTCCGCCGTCGATTCACGTGCCTCAGATGCCGCAGTGGCAAACAGCACCTCGCAACGCCCAGCGGCCGCGGCATGGACTCGCCCCGTGCAAAGCACACAGGCGAGCACCACGCTCAACGTGAAAAGCGTCAATGCCGTCTCTAGCACGCGGGCTATAAACCGGACAATTTCTCTTAGCGCCCATTTCTCCAACATTGCCACTGACAATGGAGGCACCACATCCAATACCCTCACCGACGCTCCCAAGTAGTCTGACTAAGCAGTGTACTGTTTTGCGCAAATCTCGAAAGATTGCGCAAATCGCAGCTTACTGACAATTGCCCTTTTGCTGAATTAGCTTCTGCATCTTTTCAATTGCACGAGCTTTACAGAGTGTTTCTGCATCACTGACTTGCATCTGCAACGGGCGAATCCTCGACACGCCAGATGTAGCTTCAGCGAAGACCGTCAATTCTCCGTCCACGACCTGTCCGTCTGAAGTTGAAAGCTTAACATTTGAGACAGGCCCATTGGACTCGAACCGCGTACTAAACTGGCAATGCGCATGCACCAGCCTGTTTTCAAGAAACTCCTCGCGATTTGGATATTCACCGACTCGTATATTCTCTGGAAAGTTATAGTCCCAATTCATTGCGTCTTTATTAATGCACAAAACTTGCGATTCGTTAAAATCATGACGTCCACCGTATGAAATTAAAAATGAAGCCGACTGTGAATTGATCGACTGCTGATAGCGATCAAGATCGATTTTATCTTCCGCCAATGCCAGCGAACTGAACCCGAGGACACTTAAACCGAGGACAAATAAGAGATTGGTCACTTTCATACGTCATCCTTTTGGGCAATGTTGACTTTAGAATCGTCCGAGACAATGCAAGCCAGAGTCCATCGGCCTGCGTAGCCAAATCAATCCAGAAATTCCCGATGAGACAAAAAGGTGGGTAACTCAACCACCGAATATGATTTAGTTTTGACGACCACTCGCCGCCACCCGATGAATTTTGCGCGCGGAGTCCTCGTCGACAAAAAGTTCGACACATTGACGGCGCAAGCCGTCACCCACCTGTGTTTTCGAGTCTGTCCTCGTGCGACCAAGGCTTTCTGCCATTCCCCGTCAGATTCCCTTTACCTCTCCACTCAAACCCAACGGACCATCAATACCGATACCTCCCTCCCTCCCTCCTTTCCGCCCTAGACGTACCAAGACTCTCTCGCCGAAAGCAGACCATCCATTTTGCCCTCACCTTCCTTACATCTTGACCTCTTTCGTCTTCTAAAGTAGATCCACGGTCACCACAAAAATCGAGGAAACCCATGGCCCGGAAACAAACGACATTTCATGGATTTCCAGAGAAAGAGCGCGCGTTCTCGCCCGGCCGCAGAACCACGCGGGCCTCGCGTCAATACCGGCCCGTCGTGACAAAAGAGGCGATGCACCTTGTTTTAAGGAGTGATCGCGCGAAGGGACCGAAGTCGCTCTTAAAATATGACACCATCATACGTGCCGTGATCGCGAAACTCGCTAAGCGCCACGGAGTTCGTATTTACCGGATCGTGAACGCTGGCAACCACCTTCACATCAATGCCGTTCGGTTAGCGGCATAAGCGTTTGATTTTGCGATGATGGCGAGAGAAAATTTGCGGGTACGTGGTGAAACTCGTACGCAACATTTTAAAAAGGATTGAAAATGACACGCACGCGTCACGACCCGCAGCATTATATTCCCTCGCTTACCTAGCAAGTTCAAGCGTTGCCACGCTACGCAAAAACATTTTCTCTCTCGCTCTAGAAAATTTGATCCGCGGAAAATGTTTCTCTCCGTGCTGGAACTTTCCGCTTTGACGAATTGCGATGGCTATCATCGCGCTCTTCAAAAGACATGGAAAAACAGCGGACTTAAGGCCGAACAAACTCCATCAAAAAGTTCGCTTTCCGAAGCGAGGAAGAAAGTTTCGTACGAGTTTTTCGAAGAGATTTTCAACGACGACTTGGATACCAACAATGAGTCTCGCGAGCTCTATCGCGGTTTTCATATTTACGCGATCGACGGTGATCAGTTTGACCTTCCACGGAGTGAAGACCTTTTAGCGAAAGGTCTTCACGGATATCCATCTTCAAAAACCAAAGAGACTCACTATCTAAAAATGTACACGACGCAAACGCTCGACGTCGTGAACGGAACAATTCGAAATTTTGAATTCTCGTCCAATCAGGACGAAGTGCATCTGGCCCAGTTAATGGTGCAGAAATATGAGAAAAACAGTATCTCAATTTATGACCGTCTCCATTGCGGTTATGATCTCTTTCGCGCGCATGAAGAAAATGAAAATTTCTTTATCGTGCGCGCGCGTTGCGACGTCAAAGAAGGAAAAGGTCGTGGCGTCAAAAGCGAGGTGCGTGACTTTGCGAAATCCCTGGCCAGATCAAAGGAAATAATCTGGCGCATCCAACCCGGCGAGAGACGAATCAGTCCGGATCTAACGGTTCGTCTTGTGAAAATTAGGAATCCGAGCTCAAAGCAGGACATGGTGTTCGTTACCAACTTGTCGGCCAGTCAGTTTTCTACGAAGGAAATCGGGAAGCTTTACCGGCGTCGCTGGGAGATTGAAACGTCGTTCAAAGAACTCACGTGCACACTCAAAATCGGTCAGTGGCATTCGAAGAGCTTAAACGGCATTCTGCAGGAAATATTCGCTCTTCTTTGGCTGGTGAACGTAACGCGGCGACAACTTAAAATCAGACGCGAATTGCTAGCTGTCGAGTATGAAAAATCAAACTTCAAATTGATAGTGGGCTTAGTCGTCGAAAACATCTGTTTGCTCCTGATGAAGAAGCACGACGACTTTTTCCTACTCATCAATCACTGGGCAAATCGAACAGTCGAGAGGCGAAGGCGTGATGCCAGAAGCTATGCGAGAGTCGTAAAACATCGCGGGCGCGAATACCCAACTCATAATTTGGTCTTAAGAAACGCTCGCTAACCGAACGGCATTGACCTTCACATCACTTTGAAGCTCTCAAAACAGTTCATGTGGAAGGGATTCATCTCTGGCATCACGGGCGGAATCGCTCGCACCATTCAACGTAAGCGCGACTCAGGCGTAGAACAGGGATTTTGGAACTCGCGGCCATTTACGCGCGTGATCGCCTGGGGCCGCGACTACAATGTCGTTAATGACTATCTTGTTCTCAATCAGCTTGAGGCCGACGGTGCCGTGCCGCCACGCTCACAGATGCTAAGGCCCGAGCGATGGCGACATGTCGTGCTGGCGTTTTCGTAGGGCTATAGGTCGGTGCGTGTACGGGAGAGACGACGGAGATGACTAACGTCGTCTGCTTTAGGAATCTTAGGGTATGAAGCAGAGGCCTCCAAACTTTATTGTACACTATAGCCGAGGCGAGCCCTTCCGCTCGATCACATCCACAGCACCTCATCAACTCCATGATGTTCTAAACAGGTTAGACGAGCAGAGTTCATGGGGACTGAATCGCTTCGCAGATCCGAGGTATGTTGAGCAACGCTTCGAAGTGGAGAGGCTGATGCGAGCAAGATTTGTCGCAATGGGTGGAGCTCCGGTACTTTCGGCGCCAATCTATTTCTTTTTGGGGCGCAATAAGCGTTTTGAAGAACACCCACTCAATATTGGCTACGCCATAGACCTGGTACATCTCCATAGAAATTCGATCAGTTTTTCGTATGGCGACACGATGTTGTCATTCAATGTGGAAAATCGAAAAGTGGCCGGGGAGAAATATCAGAATCCGCTTTGTGATCGGCTCTTCATGCTGGATGAGCTGGAATATCTGTTTAGCAATGATCTTTCATCGAGCCAATCGCCATTGGCTGTCGAGGCGCAGCTATGGGTCAGTCCAACGAATGAAATCGTAAGAAAACTCGAGCGCTAGCCCCTTAGCTCTTGAGCGGACGTCCCGCGATTCCGCTGAATATCTCTGGACTGCGGGAATCTGCAAATCGCATCCGTTGCGCCCCGGGCACCGATCGCGCCGAGCTCATCTGACGATCGCAAACGCATAGGCATTCAGGTCGATGCGTGAATGGGAGAGACGACTTTTCTAGACAGACGAAAATACGAGCCTGTAGCATATGTACTCAGTGGGGTACTCATTGATCAACCTGGCGGCGTCGCTACTCGTATTCACCTTTTCTCCGCCAATCGCAATGGCGATTGGCGCGGAACCTGATGTCATTTTCCAGAAAGATGTCGATCGGGAGACATCACTTTTAGAAAGCTATCCAATCAAACTCTGCATAGGCAACCTCGGTTACGCGGCGATGGCTGCGAAAATGGACGACTCCAATTGCCGACGTCGATCTGATATTTCATACGACGATTGCATGAAAATCGGGAAAGAAGGGCGCGACTTCTCTCAACTGATCGTCAACAAAACGTTCAAGGCAAAAGCAGGCGATGTGATCTATTTGAGAAAGAATATGAAGTATTCTTTCTTCACCGGCAGTGGCGGAATCGTAAAGGACTTTACGAAAGAATCGAATTCAACCTTTTCGTTTCACACGGCGAATTATGGAGGCGTCTCTCTCGATCCCGTCAAAAAGTGCCCGTGAAACTTTGAGAATCCGCCGATCGCAGAAAACTACCTGGCTTTGTCAGAGCCCTTACCGCCAAAGCATCCATAGAGTGCGCAGTTGTGACCGTGCCCCGAAGCCCTGCTTTTCTTAAGATCCGCTTTGGCTGCCGCAACTGACCGGCCTCGTTTCTCTGAGTTCTCGGCTGCTTTAAATTCAGCACCGCGAATCGATGGGGCCATCGGGACCGAGATCATCCGCTCACAGGGGACACCGCAGTTCGGACACTCAACGTGTGCCGGATCCGACATCTTCTGCAGATCAGAAAAGCACCCGCCGCACTTCTTACACTCACCAGATTTGGGACGATACTCGTAGATCGGCATAGTTCTATTCTACGCCGCACACGCTTGAAGATCGACAGGATCAACGGCTGGTTTTGGCGTTGCCATCCCCTCCCCCATTCCAAACTCGACCGCATCCAAAATAAAAAAACCCAAGAGCCACGGGCTCCTGGGTCTTTCGTTTCTGAGGCTCAGGTCGCCGTCTTAACGGGAGCCTGATGCCAGCAAAGCTTACGCCTTAACTGGCTTTGCCGACGTTGCGGTCGACTCTTCGCCTGAACGGATACGCATTCCGTAGAATGAACGGTAAACGAAGAACAGGCCGATTGCTGTGAAGAATACCGCGATGTACGGAGCGACATCTTTCATCTGAACAGCCATCTCAACAGCCAAGAGGCCGAAGAGAGTTGTGAACTTGATGATCGGGTTCAAAGCAACTGAAGACGTGTCTTTGAAGGGGTCGCCAACTGTGTCGCCGACAACTGTCGCCGCATGCAGAGGTGTACCTTTTTCTTTCAATTCAACTTCAACGACTTTCTTCGCGTTATCCCATGCGCCACCCGCGTTCGCCATGAAGAGCGCCTGGTACAAACCAAATGCAGCGATCGAGATCAGGTACGACGTGAAGAATTTCGGCGAGAAGAACGCAAAGCCGAGTGTGAACGTGAAGATGACCATGAAGATATTGAACATACCTTTCTGGGCATAAACCGTACAGATACGGACGACTTCGTTCGAGTCTTCTTTAGAAGCCGCTTTGCTGTTCGCATCGAGCTTCATTGTCTCTTTGATGTACGTCACAGCACGGAACGCACCAGTCGTAACCGCCTGCATCGATGCGCCGGTGAACCAGTAAATCACCGCGCCACCCATGATCAGACCCAAAAGAACCTGGGGATCAAGGAGCGAAAGCTGAAGATTGAGCATCAGGATAATCGAGAAGATCATCGTTGTTGCACCGATCACAGCAGTTGCGATCAAAACTGGCTTCGCCGTTGCTTTGAATGTGTTACCAGCCGAGTCGTTCTCTTCGAGAAGATCTTTGCCCTTATGGAAATCAGGAGTGAAACCGAAGTCTTTTTTAACTTCTTCTTTAATTCCAGGGATCGTCTCGATGAGCGAGAGCTCAAAAACAGACTGCGCGTTGTCAGTCACGGGACCGTAAGAGTCGACCGCGATTGTGACGGGGCCCATACCCAAGAAACCAAACGCCAACAGACCGAATGCGAAGACCGCGTGAATAGCCGAGAAATTCGGAATCTGAGCCATCGGGATAAGATTCACAAGATCGGCATGATCGGCAGTCATATACGCAACAGTCATCAAAACAGCAATCGCAGACCCCTTCCAGAACGCCGCAAAGTTGCCGGCAACAAGGCCAGAAAGGACGTTCAACGATGCGCCGCCCTCACGGCTCGCATCGACGATTTCCTCAACGTGACGGCTGTGGGCCGACGTAAATACGCGAGTGAGCTCTGGGATGATCGCAGCGCCGAGTGTACCGCACGAAATGATGGTCGATAGGCGCCACCAGAGCGAACCGTACTGATCGCCAAGCATCATGTGAGAAACGATGAACGTGACGATGATCGACACGATCGAAGTGATCCACACCAGTGTTGTGAGCGGAATTTCGAAGTTGAACTTTGCTTTATCAGCAAAGAGCGAGCGCGAGATGGCGCCATTGATCCAGTACGACGCAATTGACGTCACGATCATGACGATGCGGATGGCGAAGAGCCATACGATCAAGGTCGGCTGAATGTTCGTGAGCTCAGGAACAATCGAATGTGTACCATCGGGGTTCATCGTTGTGCCCATGGCGAGCAAGATGAAAGTGATGAGAGCAACACCCGTTACGCCGTAAGTTTCAAAACCGTCGGCGGTTGGTCCAACTGAGTCACCGGCATTGTCGCCAGTACAGTCAGCAATAACGCCCGGGTTACGAGCATCGTCTTCTTTAATGTTGAAGGCGATCTTCATCAAATCCGAAGCGATATCGGCAATCTTCGTGAAGATACCACCGGCGATACGCAGAGCCGAAGCACCGAGCGATTCACCGATCGCAAAACCGATGAAGCACGCGCCAGCACTCTCCGCAGGAACGAAGAGAAGGATTGTGAGCATGAGAATGATCTCAACGCAGATCAGAACAACGCCGATCGACATGCCCGCGCGAAGCGGGATATCCATCACTGGGTACGGTTTACCCGCAAGCGAAGCGAAGGCTGTGCGCGAGTTTGCAAACGTGTTGATTCGGATCCCGAACCAAGCGACTGCAAACGAACCCAAAATACCCAAGATCGACCAAAAGAGGATCAGGGCCACTTTGCCAGCAGTGAAGTGCTGAAGGAATCCAAAGTAATAGACAACGCATGAGCCGATGAACAGCTCGAGAATCATCAGGAACTTACCTTGCTGCAAAAGGTACGTTTTGCAGGTCTGGTAGATGAGGTCAGAAACTTCCAACATCGACTTATGCGCCGGCAGTCCCTTGATTCGACCGAATTCAATGAGACCGAAAACGATCCCAAGGAAGCCGACCAAGAGGCCAGAGTACAGGATGGTTGTTCCTGCGAGTTGGGTTCCGCCGATTGTAAACGGAACGCTGAGATCCGGCATCACGAGGCTCGCTTCGGAAGCGAACGCCGCTTGGCCGGCAAAAGTCCCAGGATCACGGTCATGGCAAGCATGAATCCGCTTCCGAGGCGCTTAGAAAGACTGAAATCGCGCATAGTGACTCCTCATAAAGTCGCTGACGAAATACTGAAAAGGATTGATATTGCGATTGGGTTTACGCGACGACCTCGGGCCTGTCACGGCGAAGTTAATAACTCTAAATGCTCGACCTAAATACTCGACAACGGTAACGCGCTGAATTAAGAGGCTTCTATGTCCATTCGTCTCACTCAGACTGTTCAAAAAGGAGGCTGTGCCGCCAAGGTCGCAGCCAAGGAGCTTCGTAAAATACTCGGCGGTGTGGAGTTCCCTCCCGCTCCGCCAGAGCTTCTCATCGACGGTCGACACTTCGACGATGCGAGCGTTCATCAGCTCACGCCCGAACTCGCACTCGTCAGCACGCTTGACTTCTTCACCCCGATCGTGGATACGCCGCGCCTCTTTGGCCGCATCGCCGCAACCAACGCGCTTTCCGACGTATATGCGATGGGCGGTCGCCCGATCACAGCACTTGGAATTCTTGCGTTTCCTATCGCCACACTTTCAAACGAAGTGATCACCGAAGTGATGCAAGGCGCTTGCGACGCACTCAAAAAAGCAGGCGCAACGCTTTCTGGCGGACATTCAATTGACGACGACACGCTCAAGTTTGGTCTCTCGGTGAGCGGCCTCGTTCATCCTGCGAAAATCTGGTCAAACCAAGGCGCCCGTCCGGGCGATGTTTTGATTCTCACCAAGGGCCTTGGCACCGGCACACTGACGGCGGCGCTCAAGCGCGAAGCGGTCACTGAGCTTGAAATCAAAGAAGCGATGGATTCGATGACCTCGCTCAACAACGCGATCGACTGGCTCGAGCCTTTGGGACTGACTTCTGCTATTCACGCGGCGACCGATCTTACCGGTTTTGGCCTTCTTGGACACGCGATGCAACTTGGTCGCGCAAGCGGAATCGACCTTGAGTTTCGGTTCTCGCAAATTCCAATCCTGAGTGGTGCGCTTGAGATGATCAAACAGGGTTTTCTCACCAAAGCGCATCGAACAAATCGTGAGTACGTCGACGACAGCGTCGACTGGATCGGGTCGCCTCTCAGCGATGAAGCACGCCTCCTCCTCTTCGATCCGCAAACAAGTGGCGGACTGCTCCTCGCGGTCGCGCCCGAAAGTGCCGACGCTGTTGTCAATGCCCTGCCCTTCGCTCGCCCTATTGGACGCGTCAATGAAAGAGCCCTCACTCATCAAACAAGAATTCAGATCACGCAATGACACTTCCGCAGCTGATTCTCGATTCTGAAATTCTCGATGCGCTCGAAAATGAGAGACCGCTCATCGACGTGCGAGCGCCGATCGAGTTTGAGCAAGGCTCCCTCCCCACGGCGGTCAACCTTCCCCTTCTCGACAACGAACAGCGCGCCGCAATCGGCACCACCTACAAGCAACAGGGAAGCGAACACGCCGTGTCGCTTGGTCACGAACTCATCAGCGGTGAGACCAAGGAGAAACGGCTTGCAGCCTGGAGTTCGTTCATCAAACTTCATCCCGATGCCATCGTCTTTTGCTTTCGCGGAGGAATGCGCTCACAGCTTGTGCAAAAAGAACTGAGTCAGCTTGGCCTCGTGGTTCCCATTGTTCGCGGCGGATTTAAGCGTATTCGCGCACTCCTCAGTCAAACGCTGACGGCCAGAGCCGAATCCTCGCCGATTGCGATTCTATCTGGCTTTACTGGCGCCGGCAAAACAGAGACTCTTCGGGCACTCGCCGAGAAACAGCAGATCCAGTTTGTCGATCTTGAACTTCGAGCACACCATCGCGGCAGCAGTTTTGGATTGATGCCGACACCACAGCCTACACCCATTAACTTTGAAAACCAGGTGAGCATCGACTGGCTCAAACTTCGACCTCGAACCGAAAATGAAACTATTTGGATCGAAGATGAGTCGCGAGCGATTGGCAAACTCACAGTTCC
Organism: Bdellovibrionales bacterium; assembly: GCA_016713885.1. Taxonomy (GTDB): domain Bacteria; phylum Bdellovibrionota; class Bdellovibrionia; order Bdellovibrionales; family JAMPXM01. Next base: position 312,226 of record JADJOF010000005.1, on the reverse strand, counting down.
CAGCTCACTCTTTCAAGCGATGAGCAATGCGCCGGTCTACGTCATCGAAAGACCGCGGGCAGAACGAGCCAAACGTTTAACACGTGAATATCTCACAGACACTTTCGGACTTGTCGATGAAACACCATCAGTCCGGTGGACGTCTGACGTGCAACCGCAAATTAAAGCGGCACTCGATCGCATTCAGCTGCGCCTCGGTGGCGCCCGCCATCACGAGATTCTCGATATGCTCAATGAAGCCTCGTTTCGATTTGAAGCATCCGGAGCTTTCGCCGAGCACTGGCCCTGGGTCGAGGCCTTGCTTGAGCACTACTATGATCCTGTCTACAGCAGGCACCTTGATCGCATCAGCTCACGCATTCGATTCAAAGGCCCGACCGAGGATTGGATCCGACGCGCAGGCGCTCCAGTTTGAGGTTCAAAACTCCGATCAAATGATCGATGTCAGCCTTAAAGCAAAACCTAAAGTCCGAATTGAAGCAGCACCTCTACGAACAATCGTCGACACTGCAAAATATTGCCCCCGAAAAATTCGCATCTGAAATGGTGCGAACCTTCGAAGCCGGCGATCTCATCTTTACTGAGGGCGAAGACAGCCGAGAGATGTTCGTCGTCATCGAAGGTACGGTCGAGATCTTTAAGCCCACACCTCGCGGTGAAGTGAAACTCGCCACACTTGCACGCGGCGAGATCCTGGGAGAAATGTCTCTGCTTGAATCTCTTCCCCGCAGCGCCTCAGCACGCGCGCTTGGGCGGGTCAGACTCTTGGCCATTCAGCCCGGTGGCTTTCTCCTTAAAATTCGACGCGACCCCACGTTCGCATTTGAAATCATGCAGTCGCTCTCGCGCCGCATTCGCATCACCAACGAATCGCTGATGAAGGCGATGTCGCGCGGTGAAACGTCAATCGAGAGCCTAAAAGCAATCATGAGCGGTGCCGAGTTCTCGGCCTCAGGTGACGAGAAGAAATGATCACTGATATTCGTTCCGAAAAACTTCTGATCGTGTCCGATCTTCACTTGGGAAATCCATTTTCTCAGGCCAAGCGACCGACGGTCGATTTTCTGCGTTGGTCAGCCAAAAACGGTTACGACATCGTCATCAACGGCGACGGCTTTGAAATTGCCCAAGTCTCATTTACGCGAATCGCCCGCGACGTTCCCGAGGTCTTTCACGCGCTCAAAAGCTTCACTGCCCAGGGCCGAAACGTCTACTACGTGATTGGCAATCACGACATCGCGCTTGAAAACTTCTTAAACGACTGGGGCGGATTTAAGATGGCTCCGTTCCTCAACGTCACATCCGGCTCGAGCCGCATTCGCATCGAGCATGGCCATCTCTATGATCCGGCGTTTGTGAACAATCCCGAGCTGTATGAGTTCCTCACGTGGGCCGCAGGCCTGATGCTGCAACTAAACCCAAGCCTCTACAAAGCGTGGATCGCTTTCGAAAAACTGAAATCAAAACTCTTTTGGAAAAAATCAGCCGACGGCAGCCAGCGCGGTATTCCCGGCGAACATCCTGCCTTTTTTGATGCGGCAATGGAGCTCACGTCACGTGGATTTGACTCCGTCGTCTTTGGCCACACTCACCACGCCGGCGAAGTGAAACTCCCAAACGGCGCACGCTACTTCAATAGCGGCAGCTGGCTCATGGGCACACCGATGGTTTCAATTGAAGACGGCCAATTGCGCCTTGAAAACTGGGCCCGCGATCGTCTCGCACACAAAACCTCGACAGATAAAATCGCAGGCTAATCCCAGTCCTCAACCGTCACCTTGGTTCGCTCACGCTTTTTATCGCTGTCGCGTCGCTTGCCCTCGACACGACGGCGCTTTGAGCCCTTCGTCGGCTTGGTTTTAATCCGTGGCTTTGGTTTTTTCCAAACGCTCTCGACCCACTCTTCGAGTTTTTCAATACAGTCTGCGATGTTGCGCTCGCGATCGCGATGCCGCTCGCTTGTGACAATCAAAAGGCCGTCGGCATCAAGACGATTGCTGTAGCGACTCATCAAGCGCCGAAGAACATCATCTGGTAGCAATCCAGAAGACACCGCATCCCAGCGGGCCTCCACTTTGGAATTCACCTTGTTCACATTCTGCCCGCCCGCTCCTGAACTTCGCGCAAACGAAAGCTCAAGCTGCTCGCGCGGAAGCGAAAAGCGCTTCACCCCTCAGCCCACTTTCCCGATACCAAACGTCCCAAGACTTCCGACATCGCCAAAACACCTTGCCCGCTGCCGCCGCCCTCAAGCCAAGCGCCCGCGGCCGCGTCCTTCCAAGCGTAAATATCAAGATGTGCCCACGGGATGTCTTTGGCAAAGAGCTGAAGAAAAAGTGCTGCCGTAATGGCACCGCCAAAACCATCGCCAGCATTCACGTAGTCCGCGAACGGCGAGCGCAGGGCCGACTTGTAGGGTTGGAATAGCGGCATTCGCCATGAGAGGTCGCCGCGCTTCACACCGGCATCGTAAATCTCCCGCCCCAAATCATCACTTGTCGTAAAGAGTCCCGCGATGTCGGCCCCGAGGCCAACTTTAATAGCGCCGGTCAATGTCGCAAGATCAATCAAACACGCGGGGCGCTCGTCGTCTTTTGCCGAAACTGCAACATCCATCGCATCCGCCAAAACTAAACGTCCCTCAGCATCGGTGTTGTGAATCTCAATGGCGAGGCCATTTCGAGCCTTCACAATATCACCGGGTCTAAACGAACGACTCGAAACCGCGTTTTCGGCCAACGCCAAATAGACATCCAGCGCCAGCGGCAGGCCCGCATCAACAGCCCACCACACGATCGCGAGCGCTGCGGCCGATCCACCCATATCTTTTTTCATCAAGCGCATCCCTGAACTCGGCTTTAAGTCCAAACCGCCGGAGTCAAACGTGATGCCCTTGCCGACAAGTGCCACAGGACGGCGTTCTGCTCCACGCTCCGACGGACGATAGGAAATATGCACAAGGCGTGGCGGTTCCTCGGCCGCTCCACCAACAGCGAGATGCAATCCGCATCCCTCCGCGCGAAGACGCGACTCATCCCAAACATCGACACGCACATGATCGTGCCCACGGAATAGCTCACGCGCATACTCCGCATAAACCGTCGGCGTGAGCGTTCCTCCTGGCAGATTCGTCAAATGCCGCGCCAGATTGACCGCCGCCCCAAGTCGGCTCGCGTCTGTCGCCAGCACCTTCAGTACATCGCGAGTCGACTCTGCCGAAGACTTTGCAAACAGCGCCGGCTTTTTTTTGCCGGGTGCTTTATAGCCCATCGTCTCCGCAAACCCGTAGCTTGCAATCTCAAGTCCGGTCAAAAAACCCGAAATTTCATCGCGCGAAGATGCGCCAAAATCGATCACGATTTTGTCCGCCTCGCCACTTTTATAAGCTGTGTAGGCCGCCCCAGCCGCATCGCGAGCGCGGGCATAGGTCGACTTTTCGAGAGGATCTGGCGAATGCCCCCCTGACTTTGCTTCTGGAAACGCCACCAACACCAGGGGGCCTGAAGCCATCGGTATCGTCAAGACATCGGCGGCTCGACGCTCCAACCATTGAAGAACCGACGCCTCCTGAAAGCGCGGCAGCCCCGCGCCGACCAGCTTTTTGATCGAGTTCAATGCCTTCTTTGGCTGTGCCTCGGTCACAAAAAAGACGAGAACACTGTTCTTTTGCTTGAGCTCGCGCGAACCCGCCGGCAAGAGTTTTCGAACCCACCCGCTGGGCTCATAGTTTACGGCGCCCAGATGCCGGTCCGTCACCGGTGCTGTTTTGGTCGAGCTCGACCGCTTGGTAGTCTTTTTCAAGTCGGATTTTCGTGAGGTTTTCTTTGTGTTTTTCATACCCTGCGAGCTTCTCTCGAGAGAGCCCAACAAACAAGGATTTGCGCCTTGCCAAACCGCGGCAGCTTCGCTAACCCGAAGGCAAAGGTCATTTTTCCGAGGGGGGCTTTGTGAAAAGATTGGCACTATCCGTTCTTTGCGTTTTGGGCTTTGGATTGAATTCGTTCGCCTGTGAGGCGACAGCTGAAAATCCAGCGGTAAACACGACCGACCAGTCCGTTCTCGAGCAAACCTACGCTGCCCGCGCTGAGTTCCGCGCCGGTCGCGATACGGGTGGTGGCGATCTGAGCGTCCCCGAAGGCCAGCGCGATGTCGCTGATGCTCAACAACGCGGCAAAGGTGTCAACTACCTTGAAGTTCATGACGCCGTGGTCTCGAAGATTTTGCCTGACGACACCCAAGGCCGTCCTCACCAGAAATGGGTTGTAGCGCTGGCCAACGGCCGCACCCTCCTCTCTGTTTACAACTCGGATATGGGCGAGCGCATTCCGCTGAAAGTCGGCGACACTGTTTCGATGGGCGGCCAGTACATCTGGGACCGTGGCGGTGGACTGATTCACTGGTTGCATCACGACCCAAAAGGTCGTCGTCCCGACGGATGGGTTGAGCTGAACGGCGTTGTTTACGGCAAGTAAGCCCCGCTCGACTCAAGTCACTTCAAAAAGAGCTGCGCACATGCAGCTCTTTTTTTTACCTTATCGAGCAAAACGATGAATGCATGACTTCGCGTCTTTCACGACGCCGTCCTGGATATGCAGATCGCGATCGGTAAAGCCAAGAGTCACATGCGGATAAAAAACTGCAGCCTTGAACTGAGCCCCGTCACCACCGCGAGACTTAAACTTCTGAGCCAGAAGCTCACGGATCCTCAGAGCTGAAGCAAGCTTCACCACGACATAATAGGTCTTGGCCGCACCGACCTGGCCTCGGCCCACACAAACCGGTTCTGCCGGTCGCAGCGCCACGGCATCAAATGCATGGCGAATTTCGCCCTCCGCCAGATGCTTGGAAAGAACGTCAAACTCCGGAGGCGTAATCAAAGTGATGTGCGCTTCGCCGCGAGTCTTGAGCTTGATTCCCTCAAACGTTTCAAGCGACTCCGTGAGACGACGAAAGGAATCATAAGGTAGATCAACCGTCACATACCGCGCGGCCTCATCACTTGGTCCCCGCACACCGCCATCGAAGGCATGGCGTTCAAGGCTCAACCGACTCACCGACGCCTGAGCGGAAACCGCCAACGTCAACAACGCAAAACTCTTGGCCAACACTGATACAGCCGCCGTTCTCATTGCACAACTCCAATCCATCCCTTCAGATAGCGCCCCTGCGGAAACTCAGAAATAGACGGGTGATCTTCCCCGTGTCCGCCCCGAACGATCCAGCGCACATCGCGCCCCGATGCCCGAACGGCGTGAGCAATCATGGACTCAAAATCGTCATCGGTAACCAGTCCCGAGCACGAGCACGTCACGAACACTCCTCCCGGCCGCACGCGGCGGATCGCCTCACGATTCAGCTTTTGATAAGCGGCTAGCCCCGTCGGCAAATCCTTCTTCTTTTTCGCAAAAGCCGGTGGATCGCAAATCACGATATCGTACTGACCAACAGGAAGTTTGCCGATGTCTTGGACGACATCCATCTTTCGCGCAACGGCCGTCCCTCCGACTTCCTCAACGTTTCTTGAAGCAAGAGCCAGCGCCGCAGCCGAAGCATCGGCCAGGTCGACATCGATTGCGCCATTCTGCGCTTTCGTTGCAAGCGAAGCTTGCACGGCCCACTGACCGACATAGCAGAAAAGATCGAGCATTTTCAACCGCCGACCCTGTTGAACCGCAAGTGCAATGGCACGTTCAAAAAGCGGCCAAGCCAAGCGCACGTTCAAGCGCTGATCCAAGAAAAAACCTGTCTTTTGACCGTCGACAAAGTTCACCCAGTAAGGCGCAACCCCCGCCACACTCTGGACTTCAATTTGAAATGAGTTCGGCTCAAAGCCTGACCAGCTCTGCACCACGCGACGGGGCTCTTTTTTTATCCCCTCGATGCCTCGAGCCGACGAATCTTGCGTCACCACAATCGCTATTGGCAAAGCTCGTCCTTCTCCCGAAAACGCCAACTCGCCAGACGCAAAACCGAGCAGACTTGAAAGCAAAAATGGCAGCAGCTGATCCGCGCCAGCTGTCGACGACTGAACGACAAAGACCTGTCCTCGAGTGCCATCTGGAGATCTTCCAACATAGCGATCAATCACGAGCCCCGGAAGCCCATCGGCCTCTCCGAAGATCAGGCGATGGCTCAAACGATCAATGCCAACGCTGTGACGAAGACGGGCTGCCTGCTCGAGGACTCCCGACAGAAATCCGATCAGCTGCCGAGCATCGCGCCCGATCGGAATCCGCGCGAGCGTGCGAAACGCAATCAGTGTGGTTGGGTTGCCATAGCCGAAAGCGAGAAACTGATCGGCGGAGCTTCTCAACTCAACAAAGGCACCTGGTGAGACGCCTTTTGGACTTTGGTCGAGGTCGCTTGAGAAGACCCAAGGATGCCCCTTCGAGAACTTTTTCTCTAGTCCAGCCTTCAGGCGCCAGATGGCGAGTTCGAATTGTTCAGACTTTACGGGTGATGTTGATGACATAGCGAGACGGGTCTGCCTGAGGGATGAAAATCGGTCAAGCACCCCGTGACGATTCAATGTTTTCCATGGACACTAAAAGCTATGCGGTCGCGTTTTTTCTTATTCAGCCTTGCCCTACTTGCAGCCACCTCCAGCGACGCCGCCCAGGCCCGTCCCCGCGTGGTTATTGAAGCCAAGTCCTCACCGCTCAGCTCTGCCGTACAGCTCGCTGTCCCTCGCCCGCTCAGCGACATCACCGGTGAGAATACAACTAATAACAAACTCATGCTCGGCATTGATCTCGAAGCCAAAGAGAACAGCGACGAAATCGCAGCCATCTTTAAAACCGTCGATCAATACGTTGGCTATCGCCGAAAACCGAGCGGGAAGCGATCCTCGGTCCGTCGAGGCGGGAGCGCACCCGAGTTTTGCGCCAAAGCCGATTCCGAGACGGCACGTTTTTTCTGCACCTTTGAAGCAACCAGAACGGCCGACAAGACAGAGACCGCAAGTCCATCGCTTTCTAAAAATGAACGAGCACAACTCACAGAGGCGCTACTCAGCGAAAACTGGGACGCGGCACTCGAGATTCCCTATCAAAGTGTCGTCGGAAGTGTCGGTCGGATTCAATCCAAAGCCGACCTCATCCACATGGGGCGTTCGCTTGCCAGCAAGCGCGATTGCGTCGGCGTAAAGCGGCAACCGCGATTGCCTACCAGCTCGAGGTTCATTTTCCTGAGGCCGATGCCATCGAAACAGCAAAGGCACTTTATACGTACTCGTCTGACTGCGGAACTGACTTTGCCGGCGCAAAGGCCGCTTATCGCTTGGCTCTTCTTGATATTTGGCAGAATCAGTGTGAGCGAGTTCCCGAGCTTATGAAAAAGGTGGAGGCAAACGCCGAGGCGAATCAATTCCACTCTCGCGCCAAGTATTGGCATGCCTACTGCGCCGAGGTGACAGGACGTACAGAAGAGAGCCGGAGTGCACGGGAAGCACTTTTGTTTGAACATCCCATGACCTTCCACAACCTCGCAGCCAATGGCCAAAGCCCACGCGCCATCAATTGGGTTCTACGAGAAACGGCGGCGCCCATCGCGTTTCGCTCACTCATTCGCGAGGACCTCAATACCCCGATCCGCGCGATCGAAGCGCTCATTCAACACAAGTCTCCCGATCTCGCAGCCGAAATCATCGACAAAAATATTGCTCTCTTTAGTCAGGCCGAACCCGAAGTACGGTTGTATCTTGCCGCGGTCATGCATCGCGAAAAGCAGCCGCTGATCAAGTTCAAAGTCCTTTCGAAACTCTTTCAAGATTCGCCACGCATGGTCTCGGCAGAGACTATGCGTCTTTATTTTCCAATGAAGTACTTTGAATTCATCAAATCAAAGGCAGAACAGCTCGACCCACTCTTAGTCACGGCTCTCATTCGTCAAGAGAGTGCCTTCAACTCCAATGCCCGCTCCCGCGTCGGCGCACGCGGCCTGATGCAGCTGATGCCCGCCACAGCTCGTACGCTCAGCTCTGTCCGCACCGCTCGACTCTTTGATCCGCTGACCAATATCGCGCTGGGCACACAGTACCTGCGCAAGCGCTTGAGCCAATACAACGGCGATGTCGAGCTGACTCTTGCCGCCTACAACGCGGGATTTGGTAAAGTCGATGAGTGGAAAAAGCGCTACCCCACCGATAATAAAATCCTTTTTCTCGACCTCATCCCTTATCGCGAGACGCGAGACTACGTCGCATCGATCTTACGCAATTACTTTTGGTACACGAAGCTCTACGGCTCAAGCCTGCTCGAGGAGGCAAAGCTCGCGGATCTCAATACTGCACTTGAGCGCAAGCCTGCGAGCGCGGAGCACGAGATGATCAACAGGACACCGGTCGACTCGACAATTCGTGCAATTCTCCGCGCCGACGCCGGTCTGGCATCGAGACCTCCAGCCCCAACGGAAAATTGACTTTTCATGCCGATCGCTCAGACTGAGAAGCATGAAACTACTCGCACTTGCTCTTCTTCTCGCCCATACGCTCCTCATGCCGAACGCCAAGGCCGAAACGGCGCCTGCCAAAACTCCGGCGTCGTGGTTCGACGAGCACAAAAAGCAATGCGACGTCCTCTATCGAGGAAAAATCCAGGCCGGCATTCGGCGTGCCTGCTATCTCGGCGGCTCATTCACTGATCACTACTTTGACAAAGCCCCAGCAGTTGCCGAAACCGCGTGTCGCCTCCAGTACGGCGAAGAGCCCGGAGAAACTTTCGCTTGCCTGATCGGCACGGGAGTGGCTCGTGAAGTTTCGAAAAAATCCTCATCCTCGCCGGAGTTTCTCAAAGCCTTCCAGCTCTGCTCAGAAGTTTATCCGATGCGCACCGAACTCGATTCCTATTTGCTCGAGAGTTGCCTCATCGGCATCTATGTGCCGACTCTCACAGGCAAAGCTCCTCGCTTCGACCTTTGCACCACTGTCACTCATGAGCGCTCTTTCTACGGCCCGTGCACCGTCGGCGTTAGTCTTGCTCATGAATCAAAGCTTTTTACCGGTGAGGCGAAGGCTGCAAGCGAGATCGCAACCATTGCACCATCGCATCGCGCTCTCTGTGAAAAATATTTTGATCATCTTCGCTTCCATCTCGGATACCGCTCGTGCCTCAACGCACGCGCGATTAAATCTTCGCTTCTCGAGCGAGCGCAGACCCTTGACGAAGTTCGAAATCGCTGCGACGCGGTCGTATCTGATCCGGCAAACGATCACGAACGCGGAGCCTGCCTGGTGGGAGCAGCACTGATGGATTCAATTCAAAGTTCGAAGCCAGTCTCGATTTTTGACGGTTGCGGTGTGAATCAAGTGCGCTATGAGGATCGCGACTTCTTAGGCTGCCTTGCTGCCGGCAGCATCATGTTCTTCAAGAACATGAATATCTCCTCAGCCCTATCACCGGATCGCACTTGCAAGGAAGTCTTTCGCGACCGCAAAAGCCAAGCCCTTGCGGGATGCTTGAATTCTATTTCTTCGCTTTCGAAACAGAAAGAATAACCGCCGAGCGATTGAAACAATCGCGAACCTGTCGTTGAAAGCGCTGAAACTCGGCGCTTTCAATTTTCTTGTTGGGAACAATCGGCGACAACACATCAATGAATGTTTCAATGCCTACGCCGGCCCGGCCAGTTCCGCGATTGCGAATTTCTCGCCGGAGCTCCACAAATTCGTTCTTTAACTTGCAATTCAGATTCTCACGCCCAACCATCTTCGCGTTCTTAATTGTATAGGACTCAACATAGCGCCCGGGTGCTCCCAACCAAAGATCACTGAAGCGGTCTTTGCCATCGATCATCAAAAGATCAATGGTCTCATTTCTAAACAGAGGAAATCCAAGTCCTGCGGTTGTGCGAAGACCAATGCCTTCAATCTCGACATGAGCCTTCATATCCAGATCGCGCACAATCCGCGTGCGTTCAGTGGGAAGAATCACTTTGAACGAATCCAGTTTTTCATTCCGCGCAAGCCAGCGGGCCATTTCATATTCCACATGCTCCTGCGGAAGCGACAACAGCGCCCACTCCCCCCGAGTCGCGGCACGACCTCGCTGAATAAAGTGGCCGTCCATCGCGACAGAACCTGAATCAAGAAAGCGAATGTCCATTGCCACATTGATCTCAGAATCTGCAACTTTGAGCTCCGGCGTGCGCTCAAGCCGCGAGCCTGCCTTTGAAAGAACAAAAGCTTGTCGATTCGCAATATCGGCCTGAACTTTTCCGTCCGTCATGGCGACGGGATTTGTGGCATCCACCCAAAAGACGCGATTTCCATCTTCGACTCGCGCAATGGCATGGTTGAATCCCGCTTCGCTCGGCAAGATATAGCTCATTGGCCCAGGAGGCACCTCGCCCCGCCAGACCCACGCCAGGTCGGCCTTCAAGCCCATCGCTCTCGCAATAGCGACAACCGTTAGACTCATGTCTTTGCAGTCGCCGTATCCCGTCTCGGCAATCTCAGCCAACGACCTGGGTAAGTGCCCGCCCGCCCGCCGACGCCAGTCACCAAAATAACGAAATCGCTCTGCCACCAAGGCCGAAACTGTTGCCATGCGCCGTTCGGCAGACAAGGCCTTCGCTTTTTCAGCAATGGTCTTCATGACAGCCGGGAGCTCTTTTGCCAGTTCTCGCTCTTGATAACCGAGGACATCTTTTGCAAAGTCCTGCCATTGCCCCGGCTCTCGCGTCGAAATAAAAATCGCCGGTAACCGGTCCGCCTCAACAAATGGTGAGTCTTCCTGAACAACGCCATAGCGGACTTTGTGGCGGTTTTTTACTTCGATAACCGAAGTGCGACGCTCTTCCTTTTGAGAAATCTCAAAGAGCTGCTCAGAGTCATTGACATAAATCTTTAGCGGCAAACGCGAGCGCAGACGAAACCGAAAGCTGTCGACATTGCCAAGTGCGACACCAAATCCAGCTGAGAAAAAATCAGGAATCGGCACTTCTGTGACCTTCATCCGATATTTATAAAAAATTTTGCTGCCGACTTCGACCGAAGGGAACGAAATGATCGCCTGTTTCATCGCATCAAAGACTTTTGAGTCGCCAACTTCTTTAAACTCGATATTTGATTTTGCAACCGGGATCTCTCGATCGGGCAAGATCGTCCGCGCATCGACAATCTCAAGCGTTGAGGCTCGGGCATTATACTGAATCATCTTGACCGCCTCAGACTCACGGCCTGCCTCGGTCAGAATTGCAATGCGGGTCGAGAAGACAAACGAGTACGTCCCATCAGCCTCAATTTCATACTCCGATTGCTCGTCCTCAATCAGCGTTGAAAGGTCCGTATCCTTAGGCAATCGCGCTTCAGCAGGAGCCGAAAACAGCGCCATGATCACCATCAATAAAAAGGCAAAAATGCATTTTCCCATTCTGCTATCGTGACCGAATCCTTTACAGGTGTCGAGTTGCTTGTCATGTCATGCACGGGACAACCAAGCTGCGCTCGGTCACCCGGTATGGATTGTGATACTATCGGCAGTGTTGTTGAACGAACGCGATCGTCTCATCTTGAGACAGGAGCGAGGAGCCTCAATGTTCGCCCAGTCGCTTCGCCGCACCGCCATCACGGCCATGCTCGTCAGCAGCGCGCTGCAGGCTGGACTCGCGTCAGTGGCCGAAGCCGTACAGATTCAAATCAAGCAGTCGATCAAGATGCGAGAGCTCCTCGACTCTCAGATGGAACGAGTTGGTCTCCTTAAGGCCGGAAGCATCGTTGAGATTCCAGATGAGTTTGTCATCAAACGAAATGGTCGCCCCGATCTTGAACTCACTCTCAACAACTGGCTACGAAAAGCCGGAAAAGCCACGCCGCAGTCTCCGCAGCCGGGACTCTTCGAGTTCGATGGCGAAAAACATGACTTCTTTTTCCCAATTCGCGTCGTCTCACCAGCCGCAGGCTCTACGCTATCGCTACGCGCCGACGATGGAACGCCTTACATTGCCCTTAGCCACCTGGCTCGCCGCGGAAACGCCATGATCGTATCGGCCGATGCCCCCCTAGCACGCAAACCAAAAGCCAAGGAAGCCGTCCAGCCGAAGATCAAAGACGACACAAAGACCGCAGATCCCCAAGTCGAGATGGAGGCTTCATCTCCCTGCGCCGCTGGAGCTTGCTCAAACCCCACCGATAAAACTGACCCCGTTAAAAACCTCGTGGTTCACCTAGGCAAAGCTCTAACGGTGGCAGAAAAACGCAGTCAGCAGGTTTTTAGTCGCACCAGTAACGATCTCGACCATCTTGAACAAAATGTTCGCTCAAGCTGCGGCTTCCCAGCAAATGAACTCACCTCGCTCATCAAAAGTCGAGCTGAAGCTTCGGGCGTTCCAGCTGAAATTCTTCTCGCACTCATGACGCAAGAGTCGTCTGGAAAGTGCTTCGTTCTCAACTCCGAAACTGATCGCACGCAGTCGGTCGGACTGTTTCAGATCAACTCCGACTCAGCCAAATTCCCGCGCTGCACAGCTGAGCAGAAACGCCAGCTCCGCGCTGTCGGATCCGCCTACAAGCTCTCGCAAGCACCGCGCTGCCTAGAAAATCCAATCGTCAATTTGGATGAGGCCATTCGCATCATCAAAATCAACAAGACCTACCTCACACAAAATCCGCCGAAGACTTTTGATGAAAAACAACTCAGTGAAGCCGATCTCTGGCGCCTGGTTGCCTCCGGCTACAACGGTGGCTCTGGCTGGGTTCTAAAGGCGAAGACCGACCTCGAACGATTCAATGCCGCCAACGGCACAAGCCTCAATCCACACTCGTGGGAGGATCTTCGTCTCTTCTATCTTCGCCGATGGCTGAGTCGCAAAGATGAAAAGCAGTTCTTTGGTACCACTACCGCCGGTCGCTCAAAGAGCAACGCTATTTCAAACCTCGCCTACGCCGAGAACCTTTTTGGTCGACCTGCTGGTCCATCGGATCGAAAGACTCTGGCTCAGCTTTGGACTGAAAAGCTACAAGACTCAAACTGATCGACTTGAATCTTAGGGCGCCTTCAGTCAAAGTCGCCTGGTGACGATCAAAGCTCCTCCTCGCGCTATTCTCTACATGATGATCTCAGGGCTTTGCTTTGCGATTGTGCACGCAGCAGTAAAAGCCGTCCCTCGCATTCCAGCTCATGAAATCGTCGTCGCCCGCGCCATCATTTCGATCGTTCTCACCTGGCTCGCGCTAAAGAAAGTCGGAATCTCACCGTGGGGCCAGAATCGCCCGATGCTCGTCTTCCGAGGTGTGGCCGGCACGGCGGCGCTCCTTCTCTACTTTCACACCATTCAAACGATGCCGCTCGCAACTGCGGTCACTATTCAGTATCTGCACCCCATTCTCACTGTGATTCTAGCTTCCTTCTTTTTAAGGGAGCCAGCCCGCCTAGGACAGTGGCTCTGCTTTGCGGTGAGCTTTATAGGCGTTATTCTCGTGAAAGGGTTTGATACGAGGATTACCCCCTTGGATCTTGGCCTTGGCATCGCGAGCGCAGGCTGTTCCGCTATCGCCTATAACCTTATCCGCGCACTCAGAGACGAAGATCATGCACTGGTGGTGATGTTCTACCTTCCCCTGGTGAGCTTCGTCGTCGTTGGCCCATGGACCGCCTTTCACTTCGTCATGCCCCAAGGATCCGAATGGCTCTTTTTAATCGTCATCGGCTTCTTCACCCAAATTGCGCAATACTTTATGACCCGCGCCTATCAGAGCGATACGGCGGCCAATATCTCCAATCTCAACTACCTCGGCATCATCTACGCCAGTGCCATTGGCTTTCTATTCTTTGATGAAACGGTCACCGCACTTGCCACCATCGGCATTTTTACGATCGTCACCAGCGCCGTCATTTCGGCGCGATTGGGCTCTCCGGCTTTTAGCGGGGTCAAAGACGTCGTGAAATGAAAATAGTCCATCACTTGGTCCTGTGATTTGATTTGGTCACGACACTAAATCTCTTTGCAGGAGCACCCAAGGATGGACTTCAGGCAAACTATCATCACGTTTTTAGGTCTTCAAGACGTCAAAATTATCGACCTTAAGGTCTTCAAAAAACTGCACAAAATCGAAGTCAAAGTTCAGCAAAATCAGGGAGAGCTGCTTTTGCCGATTGTGCGGCGAGCAATTTTCAACTGTTAAAGAATGGGATCTCAAAATCCTTCGTGCGCCGCCGCTTGGTGTTTTTCAGCATGTGACGGTTAAGTTCATGCAGCTTCGGGGGTACTGCGACAATTGTGACCGCACAGCTGTCGCCGATGTCGACTGGATCCATCCAAAGTTCAGCTCAATGACCTGCGGCCTTGCCGAAGTCGCAGGTCGACTCATGGAAGAGATCACATGTGAAGCTGTCGGGCGTATTCTCGACATGGGATCAAAGGCAATGTGGGATCTCGACCAATATCGCATGGCAGTGATGATGCAGCATCTGCGCATGCCAGACGGCCTCGATGTTTCGTACCTTGCGGCCGACGAAGTTCACTTTCGAACGATCGCCGTTAAAAACCGAGTCGGACTTTTTGCGAAACGTTGGCGTCCAGAATTTGTCACAAATCTTGTCGCGCCAAAGGAAGGGAAAGTCCTATTTAACGCCATAGGACGGGATTCTGCGGCATTGACTGGTGCCTTGAGGGTGCTGTCGACGGCGCAAAAATGTCGGTTGAACACTTCGCTGTCGACATGCATGAACCCTTTATTGCGGCGATTGAACGCGAGTGCCCGAACGCCAAAGTTTGCGTTGATCGATTCCATCTTGCACAGAAAGTGAACGAAGCCTTCGATAAAGTTCGTCGATTTGAATTCAAAAAAGCCAAAGAAACGAACGACAAAGTCAGTCGCGATATGCTCGAGCCACACCGAAGATTTATCCTCGTTGCCAGAGAGAAGGACCTATCGAAGTCCGAGCAGAAACTTGTCGACAAACTTCGGAGAATCAATGAGCCGATCCACACCGCGATGCTACTCGTCGAATACTTTCACAAAGCACTCGACAAGAAGACGATCAAAGGCTTCCGAGAGACGCTGACAACCTGGTACCGAGTTGTCAGAGAATCGAAACTGAGCCATTTCTAAAATTCGCAAAAACGATTCGAAAATATCGTCGGAACATTGAGGCCTACATCACTTCAAGACTGACAACCGCTGTCGCCGAAGGTCTCAACAACAAGATCAAAGTTTTAAGGCGAATGGGCTACGGCTACACGAATCCCACTTCGTATTGCCGAAAGATCCTTCAGCGATGCGGCTATCTGAACCATCTGTCGATAAACACTGACGAATTCTTCTACAAAGTTCCCGCACCCCGCTAAAAGCCGGAGAGGGGCGCGATTGAGCCGGAGATAGGCTCTGCAGGGCCTATTTTCGGCCCCTATACCCTTTTGTCGCCGATCATCGCCGATCATAGGCAATTGATTTTATTGTGCTTTTCAGCCCATGCAGAAATGGCGTGCTCTCGAAAGTTTGGTCTCAGTTTTGAAATGTCTATCTCGTGAGAAACTCATGGAGGTCAGACTATGTCGAACTATCTCAATCACCGCGCACCGAAAGCGCATGCCCCGAAGTGGCTGCAGATCATCGCGATCTATGCCTTTGCTATGTCGGCCGCCGTCGCCTGCAGCGGCAAGTTCGAAGTCGCTAAAAATGAAAAGAAAGAAACAGCCAATGGCACAGCCGCCGTTGTTCGCGATGGCAACACCGGTGGCGCTGTCACCGGCACACTCGCGATCTCGAAGGTTCAAACTGTATTTTTGCCAGATGATGAATTTGCCGCACCAAAGTGGTCGCTAAAAGTCGACTTCAATCATGGCGGTCGAGCGCTCACGAGCGACGTGTTCCCGCATGTCAATCCCCTGTACGGCGATACCGCTGTCACCACGGCTGGCTCAATGAACTACGAGGTTTCGGGAATTTGCGGAAACGAACTCTGTTCGAAATTTGCCGTCATGATTGAAGTCAACGACACTTCAAACGGCACACGCACACAAGTTACCGAGTACTGGGATCTCTTGACCAACAACATCGCGCCACAGAAACGCGTGAGCGATCAAGTTTTCGGCTCGGTTTGGTCGGCCTACGAATCGCTTTCTGGACAGCTCCTCGATCCCGCTTTCGATCCGTAAGCCGCAATTAAGCGAGCATTCGCTCGCGGTACTTTTCTACAGATTCAATCAACGCCTTTAAAATGCCGGGCTCGTCAACAGCGTGTCCGGCATCGGCTATGATTCGCAGTTCAGCCTCAGGCCAAACGGCGTGCAAATCAAAAGCGTTCTTAACTGGGCACACGACATCATAGCGGCCATGAACAATGACCGCCGGGATATGACGAATTTTTTCGATGTTTACGAGCAACTGATCATCGCGCTCAAACCAGCATCCGTGAGTAAAGTAGTGACATTCAATTCGCGCCAGCGCGACCGCCATTTGATCTGCTGTGAACTTTGAAAAGGTCTTTTCATCCGGAATAAGATGAACCGTCCCTCCCTCCCAGCCGCTCCAGGCTTTCGCCGCAGCCAAGCGCGTCGCCTCATCCGCACTCGTCAGGCGTTTGTAGAAGGCCTTCACGAGATCACCGTGCTCCTCAACCGGAATCGGCTCTAGATACCTGCTGCCAGAGGTCTGGAAAAATCCAGTGAGCACCGCGCTGATAGAACCACTCAATCTCTTCTTTTCGGCAAAGAAAAATCCCTCGCAAAATCAACGAGCTCACACTCGTCGGGTGCGTCTCGGCGTAAGCAAGCGCCAGTGTCGATCCCCAGCTGCCACCAAACACCATCCATTTGGCAACGCCCAAGTGCCGTCGCAATTTCTCAATATCGGCAACAAGATCCCACGTCGTATTCTCTCTTAATTCAGCATGTGGGCGCGACTGACCAGCACCACGCTGATCAAAAAGAATGATGCGAAAATGCTCGGGATTAAATATGCGACGATGAAAAGCAGAGAACCCCGCACCCGGCCCACCGTGGAGAAACAAAACCGGCTGCCCATCAGGATTGCCACATTCCTCAACGTAAATCTCATGCAGCTCAGAGACGCGAAAGTGCCCCTTCTGATAGGGTTCGATCTCAGGATAAAGCAGTTCGTCGGCCATGGTCTCTCCTCTCGCGTACTATTAACTTAAAGGCGCACGATCGCCCGCCCGCACGGTTATTCGGGTCGGACTTTCAGCACCGAGCTCGCGCAGTTTTTCAACATGTTCTACTATATGAGCCGAGCGACGGCGAGCACCCTCGACTCGAACCAGACTCTTGCGCAGATCCGCCTCGATGCCCTCAAGCTCACTCCAGAACTTTCCAATCTGCTGATGCAACTCCCCAGCCTCGCGGGCAATCGTTCGCGCATTCTGATTCTGCCGCTCTCGTGTCCATAGCGCCGAAACTGTTTTTAGCGATGCATACAAAGTCGTCGGCGAAACAACGACAACTCGCTTCGCCCAAGACTCATCAAGAATACTCGGCTCAAAGCGAACCGTCTCAATCCACGCGGCCTCAATCGGAGTGAATAAAAATACAAAGTCGGGTGTATTAAGCCCTTCCGCGGTCGGGTATTTGCGTTCAGCCAAAGTCTGAACATGCCGACGCAGGGCCGCGATGTGCGCCTCAATGGCTTCCGCGCGCTCAAGATCAGTACCGGCGCGCACATACGCATCCCACGCCTTCATTGAAACCTTCGCATCGATCACCAGATGCCGGCCCTCTGGCAAACGCACGATCACATCCGGACGCAAGCTGCTGCCACCAACCTGGATCGTCTCCTGCACAGAGAAATCTTCGCCAGCGCGAAGCCCAGCCGAGGTCAAAATCGTCTCAAGCACGGTTTCACCAAAGTCGCCCTGTGACTTCTGATCCCCGCGAAAAATTTGTGTCAGCACACCCGTCTCTTGCGACAAAGACTGAACGGCTTTCGACAGCGATACGCGTTCGTGAGTTTCACTGAGATGAAAATCGCGCACCATATTCTCAAAGGCATCGATTTTACCGCGAAGTTCCTGCCATTCCGAATTGTCCCGAGGAGCTTGACGAGCGCGATAAATGAAAAAAAACGAACCCGCGAGACAGACAGCCGAGCCAGCAAAAAGCAAGAGTGATAAGTTCATCACCTCCAGCATCAAGCCCGAAGCGGACCTCAAGCAAGAAGAAAGATGCCCACGGCCATGCCAATAGCAGCTACAATTTTAGCGCGAGTCAGCGGTTCCTTGAGGACGAAAAAACCAAGCCCCAAAGACAGCAACAGAGTCGTCGATCGCTTAAAGGCCTCAAATAGCCCGACGGCGCCAACACTAATGCCCTTGATTTGAAAATACAGCCCAATCGATGCCGCAATCGCTGCAATCAATGACCACTTCCACCACTCGCGATATCGCTTCGCCGTGCTCAAAATCTCTGTCCGCGTCTTCGCGTTCAGCATCCCCGGGATCAACAGCGCCGTGGCAACCCCCAAGCACTGACTGGCAACATAGATCGTCAAACGGACCTGTCCCGAGAGTGTACAGGCTCGATCAAAAAACGGCGTAATCGCCCAAAGCAAAGCCGTCGTGGCCATCATCATAAGACCGCCCACCTCGCGACGAGTGAGCTTACGACTCTCACCGCGCCAGCCAAGCCAAAGAGCAAAGCCAACAACAACAGCAACGCCGGCCCATTGCCGCAAAGTCAGGTTCTCTCCGTGATATACCGTGCCGACGGCGGCCGCGAGCGCCGGCGTCAGCGAAAGCAGTGGAACGCCGAGCGTAAAGGGCGCGCGCTGCACACCCATCACAAAAAATACGTTCGCCACGGCATTCGTCAAAACACTCGCTAAAGCAATCGACCACCAGCCGGCACTTTGTGAAAAAGGCTCGGTCCATCCGCCAAACGGCAGATTGATCAGCGTCTGAATCAGCATGATGAAAATGACAGCCGGAACAGCGGAAACTGTTTCGCCAACTCGCCGCCTGGCGAAATCAAAAAAGGTCCAGCCAAGGCCGGACCCAATCACATAGGTCAACATCTTATAACTTTGCGAGAATCGAGATCGTCGTGGTCGTATCGCCCTTGAGCTTTCCAGCCGTCGGCAGATTCACGTGCTCATACTTCCAAGAAACTTTCGAAGAAAGCATCGACGAGATCGCAGCCGAGAGCGACGTCTCTGAAGTCAAACGCCAGTCTTCGCTCGTTTGAAAGTTCGGCATGTACTTCGTCTCGTGAGAAAGGTCAGCCGTCGCCGTCATCTTCCACTTGTAGATCAAGCCAACCACGCCAGACATAAAGCCAAGCTTCGTGTTGTCGGTGCGATCCTCGTGGGTGTAACCAAGCGAAAGCTCCGTGCGAAGCTTCTGCTCATCTGAGTGCAGCCAACCATAACCAAGACCACCCGAGGTCACATGGCGACTATCGGTGCCGGCAAAGCGATTCTTTAAGTAGGAGTGATCTGCGAAAATCTCGAACTGCGGCGACAGCGTTCGTCCACCACGACCCGGGCTTCAAACATCTCCTGAGTCTGAACCTCCTGGCTCACCGTTGTCAGATACTTCGACTTCAAATTCACCAACCACGGGTCTGGCTTGTAGTTCAAATCAAACGCAAGGCCGGTCGTTTGGTTCTTGGTGTTCCCGTTTGTGATCATCGAGCTGACTTCTGCTGTGCCATCATAATCTTTTGCCGGAGCAGCAGCCTCTGTTTGCGCTACCGCCACTTGTCCAACAAACAAAGCCAACACGGCCACCAATAGATTCTTCATTCCAAATTTCATATCGCGCTCTTTCCGTTCTCTCGTTTTTTATTCACTATTTCTTTGCGACTGTGGCTTCTTTCAAAACCTTTTTCGCAAAGATAAAGACCACCATGGCGACAACGATAAAATCAACACCTGCCGCCAAAACGGGGCCGACGCCGAACTTAGTTTCACCGACAGTAACCGCCAGTGTTCGCCAATCTCCACCAGGGATCAACAGTCCGATAAACGGCATCAGCAGTTCTTTCACCACAGCATCAACCAGAGCGTTCATTTTTCCGCCGATGATCACCGCAATCGCGAGCCCAATAACACCGTAGTTCTTCAAAAAATCCACAAACTCTTTTGCCATGCTGTCTCCCTTTGAAACCGTTCGAACTGCTAGAGATAGACCAGAGGCCGAAAGGCCCCAATGCGCACGAAGTCAGAACTTGCGCATTGAGTCATCGAAGGCTTCAATCTCTCTCATGACTCCAGAAGTTCAACTGACTCGTGGGCAACATTTTCTCTTCGGCTATGTCCCCTCCGAAGCACCGCGCTCAAAATTCGAAGCTTTGCGTAAAAGACAAGCAGACTCCGAACAGTGGTTCGTCCAGTACGGTCGCTCAGTCCGCTTGCCGATGAGTTTTCGTCTCGAGTGTCTCGAGGCCGCGCGCGAAATCGCAGCTCATGCCGGCCCACTCCCAATCACAGTTCTCTTTTCCGGCGGCATGGACAGCGAAGTTGCGCTCCGATCCTTTGTTGAAGCTGGCGTTCCTGTTCGCGCGGCGATCCTTCGCTTCAAAGACGACTTCAACCTGCACGATTACAGCTGGGCTATTCTCGCCTGTGAGAATCTTGGCGTCGAATACCGAATTTACGATCTCGATCTTCTTGCCTTTTGGAACGAAGCCGCCGTCGAATACGCTGAACGAACTCAGTGCATCAGTCCGCAGCTCTTGCCCACCATGTGGCTCGCCGACCAAGTTGAGGGCTTCCCGGTTCTTGGCAGCGGAGAAAACTACCTCATTAAAAAAAATGAGAATTGGGTACTCCTCGAAAAGGAGCGCATCGCCTCTTGGTACCGGCACTTTCTTTTTCAGAATCGTCCGGCCTGCCCTGGATTTTTCCAGTGGAGTCCAGAACTCATGCTCGCCTGGCTGGTCGACCCTTTGGCTATCGATCTTTGGCAGAATCGACGCCCTCTTGAAGATGACTCCAAGATCGTCAAGATTCGAATCTACCAACAGCACTTCAATGTGCTTCCGCGATCCAAATACACCGGCTTTGAAAAAGTCCAACATGCTGAACCGACGATCCGCGAACAACTCTCAAGACGTTTTCCTAGCTCCGATCAGGTTTTTGAGACACCGATCCCGGCACTCCTTGCAGCCCTTTCTCCGTTTCCGGCGGATTTTCCAAGCCCAAACCTTATCGGAGTGTGAAGTAAATTCCCCACCCCCATATCAGCCAGGCAAGGATGCCATCACTCAGGGATTTCTGCCTATGAAATCCTGACGAACTGCTGACGGTTTTTTGACCGCATTCACCTTCTCCTGCTAGCTCTTCCATGGGGATCCGGGGGATTTTATGAGTTTGAAGCGATACGCCTACGCCAAACGGGAGTGGGAGCAGCGTCGATTTTATCTCGACTATAACGAGTATATGGGGCGCATTCATCCCAGCATTGGCGATGACTTTAATCTTGAGCGCCTGACACGCCACTATGCTTTTGGCTCAGCGCCAGCGATGGCCGAGCACCTCGTCACGACCCTCGGCTACAACGCCCCTGGCTTTTGCACCCATGGTGCCGATGAAGGACTCTTCCATACCCTCCTTTGGTTTCGCCTTCGCTGGGACCCAGTCAAGCGCCGGCGCTTCCCACGCCTCGCCGTTCAGCATGCCGCCACCTACGACCACGTCCTTACTTTTGCCGCAGGCCTTGGCTACGATGTGCTAACACCTGAAAACGCCGATGCCGTAACCGCCGACGTTCACTATCTCTGTTCTCCGAACAACCCAACTGGAGATCTCGTTGAACTCGCGTTGAACTCGCGCCGAGCTCGGCCGAACTGCTCATCATCGATCGCACCTACGACGACTACATGGCCAATGACACGAAACGAACAGACTTGGAGAAACTCAACTCTGTTCTCGCTGGCGAAAAATCGGTCGCGGTCGTCAAAAGTTTCGCCAAAGCATTTCCCATTGCTGGGTTCCCTCTCGGACTCGTTGCGACCAACGACTCTGATCTGCAATCCTATTTTCACAACGTCTACAATCAGAAGCTCGTCACTGATGCCGCACTGACCGTCGCCAAACATTGCTTAGACCACAGTCCTTTCTACGAAGTCGAACGTCGCTCCATCTTCGAAGCCCGCACCGTAATCGCGTCGGAACTTCAACCCCTCATCAGCGATCTTGGTCTCAGCATCGAAATTCCTGCCGGCGGCAACTTTATCGTTACGCGCGGCTCAGCTGCTTCTCTACAAGCGGCCTCTGCACGATTAAAAACCGTTGGCGTCTCAATCCGTCTCAAGGAAGCCGCAGGTCTTGCTCGAGTAACATCAGTTTCTGAAGCCTTCTTAGAAGAGCTCTTGGAGCGATTCGCGCTGCTTAAAAAAGAAGCCCCTTATGCTGACGTATGAGTTTCACACTGAGGCCCGAGGCGGGCTCTTAGACGAGCTCTATGCGTTGGCCGCGCGAAATGTCGAGCATGTCGAACGGTGCTACATCGAAAAACGTCTGACCCAGTACAACACCGTGCTCATCGCTCGAGATGAGGATGGCTCGCTCGCTGCCTTTATGTGTTCAAACATCACGTCGATGCAAACGCCGATTCCGTTTCTGCGCCTTCCGATGCTCCACTTTGGTTTATCCATCGTCGACCATCCGTATCGAGCGAAGGGCATTGCCCGTGAACTTCCACGCGTCTTAATTCGTCGCCTCAGAACCTTGTTCCCTGTTCGTTTTTTTCTTTTTGGCATTGTCCTCACCGCCAAGTGCTCAAGTCCAGCAAGCTTTAGAACAATTCAGCGAGCAACCGAACCGCTGTTTTTCCCACGGCTTGATGGGCACGATCTTCTTGTTGTTCCAAAGTTTCTCAACTGGGCCGTCCTGAGCGTCCGCGCCGCTCTCCGTCTTGATACTCAAGACAGCATTCTTCTCGCCGGTGCCAATGCCGACGGTCAGTTTCGACTCGCGCCCGAAGCATACGACGATGCAAAAGACCCCGCGCTGTTTCAACACTTTGCTCGGCACATTCTTCCAAGTCAGTCCGAAGTGATCGCCTTCGGTCTTTGGCATCCGATAAAACTCCTGAGCTTCAAATGAACACGGGCCTCATCGTCGACATTGACCTTACTCTCTACTCGCTCGCGGAGTTTCTTTCGTCTCATCCCGGACGAGTCGACCGCTGGGCCCAAGCTTTGTGGCGCTTCGACGAAGACGCCGCCGATCAAGCCATTGATCACGCCTGGCTCAAATGGGAACCAGCAATTGCCTCTCGCATCCTCTACTTCAACCAGTGGAGCGAGACCCGCTACCAAACACCAGCACTGTTTCTCACCGCAAACCCGCTGACTCCCAGCAAGGTTCAAACTTTCACCCACCTGCGCTGCCAAGCCCTGAGCTCTTACCCAAACCGCAAAACGGAGTTCGTCAAACAATCAGAGCAGCTCGCCGCTTTGAACCCCGAACTCTCCGTCGGCGATCGACAGACAGACGCCCCTCTCGGCAAACATTTTTTACACCTCCCCATCTTGGGACGGCATCACCGTTTAACTGGCGATCGCTACACCGACGCCCTGAAGGAACTCTTATGTTTCAAAGCTTCAAAAATATAGAATCCTCGCCCGTCAAACATGTCTCAGGGTTTCGTAAGCTTTCCATTGGAACCTGGCGCGATGCCTATGATCCCTCCGTCTATGGCTTTTTATCACTCGACGCTCGCCCGATCGACGCGTGGCTTAAACATGTTTCCGAAACACATGCGGTCAAACTCACCTACACGCACTTCATCACTCGTGTTCTTGCTGAGTTCTTTAAACAAGACCCTGATGCCTATGCCTACCTTCGTTTTCAACGCCCACACCGACGCCGACACGTGTCGGCTTTGGTTCAGGTCGCTATCGCCAGCGACGAACACCACAAGGTCGATCTTTCTGGCGTCACACTTCGCGAGCTCGAAACAAAATCGATCGTCGACATTGCTGTTGAGATTCGCAACCGTTCAGTCAAAATTCGTGATGGCCAAGATCCTGACTTTGCAAAAGCAAAAAGCGCGCTTAAGACCATTCCATTCTGGCTGATGTTCCCATTTATTCAGATCATGGGCTTTGTCAGCTATGCTTTGAACATCAAACTCAAGGCCCTTGGCCTTGGCGAAGATCCGTTTGGTACCTTCATGGTCACCAATATCGGAAGTTTCGGTCTTGAGGTTGGCCTGGCTCCGCTCGTGCCGTACTCACGCTGTGGACTTGTCGTTGCCCTTGGGAAAACTTCGATGAAGGCCATCGTCACACCCGATGGACGCATCGAAGCAGCACCAGTTCTCAATCTGACCGGCACGTTTGATCATCGCCTCTTTGATGGCTTTCACATTGCAAAGCTCGTGAAGTTTTTCACGGCGGCGTGCGCCGATCCTAAGTCTGTGCTTGGAGATCAGTAGTGTCATTCAAATGGCAGCGGTTTCCGTGGGTCGAGTCTGAGTTTGCACGTGCACGATGGATGTACGTCGTCGGCATGCTTTACTTACTTCTCGGCTATCTTGGCACAAACGAAATCGCGGCACTGAATCCCTGGCATCGCCCAGCGCTTCCGATTGCGACCGTTTGGGACGCGAGCCTGCCGTTCGTACCGTGGACAGTCGTGTTCTACACGATGTACTTTCCGCTTCTCGCAACTCCGCTTTTTTTGGCGCCAAGTCCAGCGGCTATCACGCGACTCACCATCGCCCAGGCTGGGATGAATACACTGGCCTACGTGGTCTTTCTCGTCTTCCCGACACCGATCGATCGACCAGCTGCACACCCGGTCAAGGGCATCTTCCACATCCTGCTCGATACGCTGTTTCGAGCTGATCATCCATACAATACATTTCCAAGCCTGCACGTTGCCCAATCATGCCTGCTCGCGCTCTTCTACATGTCTTACTCAGCACATCTCTGCATAGGTCCACAAAACTTATCAGCAGTCAGAAAAAATCAATTTGCGGCACGAGTGTTCTTCTTCCACACCGCTGCAGGTCTTCTCATTGCTGCGAGTGCCATTCTCATCAAACAGCACTACATCGCCGACGCCATGAGCGGCGCCCTTCTGGCAGCCGCCGCCTATGGACTGATATTCAAATCTGACTCACGAAGCAATGGTTCCTCGCCCCTAAAGTCGCTTCGATAACTCGTGAAACTCGCGCTGAAGCTTGTCGCGATCGTCAGGATGCGCAAGCTCAGTCAAAGCTTTTGCCCGCTTCGACAGACTCAGACCCGCTAGATCCCGCGCACCAAACTCAGTTACAACCCAGTGCACGTGCAAGCGAGTGGTGACTACGCCTGATCCTGGCTTCAAAGTCGCCACAATTCTCGGTTCGCACTTTTCAGTGCGCGAAGTGAACGCCATAATCGGCAGGCCACCACGGCTCAAAGCCGCGCCACGCATGAAGTCCATCTGTCCGCCAACTCCGCTGATGATCCGATGTCCAACCGAGTCCGCGCAAACCTGACCAGTTAAATCCATCTCAACACAGGAGTTGATCGCAACAACTCGCGGGTTGCGAGCGATCACATTCGGTTGGTTGACATAGCTTGCTTCGAGCTGAATCGCGCTAGGATTATCATGCAGGAAATCATAAACGCGCTTTGATCCCGTCACGAATGTCGAAACCGTCTTTCCTGGATGAACAACCTTCTTCGAATTGTCCACTGCGCCAGATTCGATCAACGCCATCGCATGATCGCTCCACATCTCCGAATGAATACCGAGATTCTTATGTCCTTTCAGCGCGGCAAGACACGCGTCCGGCACGCCGCCAATTCCGGCCTGAATGGTCGATCCATTTTCAACAAGGCCTGCGACGTGGGCGCCGATCTTAATCGCCACGTCGTTCAGCGGCTTCGATGGAACCTCCGGAAGTGGCTCGTCAATCTCGATATGAGCATGAATCTTCGACATATGAATGATGCCGTCACCATGAACCCGCGGCATCTGTTTATTGACTTGAGCGATAACCACCTTCGCTGATTCGACGGCAGCGCGCGCGCAGTCAACACTTGTTCCGAGGGAGCAGTAGCCGTGAGCATCAGGTGGAGAAACGTGAACCAGTGCCACATCGAGATCAATTTTGCGCCGACGGAAAAGCTCCGGGATCTCACTCAAGAAGCAGGGCAAATAGTCGACGTTGTCATAGTCGAGAAGTTTGCGATAGTTGCGGCCTACAAAAAGACTGATGATGTGATTCTTCTCGGCCAACTTCTGCGCATAGCCCGGATGCGTTTCAGTATGAAGGTGGTACATCTCAACGCCCGCAATACCTTCATCGATAACCATCTTCAAAAGTGCGTTCGGAGTCGCCGCGCCGCCATGAACAAATGCCTTCTGACCTGACTTCAAATACCAGCTAAGTTTCATTTTCTTCTGCCTTTTTTCATTGAGCTTTTCTTCTTCTTCGAAACGCTCTTTTTAGTCACCGTTTTTTTCTTCCCACGAAGCGCACGCTTTCTTGCCGGAATCTTGCCGATTCGCGGGTCTTTCGCCAAAATGAGACGACAGGCTTGAAGGACTGACTCCTCAAAGTCGTCCGCATCTTCCGGTAGAATCTGCCAGCCCGTTGGTCCAGGGCCAAACATCTCGATAGACCGCATCGACGGAAACGTCTGCTGAAGACTCTTGTGATGCTCTCCCGTCGTCGCAAGCCAGACTCCATTGTCGGCGAGCGACGTCTCCTTCTGTCTGAGGATCAGCACGATCTTCTCGTCCACATAGACCGCGTGAGCACCAAACATGGCTTTAGTCTCGGGACTGCCAGGGGCCAGCTCCTCGAGTACAAAATCAAATGGAAGGTTCTTCACGCACACCTCATTTAAAGCGTATTCTAAGCGTATGTTGCTAAGACGTCTCCTGTTAGTTTCATGCCTTGCCTTCCTACCAGCCGCTGCACTCGGGGCGAATTGTCTCCAGCCATTGATTGATAATGGGCGCGCCTTTTCAGACCCATCAGCAGGTATGATTCTCGTGGGTAAAGTCGTCCCACCGGCGGCTGTCTTTGGCGTCGCACATCGTGGCGTTTTTTTGGATGCACAGTGGAGGAGCAAAAGCTCTCGAAGCTTATCGGCAGCGGTACAGCCGCAACACGCGTCAACGTCTTCTTGCAGTTCAAGCATCTCGACATCAACGGTGTTGAAGCGACTCTTTCTGCCGGCAAGAGAATTCTATTTGCTCGCACACTCAGTGTGCCATGGGATCTCGTTGATCGTCGAAATGGAGTTACTCTCCGCTGCACACCTAGCAACGAGGCTCGCTTCGAGTCGTTTATGAATTCCGAACTCCTCAACAACAACGGACGTCGCTGTTCCTTGATCGAGATTCAAGAGATCACCGGTCGCGCAAAGTCGTCTTAAAAAACAGCTTCACACCTCGCCTGTGATGTTCCGACGCTGATTGCAGTTTCGGCATAGAACGCGAAGATTGTCTGGCGTGGTTTTACCCCCATGCCTCCACGGCTTGATGTGATCCATCTCAAGAAAAAAACGTGAACCACACCGTTCACACTGACCGCCACTCTGACTAAAAAGAAGTCGCTTCGTCGAAGCCGTTGGCCGCCGCATCTCCGTCACCAGAGCGCCCCCGTCGCCTCGCGACATCTTCCGCGTGGGAATCCGAGCCGGATCCCACTCCGCGAGAGCAAGATCGCAAAGGTCCGAGATCAACTCCGAAATCGACATCCCTGGCTTCTTATGCGAAAGCAGTCCGCGCAGTATATTGATCTTCTCAAGCACTTCGTCAGTGAGAACAATCCGCACTTCATTTTCCGTGCTCGAAACCGGCCGCACAGACTCAACCACTCTTGCACGATAAGCTTCTGGATCAACCGAACTTGCAATGAGCTTTCGTTCCGCCTCTCGAGTCGAGAGCCCAGCGATCTCCTCAATAACCTCGATCTTCCTCTCCTGGCTCATCGCGACCGATTTCTCTTCTTCTTTAAAAAAACGAGCCGCCATCGCCATCGTCGTCAGCGAAAGCTCACCCTGCTCGACTTTCAGTGCGAGCACAGGCAGCTCTGCTAACAATCGCACAGCTGCAATCCGCCGAGCCGCCTGGTCGTCCGAGTATTTTAAGTGCCTCACAGCGTAGTCGTGCAGTGATGTATAGCCGATTTCAGAGAATAGCTTTCGCTTCTGAATTTCCCTAAGATGCTGAAGCACATCGAGAAGTAGACGCCGCTCATCCATGACGAGCTTCTCGGTCTCAGTCAGCAGTTCCTCATCAGCAAGCTCATGTAGAATAATTTTCTTTTGCATGAATTCGCATTTAGCAAATTCTCAGCGATGAATCTCGCTGCAATTCATTTTTCTGATTTTATTTCCGCAGTGTCCGACTCGCGGACGAAAACCATGAGCGCCCCCGGAGCGGCGCTTCAACTTACTTGATCGGTTGAACGAGACCGGGCATTTTCGAACAGCTGAAATTTGTGTCGCGAATCTTCACGCGATCGATCAGAGAAGAGCTCAGCTGAATGAGACCGCAGGAGCCGTTGCTGCCGGCTACACCAGCCGCACCATCTTGCGGATGCTTTCGACCTTTCGCGCCAGCACTCGCAGCATGACAAACTCCACCGTGATTGCTACCGGGATCTCCACCAGGGCCACCATCTTGACCCGGAGATCCCGCACCGCCAGGCCCGCCTTTGCCAGGATTGAGGTCAATCTCTAAGGCAAACGCTTCGCTGTTTTCAATGTCGAGTTTGACGTTCGACGTCCCGATCGCATCGCCGCCTGCGTCGCCTGGCTTTCCAGGCACCGCGCCATCAGCTCCAGGCCCGCCGCTTGTTGGATCCTGACGACAAACTTCCTTTGTCAGCGGGTCACCACGACGACTGATCGCCTCTACGATATGAGTCACGCCATCTGCGCCGCGTGCTCCTTTTGCCGCAGGAGAATGGGGCTCTCCAGCACGTCCCGGCTTTCCGTCGACACCGTTGAGCTGAAGCCGAAGATGCCCTGTTGCCCATTTCGCTTTGATGTTGATTTGCGGTGCCTTTCCAAGGCCTGGATAGTCCGATCTATAAGTCCATCGACGATCGGTTCCGAAGGTTTCGATAGCGGCTGATCCATTTACGATCAAACCGATAAGATTAAGATTCAGATCACTTTCAACCAGTTTAAGCGCCAAAGCATTGCCTATATAAAGACTACCATTAATTGAACGAAGTGCTTCAACTGGTAGCGAATCAGAGCTGATCTCCATGTCGACTGGACACTTCAATGGAATCGATAGTCTGCTCATTACTCCGTACTTTGGTGACGTCACCGTGACGAAGGTGCTCGCATAACCCTGAATGCAGGGAATAAGAATATCTCCTTCTTTTGACGAGTCATGCGATGAAACAACCCCATCGCTACTTCGTTCTACGGTAACGACGAGACTTCTGCCTGTCGGCCAAGAAAGACGGGCCGAGTAGTCGTGAATTTTAGCGCCCGGAATAAACTCATGCTTAATCTCGCCAGTGGCGAAGCCCTTATTGCGCTCAAAACTCTCTTCTGCCTCCTGCCAACCCTTGGCTTTCTTGAGATCCTCAGAGTCCTCACGAAAGGCACACGACGCCAACGAGAGCATCACAACTGTTAAAGCAAGAGCTTTGCGTGAAAAAAACATGTTCTCCTATTGAGCACGGCACGTGCCGGTCAAATTTCAGCTATGCGCGCGTTCGCTTTGAGTTCGCACACATCATTAGGTATTTCGTTCATCTTCTGCCAAAAACTCAGACAGAGGCCTAGCCGTCGGAATCTAATCAACATAGTGAATCAGATTCGTCGTCTTCGAACATTCCGATCGTTTATCCATAAGCTCGACGCTACCATGTAGCTCGCGCGACAGAGTCAGACGACCACAGCCGCCATCGGGCCCTTGAAATCCAATTGGACCACGGCTTCCCGCCTTCCCGGGTGCTGCAGCCGGTGCAGCTGCACAGATACTATAAGGATTGGCGCCCGGAGCTCCCGGCTGTCCTCCTGGTTGGCCCTCGCCGCCAGGGCCACCATTGCCACCGCGGCCCGGATTAAACGCAAACGTCACGCGAAAGTCCTTTGGACGATCAATCAGAAGCGAGACCGGCGACGTTCCAATGCCCGCGTTCCCAATCTTTCCCCGTACTGTCGAAGTAATTCCGTCACGTCCAGGCTGACCAGAGGTTGGCGGACTCACGCACTTCGGCTTACAAGAAAGCGTCGGATCACCACGAGGGCCGATTCGCTTGCAGTCAGCTTCAAGATCCACCACCGCATCTCTGCCTGGCGCTCCGTTTTTTGCGGGATCCGCTGCAATCTCACCGCCTTCTGCCTTGGAGCGCGCGCCCCCTTCACTGCCATCGATACCGTTCAGCTCAAACCGGAGTGCGCCAGTTGCTCTTTCTGCTCGAATCTCAACCTGAGGTAGACCTGAAGCAACGTATTCCTTGTCTACCACACTGTCTCGATTGTCTGACAAAACCTTGATAGTCCCGACACCAGATTCAACCTCGACACTCCTCAATGTAAGTCTTGTGTTCAACTCAGTTTCTGAAAGAACGAGCCGGCTCCCGTTCAAAAAAACAAGACGACCATTGAGCCCACGAGGCAGATGCATCAGCGTCATTTCTCCGCTGACAAGAGCATCGACAGGACACTTCTCTCGGAACTGATGAGTACTCGTGATCTCGCCGCCATCAATAATAGTTTCGACTTTGAAATCCATCGTCTGATCAACACAGATAAGATCGATCGTATTCTGCGCATCCTTCTCAAACGTATCGATCACAGTGTTGTTCTGAGAAATCCGAACATGAACTGGCCGCCCCTTGGGCCACGATATCCTCGCCGAGTATTCATTGAGTTTCCGACTAGAAATAAACTCTGACTGAATCTCACTGCGTTTGAACGTAATTTTACCGATGCCATTCTCAACGTCCTGCTTGGCCTTAAGATATCGGATTTCCTCCGTGTCCTCTCGAAAGGCACACGACGCCAGAGAGAGCATCACGATTATCGAAGCAAGAGGTTTGAAAACTCCGGTCATGACAACAGGAAGAGCATGCTCTATGCCGCTTGCTAATTGTCTGGCGTTAAAGCCAATTGGCTCCCACGAGGGGAGCCAAGTATTTCATTCAGACTATGTCTACAATTCAAACAGCGACTAGCGAACCACTGCGCGAGGAGCGGTCGCAAGCTTCGTTGCTTTTGATGTCGACTGTGGAGCACGAGCGCGAAGGACATGAGCCGGTATCTCTTGAATAGTGACGCTATTTAGCAAATCAAGATAAGCATACGAATGTCCCATCCAGCTAGCATTGTCCGGGGAGTACTTTTCGAAGTGTTTGTCTGAACCCATCAACGAAGTTCCGACAACCAGGTATTCTCCATCTGACTGTTTCTCTAACACCGGACTACCGCTGCTCATCGGCATCGTTGAGCAATCCATTGTAAAGCCAATCAAACTCGAAGATTGATCTTGAACCTGACAACCCTCTTCGATCGTAATACCTGGCTTATCGAAACGATCCTGGTGATAGCCGATCACCATCAACTTACCCTCTGGGCGAGCTGGTTGGGCAGCCTGTTTCGTTTTAAGATAGCCATACTTTTTCCCCAGACAAGATGGCGACGCCAGAAAAGTCTGATCTTTAAACTGCAGGTAAGTGTCTTTGCTGTCATAGTCATTTATCTTAATAACTTTTACTCTTTCAGATTCCTCGAACCGTCCAGACGTGACATCTCTAGAACCAATATGAAAATCCAGTTCATGCCCTAAGACTGGCTCAACTGTCTTTACACGCATCGAAACAGGATCTCGGCGGTCTAAGAATGTCGAATGAAATGTAGCTTGAATGACACACTCGCCAACCAAGAATGCCGTACCTACAACTTCACTTGTTCCAGCTTTAGTAACAACCCCGACGGGCTTCGTATACTTCGAATAGTCTTGTGGTACCTGCTTGCGGGGGTCATTTCCATAAACTGTCGCGTTGGCAACTGAGCTAGCCACAACCATTGAAAGAACTGAGAGGAGAAGTTTTACGGTTTTTCCTGAGTTGATCATTGCGGCCCCCTTGTGCCTTTATACATAAGCAAAGTCGGGGCACTGACAATTCAGGCTCAAGCCCGTCCTGGTTTGAGCCTATAAGTTATCCACAGACAATTTACGGCCCTGAGACGCGTTTTGGCGCCGTCTCAAAATGAGACAACCACTCAGATTCATTTACGAATCCCTATTTCTGGACTGCCCTCATGAAACCATTCGTCCGATCCGATTCCTAGACGTATGCAACTGAGACAAGTCATCCTCCTTATTCTTGGGTTCATCTCCTCCACTGCCTTTGCCAGCGGATCACGACCCATCGAGGTCTTAAGCGATGCGTACGGCGCAGGAGTTCCCACTCAGTACACTGTTCTACGCGACAACTCTCGACTGACATTCTCACATCCTTACTTTGGGCAATTCACTCGTGCTGAAATTCGCACTTCCGATAAATCTGGAATCACAACGACACGGTTCATTCTCAGTGGTGATGGAAAGTCCTATCGCCCAGTCATGCTGAATGAAGAGCCGCACATGATTCACAATATGGCGAAGGACGACGGCGCGACCTGCGAAGACACAAGTCTCATTGCCACTACCGCATATGAGATCACGAACATTGAAGCCGCAGCAAAGTTCGACGCGGCCGTTAAGAAAAAAACGAAAGAGCTGAAAGCCGCGAAGTTTTTCGACGCCTCCTGCTTCGCCAAAAAGATGAGCAAAGAAGATCAAGACACCCTTTTTACTGGTGTAGCTCAAGTACTTGTTAGAGAACAGTCTACACGCCCAACCAACGGACCGCGCTATCTCACGTGCCTTAACGAATACGGTTTTGCAAATGAGTCCGGTCAAATAGAAGCCCTTGTCAAACAAAGTCTGACGCATAAGCTATCCGATAAGAAAAGGCTCTATGTAGCCTGTACTACCGATAGTGACGCCTATCCGGGCTCCTACAATACTGTGAGCAATTCGATCATCTTAAAGTGGCGAGCTACTGCGAATCCACCAAGCATTGCCGCTACATTTCTGGAAGAGAGCCTACACGCTGTCGGTTTAGAATAGCACAAGTTTGTGGAACCTCTCGTGAACTGCTGTGCTAGAGGGCTCAACTGCGAAAAAGTTGCCGAACTCTCATCGCAAATTCAACACGCCGGACGAAAAGCCACCATACTAAGCAATTTGAACTCGCAAGTTCGGCTAAGTGAAAACGCTATCTACGGTCTTAAGGCTGTTGAGATTCCGACTCAAACGGATATCAAGGCACACTCCTCAGATACCGAGAGACCTAGTCGCACCTTGGCTGGTCCGGCTTATCTGAGTTCCCTTCAAGATAACATTCAAACACTGCAAAATGAAGCATCTTGCAGATCCTTGGTAAGAGTCTCGGTACCACATCGAATGCCCAAGCCGATCAGGTTTCCTCATTTTCTTTTCCTCGACTCCGCTGAAGCAAGTAGCTGTTCAGACGAAGACTCGCTTCCGCAAAAAATGCCAACGGCCCCCGTCTGGACCGAAGCCCACCTCAAGTCCCAAGTCGAAAAACTCCCCGACAACTCCTCAACCGCCGATCTCATCGCGCTCGGCACGCGCACAAGTCCGATCCCGTGGAGCGGCCCCGTCACTCAGGGCGTCGACACTGACGCGCTTGCCCTCGCCGCAGCCACGCGCAGTAAAAGCCAGAACAAACCCACTCGAGGAATCGCGTCGATCAGCACCGAGAACCCAAACGCGACCCTTGGCAGCAGCAGCAATCGCCGCGATCTGCAGAAGGGCCGCGCCACATTCCTGATCGACACAGCTGAAAAGGCCGCGCGCGAAGTCGCCAGCACACTTACCGCCGAGACCATCAACAAACGATCGGTCGCTCGCGGAGAAGCCTACAAAGAGATGCAAAAAAGCGGCTCCGCGCAGTTTGTCGTCGCAAGTCTCAAGGATAAACCGGTGCACTTTGCAAAGCTCGACGGCCTCAATCTCGGCTTCGAGAATCCATTTCTCAAAAGTGATCCGAAAATAAAAGAACAGACGCTGAGCCAGACACTGGCGGCCACAAGGCAACCCAAACCAGTCGACGCAACACCACTCAGTGGTAGCGACGGCGCGCGGTCATCTGAGAAAATCGGAATCGACGGCGCCGATGCCCCGGTCCCAAAAGGCCGATTCGCTTCGACAGCGACACCAACGGCAGGCACCGCCAGTACACACACGCAATCAGACCCACGCCAGCCAGCTGCGCAAAGCCAACAAGGCCTCAACTTCAAGTCGGCAACGAAGCAAGAGCTCACAAAGTTCCTCCTCGCCACTTATCGCCGCGTCTACGACGAGCTCGGAAAGCAAGAGTTCACCGAGGCGCTCGCTCGCCATCAAATTCAAGTTCGCGATCACGAGCAGCGTCCACACGGAGCGATCAAGCCGCAGACGACTTTTGTCTATAGAAAAGACCTCGATCGTCTCGTCCAAACACGAACGGAGCCATAGCGAATGCTCCCCGAAACCGCGCCGAGCAGCCCTGGCAAAAAAAGGAAACTCTCGCTCTTCGCGCTCGTGCTGATCGCGGTCGGTCTCACCACGGCTATTTACCTTCCCTTCTCGCTCGTCATGGATATCGAAGACAACCGTGCAAAACTCACGTTTGAACGCGAGAAAAAACTCAAGCTCTACATCAGTCTTGCTGAACAACTCTATCGAGCCGGCGCCGAAACGGAGCTCGACAATATGCTCGGCGAAGCGCTTGAACAGAAAGACATCAGCTATTTTCTCGTCTATCGAAACAATCTTCTCGCCTACACTAAGCCCATCCGCGACGACCTCGCCATCGACACGCCCTATAGTGTTCGTAAAGCACGCGCAGGCAAAGACTACATCGACGCAAACTTCAGCGAACGAACGCAAATGCTCGCCATTGATACGATGCTGACGCTTGGAATAGACAAACGCGCAACACCTAATATCACCAACACGATTTTCAAATCCGACATGTGGAAAGTTCTTATTCAGGATATCCTAATTCTCATCTCGCTTGCCGCCGGAGCATTTTGGCTTCACACGCGCGACCTGCAGCGACTGAAAAAAGAAATCGAAACCACCGGCCGAATTCAGACCGATCCCAATCGAACGCACTCGGCTGACCTAGAGGCCATCTCGGCCGGACTCCGCGGTCTCCAAAATCAAGAGCTCGCCCTCAAGCACGACAATCTCAAACTCACAAAACAAGTCCTACCGGCACTGCAGAGAGAAATCTTCAGCGGAAAAGAACCGCCCTACACTTTTGAATGCACGCTCGTTCGAACAGACATCAACGGTTTCTCGAGGATCTTCAATAGCCCCTATCGCGATCGCTTCGCTGAGCACATCAATAGTTTTTTCGAAGGCCTTACCGAGATCGTTTCACGCTACGACGGCCTGATCTATGAGTTCGTGGGCGACGAGGTGATCTACTACTTCAAAGACGAGGCTCCGCACAGCTCGATTCAAATCAGCATCTACGCCGTCCGCGATATTCATAACCTAGCAAAAGAGCTCAACGCCAAAACCACTTCCGAGGGCCACCCGTTCACCGTCAAATCAGCGCTCGCGCATGGAACTTTGCGATTTGCCCAACAGGTGGATGGCTTCTCGCTTTCTGGTGGCGTTCTCATTGAGACGGTCCGCATTCTTTCAACCGTAACCGAGAAAACCGACAACACGCTCTACTTGGCAGAACGGCATCTTGACGACGTCTCGAGCCGCCAGCAGTTCGAACCGGTCGGTGCCTTCGAGCTCAAGGGCTATAGCGAAAAGGTCTCTCTCCACCGCTGGCTCGGAGATGAGCCGATCTCGTTCCATCTGGCCGCTTTCAAGACATCCGGATTCAAGTTTCTCCAAACTCACCGCTCCGATCGAGCACTGCTTGAGACGATAGAAGAAGCCATTGCGCAGATGAAGACCTTCAATCTTGAGATGCAACTCGCGCTTGTCGCTGAGCTCAAGTCGCTCAACGTCTATCGCGTTCACTATCGACTTGCGCCATCTCTGATCAGCTGGCTTGAACATGCTGGCGAACGAAGTAAAGAAAGTCCTGAGTGGATCAAACTCGTATCAGCGATCATCATGCTGTTTCCGCATCTGGTTCCAACCGACGATATTCTTGAGCAAGAGGCTGAACGTCTCGAACGCTTCCTCGACGCCAAAGATCCGCGCACCGTCGCCAACACGGTCGAAGTGCTGCGCACTCTCAAGGTCAACCCGAAGGCCCGCCCTATACCGAAGCTATTCACCAACACCAACAACCGCGTTGCCGCCAATGCCCTCGTTCATGCCGGAAGCCGCGAACTGACCAAAGAGATTCTCTCCAAACTGAACTCGATGATTTTGGATTCGGTTGACGATGACGCGAAACGCGCTTCAGGCCTCTATGCTCTCGGAGAGATCGCACGCCTGCTCAAAGAACAAGACCCCGTTTACTACTCGACACGTGTCGATCTGCATCGACTCATCGGTCAGATTGAAAAGTTTGAGTCCGCGCGAAACTCCTCGGTGGCGTCACAGGCCCGCAGCGCACGCGCCAAAGTGGCGTCCTGATTCAGAGCCTCTCACCAGTAGTAGTCGTCGTTTGATCGACGACTATGCTCCACCAACGCATCAAGTGAACGATCAGAGAAGTCCGCTTCATAGTGACCGGCCGCACTCTGACGCTCACGATCCTCTGCCGCCTCACGAAATGCTTGCTGACTGCTTTCGACAAGTTTGATCGCCAACGCTTGAATGGGAAGTTCAAAGAGATCAATAACGGCCAATTGTCGGCCCCGTCCATCGAGTAAAGCAATAGAGGGACGATTCAACCCCCGCGAAGGCAACCGCGAGACCATCTTTTGAACCGCTGCAGTCGAACTCGAGGCGATAAAGCTCCACCGCTCTCCGAGACGGTTAAATTTCAGCCAATGTTCCCGCTTCGCTGAGGTATCTCTCTCCCCATTCACGGAAATCAACACCACACGATCGAGCCGAAGTCCCCGACGCGCCATCTCGTCGTCAAGTGCCCGCAGGCGCTCAGTCACGACATCATTGCGAATGCCATCGGTACTCTCAATGCAACAGAGGCTCCGCGTCTCGGTTGCCCAACCACTAAAGTAGAACATTTCACCAGACGAAGTGCGCCAGTCCTCGATCTCTGACTGAGCAAGACGCCCTTTCCCATCCGCTGGCACCTTCGCTTCGTTCCAAAAGCTCAAAAGGTAATAGAAAATTCCAAGGCCTATTGTCCCAAAAAAACCAGGCCATCCATACGAATGCCAAGAGTATCCGCGATATCGATACGGGGCGCCCACGGAAAAAACGATAGACTTAAAAAAACGCCCGGCACTTGCAGCATCCGCTTCAAGCGCCAGTAACATCATCGATGCAAATCCAACAAACACAAACGCCCGCGACAACAACATTGTCCGGGCGTTTTGTTTTTCCAATTCGGTCATATCCGAAGATTATGACCGAACTTAAGCTTATTTCTTCTATCGATTCTGGTGACTGTCTCGTTTTGAGGCACGATCACGACGGAACGGATGGCTACCACCTTGGCCGTCGTCTTTGCGACCTGCTGCCGCACGCTCGGGACGATCAAAGCGCTTCTTCGCTGGACCACCGACAGGCTTACCACCGGCCCGTCCACCAACCGACCGCGCAGCCGATGGACGCGAGTCCGACGACGCCGCTTCATCACCACCGCGACGAACACCAAAACGTGGCCCGCCACCGCTGCTCGGACGCTGATCGCGCTTACCGTGATACGGATGGCGACCTGATGGGCGACCACCGGCAGAAGGACGACCTCCTAACGAGGAGCCGCCACGACCTGCAGCCGACTCAGCTGAGAGCATTTTCACATAAGGACGATCCAATACTTGTGGCGCCTTGTTCTCAATCACGCGCGCAAGAATCGCGATGATCTCGTCAGCCGACGTCAGATCCAGAATTGGCGAACCGGCAAGGCTCTGCTTTACAGCGCGATGGAAGGCGTTGCCTTCATCAAAGCTTGGCTCTGGAGTCAAGAGCGCAAGAAGCTCGCGAGACAATACGGCGCGTGACACCTCTGCTGCATCAGGAACATGAACGAACTCAAGCTTCTCACCAATGCGGCTCTCAAGCTGCTTCAAAAGCGCCATGCGCTTTGGCCAAACAAACGTCAGAGCAATACCCTCGCGTCCCGCACGGCCAGTACGGCCGATACGGTGAACGTAAGTTTCAAACTCACGCGAAAGACTCATGTTCACAACGTGAGTGAGGCCCTGAACGTCAAGACCGCGAGCGGCTACGTCGGTTGCCACAACGATGGAAACTTCGTGCTTCTTCCAAGCAGCAAAAACGGACTCGCGATCACGCTGAACTTTATCACCGTGTAACGATGCGACTTTAAATCCATCGCGCTTGAGCTCTTCTTCAAGAGCGACGACTTCCGCTTTGGTTTGGCAGAAAATCAAACCGTAGAAATCGCTGTGAATCAGCAGGTAACGCTTCAAAGCTTCAAAGCGATCTTCCTCAAAGGTCAGCATGTACTGCTGACGAATGCGCGGCTTCTCTTCGCCACCACGAGCATCGATCAGCTTTGCTTTAGGCAAGAAGTTCTCTTGAACACGCTTTACTTCGCGAGACATTGTTGCCGAGAAAAGCCATGTGCGATGATCTTCGCCTTCCATTGTGCGAAGAATTTGATCGAGAGCGTCCTTAAAACCAACCGAGATCATCTCGTCAGCTTCGTCGAGAACAATCGTCTGCACGCTCTTCAAAGGAACTTCGCCCTGATCAAGAAGATCGATCAAGCGGCCCGGTGTTGCGACAACAATGTGTGGGCTACGCGCCAATCCATCGCGCTGACGACGATAAGAGTCGCCGCCGTAGATCGACAGAACACGAACACGTTTGCCGGCACCGATCTCAGTCAATGACTTTGAAACCTGTACGCAAAGCTCACGCGTCGGGCAAAGAACCAAAGCTTGAATCGATTTCTTATTGGCATCGAGGCGTTCAATAAGCGGAATACCAAAGGCCGCCGTTTTACCGGTACCCGTGCGCGCCAGAGCGACAACGTCTGTCGCGCTATCCAAAAGAACGGGCACGCAGGCCGTTTGAATTGGAGTCGGCTTCTCGTAGCCCATCTTAACGAGCGAAGAAAGTAACTCCTCACTGAGTTTGAGATCAGCAAAGGTTTCGATTGTGGGAGTCGATTCAGCTTTAGGCTTTGACACGGTAAACACGTCCTTGGAACACGATTTCGGCCACCCTGAAGGGGGAACGGTCAAAGGTCAAAGACTCCGTTCAGAAATCATCGATAGCCATGAAGAAACTGCCGGATCGTCAGTAGATACAACACGGTCCCATCTTCGCCCTCGGTTGATGACCAGAGATGCGATATAAACCCGCGCATGCAGACAAACTTCCTCAAAGTCGCTATATCGGCCCTGGCTCTCCTTTCTGCGTCCGTGGCTGGCGCCGAGAACGAAACTCACGCCTCAGCGTTCCTCCAATCGCTTTTTAACCGGGCCCGGATTGAGGCCCCCCGGCTTCACTCGGCTGCGAGGCAAACGCTCATTGCGCATCCGTCACTGCTTCAGCGCTGGGGAGTGGTCTCGGCCGATGCGGCGGCCGCCTATAACGATTGGACCAACACCCTCGTTCTTCAGCCCGAGATGACGATCACGACTACGCTTGAAGGCACGCGTATTCGAACCCTTGAGGAGATGGCCCTCACCACGGGAACGGCGGCCAATATCAACGCAACAACGGTTTTTCATGAGCTTTCTCACGCCGAATGGGACTTTTTTGTCGAAGAGGGGGCAACCGCAGCTGACCGCAGCCTCGTGAGCGAAATGGAGCAAACACTTCCGCCTCTCCTCAAACGCAGCGCGATTCCATTCTACAATCAGCATCTCGCCGAGAGCGAAGTATTTGCCTATTACCGAGAGGACTTGATCGGTCAAATTCTGCAAGATGCCTCCGAGATTCTTCTCGGTAGTGGTCTTGATCCCAAGGACCTATCGTGCGTTCAAACACGACATCCCGGAAAGTTGCGCGACCTCATGCCCGACTCGCGAGACTATGCGATCCGCGTGCGGGTGGATACGGCATGGGTCCAAGGCAAAGATGTCGACCTTACGCAGGATCAAGAACTTCATCGTCAATTGAACGATGCACTTTACGAGCACTCTCTCGAGACGCTCCGCTTCCCCGGTTCGCGAACAGCACTTTTTTCAAATTCTCGAACAAGACCAACGCGTCATGAGCGCTCTTCTTGACTGCGCGGTTCAGCCCCCTATCAGATAGGGGTATGACAAACACAGTACCTGCCTCAGTTCCAGCAAAAGGCTATGCCGCGCTTTCCGCAACAACACCGCTTCAGCCGTTCTCCTTTGAGCGGCGCCTCCCGGGGCCGCGCGAAGTTCTAATCGACATCGCCTTTTGCGGGGTCTGTCACTCCGATATTCATCAGGCCCGCGACGAATGGGGCGGCTCGATGTTCCCGATGGTCCCAGGCCACGAAATCGTCGGCACGGTGAAAGCCGTTGGCAGTCAAGTCACGCGCTTTCAAGTGGGCGATCTTGCGGGAGTCGGCTGCATGGTCGACTCATGCAAGGCCTGCGCTTCTTGCAACGACGGATTCGAACAGTACTGCGATCGCGGCTTCACTGGAACATACAACGCCTTTGAGCGCGGGACCAAAACGCTCACTCAAGGCGGATACGCCGACAAGATCACGGTCCGTGAAGACTTTGTTCTTAAAATCTCACCTCGTCTTGATCTCAAAGCCGTCGCCCCCCTTCTTTGCGCAGGAGTCACGACCTACTCGCCGCTTAAACACTGGAAGGTCGGTCCAGGACAGACTGTCGGAATAGTCGGCCTTGGAGGCCTAGGCCACATGGGAGTGAAGTTCGCAAAAGAGTTTGGCGCCAAAGTCGTGGTCTTCACAACGTCCGAGTCCAAGCAAAAAGACGCTCTTCGCCTCGGTGCTGATGAAGTCGCTGTCACCACGCAACCAGGAGCCTTTGATCGGTACCGCGGTCGCATGGATTTTATTTTGAATACGGTTGCCGCCTATATCGATTTTGATCCGTATTTAGGCTGCCTCAAGCGCGATGGAACTTTCGTGATTGTCGGCATCCCCGAAGATCCACTGAAAGTGGAGGCCTTTAGCCTCATCGGCGGCCGCCGAAGTATCGCAGGATCTCTCATCGGCGGAATTAAAGAAACGCAAGAGATGCTCGACTACTGCGCCGAAAAGAAAATCGTCTCTGACGTTGAGCTGATTCCGATTCAACAGATCAACACTGCTTTTGAACGCGTCATAAAGTCACAAGTGAAATATCGATTTGTCATCGACATGAAGAGTCTGAAGTCATGAAGCCAAAAAAAGTTCTCCTGCTCGGCAGCGGTGAGCTCGGAAAAGAACTCACCATATCTTTGAAACGCCTCGGGCAGACCGTGATTGCGGTCGATCGCTACGAAAACGCGCCGGCCATGCAGGTCGCTGACGGCTTTGAAGTGATCAATATGCTCGACGGCGATGCACTTGAAAGAGTGGTTGAAAAACATCAGCCGGATCTGATCGTTCCTGAAATCGAAGCCATCCGAACCGAGAAGCTCAAAGAGTTTGAAACTAAGGGTCGAACGGTTATTCCGACAGCTGAGGCGGCGCACCTCACGATGAATCGAAACGCCATTCGCGATGTCGCAGCGAGAGAACTCAAACTTACAACGGCTCGCTACGCCTATGCCTCAAGCCTTGAAGAGCTACTTCAAGCCGCCGATCAAATCGGTTACCCAAACGTTATCAAACCGGTGATGTCGTCATCCGGCAAAGGCCAGTCCGTTGCCCGCTCACGAAAGGACGTCGCAAAAGCGTGGGCCTATGCTGAAGCCAATCGCCGTGGTGATCAAACCAAAGTCATCGTCGAAGAGTTCATCCGCTTTGATCTTGAAATCACGCTGCTTACGATTCGGAGCATGGATGGCAAAACCATTTTTGCCGATCCCATTGGTCATCGCCAAGAGCGCGGC
Organism: Bdellovibrionales bacterium; assembly: GCA_016713885.1. Taxonomy (GTDB): domain Bacteria; phylum Bdellovibrionota; class Bdellovibrionia; order Bdellovibrionales; family JAMPXM01. Next base: position 270,276 of record JADJOF010000005.1, on the reverse strand, counting down.
GACTACCAAGAGTCCTGGATGCCGGCAAGAGTCACACCGAAGCAGCTCAAAGCCGCGCAAGCCATGGCAAGAAAGGTCACCAAGCGCCTCGGCGGAGCTGGACTCTTTGGTGTTGAGTTCTTTATTGGAAAAAATGGAGTTGTTTACTTTTCCGAACTCTCGCCGACCACATGATACGGGCATGGTCACACTGATTTCACAGAATCTCTCTGAGTTTGATCTTCACGCTCGCGCGATCTTGGGGCTTCCGATTTCGAAAATTCGCACCGTAAAAGCCGCAGCGTCGTCGGTGATCTTGGCCGATAGCGACGTCGAGAATCCAATTTATCCGGGTCTTGAGAAGGCGATGTCGCTTCCCGACGTTGACGTCCGAATCTTCGGAAAACAAAGCGGTCACCGCTATCGCCGCATGGGCGTCGCACTTGCCATAGGAAAAACCACGACCGAAGCCCGACGCCAAGCAAACAAAGCGGCAGCAATGATTCGAGTTAAAAATCGATGAGCCTTCAGCGAGTCATAACTGGGATCATCTTGCTAGGAAGTCTCGCGGCATTTATCGCAAAGCGCGACATCTTTCCATTTTCTGACTACCCGATGTACTCAAATGTTTTTGCCGCTCCCGAACCACTCACCTTTTACAAAGTCGTCGGAACCACATCGACAGGCGATGAAACATCGCTCTCGTTTCAGCAAGACCTCCCACCGTTTTGGGCGAATTCCTATCGAGAGGCGCTGCTGATTGAATCAGCGCCCAACATCGTCCAGAGAAAACTGAACGCGACACTCAAGTGGTACAACAAACGACACGCACCCTCGCCACTCGCCGGCCTTAAACTCTATCGTTACGATTTGCCCTGGTCAGAATTCAAACCCGAGACTCTCACGCCGAACAACATCCAAGAGCTCGCTCGTCGCTATGGGAAACTTGAAGCGGAGTCGAAGCCATGAGCGGAGCAACGAAACTTGCGCTCGTCCGCATCGTTTTTTTCTCGGTTTTATTTTCAGTGCGTGGCACCGGCCCCTATTTGCGCCTCTGGTCCGAGGTGCCGGCGGAGCTCTGGCATCCAAATGGATTACTAACTTTCATCCCGCACGCCGCCATACCAAGCCAGATCATTGACTGGCTCTTTGAGTTCTGGCGCTGGACTCTCCCGCTCTGTGCTCTGGGGCTTTTTTATCGCTGGCTTGCGCCACTCAACTGGCTCGCGAGTTTTTTTCTCTTCAACTACGCTCATTCCTTCGGCTATCAAACTCATACCTATATGCCTGTCGTCCTCGCAGGTCTCCCACTCGCGTTCTCCAGAGCTTCCGACGCGTGGAGCGCCGACAGCCGACTCCGACCTGCAGCTCAGAACGCGGACTACGATCTCCCGCTTTTCAACATGCGCCTCGTCTTCGCATTGGTCTTCTTTGCCGCCGGACTTTCGAAACTTCGCAACGGTGGGATTGAATGGTTCACCGGCGACACGCTTCGAAACTATTTTCTTCGGGCGTCGACAATCTATTCCGACGTTCACAGCACCGCTCATCACTTATCAATCAATATCGCGCTCTACGACTGGCCGACGGTGACACGACTCATGGCCGTCGCTGGCGCCGGACTTGAACTGCTTGCGCCTCTCACGCTTTGGCGACGACCGCTCACGAGCCTCATTGTTTTGGGACTTCTTGCCATGCAGATCGTGATTTACTTCACAGTTTTCGTTAACTTTTCCATTTATCTCGCGCTCTACTCATGTTGGCTGCCAGCCGTTTTCGAGATCTGGCCCAGAGGGAAAAGTCGTGATTGAGGAGACACTGCCACTGCTGTTCGACATTGAGCTCCTACAAGCTCACGTTCGCGAACATGTGCTGCCGTTACCACCGGTGATGGCAGGAAAACACTTTGGCGGCTGGAGCGTTCTTTCTTCAACCGGAAGCTACACAGACGGCTGGGTTGGCGGCCACAAGATCTACGATCCGGAGTTTATGCCGGGACGGTCACTCCAAGAGAAGGCCGAACAGCTGGGACTCAAACCTTCATCCGAGTACGTTCAACCGACCGAAGTCTGCACCGGCTATCTCAGTGAGGTCATCACACAGATTAGAGGCCTTGGTCTTGAACCGACACGTGCGCGCCTTACGGTCCTCAAAGCACAGGGGCAAAGTGCAAGGCACACCGACGGAGACGCGAAGGAATACTGCGTCCGCCTTCATGTTCCGATTTTCACAAACCCAGCCTGTACTTTTCAAACTGACACTGAGAGCTCCCACCTTGCGGCGTCTGGACACGCGTATCTCATTCACGTCAACCGCATGCACCAAGTCTTTAATCGAGGCCAGACTGACAGAATCCACCTCATCATGGATGTTCGCGATCGAGCGCACGTCAGCCTGCACCACCGATATCCAGCATCGCGGTCTTGAGCTCTACTCAAATCTCGCAGAACGTCTTCGGTCACCGTTAAATATACGTAAACTCGGTGTTTTGCAGTCGAGTTTCACTCCGGACATGCCGAAAAAGCGAACGTATGGACACCCGGCAAACACGACTTTGGTTGAGGCTCTTCGCCATCTTCATTGGCTACATGATTGCGAGCCAAGCCGGCCTGCTCTTGGCCACAATCAACCAGAACGCTTCGCCCTTTTGGCCCGCCACGGGATTTGCAATATTTTGCGCGATCACAATCGGCAACATCGCACTTCTTCCGATCGGCCTAGCCGCCTTTCTCACGAACTACCTCGTTCCAAGTCCACTTCCAACAGCACTTCTCATCGCTATCGGAAATGCCCTTGAAGCCTTTATTGGCTACCGCGTCTTCATCGCCGTGTATCGTCGCCGAACGCTCTTCGCACACCTTCATGAACCTCTCGCGACGGTGGGCGCAACCGCTCTCGGCGCACTCGCAAGTGCAAGCTTTGGTGTGACGGCCCTCTACTACACCGCCGGACTTCCCAAGAGCCTGACAATTTTCTCCTGGCTCACATGGTACAGTGGCGACATCGTCGGCGGCATGATCACTCTGCCGTTCTTGCTTGAACTTCGTCGTCGACTCGCCCGTCAGGCGGCTGATCTTCCACGGAACGCTCTTTACGCACTTCTTCCTCTGGCTCTATTCAGCACGCTCTTCAATTTCGCTCAGTGGACAACGATGCTCTTCGTGGCATTTCCACTTGCTCTACTTTCACTCTCCTATGGAAGTCGCATGACGGCCGTGACTTACCTGCTCGGCGTCGCGACGGTCTGCGCAATCGGCACTTGGTTTACGGAAGGGCCTTTTGGCACCGGCAACACCAACATCAATCTTCTCTATCTTGTGCTATTCCTCTTTAGCCTCGCTCTCTCTACAGTTGTCATGATCAGCTATGACCGAATTGGTGTTCTCTACGGAAATCGACGTTACTTTATTATGGTCTGGATCGCGGCCGCATCACTCACTCTCGGCTTTGAACTCTTCTCAAAGAACGTGGACGACGACCACTTTCGCGCTCTCACTCGCAAGGCTGAAGAAAGAATCGCCGAGCGAATGGACGACTACACGCGAGCCCTCAGCGGTGGCGTGGCTCTATTTCGCGCCTCAGAGACTGTCACACGAGACGAGTGGCGCTCTTTTGCCGAAGCGTTCTCGATCACATCGGCTCTCCCTGGTGTCCATGGCATCGGCTTCATCCGAAGTCTATCAGCTCCCGAGATCGAGAAATTTATCACCGCAAATCGGAAGACCGGCGCGCCCTACTTTTCAGTTAAGTCTCTTGGAGAAGTTCAAGCTCACGATCATTTCATCATTCAGTATCTTGAACCGATCGACGCCAACCGATCGGCGATCGGCCTCGATATCGGAAGCGAGTCTCGAAGACGAGCGGCGGCCGAGCTGTCGCGAGATACCGGTCACCCCGCGATGACGGAGAGCATTTTTCTTATACAGGATACAAAAACACGACCCGGCTTTCTACTTTTCAGTCCGGTCTACCGAGGGAATGAGACTCTCCATACGGTGGATGATCGACGTCGTCGAATCGTCGGTTGGGTCTATGCACCTTTTGTCACAGGCGACTTCTTTGAGCATGCGCTTGAGAGCATTCAAGATGAACTCGATATCACCGTCTACGAAAACGGGACCGATAAAGTGCTTTGGACCAATCGCACCACTGCACCGAAAGATATTCGTCTCAAGACCATTCAGACCGTCACTCTTGCGCAGCGAAATGGCCGGCGGCATTGCTCACGAGATCAACAATCCACTTGCGATAATCGTGGCTCGAACCGAAAATCTTCTCGATCGGCTCAATCGCGGCCCCATTGAAGCACCTGAGATCGCCGACAATCTTAAGCGCATTCACGAAGTCTCACAGCGCATCGCAAAGATCGTAGCAGGAATGCGGCGCTTGGTCCGAGACGACTCCGAGAGCCCGCTTGATCTCTACAGCTTCGAAATGGTCATCGACGACGCTCTTGATCTTTGCTGGGAAAAATACCGTTCGCGCGGAATTCAACTCATCATCGAAAACCAACCCTCGCCGGAAGGCACTCCCCTCAAGATCCACTGCCGCCGAATTCAAGTCGCGCAGGTACTCGTCAACCTACTCAACAACGCCGAGCATGCAACCGAGGAACAGAGCGCACGTTGGATTAAAATTCGATCGTATCAAGAAGAGCCTTGGATCAATATCGAGATCACGGACAGCGGACTCGGCATTGCACCAGAGGTCGTCAACCGCATGATGGAGCCGTTCTTTACCACCAAGGAGGTTGGCAAAGGAACTGGGCTTGGTTTGGCCATCACTCGAAGCATCATGAACCAGCACCATGGCCGGATCGAGTATCTTCCCGAGCGCAGCAATACGACCTTCGTTCTTCGCTTTCCGATCAAGCTTTCGGAGTAAACTCGCGTTTGTGAAAGAATCGATGATAGGCCTTTATCTTCAAGCGCTGAAGTAAGTTACGATTTCCCCACGGTCGCCAAAACCGAACGGCCCTCTGACGGTTAAAGTCGACATGAAAACCGCGCGGAGCGCAGCGAACCGCTGAAGAGCCCAGCAATATTTCAACCACCATCGCCCCAATCGCAGCACTTGCGGCATAACAACCGATATTGAGCGATGGCAGCCGACGAGCAAATAGGTCAACGGCCGCGGGTTCACGGAGATAAGCCTGATGCATGAGGTTGGGAGTAATGCCCGCTAGAAACCGAATGATTTTTGCTTCAACGGTAAGACCGTCTCGCTTGAGATCAAAGTAGTCATTAAAGCTCATCCCCGCAGGAGAAAAGGCCATAATCGCCGTTCCCATCCCAAACGGTCCAGCGGTCACGACGGGAATCCCTTTCTGATAGGCCAGCTCATAGAGAGCGATGCGAATATCCATCGCAAACAAATCGAGCGCGTCGACAACAATATCAACGCCATCAAGAAACTCATCCATATTGGTCTCGGTCACACCCTGTGGGAATAGCCGGAGATCAACGCCCGGATTGAGAGATCGCGCGAATTTTGCGGCCACTTCGATCTTCATCTGACCAACAGTGTCGCAAGAAGCGCCTTGCTGCCGATTGAAATTCTGAACCTCAAAGATGTCCGGGTCCGCGAGATTAAACTTCTCAAACCCGAGTCTCAGAAACCCATGAAGATGATGGCCACCCACCCCGCCAAGACCGGGGATAGCGATTCGCTTCGACCGAAGTCGGCTTTGGTCCTCTTCCCGAAACCAACCTCGATTACGTTGAAACGCAGAATCATATCGAAAATCGTTTTCGGCCATAGCGCGATCCTAGGTTCCGTCTCCGGTTTCTGAAACAAGAATCTCCATAAAAGAAATCCCCGTTTCAATTCCAGAGAAGGACCTCTACGGTTCAACTCGATTCTTGAACTCTTGATGATCAAAAAAGTGCATGAGAAAGACCTGGACCCTGCTCTTCTCGCGCTTGCCGTCTTGCAGCAGGATATTGGCCATTTCTCCGACAAATGACTGCGTGAGCTTTCGAAGTTCATCACGCGCGGTCTCAGAGACCGGAAAAACGCGCGACGACCAGCCTCGACGCGACGACGGCACCCCATCGGCCGTCGAATACCTCTGCAACGCTTTCTCAGTCCAATAGCGAGCAAACTTCGCCGAGCCGACAATGTCGGCCTCGAGATCAACTCGTTTCAAACTCAAAATATACTTATCTCCCTGACGCTCAATCGTCCTGTTGTCCAACAGCAGACTCATGCCCTGACGAACCTCGGCCATCGAAAGCCCCAGTCCCATCGCAACGGCTCGATCACTGTGGCGTTTGAGCTGACCGTACTCTTCGGTCTCCAAATAGGCTTCAATCGCGCTGAGCCACGGAAACTCGGATTCAAGACGCAGCTGGCTCCTCATCCTGGCTATTTCTTTTTTAAAAATCGGATCTTGAATCTGCGGCGCCAAAACTCCGATTAAATAGGGAAGCATCGAACTAAACCCCATCAAAAACTCAAAAACAAATGTCACCGGGACGTCTTGTTGGGCCGTCACCAAACGGTGCATCGTCGTCTTCGAGATGCGCATCTTCTTTTGTACCTGAGAAAGATTGTAGCCGCCGAACTTTCGAAAAATGTCGCGCATAAAAAAACCGCCGTTTTCGTTCTCCGCCGCAGCCTGTCCGGCAAGAACATGAACAGCATCGGTCAACGGCAACCCCATGACCTCGGCAATTCTCACTAAATCAGCGCACATGAGGACCTTTTGTCCCGACTCCCACTTATGCCACTGGTTAAAGCGATAGCCGAGTCGCGTACTCATTTCCTTTTGAGTCGCACGACCGCGAATCTCACAAAGGACATACCGTACCAATGCCTGACCGTTGAACCGTTCTTCTTTGCCCATACGCTCTCTCTAGCGGCTGTCTTTGCGTTTCGCAAGGAACTGTCGCTTCTTTGTCGGGAAGCTCAACCTGTCTCAATTTGAGAATAAATCTTCGACAGCGGTGAAACCTTTCGCCATCGCCACGTGTTTCCTTAGCACAAGGAGATCACATGAAAATCCAGATCCTCACAGTCCTCGCCGTTCTCGTTTCTGTTTCCACAGCCCAAACTCGAGACCGTGTCGACAATCGACAAGCACGCCAACAGGCACGCATCCACGCCGGAAAGGAGTCGGGCGAGATTACACAAAATGAAGCGGCACGACTCCGCAGCAGTAAGCGTGCAATCAGGCGTCTCGAACGGCGTACCGAGGCCGACGGCAACGTCACCCCCGGCGAGGCCGCTCGCCTCGAACGTCGTCAAGACGCCCGCAGCAGACAGATTCACCGACTCAAAAACAACGACAGTGCGGCCGTAGCCCCCGCCAGCGACTCTTCGGTTCAACAATAACTCGAGTGATTCAATACGACGGAGCTCACATGAAAAATTCAACTCTCTTCATCACTTCGCTTTCGTTTCTTCTCGTTGCAAATCTCGTCGGCTGTCGAGCGGAAGAGCTCGGAGAAGTCGAAGCCGGTTCTGACCAACAGAGTGACGCACTCGAATCTGCTATCACCGTCATCTCTGGCCAAGCCGATGATGCGACCGGCGAGTCCTTTGCTCTGCAAAAATCCGCAACGGACTGGAAGGTCGCGCTTGTCGAATCGGTTTTCTTGTCGTCCGCGACAGCAAGCAACTGCGGCCGTGCATTTAACCAAGCATGTGACAATGCGACAGGCACAAGGACGGCGACATATTCGTCTTGTAACATCGGATCTCGAGGCTTCCTCTTGACCGGTTCTGTGACCCTCACCTACTCAAACAACAGCTGCTCCCTCGGTGTCGGTGAAAACGTCGTGCGTACGTTTGACCATACGGTGAATGGCCCCCGCGGAGGAGCCATTCAAACAACGTCAGCCCTTCGAACCAATTACCGAGGCACTCAGCTTGGCGGCGGCGGGCGCCTCAGTCACACGTCTTCAACGACGTGGCAAATGGAGCTTCTCGGCAAACATAAGATCGGAACTCGCAATGGGCAAACCCTCTTTGATGTCTCCGTCCAAACCACAAGTCCACTCGTCATTGATGGCACCCTCGGTCGCGCCGGACGGACCCTCTCGGCCGGTGCTGTCGAAGTGAGCCACAATCTTGCGCAGTTTTCAGCCGTCTACACCGTCACTCAGCCCTTGGTCTGGAATTCAACATGCTGCCACCCCATTTCAGGTGCCATGAGCGCAAACTACTCCGGCTCTATCGCTGGCCAAGGCACAATTACTTTCAATGGGTGTGGATCACCTCAGTTGTCAAAAGACGGCATTACTCGCACACTCTCAATTGGCTACTGCGAATAAACTGGTAGGAACAAAGGTACGTCCACTCGTGCATCGACACCGCGACTCTGAAATTCAAGCACTCGGCGACGATGCACTCATGAAGCTCTTGGCGGACGAATCGCCCGAAGGCCTAACGACCGCCAAGACCGCATTTCGGATTCTGTTTGAAAGGCACGGAGGCCTTGTTCTTGGCTACTGCACTCGAATTGTTGGCGACAAGGCTCTCGCCGAAGATACAGCACAGGATGTATGGATGAAGGTTATCAAAAGTGCCAAACAATATGAAGCGCGAGCGCAGCTACGCCCCTGGCTTCTCACACTCACGCGCAATACATCACTCAATGCTCTTCGCGATCGCCGTGACTGGTCAGAGCTCGACACAGAAGAAGCCGGCGACGACAGTCACGCGAGCACATTGAAACTCCTTTTAGACAAAAGTGAATCGAACCAGATCCGAATTGCTCTTCAACAGCTTCCCGCACCCCAACGAACTGCACTCTCCCTCTTTCTCATTGAAGAGCTCTCCTATGAGGAGATTGCGCAAGCTATGGCACTCAAACTGAGTACGATCAAAACGCACATTCATCGCGGACGCCTTGCTCTGATTGCGACCCTTTCGGAATCAGGAGGTCGCAAGTGAGCGATAAAAACTGGTTTGAGGAAAAACCGACAGATGGTCTTTCCAGCCAAATTCAACGGGCTGCGGAACACGAGCTCGAACGAAGAGGCCGCCTGAGCCAAACCGAACGCCGCCGCCTTCTGGACTTCGCCTGGCTTACGCCGCTCGCCTTCGCGGCGCTGGCCGGCATCTGGTTCACTTGGCGCAACGACAAGACCGAGACAACCGACAGTTCCATCGCTGATCTCGAGTTGCTGGCGATCGAGGTGGCCGATATCGACTTACTTGTCGACGCCGATTCTGATTACGAATTTTTTGATGATCTCGATGTTCTGGAAGAAATAACCGACGAGGACTTCAACGTATGAGTACGACGAGTGAAAAACCAAACGACGAGATGCTGCAATATCTCGATATTCTACTTCTTGCCGATTCTCCGGAGCAGCTCTCTGAAATCGCCGAGAATCCTGAACTCATCGAGAACCTTGAGCTTCACGAAGAGAATCCAAACGATCTTGGTGAGGAGATCGACGAATGACAAAACTCAACCGACGACATATTCTAAAGATCGCCGCTCTTTTTGCCACGACAAGCGCTGTGGGGCTCAGAACCATTCAAACTCAAGCCGCTGACAGCCCAGCCGATGCCGCAAAGCAGTTTGACTCACTTTCACCGGAAGAGAAAAAGCAGGTTCTCGAGCGCTATCAGAAGTTGAAGGCGCTTTCTCCTGAGCAGCGAGAAAAGCTCAGGTCTCTTTCTGCACATATCAGAGCCATGCCCCCCGAACGTCGCCAAGCCTTTCGACTTGGACTAAAACGCTGGCGACAGCTTCCCCCCGCCCAGCAACAGCAAATCAAAAACAAATGGCGGCGATTCCAATCTCTGACACCAGAACAGCAGGCGCGTTTGCGAACTCGTTTCGAGCGTTGGCGACAACTCACCCCTGCGCAGCGGGATCGTCTGCGTCGGGCCATTCGACGCAGACGACAGGGTTAATCAGCATGTCATTTCGCTGGATTGGCATCGCCACTCTACTCATTGCCCCTTGTCTTTGCGTGGCCGAAGAATTGCCGAGCTTTACTCTGCCGTCGGCCGTTAGCCTTAGTACCTCGAGCTCGAGTAGTGACGCGCAGTCAGCGACTATCGGTTTACAGCTCATGCTGCCCAGAAACTTTTGGATCGCTGGATCTGTTGATTCTGCAAAAGAGAAAACCGATGACTTTGAATCCAACACAACTGGAGGTTCCGTCGCAATTGGGACCGATCCGTTAGCCGAATACGGTATCGAGGCTGGTATCGATGGCTTTGGCGTCGATAACCAGTATCGAGTTCGGGAAGCGCGCATTCGCGGTGTCCTCGCGCCCGATTTTATTTTTGAGCTTGAGAATCCCGGAATCGAGATCGGTCTCGAGTACCGCGTGGGCCGCTTCTCGTTTGCAAATTCCCCTAACATCATCTTTAACGCCGCCGAAGTCGAGCTCGAGACCCGCACTGTCCACGTCGACGTAACGTGGAATGCCGGGCGACATTGGACTTTTCGCGCTTATGCCGAGCGCACGTCGCTGCCTTCGGCATTCTCTGATCTCAATCGCCCTCTTGCGCCACTCTTCATTCCTGAGTCTGCTATCTCAACAGCCGTTTCTTGGCCTGACGACGAGGGCGGCGGCACGATCGGCTACAGTCGCGGTCGCTTCGGCGTCCGCGTCGGTCTTTCACAAAGACATTCGGCGGTGTCTGGAGCTATCTCCGCTTTGCATTCAGCAGGAATCGATTGCCGTCTGACCCATAGACTCCTCATCGGAATTCGAGGCGCAGTATCGCGTTCTCTCGACGATACCTCGCTTGATCCCATTCAAACCGCCGGCCTTGATCTCTCGCTTCAATTCTAGGTCGACGCAGAGCCTTATCCCTTACAAGGCAAGCCGGTTTCACGCGAGCATCGATAGTATGAACGCCACGCCGCCTTCTGCAGAGTTCCACACCCTTAAGCCCTGGCGATTTGCGTGGGACTGGAGCCTCGCCGTCGTTCCTGTCGCTGCCAGTATCACCCTCTGCGAACGCATCGATTTTCGCTTCTATCCTCTGGCTATTCTCATCCAAGGCCATTCTTTCCTTCGACTGATGAATCTTGGCCACGAGGGAATTCACGGCCTGCTTGCGCCGAATCGAAAACTCAACGACTTTCTGAGCCGATACCTATGCCTCTTTCCGATCTTCGTCTCGCACTCGCGATTCAAGACCTTGCACATGCTCCACCACCGGTTTCTCAACGACCCGCTTGACCCCGACTACTTTCAGTTCAAAATGTTTCCGACTCGTCTTGGCGCCTGGTTGCGCAGCTTTACTCTTGAACGCCTCAAGCTTCGCTACACCCGAGACTATGTGAACTATTTCACCGAGATTCCCGATCGCCTGAGCAAGCTCCAAGGAAAGCGTGGAGGCCTAGCCACAACTCGGTCCGACTTTATAGCGTTCTGTTTTTTTTGGACATTCGCACTCACAGTCCTTGCTCTGACCGGGCTTATCGTTCCCTTTGCTGTTTACTGGATTCTACCAGCGATGTTGGCGCTACCTTGGATCCGCATGGTCACGGCACTTCAACACGGCGGCTTTCCCAGAAATCATATTCAGAGCCGAAGCGTACTGGGACGCGGACTCCTTTTCGTTTTTTATTTCCGGTGCATTTGAATTTTCACGGCGAACACCATCTCAATCCCGGTGTTCCACACTACAATCTGCCGCAGTTTGCGAAGTTCGTTGAAAGCTCTGAGCTTGAGCCAAAGCCTGTTCGCGTCACTCTCCATGAAAATTTCGGCGCCCTTTTCAGTGCTCCGTCGAGCGCGCCTTTCCCCGATTCATAGCTTCAAGGCGCGACTCGGCCGCATTTTGCGCCTGCGCCTCGACCACATTGCCCCAGATTTTTTGACTCACAGGGCCCGGCAGTAAGCTCACAATCTGATCGGCCTGTTCTGGCTCTACCGACGACCAGCGATACAAAACCTCAGCCTTCACTTCCGCAAGCGCTTGCCGGCTGTTCGAGTCCAAACTCTCATCTTCAATCGTTCGATCCTCAACCAACGACGCCAACACCTTCTCGGCAAGATCCGCGCTCTTTGAGCTCATCGCATCAAAGAGAATATCCAAGGCCGTCATCTGCTGACTCGCGAGCTCATGATCTCCCAAAGCCGGCGCCTTCAAGAGCAACTCAAGCTCACGCATAAGCGACGCGTCCTGAAACATTCGCTCTTTCAACTGACGCTGCTTCTCTTCGTCATCTATCGAAGTCGCAAGAATGACCTTCTTCGCTTTTTCAAACTCGAGAAGTGACTCTTTGGCCTTCGTTGACAGCGCCGCCCCAAGACCAGGCGTTACCGATGCCGGGGCTCGTCCAGGATCGTCAACTTGATCAGCCGACTGCTCAAGCCGCCCGCTCGCAAGCGTGGGCGTAGCGACGTTATCCGTAACACGACTGCCAACGCTGGCGCTATTCGTGGGCTCGGCACTCGGCCGCTCGTCAAGCCACCAAGAAAGCCCACCGGCCAAAACACCTATCGCGACTGTCGATCTTAGCCGTCTCATTTTGCAAACACTCCGCGCGTCAACTTCTTCTGCAAGAGCTGTCTATTCAACTGATCGGATCCCTCGTTCTGGAAGAAAGCCGTCCCGTTCAGATAACCCTCGGTCACCACGATGTTCCGCTTTGGCTCGGAAGTATTCACAAACAGATTGTAAACCTTGCCAACATGCTTCGTGCTTTCAATATTCACGATTGGATCTCGTTTGCCACCGATCCGAACCAGGTTGTCACCGACTTTGAAGTCCGATGCGAGACGCATCGATCCGTCGTCGGCCAAGACCGGATGGTTGGGAGTGACTCGCAACATGCGTCCCGATGCCATCTTGAAATTCAAGATTGTGTGCTCGGTGTCGACAAGCTCCGTCACCCAGTTCTCAACCGGCGTCGCTTCAACTCGATGCGAGTTCATTGTGCCTTCCGCACCCAAAGTCGCAACCGACCCTGTTTTCGCAATCAAGGCATCGATAAACTTCACCGGCTTCATTCCTTCGGTGCTTGTACCTGCCAAAATTCGCTGCTCAGGCGTTGCACACGAAGACACGCAGACCGCTGCGACATAGGCTGTCGCTGGCACCGTACAACTTGCAGATGCCACCTTCGGAGCAATCCACGCCTTTTCAGGAGTCGTCGCGCGATTCATAAAGGTCGCGTACATCGGACGAGCAGAGTCGAGACTGAACGCATTCTTTCCCGTTCCAACCTGTACGTCCTCAAAGTTTTTCAAAAACTCATCGATCGCTGGAACTGTCTCTCGACACTTCTGCATCCAATCATGGCGCGCACGCGCCTGCGTGATGCTCAGACTGTCTTGCGAACAGCGATGCGGCACATAGTCGCGGCAATAGCTCTCGGTCTGCCACTCTGTGTACTCTTTCGACTCACTTGCCAATTGGACCGAGTGGTCGATACAAGCGTAGTTCTTAACGGTCGTGACGTCGCGATGTGAAACCGTGACACCAATCTGGTTCTTCGGACAAACATTTGTCGATCCGCCCTCTTCGCGAGCCGTTTCGCGATCAGTGCGCTTCACCGAATCGGGATCGCCATCACACACCCGGCTCAGTGCCGGAGACGGAACTTTACAACGATCGCTCGGAGCATCATTGCCCATAGCATCGCGGCAAACCATCACCTGCATCTGTGTTCCACCACAAGCGGCCGAGCATGTCGTCCACGTCTCGGTGTCAACCCAGCTATACGTGGGACAAACTCCCATCGCCGTCTGCGATCCTTGGCGCGTTGTCGAACTTGTCAGAACACCGTTTGCGCACGAAAAGTCGGCGACTTGCGAATGCGTGTTATAGATACCTGTTTCACCAAATTCACAAGCAACCGGAGTTTTAATTTCACCGACCACAACACCAGTCTGCGAACCGCCGTCGCGGATCAGTGAACCATCAGTCATTCGGCACGACTGACCTTCGCAATCACCCTGACTCAATGTCTCACGAGTTCGCGACGTCTCTGTCCAGAGCAATGTCTCTTGAATATCGCGACACTCTTCAACAATGCGCTCTCGCGATGTCACAAGTTTTGTTCCATCCAAACCACACATCTCGCGGCTGCTTGACGGAGCTCCATAGCTCGTCCGAGTCATCCCGGCTGTCGAGCAAGCCTTCGGATCCACAGGCGCCGGTGTCGGACTTGGCACTGGCGAAGGTTCAGGAGACGGCTCAGGAGATGGCTCAGGAGATGGCGCCGGTGTCGGACTTGGAGCTGGCGCTGGCGACACTTCGATTGTCCGAGTCAACGTCACCCAAGGCACAGTCGTCGAATCCGCCGTGAATACCCGCATGCTCACCGTGAAGGTTCCAGCAGCAGAGTATGTGTAGCTCACCGTACGACCCGAAATCGACGTCGACGACTCACCCATCGTCCACTTCACATCGGTCACCGCCGAGTCCAAACACGGCGGCAGGTATGCTGAGAACACCAGAGCCTGTCCGGCCTGACCTGCGGAGGGACCCGAAATCGTCAGATCCGTCACGCACTCTAAACCATCAATACCTAAAACTGACACAACGGTCTGCCTGACTGTCTCTGTCGATCCGTCGGCGTAGGTGAGATTCAACTGAACATCAAAAGTACCGAGCGCCGAGAAGATATGGAGCACGGAATTGACTGAATTTACGATTGGCGAACCGTCACCAAAATTCCAAGACGCCGACTGCAGCGTCTTACCGCTGGGGATTCCGGAATCGTACGTAACAAACTCACCCGCAATCGCAACCTGAGGGCCAACAATCGCCGCACTTGTGCCGACGACCGTCGTTTTTAGCGTCGTCACAGCCATTGGCTCACTCGCGGTATTCGAGTCACTCTTCGCCGAAGTCAAAATCCGCGTTGCACCCTTTGTCGATGAAAGCTTCGCCGCGCTACCAGCGCTCACCGGCACTTCAGCCGAGACAATATAAGTTCCCGGCTGCTCAAAGTTCCAATTCAAACGCGCGCCATCTTGTGATGCACTCGCACCGGCCGTCCAGGCCATAAGCTCAGCGTCTTTGCAGTTCACGGTCTGATTCAGTTTATAGCTTGCATCTTGGCCGACGCCGACGGTGATTTTGCCAAGAATGCCAATCGTCGCCGCATCAAGCTCTGGCGCTGTTGGACTGCACGCTGCTTGCGCCAACACATCAACACTGGTTGACGAGGCGGCGTCTTGCGCACCCTTCTGGCAACCCGCAAGCACGACTGACGCTACACCCATTGCGACCATGTTTTTAAACTGAATCATACGTCCAACTCCCGTCCGTGTCCTTTGACTATCGTCCGGTAATGTTGGAGCTTTCGCGACATTTTCAGAAGAGGCGAATCACCTTGAGTCTCGGTGCTGTACACCGTTCAAACAGAAAAATCGACATTCCAAGAATGTCTGATTTTCTGTCAAATGTGTTTTCACTTTCCTCTAGGAACAATGAAAAGCTCTTTGTAGCCCGACCGCGGATCTTCAGAACGAAGGAACCGCATTTCCCCATAGACCCCAAGCACCAACTCAAGCGTCGTGTGGACGAGAGAACCCTGCCCCAGGTGGCCCCCCAATGTCTTTCCCGCTCGATCTGAAACCGCGATATGCGTATGCGACCCATCAACCGAAACAACTCCCGAAAGCGCCACAATTTCAAAGGGCCCCTTCAGAGTCGACGCCTCTTTCTCGTCAGCGAAACGGATCGAAGCGGCAGTCAAACTTCCAACCGCCGACAAAATTGAAGCGGCTTGAATCTGTCCCTCTTTCGCCCAACGGTCCAAGCTCGCACGCACGTCGTCCCCCGGGAGCAACCGCAGGACTTCTACACGTTCAATCGGACCGCGCCCATTCAAACTCTTAGTACCGTCCATAGCTTCCCTTCTCCCGTCGCTCTTTGGAGCCGACTGGCATTCAGTCAGTGTCATCAAAATAACGAGCGCTATCCCTGTCGTCTGCTGTCGCATCGCCGCTCCCCCACTCAGTCCGGCCGCACCGGACTCACTCTGACTATCAACGGACGCGGGCTCTCAGGCAATCTCATTCCAGCCTATGCCCTCACCTTGCAAGAATGTCCGAGAAACGTACAAACGAAAGGACTCCCAGATGAATACCGAAACAAAGAAAGACCAATTTGAACAGTTCATTGAAATGGTCATCGACAAAGCGAAGACTCGGCCTCTTTCGGCAAATGTCTCATTGGTGATGATTGGACTGATGGCATTAGGTGGATTGAATATCAGCATCGCAATGTACGACGCGTCCTTCATGGATGAGGTACCGGGATTTATTGGCTTCGGCAGCATGGCGCTGGCATCCGCCGTGTCCGCACTTTTTGGATATGGCGCCGCTCTCGCTGGGCTTTGGAAGATGAAGCGCTACGGAGTCTACGCGGTGATCGGACTTGCGGCACATTCGATTGTCTCGTCGGTCATTTTCAAAATGGCGCTGATTTCGAGCGTTCTCATTTTCGGAGCAATGGCCTACTTTCTCTGGCAAGATCGCGAAAAATTCTCTTAAGATCTACTTCGCACCGTTGGCCTGAAGCACTCCATAGAATTGGCAACCGACGCCACGATAGTTATAGAACGAACCGCCCATCAAGAGTCGCGAAGAGCCTGCAGACCAAGAAATAGCGCTAACCGTCGCATCGGCGCCATTGGCTCCAGAGTTCGGTGAGAATGTCGTGTCTTTGGAGCCACTGAGCGTCACCTTGGTCACCCGATTGGCCGCAGTTCCTCGGTATGTCGTAAACGCCCCGGCAACATAAAGCGAAGTGCCATCATAGGCCAAAGCACTGACAGTGCTATTCGCCCCATTGGAGCCAGTCGCCGGCGAGAAGGTCACGTTGAGACCGCCCGCCGTCGAAATACGTGCAACTCGATTCGCAACGGCTCCACGGTAAGTCGTGAATGCACCGCCAAGATAGACATCAGTCCCGTCCGTCGTCAGCGCACTCACCGTATTGTTTGCGCCATTGGCGCCCGTCGCAGGAGAGAACACCATGTCCATCACCCCGACTGCTGACACGCGGGCGATACGATTGGCAACGGCGCCCCGGTAAGCCGTAAATGCCCCTCCGATATAAAGATCAGTCCCAACAAGTGCCAACGCGTTCACCTGACCGCCGGCGCCATTGGCTCCAGTGTTCGGCGAGAAAACAGTGTCCTTCACACCACTCATCGCATTGACTTTCGTCACGCGATTGGCCGCGGTGCCTCGGTAAGTCGTGAAAGCGCCGCCAAGATAAAGACCCCCAACTCCGTCTAGTTGAAGAGCCAAAACAGAGTTATTGGCACCGTTTGAGCCTGATATCGGCGAGAATACCGTGTCAATAGCGCCAGAGCCCAAGTTCACTTTGGCCACGCGATTGGCAAGACCACCACGATACGCAGTGAATGTACCGCCAAGATACAGCGACGTGCCGTCACTCGCCAAAGCGTTGACGGTGTTATTTGTTCCATTCGCGCCCGCCTGCGGAGAGAAAGTCACATCGGGGATTCCTGCAGAATCGACAATCGCGACGTTGTTCGCAACCCACTCGGGCGAACCATACTTAAAACCGCCAGCCACGACGACTGTTGAAGGCTCCACAATAAACGCGTTGGCCTGCGCGTTGACGTGACCACTCGAAAGCAAAGCGCCGGCACCGCTCAGTCGCGCTAAAACTCGAGCCGTGGCTCCGCGGTAAGCAACAAAACTACCCCCAACCCAGATCACTCCAGTGGTATCAACCCCCAAAGCTGTTACCGAACCACTGCTAAAACCATTGCCTCCCGATGTCGGATTGAAGATCGTGTCGATCGATCCGGTCGCTGCCGAAAGCAAGGCGATTCGATTGGCAGCCCCTCCACGATAGGTCGTAAAATCGCCTCCGACATAGAGCGAAGTGCCAGAAAGTGCAAAGGCACGGACGATATTGTTGAATCCATTGCCACCAGTCGAGGGACTAATGACCGTATCGAGCACGCCGGTCAAAGACACTCGGGCCAGACGGTTGGCGGCGGCTCCGCGATAAGTCGTAAACTGTCCACCAATCCACACTCCCGACGCATCAGCCAGCAACGCAAAGACGGTGTTGTTGACACCATTACCGCCAGATGCCGGGTTGAACACCGTATCAAGTACCCCCGTCGCCGCATTCACTTTCGCAATGCGCGTTGCAGTCGCTCCGCGATATGTCGCGAATGTACCACCAATGTAGAGCACACCGCCATCAAGAGCGAGAGCGTTGACAGTCGCATTGACTCCGTTTCCACCTGAGCTTGGAGAAAAAGTCGTGTCGAGCACGCCCGAGAGAGAGATTTTCGCAACTCGGTTTGCGACTCCTCCACGATACGTTGTGAATGCCCCTGCAAGCCAGATCGATGTCCCATCGGTAGCAATGGCGTTCACTGCTCCATTGGCACCATTCGCTCCCGATGACGGATTGAAGGTCAGGTCGAGCTGACCATTTGGGAGCACGCGCGCCACATTTGTGGCGACCTGGTCGCGGTAGCGCGTGAACGAGCCTCCAAAAATATAGGATCCGTCAGGCAAAGCGACAGCCGAGAACACCGAGCCATTAAATCCGCCCCCAAATGCAGCCGTTGCATCGAGTGTGTCGGTCGCACTCACGTATCGCAAGACACCCATACGAGGGGTGCGTGAGAATCCTGTAAAGGCTCCGCCGACAGCGCGGCGCCCATCGGCAAGCCCGAGCACTGCGCTTACCGCACCAAGTGGCTCAACGGCGCGAACGGCATTAAACGTGCGCGTGGCAACCGTCTCGTTACCGGCAAGGTCATGTGACCGCACTTCAATCGTTCGTGGACCAGTGGCGCCCACGATGTGCCAACTCGTACGATAAGTTCCCGAATTGCACGGCATCGAAACAACCGCCTCAAGGTCGGTGCCCGGGAAAAAGTGGAGGTCCTCGCCGATCGTACATCCACCGACGAGAGAGAAGTCTGCGCCCTCCAATGTCGCGGAGGGAATCGGAGTCGTGATCGTGAGAGCGGGAGCGACCGAATCTTTAATAAGACCGATCGTCACGGGAACAGCCGGACTTCCAGCAATCGAGGAATGGTTCACCGTCACCGAGATCGGGCCCTCCGCCGCCGCTGTAAAGTCCAGCGTCGTCGACCACAGTCCGCCGGAGCAAACAGTCGTCCCGCTCGCATCGCCCGTGATCACCACGTTCTGACCGTTTGCACCGCAAGCTCCCTCAATTGGAAACCCCACTTGCGTCGCAATGGCGACGTAGCTACCAGCGATGGGGTCGGTCACTGTCAGAATCGGCGTCACTTCGTGATCAAAATTTCGACTGTACGGTAGACCGTCGTTTCCTGCCACATCGTCAAGATCGACAGTCACAATAACGGTTCCTTCAGGCGCACCAACAAAGTTCAACGTCGCGGTCCAGCTACCCGCAATGCACACGGCGCCGCCGCCGACATCACCGGTGATCACCACAGTTCGCCCATTTTCGGAACACGAACCCGAGACCGTGAAGGCCGCCTCACTTGCAAGTGAGATTGTCGACATATCCGCCGGATCATCAATCGTAACAAGCGGCGCAACAGTGTCTTTAGTGAACGAGCGTGTTGCGATGGCCGATGTGTTCCCAGCAACATCGGATTGAGTCACCGACACCAGAACGGGCCCCTCAGAGAGCGATGAAAGATCCAAACTCTGACTGAAGGTTCCCAGAGAACAAGTCGCGCTCGCTGAAACACTTCCAGCTTCGATAGAAACGGCGCGGCCGTTTTCACTGCAGGTACCGATAACAGAGAAGTTTGATTCACCGACGACATTGATGAAACTTCCTGCCGCTGGCGACGAAATCGTCACTGTTGGAAGTGACGTGTCCTTCATAACGATGACCGACACTGGTGTCGCCGCTGTTCCACTCACCGTCGAGTGATTGGCGATAAGAGTCAGACTCCCCTGTGCAGCGGCGCTTAGGTTCAGCACGGCCGTGAAGTTCCCCGCCGCACAAGTTGCCGAACCAACAGCCGCGCCACTGATTAAAACAGGCTGACCATTCGCTCCGCACGTACCCGTGACCACAAATGCAGCCTGATTCGTCGCATTCACATAGGCACCGCTGACCGGTGACGCAATCGTCAGGACCGGCGGAAGCTCCCGAATGAACTGACGCGAATCCTGCGTGGCGTAGTTTCCAGCCGCATCGATGTGATCGGCCAGAAGAGTCACGGTCCCATAACTTGCACTTGAAAAATCAATTGCGGCGCTCCAGCTGCCAGCGGCACAGACTGCTGAACCAGCGGCAGCACCGCTCAACAAAATCGATTGGCCACTCTCGCTACATGAACACGAGACCACAAACGCAGTTTCGGTGAGTGGTGTCATCACGGTTAAAGCGGCAGGAGCGCCAATTGAAACCACCGGAGGAACCGTGTCTTTCAAAAAGGCTCGACTGCTTGCCGCAGAGCTATTTCCAGCAATGTCGGTCTGCGATACTTCTGCAGAAACGCTTCCGTCAGCAACGCTTGAAAAGTCCACGGCTCTTGAGAACACACCACCGCTACAAACTGCAGTCGATGTGACCGCTCCTACGCGGATTGAAACCGATCGCCCCTCCTCCGAACACGTTCCAGAAACAGGAAATGCACTGACGGTCCCGAGATTGATCGCCGTTCCCGCCGCAGGCGCAGTAATGACGACAGTCGGGAGCGACGAATCGTGCAGAATCTGCGCAGTCAAGCAAGACGACTCAGGGCCACCAACACCATTTCTGAATTTCGCGTAAACCGTGTTCAAAGAATTTGCGACGGGCAAGCGATAGTTAAATCCACTTGTCATCGAAATCCACGCGCCGCCACTCGCGCAGGTTGAGTTCGCGGTAAAGTAAACGTGTGTGACATTTGCTCCCGAGAGACTCACGCGAACATCAAGCGAAGTTGTCGTCGGGTTTCCATTGTCGATCAAAACTTTGGGGCGAAACGGTGCCGCGCGATTTTCAACGGGCACCTCGCCGTCGTCCTCGTCGCCTCCACAGCTCGTCAGAATCACGGCGCCCACCACCGCAATAAAAACGAATTTCAGAATGCGGCTCAACTTTTCCAAAACCATTACTTAACTTTACCTCAACAGTTGTATCCCTTTCGGTTATTTCTCTGTAAAAACAAAGGCTTGAGCGATATTGAGACAGACATAATTCTGCCCCAAAACGCACGTCGCCGACTTGAGTCCGGGCCGAAGGCGGCGGCGCCTCAGCCTGAGACAGTCGGCCTTAACGGAAGTATTTGTAGACACAACCGGGACAAACCCGCTCGATCCGCCGGCAAACTTACAAAGCCAAACCAGCCTCTGTTCGGCCGCTTCCCGGCAGTGCTAGCTCTTCCGGTATGAACCTCGCGCTCGCCATTTTATTCCTCAGCACATCTATTCTCACGTCAACCGCTCAGACCGCAGAAGGACATCCTCCAGACTGCAAACCCGAGCGAGGTACTTGCGACTTTTATCTATGCCAAGAGGCGAAACAGCAGTGCGGTCCGACAGGATACTATCAGCGTTTCGGGCATCCTTACTGCTCGGCTTTTCTTGAAGAGGTTCGGCCGAAGCTCTCACCGCGCGGCCAAGAGTGGTTGAAAGATGTCGCCTACTGCCTCCAAGAAGATCTTGATCATCTCAGCCGAAATAGCGACCCCTGCTGGTTCAGCGAGGACCTTGCCATTGCGACACACTCCGATTGCTACGTGAAAACTGGCGCTTGCGAGCTGGATGTGATTGATCTCGCCATCGTCGTTCGCACTTTCGCCAGTGAGCTCACCAATTCACGCATCATCGGACAAAGCGTCGACTTTCTCCGAAAATGCGTTTTTTAGTTTTCACTCTCGTCAGCGATTGGATTTGTAACTCGCACGAAGTGTCACTCCAGAATAGTTTCGATACCCACGCAGCATGACAAACCAGGTGTCACCCGTGGGTCGCGCAACCGAACAGCTCTCCTTGTTTCCTGAGGTGTAAGGGCGGCAATCGTAAGCTGAGACCGTGGGACGCGCTCCTCGCTTCACATAAAGGTCCACATCTCCTGTTCCTCCCGACGTGGCGATCACGAGATCTGTACTTCCCGCAGGAACAACAATTGAGAAAAACCTCTCATCACTCGCAGCTCCCGCCAAAGGCGCGAGCGCGGTACCATTTAAGAGCACGCGTTCAGTCGGAAGGGGCGGCGAAGGTGGCACCGGTACGGGACTTTCGCTACCGAATAAAAAAGCTGTGTTGAGCAGACGATTCGGTGACGCCGCTCCCACTGACGAGACTTTGCCACTGACGGAGCCTGCGAGAATTGCCGCTTTCACCTGGCTCGGCTGGGCGGTCGGATGGGCCGCAAGATAAAGTGCCGCGACACCTGCGACGTGCGGTGAAGCCATTGATGTACCGCTAATCGTGTTGGTCGCGAGAGTCGATGTGTACCACGTGGACTTGATGTCACTTCCTGGGGCGAATATAGAAACGCAGCTGCCGTAGTTTGAAAAAGAGGAACGGGCGTCGGTGTTTGTCGTGCTGCCAACAGTGATCGCCGTTGATACGCGAGCGGGCGAACTCTGACACGCATCTTGATTTTCATTTCCGGCCGCAACGGCAAATGTCACTCCTGCTTGAATGGCAGCGCGAACCGCATCATCAATCGATTGCGATGGCGGGCCCCCGAGACTCATATTCGCCACAGCGGGACTCAGATGGTGACTCGCGACCCACTCAATGCCAGCGACCACGTCGGCATAGCTTCCAGAGCCAGCGCAGTCGAGAACCCGCACGGCATGAAGTTTCACATTCTTTGCAACACCGTAACTTGCGCTTCCAATCGTCCCCGCCACATGTGTGCCGTGACCATTGCAATCAGTCGCATCGCCATCGCCGTCGACAGCATCAAAGCCGTGCACGGCGCGCCCCTGAAACTCTTGATGAGTTGTCAGGATCCCGGTATCGATCACATAGGCATTCACGACGGCTCCGCTTTGCTCATAGCGATAGCGACTGTCGAGTGGCAAACTCGATTGATCCAGTCGATCAAGGCCCCACGTTGCACCACTCTGTAGGCCGCTCGCCTGCACGCGGCGATTGGGCTCGACATACGCCACACGCGAATCGTTTAAAAGCGCACGCGCCTCATCTTCGGTCATGCGGTAAACACCGCCTCGAACAGCGACTGAGAATACTCTCTCCGGCTCATCGAGCTCGTAATCCACGGCCACGTCGCGTGTGAGTTCTTGCACGGCTTGCATCTTTGCGACCCGCTGAGTTTCATCACTCAACGCTGAAAGCTCCGCTCCGTAGCGCGATTCGACTTTGGCTTTCACTGAAACGTCGCGCATCACGACGATGAACGATCCGTCGCCACCCGAAAGATCCAATGGATCGGTCGAAAACTTTGAACACGACACACCGCTAAGCAGCGTCACCATGATGAGAGTCGTCAGCTGTTGATAATTCAAATCGTCCTCCTTGGCCGAAGGGGCCAATGCTTACGACTTGTACGGATTTCAAAATGGTTAGCGCTGACGGCGCGATCTCGCCATAGGTCCAGCTCTTATGAACGCGTACTGCGCTTCAAAAGGCATCGACGCAAAATGAAGTCATGAATAAAAAGATGCTCATTCCCACTGTGATCTGGTTCGCCATGCTCTCGAGCCACGGCCTGCTCTTCGCTCTCACTTTCATTTTACCGAAGGGAGCTGAGCAACTCGGTCTTGAGGTTCTTCAATACGTGGGCTTTGCAATGGTTGCATTCGGTGCGGTGGTTGGCGGCCTTCCGCAGATTTGGAAAAACCCCAAACTACTGACTCACCCATCTGGCGCTGCCGTTCCGCCTAAACTCTTTATGTTCTATATTGTTGCGCTTGCGCTCACCGACTTCTCGGCCTTTATGGGAGTGGTGATTCATATTCAAGGAGTCGCAACGCCGTTTCCGCCAACTCTGAATATCGCGGCATCAGCCATTGGTATGATTCTGCTCTTCCCGACACCAAGGCGCTTTGGCCTTGTTCCAAGCGGGCCATCCAATCAGAACCCGATGGTGAAAATCGAATAGCGCTCAGGCGGCTTGGTCGCGCGCCTGAGCCTTGGTGACGATTACTTCTTTGGAGCTGCGGCTTTTTTAGCTGCAAGAGCCGCTTGGCTGGCTTGCGACTTTGCAAGCTTTGCTGCTTTTTCTTCTGGAGACATTCCCCATGGCGAAGCCTTCTCGCCTTTGCCACCGCGATCGCCGCCGCGTCCGCCGCGACCACCACCACGCTTGCCTTCCTCTTTCGCTTTTGGCGCGCGAATCTGCACAAGGGCTTCGGGATAGATCGCGATGTCTTCTGCTTGTACCGCGTTCGACGGCGCTTTTTCGCCTTCAGCCAAACGCACAACCAAAACGCGCTTCAGATCATTCGCATTGGCTTCTGCAACGTCGAGAGCCGTGATGAAGTAGCTGAGTTTTTCGCCTTCAAACTTATAAGTCGTACCGAGCGACTCCTGGATCTCTTCTGTAGTTTTGCCTTCGGCAGTGAGAGCCGCTCTCACCTTCAAAGCTGCGTTTAAAGTGAAGCTAGCGAATTCTGTAACGGCTTTCATCGACCACTCCTGAAAATAAAAATGAGGCCCCACCCGCGGGTCCTCTGTTAAATTTGGCGCATACTCACGACATGCACGCTCATGGGCTTATGCGTGCTTTGCCCTAAATACAAGAATGGGAATGGATGAGGTGGATTTTGAGCTCAAATCGCCACATTTTCAGGCGTCAAATCGACCACAGTCGAGTACGACGCCATTGATTTCTCGAGAGGAGGCAGCCCCCTCCTACTCTTCAACTTGTTTCAATTGGCGAACGCCAGGCTCCCGCTCCAAGGGCGACAAAGCTTCTGGGCTTGATCAGGTGCCGTGTCGGGCGACAGCCACTCGGAGACATCATCTGGGTGGAGGATGACCGGCATTCGGTCGTGATACTCGCTCATCCACCCGTTTGGCTCAGTGGTGAGCATAGTGCAAGCCTGGATCTTCTTGTCCTTATAGGTCTGCTCAGCCCAAATCCCAGCAATTGAGATGATTGGACGTTCAGGAACATAGATCGATTTAAACTCACCACCAATAGGCTCAAAGAATCTAACCGCCGGAAGAATGCAGCGCTGGCCCGCAAGCCAAGATTTAGAGAACGTTCGTTTCTCGTGAACTGTCTCACTCACAGCGTTCTGAAGAATCTTCGCGACCTGCTGTGAAGGATCTCTTTTGCCCGGCATATTCAATACGAATCCCCAGAATCGAGACTCGATCTTTAGAGCATCGCCATTCACGTTCAGAAGAACCGGAGTTTGGTATCCGGGATAGATGACCGGCTTAATCTCACCGAGATTCGGCTTGTCGATTCTGTAGTATCGAGCCATTTCGGCTGCTTCTGGAGTCTGGTATCGGCTGCACATACTCTGAAAGCTTACTGCGCTTCGCTTAAGATGCAAAGCAACTCCGAGATCGTAAGCAGAACTCCCGCCCCGAAACCCACTTGGCTCCTATCTCCTTAGTGCTTTAAGGTGGACAATTGCTCAATCAACTTCTGAAGCTCTTGCCGAAAAAGAATTTGGATTCAACGGATGCTTCGGAATTTCGGGATGCGAATTATAATCTTTTTCTACGTAGCAAACGACCTAAGATTCCTTAAACGTTTTGTCTCATATCAGGATCGCTGCCAATCAGCGAACTCGATGTGCCAACCGACCGCCGCTGATCAGCTGGTCGAAGGCTTCTTGCTTTGTTTATCAATTGTTAAATTCCAAAACGGGCGCAGATCACAGTGATCACATTCGAGAAAATGCAAACATCGCAACCGATTGTCCTAAAGTCGAGTCAGTCAAAAGTCGATGAGCCACTCGTCGGGAGCTCGCCTCCGCGACATTTCTGAACGTCAATTCGAGTGTGGGGTCATCGATGATGAAGCGTCGAGTTCGGTTCGGTCTTCTCTCTTTTATTGCGGTGCTAAGCTCGGCCATATTCGACATCGCGCCAGCCAATGCTACACCAATTGACCAGCCGGGAGTTTCACTACCACTTACATTGTTAATAAATCACTTTCAAGATGCTTAAGCGTTGGCTGGAACGTTTCCGGCGCTGGTGGTCGTCCGGCAAGACTCGAGTGAGGACGCTTTGTGTTGTAGTGATGGCGCAAACGCTCAATCACGATCTTCGCCTCCAGCAGTGAAAAAAAGATTTCTCCGTTCAATAGCTCGTATCTCATCTTGCCGTTGAATGACTCACAATATCCATTTTCCCATGGCGAGCCTGGAGCAATAAAGAGCGGCTGAACCTTAAGGCCCTTCATCCATCGAATGAGGTCTTTCGCGATAAACTCCGGACCGTTGTCAGAACGAATGTACGTCGGGCACCCACGCTGCAGAAAAAGATCAGCAAGTATCAAGATCACATCCTTTGCTCGGATACGTCTTGCGACATGCGAGGCGATACACTCTCGAGTAAATTCATCGATCACATTCAAAACCCTCAACTTTCGACCGTCGTGAGTTTGATCTGAGACAAAGTCATATGACCAAACCTGATTCGCAAACTCTGGGCGACGGCGAACGCAAGAGCCATCGGCAAGCCAAAGCCTTGCTCGCTTTGGCTGTCTCTGTGGGACTTTTAGGCCTTCACGTTGCCAAATGGAAAACACGCGATCTTTACCGACATCCCACCCCTCATTATTGAGAAGATTTGTCACCTGACGATACCCATATCGACCGTACTCCGAAGCAAGTTCAATCACTCGCGCCTCGAGTCTGTCTTGGTCATAACGGCTTCGTCGGGAATATCGTTGCGTCGAACGAATTTGCCCAATCACTTTACACGCCCGACGCTCGCTCACTTTCAGCTCGCGCGTCACCATCAAGACCGCATCCTTGCGTCTCGCCGGGCTTAGAAGTTTCCCTTTGAAACCTCTCTCAGAATTGAGTTATCGATTGAAAGATCCGCTACAATTTTCTTAAGCCGCGAGTTCTCGGCTTCAAGATCCTTCAGTCGCTTTGCCTGATCGACTCGAAGACCGCCATATTCAGCTTTCCATCTCGAAAGTGTGACTGCCGTCACGCCAACTTTTCGCGCAGCCTCTTCCTGAGATGCTCCACGACTTTGTTCGATCTCGGCGGTTCGCAGATGCTGGATAATTTCCTCGGGACTGTATCGTTTTCTTGCCATGATCAGGTCCTTTCTTGGCCCAGATCATATCACAAGATCTGGACCGGTTTGGCCCGGTCAGGTCAGTGCCAAAAGAGAATACGACTTTGTCCAATGAGTTTGTCGCCGCGAACACCAGCCGGCGATACAACGATATTTTCACTCTACTTAAGTACGGAAAAGATCAGACCGAACCCGACGGCGGCTACATGCACACTGAATCGTCTTGTGAAGACTCCTATGGAAAAGCAACGTGTAAACACCGCCTAACCGTTGAAAAGTGTCTTTACTCTGAGGCTCCTGTCAATCCACTTATTGGACATGACCTTAGCCAGTGTACCGGCATTCCACCTCTCGCCGCCAGCGATCGCCTTGCCCTGTGGGTTCAACTGAATCGCGACGGAATCACCAAGCTCAAATCAATCGCTCCAAACATCAGACAGTTTTCGTCTATGGGATTCAATTGGTTTGAATCTCTCCTACTTAAAACAGCAGTCTACACTCCGCCTAATTCACCTCCTTCGAGTCAAATCTACGACCGGATGACCCAAGAACGAACGACAAATAGAGATCTGCTTCAGGATGGTCTACTGCCTAATGGAATGAGGCTTCGGTATCCTGCCGAGGTGAACACGACACCCACGAGAACCCCCCTTTCAAGCTTCTCCGTTAACATGATTGATTTTAGCTTCGGCGATGATGGACACTACAATCATCATCATATTTCTGGAACGAAATAGCATCTGGGGGCGAATGCGCTAAAGCAGATCTACCTGTCCTTCTTCATATTGACCGTTTCAAATTGGAGCTACGCTAAGAACGACTCAAGCTGCGCGGCCTTATTCAAAAAAGGAGATGAACTTGGGGCGTCCATATGCATCGTCAAGAAAATCTGCACCGACTGCCGCATCAATAAGAAGTCCGCATCGAATATTAAAGTGATTCAATCTCAGGATGGAATTGGCAAAATCGAAGTCACCGACCAAACCAAAGCTCATGTCGGAGACATCGAGTTCACTGGAGGTTTTCGACTTACATCGATCTACCAGAATGAATTCGCTCACGACATAACGTTTATGAAAAATGCGTCCTATTCAACAAATAGCATTCCAATAAAGCACGACCTTCTTAGCCTGAGCACAACCGACGGGCGGGCACTCCCAATTGCGTTTCCTCCACTGCTCTTTAAGATGGTCGACAAAAAGAAAATTTCCATTCGAGATATAGAACGCACTGCGGGCCAAGAGAGCAAATGGCTTGTTATTACCGTAGTCGCCGAAAAGCCTCTGGTCGTCTGCGGCATCAGCCTTCCAACGGGGTCCCAGATAGGGGCACATCCGATTAGCGACGATTTGGAACTCGAGGCTGCACCGACAGGTCCGGTCACTGTTGACGGTACAGCCTATGAACCCGGGACTCATGATCTCCAGCTAACAGACCGAACTAAGTGTAACGTCCGCATTCTCGAATCTACGGAAGGCTCTCGAAGCTGGAGGAAGCCGTAACTGTTAACAATGAGAAGCCTGCATTGAACGAGTCCCCGAATACACGACGAATCGTCGCTCTGCTTCACTTTTCGCTTTCTCCACTTTTGTCGCTCACGGTCACTATCTCGAGGAGATCTTTCTGACGGGACTTATCGCACTTCTTCTCACAGTTCTCTCTTAACCCGTGATGTCCGCTGCGACGGGTTTACGCTGCGATTGACGTTGGCCCCGTGTCTGGAGCACGGGTTGACTCCAATCCGGTAACGGTGAGTCCCTATAGAATTCTCTCCCTATCTATTAAAGGAGATCTTAATCCGGCTTGCGCTAGCCTGGGGATATTTCTTCACCACGACGCAGTCTCCGACGCTCAAGGATTTGATCGTATTTGGATGCACATTGAATTCTTCGACCTCACGAGAACTACGCTTACCAGTGTCGATAGGTAGTCCGAAGAAAGACTCAGTCTGCATTGTTTGCTTCCCACGCCGAACGCGTTCCGGCGATGCCGCAGATCAACTCTGCACTCTCAGGGCGCTTCTGAAGAAACGCGAACAAGGTTGCTGTATTGCCCATGAGTCGACCGCAGAACTGAGGCGAAATTCGGTCAAGGTCCGGAAATCTCTTGGTGCGCGACCACAATCCCAATTCGGCTGCTCCTAGCGCGGTCGAGGAAGCCAACGAACTCTTCATCGGCAAGATCGGCAAACTCATCAATGATCACGGTGAATGGCCTTCGATCACTCGCTTTTATTTCAGAATCGATCCTTGCCGAGACGGCCTTGAGATCCTGAATGATGAAGCGACCGACGGCCCTCGCTGTTTCGCCGAAGCGCCTTGTGTCTAAAAACATAAATACGATTTGCCCAGAGCGGACAGCCTCAAAAAGATCGATGGCGTTCTCCGACCAAAGCACTCGATCACCGAAGTCCGAATAGGCAATCGACTCAAGTTGAACGCGCAATCCTTGAAGCGACTTGAAGTTGTCGTTTGAAGATAGAAATGAGTGCGCTTCTTCAACCCGCATGCGAACTCGGTCAAGATCGGAAGGGATTTGTTTGGCTAGCTCCGCGATATAGTCGATGTCTTTCAAACATCGCACGACGAGTTCGATGTCGATCTTTAAGCTTCGGTTGTCACGAAGCCAACAGAGCCCCACCATTAGGTGCATGAGGAAACCTGCCGACTGATTCTTGTAATACTCTTCGCTCCAAATAAGCGAGCCCATGATTCGGTCGCGAAGTTCTGTGGCAGAGCCATTGTTCAATAGATTGTAGGACGACGAGTTGTCGTGCGCGGCCAGAGAGAACACCTTGAGATCAGCACGGCGACCCGCCTCACGCACGTATGAAGTAAACTGCTCGATAGTCTCGCGATCTCCCTTCTGGTCGATGAAGAGACAGCCACGACCGCCCTCAATGCGACTTCGTAAGATATGTGAGATCAAAACGGTTTTTCCAAAACCGCTCGCCCCCACAATATGAATGTGATGGTTGAGCTGCTTCTCTGTGATCCACTCCGCTGGGCGCAGAAACTTCTCTGCGCGACCAATGCAAACCGCGCCGTCAGTTGGCTTTTTGCCAATGTAAGTACGAATGATGTCGATGGCTTTCATGCGATACGTCCTTTCGATTCGGTTGAAGAGTTTGAATCGACCACTTCAAATAGGTCTCCGTAAATGCGAGTTTCTGCCCGCACGATTTCAAGAACAGGTCGCCTTAAACAGTGATAGGTCACTTTTCGAATTCCATCGGGCTTCGTTCGAGACTCGCGGATGAGTCGTACATAGCGAGCGATTTTTTCGCGATACCTTGCCCGAGATTTCGAAGCGATCTCAAGCTCGATAGCCACGCGGCCAATTTCAGGCAATATGATCACGGCATCAGGAACATCCGGACCTAAAAGCCCAAGCGGCGCACCGTGCCCTTGCTTAAGCCTTCGATCTGAAACCCAATCAACTTCGCCGAATCGCTCTGCGTAATCTTGCCTAAGCAAAAGCAGCTCTCGGTCATGCACGAAAGTGCGAAGATCCAAGCCGCCGGTTGGCTTAGGTCGGAGTTCGCTCGGGTAAACCGCGTTCAAAGCGTAGTACGCTTTAAATGTCGCGAAGTAGACGCTTTCCCGAATGCCAATACCAACCGCAGGCCGGAGAAAACCGGCACGCGAAAGCTGCATGAGACGACGCTTTGCCCACTTCGTCGGGTGTAGGACCGGCGGAAGCTCGGGTGCTCGCGCAAAGAATTTCTGCTGAATATCCGTCGCTGTTGCGAACTTCATATCCAAAATGAAATCGATAACCTTTAAATCACGCTCGACTAACTCAATCGCAAGCCGGCGAGGTCGACTTCGAAAAAATGAGAGTTGTGCCTCTGCCTTTTTAAAATCACCGCCGCCTTCAACCGAATCGCTTCCCTCAACAATCTGAAAAGTATCCTTCTCTAAGTTATCCATCGAACCTTCCTCTGGGCTCCCCGCCCCCTCTTCCTATTCCCCAAAACTGAAACCCAGGCCCGCCCTCTTTCTTGACTATTGTCTGACTAGCACTGACTTGCTTCTGAGTTCCTGACCACCTGCCATCAACTCGTTGAGGGCGGGTGGTCAGGAACGAAAAGAAAGCAGCAGCAAGTGCTATCTCAAGCCATTTTAGAGACTTAGAGGGCGGGCCTGGGGCCCATTGCAGCGGAGCTGAGAACTGAATTGAGAACTGGGTTGGACCCCATGACTTCGGTACATCTGTCTCGGAGGTGCTAGTCTAACCGTAGTCAAAGCTAGTCAACCACCGGCCCCGAGAGGCCCCGCGTGTCCCCATTGCTAGGGAAAGCGAAGCCTAAGTCATTGAAACAACTTACGAGAGATATCGGTATCTTGGGTTTTATCTATTTTGACGGGGACCTAAAAATGGGGTGGTGTAATTAAACGGCCACCTTTTGACCACTTGAGTACCCTCGTAGGTCGGTCTAGGCAGAAACTCTGGTTGTGAATTCAGACGTAAATTCATGTCGAATCTGGCCGTTTCTCAATCGAAACATGTTCATGATTTCGAGAGCCTCACCCATTGAGACCCCCAATCTACCGGTTCCTTAAGACTCTTCGGTGCCGCTTGAGTCGCCATCGAGCTTCGATGTCAGCATGGCATTTCTAAAGACTCTTGCGTCGTGTAGGTTCACGACCTTGGCGACCTTTCGCGCTGTACCATCGTAACCCGGGATCTTGAATCCAAGCGTCTCGGTAGCACCGGCAACGTCGAGCCCTGCGAGCCTGATGTAACGGTTCATGACCTTCTCCTCCGTCCAGCCGCAGATCTTTTTTACGACCGGCGACGAGACTCCGGCGTTTAGCAAGTGCGTCGCAAAGCATGCCCTCAGCGCGTGAAAATTGACCGACGTGATGCCGATCAAAATGCAGTAGTCCCGAAGAAACTTCGCGGCTTCACCATTCGCCCAACGCGAAAGTCGGGGTAAGACCTCTCGCTGGTGCATCGGTGTTTTGGCCCGAAGTTCCTTGAGCATTGCCTCGAGTTCCGAGTTGATAGGAACCTTCCGCCAGTAGCCAGCCTTCGTGGACTTCACCTTCTTCATCCTGGGATTGTAGGACTTTGACACCGTCACAAGTTTCTTCTCCCAGTCGACGTCTGACCACTCGACCGCAAAGAGTTCGCCAGACCGCATTCCAGTATTCAGCGCCATGAACCAGACCGGGTACCAAGGGTGATCGTCGGCCCTGGCCGATTCGAGCAACCGTTGGATCTCAGCCATTCCCAATATCTGTGGAGGTTTGTCGTCCACGTATTTCGGTAGCTGAATCGAATGGGCCGGGGACGCATGAACTCCGTTTAGATGTCCTTCGTCGATCCCAAACCGAAAGACGCCGTTGATGGCGGTCTTCATGGTTCGAAGCCTCGTCTTTGCGTAGTTCTCAGCTTCGAGATTGTTCATGACTCGTCGGACATCGCCCGGTGTGAGCTCTCGGCAATCTCGGCTGTACCACTCGTGCGTCCACCGCCTTAAGAAGGCGATCTGCTCGCGCAAGATGTTCGCCTGCATTTTTGCGTGTGTCGCAGTGCCGCTTCTGAGAGTGATCTCGTAAAGATCTAAGAGCTCACCCCACGTCATGCTGACGCTTTCTTGCTTCGTCAGATCCTTCGAGCACTCGATCAGCGACTGCTTTTCAATCGCCTGTGCTTCGCGAAGACTTTTGATGAAGCGAACGCGTCGTTGTGACCGCGCCCCCTTTTTTACTTTGCTTCGCATGTCGATATAGACTTCAAAAAACTTCTGACCTTCGATTGTAACTTCCTTTATCGCCATCTTTGATTCCTCTTGATTGAGTGCGGAGCACTCGACGTGGAGTTTTCAAAGACCTCATCGATCGCATCGCGATCGAAGTAGAGCCGACCAAAACGTTTCCGAGGAGCTAGTCTTTTGCGGAGCACCAGCTTTCTAATGCTTGGAATCGTTGTGCCGAGATAAAGGGCCACTTCATCTGTTCTCAACCATCGTTTCAATGTCAAAGAACGAAGCTTCACTTCTGCGAGCTCAATCTCGAGTTGAGATGGCTCGCTGATAGCTTGAGCTGCTGTGTTTTCGTTATCCATCGTATTCCTCCCTGGGTTCAATTAGTTTTTTGATCTAGATCTCGGAATATTCGAGACTTATCCGCTTTTCTGAATCTGAATTTCGCCGCGAATTAGGCGGCCAATAAACTGGTCTAGAGTGATTTTGCCGTTCTGCTTCTGGTACTCGTCGTGAGCCATCGCCAGGCGGTCTTTCTCCGAATAGGTTTGTTCCTGAAGCTCAGCGAGGTGGCGCTGCTCGACCAGTTTGAGCCCAAGGGCAATGAGTTCTGCGTCCCGTACTTTTCGCCCGAACGGCTTTTTGTTCGCACGATCCTTGAGCTGATTGAGAAGCCTTGCGGTTTCGAGATCGATTTTCTTAAGGCAGGTCTGGCGTTTGGCCTGCGGCTTCTTAGGTTGAGTCTTCGTTTCAGACCTATTCTGTGTGATTTCCACGGTTTATCTCCTTTACAGTAATACGGTATTACGGTTACATTCAGTTGCGTTTCGTGATATGCTGGTTTTGAGGTGATTTATGGGCGCTAGAAAGAAAACAACGGTCTATCTCGAACCAGATGTGCTGAAGGCAGCTAAGCTCCGTGCAGTTGAAGCCGACCAGTCTTTGGCTGAATACCTTCGGTCCGCGGTACTCGCCCAGTTGGCCGAAGATCATGAAGATATCGAGCTTTTCAAAAAACACCGCAAAGAACCCACAGTCTCGTTTGAAACCATGATGGTTGGACTTAAAAAACGTGGCCTCGTATAAAATTGAAGTCACTCGGTCGGCCAGGAAAGCGATTGAAAAGCTGCCGAAGGCATACATTAAAGCTGTGACCGACACTATTCGACAGCTCAGCGAAGACCCGAGACCGCATGGGTGCACCAAACTCTCAGGCCAGCCCGGATACAGAGTGCGCGTTGGCGTGTATCGCATCATATATGAGGTCAAAGACGACGTTCTTGTGGTCATCGTCATCGCCGTAGGGCATCGAAAAGACGTGTACGATCGCTGAGCTCTCATAGCTTCCGCCTTGGCGGCTCGAGGACAAGAACCTGAATTGCCGCTGGTCCTTTTAGGACTGAGTACTCAGGCGCCTGCCGAACCTTCTCAGCAAATCGATCGGCAGTTCGCGCAAGCGCGCTCCCGATTGCCTTCTTGCCACTCGTGTCGAGCGATCTTTCTTCCTGCTGATTTCCAAATGCATTGGTTGGACGATTGACCGATGCGTCTGCAAATCCGGCGGCTGCGGCCGCCGCTAGCTCTGCCGCAAAAAACTTGGGTTTTCCTGATTGGTAGTCACCTTCGAGTCCGAGTGTTCCATCTCCGTCCATGGCAACGCCTTTGAAATCGAAAAGTTCGGAAGAACTTTCGAGCCGAGCGATCCTAAAATCGACAAGTATTCGCTTCGAGTTTTTCTCGAGCGTCGCTTCACCGATCAGAATGATGTCTCGTCCACGTTCATCAGTTAGGTTTGCCGCCACGGGAGCTTTACCTTCGTTGAAGGCAAGGACGCTTTGTTTGATTCTCGCCAGCTGCAGTTCACCTGGCAACAGTGTCTCTAGTTCACGAGCGACAGGTTGTGCGGGTAACACGATTGGGTTGCCTTGGACAACATTCGACCAACTGCTGCCATGAGACCTCGAACTTCCATTCCGCTGCTTCTGAGCAACTTCGGCGACGGAAGCAGGTTTTTGCTCCTCTTTGAATAGTGGTGTTCTTGCCATAGCGATGGATGGCAGAAGTACAGCGAGCAGAATCATTCGATTCGCCCTTCTTGAAGCTTCCGAACTATCTTCAGTTTCGTCTCAAGCTTGGGAGCAAGTGTTGTTTCGGTGATGGCTCGACCTACTGAACGAAGCCCTGGGGCCCCGAATGCGCCGCGAACTTGGATGACGTCTTGATGTCCCGAAGTGACCGGTACGACATCAAACACGAAAATTCGCTTTGTCGTTCGAACAATCAGGTTTGTTCGGAAGGCGCCGCCCTCCACCCAGAACAAAGTCAGCTCTGTCGAATCGGATGCAGATGGCACGACCTTAAGCTTTCCTGGTGCTCCAACCTTTGCTTCCGCGATGGATTCAGGCATCGCCAAAACTGATACACGGCCAGGCGCTATGTGAATTTCGGTCGACTTGGAAAGATCTACGACCGCCCGTGAGATTGGCTCGGCCGCGAACGTGGGAAGAGCAATCAGCACAAATAGGCTAGAGAACAGCATCGGACACCTCTGAGATTTCAATTGGCCAGGGGTTTGAGTCACTTCGCTCGTGCGCCTTCATCTTCAAAGTCACCTTGAGATTTGTCGAAACGGACTCCAGACGCTTTACGATCTGAACTAGAAGGAGCGCCTCGATGGTCTCGTCATCGACCATGTCGATTGATAGAATCTTCGCAGTTTGTACAAGTGGTTCAGTTTTTAGGCGTTCGTTGAGACGTTGAAGGTCCGGTCGCTTAAGCTCCCAAAGCGTAGGGGTCATCATATCCCCTGCACGACTTAACTTCTCGGCGTGATTGGCTGGCGAAAACTCATAGTAGCTCTCGATGAAGCTCCGAATGAAACTCACGACTTCTTTACGACGAAGGGTCTCGTTCGAATTTAAGATGACGTATGAAGAGTCATCTGAAACTCCGATAAGAATCGTTTTCTCGGTTTTCAATAATGCTATTGCTGTCGCCGTGAACGCCCAGAGCCCAAGCGCCATGATAAGAGACAGACGAAGAACCTCTTCCCGGACAAATCGACTGCGAAGCCAATACTGAGAAATGGTTTTCATTGAAACCGCCCGCTAATTGCCGAAGTGACATTCATGCCTGAATGAAGGGCTGATTGCGGTGAGAGCTGACGAAGCAGAGCAAGACAGAACAGTGGCGAGAGAAATTGAAGAAGAGTCACCACAATCGAGAAGACTACTGACGATAGCGACGTTCCTTGAAACGACGGCCAAAGAGCCGACGAAAACAGACCGATTATGTTCCACAGCGCAGGCCATAGACAGAGCGTCAGCAGAGCAGAACCGATAGCAGCAACGCCGATACCCTGGCCGAGAATGTATCCTGAGAAAAAAACGAGCGGTGTCGCCACGGCCAACAGCCCAACAAGTAGCGAAAACACCGCGCGGACAAAGTGCTGTAGCGTAAGCTGACCGACGTCCGCCAGAATTCCAAAAAGTGGCAGTTGAGTTCGAATTGACTCAATAAAGCCGTCAATGGCACCCACCGATCTTGAATGTGCCTCAAATCTTATGAGAGCTGCGACTTGCCCAGTCCCAGCGATCAGTGTCTTTAAGACAAAGGGGAAAATCGAGAGCGATAGCAGGAGAACAATGGTTTCACGAACAAGTGTGGAAAATGCTTGAGCCCCTTCAACTTGAATGACGAGAAGCGAAGCTCTTGCAATGAACACCGCCCCAGTAAGGCCGAGAATAATACGCGAAACGATTTCAAATGTATCAAGGACCGCCTGAAGAACCGTGGAGTCAATGGGAGGAAACGGTGTCATCGAATTCTCCCAACTCGCAGATCGCGCCGATTGACGGCGCCTTCTTCAGTTAGCACTTGGGCCAGTGCCAGCTGATACTTTGCTTTCTGCTCCTTTGATTCCAATGCCGATTCAAACTGCATTCGTCGTAATGCCATCAATTCGTCAAGAATCATGTACTGCAAACGTGTCTCTTGAATCTTGAGCGCACGCTCACCGGCGCGAGGCCGAATTCCAAAAACCGCAGCAATTCGCTTCGTCGTGCGAATCATTTCTCGTAGATGCCGAACCTTGGCCGTGAACGTCTGGGACCTCGCATAGTCGGCGCCTATAAGGCTTGAAACTTCTTGCCCTGAAACTCGAAGCTCGCGCGACTGTCTTTCAAGTTCCTCGAGACGTCGAACCTGAGCCTCGATTTCTTGATCTGTCTCGGGATCAATCTCAAGTTCTTGAAGAAGGTCAGAGACAGCAAACCCTGCGTCAGCAAGCTCATCTATTTTATCAAGTCCTCCGACAATTCCAGAGACAGCCTGTGCGCCCGTGGCAATCGTAAAAGGATCAAAGGCGAAGGCGCGACTACCAACCAGCACAATCAGAACTGGCCAGCTTTTACCGATAAACATCGAATCGCCTCCTCTGTTGAAAGACCCGGAACGGCCTGGATTAAGTTTGCCAGTTTACTTCGGTCGCTCTGGCTAGAGGTCACTCGCCAGTACTCTTCACTGGAAAGTTCAAGGCGCATGGCCTTCCCACGCTCTTCATTCTGGTAGACGAACTCAGAGAACTTTCGGCTCGAAAACCGTAGGCTCGATAAAAGCCACATGTCTTGATCGCGAAGCCGAAAGCGCTCCTGAAAGTCAGTCAGACTTCCATCTGCGGAAAAGAACATCCGGTGCTGAGCATTCTCAATCAGTGCCGTATCACCTTCGCGGATAAGATGCTGCGAAGTCTGCGACACCAGGACTACACCTCCACCGAACTTTCGAACGTTGGCCGACGATGTTTTAAAAAATCAAAGCAATGCTCGATGAAAAATGGAGTCTCATCACAGATGAGAATGATTCGAGCCCCAGGATTGGTTCTCATCTCTAAATTGAAAACCGCGAGTACCGACGCCATGACGGCGCGGGAGAAGTCCTCTTCTTTGGCTTGAAAGATATCTTGGAAGTTAAAGTACCGAAGTCTTTCTGAAGTAGCGTCGTGCCGGCCGATAAACGCTCGACCATAAAGTCCGCCGCTTCCCCAGCGTGAAAGCAGCGCCCGGCGGGAAAACTCAAACTTGAGAAGTCCATCAATCGACGGCCGGGCCTCGTGCTCTAGGAATTGTTGTAAGAGCTGATCAACTTCATTTCGAACGACTTTGGGTAGCCTCCGCTCTCCATCCTCAAGAACGAGAGTTTCAATAAACGCCCCAAGAACCGCTCGAATGGACTCTGAGCGCTCATTGCCAACCAACTCAAACGGATTTAGACCGTTTTCGGTTTCGAGGTTCAAGCGGTACTCGCGTCCACCGAGAAGTTCACATTCCTTTGAGTGTGATCCACCGACGTCGACCTTTATAATTCTTGTCGATTGATCGCGAAGCAGGTCCTGGGTCAGACAACCAAGAAGCGCACTCTTTCCTTTCCCTGAGCTTCCGATGATGAGTGCATTCGCATTCTGATTGGTCCAATCAAGAAGACTGATATGATCGAGGCTTCGATCCCGCCTGTGAAGGAAGAGCGATCCAGACTGAGAGTTCGAGACAGATGCGCCATTTCGCCAAACTGGCAGAAATACAGGGAGAGTCGAGCTTACTTCCAGAAGCGGAACATGAAGCCCAATCCCTGGTAGCGTTGCCAAGTACGACGGACCAACACCGACCGTCTCAATAACGACGTCTCCAAAAACACGTAATGTCCCGGCCGTCTCAAGAAGAGCTTCGCTAAGTTCCTGTTCACTGCTTCGCTCAATGCAAAGGAGAATCTCATATTCAAATAGCTCGGCCCCATTAAACGATGTTTCTGCGAGCGTATCTTCGACGGCACTTTTCTGAATAGCTGCGATTTTTCCAGGACCACTTGTCTGTCTAAACCTGCGTCGCAGATTCACCTGAGCGCTCTCGCGAGCGCTCTTCTGGATAACCGTCGTGAACTTATATGGCGCAGGAAGCTTAGAAAGTACGCTTCCCATTGATTCAACCGAGAGCTCGCTTCCAACTGGCTTAAACAGTCGGACCACACCTGAATAAGAATGACCTTTGATGAGATGCTTCTGACTCAGAACCCATGCCGAAGGGTTTCGCTCAAAGAGTTCGCAAGAGGCGATGTCTCCAAGCGGATGAAGTGCGATGCCTGCGTCTTTAAACGCCTTGTAGCCCTGATCGAGTCGAATGCGAGGCCCAGACTCACCATGTCGCTTCCGATAGATCATCTCTAGAAACGGATTTCGACTGGTCTGAATATGAACTTTGCTCTCATATTCTCGAAACCCGGTCTTCGATACTGCTTCAGCACGACTGGTATCAAGAGCAAGATTCCGACCTAAAGCACACGACGTCTCGATTTTGACAACGAGGCCGCTTGGCAAAGCCGCAAGTGCCGCTTCCCAGTTTGAAAACTCATGTCCGATGTCGCAGGTTTCGATATCTGAGGACGCAACCGTACACGTCGCTCCAAAGACTCCGTCTGTGGTTTGCCAGACGCAAAGTTCACCATGTTGTTCAATTGAATCAAGTTTCGGGATCATAAATCACCTTTGGTCCAAGCCTCGAGAACACGAAGTCTCGAATGATTTTGTTTCTAAAACGCAGACGAATGCCGACCAGAAGGTAGCCGGCAAGCCCGACAAAAATGAATGAGAGAAAACCCGCACCGATGTACTCAAGCGCGCTATGCGATATGACGAGGAGATACCCGACACAGCAGAGGTCTAAGCTCGATAACCCCAAAAAACCTGCGGGTTCATTCAGTACTCTCATTGGAGTTCGCCCAAGCCCTCTCATAGCGCGGCCCCGAATATACGACCCAATAGTCCGATGAGTGCCGGCGCACCAAGAATGGCAATAGCACCGATGAAGCCACTAAAGAGCAGCATGCGACCAATCTGAGCTGCACCTAAGGCAAACAGAATTCCACCCAAAGTCAGACCAATTGAAATCGCAGCAATGCCGATACGATTGAAGAACGACTGCGCACTCGAAGCCGCATCGACAAGGTCGCGAGCCAAGACTGGCTCGACGAGCACAAGCCCCACTAAGATCAGAAAAACAAACTTCACTTTGAACCTCCTGGTGAATGAGACGGATTTAAACTTGGTGGAACGAGCTCCATAACGAGTCCTTGGTGAATGAGGCGATTCTCGCCATCTTCAACCCACTGATCGATCTCGCTCACTCGCCAGGACCCGGGCTGAACGAGAGATCGGTACTTTGCCGGGATCTTTGCCCCGAATGTGGCTGGGGATTCTAAGATTCGCCGTGGCGCACGGACGCGATCGAGTTCTTCGCTGAGCGCCTGCGCCTCTGAACGAAGTCGCATCGCTTCGCTGTCCGAGTCCCAGACTAGAAGTCCAATTGCGCCGGTGACGGCGGCCGCGAGCCCGCCAAACAGTGCGGCATTCTGCTCGGGATAAGTCGGTCTTGAGAGGCCATAGGCCGCACCAAGTGCTCCCGCTACCGCCATTGACTGAAGTGTCTTTACTCGGTTCGTAGAAGCACAGCCGGTTAAAAGAATGATCGCGAAAGCAACGAAGACCTTCATCACTTCACTCCGTTCGCGAGCACGATCTCGAGCCGCTGCATTGTAAGAGCCCGACGGACAGGGTTCTCGTCGCTCGCAATCGATTCTTCATCGGCAACTTCAATATCTTGAACTTCGATCTCGAGGACCGGGTCCTCCTCATCTGTTCCAATTCTGACTGTCGCGTGCGTTGAACGTGGAATTGGCGGCCCCAAACGCAAATCGCCTCGAGGAAGCGTGCGATAGACTGAGCGATCCGGCGAACATTCCTTTTCAATCCATGTGTCAGCCGCGACTTCCTTAAACGGAGCCGATCCAAAAACTTGATTCAGAAATGAGTGCCTCGCGTAAAGCGAAAGACCGATGCTGCTTTCTCGGTTTAACTTTCCAACCTGCGAATCTAGCGAGAACAGCTTTGGCCACTCCTCAGAAACCGTCTCGACACTTTCAACGGCTAAAACCTCAATTGGAATCAGTTCATCCGTCCGAACAGATCGCTGAGAGATTTGACATCGTATGAAGTCAAAATCGTAATCATGCCGTACAAGTCGGCGTCTAAGATTCGCCTGAAACTTGGTCGGCCAGCGCAGTGAAAGATTCCCCGGCAGAGACCGTTCTAATTCAATTTCGCCTAGACGATGAAAGCCTGCGGTCTCCCCTGCCCCATAAGACCGCAACGAAGCATGTGCAGGCTTTAGAGTCAGCGATTTAGGAAGAGTTCGGATTGTGAAATTAACTGCCTCGACAGTGCTTGAGTCGACCTCAATACGAACCGGGTGCAGCCCATCAATACCGTCTCGAAGCGCGAGATCGAATCCGCGCAGTGTGATTTCGCTTTGGCCGTTAATCGCGACGCAATCAAGTCGAGCACTCGACTCTCCCCCTACCCAAATATTGGCCGAGCAGTCGCCTTCGCTATTGACTCCGTGAATCGTGATCGTCTTTGGAGGAACCGCGACGGCGACTCTGCTGGCACCGGCGAGCTCTCCGTTAACGGAAGTGAATGACCGCGTCGCTTCCTTCGGGCCGACGTCATCGGCCCAATTAAATGTAAGATCTGTTCGGATAGCGGACTCCGAATGCACTTTTGGCGCATCGCGAAACTCGCAGCCCAGCTGACACCAGGTCAGCCCCAAAACCAACGCCATGGCCCTTCTCGACACTCTCCACCTCCTGTTGAGGTAGAGGTAACCCATTGAAATCAATGCGGTCACAAGGTCTCAGTTTTTCCGTGCGGAGGCGCCCATGAAGGTTCAGGGCTTCAATTTCTCATTCACTTCTGAACTTTTAAGTTCATTTATCTCAAATCTTGATTGCCAAGACTGAGGCAGATGGACCAAGAATGTCGCTGAAAAAGAGGGCAAATGTTAAGTAATAGTTTAAGCCTATTGGTGAAAGCCAAGGGGCTTACGCAGAAATCCATTGCAGACAAGATGGGCGTCTCTGAGCAGGCGCTCAGTCGCTATCTTCATGGGAAAACTGCGATCGGTGCTGACTCTCTTGAGGCCTTGCTTTCGTGTCTTGGAATCAACGTCGAGAAGCTTGTCGACGCCGAGATTGCGAAATCAATGAAGTCTCAGGAAAAGAAGTCTGTGCGAAAACGAAACTTGCTTGCGGAG
Source organism: Bdellovibrionales bacterium (assembly GCA_016713885.1). GTDB lineage: Bacteria > Bdellovibrionota > Bdellovibrionia > Bdellovibrionales > JAMPXM01. Next base: position 228,376 of record JADJOF010000005.1, on the reverse strand, counting down.
CTTCAAGAGGAACAAGTCACGAAGGTGATGACGTGGTTCTCGAAGACCAACGCAGCAGTTGCCACTCGTAGGTAGTGCGAAACGGAGGGGCCGTGGAAACACAACTCGTCGGCGGAGGACCGCTGAAAGAGTTCAAGCGCGAAGAACTCTTACAAAGGCTCTCTGGGAGCTGGAAGGGCCGATCTATATTCGCTCTTCTCGAAGTCCCACGCTTTCAAAAGAGCCCGCGCGAGATTGCACCTGAGCTCGACATCACTCTCGACGAGCTGTTCTTCTACCTCGACCTCCTCGAGGCCGTGTCCCTCATCCGCCGCGACGCAAACGGCGGCTACCTGCGTCTCGCTGTTACACTTGATTTCAGAAAGCTTGGCCTCAATCGCGAAGAAAGCCTGCGCAGCTTTTCGCTGGTTACAGCCGAGATATTATCGCGTCAGTCATTTGATGTTCCTTGTCACCATGAATCAAGCATCGTCTACTCAAACCGTGATCTCGTGAAGCAGCTGATTGGCAAGATCGGCGCGGCAATGGACGAATTTGAAGAGGCATCAAAGAATAGCCCGGATAAGAACTTCCTCCTTGGCGTGACGACTGCATTTGTTGACCTCATCGAAAGTAAGAAACTTGGGAGTGAACAATGAAACACATCATTCGCACCACAGCGTTCACACTGATTCTCTCCACCACTTTTTGATTTCTGCGGCACGCGCCGACCGTCAAGGCGGCGGCACGCTCATGACCGCAGGAATCGTGAGTGTCGACAAATGGCTCGACTTCGACACGCGGCTGATCCCAACCCTTATTCCAGATCTGAATCTCGCGGACGCGACGGCCAAGCCCGTCACAGAGTTCGTTCGCTTTAAATCCGCGCAGGGCGATCAAGTCACTTTCGACTATACGTGGATCAATGGCGCCAAGGCGTCTGCTGGCCAAGTGACACTGAACAAGGCTCGGCTTACTGAAGAGGGCGCCGAGATTGTGAAGGCGCTAGTTGAATCGAAGTCGACAAGCAGTTGGGAACCTGTTCCTTAGATCGTGCGCAATAGATGTAACTGCGCACTTAAGAGAACCCATCGCTTCCATCGGATTTGATGCATCATCGCAGTCTTTTGATCAGCTAGCGCTTAGGCCGGAACTCCGTCCCCGCCCTGCCGTATCTCTGAGATGCGGCTAAAGGCCACACCGCCGACACAGCCCACAAATATTCCAACTCCCAGCTGTGCTCCTATTACCGCTCCCTTAGGACCAGCCACAAAAACACCCGCACCGGCGCCGATCGGTGCATACTCAATATTCAGTCGCTTAAATGACCCTCGAACAAGTTTTACCTTGCGATTTATTCGCTGAGCGCGGCGCAACCCGCGAAGGTCTGGAACCGTGAGGTCTGAATCGAAAAGCTGGAGCTTTTCGATCAGACAATCGATATCCGTCTCGAAACTCTCTGACTGAACGTATTTTCCAAGCCCTGAAGCAGTGTCAGCTGCGGCCGTTCTCACATGGCTGGCAATGCGAACCGTCCCTACCTTCGCTTCAATTGCGGCCCGATATACGCCATCCGCTCCGGCCGCAAATAGCCGGGCAATCTTCGCTCGTTTTGAAGCGCTCATCCTCACCCCATTTCCGAACAGATATTGTATGAGAGATCGCCGCTTCGCTCCACTTTCCAGCGAAATCGTATCAAATCGAGACGAAGGATCTCCCAGCGCTAAATACCGCTGACTCGCGCAAGTATGACTAACTCTCGGAGGTCAAGCCTTCCTCAAGTTCGCTCAAAGTCGCTCCAGAGGCATCTTTCCATTCAACTCGACCATTTGCACTACGGCCTAGCATGATCCCGGCGGCCTTACTTGGAGAACTAAAAAGGTAGTCCTGAGCAAGCTCATAGGCACTCCCATTCGGAATCAGGAGGCCATCTTTTATCAATTGCTCACGAGCCAAGCGGATTGATTGCGGAATTGAAGGCACCTCTTTCATCAAGGCGCGAGAGCCCTTTATAACAACGAATCCCTCAACCGAATCATATCCGCGAGCATCTGCTCCGTTACTCTTCAGAATTAACTGCTGCGCATTCAAAGCCGTCTCCTGTCGACGATTCATTGGCGACTCAAAGACGGAAAGCCCAAGTGCGCCATATACTAGAAGCATATTGTCTAAGAAGCTCTCCATGTCCGCCAAATCCGATTCCGAAAGAGCTGGCAGCGCAGGACTATTCCCATTCTCAATCCTGCATCTCTTGGCGGATTGCGCCATCGAAACGAGCCGAGACTCCAGGTATTGAATGTGAGCCTTATTGAGACTCTCGTCTTTACTTGTAAACAAAATGAGATGACTCCAAAAATCTTTCTCACGTAAGTGCGACTCGATTCTTTTAAGAGTCGGATCGCCCTCGCCCACATAAAGCTTAAGCTGAAATGTCTCACTGTCTTCGCCGTAGATAACATATACGCCGGGCTTCTGAAATTCAGGTCGCTCTTTTACCACGTGAAACTGAGAACGAGAGCAGGCCAGGGCCTTTCCGATCCAGTTTGATTTCTCAACAACCCGCAGCCCTTCGGCATGTCCATCTGCAAAAAATATCTTGAGGGTTTGGCCCCGCACAGCAGACTCCATTTAAACTCCCCTCCCTAAGACCTTTTCGATTTCGTGATTCCAATATTCCCAAATCATCACCATTGCCAGTGTGTCCAGCTCGCAATACTTGAGCAGGGCATTGGCGACACGCTCGCGCTCGGCGGCAGTCATTTCTGTGAATTGCATTCGAGAGTAAGCGGTCATCGCCGCACCACCATCAGCGATGCTTCCATCCATAATCAAAGAGTCCATTTCCTCAAGGTCCAAGTCAGAAAAAATAGGTGGCAGCCGCAAATACGGATCTTTGACCGCGCCACTCCCGTCGACTTCGATCCATTTCCAATCTTGAAAATTCAGACTCCGAATGCCGCCCAGCGCTCCGTATATTGGCTTTTGGTATTTTTCTTTCAGAAACTCTGATGAATTCAGGATCGCGGGGAGCACCTTCTTGATCGAGTTCGATCCTCTCATCTCAGGATGATAAAAATGCTTTTTGACCAAGTCGCATAAATCAATCATGCAGCGTGGGCCTAGGATATTCTTTCTCGATTCTTTCGAATAAGACGTAATCGACTCGATGAACTGAACCAATTCGTCTCTGTCATCAATTTGCTCATCCCAAGAGAGAAGCTGCTCTTTGATTTGGTTCAAGACGGTATTTTCGTGTGCCGCATATCTGAAAATCGTACCACAATCACCTTCGAGTGATCTTTTGAGCGCCCGCACGAAGTCGAAGTTCGGGAACTTGCCCTTGTCACGGTTGAAGTATTCATCCACGTGGGCAATCGTGCCGTCCTTTTCAACTCGGTGATGAGAGAATTGAAAGGCAATTTGCTCATACGGCCGCCTGCCCTTGTGAAATGGAATGGCGACCATCGTCGTCTCGAAGTCGATAAAATGCAGCGGGTATGTCCAAGAAGAGAACTCCCGAGCGAGTCCGGCCATGTCGATGAATGGTGATGTGTCCTTCGCTTTTACCTTCTCGACTTGTAGCCATTGTCGTTCAGAGGCTGAAAGCCCCGCAGCACCGCTGGACTTGCTCGGCGAGATGTCATCTTCGCTCAGTTGATCCATGAAAAGCACTCCGCTTTCGATCAAATCGGCTGATTTTCTGAAGTTCCAAATATCGAAGATGAACTGCCTTTCAAAGTCGGCGGGCTTCAAATTCATGGCAGTCTGCCAGCAGTGTTCAAAACCGCTTTTCTTGCCCTGATCTTTAATGGATTGGTCGATTCGGAACTCGCACGACTTGCACTGCGATCCGACTACCGGCTTGATGAAACTTCGATTTACGCAAGTGTCCGCGAGGAATTCCACCAGTTCTGGGAACGGCAGAGCCATGTCCGCGACTTCGTAGGTGGAGCCCCACACAACGTCAATTTCATCCGGCACTGGCACGCAAATCAGCAGAGGAGCGCCTAGGCTCTCTTTCGTGACCCCAGCTGCCACGCGCGCCGATGCCCGCCCATCGGCAGATTTCTCCAGGAAGATTTTTTGGTTGATCCCATCGACTGATGCCGTTGCCGATTTGTCGGCGAGCATCAGCGAGCCTGAGACCGTCGCGGATGGAAAGGCGGACCTCACAACGTAACACTGAAAGGCGACGTCGATGAGATACGGCTCCCATGAAGAGCTGAGTTTCTTCACTCCATTCTTAAGTTGCGTCTTGTTGTAGAACTGATCTTCGTCATGTGGGTCGTAGCTCTTTGCTTTGACCTCGACAATCTCGATGCTGTCGCCTTTTTTTATAAGAACGTCGGCGCGAATGAACAGGTTCTGGTGCTGGATGGCCGCCTCAAAAATGATGACGTTTTTCTGCTTCAGCAGCTCGTTGGTCTGTTTTACGGCCTCAACTTTGTCGAGCGTTTCGACCTCAACGCCGCCGGGGTGATAGACTTTTGCGAGCTCACCGACCTGAAAGCCTCCTTCGGCTAGGGCCTTGAGAAACGAGTTATCGACGTTCGTATTGCCGTAGGCGGGATCATCCAAGAAGAACAGCTTCGTGGGGCACTCGAATCCGATTTTGAATCGTGACTTGGTCAGGTAGCGAATCGACATTCAGCCCCCGGAAAGTTAAAATAACCCGAAGTCATATCGGCACTTACGTCGTCTTTCTCAATCACAGATTGCGAACCGCCCGGCCTGGCCCGTGGTCCTGCGATGAACAAGTAACCGCAATGCCACAATACTGAGAAATCAGGTCATCTCTGAAGTCGAATAGCCAAACTCAGAGAGCCTCTCGTCAATCATTGCCACTCTTTTCCCCGACGGACCACTTGCTGCCCCTGATTTAGTGTTCAAACAAACAGACTCTCTGAGGTATTCAAGCAGCCTTCCTGCCTTCTTAAACAATTTTTGGTCCAGCGATGCTCGCTGCTTTAAATCATCAAAGAAACTATCTAGACGCTCTCTACGGTTGAATGCGTGACCAAACCAGTCGATCTGAATGGCCTCATGACGAAAAGCTCCGAAAGCAATTCGGTTAACACCATTCGGTGAGATAAGTTTGCCGCTATACCCATCAACTGAGTTAATTTCTTCGACAAATTTGTGTGGAGTGCACCCAAAAATTTGGCACAAACGAGGGTCAACGATAATTCGAGGATAGTCAGCGATTTTCTCGAGCTCGAAAGCCTGGACAAAGGCAGACCCAACCAAAATATTTGCTTGTTCATTAATATATAGGCTTCCGGCCGAAACAGCGCCGCGAGTCCAAACCTTCGACTTCACAGCCAGCATATACTGAAGGAATGAGATGGCGCTAAAAAAACGGGCCGCTATTTTAATATTTTTCCTGCGATCATCACTAAGTAAAACCGATAAAACAATCGAGTCACTAACAAAAAGTTTTCTAAATGCCTCGTCACTCGCGGTTTGATGATAGATTTGTCCCTTTGCTTCCAGGAACTCGAATGTCTCTTCATAAAATTTCTGGAGAGCAGCAGACACACCGGGCCCCTTGAGCAACTCCCTGAAGCCCATCACATCAATCACAGCAACAAGTCGGTTCTGATAGGCAATTCCGGAATGACCTCCAGTCACTTCGACTCCATGCCAAATGCTTGCATCTGTTCTTCAAAATCAAATCCGTAATATGAATTGGACTTGGACTCTGTCATCCATCGTCTCCGAAAAATTTCCTTTGATATGTAGTATCTCATTCCACTCAGCCAATAGCTCCAAACGGCCACAGGAATATACCCCGTTCTGAACATCAAGTATTCTTCCGCACAGAGGTTGAAATAGTCATCTATGACATCATTCTCTTTAGGACCAGCAACTATGATGTCTCCAATGGCAGTCAATCTCTCATTCATCTCTCTGTAGCGCCGATTGAAGTCGTCAAAAAGCGACTGAAAAAACCGCGCCTCCTCAAGCTTCTGCTTTTGAATAAAATAAAGAAGAGCTAAAAATCCACCAACGACTGCACTCGCCAGTTTGTCATTCCGCTCAGTGCTAGGCACCTTCAGCCACCATAAGACCGCACCATTGCTTCCCGCCAAAGCGATAAGCCAATAGATCGAAAACAGAACCCTCTTTAACGAAAGAATGAGAACACGAACTGCCAGAGCAGGGCTTACATCCAAAAGACTGAGCCAAATCTTGCACGTCATCACACTGTACCGTTCACAACATAGCGATATGTGCTCTGCGAATGCTGTGTTCGCGGAAAGACGAACGACACCGCAAAGGCGTCGCCTACAGCTCTCACTGGCATTGTTTGCGATGGCGACTCCCGCAGTGACTTAAACTCGGCGTCAGTCATCTGGAGATTCGGGTTAAGTGCGTAGAGCAAAACCAATCCGCGATCTCGTGGGCGTACATTCTGCCGGAAATAGACCTCTGTCAGCTCCGGCTCACTTTTGAAAATCTCTTCCGTTGTCCGGGCATCACCATTCAAAATTTGATCTTTGAGGTCAATCATTTCATCCCTTGGCGCGGTGATGACCTTGATATGGTCAGCAGATGGATCACGTTCGGACTTGGTTCGCTTCATAATCGAACGATCCACCTTGAAGACTGTTCTTTCGTTTCCTAGATCAAGCGGAATTCCCGTTTTGGGCGACATGACCGCGACTGACCATTTTGTGAGTTCTCCCGCTCGCGTCAGGTCATGAATGTATTCGGCGATCATTTTTGCCGTGAACCGGATATTCGCTGCGCTGAAACTATATCTCTCGATGAACTGCAAAATGAGTTCGGCGCTGACATCACGATAGAGTAGGCACGAGGACAAATCTTCAAATCCGGGCGGACTGGGTTTACCGTGATATTTTTCTATCCCGTCGAGCAACTGAATAACGGCTTGGGAATTCGAGCGCAAAAGTGCTTCGTCCTTCAGGCTCATGTAAAGGGCCTGAATCTTGGATGCCGAATAAGTCAGAGAACTCGACTGTGCGTTCCTCATCTTGAGGTTCGATGTTACCGTCATGGATGGATGAGTTCGGATGCGTAGGCCAACGTCTTTAGGACGCTCGCGGTTTGCCGCCATCGTCTTGATCTCGTCGCGGACCTCCTGCTCAACCGTCGCTAGGTGGTAGAACTTGGACTGAAGATCGTCGGAAACGTAGATGCGTGTCAGATCAACGTAGTCCGGGCGGTAACCGAACCAGCGGCCCATTTGCAAAAGGGTGTCGTATCCTTTGGACCCGCGCACGAAGTAGCTGGTGGTCAGCCCCTCAAGAGTTAGCCCCCGCGACAACGTATTGCCGCCAATGACAATTCCCCAAAAGGGATCTGGCCGATCATAAGTCAGACGTTCCTCGGACGCATGGTTTTCCATGACGACTTCGAGTCGTTCGATGAATTTCTCCGAATTCTTCCAAACAGTCGAAAATGGCGGAGCAACCGCCGCGCTGAAAGCTTTTGAAGACGACACAGGAAGAAAGTCCTTCTCCCAGATCGCCTGAAGGCGCCCCATCAATTCCGGGGACTCTTCTTTCCGATCCAACTTCAAATTCAAAACGTATTCGTCAAACGCGTCTTTCAAGACCATGTGTTGCGCAACCAAATGGGAGGTGTGCATCAGCATGGTCATGTGCTGTTTCCACTGGTTCCGCGCTAGTCGCGCGGAACATCCAACGATAAACGCGTCAAAGGCTTCCTGCATCGACGGCAGGAGCGGATCTTCTGAGGCCGCGCCCTTCGCCATTTTTTTCAGAAAGGCGAGCCGCTTCGTTATCAGGAATCGTTCGGATCACAGGAAGACCCGTCAGCGAGCCTCGTGGCTCAATCGCGTCTCGGCCAAACAATTCTTCCGTGCCGACATATCCGAGCGGCTTTTCAAGACTGACCAAGAAATCTTTCGGAAACAAGTCGTCCTCAACAGAAGCATCAATGAGTACGTTCGCAAACGGAGTCGCGGTGTAGCCGACATAACTGATGACCGGGAACCGTTTGATGATGCTACGAACATGATCATTAATCGCGGTCGGATCGTCCTCGGGGCGATTGGTGTTCACGCTGGCTTGGTCTGACTCGTCATCAATAACTAGGGCAGGGCATCGCTTGAGGGTTTCTTCGGATGCCTCACTCAACCATGCGTTGAAGTTTCGAAGCACCGCCGAGTTTTTCTTGAGCACAACGAGCGTGAAGCCATCGCTTCCACCAAGGGCACGGTTCGCGGTCACGAATTGTTTTTTCTGAAAGTCGCCCTTCTCATCTACTTTTGTCAGTGTTGTGCAGGCGGATTCCTTCGGGGCAACGATCTCTTCTTGCAACCGGGCTTGAGTTTGAAGTCTCAATATATTGTGCATCCCCGCGAGGACGACGACGAGCCTGTAGCCCTCATCAACGGCTTTGGATATCACTGCCGAAAAGTTCGCTGTTTTTCCACTCTGAACGTAGCCTAGGACCAAGCCCTTCACAGCGCGGGGAACCTGCGATTTTGGAGGAGCAAGGTGTGCTACAACGGTCGATGACGAGTGATCGAGACTGCGAACCATCTCGTCCGACCAGGGCCTTGTTTTCTTATTCCTTAAAACTTCTGTCAAAAGCTGCCAGTGTGACTGCGGATCGTCCGACGGCCATTTGTACCAACTTTCATATTCCTGATCGTCAACAAGCGTGTTGACCGTTTTGGCGGCCCGGATCGCGGCGCTCTGGGCTTTGAAAGCCTCCATAGCCGCCTCAATCTCTTCGTCGGAAGCGACGGCTCTAAGTCGACGGGTGATGTCACTCAAGGGCCGACCCAAAGCAAGGTGATCCTGAATCGAATCCATCAGGTATTGTCTGCGCTCATCGCTCATAAGTGCCTTCCGTGATGCCGACCGGGTTGTTAAACTGTATGCAAACTTTACCCATGACGCATTACGCCATGCGAAATGCACGTCAAACAGGCATGTTTCTGTTGAACATTGTTGAACCCAATTGTACGACCTCCGCCAACCATTGCGAGAAACTGATATGGGTAAAGTGCGCGGCGTTCGATTCTCTGAGTACGAAGAAAGCCTGATCGAGGAATTCCTTCGCAAAAACTCACTGCTGGATTTCTCAACCTTGGCGAAAGTCGCCATTTTGGACTTCATCAAGAATCCGCGGATCAGCCTCACACCTGTTGGCAAGCCCTCGCGAAAGGAACACCGAGATGTCAGACCAATTCCGTGAAAACATACCGAGTCTGGAAAACAAGATCATCCCGTTTCCACTCAATGCGATCCGAGAGAGCGAGGAGCCGCAAAAAAGGGGCGTTCTTCCTCCCACTCCAGTTTACGACGAGCTTCTTGCGGGAGCCGCAAAATTAGATCGTCTATCAAAGTATCCCTGCTCGTTCGACTACACCGTCTATCGAGATCTGGAACTTCGATATAAAGAAAAGCCGATTCGAGGAGGGATCGTAAAAAGCAATCCGATCAAGCTTGTCAATTCGCACGCGAGCTGCCAGCAGTGCTTATATTCTTTCGAGATAGATACTTATGGCCGCGGATGTTCACATAACTGCACCTATTGTTATGCGAAGGCTGAACTTACGGTTCACGGATATTGGAACAATCCCATCCCAGTTCCGGTAGATCTGAACGAGATACGGAAAATCTTTTATACTGTTTTCGAAACGCAAAAGCCCTCAAAATGGCGGTCCATTATGGAGCGGAATATCCCTTTGCGAGTTGGCTGCATGAGCGATTCCTTCATGTGGATGGATACCAAGTACAAGGTCACACAAGAATTTCTCAAGATCCTGAACTTCTATAAGTATCCGTACACAATCATCACGCGGTCTGATTTAGTTGCCCGTGATGATTACATGGCCTTACTTAGGAAGGATCTTTGTTCCGTTCAGTTTAGCATAGCTTCAACCAACGACATGCTGAATCGACAAATTGAGCCGGGCGCTCCTTCAGCAAAGCGCAGGCTTGCGGCCATCACGAAGCTTAGTGATTCGGGCTTTTGGACGGCGGTTCGGATCAATCCGATGTTCCCAATTTACCCAGACGGCTATTTCACTGATCCCAACTTCAAGTGGGTCGGTAAGATTCCGAAATTTGAGTACAGTTCATTTGAGATGGTGGATGAGATCGCTGACTCAGGCTGTCCCGCGATTATTGCCGGATTTGGTAGGTTCAGCTCCTTCGCTCTTAATAACATTCAAAAAGCAACGGGCTTCGACTTACGCCCATTCTTCAATCGTGTGGAGGTGATGAAGTCCAAACGCGACTTTCATTTCAGTGAGAAGGAAATTCGTTACTATTATGAGCAAGTAAAGGAACGGACGACAAAGAGAGCGATGGAATTCACGGTATGCTATATCGGCAACGGGGAAGGACAATTTTGGGAGCATCAAGATCTTTGGTCAAATAAGAAAGATTGTTGCAACATCAAGGGTCATGTCCCCTCATTCAAAACGGACACTAGAGAGGTTCCGTTCTCCGAACGGCTGAAGTTTGGAAGCAACAGAACCGCGACGCCAGTCGATCCAAATCGCCTGCATGTAGCACTCGAAGAAAAGTCTCCGCTTCAACAAATGGAAAAGCAAAAATCAGTGATCTCTGACCTCTTGCAGCAGAGTCAGGAGCCATTGGTGTGAAAAGCGAACAAACCTACACCGGAATTAATATACAGTTTCCTATTTCTAGATGGATTCTAGATGGGACAAAGACAGTCGAAACTAGGACTTATCCTATCCCGCAGAAATATATCGGGAGGCAGCTTGCGATTATTGAAACGCCTGGCTCCATCGGTGATTTCCAAGCAAGAATCGTGGGCCTCGTGATATTTGGAGAGAGCTTCAAGTACAAAACAAAAGCAGAATTTTATCGAGACGAGAAGAGGCATCGAGTGAGCCCCGATTCACCCTGGAAGTGGAGCTCCACTAAAGGCAAATGGGGATGGCCCATTCTCAGCACTACGCTATGGAGCCACCCGATTGCCGCACCGAAAAAAAAGGGTATCAAGTTCACGCTGAATATTTGTTTAAGCAAGTCCTTGATTAGGCAGCTCGCGAGTTCGACTTCTTGCTAACGATCGAATCAATCAAAGTATCAAGTTTTTTCTTTAGGTCTGACGTAAAGCCCTTTTCTTCAATCTTTTCGTAGAGGGCCATTAGCTCTCTTTTATTCTCAAGAAGCGCCTTTTTCGGAATCGGAAACTGATCTAAGTGCATCTTCTTGAGATGAGGAGTTGCTGTTCGATTCGTAACCAGTTTGCTCATATAGTAGTTAGTCGCTGCGGAGCTATTGAAGTAGAGCACGAGTAATTCTGGATTCAAATCACCAAATTCATAAAGACCATAGAGTGACTGCTCAATGGGAGTTCCTTTTCTATCGAGGTAAGCAATGAGCTCCTTGCCAGTTTTACGAAGCAGAACCTTAGGCTTTGAGGTCAAAATCGACAGATCCTGTGTGCCTCCAATCATGCTGGATTTGGCCAACTTCACGTAATGCTGTGACACTTTGGCAAATGGGTGAATGTCTCGACCTTTAATGACAGCCGTCAGGCCGGACTCCTTCGATTCTTTAAGTGCGCCTTTAGCCGCGATAAATCCCGTAAAGGAGTTGCAAATCCCTCCCTCTCCGAGAGGAACAGTTTCGCAATTGAAGGTTGCCGCCGAGTCATTTCGATCGACGTTAAAAGTCAGAAGTACGTCTTTGCGAACGACGTCGAAGCTAACCTCCTGGTCAAAACTTGGGTAGATTCCACCGCGAAATGACTTTCGGCTGTTGGAGTTGGCAACTACGAAAACGCCTGTATCCATTATCACTCCGGGAAAGTCAAAACCGTAAGCCACAATTTCAAGATCAAACTTTTCAAGTATCAATTTGCGAAGGGGTAGGAATTGCTTATTTATCCCTAACCCCTCAGGAAGAACGACACCATATCGAGCATTCGGAGTAAGTGAAATTAATTCCAGAGACTTTCGTACAAATGCCTCGTAGACGTTAGGGCGGTTTGTGTCTAATTCGTACTTTTCGATTAGGTGCGTGGCATATTTCAATTCGATAGATTTTACTTTGAACTTTCCAAGAATTGAAATCCAAGGTGGATTTCCGACCACAGCATCGAAAGAAATTCCGGAAAATTCCTTCTTCCATTTGAAGTTGAATTCGTATTGCTCAAGATCATCTACCAACGAGTCGCCAGATTTAAGTTGGTCATCCAGAGGTTCAAGAATTCTGTTTGATTTCGCGCTTTCTAGCCAGAGGCTCATCTTGGCTAACTTTACCGCGCGAGGATTCAAATCTACGCCAAAAATACAAGAGCGGAGGACCTCCTGTTTTGCATCGACGAGATCAATCCGTAGATCGTCGTTCGATTCTCTGTCGAGCGCGGCGATGTACGCCTTCGACATGTAATTCAAAGCCCCGCTCAAGAAGTGTCCCGATCCCATGGCGGGATCAATGACCTTGGTGGTGAGAATCTGCTTTGCAGTCTTGCCTCGGACAATCGGTTCCAATGTCGATGTAACGACAAACTGGACGATTTCATCCGGCGTATAGTAAGTACCTGTCGCCTTACGATCTGCATTGTCAGGCGAGAAGAAAAGATGTCCTTTTTTGACTTTCGGTACATCCAGAGACTTGATCTTATCACTCTTGAGGTTCGCCGGCTGCCATTGCCCCTTGATGAAGGCGAGATCCGTTTCAGCCTTATCGATCCTAAATTCCAGAAAGCTCTCGTAGATTGATCCGAGCTGTCGGGGCGAGAAGAAATTGTACGGAATCTGCTGGTACTTGCGACCAACTACATCTGACTCGCAATAGCCGAGTTCAAAAAGGATGCGGGCCATTTCACTATTGTTTAGTTTGTGGCGTTTTGCGAATGCACACTCTTCTTTCGAAAACACACTTTCTTTGAACCCTTTTACCTCGAATCCCTCATGTGCTCCTTTTGAGCCGTCTTGTACTATCTGCGTCAATTTCAGAAGACGATCATAGATTTCAGTGCCCGTTTCGACAAAAGTGAAATCCTTCGAAAACATTCTTTTGAGCGAAGGTAAGTTGAGGCCGTCTTCTTCCTTTTCCGGACTATAGTGTTCGAGTTTATCAATGGTGTTCGAGAGTGAAATCTTTCTGTATTCGGGAGACTGCTTAATCGGCAAAATGTTTCTAGACTCACAATGCTTGATGAAGAATACGTTGAATAGGTGACTCTCGGAGACATTGCGAATGACTGTTAAGCTGGCCGACTCGCGCGCTGACTCAGCAGACCTCAGAAAGCCGTTGCATGCATGAGACATTGCCTTAACAAAGCGAATTTTTAGATCTTCTTCGATTTTAGTTACATACTTTTTGCTGTATTCAAGTAAGCCGTCAACAAATCTCCGCTCTTCATTTTGCGACCAGAGAGACTGTTTACCGAATAGATGAAAGAAGTATTTTGCGTTTTCGAGAAACGTTTTGTAATCGCGATCATCTCTGTCCAAGCCAGCATTCACGTGCTTCATTAAGTGGCCGAGGTTAAACTGGAAGTTTCTCCGATAGCTGTCTCTCGAAAGATCTAGACTATACAAGCGCCAAGTTTTTCCATCAGTGAGAATGCCATAGTCCTTGTTCAGGATCTCCATGTACTTCAGGCACTGTTCATCGAAGTCTAGGGATTTGGCAAAATCTGTTCCTTCTCGTTTGTCGGCCCGACGAATATCTTCGTCCTCTTCCCCACCTGCATCTTCAATACGTCCCCAATATTTTACTTCGATAGGAACAATGACTGCTGACCGAGCCTCCGCCAATTTTTCATCACCTTTTTTTCGTTCGATATATTTCAGTTCTTTGGGATCATCGACGATGATGAGATCCGGCTTGTAGGTCTTATTTTCTCCGCCTTCTCGAACGGTGAAGGGCTCATCTTCCGCCCAAGGTTCCTGAGTTGGGGTTCCTTGATACCCAAGCATTTTCAATACAGGTTTTACAAAGCGATTAATCGTATTCCTTTCGCTCCAAGACTCAAGATCCGCGTCTTTTAGTTCTTCACAAAGGTTCCTGAACGAGTTGCAAAACTCATAAAACGGTCCGGCTTCATCGGTTTCCCACAGCTCTTTGTATTTCACCGGGACATCGTTTTGTAGATACACCTCGTTGAAGAGGGAACTCTGCCAAAACGGATTGTGGCTGTTTGTGGCAACCAGCTCAAGTTGTGGCTGTTCTTTTGAGGCTTCTACTTTTTTTAGCTTCTTTGCTGCCTGACCCATTCGACTATAATTCCTTGACGCGAGAAACCTGAGCGAAAGTCACATCTTCAACAAGCTGAAATTTTACCTTTTTCTTGTCGGCCAGCGATTTCCATTTCCGGGGACATTCAATTGCAGAATAGTGAACGTAGTAGGATCGTCCATCTTCAGACTTAATCATGCCTTCTCCGGATTTCTCATCGAACCAGTGAACCGACCCGGTCTGCCATTGATTTGAAGTAGACTTTGCCCGCGACATAACTTCCTCCGATGAAGTTTCATCTTGTCCAATCCGAACCCAATTGAATCGGGCTCGTGCTCGCCAGCAACCTTGCCCGCGAAGTACATGAAACCTGTCGGATCAATTTGAGAATCTCTGAATTCAAATCGAGACTCAGGCTCTTGAACTGGCCGAATGGGCCCGAAGAACACTTGAAGGTGCCCCCGTCACACGCAAAACGAACTTTGACGAAGGGCTCCACACTTGATCCTGAGCTGGCGGCCCTAGACGAAGGTGCCGAGGACGAAGAGCTAGGCCTCGCCGGTAGCCGAGCTTGAGTTCAAATCGCTAACTGATCGCATTGCTCTCCCAAAAATCCATGAAGATCACGAAGGATGATATTCAAATAGAAGAGCTCATAGGATGAAATACAGAATCTTTCTTGGAAAAAACTGGCATTTCGAGCTTCAGCGTACTCTCCGGAGGGCGTCTCTTGAGTCGTATACTTCCAGCTAAATCCGTAGCCTCTTTTCCTCAAAATAATTTCTGAAGATGATCGAGCTTGATGGAATCCCAGTTTTAATCTCTCAATTTCAGATCGTACAAGTTGACGAGTCGATGGTCTTATTTCTCCCCTTGAACCCTGGAGCAAAAGCAGAGCTCCGACTCTTGGATCTTCATGGCGATGCCATTTCAGTTCCCGTCGAAAAGAGTCTAAACGCGCTTCTGACGGCCAAACACCGTCTTCGACGAGATTCGACGCCAATATCACGCCATCTTTAACCTCATAAACTGTCTCACCTTCAGTGTATGTTCCAACACTTCGTGAGCTTTCCAGCAGTCGAATTTCAGGAGACCCGCTTTCCGCCACTGACGATCGAAACTCGTAAAGCTTCATGTATGAGTGAACATTCGTCTCTCCCGTGGAGAACTTCTCTAAACAGAAGCTATTATCCGGCGCCATATAAATAAATTTAAGACCGCTTGAAGACGTGCCAGACTTGTCCTCATATAGATAGTAAACGACTTTCTCATGTTTTGGAACGGCGACAGGACCGCGTGCACTCTGATGGACCTGAGCCTCACGGTTTTTCAGAATTGCTTCGATTACTCTAAGAATGAGCCTGATAATTCTCATTTTGAACTCCCGGCACCCGCCTGCATGATAGCAGGCCTCTTGAGACAAGCCCGTGCACTACGCACGAACTCTATGCGGCTTCTCCATTCGAATTGATGCCTAGGCGAGCAAGGAAGTCGCCAAGGCGCCGTTGCCACACTTCAGGTGGATGATGGATTTGGCGGTGCAAGATCAGCGACTTTTCGTTGAAGTCTTGCGACGTTCCTTGAACTTTTCGACTTGCCACCGAAAGACGAGAATCGCGGGCCATGATTTTTTCGAAATCTCTTCGCTCATATATGAAGCACGCCTGGCCAGTTTCGCCGGCCTCTACTGCGACAAAACTATTAAAATAAAAAACCAGCAAGTTTTGCTGGCTACTTCCAACAAACTCGTAGGCCCGATCGATTATTGCCCTCTCTTCAGAGCCAACAGGAAAGTTATGTGCCAACTGGCTCATTTCGACCCTTCGAAGTATCACCTGCGTTCGAAGCATCTGATTGGTATAGTTGATCCAAAAGTATTTTCGATCCCGATCCAGGCCCTTCAACTTACTAAAGAAAAATTCAATATCACCCCGATTCAAGGAGACCAGGAGCTTTCTGTAAAGGTCGGGCTGATTTTTCTCAATTTCTGACCAAATCAGACTTCTACTAAACCCTCGAGGATCACCAATCTCCGGGTGAGCAAGAATCCGATCGAGTAGTTCAATCGCACTTTTTTCGTGCTGGTTATTGCTCCAAACGCTTAGTGCCACTTCAACACCGATACTGGAAAGCTCAATATGGATTTGACAGCGCTTGGCTAGCGCCATCCAGGGACGAATTTCATTCAAAATTGATGTAGTGCCGTCATTAAGCATCGCCAGTTGCCGAGTTCCACTTCGCTCACGTAGAATATCCGCTAGCCACACCAAACTCCTGATTCCGGGCCCGGTCTTTTCTAGATCCTCAACACCCTTTCCAATTCGCAAAAGTACTGAACGAGCACTTTGCAAGTCATTCCATCCAAATCCAGAAGATGAGATTGCAGGTCCATACGCACCAAACAGCTCAAGCCTATCTGCGACCAGCACGCCTCCGTGCCAGCTTCTTAAAAGGCCCTCCATCACTTTTTGCATTGCGCTTTGTCTATCACTACAATCCTGCAATGCCCTCACGATGGCGTCCGCATCAAATGCGGGTAGCGACCGACCTACGATACGCCAGTCACTCCCTGAGAGATGCGTGCCGGAATAGATCTTTTCACAAATTTTATCAATTCTAGACTGACCGGTCGGCGCAATCGCTCGCGCGACATCCAGTTTTTCTAAATCTTTCGTCAATTCGTTTAGTCGCCGCAGGTAGCTCGCGTTCGTAAATTCAATTTCCTTTACGAAGGCAACTGCGGCTTTTCGATGAGACTCTTTATGCTGCTCACTTGTTCGCCTCAATCTTCGCAACCTTGAAGTGGACGATATACTCAACGCGTCGGTTACTTTGCTTCCCGTCGTGATTTGACTCCGCTTCGTCATACACAGCCGCCATCTCACGATCGGGCTCATTCACAGGATCCAGTGGCCCCCGCCCTGATATGAGAGCCATTTTTTCAAAGCATCGTCTATCCTGACTAACTTTCTCGTTCGAAGCCATTGTTCGAGCAATCCGAAGATATACCTCTCGCGCCCTTTGGGCGCTCAAGTACAGATTACCACAGAGCTCTTCGTTCCGATGGTCACATCGTGAAAGACTATCATTGAAATATCGATCTTTGTCTGTGTGCCCTTCGATGCTAAGTCGCCAGATTGGTGAATCTTTACCGGCCGACTGCTTCTTGCATGCCTTGGAAGAAATCAGAGCGAGCTTATCAAGAATATTCGCGCTGTCACTTTGACCACTTAGTTTGAATTCAGCCGTGCCAAAAGTGAGGCCCCTACATCTTTCCCCATTGGCCGAATGCCCATCGATAAAACGAATTCTAATTTCGCTTTTTAAATCGTCATTGATGACACGAATGCATCCGTCGTCGCTTACATCTTTTCCGCCGCGCGGTAATTTCAGCAAGTCTCGAATTTCGTTATTGAACTCGTTACGTTCCGCATTTAACTTTTCTTGGGCATTTTCTGCTTTGCTTACCGCTGCGGAGTTCGCAAGAATCATCGCGACCGCAAGCAATAGAAATATCACTGCGATACTTGCCATCAAGTCTGTATTGGAGTGACTAAAATCTACTTTTTTCTTGTTCATCGGCCATCTATGCTGCCCTCTATTTCTTCACCAATGAAACAATCTTGTTAATGCTTCCATTGAGCTCTTCCATAGAATCACTTAACGACTCGATTTTAGATCCGAAATTTTGTGCGAGCTGGGTTTGACCGTTTTGAATTTCATTTTTCGAATGTTCAAATCCTGCTCGGACTACACTTAATGCGCTCGAAACACCACTACCAACAGTTTCCCCTAGATCCTTAAATGAAGCTTGGTTTTGTGCCAGCATTCTTGCCTGCTCACTGAGTGTCTGATTGAAGTCCCGGTTCACAGCATTAACTGCCTTAGGAAGCTCAAGCGTTTGATCGAATACACTTTTAAAACTGTCAGAAACCGAACGAAGCTGTGTCGCTGCAGCTTTAGATTCAATCGCAATACTGCTGGTGTTTTGCATAATTGGCTGAAGCTCTGACAATATTGGCCTTAAGGCCGCAACAACCGTGCTCACTATTCCCGACACTTCTTTCATGTCGCTCATTTGGCGATCGATCATACGCTGCGATTCCAACGTTTGTTCCTTTAGGCGCTGCCCCATTACATTTGAAACGCTTTCGATTGAGTTTGAGGCTGCTGATACAGCGTTATCTGAAACCTCCTTAATTCGGTTTAACGCCGAATCAAGATGCTCTTGAGATTGAGTTTGTGTAGCGGAAATCTTTTGAATCGCTTCGTTGATCTTCTGTAGGCTTGAATTTAAAGTTTCTTCCTGAACGAGGTTTTGCTTTTCAGCGCGTTCCGCGTTTTCCTTGGCAAGTGCTGCCATTTGATTCATCATAGCATTCAAACTTTTTTCAAGGTCTGGCAGAAGCTTGCCAAAGCCCGAGAGCGATTTACCAAGCTCTTCGCCGTACTGCTTAGTTCCTCCACTTAACATTGATTCTAGCTTTGAGACTATATCGCCGACCCCAGAGTCCGACTTTTGATTCAACGTTTCAGACATAATTTTGAAATTCTGATTGAGGTCTTCGCCAATTTTGCCGACCGACGCCTCTAAACTCTTGTTCATCGCCTCGGCGATTTACTTCAGGCTTTCAGATTGTTGGCTTAAAAGAAGGCCCATACTTTTACCGAGCTCGTCGGTAATCTGCGTCGCGACGGCTTGCAGAACAGACTGCGAAAGATCGCTTACTTTTACCTCTAGTTTGTCTAGTGACTCTAGCTGAATATTTGCTCGCTTCAGCTGCGCCACTGTCTCTGTCGCACCCTTAGCTTGTTCAATCTGCAGGGCGACATCACTCGCGTCACGGGTTGTAACTTTTGAATAAAGAAAATGAAGCTCCCTCTCGACCGCTTCTTCGATTTTGTTTAACACGCTTGATCTATATATAGAGAGCATGATTGAGGCAATTAAACCAATTGCCGAAACAAAGAACTTAAAAGAGAGATGCTGGATTGGACTTTCGAGACGCGCTCCGACGCTACCATTCACATTTGCCGGGCCAGCGCCATTTAGCGAACCACCAATTTGAAAGACCGCTATACCAATGAGCAAGAACGTTAGGAAAAGCGCAATGCCCGAAATGTATGGCGCAGCTTGCACAAATAAATTTCTCGTAAACTGATTTTTTGCATATAATTTAATGTGTTGAACCGGATCGACTTTAAATACATCTGTCTGACCCCGACCAGGGATATCAAAGCTACCCAAGAAGTTACTTCCATATGCGATGCCGTATCCGTTGTTCTCTTTCGTTTTTCCAGAATCTTTCAGTGACTTTGCCAACGCTCCTACTTCTCTCAAAACTTTCGAACGAGTCATATAAATTGCAATCGCAATTATTGCTGCCAACGCGACCACGACCCCAACAACAGCCCAATCCTCGGGTTTTCCGTTCCTTCCAATATCGGAAATTGTTTTCAGAATCGAACTGCTTCCCATTAGACTTGCCCCTTGCTGATTTCTTCCATTTCAGTCTGAGTTATATTAAAAGACTCAATTGGATCCAGAAAATCACGGGCGAGTGCCCGTTTTCGCTCCACTAGTTCATGTAGACCAACATCGAATCCCTTGCCTTCGAGGTTCGACAAAATTGGATAGTATACGTTTACATCGAGCCGCTGCCCCCGCCGGTAAGCGCGATCTGTTGCTTGATCCTCTTTGGCAGGGTTCCACCAACGCCCATAATGAATGACATGATTGGCCGCTGTTATGTTTAACCCTGCGCCCGCCGCCAACGGGCTAAGAACGAGTGCCCCAAATCCATCACTTGCACTGAAATCTTCAATTATTTTTTCGGCAGCTTCGCCCGGCGCACCACGTTGATTTGTTTCGCCATTAATTATATTGACTACCACGCCGAACTCTTCAGCTATGACTCTTGCTAGAATTGCCTGCATCGGAACCGACGGCGTGAAAATCAGTACCTTCTGTTCTCGCCCTTTAATCCTGTTTAGAATTTCAATAGTCGCAGCTAGTTTTGGCCCCTTTTCGATAAGCTGCTTAACAGACAAAGAACTAGAATTTGCGCTCTTCAACAATAGTATCGGATGCTGATAGAGCTTCCGAAGCTCAGTCATCAATTCCAAGGGGGAGCCTTTCAATGCTCTCGTCAAGTTCTCTTCACGCGCCGCTTGTTCTGCCGTCATTGAATGAACAACTGGTGGATGAATAACTTTTTTTGGAAAGTTCTTAAGAATCGACTTTTCTCTTCGCAATATGATCGTCTTTTTCGACTGGAAATCCAGTTGGGCACGTATTTCGGTAAGTCTTTCGGCTGAGTTTCGCTTATCGGCAGTAAAGTCTTTCGACGTGCCGAGAGGATTGACGGGAATGCGATTTGTCGCATCAATCTGTGTCCACAGATCACTCAATGAATTCTCAACTGGCGTACCGGTCGAGCAAATCGGCAGGAATGATTTAACCGCGCGCGCCGCGATACTCTTAGCCGTGTCTTGATTTTTTATGTTTTGAGATTCATCGAATACTACAACGGAAAAGTCTAATCTAAGAAGTTCGCGCTGATAGCTAGCCAAGGTCTCGTAGTTCATTGCGATAAGATCAAGTTCAAGAAGTTTGGACGGATCCTTGCCGCCATCACCAAGAAGAGAATGAATTATACTGCTCCCAACAATTTCTCGTTTTGGTAGGACATCCTTCTTTAGGAATCGCCCGGCCTCCCTGATCCAGTTCGTAAGTAAAATCTTCGGCGCGACCACCAGCACCGGACGCCAAACCGGTAATGCACGAAACATTGGCGTGGACCCCTGGCTACGAATCAGGTCGTATAAAATGCCCATTGCTACAAGCATCTGCGCTGTTTTACCTAGACCCATTTCGTCGGCCAAAATAACGCCGCCTCGCTGACGACGCATGTGCTCAAGCAACCATTCAACTCCGGTAACTTGATGGGGATCGAGTTTCGCATCTGTTACAGTATCGATTTGCCTAGCGAGTAATACAGGATCGGCGATATCCTCAGTGTGTTTCGCATTTTGCTCGCCAATTACTGCGACTTCGACAGCTCGTTTTTCCTTCTTCAAGTCAGGGGATGCTGCCCACTTTTCTGCGATCGTTTCAACCACGCCTAGGCCAAGCAAAGATTCTGCTGTGGGTTGAATGACAAACTGGCCATGTTCGTCTATCGGTACCAGTTTCGGAACATATGCGCTGGGATTGGTTCGAGATTCTTTAAGTTGTGATGTTACTTTCTGTATCGCATTTTTAATTGTGTCATTGGACGGCAGTTTCATTTCGACCGTCTTGCCAGTTGTATCCTGAACGCGAAGGCTAGGCTCACCATCTAGATCACTAAACCACTCGATGCCACTCGACGAGAACTCTAGTAACTTTTGCTGTTTGCGCGGTTCAAAACCCAAAACACGACTGTGATATTCGGAAAGATCAAGCCTAGATGTGTCGGTCCCCGGCGGTATCAGGTCCTCTGGACTCTGCGCTAGTCGTTCCGCCTGCTTACGATTCATCGATTGCCGACTTCGGATCTCATCAATAAATCCTGATTCACCAGGGCCATATGGGATTATCGCACCATCAGAACATCGAATCGTGTTTGTTTTTGGATTTATGAGGTTGGGATTAATTTGCTGCGTGGTGCCGCTTGTATCTTCGACCGCGAGCGAAACCTGGAAGGAACCAGGGACCTTCGATTCCTCTACAATGGGCCGAAACTTTTCCACATCAACAGTTTTCAAAGCGCTTAACGTTGGATCAAAAACAATCTTTTCTTCTGACTCAACCTGGGCACCCAAAAATGATTTCATTTCGTGCACAACTTGAAAGTGACTATCTACACCTTCAATCTTTTGCGCTATCTTTGCCAGCCCGGCACCTATTGGTCCAAAAAACCGATGGTCGGCCTCTTCGGAAAGAGAGACTTCAATGCGTTCACCTTTGGCATCTCGATGAATAAACTGAATTTTGAAATTCGGGTGCCCAAGATTTGAATGCGATTCGATTTTCAATTCATCTTTTCCAGAAAACCACTCCGAAAGAAAATGCCCAAGGGAATCGAATTCTTCTTTTGCAATGAACGCTTCAACAAAGGAGGATGAGTTCATGACCTTTGACAGATCCACAAAGCGATCAAGAGCAACGTCGGCATCGAGCTGCACATACTCGCCATCACCGATCAATAGCTTATGATCTGTCCAAAGCGAAGCGAATGCCTTATAGGCAATGAGTGAGTCCGGCGAAAATTTCTTGAGCGGTATAGACACGTTCATTACTTAACCAGTTCGTCTTTCGTTGAAGAAACGTCGTTTTCATGGCGACCGATCGCAATTACTTCGTTTCCCATCGAACAAACTTCCCTGATGTGTTCATCGGCCTTCAGGCGATCTTCAATTTGCTTAACACTGAGCCCCCTTGGGTTGAGCTCAAGAAGTCGAATAACTTTCAGTGTTCGATGAAGCGTATCTCCCCGTGCCATACTCCGACTTCTCGGCATTTTTCGTTCAGGACTCATGTCGATCTCGAAGATTGTTCTTCTGAATTTCTTACGCACTGCGGTCTGTTTCAAGCAGTTCACTCCTTTCAATGTAGTTAATGATAGGATCATTAAGCATCTCAGTTTGAGACTGCTCGACCTGCGACTCCTGCTTGATGCGCTTCGATGATCTCAGAATGGTCGCTCCACCCGTTTGTCGAAGCAGAAATTGGCTCGAAAACAGATGAACAGAGTTATGAGGACTTAAGGTCATGAGCGCAATTGCATCCCGCATGGCGTTTACCGCGCGGCCATCGCCGACTCAAATGTCCTGCCGAGCCCGCTTCGACCTCAAGGAGTTCTGGATCCGGGGATTCAAACGATTCAGATCGATCATCCTATTCACGAACCCAAGTTGGTCTCACCCGATGATAGGTCCCGATTGCTAACCTACCCGTGCCGTCTGCACAGTGGCGGCCGGCCGTTTTTCCGAGCGAATGCTTCCTCGATGAGAATCTTACCAAATTCAGAGTCGGTCTCGATCGTGCATACCGCCCAACTGACGTCACGCCAGTGCTCCTCACGAATGTCGATCCCGTTTACAAAATAGCTGTTGGGGTCGTGGTGCACGTTAGAACGAACTCGCAGCGACTTGCTGACTTTCTTCAGCAGGTGTTTGTTATTTCCCAACTGATCGCGTGACTCAAGAATCCGCACATCGTTTTCGTCGATGACGTCGAGAGACATCGCGCCAGTACTCGAAATTGTTATCTTCCCGTCGGTGGCGGCAAGAACCTTTGCTCGCGTTGATCTGTTAAACAAGTGAACCAAAAGCCGATCTCGCGTGTTCGCACCTTTTCCATTGTAAAGGCAGCGAAACCGCAGTCCATCTTTGTCGATCCATCGTTTGTGACAAGCATAATCATCAAAACTTAGATTCGGAATTTGCTGCTCCGTCAGCGTGCTAAAGATGAAATAGCACCCCATCTGCTGGCTAGGAATCGATTCAAGGTCCTCGGGCGTTCGAACAATCGTTAGAGAGTTTGACCCAATGACCCTGCCGCCAATCGTCAGGTCAAATTCAGATAAAAACGAATCAACAGCTTCAGCCGTCGGCAGAAATATGGATGAAACTGCGCTCCGGCCTTTCGCTTCCGCCCGCTCGCCAAATAGTCGAGAAATAGAGTCTTGACCAACGACTATTGAATAGCGTCGAGCCCTCGTTTTCCCAACACTAACGAGATACACGGCTTCTCCATTGTCCAAAATGAACTTCGGATAGTCACGCTCAGACAAAGTTCTGAAGTCACAAAATATCTCCTCGAACTCCCCATTGGGGTATCCAGCCGCTTCGAGCCACCCATTGAAATCAGACCTACTAAAACCCGCTCGAACTTCAATTGGGTGTTGCGCAAGTAATTCTTCGACAATCTGCAGGATCGTTTTCATTTGACCTCACGTAGTAGGATTTGTATCGCTGGCGGCAGATCCTTCCTGGTAACAAGACCTGATTTTATCGCTTCAAACAAGGCGTCGAGTATAATCTGTTTTCCAGCGTCGCTGGTTTGATTAAAAAATCTCTCTAAAGATTCGAGTGCGGACTTCTTGTCTCCAAGATCGAAGCAAGCCGTCACATAGTTCCCCAGAGAAATCGCATCCGATGAATCTAGGCTCAGCGCCGACAAGAAACTGAAACGAGCGCTGGTCGGGTCGCCAAGGCTTCCGTGTGCAACACCAAGTAAGCGCCAAAATTCCGGGACATTGTAAATCTCGAGATAGCGAGTGCAGTGTGTAACAACATCGCTTAGCTTCCCGGCCCGCAATAAATTTTCACCGATTTCAATGGCGGCGAACTCTGAAACAAAATTCATAATTAATTCGCCATTTTTATGGCACGGTCGTCCATATTCATCGGCGAATGTAGCCGCGTCGAGATCAATTGATTTCGGATCGATCGGTCGTCCGCTCTCGTCAACATAATCAACGTCTTCGTTGGGCGTACTCAAGGCCTTTGCACGATATTTCTCGGTCCACTCAATCTTAGCTTGCTTGTGGCTCAAACCATTCCAATGCTCCCAGATGTGCGCCGGTATCAAATGTCCGCATTCGGAACAGCTCACGGCTTTTAAAACATCGTTCCAGGGGCTACCGGGAACCGGTTCAACCGAAATTTGAAATTCCTTACCTTGCTCTTTTGAATCACATTCAGGACATCGGTTCATCTCCAAGATATCGGTTTCAGGTCGGCGAAAATGAAGCACTCCGTCTTCAGGGTGTCTCAGAAGCGAACAAGGGACCCAATCCGTCCTCCCACTACGAGATCGTGAAGGCTGGAGGAATGAAATGGCGCAGCCGAGAATTCGAGCGATCTATATCTATGCGGTGGCATTGGCTGTAGGGCTTGCGGCGTGCGCGGCTCCGCCCACTGACCCCACAACCTCAAGCGACACGACCGATGGTAGAATTCCTGAAGTGATCCCCGTCCCGCTTGCGCCTGGCACTGTGCTGCCGGCACCAGATCCAGTAACTGGCTACAAAAGTTATGCGACAACAAGTGGAGGTTCTTATAGCGTCGCAAGTGTTCAAAGCACGGCGTTTGCCAACACCGGGCCCACGATACAGTCGTTCAACGGATTTACGACCGACGCCGATTCGGCGTACGCGCTGATCAAGTCAACCACCTCCGGAATCACAAATCTGGAGCTATGGAAACGCCGCCGCCTTGATTCACTGTGGACCGTGACCTGCCGATTTCTTGACGATGGAAAATTTGGGAAACAAATTGCAGTCGATGGAACGACTCTTTACGTCTATAACACGAGCTCGGCGTATCGAAGTGCCTCGCTAAGGAAGTATAACCTTTTGACTTGCGCCGCAATGACATCGCTCACGGTCACCTGGGGCTATTCGGCTTCGAGCTACTTCGCCTCAGACCAACCCTACTTTGGCGTGAAGTCGGGTCTTGTCTGGTTCTACGAGACTTCGTCCGGAGCCTCTCAAAATCAGACACGTACCTACAGCCCGGCCATGTTGAGCTTTACGTCAACGATGGAAGCCATTACTCTAGGAACCGCGAGCCTGTTCTCGACAGGAAGAAGCTTCGCGCTAGGCAATCTCGGACCAACTGGACAGCGAGACCTTTGGACGCTGTCCGATTCAAACACCGCATACGGCAAACCGTTTACCGTCTGGCGGTATTCAGCTTCTGTAAAACCTCATGCTTGGTCGTACCTCCCTGCGGCCGACTTCCCGAGTCTTGATCGAATGGCCTACTCAACCAATGTGTACAATTCGCAGCTGGGGTTCATCTCATCATATCAACGGGACTACGTCGTCGTTGCCGTGCCATCGACGACCGACCTTCAGCTCTATTGGATCGACGTCACTTCATTCTAGATTTGAGACGGAGACCTCGGATGTCCCCGCCCTCTATTACGATTTAATCATGGAGGTCGGACATGCCTAATCAAACAAGAGATCTCGAACCAATGCGGGAAGTGTTCAAGATGCTACTCAAAGAAAGAAATGTCGATGTCGAAAAGGCGATATCGGATTTGGAAAACGGATTCCTGATCAAAACAACAACGCCGAGCTCGAGCATCGTTTGCATCGTCTACACGTTCAGCGAAACACAAGCTATCTATCTCAATTTAGAGGTCGCTTTCGCAAAAGGATCGAAATTCGAATTGATCAAGCTGAAGGCATTGATCGAGGAAACGCTGAGTAAATGTCCGATTCCATTTCGCCCAGTCATCGACGGCAAACATCTTGTCTTGCAGATTCGAACTCCAGCTAGTTGGATTACCGACCAGATGTTGGGCGAAGCGATCGATTGCCTACTGCATTCGAGCCAGGAATTTATGGGCGCTGCACTCGAAAGAGGATTGCTCGTTACTTCGTTTTTCCCTAGTGAGCAGAAAACCGATCTCGCTGAAACTCGAACTCCCAACTAAAACCGGAGCACCCGATGAACCACACACTTTCCGAAATTTCTTCTCACCTAAATTCTCTCAAGCGAACGGAGCGCAAGTCGCCTGATTCGCTAGTTGAACGATTAAGAATTGGTGACTCCGAAAGCGTTATCGATGCCTCTCGGTCGCTACGGAATAAAGGATTTCGCGGAGCCGTATTTTATGAGCTCATGGGTTGGCTTATCCATCCCGAGCGAGTGAAAATATTGTCACTCGCTAACGCTCTAGAGTCGATTTCGGACAGGGATCTTTTCGATGTTTCTGCGGACTTACGAAGCCCTCCACTGCCTCCGAACTATATTGAAGCAGCACGGTGGGTTCTCTCCTGCGAGCTAAACAAACGCTCACTTCAAGGGGTCAGTCGCAATCCGGCACTTCGAATTCAACTTTTAGCGATTCTTGATTCGTTCAAGCGGGCCGCTATCATTCAAGACGAACCGTCCGTGTTGTTGGACGCAGCTCGCGGTCTGATGCAAAGCGGTCTCGATGTTTCGGACATTAAGGTTGCGGTTGTTGAACTCTTAACCGCACTCGACAGGCCCGCCAAAGCGCTTGATCTTATTTATCGAGATCTTGGGCCAGCGCAGCCTCCAATGATCAGCCGCGGCGCACACCGAATCTTTTCTTCGATACCACACCGGGAGCGAACGACATTAGCGTTCGGCCATCTCGAGTTCGGCATCGCACCAATTGAGGGCTGTGGCTTCTTAGCAAAGGCCTATCTCGGTCAATGCTGGCCGATGCGAGCAAGTGAGACCGACATCGCCAAACCCGTTGCTCCAGTTTATTTTGTTCCATGGATTCCTGGTTGGAATCAAAAGTGGGGCCCGACTTTGGTTTGGAATCTTGTCGCGCGGAACTTTGGAGCGGCACCGATTCGTCTTAGCGCTAGCGAGGCGAGGCATCTCTCGAGGGTTGTTGCGCGGTCGAAGCAATTGGGCCTGTCGCAGCGGGAAGCGCGGTTAGTTGCCGCTTAGTTTTTTCAGAAGACTCTCGAAGTGTGCGCGTTTTGCCGGTGCGAAGTAAATTCTGTAGTCTTCAGCACTATAAATATAAGACTTGTCGTTGTTACAATAGTAACATGCGAGCGCACAGTTCTTCGAGCTGTATGGACCACTAGCATCCAGGCGCTCGAGCTCCAAGCGCGGGCCACGCCGCCCTTCCCCCCGAACGGCACGAAATGCCAAAATTTCTCTATTAATTAGCTCTTCGATCAAGCGAATGGGGGTTTCACAGTAGGCGCATTTTCCATCTTGGAGCCTAATCTGATTGTTCCACCAGTCAGCGAGCGCTGGCGCGTCAGCGAATCCCCCGGCAAGTCCATGCTTTGAACGAGAGAAGAGTTTAATGACTCGTTTTCGTTCGTCAGCTAGATACGACTCGTCAATTTTGAAGTCGGCTTCTATCGGCATCATGTTCCCCTTTGAGACATCATCACCAAGATCCTATCCACTTCAGATGAATAGTCTAATTTCAAAATCAAAACCTGCCGAACTGGTTAGATGCACACAGTTTCACGACCGTATTTTCGACTGACGCGAGACGATTGGACCGCCTTGTCTCGACCTAATTGCATGGGTCTTGAGATGAACATTACTGGCGACGGCAAAAACTGGAAACAAGGTAAACTCACATTGCGTGTGCCCAAAGATGCTTCCTCACGCAGCTGGAAACATTTGGAGTACATCTCGCAATTGCCATCATTCGCCAAGAAAGGAGAAAATTCGAATTCAAGCGGGGTCCCGTCGGAACTAATCGGCTGTATTGTTCAACAGGGCATCGCACGAATTCGACCTATCACCGAGCCAAGCCAAACAACGCTTCGACGACCGCGGAACGATCAGCAGCGAGTTCCGTGGCCGGTTTGGGAAGTACCAGACGACCAACTGGTTAAAAAAACGCTCATGGAAATTACGCCTTCATTCGAATGATTGATCCAAGAGTCGTCGAGTCAATCGTTCGAAATAACACCTTGATTCAGCCCTTCGTTGAATCGATGCGTGAAGATGGCATTCGCATGGATGCCTACGTTTGGGATAATTCACCATGCCTCTTTCCCGGCATTCGACGCGCCGTTGGTGGCACCGATGCGGACCTGAAAAAGAAGGTCGTCCCTCGACATCTTCGGGCTGAAAAACAAGCGATCTACATCGATGATAATAGCTACGCCAAACAGCTCTGGGCGTTTTTACTGACGAATGGAAACTTCGCAAATCACGGTCCGATTGGCTACGAACTCGCGCATCTCTTTCACCACAAATCAGATTCTGATACTGACACGTCGGATGAAATTGACGGACTTGAAAATCGCGAAGATCCAATCAGTGGATTTTTTACGGCAGCGACTTCCTGCGCGTTCATTCCCAAAAGTCTTGCGCGAGTGACTGATCTAAATCTTTCTGCTCGAAGACTAATTCAAAGACGAGTCTACGAGCTCTATCAGGGGGCCTGCAATCCCCTTCCGCCTGGATGCAGTTTGAAGAGTGATCCCGCTGACTGGCACACGAGCGAGTTCGAGTGGGCACCAGCCGTCGGCTATAGTGAATCCGGTACCGCTCTGAATGCACTGCTGAAGTTTCGCTTCGACGAACTTCAGCGCCTGGTCGAGAATTCAAACGCTAATGCTGCTTAGTATTCACTTGCCAGATTCAGCGCACTTGCCTTCCTCCACTGTTTGCGAGACTGCTTCGATCTGTCTAGTCACATTTGTCTTTGGTAGAATATGCGACACGCAATTTAAGTCCTCGTCGGTTCTCACAAGAAAAAAGGCGATTTTCGGGTTCAGCACCGTTCCAGACACCGGAACCATAACGTTGTTCTAAGGCCTCGAGCTCTTCGAGATCGGCATCAGACAATTTTCCAAAATCGAATCGCTCCTCTTTAGAGATCTGCTCCAAGGCGTATTCGGAAAGTTTTTCATAATTAATTTTAGCGTCAACCTTCTTTTTAGGTGCAGTGCGGGACATTGGAACCGGAGTCCAATCTTTGATCCCCTCAACACATTTGAAACCAAATTTTCCAAAAATTGAAAACTCATTTTTGATTTCACCCAAAACCTTTTCTTTGTTCAAGCAACTGACAATTTCGTCATTGTAACCTCTTTCTTCGGCGAATGTCGCACTAATTGGTAGCTTTGAGATGACGGATGGTCCGACGGTCATTCCTAGTTCGTCCGCGCCAGGTTCAGACATAAAGAGCCGAAACAAGAAGGCCAATATAAACCAACCGACTGCCAGCTTTAAAAACAAGAAAGCTCTTTTCATAATTTTCCTACGAGAAAACCCATCGAAGCCATTTTCCAAAGATGAAAATTGCGAACATTGCCGCTATTGCGAGCAAGGCAACAAATCCATGCTCCGCAGAAACTATATTTTCCAGAAGAGTAAACCGTCTTTCAATATCTAAATACCTTTCACCCGATGTCAATCTGAGGACAGAGCTACAAATCCTCAAAACGAAATCTTCACTCTGACCATGCGCTTTTAACATTGGGTAAACCTGTTTTGAAACTCCTGCTGACGAACGGAGCTCCGTGCGAAGAGCGCAACGATAGTAGTAATTAAAGTCTACTGTAAAACCGCATTCCGGAATTAATCGCTGAAGACATTCTTCAGCCCTAGAGTCTAGCCAACTGTTATACTTTGCTATTGTCCAAGAAAGAATCATTGTAGCCGCTACCAATCCAAGAATCAGATACGCCGTCAGTGCAGCTTTGAAGAAAGCACTTCGCCCGAGCGGAGACATTAGAAAATGAAAAAGAGAACGGTAGCGCATGACTTCAATGTGAACGTGACCCAAGTAGGCGTATCAAGTGATATTAACTTTTAAAACAAAATCAAGACCAGCCTCGCAGTGGGTTCACCGACTCCGACCAATCAGATCGTCCATAAACTTTCTGCCCGGATCACTGGGCATCGCTTCGAGCCATTTGGCATAGCTCTCTTCAACAAGATCAATGCGTTCAGCTCTCGCCCCAACCACGCACTGACTGCGATAGGCGTCGGAATACAAGCGATCAAGCTGCGTGACCTTTACGTACTGCTGATACGATTCAAGATAACGCCCGAGCTTGTCGAGATAGTGGGCGCGCGCCATCATGCACTCGATCTTTATATCACTGCCAAGACAGGATTCTGCTAACTTCAATGCTGCTCCAAACCTCTTCTTGCGCGCCTCGACGCGAGCCAAGCCCAGGATTCCAATCGCGTCGTCTGGCCGAATCCGGAGCGCTGATCTGTAACCCTGCTCCGCCATTTTCAAACGACCATCTCCGAAACGCAACCTGGCCAAATTTGCGTGTGCTTGGTAAAGCTTCGAGTCTAGGTCGATCGCGCGCAGATACAGCGCCTCGGCCAACTTCATATCACCGGAGTCTGCTGCGGCAATAGCGTCATTGAAGTAGTCAATGGCCGACGCCGCGGAAAGGTCCTCAGAGACTGAACCTTTCGCAGGTACATGCGAGCTTGCGCGCTCCATTGGAATGACAAGCGAACAGCAGACAACTCCAGCATACGCCCATTTAGCGAATCCACGTTTCATAGAATCTCCTATTTGAGTGAAAATTAGAATTCAAACGAAACACCAAGCCGCATACGTACTCCGCTTACGCTACGAACCTGCTTCGAAGAAGAGGCGTCTTGATACGCCCAAACGTCGACGAACCCGGTATCTGATTTGCCACCGGAGCCAATACGAATCGAGGGACCAGAGAAGACTTGGAGAAAGTCAGCCTCTACAACTTGCGTGCTGCCATTTGTGGTCGACTTTTCTTCGAGCTTGTAATGTCCCACACGTCGACCGACACGGTAGTCGACCGAGAATACCCATTTATTTTCAGGTGAAGTCTGTAAGCCTAACGCCGCTTCCGGGCCGTGGATGTTGGTCGCTATCGTTTTTGTCGTCGCTTCTTTCGATTCGCCGAGACCCCAATGATAGGCTCCTTCTGCAAAAATATGCCGACCAAATTCGAATCGAAGTCCGGTACTCAGTAGCCCAAGCACGACCGTCCGTTTGGCAATTTGAATCGAATCGACGCCCGCCTCAAACGACCAGCGGCGAGTGACGTATATTTTGGGCCAATCAAAGGGATTTCGGTGCGAAGCCGAACTCCCCGATCCCGCCGAGGAGGCGCCATTCGATTCGCCCCAGACCTTCTCAGTCTGCTTCTTCTCCGAAAGCTCTTCACCTTTAAGTTCACGAACCGGCGCGACCGAAGTCGGCGCCCTCAGCTCTTGGTGAAAGCCTATGATATTGAGTCGCCCAGGCTTAAGTGAAACCGGCTTGCAGCAGCGTCCGCCGCACGCAATCTCTTTAGAGACTTCTTTGGAGAATGGCTCGAAACAGACCTTGTAGTCGCCGGGATCGAACTGAACAGGCTTACCGCGCGGAATTTCTGTCGTCCGAAATCCGCGAGTGATTTCAAATTTTCCTGCTAGCTCGGGTGCGACAATCTGCAAATATGTTGGTTTAAATTCAAGCGCCACGGTCACAGTTTGGTTTGCGGGCGACCGGAAGACTTTCATTTTCTTACTGACTCCATTTGTGTCGGGGTGATCAATTCGAAATTCAATCATCTGCCCGGCCTCGACTTCTACCGCCACGGGAGTCCGGCCACGCACCCGTCCGTCCACAGTTAGCTGTGCCTCGTCTGGTGTAGTCTCAAATCTTAGCGACACTTTCGCACGCTC
Source organism: Bdellovibrionales bacterium (assembly GCA_016713885.1). Taxonomy (GTDB): domain Bacteria; phylum Bdellovibrionota; class Bdellovibrionia; order Bdellovibrionales; family JAMPXM01. The sequence goes on along the minus strand of JADJOF010000005.1, from coordinate 196,082 downwards.
AAGTTGCTCCCGAACGACGACCGTTTTACCCGGTAACGCTGCAACCGAGATCAACCTCGGTTCATAGTCGGGGTGATCAAGTCTGATCGTGTGCGAACCGGGATCAAGAACACCGTTTAGTCGAAGGGGACTTGGCAAAGATATACTCTCACCGATTGTAACGAGTGCGCCGGGTGGCGTCGTCTCGACGACAAGGTTTGCGCGGTATGGATTGGCGGCGCCAATGATGCTCATCTCGGCCTCACTGTTCACCGACTTTCGATTCACCAGCGAGTAGCGCTTTTTTGCCATGGATAACGTAGCCAGTGAAACAGCATACTTCGCGCGAACTTCGGTGGCGCCGTTTTCAAGCGTTCTCTTTGATGAGGACACAAGCTTCACGCCGTCGAGCTGAATTTCGCCGGCCTCAGCGCGAAACTGACTTGATCTATAGACCGAGAACGTCCCCTGCTCGATTGTTTCTGAAACTGAGTAGGCAATTTGAAACTCTTCCCGAAATAGCGCCGTCATCGCATTCTGATACGCTTCGTTAGCGGCTTCGGATTCGATGGCACCGATGCCGATACCCTCAAACTCGCGGGTGCGCCCAGTGTCCACTGCCAGCGCCTTCGTGCATGCGCCTAGAAGGGCCATCACCATCATTCGGAACACAAATCGTCTTATCGCTCGCCGTGTCTGTCTCATGTAGTTAGGATCACCCGCGCCATAGACAAGTCGGGTCCCTGCAATATTCAGCATTCAAATCTCTTGATGAGACGATGGGTTTTAAGGACCCCAGCTGTCCTCCCCTCAGCCGATCCTTGATTCAACCTTGAAGGAGGTCCCCGTGAACAGCACACAGCAGAACGTATCGATCCGAATCGCCGCCGCATCTTTGGTTTTATTGACGATGGGCTGTAGCAGTTTAAAGACAAGAGACAGCGCCGTCCAAGAATCACTCTCAAGACGAGTGGTCATTGAGAATTCCATGGGAACAACGGCACGTCCTGATTGGCTTCAAACCACGACGATATTCGAAGAGAAAGACTCGAACCTGTTTTTCACCGGAATCTTTTCGGGCCAGGCCTCAAGCCGTCTTTCGACATGTTACCGGCTGGCCGAGGCCGATATTCAAGTCCGCATGGCGCAAGAGATCAGTCACCGCGTGAAATCCGAACTGCTGCAAATGGCTGAAGGTATGTCTGAACAACTTGAACCAGCGGTTCTCGATTCGCTCTTGGTCGAAGCAAAGGCGCAGATCGATGGCTTGCGTTTGACCGATCGATTTTATGAGCGCGCACTTGTGAACGGCGCCGAGCGTGTTGACTGCTTTGCACGTGCAAGAATTTCTCTCGGTGATTTCATGCGCGCTAAGCAAGGGCTGACACGCTCTCTCGCCGATCAGCGTCCAGAGATCCAAGCCATCCTGAATGCTCGGCAAAAAGACTTCGCCCAGAAAGATGAACAACAGTGAATCACAATGAGACAATAGGACGAAATGCTTTATGAACAAGGTTAAATGTCCGATTAGAAGAACGATGGCACGTGGGGATACTCTTCATCGAACGCTTCGTGTGATGCGACTTCTTGAGCTCAATCCTCGCGGATTGAGCGTGCGCGAAATTGCGGATCGCCTGAAGCAGGATGAAGGTATTGAAATTCACACGAAGACTGTTCGGCGCGATCTCGAAGTGATCGAGCAATCTGGTTTTCCAATCGACCATTCGGACGACGGCGTCTTTAAGCTTGCGCCGATTGCGAAAATCTCAAAGGCCATCGCGTTCTCATATGAGGAGTTACTGGCACTCTACCTCGCTCGCGAAACCTTTGAATCGCAGCGAGGAAGCCCGCTCTATAACAATCTTCGAACTTTCTTCTCGCGCCTCGAAGAAGTTCTTGGCCCCAAAGCCCACGAAGGACTTCGCGAGTTAAAACGTCATGTCGGCATCAAACCAGAGCCGTCATGGGCTGCGGGTGTTCCGGCCGAAGTCATGGAGACGGTCCATCAAGCTTGCGCTGAAGGACACATGCTTAGTATCGAATACAGAGGAAAGGAGCCTGGACCAGCACGCATTGTTGGCCCGGAGGCGATTTACTTCGCTGATGCTGGGGCCTACCTCGTCGCCCTGGACTCGGACGGGATTCACAAGCTCTTTGCGCTTGGGCGCATTCGCTCGGCAACGATGCTCACCGAGCATTATGTCTCAAAGAATTTTAGCGTGACTGAATTTCTTCGCGACGGTATCGGCGTCCTTCGCTTAGGAGAGGTCGAAGACATCGTGATTCATGTTCGTGAACCGATTGCATCGTACATCAGCGAACGCCGCTGGCACGAGTCACAGTCGATCACGCGGCAGCCAGACGGAATTGAACTTCGACTTCGGGTGCGACTTAACGACGAACTCGCAAGATGGGTTTTGGGTCTCGGACCCAGCGCTGAGGTCGTAAGACCCAGCGCACTCACCGATCGCGTTTGTGAGATGGCCAGCGAGATCGTAGCAAGAAAGACTCCGCACAAATCGAAAAAAACAGCCTGATCCTATATCAGAACTTACGTCGTCTCACACTCAGACGTTTCCAGAGCGAACTTTTGCATGGGACCCCAGATGCCCACCTCCCGCGTAACGATAGATCATCAACGGGGAGGCAATAGATGTCACGGAGCGAACCAGAAACGCCATTCGAGAAGACACTCGACAAGGTCCTCAATAAGGCGATAGCGAACTTCGAGCAGCTAACCCCTCGGGATGTTCAGCGCAAAGTTGCTACCGATCTCACGCTGCTCTGCCGCCATCACAATCAAAGCGATTTGCATTCATCTCGCCACGTCGAAGCCCTCGCGAGGACACTTTCACAGTTGCCCGAAGACTTAGCCTCTGTTGAGTCGCATCTTCTAAGGTCAATTCAGTTTCAGGAGTCCGGCAATCACTTGTTTTTTGCGCGAACGCGGCGAAATTGGACTTGAGGGCTACCTCTTTGTAGCGAATCACTTCTTTCAGACGATGCAAATCGACCGCGCAAGACAGATTTTGCCGGCACTAAGAACCTTGGTCCCAAATCTGCTTTTTTTGCAAGAACTCGAAACAATCGACGACAAAACTGAACGAGAAACCTCGGAGCGTGCCAGACCCGATAGTGGCGAGACGCTAAATCCGTGCGATGTTGTCGCCGCCGTTAGCCTAATTGGTAAACTCAGCCACCAATTGAGTCTTTCCGAATTCCAAGAAATAATCGATGCCACGAACGAAATCGCCGAACGCGATTCGATCGATTCGCTTTCAACTCGGGCTCTCTATCTGCGGGCGATTTCACTGAGTTCGATGGCCCGACTTGATGAAGCACTCTCGTTAATCATAAAGTTGCGTGCGCACAATCCGTATCGAATCGAGTACCTGAACAGCCAATTAATCATATGCCGACAGATGGCCAGCCAACTCGCCGGCCTCTTGGAATCAGATTCCGCTAGCAGTGAACAGGTCACGGCACTCGCTCTCAAAATCAAAACACACGGAGCGCTGAATCAAGAGACGCATCTTCGACTTGCTCAATGGCACGCAAAGCACGACGCTGGGGTGCAGGCCGCTACGACATTTGAATGTTTTCTCGAACTAATGCCAAATGATCCCGATGTGCTCGAGTTGATCTTAGAAACCCCGCCCGTTCCAGCGCTCCAAGCCGTACTCAAAAAAGCCCTTGGGCACTTGCGGCGATGCCGCAACTCGCGCCCCTTTGATTTTCGATACTGGTCTGGCCACCTTGCAAAGATTCAAAGGTCCTAAGATGAACGAGTTCGAGTCAATTCACGTATCCAAAGAATGTCGCAATCCGGATTTAGAAGCACTCGCGAATACAGGTTTTAATATACTACCGATGAATTTGGAATCCCCAGTATTGGCAAAATCTGTGCTCGACAAAACATCATGCGATTGATTTATTTTTTGCCGTTGTGCCGCCGCGCTCGCACCATTTCAAAAAATCGGCGAGGTGATCGTCTGGGCCGCAGTTAAACTACAGATCGAATCTGTCCCGCAGTCGGCGATTGTTCGAATCAATGGTACAAGAGTCGGGATGACTCCTCTCATCTTCGATACTCTTGCTGGGCAGACACTCGACCTCAGTATCGAACACCCAGACACGATTTCTCGTGAGCAAAGAATTACAGTAGCGAGATCTCCATTTCGCCAATCACTCCGATTTGCCCTCCAATACCGGCAAACCTATGTTCAGGTTGTTGGGCCAGACATCGCAGGAAGTTACTCGATTTCAAAGAGTTTCCGAACAACAACACTGGAGCGCGGGAAACAAGTCCAGGTTGATCCGGGCGAGTACAAGGTTTGTTTTGCCTGCTTTTCGAAGGAGCAAGCGAAATCGACAAACTGTGGCGAAAGCTGCTGCCGAAAAACAACCGTTCTTCCTGGAAAACTCAACATTGTCAGCTTTCATGAAGAGCTGAGGAGCCCCACGTCAGTTCCGGACATTCGCGAATTTAGTTCTGATGGAGTTACCGAACGGTCTGCTCCAGCGCCTGCGACAAAGGCACCTGCCAAACCTTTGTTTGAAATCAGTCAGTCGTCGGTCTCTGCATTCATGTTTGACGTTGGAGCAGAAAAAATTCAAATCGGAAAGATCAGCACTGTCTTAGCAAAAGCCCATCTATTCGAATTCAAAACAGGCGGCAGCGGGAGATTGGTTTTCTTGAGATCTGCCCGGCAGAATCATCCTCGGACTCGACACTTGTCAGAGGTGGTTCATCGATCAGGTTGAACTTTGGAATTGGAAGCGAATTTTGAACGACTTAAACAAAGGAAAGGTGAATACCATGTCGCTAACTAGAGTACTTATATCTCTTCAGCTTGTACTTTCACTCCCAGCGGACGCATTATCCAATGAGATGAATTCGCCAAAAGAAACTACGGCTGTCGAGGACTACAATCTTGGGATTGGAGCTAGCAATTCAGAAAAAGTCCACGAGGCGATTCGACTATATAAGAGTGCGATCGAAAAAGACCCTAAGCTCTATCAAGCTCATTCGAATCTAGGATCAGCATTTCTCAAAAGCGGAGAGCTCAAACTTGCGGAGCAGTCTTTCGGAAAAGCGCTTTCCATCAACCCCAAAGCCCCAGTCACTCTTCTTGGCGCGGCAAAACTTCACTCGCAACTTGGAGACCTCTCGCGGGCGGTGATCTTCGCAGATCGATGCCTAAAGTCTGATCCACGATCGGCCTCATGTCACATGACAAAAGGACATGCGCTTGATCTCCATAAGAAGCACGCTCGCGCTATAGCCCAGTATAAAAAAGCCATCGAAATCGATCCCAGTCTAAGTCTCGCTCACCGAAGTCGCTGCGCTATTGCCGCTCGTATGGAGCGCGCTGACCTACTCTTCGAATGCGTTCAAGCATGGCGAAATGCAATTCCAAATGATCCAAACAGGAACGAAATCGAAGAGATCTTAGGCGGACCATAGAGGTTATGGGCAAGAAGAATTCGCCACCAACGCCTGTAACTACATCTCATCTTCTCAAATTCAGAATCGACTATCGTCGAGCCCGATATCTTTCTTGCGGTGGTTCTAATACCGCAGAAGGGTTTCTTAATCAGAATTGAAGATCGAAGGCCGATCGGAAGCTAACGAAAAGAGGTACAACGTGAAGCAAATCTCAAAACTTTTAACTGGAATTCTATTTTTCTATTTAGCCGGATGCTCAGGCGGAGGAGGAGGCGGAAGTGCCGCTAGCGCCACACCACCAGCCGATTCTCCAACGGACCCGTCCGACTTATCAGTGACGTCGAATAGGATAATATCATCGTATGCGACTGACATTTGTACACAGTACGCCAACGAGGCCTGCTATTTTAACGGTGGCCAAGTCGTAAAGTACTCGGACGGCAGCATAATCATAATGGGAAGCTTTCTCTTCGCATACGGCGTTGCAGGTGATGTCGACACTGACACCAACACGGCTTCGCTCATAATTCCATCAACCACGACTGCCGCGTATATCAGACTCAGCCAGTTTGTTGCACGTGGAGCAGGATACAAAAACCTGTACCTTGTATATGAAAAAAGCCCAGAGGCAGTTGGAGTAATGGTCGACACGGACGGAGACGGTGTGATCGAAGCGACAGATGAAACTGTCACGACACTCACTCTCAGCTCGTGGTGACCAATCATCAATACTGATTGTGGAGCAATTGTTAACTGCGCGCGCCGTGGCCTCTGCTGACACGACCATCGCCGACAATATCTGAAGTGCTGTCTCTCATCAGGTGTTTTACTCACCTGCTGGCGTATTGAGGGCGGCGTTTGAATTCTCTTTTCCTAAGATGGTGTCATGCAGTTAGCCAAATGCCTTAGACAGCTCATTCGTCATCACGACATGACGGTGATCGAACTTTCAAAACACACGTCTGTTCCCGTCAATACGCTCCACAATTGGCTGTCTGGACAACCTCCGCGCAACCTGAATCAGGTGAAAGCCGTAGCTGACTTCTTCAATGTCACAATTGATCGGCTTGTGTTTGGCACCGAAGTTCGAATCGACACGTCAGATCTTCCGGATCTTCTTATGAGCGGAAAGTATGAAGTGATTCTCCGTCCGGTCAGCAATCGAAAACCCGAGTTCAAAACAAAGTAAAGGAACATGCCGCATGAAGTACGCCTTTGCCGTCTCCGCTCTCATTTTTTCCGTGAACGCAGCAGAGGGCTCAGAACAGCTAAAAGTCAGACAGGTTTCAAGCGACACCTACCGAATCGCCGCTGAACGGATAGTTTCAGATGAGGTGGCAGCTGGTGATGAATACATCGCGACCTTTGATGGCGGAAAACAGTGCGTTTTAAAGGTCACTAGTGTTCAGTCATCGATTGTAACGCTGAATTCTCGCGGGTGTGGCCAGCGCGACCTCATACGATCTGGCATGACTCTCGAACGTTCTTTGCTTACTCCCGAGGCTCCACCTGCTGAAGAAAAAGCCATCGCCTCCTCTTCTCCACTTCTCATTCAGCTCACGGACCTCAGCTTTCTCCCGCGGGCAGGGACTTCATTTGTTGATATTTCCATAGGACGGTCATCGACAAACGAAACCGTGAGCCAGGGGAGCTCTACAAACGTCGCCTCAACATCCACCGCGACTTCAGCGCAGATGCTTCTCGCCCATGGAATAACAAACGACCTTTCCATAGGCATCCAGGTCGAACAAACCATTTCTGACCAATCGAACTATACCTATGGCCCGGCCTCATCACTCAATGGCACACGAACGACGACAACCGATATTGGATTGTACGATCCAATTCTTGGCCTTGAGTACCGCGCCCTAAGACAGGGAGCCGATCCGATCAACGCATTCATTGGACTCACGATTCAACCGTCCGTCATTGAGGCGAAGAGCGCGACGGCCACCTCGAATGGTACCAACGGAGTCGGTGGCCATTCAGCCGTCATCATCGGGCGACTCGTTTATGAGACTGCGCACATCGGAGCTCAAATTAGCTCTGCATTTATGTTCAGAGACAAGCGAACACGTACGGATGCGACAACTGGAGCTGCGACGGAAACAACCGGAGGCGACACGCTTAATATCTCCGGAGTCTTGCAGGCAAAACTCTCATCCTTGTTTGCACTAAATTTCGGCGTCGGATGGAGCGCACTTGGGGCTCTAGAAAGCAAGACTGGGACGAATCCGAACACAGTTGTGAGTGCCTTTTCTTACACAAAATTCGGAATCGGCGCACGGGCGACTCTCGTCCCAGATAGGTTCATGCTGATGCTGGACATCGAAGCAACTGGCGGCGCGAACTCAAAAGTAAAATCCAATGGCATTGAATATGACGATGCGCTTTCTCAAAACACACTGAAGCTCGGTGGTCGGTATGCGTTTTAGTCGATGAGAGAACCGGTCACGACTAACGAAATGAAGACTACGGCAAGTTTTACGAGATCCAAGCGGTAGATTCTTTCAAAGACCAAATCTATGCCGTGCTATTCCGCTTGTTCTGGGCTGACTCAAGGTCAGCCATGAATCTGCGAATGACTTCTATGAAGTTCGGTCCATAGTCGGCGTATTTGTCGCGATCGACTGATTGAATCTCAAGCATTGCGTCTTTTGAGACCGGCGCACGTTCCGACATTTCAAGAAGCGCTCTGTCGTGAAATACCATATAGGCCGGAATCTTTCTCAGTTCTGAAATTCGCTTACGCTCTTTTCTCAACTCAACAAAAAGGAGTCGGCTTTGATCTTTGGTGAGCTTGATTTCCAAACTCAAATCACGAATCGAAGCAGGCGCGTTCTCAGGTATTGCAACAGAGGGATGACTCACGCTCGCCGCAATCGACGGAACCCGAACAGAGGCAGGTACGTCATCGAGCAGGATTCCGCCGTACTCTTCGACCAGAGTTCGTTTCTGGCTACGGATTGAAGGATACTTTCTGGACTTTTCCTTCTTCCAGCTGAGCCACGCATGAAAGTGCTCGTGCTTTCGTCCGTCCATCAAGCAAAGGTTCCAGACCCTGTTGTCCGCCCTCTTACCGTTGATGTGATGCACCACTTCGTTTCTAAAAAGCTCGCGCCCAAGGATCTGCTTCGCAATGTATCTATGTTCGAGTTCGCTTGATTGGCTTAAGACGACATAGCCGGAGGAGTTGATGTGCCTTCCACCTGAACCAAATCGACCAAATAACAAAACAGACAGCACGCTAACAAAGATTGTAAGCGAAATCCAAAGCGCCTCAGGCTTCAGCACAGCGGTGGCCGGCACCGCGGCTAGAGAAAATAGAATAAGTAAAAACTTAAGTTTCTTCATCTATAACGCTTTACCCGCTTTTAGCTTGCTCGCTTGGAATAGGTGCCAGCGAGCTCGGTAATTTCCTTAGCGACCAGGTCACGAAGAGACTGCGGAGAAATGACTTCAGCGCAGGCACCTAGACCCAGTATCCAGCGAACAAGCTCGTCATTCATGCGAACCTCCATCGATAGTCTGATGCCATTCGATGTGCGAACCGATCGTTGCGTTGGATGCCACTGCCGCTCTGAAATATAAGAAGCCATCGGCTCCTTGATCTGAATCTCAAGCGTAACGACATCGCCGTGATTCAGAACCGCAAGAGAGTCCCGCTGAAAGTGATCAAAGTTGAAGTCTTGTGACTCGTAGGCGTCATCGAGCATCACGGCTCGCTTTATTCGGGAAACAGCATAAGTCTTCATCTGGCCCGGAGTGGTCGCAAGATCTTTGGCGATAAGGTACATTCCCGAGTCTGCAAAATAGAGCATCTCTGGACCAACTCTACGAGTGGCAACCTCACCTGCTCGCTCGCCGCTTGAGGCCAGATAGTCGATCTCAAGCACGTGCCCTTCCGCACAGGCCTGATGCAAAGTATCGATGACTTCGCGTGGGACTTTCATACCAAAAGACGATCGCGGCTTAAAGCCCAAGTACTCTGAAAACTCATTCATCGCTCGCTCGCCCTTTAGGCCCAGGAGTTTTTCGAGTCGATCAAATAGCGGAGTCAGAATTTCTTCGAGCGTCGTTCCATCGAAAACACGCATCGATTCACGAGAGATCGTCAGAGCAAGCAGCTCAATGTAGCTAAACGCCACATCTCTTGAGACATGAGCCACTTTTGAAAGTCTGTACCTTGCAGGGTCCACCGATTCGTCGACCTCAAGTGGAATGAATGCCTGCTCAATCGCTTTAAGGTCTCGGTACACCGTCTCGCGGCTACACGTGTGATGCTCAGCCTGGAGCTTATTCAATAGCTCGCGAGCGCTGAGCCCTTGAGTGTTCAGCTCCAGATGATGAAGGATTCGAAGAATGCGCGAGACCTGTCGATTTCTCAATCTCTTCCCCGCAGATAAACCAACCTCCATCCTCATCGGAAGGCTCGACCTCGGTCATAAAGAGAAGATTGAGTTTGTGAGTTTTCCACAGCCTCAAACTGAGATAGCGCCAGGCGCCGAGCTGTCTGTTGTAATTCGGAACACAAGGCATCGAGTTGCCCAAATGCGCGAACGCGACCGGTTTAGGCAACCCGATTGCCGTCGCTGCTCAAAGCAAGGCGTCACGGCCAATTGACTGGATAATCAGTAAATCTCATTGTTACGGGCATGGGAAGACCGAACTCACTCAACATCTCCGCGCTCAGTATCGCTCAACCTTGGGCCCAGTGCGTGATCGAGTATGGTAAAAATGTCGAAAACAAAACGGTGAATCTCAAGAAGCGAGGTACGGTTTTGATCTACGCTTCCTCTTCCTATCAGTCGTGGCGATTCGAATCTGTACGCGACGACTATCGCTTGAATATCGAGTGGGACGACGTCGAAAAAGGCATCCATCCGAACGAACCCTTCAAGCCTGCGTAAAGCAAATTCCTAAGCGTCGACAAAAGTTGGTCAAGCCATTTGTTTGAACACGGCAATCTCGTCGTGACGGTTTCTAGAGTTCTGACGATGGCGTAAATCTAAGCCGAGTGCCGCAGGCAAGATTTTTCTATAAGAAAAGATTTATTTCGAATTTTTCGCATCAATTCTACTATTCCATGCACTTTTGCCGAGGTCGATTCGTCTACGAGTTTCTGATCCGACGAAGGCTCGTCTTCGCCCGCGATAACTTTCGGCAGGAGTACGTCGTTGATCGCAAGGACAGTGAGAAGGCCAAGCTTGCAAGGACACGTTTGAGGATATCGTTGCCTGATAATTTCTTTGAGATCAAATTGAAGGTTCTCGATTGCCGGCCACTTAGTATGATGGAGCTTGAGCAGCTCGAGCCAATACTCAATTCCGAAGCTGTCGGAGCTTCTCCACAAGATCAAGTTCGCAGACGGCTGACGTTGAATATACCTCACTAAGTCGACAATTCCGTCGGCTTCGTTGGTGTTTGGGTAAACTCGGGATTCGGCGATCTCGTAGTTAACGAGCCGTACGACATAAAAACTTCGAGGCCATGCTTCGATCCCGCTCATTGTTTTCGTCGAGGCGTGGATCACGAGTCCGTCGCGGAAGACAGCCTCTAAAAGATCAGGCGAATTGGGAACAAACGATACGAAGCTACTAAGAACATCAATAACTGAAAATAGTTTTGACGGTAAACTCATTTTCAAGAGACCTCCTGGAATTCCGTCCCAGAAAGTCAGCTTTGCGGCCGAAGCGCGAGCAGACTTTTTAGTCGCCTAAATCGTTTTCGGATTTCGAGTTCGAATGTTTAGCCAAATCTGCACCGTGCTTCGAAATAATATTTAAACCTGGACTTGCATTTAGTTCGATACTTTCCGCCACTGGAGTGCGTTTGCCGTCCTCCTAGTGGGAGGGCGCAATAGGCATGGCCCGCTAGGATCATTCAGGTTCAATCTCCAAAAAATCTTTGAGGCGTGTTGAAATTGTCGTGTCGATCTCATCTGAGCTGAAGCTTCTTGTAAGTAGCTCTTGGCGGATCTCTTCAATATCCCAAGTTGTCGATTCACCGCCAGCGAGTGCCCCTAGGGCCTCTCGAACAAACTGACACTCTTCATAAGATTCAAGGTCGGTCCACTCGGTGCCAAAATCAAAGTGATGACCTTTTTCAACAAGGCTCCAGCAAACCTCTATGACATCGGCGAGATCCTTGCGGCGCTTGTCTGGAGAATTTCGATAGGCGTACAACTTTAAGGCGATCATGCCAACGAATCTGGGAATTCGAATCGTGTTATAAACCGAGTACCCTGTGTCCATCGCGAATCTCATGCCATCCAAAGAGAACTCGTTTGCAACTTTCATACTTGCACGAGCTTCATCTTCCCCCACGGAATCTGTCGCTGGGTGCGATAGAATGTCGACGTAAGTCATTGCACCAGGAATAGCCTTGGGCGAATGCCATCGATATGGATGATCGTTGTCCGGGCGATATTTTAATTTCTTAAAGGCTTCGACGAATTCAGCATATTCGCTGGAAGAAGCCACAAGGCCGACACTGAGGTCAAGATCGCCAGTCTTGCCGCGCCGAAGAGGGGCAATCCAACCAAGCTCAGCATAGAGTTCAAGTACACCTGCACCGAGCAGCAAGATGGGCGACTTAGAGGCTTGCGTTGTGCGCTTGAGCCCAACGAGGGACTGGTCGACGGCGTTGATCCAGGCTTCAGCTTTATTATAGTCAAATTTCATTTCGAGCCGTTTCTATGAGCTTGCTCATGCAATCGACTTGGACCTCTTGCACGCGTTCATCACCGAACCCCATATCCCACACTGCGCGAAGTGAGTTGTAATTCGGCGAAGTCGCGTCGATCTCTTTCGTCGCCATCAAACGACTTGTGATGGATTCGTCGACAAGTGTTCTCTTTGGCGAGGCTAAGTAGCAGATCGGTGTATCTAGCTTCGTCCCAGGTATGAGCTGATACTTCCTTTTTATCTTGTGAACATTCTCTTCAGTCGCCCAATACGAAGAGTCTTTTGATCTCAAGAACCCGAGATCGCGTGCCGCATTGAGAGGACCTGCAATCAATCCATCTGATTCAAGAGCCGTCGAACTGAACTCATTGAACCGGTCGGTGGAATTGCTATAGTGAGGCTGGGCCACATCGAAGAACGGAGTCATGCGCTTTCTTGTCATTGGGTCGCGAAGCGCGATTGCCCACCAGTCGAGCGAAAGATCCAAAAGTCGTTTTTTGAGATCGACGACAGACTTCGCTTTGAGCGAGGTCATCATTTGACTCAGTTTAGCCTGAACGAGGGCGTAACGTTTCGTGAAAGAGAGGCCGGACCTAAAATTTTGAAGGTCAGAGCTATTCACCCTGAAAAGTATATCCGCGATGCTGAGACCATAGGGACTCACGATCAGAGTCGGAGAGATTGATTGCCGAAGCTTTTTCGGCCTGGAACTCGTTTGGTTCAAACGCTTGAGATTAATCTGTAGCCGCGAATCCGTCTTCGCGAGATACAGGTCCCCATCAAGTGTTAGAAAGCTTCGCTCAGCCTCGATGAGATGGTTGGCAGCTTTCGCGCCGATCGTGCGTGCAATTATTCCGTATTCTGGATTTGACACTTCTTGATCCTGACGCGAAACAAAGCGCTGGCCATTTATGATAAGGGCCGTCTTCGTTTGCCGTTTTGATAAACTGGCACCTGTCTGCGTCTCAATTTGCTCAAGAACTTTGAGATACGGTTTTAGGTCCATATTATTAGAATCTCCACACTATTAGTTTAATCCTAATAACGGAATAATTCTAATAATAATTGAGGGAATTCGTAATTTATCGAAAGGACTGGATATTTTGTTTACGCTAGCATCTTGTGAAAAACGTTAGACATCAAATTCGTCGGAATCATCCGCAGATTCGCTATCAGCCTAAAGCAGATATCGATTCACGAAATTGGGGTCAAAACTGAGTGGATAATAGAAACCGCCGAGCCCTTCGAGGCAATCCGCTTTCTCTTCTGAAGCTTTGCCAGCCAATACTTCCTTTAATTCCTCAAATCCAAGCGGACCACCACAGTTCTCTGGTGGACACGCGTTTTCGCCCGCAACACAAACTGGGTAAATGCGGGTTGGGTCGTGTTCTAGAACGTTGGTGATCTCGATTTCGTGAATCCACCGATCTCCAAAATCATAGAGGTAGGAAAATTTTCGTGCATCCTCCGCCACATCCTTTAAAGCGAAATCCTCCGCACTTTCTGCCTCCGGATCGTCAGCATGTTCAGAAGACGCATACTTCTTTTTTCCAATTTGAAACTCGTAGAGATGACTTGCGTCCCAGCCCATCGTCATCTGAATCAACATATGCAGTTCGTCGAGATTGATGATTTCATGAGCCAGAAAACGCCGCCAAACCATTGGCGACGTTCCAACCAAAGAAACGGTGAACTCATAAACTTTTGGAGACGAACACTTCACGGATCTCAATTTTGCCATTCCGAACTTTACGACAAACCGTTACAAGTTGGTAACTCCGCTGATGAGCGTCGCTCGGATATACGACCAATTCCGGTGCGTGTCGACAGATAGCCACTCGGAGATATCGTCTGGATGGAGGATGGCCGGCATTCGGTCGTGACACTCGCCCATCCACCAGTTTGGCTCCGTAGTAAGCAACGTGCACGCCTAAACCTTCTTGCCCTTACAGATCTGTTTGGCCCAAATTCCAGCAATTGATGTCGCACAATCTCCACCGATCGATACGTTCCACTCTTCCCACATCGGCGAATTGACAATTTCATGGATGCTTAGAAAGTTTGAGATGCGAATTATAATCTTTTTCTACGTAGCAAACGACCTAAGATTCCTTAAACGTTTTGTCTCATATCAGGATCGCTGCCAATCAGCGAACTCGATGTGCCAACCGACCGCCGCTGATCAACTGGTCGAAGGCTTCTTGCTTTGTTTATCAATTGTTAAATTCCAAAATGGGCGCAGATCACAGCGATCACATTTGAGAAAATACACACGTCGCAACCGATTGTCCTAAAGTCGAGTCCGCCAAAAGTCGATGAGCCAGTCGCCGGGAGTCACCTCCGCGGCAATTCTGAACGTCAATTCGAGTGGGGTCTTCGATGATGGTACGTCGAGTTCGGTTCGCTCTTCTCTCGTTCATTGCAGTGCTTGGCCAAGTCGTCTTGAGTGGCACCGCCAAGGCCACCCAGGCCGAAGCCGCGACCATCATGCACGAGACCTTTAAAGGCGACGCTGTCATCACTCGAAACGTCACTGCACCCAAACCCGGCGCTTATCTTTTAATATTAAAAAACGGTACAGTCGGTCCGCACAACATCGAACAGTGCGATGTCGAAGATACTGATGAAGAGAAAAACGAGTGTCTGTCGAGAAACTTACGCGAGAATGTCGATCAGGATTTTTCAAGAGCAAAAGAAGCTGAGATTAAAATCAATGGCCGATGGGTGCAAGGTATCACAAACGCCCGAAGCCTTCTCATCGTACCTGTCACACTCAAAGGCGGAACCAACAAGATCGATCTCCAGCTTCAAGGGCGCTCGTCATCAAAGCTCACCGTTTCGCTTGAACCCGCACCTCAAGCGGCACTTCCGCCCGAAGCTGCGTTTCTCGTAAACCGTCTCATCAACCCTGTTCGCACACCGTTTACTTTTGATGCCAAAGAAAGCTTCTCACCCAACGGCAACTCGCTTCGCTACTCGTGGAATTTTGGTGACGGCACAATCGAAAGCGGAAAATCCCGCGTTTCACATAGCTTCTCAAAACCCGGCACCTACTCCGTGCAGCTCACCGTCACAGATCAGGCCACGCGCTTAAGCTCAAGCTTCTCGGTCGACGTTACCGTTCTTGGCAATGATAAAACAAAGCCACCGAAGAACGAAAAGCCAAAGCCCATCATCCAGTACGCGCTCGATACCACAAATCCCCTGCATGTGACGTTCGACGGCACACAGAGTACCGACGATGGAACAATCGTCTCTTATTCATGGATAATCTTCGCCGATCACAGGCACGATCGACATCACGACCACAGGTCCACCTTTGAGCGTTCGGGCGTACAGTTCGACTATACCTTCCCACGCGCTGGCTCCTACACCGTTCGGCTCACCGTCAAAGACAATCAAGGCGCGGAAGCTGCAACCGAGCGCGTCGTCTCAACCTCCGACATGAGTGGGCTTGTTCGCGACGAATCCCTCTTTGGTCCAAAGAAGTACTATTCAAAAAAGAAAGTCGTCGAGTCTTTCACGCTTGAAAGCCCACGCCTCGCCGTCCTTAAAATCAAGAACGCCGATGGCCTTGAGCATCCGATTGAATCATGTGCGAGAACGCCGTGGCCGGAGAAACTTAGCTGTCTATTTCAAAACTCAGTGAATCGCGCCTACATCGCACTCTACCGCGTCAGCCAAGCTGAAGTCTTCATCAATGGCCAACGGGTCACCGATCGCATCGATAAGCATAAGGCTTACTATGAGACCGTCGTTTCGCTTCAAACCTCAAACACCATCGAGATTCGAACAAAGGGCTGGCCGTCGGCATTCATCGAGCTTGAATTGCAATCGCTTGAAGTGAACGAGGCACCCATTGTTTATGTGACACATTCGGAGCCACGCCGCGGGATTCCGCAATTGATCGAGTTCGACGCATCGACATCCGTCGACATGAATGACCGCATCATGAGCTATCGCTTTCAGGCCTTTAAAGCTGATGGCGCAGTCGCTATCGACACCGACTGGCAGGCGGCTAGCTACGCCGCACTTGAATTCACCGAACGCGGAACTTTCACGGTCGTGGTTTCAGCACGAGATACCTTTGGTGCAGTTGGCACAAAATCGCTTCCGATCACGATTGAAAGTAACCAGCTCCCACTTGTCACCGCAAGTTACGTCGTTTTATCAAACCAAGCCCCTTACCAGGTCCGCGTCACTGCGACAGCCTCAGATCCCGATGGTGATGCACTTCAATACAATTTCGCTTACTCCACAGGACAGGTCTCAGGCTTTCAGGATTCACCACAGGGACTCACATCGTTTGCAGCCGCAGGCACCTACTCAGTTGATGTCACCGCACGCGACGTGAACGGTGGCACCGCCACGTTCACGCTCCCCATTACAGTTGGCGGAAATCTTCTGCCGATTGCGAATTTTGATTTCGTGACCGACCGTGGAGGCTACGCGCCACTCACCGTCACCGTCGACGCCTCACCTCCATCCGATCCCGATGATGCAACCGAAACCCTTCGCTACTTTTGGACGTTTGGCGACAACTCTCCCCGAGTTGAAGGAAAAATCCTCTCGCACACTTTTATCAATCAAGGCCAGTACACCGTCACTCTTTCCGTACTTGATCCAAAGCGCGGACTTTCGACAAAATCCCGCGCAGCGTTTGCGTGGAGAACGACTCCACCCAATCCCGTGCTGATCGCAAATCCTCGCCTGGGACCAGCATCACTCACCGTTGACTTTGATGCATCTCAGTCAACACCGGGCGCATCGCCGATTGCGAGCTATCTCTTTGACTACGCTGATGGAACCTTTGAGAGTTCGCTCACTCCATTTAAAACGCATACCTTTACCCAGCCCGGCATTTACAATGTGGCCCTCATCGTCTACGACACCGATGGCAACGGAAACATCGGCGGCCAAACCATCTACGTCTTTGATGGCAAAAAACCATCTGCTGCAATTCAAGTCGTTTCAAGTGATGTCATCACCCCGGCTCGCTTTGAACTTCAGGGCTCGGGCGTATCGCCAAATCCCCTTGGCACGATCACCGATTACAAGTGGACGCTCCCAAACGGCACCGTGCAAACTGGCGCGTCGCTCGTCTATACAACAAGCACAAATGGAAACTTCAATATTCAACTCGAAGTGAAAGACTCCTATGGATATTGGAGTGATCCAGCCTCAATTGATCTCTCAGCTGCCAGCGGAACTCTTCCCATCGCACAAATCACAGCCGATAAAACCAGAATTGCTTTCGGCCAAGCCGTCAAACTGAGCGGTCTTAATTCCTACACCTCAAACGGCCAAGCAAACCTTGTGAGCTATGAGTGGACGCTTCCAAACGGCAATAAGATCTATGGCCCCGAGAAAACCGTGACGTTCTCCGCATCAGGTCTTAAAACAGTTTCGCTCGTGGTCACCGACTCGAAAGGTTATGTTTCATCACCCGCAACCATTCAAATCCAAGTCGATGCAAGGCAAACTCCAACTGCAGTCATCACCTCAAGCACAAGCGGCACCGTTATTCCCGTTACAGCCACTGCAAACGGCCTTCAGAGCACAACGCCCAACCCCGGCGCCACGATCACAGGATATGAGTGGCGCCTGCAAGCCCCCGACGCTACTCCACCTCTCGACATTCAAGCGTTTGGTCCCGAGATTACCGGCACCCTGATTTGGCCCGTCAACTACACACTCTCACTTCGCGTCTTTGATTCCGCGGGTGCTGTCTCGGGATGGGTTTCGCAAGCCTTCGGCCCCCTTCTCAATACTTCTCCCATTGCCGTCGTGACTCCGACCTCGGTCATCGGGAATGCACCCACAACCGCCACCCTCTCCAGTATCGGTTCGACTGATCCCGACGGACACAACATCGTTAATGCGCACTGGATCTTTAGCGATGGCGGCGAGTACTGGGGACTGATCGCGTCCTACTACATTGCCAATCCGGGTCGCTATACGGCAACCGTTCGCGTTCTTGATGAGTACGGCGCTTGGTCCGATCCCGTCACCATCCCCATCACACTCGACGCGAATCTCCCGCCCATAGCCCTCCTAACATCAGCACAAAGCACGACGAACAAATTCAGTTTCACGTTCGATGCCTCCGGCAGTTTTGATCTCGACGGAACCGTCGCCCGTTTCGATTGGTTCTTCTCGGATGGTTACGTCTCACTTGGCGCAGGCCCCGTGATTACACACGCCTTCCCAAGTGCTGGCACATGGCGTGCGGGCGTAAACGTCTTCGATAACAAAGGGACAATGGCCACGGTCCAAGTCGAAGTCACGGTCTCTGCGAACCTTCCACCTATTGCGCGCTTCAAAGTCCTGTCGACCGACTACGATACGCGATCAATGTCGCTTTCGGCGGCCGACTCGACTGACGACACTGGCATTGCGAGCTATTCATGGTCATTTGACGACGGCACCTCTGCAACCGGCGCTACAGTGACAAAATCGTTCTCTGAAAGCGGTAGCCATGAAGTCACTCTCACTGTCACTGACCTCAATGGACTGAAAGCCATAGCGAACCAAATTGTTCTCATCGACTACCAGGGCGCTCCCATATCCCAAGCTGTCGCATCGCTCGTTCAGGGTTTCAGCACACTCTCCGTCCGTAACGATGAGACCCTCACCGTCAATGCGCTTCCTGCCGAGGTTCGCTTCTCCGCAGACCGATCGCTTATCTCTCAGAGCCTCAATAATGAGTATCTTTGGTCATTCGGAGATGGCGAAACCAGCTCCGACCAGAATCCAAGACATCGCTATAGCAAACCAGGACTCTATGATGTCACGCTGACAGTCAAAGACCAGTCGGGCACAACGTCGACTGCAGCACTCAAAGTTTCAATCCCTGACGAACTTTGCTTAAGCGACGAAAATGCCACCTGCTTCAATGTCATTGGGCAAAACCCAGGCCTTCTTGACCCGACCCAGCCACTCGTTATTACCCCAGCGACGGCGATGAGCTTCGCTGACGGCTCCGGCAATGCCTTCCTTACACCGGCGGCCAGCGAATATGGTACGACTGAAGACGCGATCGACATATCAGCCCACGTCACGACTCAAGAGGGCCAGCTCGTCATCAACATTCCAGCTCTTCTTACAACTCTCACGGCACCGCTCGACACATATGACCTTCGAATTTCTGTTATCAGCCTTCCGGAATTCTCACCGATTCATGGAACTATCCACGGAATCGCAATTGCTGGCGGAGCAATGTCGATCCAAGTCGATCAGTCTATCGCAAGCGCAACCGTTACGAACACATCGACTGGATTTCAAATAACAAAACAACCGAATAGCACTTCAGTGCAGTTTCAAAAACTTCCCAAAGGGAGCTACACGATCAACCTCAGTGGAGCCAGTGGAGTCGCATACGGCAATGCGACAATCACAAGCACCAGTGAACTCAGCTTACATGGAAGCCTTCAGAACTCAGTTCCAAATGCCGTCATCAATGCTCTGGCCGAACAGTCTGCGCCGACTATTCAAAAAATGGCGACTAGCTCGAAAGCCTCAGCGCAATCGGTTAGCATGGCAACATATGAATCTGACGTCTATGGTCCCAACGTCTATCCGTTCGTCGTTCTCGACTCGACACCTTCAAACCTTGGCATTGGAAGAACAGAGGGCGTCACAGTTCGGAATATTGGATCAGTGAATCCACAGACCGGCGAAACGGCAAAACTCTCCGTCATCACCGATCAATCAAAGTTCGCCGACACACCTGGACATGTGCTCAGTCCCGGTGAGACGATTTCGATTGGCTGTCACGCTTACTCGGATGAGTATATGCCGGACTACAGCCCAGAACGGGTTGCCGAGTTTCCTGGCGCCTTCGCTCGCGGTGAAGCTTTGTACAGAGAATATCTCCGCCTTCAGGCTTTGACCGAGGAGTATTACGCAGCCTACCTGGCACTTCGTGTACCAGTAAACATCAAGGGTGCCGAATGCCAAGCCTACTTCCAGGCCGGCGCAATGACTGAATACCAGGCATGTTCGATTGAGTTGCGCGCTCTCGAAATCGTCTCAACTGACTATGCCGTTGCATATTACTATCCGACCGCCGCTGCAGTCGCGCCAGCACTCAGCGCCTATCAGATCTATTGGTCGAACTACCTTGGCCCTTACTACCAGTGGCGAACTGCGCAGGTTTCAAGCGGCATCACCTATGAACTCGTCGCTCACTTAAAGGGAACGAAAAACGGAAATCCATCCATTCAAAGCATCAATATCGGCAGTTTCTCGCCAACTGAACTTAAGGGTTCATGGACTACTCCGATCGGGAATCCCAATAGCCCAACATTCGGAAGCAAAGAAAAACTCTTCTCATTTACGCTACCGTCGACTGCACCGTCAGACACATCCGTCATCTATGAGCTTCGATACAATGATCGCGGCGCGCGGTCGTTCCGCTATAAGCCGGATTCTGACGAAATTGTCTGGAACGCGCCTCTCCATCGAGCATACTGCGCACCAAGCAATGCGGAACCGTCGATTCAGATAACAGCGCTTGGATCGTTTCCTGTCGCAGACACCACCGTCGTGTCTCCGCCAACTCTCCTGTCTAAGGTTTTCGCAGTAGCAAAAAGCTTATCGATTCAGTCACAAACCGCACTCAGTTCGACGTGCAACGAAGAATTCAACAATTCCGTTGATTGCTTCAAGCTCAGAAATCAATTGGTTGAGAATGCGACAACCCTTCTGTCTGCGCCAGGCGCCGGCTCAACTGGGCTGTTCCCGATGGAAGTTGACGATGCAACCACACCTTCAAAACACATAAACCCGTTCCCGAGCTTCAACCCGTTCGATCCTTCGGACACAACCAACTATAAGAATTGGGTCAAAGATGCATACGGCTTCATCGTTGACGTCGAAGCCAGGTTCAACGGCATTGAGCTTGTAACATCAGTGGAGCTATCGATATCACGTGGCGATAAACGCCTCGTGGTGTCGACAAAGACAATCGATCAAACGATATCCCATCTCGAAGCATCTCTTCGAATTCTGGGAATCAACACTCGGTCTGGAAATCTAGGAATTGCCCGCTTTCATATTCCACACAGCCTCATGGTACAAAAATTGACCGAGCTTGATACCCTGTCGAATCTCGCCGGAAAAACTCAGCCATTTAAGATCGAAATCAGCGTGAAAGGAAAACGTGGCGCGGCAGACTACGCTGATCAAAGATCACTTCTCACAAAACCGATGTGGAATCTGAAAAACCTCAAGCCAAACTCGATGTCGATGGATACCTATCTTTACGGCGGTCAGATCTCTAGCTTCGGCACAAGCAACCTTGTCGACTTTCTTTCTACCTTGGCAACGGCGGTCGATGCCACGGACTCACCCTTCAAAGACAATCCCGACACAACTCAAGCAAACGACGGATATGGTCCATTTCGCATAAATGACGGATCAAATCCCTATGGGGGAAAACTCCATCCGCATGAAACTCACTCGAATGGCGAAACGCTTGATACTATCACTTTTGGCGGAGCTGTTCTCGGTGGTGACTACGACTACGTGCCAAAAAGAGAATACGACTCTATCGAATGAGTTTGTCGCCGCAAACACCAGCCGACGATACAACGATATTTTCACTTTACTTAAGTACGGAAAGGATCAGACCGATCCCGACGGCGGCTACATGCACACTGAGGCTTCGTGCTCAAAAACCTATAGCAAAGAACAATGCAAGCACCGCCTAACCGTTGAGAAGTGTCTCTACTCTGAATCTCCGACGGAGGCTCTGGCCGGCCACGATCTCAGTAAATGCGTGGGCACTCCACCTCTCGACTCAAGTGACCGTCTTGCCAAATGGGTCCAGTTGAATCGCGATGGAATCAGCATGCTTAAGTCTGTCGCGCCAAACATCAGGCAGTTTTCCTCTATGGGATTCAATTGGTTTGAATCTCTCCTACTTAAAACAGCAGCCTACACTCCGCCTAATTCACCTCCTTCGACTCGAATCTACGACCGGATGACCCGAGAACAAACAACAAATAGAGACCTGCTCAGTGTAGGAACTCTGCCAAATGGAATGTCGCTCCGATACCCTATCGAAGCTAACTCAGTTACGACGAGAACTCCTCTTTCGCCCTTCTCCGTTAATATGATTGAATTCAGTTATAAAGATGATGGACACTACAATCATCATCACATTTCTAGCACGAAATAGCATCTGGGGGCGAATGTGTTAAAGCAAATCTACCTGTCCATCTTCATATGGGCCGTTTCAAATTCGAGCTATGCAAAAAACGACTCAAGCTGCGCGGCCTTATTCAAAAAAGGAGATGAACTTGGGGCGTCCATATGCATCGTCAAGAAAATCTGCGCCGACTGCCGCTTAAATAAAAAGTCACCATCGAATATTAGAGTAATTCAATCTCAGGATGGAATTGGCGAAATCGAAGTCATCAACCAAACCAAAGCTCATGTCGGAGACATCGAGTTCACCGGAGGATTTCGGCTCTCTTCAATCTATCAAAATGAAGACGCTCAAGAGATCACTTTTATGAAGAATGCATCTTACTCAACAAATGGCATACCGATAAAACACGACCGTCTTAGCTTGAGCCCACGCTTTGGGCGATCTCGGCCAGTTGCCTTCCCATCACTTCTTTTGAAGATGGTCGACAAGAAGAAGATCTCGATTCAGGACATAGAGCCGACCGCAAGTTTACCGGACAATTGGGTTGTTATTACCGTGATCGCAGAAAAGCAGCTAACCGTTTGCGGCATCAACCTTCCTATCGGGTCCCAGATCGGCGTAAATCCGCTTAGCAGCGACGGAGAGCTGCAGGCCGCCCCCACTGGTCCAGTCACTGTTGACGATACGGTCTATGAACCCGGAACTCATGTTCTCCAGCTCACAGACCGGACAAAGTGTAACGTTCGTATTTTCGAAGCCATGGAAGATTCCCGAAGCTGGAGGAAGCCGTAACTGTTAACAATGAGAAGCCCGCAATGAACGAGACACCGAATACACGACGAAGCCTCGCGCTACTTCGCTTTTCGCTTTTGTCGCTCACGGTCACTATCTCGAGGAGATCTCTCTGACGGCACCTATCGCACTTCTTCTCACAGTTCTCTCTTTACCTGCGATGTCCGCGGCGAAGGCTTCAAGCTGTGAGGCTCTCTTTAAAAAGAGCGATGCGCTTGGTGCCTCCATTTGCATGGTCGAAAAAGTATGCGCTGATTGCAAAATCACTACCAAGCCAACATCGAATATCAAAGTGATTCATTCCAAAGACGGGATTAACGAAATCGAAGTCATCAACCAAACCAAAGCTCATGTCGGAGATATTGAATTCACCG
Organism: Bdellovibrionales bacterium; assembly: GCA_016713885.1. Classification (GTDB taxonomy): domain Bacteria; phylum Bdellovibrionota; class Bdellovibrionia; order Bdellovibrionales; family JAMPXM01. The sequence goes on along the minus strand of JADJOF010000005.1, from coordinate 172,646 downwards.
GAGGCTTTCGACTCTCGTCAATCTATCAAAATGAAGACGGTCAGAAACTCATTTTTATGCAAAATGCCTCGCTTTCAATAAATGGCATACCGATAAAACACGACCGCCTTATCCTAATCACACGCAATGGGCGAGCACGACCAATTGCATTCCCACCACTTCTCTTTAAGATGGTCGACAAAAAGAAGATCTCGATTCTGGGCATAGAGCCGGCTGCAGGTCTAGAGGATAATTGGGTCGTCATTACCGTGATCGCCGAAAAACCTCTAACCGTTTGCGGCATCAGCCTTCCTGTCGGGTCCCAGATCGGAATAAATTCGCTTAGCAGCGACTTAGAACTTGAGGCCGCCCCCACTGGTCCGGTCACGGTTGACGATACGGTCTATGAACCCGGAACTCACGTTCTCCAGCTCACCGACCGGACAAAGTGTAACGTCCGAATTTTCGAAGCCAAGGAAGATTCCCGAAGCTGGAGGAAGCCGTAACTGTTAGCAATGAGAAGCCTGCAATGAACGAGACACCGAATACACGACGAAGCCTCGCGCTACTTCGCTTTTCGCTTTTGTCGCTCACGGTCACTATCTCGAGGAGATCTCTCTGACGGCACCTATCGCACTTCTTCTCACAGTTCTCTCTTTACCAGTGATGTCCGCTGCGAAGACTTCAAGCTGTGAGGCTCTCTTCAAAGAAGGCGATGCGCCTGCTGCCTCCATATGCATCGTCAAGAAAATCTGCGCCGACTGCCGCATCAATAAAAAGTCCGCATCGAATATTAAAGTGATTCAATCTCAGGATGGAATTGGCAAAATCGAAGTCATCAACCAAACCAAAGCTCATGTCGGAGACATCGAGTTCACTGGAGGTTTTCGACTTACATCGATCTACCAGAATGAATTCGCTCACGACATAACGTTTATGAAAAATGCGTCCTATTCAACAAATAGCATTCCAATAAAGCACGACCTTCTCAGCCTGAGCACAACCGACGGGCGGGCTCTCCCAATCGCGTTTCCGCCACTGCTCTTTAAGATGGTCGACAAGAAGAAAATTTCCATTCGAGATATAGAACGCACTGCGGGCCAAGAGAGCAAATGGCTGGTTATTACTGTAGTCGCCGAAAAGCCTCTGGTCGTCTGCGGCATCAGCCTTCCAACGGGGTCCCAGATAGGGGCACATCCGATTAGCGACGATTTGGAACTCGAGGCTGCACCGACAGGTCCGGTCACTGTTGACGGTACAGCCTATGAACCCGGGACTCATGATCTCCAGCTAACAGACCGAACTAAGTGTAACGTCCGCATTCTCGAATCTACGGAAGGCTCTCGAAGCTGGAGGAAGCCGTGATTATCGAAAAACGGAGTTCCGTAATGAGTCATCGCCACCTTCTGCTCTTTACCTTCTCGCTGATCACCATCTTTAGCTCAAGCTCTTGGTCGGAGGACTCAACGACTCCAGTGCAGTCCGCCGCGAATGAATCGCGCTGCAATGATTTGTACAAAAAAGGCGATGCGCTCGGTGCATCCACTTGCATAGTCAAAAAATTATGCGCTGATTGCAAAATCACCACCAAGCCAACATCGGCGGTTCTCCCCAAAAACTGATGTAGTTGAGACTTGAGTCACGGTGTGCCAAAACGACCGGCGAAGAGCCGGAGAGGGACACCCGATGAAGCAAAGATTCACAGAAGATCAGATCATTTCAGCCGTCAAAAAGCTGGAGGCCGGCATCACGGCCAAAGAGCTTTCTAGAGAGCTCGGTGTAACGCAACAGACGCTTTACCACTGGAAGAAAAAGTTCGGCGGCATGGACGTCTCTGAAGCGCGGCGTATGAAAGCCCTGGAGGCCGAGAACGCGAAGCTCAAGCGACTTGTCGCTGAGCAGGCACTCGACATCATCATGCTGAAGGAGGTGAACTCAAAAAAGTGGTAAGGCCCAAAGATCGGCGCACCGAGGCTCTGTATCTGGTCGAGAAGTACGAGACCACGAAGGCCCGGAGTTGTCGACTTTTGGGCCTGAGCCTTTCGACATTTGCCTACGAGGTAGCACCGAGCACGGACGGCCCCGTTCGTGACAGGCTGATCTCACTCGTTGGCGAGAACAAGCGTTTTGGTCATCCAAGACTCTTCGTTCTTTTAAAGCGCGAGATGCCGGATGTGAACCACAAACGTTCGCATCGCATTTACACAGAACTCGAGCTTCAGATTGCTAGGAGAAAACGTAAAAAACTTGGCAGTTACCAGCGGCTGCCGCCAACAAGGGCGACGACGTCGAATGAGGTTTGGGCGATTGATTTTATGTTCGACTATCTAGAAACAGGACGACGGCTCAAAACACTGACGATTGTTGACGAGTATTCGAAAATCTCACCGGGGCTTTTGGTTGACCACTCAATCCGCGGAGTCGATGTGACAGATTTTCTAGATCAGCTTGCGTCGGGATCGTACCCGAAGATCGTGAGAACCGATCAGGGAACGGAGTTCACATCACGTGCGATGCTCGATTGGGCTTACAAGAACGGTGTTCAGCTCGAGTTCACGCGGGTCAGGAAACCGAATCAGGTGATCGAGTCGTTCAACTCACGAGTTCGCGACGAGTGTCTAAATGAACACGTCTTCTTCTCACTGCAAGACGCCAGAGAAAAGATTGACGACTGGCACTGGAGGTACAACAACATCAATCCCCATTCGAGCTTAGGAATGAAAGCACCAATGGAGTTTGCAAAAGAACAAAGACAGGAACAGGAAAGCGTGCTAGCAAGCTAACGCCACCTGACTCAAGATCGATGACTCACAGAATCTTGGGAGAACCGCCCATCGAACATCAAGGTGATTCATTCCACAAATGGGATTGGCGAAATCGAGATCATCAACCAGACCAAAGCTCATATCGGAGACATTGAATTCACCGGAGGGTTTCGACTTTCCTCAATCTATCAAAATGAAGAGGCTCAAGAGATCACTTTTATAGAAAATGCGTCTTACTCGACAAATGGCATCCTGATAAAACACGACCGTCTTAGCTTGAGCACACGCAATGGGCGAGCACGGCCAATTGCATTCCCACCACTTCTTTTGAAGATGGTCGACAAAAAGAAAATCTCGATTCTGCACATAGAGCCGGCTGCAGGCCTGGAGGACAATTGGGTCGTCAATACCGTGATCGCCGAAAAACCTCTAACCGTCTGCGGTATCAGCTTTCCTATCGGGTCCCAGATCGGAATAAATTCGCTTAGTAGCACCTTAGAGCTTGAAGCCGCACCTACCGGTCCGGTCACTGTTGACGATACGGTCTATGAACCCGGAACTCACGATCTCCATCTCACGGACCGAACAAAGTGTAACGTTCGTATTTTCGAAGTCATGGAAGACTCTCGAAGCTGGAGGAAGCCGTGAATGTCAACAGTGAGCGGCCTACAATAAGTGAGACAACAAGTACACCACGAATCTTCTCTCTACTTCGCTTTTCACTTTTGTCGCTCACGGTCATTATCTCCGGGAGACCTCTCTGACGGCACCTATGGCACTTCTTCTCACAGTTCTCTCTTTACCTGTGATGTCCGTTGCGAAGGCTTCAAGCTGCGAGGCTCTCTTTAAAAAAGGCGATGCGCTTGGTGCCTCCATTTGCATGGTCGAAAAAGTATGCGCTGATTGCAAAATCACTACCAGGTCAATGGCATGTTCATGGAAACAGAGATCTCATGCCTAACCCAGAATGATTTACCCACATGCAAAAGAAGAATCACCGTGGAAAAGTGTCTGTACGGCGAATTACCCTTAGATCCGCTACCAGGACATGGTCTCGGCGCCTGTGTCGGGGGCGGCACTCCGCCAATTGCAGCGGCTGATCGGCTCGGCACCTGGATCAAGACTAACCGCGACGGAATCGACGAACTCCATCGCTTGACACCAGATCTTCCCCTTTTCACATCAGCAGGACGAGGTTGGTTTAGCTCGCTTCGATCCAAAATAGACTCACGAGTTCCATCGTGGTATCCGCATGACAAAATGTGGACCGGATATACACTTTTGAACCAAGAACTTGTTGTCCTTGACCTCTTTGAAAAAGCTCAAGCACCAAACGGTCTTGAAATTCGTCTACCCGTTGTAAACGGCCTATCGGTAAGTCGAGTTAAACTTAATCCTCGCGTGTATCCAAAAAAATGGTTTAGCGAAAGCAATGAGCAGCATTACGATCACATCCATATTAACGGAGTGCCATGATGAACATGCGATCAGTGTGGGTAGTTGCTTTTGCTGCCCATTCCCTCTACTCACACAATGTGCTTGGAAAAAACAGTGAAGACCTTCAAGACACACCTGTCGAATGTTCTCTCTACACTGACGACGTCTCCCTCAATCGGTGCAAAGTTTCCATTTGGCGACCTGACTTCAATCAGAAAAAAATCAAAAAGGACAAACTCAAAGTGATCGATCTTGGCAGCTCTCAGCTTGAGGTCATTGCACATGCCGACAGCCCAACAGAAGTAGGACCATATCTTGTTCGAGGCGATTTTAAAATTTCACTAATCGGACCGCAAAAACAAGGCGCTATGGTTTGCCCCAAAGCTAGTGGCACGATTCTATTTCGCGGTTCCACAATTAAATCTTGCCTTCCTCTCGGCGACGGAGGTCGAATGAAACTCTCTCTTCCTGCAGCGATAAAGACGGTACTCCCTGAGAACACCTACTCTATAGAAGGCCTGCTGATTTCAGAGACCGACCATAATACGTTGGAGCTTGGATCCGTTCGCATTACGTCACCAACAAAAGTCTGCGGAATCAGGTTACACGCGGGAACACAAATTGTCTTTGATGATATGGATCGCGATGGTTCATTCTCGATTCGTCCAACTGAACCAGTAAAGATTAACGAGAAAGAGTATCCAGCTTTTCGAGATGGCGAAACATTCTATGAAGTATTCAATGGCACTCAGTGCAAGTACAAACTTTTAGTCGCGAAACCTGGTGAACAGTTAAAGTAGATCGAAACCCGGAGTTCCGTAATGAGTCATCGCCATCTTCTGCTCTTTACCTTCTCGCTGGTCACCATCTTTAGCTCAAGCTCTTGGTCGGAGGACTCAACGACTCCAGTGCAGTGTTCGTTATATACAGAAGAAATCCAACTGCAGCGATGCAAGGCCGCAGTTTGGTGCCCAGCGTGCAATCTCAACCAATTTAAGAAAGAGCAAGTTCGTCTTGTCGCAAGAGAAAAAAACTTTCTTGATGTTTTGATAACTTCGAAAAAGAAGGCGACTATAGGATCTTTGACCGTCAATGGTGATTTCGAGATTCGCAATATCAGCCCATCGGGATATGACACCGAGGTGTGCCCGTCGGTTACCGGCAGTATTGTTGTCGCCGGTCATGAATTGAATGAGTGTGTCCCGCTCACAAAGGGACGCGCAATGTCGTTTCAAATTCCAAAGAATGTCCTGAAAGTCCTCGGAAAAACAAAGTACTCCGTGTTGTCAGTCTTTCGCTCTCAAGCGAATACAAGCGTATTAAAATTGGGCTCAATCCGGATCGAAGAAGATGCGAAGATTTGCGGCGTCCAACTCGCATCGAGAACTAAAATCGTTTTCGATGGAATGGAGCAAGACGATTCGTTCTCGATTCGCCCGACGGAACCATTCAAAATTGACGGCACAGAATACCCAGCATTTCTAGAGGGAAAAACCTTCTATGAAATCTTCGACGGAACCAAATGCAACATCAGCATGACGATTGCGGGGCCGGGCGAAGAGATTCGGTAAAGGTCGTATCGAGCCGCATTCATTCACATTCCGAAATATGCACGTGCACAAGGAGCTATGGCGAGGAATAGCGTAAGTACCATCCGACTGTCTATCCTCCGACCAACCCGTTTATTGGACACTACAATCACCATCATATTTCTCGAACAAAGTAACCTTAGAGGCTGATGTGTTAAAACTGATTTACCTGACATTCCCAATCGTCGCCATTTCAAGTTCGAGTTACGCGGCGAAGACTTCAAGCTGCGAGACTCTATTCAAGAAAGGCGATGCGCTTGGTGCCTCCATTTGCATGGTCAAAAAAGTATGCGCTGATTGCAAAATCACCACCAAGCCAACATCGAACATCAAAGTGATTCAATCTCAGGACGGAATTGGCAAAATCGAAGTCATCAACCAAACCAAAGCTCATGCTGGAGATGTCGAGTTCACTGGAGGTTTTCGACTTACATCGATCTACCAGAATGAATCCGCTCTCGAACTTTCGTTTATGAAAAATGCTACGCTTTCAGCAATGGGCATTCCGATAAAAAGCGAAGGCCTTAGACTACGCACAACCGACGGGCGGGCACTCCCAATTGCGTTTCCTCCACTGCTCTTTAAGATGGTCGACAAAAAGAAAATTTCCATTCGAGATATAGAACGCACTGCGGGCCAAGAGAGCAAATGGCTGGTTATTACTGTAGTCGCCGAAAAGCCTCTGGTCGTCTGCGGCATCAGCCTTCCAACGGGGTCCCAGATAGGGGCACATCCGATTAGCGACGATTTGGAACTCGAGGCTGCACCGACAGGTCCGGTCACTGTTGACGGTACAGCCTATGAACCCGGGACTCATGATCTCCAGCTAACAGACCGAACTAAGTGTAACGTCCGCATTCTCGAATCTACGGAAGGCTCTCGAAGCTGGAGGAAGCCGTAGCTGTTAACAATGAGAAGCCTGCATTGAACGAGTCCCCGAATACACGACGAATCGTCGCTCTGCTTCACTTTTCGCTTTCTCCACTTTTGTCGCTCACGGTCACTATCTCGAGGAGATCTTTCTGACGGGACTTATCGCACTTCTTCTCACAGTTCTCTCTTTACCCGTGATGTCCGCTGCGACGGGTTTACGCTGCGATTGACGCTGGCCCCGTGTCTGGAGCACGGGTTGACTCCAATCCGGTAACGGTGAGTCCCTATAGAATTCTCTCCCTATCTATTAAAGGAGATCTTAATCCGGCTTGCGCTAGCCTGGGGATATTTCTTCACCACGACGCAGTCTCCGACGCTCAAGGATTTGATCGTATTTGGATGCACATTGAATTCTTCGACCTCACGAGAACTACGCTTACCAGTGTCGATAGGTAGTCCGAAGAAAGACTCAGTCTGCATTGTTTGCTTCCACGCCGAACGAGTTCCGGCGATGCCGCAGATCAACTCTGCACTCTCAGGGCGCTTCTGAAGAAACGCGAACAAGGTTGCTGTATTGCCCATGAGTCGACCACAGAACTGAGGCGAGATTCGATCAAGGTCCGAGATCTCTTGGTGCGCGACCACAATCCCAATTCGACTGCTTCTGGCGCGGTCGAGGAAGCCAACGAACTCTTCATCGGCTAGATCGGCAAACTCATCAATGATCACGGTGAATGGCCTTCGATCACTCGCTTTTATTTCAGAATCGATCCTTGCCGACACGGCTTTGAGGTCCTGAATAATGAAACGACCGACAGCTCTGGCCGTTTCACCGAAGCGTCTCGTGTCTAAAAACATGAAAACTATTTTACCAGCTCGAACAGCCTCAAAAAGATCGATGGCGTTCTCAGACCAATGCACTCGATCACCGAAGTCCGAATAGGCAATCGACTCAAGTTGAACGCGCAATCCTTGAAGCGACTTGAAGTTGTCGCTTGAAGATAGAAACGCGTGCGCTTCTTCAAGCCGCATGCGAACTCGGTCAAGATCGGAAGGGATTTGTTTGGCTAACTCCGCGATAGAGTCGATGTCTTTCAAACATCGCACGATGAGTTCGATGTCGATCTTTAAGCTTCGATTGTCACGAAGCCAACAGAGCCCCGCCATTAGGTGCATCAGGAAACCTGCCGACTGATTCTTGTAATACTCTTCGCTCCAGATAAGCGAGCCCATGATTCGGTCTCGAAGTTCGGTGGCCGAACCGTTGTTCAGCAAATTGTAAGAAGATGAGCTATCGTGCGCGGCCAAAGAGAATACTTTGAGGTCATTGAGACGACCCGCCGCCCGCACATATGAAGTGAACTGCTCAATTGTCTCGCGATCCCCTTTCTGGTCGATGAATAGACATCCTCGACCACCTTCGATTCGACTTCGCAAAATGTGGGAGACTAAAACAGTTTTTCCAAAGCCACTCGCGCCCACAATGTGGACGTGGTGATTGAGCTGCTTCTCGGTGATCCATTCTTTTGGACGAAGAAACTTTTGAGCGCGGCCAATACATACCGCAGCGTCGGATGGCATGCGCCCTGTGTAGGTCTTTAGTGTATCGAGCCAGTTCATTTTGCACCTCCTTCGATTCCCGAAAGGGACCGCACTAAAGACACTTCAAACATCTCACCGTAGATGTCGCACTCTTTGCTGATCGTTTCGAAACAAGGTCGCTTCAGGCAACGAAAGATGACTTTCTTTAATCCATCAGAACGTCCACGACTTTCGCGAATAATTCGAACATATCGCTGAACTTTGTCGCGGTATCTGGCACGAGACTTCAGCGCGATCTCGAGTTCAAGTGCGACATGGCCAACACCTGGTAACTCAATCAATGCGTCGGGCACATACGCAGACGAGAATCCAAGGTTGGGTCCCTGCCCTTGGCGAAGCTTCCGATCAGAAATCCATATTAACTTTTCGCATTTTCGTTCGAACTCTAAGCGCACCAGTAAAAGCTCGCGGTCATGAACAAATGTGCGCAGATCCAATCCGCCAGTTGGTTTTGCCAGCAGTTTCTCGGGATGAACCGAACTGACCGCGTGGTAACCCGTAAACGTCGCAAAGTAGACTCTTTCGCGCAGACCAATACCGACATCAGCGCGTAAAAGTCCCGCAGCCTCTAGCTGCCTTAGGCGCTTCCTCGTCCATTCGGTCGACGATGTCACTGTTCGATCGGAACCGACGCGTGAGAAGAACTTTTCGAATACCTCATTGAGCCCAGCGAACTTCATATCGATGATGAATTCGAGAACCTCGAGGTCCCGCGGGCTAAGCATCACCCTCATTCGACGAGATTTACCTTTGAAAAACGAAAGTTGTTCTTCTCGAACCTCGCGCGACGTCTTAACCAGTTTCAAAACCGAACCTTCACCATCAATCAAAATCGTCGCATTCAAATCCTGAGCGACTCCTAATCCTTCTTCTGTATTCATGTATTCCTCCTCTTAAAAATTTCCACAGCCCGCCCTCTTGTTTGTCTGACTTGTCTTTCATTTCCATTTTTCTGTGCTGCTCCTGACCACCTGCCATCATTCGTGGAGGGCGGGTGGTCAGGAGCAGCACAGAAATGTCCTTTGGATAAAGACAAGGCAGAACAGCCCGTTAGAGGGCGGGCTGTGGACACTAGGCATCCCACGCGTGGGATGATGGTTGGGATGAGTTGGACCCTTCGAAAAAATCTTCTTCCGTGATTGCCGACTGAAAAGCTGTAGGCAGCTGTAGGCAAAAATAGGAAATCTCGCGGACCTTGGCGGACTCCAGCGGACCTTTTCAAGGTCCGCTGATATCCTAAGTCATTGAAAACACTTACGCGTGAATTCGCAGAGTTAAAGCCTAGATTGAATATAAGGGGTGGGAAAAATGGGGTGAATGACGGGACTTGAACCCGCGACCCTCGGAATCACAATCCGATGCTCTAACCAACTGAGCTACAATCACCACAGACAGAAACCAGAGATCTGGACGTTCGATCACAGAAATCCGAAAGAACGGTATAGCGGTCAAAGGTGGCCGCTATCAACAGGAAATCGCAGGAATTTGCAGGTCAAGTCGACCGCGTGCCGCCACAGGGCGGTGCCGGCGACGTTACTGACGCGTAGTCTGGCGCTCGGCCGGCGCGGCCTGAGCGTAACCAGGCGCTCCAGAACGGCCCTCGATGGCGTCCGCAAACGCCGGTGCCTGTTCGCGAAGCGATTGATTGAAGGCCGTGAGCTCTGAACACGTCATCGAAAAGTCTCCGTTCGATCGCGCGAGGAGGTAATTTCGGGGGTTCACCGCTTTGCCGTTTTTATAGACACCAAAGTGGAGGTGGGGCCCCGTGCAGTTACCGGTCGCACCGACGTAACCAATCAAGTCTCCGCGCCTAAAGCACTGGCCGACTTTCACCGATGAGGCAAAGCCCTTCATGTGCGAGTACTGCGTCGTCATGCCCTTGCCGTGGTCGATGTAGACCGTCAGTCCCCAGCTTCCATGTCTATTGGTCAGCTGCTTCGAAACGCAGCCATCGGCTGAGGCGCGAATCTCTGTTCCCGCTCCGCCCGCAATATCGAGCCCCGAATGGAACGCCGAAGAGGTGCGACCGTTGTTTGTTTTCAGCGTCCGGCGACGGCCAAAGTAAGACGACTGATTGCACGCGCCTCGCGCACAGTCGCAGGTTGGCGCCGAAAGAAAGCGATCGCTCTCACTCACATAGGGATCCTTCACCTGACGTGGTTCAACAAGCGGTGTGTTGGGGAGTCCCGCGTGAATGTCGTGCGAATGCTTCTTTGGGGCCGGTCGCGCTTGCTCCGGAACCGAACCTTGAACGCCATCCTCTAAAAGCTTGTCGTTGAACTCTCGCGCAAGCTCCGCGCTGGCCTTGCCGGCCTGGGCTGGCGCATAGGCACCGACAGGCTCGATTTTTCGATCGGAAAGAACATTCGCGAGTCTAAAATAAACCGTGTCACCTGCAGAAACCTCGGTGCCATCCTCACGGCGCACAGAGAACGGAAGGTCGGCTTTGATGAGCGCTTGGCCATCGACTGTTGAAACCGCTCCAATATCGCGAAGAAGTTTTTGGATATCGATCCCTGCCGGCGTCATCGACTCTTTCAACGTGCTCTCTTTGACCTGAACTTCAAACAGAGCCTGCCAACTGAGCTGACCGAGGCGACTGCCTTTAGCATCATAGACATCAACCGGATCAGCAGCATTCACAGGCTGAAAAAGGACATTCGCCATTCCACCCTTGCGCACAACCGTCGCCTTGAGCTCAAGATCCTTTGCGCCAGCATCCACGCTCTCGGCTAAGCCCTGAGCGGCCGAACTGAGCACAGCGAGGGCCAGCAACATCTTTGGCCAAGCCTTTTTCCAAAGTCGCAAATCACGGTTCATATAGCCCTCCTTCGGGCACGTCCATAACCGTGTAGTACAAGCCCAGGGCCATGATTTCGTCGCTAAATCGAATATATTAGAGATGGCAGACCTTGAATGCACAAAACCCCGGCCTGGCGAGGCTGGGGCTCATTTGTGACCAACAGGCGTTCAATGCTTAGACAGCGATGTGAGGTTCTAAAAACCTACATCATCGAATAGATGGCGCCGAGCTCGGGAACAGAGAACTGGAAGCCACCTGCATGACCGTTCAGGCTCAGAACCTGTCCATCAGCCATGCGTACCACTTTGACCGTGGCAACATCGCCAGAAAGACCAACCATTGTGATATTCGATCGAGTTGCTCCGGAAAGCAGTTTCACGAAAAGGTTCGTCACGCCGGTCACACGATAGACTTCACTTGCGCCAGTGTTCAGACGAATCTCGAAAGCCTGCAGTGGAAGGTCAGATTCGACACCGACGATTGATCCAACGCAGACCTGCGAAACGGCTGGCATCAGCTCTTCCGAGCCCGCCAGAGTTTCACCGGCTTCGATTGCCTCTGGAGTTTGCAGCGCCGGGCCGCACTGCTCAGCAATGAACCCTTCCGTCGGCCGTACAAAGGCTTGTGCTGGAGTTGAGAACATTGCGCCAAGAGAGAGTGCTGTAAGAGCGATCAGTGTTTTCATAAATTCCCCCGTTTGGAATCGCCGGTGGGGATGAATTCCTCGACAGCGACGATTGCAGACATACGGGTCCTTAGTACAAGAGTGATGCCATGACGTTATCAGCGAGCCTGGGGCACTCACACGACTTGAGCCCTGCTGCAGCGCGAAGAAGTGGTACTAGTCCGGCTCTTTGTTCCAACGTGGAACCACCCGAAACGGCGCTATTCTCGTTACCTCGACCGTCAGTTCTCGGTCGGATTTCCCGATAAGTGGTTGTGCGCACCACATCAATTGAGCTTTCGCTTATCAATATCGCAGCAAGCTTAGGAATTGGAATCTGGATTCCACTTCGACTTGTTTTCTTTGACCAAGCATTTTGGGTCGACGTCGCGATCGAACTTTCGGTGTGCGCTCTGTTCCTCATCAACTACAATCGCCGCATCGCTCGGACAATCAAAGAAAGAAACTGGCAAATCATCGTCGATGATCCCGGGCTTTGGACTCTCGGACTCGACACTTTGGCGGCAGCACCTCTCGTCGGAATCCTGTACCCAGTGCTCGGCAAACAAGCGCTCTTCCTCTTCGTATTCAAGCTGCTCATGCTGCGCCATCTCTTTAAGGTGCGCGACATCTTGGACCTATTCGACTCTCTGCACCCGATCGCCGCCCGACTTATTCCACTGGGGTTCATTGTGCCAGTGGTCGTGCACCTCGTGTCATGTGGCTGGGTTTTCCTCGGTGCCGGCACCGTTGGTCTATCGGGCGTTCGCCGTCTCGACTACATCCGCGGCGTCTACTGGGCCGTCACGACTCTAGCGACTGTTGGCTACGGCGATATCTCACCCAAGACACCGCTGCAAATGGCGTATGCGTCCCTCACTATGATCGTCGGTGTCGGCTTCTTTGGCTACGTTCTCAGTAACGTCGCAAGCCTCTTGGCACGAATGGACGCGGCCCGCGAAGAGCATCTTGCCATCATCGACCGCGTCGAAGCGTTCATGCGCTACAACGAAGTGCCAACCGGCCTTCGGCATCGTATTCGTGCCTACTATCGCTATCTCTGGGACAGCCACAAAGGCTACGACAACAACGAAATCCTAAATCATCTGCCACCGCGATTGCGCTCGGAAGTTTCGCTCTTCTTGAACAAAGATGTGATCTCAAAAGTTCCGTTGCTTCGTGGCGCCGACCAAGAAATGGTTCTCGTCGTCGTGATGCATCTTGAACCACTTGTCCTTGTGCCAGACGAAAAGGTCTTTCACGCCGGAGAACCTGGCGACGCCATGTACTTCATCCAAAATGGTGCTGTTGAAATCGTCGGCGGTGATGGCCACCATATCGCAACGTTGCAAGAAGGATCATTTTTTGGAGAGACCGCTCTCCTCACGTCGAATCCTCGAAACGCCACGGCCCGAGCCACAACGTATTGCGACCTCTTTATTCTGCGCCGAGACACTTTTTCTAGCATCCTTGAACGCTACCCGCGGTTCGAAAAAACCATGCGGGCGGCCGCCGATGAGCGCACCGATAAAAAGACCGCTTGATCTCAGTTACCAGTAGGAACCGCAATCGCTGACGACAGATTTTTCAACGTCGCACTTTGAACCTTGAAGCGGTGTCAGAATTGTCGGTTCAGCCCACTGTCCATTCGCGCGGCAAAGACGACGCACACAGGAGACGCCCTTGAGATCGGTGCGGCATTTCTTTTCGCCCTTTGGATTTCCCTCGCAGCTCCACGCGCACTGGTTGAAGTCGCCTCGAGGACCGTGACAGAGTGCGCTGGCTTCCGCTTCCGATTCCGCAGATGGCAAACGCACAGCGACAGCAACACTCTCGGCTGGAGCAGTCGACAGTGCGACCACTCCAAGTGGCGCGAGAATCTCTCGATCAAGCTCCCGCTGATCTTCCTCCCCCATCTTGACGACAGGACTCGTGTAACCGCGACTCAAGGCCTTATCGATCTCTTCAGCGCTCGCTCCTGGCGAAGGCGCCGGAACGACGTAGGACGCAAAGGTCATCGCCGTCACAATGGCTTTGCCTGACGACGGGTGAATTCCATTTAGTCCCACTTCCCCCGACAGTGTTCGCACCTCAGTTGTCCATTGCGTGGGACCGGGCTCAAAGCTCGTTACAAAATCAGTCCCGCGGACGCCTGCGACAGCCGCCTTTGTTCGAACTTCAAATCGCGACTCGCTGCTGTCATAGCGACCCGTCACTCGGCTTCGCACTTTCCCCTTCATCAACTGCATAAGAACACGACGCTTCGGTTCACTCGCCGTGCCTGTGGCCTCATCGATGCGAAGATTGGTATTGGGATTCACAAAAATTTCGCTGAGCTCGGGAAAGCGAACGCGCACACGACCATCGGCTCCGGTCACAATCTCGTCGCCACGAATGAGCTGCATTCCGGTGGTCAGTGGCTTCTCGCCCTGCTCCTCTGCGCGCCGGACTGAAACTTTACCGACGGCCAGAATCACTTCCCCCGCTCGCTCACCGCGCGCAGATGCCGGTTCGCGGGTCGCATCCTGAAGCGACTGCTGATGCTTCGCAAGACAGATTTTCAGTTCCGGAACAGCGACACACGTTGGACGCTTGCACGAACGAACTCGTGAACCGCCAGGACCGCACTTCTCAGAGTAAAAAGTCACGCCGGTTTCGGCTTCACAGACACCACAGCTCTGCGTCGGACAATCGCAGCTCACATCGGCAGCAGTCGCAAAGGTAAACGGCAGCAATAACGACAACAGGACAAATACAAAGTTTCCCACGCTCAACTTATCGGCGCTCGAGGCACAAGTCTTTCGAGTCAGCATGAGACAAACGACTAATTATTTGACGTCTTTGGGAGCTCTCCGGTCAGCTCCGCCGCACTGGACTGGCCTCAACATTGAACGCTTCAAATACATGCAAAAACTCATGCTCGCCCTTGGACTTATGGCTTCTAGCGGCTTCGGCCTGAGCGCCCACGCCGCGCCGATCTGTGCCACGACTGCGTCTCAAATTGAGACTTCAAGTTCGCAGCGTCTAAAAGACATGCTTAAGCTTCTCCGCAACAACAAGGCTACGGGACTAGCCAATAAGTCGCGAGGAAGTTTTTTGCGCGCCGATGTCAGTAACAAACTCGTACTCGCCTATCACTCCACCAACGAAGGTTTTTTAGGGACCGAGTTTGAATACCGCGATGGCACGCTCGAAGTTTGTGACAACGATGGCAAACTCGTCCTCAGGTCGCAAGCCTTCGGCAATCGCGATCTCGACGTCACGCTGAGCGGTGAATGCTTTCGCATCGAGCACGCAATGGCCCGAATGATGCCGGATGCCTCGACTTTCTGTCCTGGCCCAATGCCAGCACTAGTTCGGGTCGCCATGGACAACGCCCCTTCGACTCCGGCAAAAACCCGAGCTCAACTGGCCAACCAATGAGTCGTCACCTTCTCATTCTGTTGCTGAATCTCGTGGTCAGCACAGCTATGGCCGCTTCTACTGCTACGACGGTCGAAGTACCACCTCGCTATCGATTCACATCGACACTGAACTCAAAACTCAGAACCACAGATCTTGAGGTCGGAATCATCAATGAACTCAGTGAACCCGCCGATGAGCGCATGTTCTTCACTGTGATCGTCCTGGCCAAAAAGGATCCAAGCCTTGAACGCCTCTCGGCAACAACCCGACTCAGTCGCCTGAAGGTGGCGGTTAGCGCAATGGCCAATGAGTCTCACCTAAAAAACAGCGGCATTCAAAACTCAATGCCTTATGTCCTTTACGAAGGTCCGCGCAACAGGATCTGGGCGGCCCGCGAGTCAAACGAACACATTATTATTTTAAAAACTGAGCTGCGAACGACCGACAAGGTCAAAGCGAGGGCCGAGCTGATTCAACTACTTCGTGGGCTCGTCGTTTCCCCTTGAGCTTTATCAACAGCGAGTCGCTCAATTTCCCAGAGCTTCACGTATTTTAAAAAGATCGAATACGCCGCGCCAACCGCAATAATGAATCCCGGAAGGCCATCGAGAAAGCCCCGCTTAAAAACATAGGTCTCGATAAACTTCGAAACCGGCTTAACGAAAAGCTTATGGCACTGGAATCGCTGACCTTGTCGAGCAAGCTCCTCGGCACCAAGTCCCGAATACCGATTGTTCGTCGCCACCTGCTCCGCATGAGTTTTAAATGGATAGTGTAAAAGCACGCCGCGCAGACGTTCAACTTTCTCGGCCTCGACTCGCTCGTGCACGTGGCCACCACCGCCCCACTTGGCGCGGGTACGATTAAAAAGTCTCAGCTGCAAATCAGGATACCAACCACCGTGCCGAATCCAGCGCCCCAAATTCCAGGTCAAACGCGGCATTCGGTAACCATCGGCCTCGGGCGCATGAGATGCCCAGCTCTCGAACATTGCGCCAAGCTCTTCGCGAAGATCCTGGTGAACAGCCTCATCACCGTCGAGTGAGAGCACCCAGTCATTTTTCGCCAGATCGGTCGCTCGCTGCTTCATCGCTTGAAACCCGAGCCACTTTTCATTGAACACCCGCGCACCGAGCGAGGCCGCGATCTCACGGGTACCATCCGTCGAACCTGAATCTAAAACGACAATATCATCGCAAAATGACGCCGACTGGATGGCGCGAGCAATACCATCGGCCTCATTTAACGTGATGATAACAAGAGAAACTGGAAATCGACTCTTTGACACGATTTCTCACGTTTTCAAGTGGTCCACAGCTTGTCAAACTGAACCTCATGAAATCAAATAGGAGCGAAGGAGCCACTATGCGCCAATACTCAACTCTGTTTTCTCTTGTGTCTTCACTGATTGCGACCGCCGCCATCTTCACATCGACACCGGCCCATGCCTACTACGCCACACTCGACAATGGTGAGGTGCTCAAAGAGGGCGAGTACCAGGCGATGATTTCGCCTCAACTCATCTTCAATCAGTTCGACGGCGCTAACTTCACCGGCCGACTCGACACCGGCCTGATGGAGGGCGTTTCAGGACGTGCGCTCCTTGGTTTTGGAAAGGTCGACTTCCAAATTGGTGGCATGATCAAGTGGGTGCCATTCCCCGATACCGAATCACAACCGGCCATTGGCGGCGAAGCCGGAATCATCTTCGCGCGCATCGGCAGCATCAATCAGTACTCCATCCGCCTGCATCCCATCGTCAGCAAACGCATTGAAACCGAGATCGGCGACGTGATCCCTTACGGCTCACTTCCATTTGGTATCACCGTCCAATCCGGTGGCGGAGATGAAACCTTCATGCCCGCACAATTGGTTGCCGGCACCGAACTTCGCCCGCTTGAAATGAAAAACTGGAGCTTCTTCGGTGAGCTTGGCGTCAACCTGACAAAATCGTTCGGTTACGCGTCCGTCGCGCTGGCCTATCGCTTTGACGGCTCAAGCTTCGGAACCGGCAAACAGTAACGCCGGTCCCGAAACACCGTCCAAATAAAAAGGGGATACGCTATTCGCGCATCCCCTTTTTTTATCCACTCAGACCAATAAGTCTGAATTGGCTTAGCGAACATCCTTATAGTCAGCATCGATCACATCGTCGCCGTTCTTACTGCCGCCCGAACTTTGGCCGCTGGCACCGCCGCCGGCAGCTCCACCACCTGCGCCGCCGCCAGTACCGCCACCTGACTTCTTCGTTGCCTCATAGAGCGCCGTCGACATCTTGTGACTGAGGGCCTGCAGCTGATCGAAACGCTCTTTCAATTCGGTCGGTGTTGACTCAAGGTTCTGCAACAACTCTCGCGCCCCTGGAATAAGCGACTCGGCTTTTTGCTTATCTGCCGCATCGACTTTATCGCCATTTTCGCTGAGTAACTTCTCGATGTTGTAAATCAAGCTATCGAGGTCATTCGCAACCTGCGCACGTTCTTTGCGCATCTTATCTTCTTCAGCATGCTCTTCTGCATCTTTCACCATGCGCTGAATCTCTGCCTCTGACAGACCCGACTTCGCCGTGATCTTGATGGCCTGTTCTTTTCCAGTCCCAAGATCTTTCGCCGAAACGCTGACAACACCGTTCGCATCGATATCAAATGTCACTTCAATCTGTGGAGTTCCGCGCGGTGCCGCGGGAATTCCAACAAGCTCAAAGCGTCCGAGTGTCTTGTTGTCGCGAGCCAGCTCGCGCTCGCCCTGCACAACGTGAACATCAACCGACGTCTGGCTATCGGCTGCTGTTGAGAACGTCTGCGACTTCTTTGTTGGAATCGCCGTGTTGCGCTCGATCAGCTTCGTCATCACGCCACCGAGTGTCTCGATACCAAGCGAGAGTGGGGTAACGTCGAGAAGCAGAACCTGCTTCACTGTTCCCGCAAGAACGCCGCCCTGGATCGCCGCACCGATCGCAACAACCTCATCCGGGTTAACCGAACGGTTGGGTTCTTTTCCGAAGAAATCCTTCACAGCTTTCTGGATCGCTGGAATACGAGTCGATCCACCGACAAGGATGACCTCATCGATCTCCGAGAGTTTAAAACCCGAGTCAGCAAGACACTTCTTGCTTGGCTCAAGAGTCCGCTTCACCAAGTCCTCTGTCATCTGTTCGAACTTCGAGCGCGAGAGCTTCATCTGCAAGTGCTTCGGACCCGACGCATCAGCCGTGATGAACGGAAGGTTAATTTCCGTTTCAGCCATTGATGAAAGTTCGATCTTGGCTTTTTCTGCACCCTCTTTAAGACGCTGCAGAGCCATTTTGTCTTTTGTGAGATCGATGCCCTGATCTTTTTTGAACTCCTCGATCATCCAGCGCAAAATCGCTGTATCGAAGTTATCGCCACCAAGGTGCGTGTCGCCGTTGGTCGCCTTAACCTCGACAACAGTCTCACCACCCGCTTCAGAAACCTCGAGAATCGAAATATCGAACGTACCGCCACCCAAGTCGTAAACGGCAATTTTCTGATCTTTGTTTTTATCAAATCCGTACGCCAGTGCTGCCGCAGTCGGCTCGTTGATGATGCGCTTCACATCAAGGCCGGCGATGCGGCCAGCGTCTTTCGTCGCCTGGCGCTGAGCATCGTTAAAGTAGGCAGGAACCGTGATGACGGCCTCTTTGATTTCGGCACCAACGTAGTCCTCTGCAACCTTTTTCAGTTTCGCAAGAACAGCAGCGCCGATCTCTTCCGGAGAAACGATCTCACCTGCGATTTTAAATCCGCAATCCGTTGGTCCTTTTTGCGCGACATTGTAAGGAACAAGCTTGATCTCTTCTTGGACCTCTTCAAAGCGACGGCCGATAAAGCGCTTCGCCGATGAAATCGTATTCTCTGGATTGGTCACCGCTTGGCGCTTTGCAATTTGGCCAACAAGCTTTTCGCCATCCTTTGCAAACGCGACAACCGAGGGCGTCGTACGCGCGCCTTCCTCGTTCACCAGAACCTTGGGATCGCTGCCTTCCATAATCGCAACGCACGAGTTGGTTGTCCCTAAGTCGATACCGATGATTTTGCTCATTTTGTCACTCCTACTTTACTTTACGCTTGCCTATAACTTGGGGATTAATGCGAAATCGTCAAGGCACAGAAGAGATGCGACTCAACAAAGACACGGTTTTGATCGAATCTGGAACGCCGAGTCAGAGCCCGCCTATCGCACTCTCAAACACTACCAAAAAGCCCTTTTTTTGCCGGCAAAACAGGATCGCCCGAAATTTCAGCAAGCTGTCTCAGCAAACGCTCCTCGTCCTTTGAAACCTTCGTTGGAATTTCGATCACAACCGACAGCAAAAGGTCGCCGCGGCCCCGGCCCCGTAGAATCGGAACTCCGGCCCCATCAACCCGGATCTGCGCACCGGGTTGGGTGCCAGGCGGAATGCGAACCTTTTCTTCGCCATCGATAGTTTCAAACTCAATCTCGGCCCCGAGCACGGCTTGTAGGTATGAAATTTCGATCTCAGCGTAGAGCTGACTGCCCTCGCGCTCGAAGCGATTGTGATCCTTCACAATCAACTCAACGTAGAGGTCCCCCGGCGGGCCACCGCGGAAGCCACCTTCCCCCTCACCCGAAACACGAAGCTGAGTTCCTGTGTCCACCCCGGGTGGAATGGTCACGCGAATTTTACGATGTGATTTAATGCGGCCACGGCCAGCGCAGGGCGTGCACTTCTCTTTGATCGTCTGACCGGCGCCTTGGCAACCGGGGCACGTCGTAGCGACAGAGAAAAACCCTTGTCGAGCGATGACCTGCCCAGAGCCGCCGCAGGTTGCACAAGTCGAAGCTTGAGTTCCTTTTTTTCGCTCCAGAGCCATTGCACTCATCGCAATTCGCTTCGGTATCAAAATCGACTTCTTTTTCAAGGCCCTTGATCACGTCTTCAAGACGAATCTCGGTACGATAGCGAAGGTCATTACCTCGCGCCGGCCCCGTCGAACGGCCGCGACGACCACCCCGCCCTGGCTCACCACCAAAAGCGCCGCCGAAAAAATCACCGAAGATGTCGCCGAAATTCGCGAAAATATCATCGACATTCTGATACTGACCGCCGCCCCCGCCGCCCTGAAAGGCCGCGTGACCAAAGCGATCGTAGCGAGCGCGCTTTTCTTGATTGCTCAAAACCTCATACGCCGACGAAGCCTCTTTGAACTTCTCTTCAGCGGTCGCATCGCCCGGGTTTTTATCCGGGTGAAACTGAATCGCGAGCTTGCGATAAGCTTTTTTGATCGTATCAGCATCGGCGTCACGGCTGACGCCGAGGATTTCATAATAGTCTCTGGGGGTGTTTGCGGCCATGCGGCCAATATGAAGCGTAATTTTCTGGCGTCAAGGTTTCTTAAGCGCTTCGCGGCGAGCTTTCAGCTCCGTCAGGCGTTTTTCAATCCGATCCGCCGTTTTTTCGTTTTTGCGATCCTTGAGCCCCTGCTCCATGACCTCAATGGCAAGATCGAGCTTCCCCTCTTCCGAATAGAGCTTCCCGGCCAATGAATACATCCACGGCGGGCCTCCGGCTTGCGCCGCACGAATCAAAAGTGGCGCCGCTTTTTCAGGCTGCTTTTCTTCCCAGAGATAGTGGTAGGCCGCCCCATAGTTCAACTGATAATCAAATGGAAACTGATGGAGACCTTTTTCAAAAAACTTTGTCGCCCCGTCTCGATCATCGACGACCACCGAAAGCATAATCGACCCGCTTACATACGGAAGTTTCCATCGGGGAGCCAGATCAGTAATCGCCTCGAGCATCTTGTAAACCCATCCCTCGCGGCACATCGGTTCCGTCGACTTTCGATTGGCGGCATGGGCGATTCCATCTTTGGCGTTTTCGCAGATATGAAAGTCTTGAATCAAACGTAGCCAGAACGAATCAGCCACAAACTCATCGTAGCCAAAGGTGAAACGCTGAATTCCCGGTGGCGGTGGAATAAGGTTAAGGTTTATTCTCTCTTCTGTTCGCATCGGCTGTCGAAAGGCGACGGTCAGCACTACACCCAGAATTAGAATGACGACCGGAAGCAGTTTACCCATAGAAAGATCGTCGCCGGAAGGTCCCGAAAAAGCAAAGCCCGGGTATACCCGGGCTTTAAGAATCAAACTCTTACGACCAACGTCTTATGGAAGACCGTTTTGAGTGTTCGAAACAACTTTCAATTGGTTGATGCTCCACACGTCGACGGCAACAGCACCAATGTTTGCACTCACGCAGGCGAGGAACGTACCCGGCTGACCCATCGCGCCTGCCGAAGCCGCTACGCAGGTACCACCAGGAGCAGCAACCGAAGCCAGCTCAGTCCAAGCGTTGAGGTAAGGAGTACTGCAGTTCGCCGCAGTCGGAGCAACTGATGTCGCAATACAGAGTGGGAACTGGTCGGCAACGTTAGTTGCGGCTGTACCAGCCACAGCTGCGTTGTCTGCCGCGGTCAAACGATATGTCAGCTGACCCTCTGGCTTAAAGCCCGCACCTGTAAAGTTACCAGTGAAGTACTGGAACTCTGAGTATGTCGACTTCTGCGCTGAGAAGTAACCTGCGAGCAACGACTTACCGCTCGACTGACGCGCTTTCGCTTGGAAGCGTGTGAAGTTTGGAATTGCGACTGTTGCCAAAATACCGATGATCGCAACAACGATCATCAACTCAACAAGCGAGAAACCCGCCTGGTTTTTTAAAGTACGTACTGCTTTCATTTTTCCCCCTTCAAGGACTTGAGTCGTCTGACTCAAAAATGTTTTCGTATCTATCTTCGTTTCGTTACGTTTTCAGACAGTCACTTATCGGGCGCTCTTCATCGCAACTAAACCTGTTCTTAAACAAAGCTTTAATGCGACCCTAAGTTTCCTTTATGCTTCTGTCGTTTTCACTTTCACTTCGTACATCAACCTAACCATCCAACCGCCGTGCCAAACTTTCGTTTCATCTTGAAGCACGATGCTGACGGTCACAGACGGCTTGTCTCAGAAGTGATCGCGGCCGTGTCTCACTCTCAGCCAAAAACTGTCTGAAACTGAGACGACTGACCGACATCACCTTCTGCGTCACCGCCTGTATAAAAGGTGAACAGGTGCCAAGTGTTTGAATAGTCCAGATTTTCTCAAGCCCGATCAGCTTTTGGTCAGGGCCAGTGCCGACTTTGCGCCCAAGAGTGGCACTTCATGCCATCGACACAGAGCGGCCTCGACTCAGGGCGAGACACTCTTCCAATCCGCCGCTGGACGTGACCCTAGACCTGACTCACTTTGCGTCAATGTGGTCCTTCGAGTTAGAATAAACAGACGGAGGCGGCAATGCTGATAAGGCCGTTGGCACAGACGTCGAATGGACCGTCAGATGGACAAAATGGCGAAGATCTCGTCATCGACGCGCCCGCTCGTGCATCCGGAATTGCTCCCGAAGAAAAGCAACAGACTCGAACGCCATCCCTGTATCGGGTTCTCCTTGTGAACGACGACTTCACGCCAATGGATTTTGTGATTCTCATTCTGCAGCGTTTTTTTCAAAAGCCGACTGACGAGGCGACAAAGATCATGCTCGAGGTTCACCAAAAGGGCGCCGGTATTTGCGGCGTCTTCTCGCATGAAGTCGCTGAAACCAAGGTCCACATCGTCAACACGTTCGCAAAAAGTCATCGCTTTCCGCTCAAGTGCACAATGGAGAAAGCAGAATAGTCCCCACGTTCCAGGGAGGAACCCATGCTCAGCTCACGGTTAGAGCAGCTCTTAAATACCTCAGTGCGAATCGCTCGCGATTCGCGGCACGAGTTCGTGAGCCTCGAGCACATCCTGCTGGCGTTTGCTCAGGACGCGGAAGTTTCGGAGATTCTGCAGTCGGTGGGCTGCGACCTCGAACGTCTAAAAACTGAGCTCGTTGTATTTCTTGAACGCCATGCTCCTCGCGTTCGCATGCTTCGCGCACAAGGTTCAGCAATTGACGACATGAGTGGCCTACCGGCGACGTGGAAACCCGAGTTTACACTGGCTTGCCATCGCTTGCTTCAACGCGCTGTCATTCAAGTGCAAAGTGCTGGGCGCGATCAGGTTTTGCCAGGCAACGTTCTTGTCGCGCTCTTTAACGAAACCGAATCTCACGCCGTACACTTTCTAGAGAAACAAGGGGTAACCCAGTTCGATGTGATCAACTACATCGCTCATGGCGTCGCCAAGCCGCACGAAAGCGAACTGCCCCCAAGTCTGCCAAGCGGAAAAGACGCGCGAAGTTCAGAAAGCGAAAATCAAAACCCAACAGCGAAGAACTCCAAGGAATCGGAATCTGAGAACGATATCGATGGACTTCCAAAAGACCCATCCAAGCAGGCCAAGCAGAACCCGCTCGCCGCATTTTGTGTGAATCTGAACGATCGCGCGCGCCAAGGAAAAATCGATCCGCTCGTGGGTCGCGAAGACGTTATCGAACGCGTGGTGCAAGTGCTCGCGAGACGCACAAAGAACAATCCCCTTCTCATTGGCGAACCCGGTGTCGGCAAAACGGCCATTGCCGATGGCCTGGCTCTTCGAATCAACGAAGGTCGAGTACCTTCGGTTCTAAAAGATGCCGTCATTTACTCGCTCGACATGGGAGCGCTACTGGCCGGAACAAAGTTTCGCGGTGACTTTGAGGAGCGCCTCAAAGCAGTAGTAAAAGCTCTCGAGAAGGAGCCAAACGGCGTCTTGTTTATTGATGAGATTCACACGCTGGTTGGCGCTGGCGCAACATCAAGTGGATCGATGGACGCATCAAACCTCTTAAAGCCCGGTCTTGCCAATGGCACACTCAGCTGCATCGGCTCAACCACTTACAAGGAGTTTCGCCAACACTTTGAAAAAGACCGCGCACTTTCAAGACGTTTTCAAAAAATCGACGTGAAAGAGCCTTCGGTCGAAGAAGCGATCGAAATCCTAAATGGACTTCGTGAACGCTATGAAGAGCATCACAATGTGCACTTCACAGAAGGCGCGATTAAAGCCGCCGTCGAGCTTTCGTCACGCTTTATCCCCGGTCGCCAACTTCCCGATAAAGCGATCGACGTCATCGACGAGGCTGGTGCTCGCGCCCGAATTAAGGCCGGCGACGACAAAAAGAAAACCATCCGCGTTTCTGATGTTGAGAAGATCGTCGCCTCCATCGCTCAGGTTCCGGTGAACTCTGTCACTGTTGCCGACCGCGCTCAGCTCAGAGATCTCGAGACGGACCTGCGCTCGGCGGTCTTTGGCCAAGATGAGGCCATCAAGCGTTTGGCGACCTCCATTAAACTTTCCCGCTCTGGCCTTGCCCGAGAAAACAAACCGATCGGCTGCTACCTCTTTGCTGGTCCAACAGGCGTCGGCAAAACAGAGGTCTCAAAACAACTTGCGAAAGTGCTCGGCAACCAATTCCTGCGCTTTGATATGTCCGAGTACATGGAAAAGCACACGGTCTCGCGATTGGTTGGCGCACCTCCGGGATACGTTGGCTTTGAAGAGGGCGGGCTTCTCACCGAGGCCGTCACACGCAATCCCTATTCCGTCGTCCTGATGGACGAAGTCGAGAAGGCGCATCCCGATCTGACCAATATTCTGCTGCAAGTGATGGACAATGGCCAGCTCACCGATTCGCACGGCAAGGTTGCCGACTTTAGAAACACGATCGTGATCTTAACGACCAATGCCGGCGCCGCCGATGCGCAACGAAGCTCGATTGGAATTGGCAGCACGGTCGCAGGAAGCGCGACAGACAAACAAAGTGAAGCGATCAAAAAAGCCTTCACCCCAGAGTTCATCAATCGACTCGACGCCGTTGTGCAGTTCCAAAGCCTGCCTGAGGACGTCGTACTCAAGGTTGTTCAAAAGTTCATTGCCGATCTGGCAAAGCAGCTATTGAAGAAAAAAGTCGAGTTGGTCATGTCGCCAGAGGCCGAGCGGTGGCTCTTGAAGAAAGGCTACGACCCGCTGATGGGGGCCCGTCCGATGGCACGCACAATCGACGAGCATATTAAAAAGCCGCTCGTTGACGAGCTCCTTTTTGGAAAGCTCGAAAAAGGCGGCACGGTTCAGGTCGTGATCAAAAACGATAAGCCTGAGTTCGAGATCGACGGTTAAGTTCGGGTGTTCTCGAGCGGCGCCGCCATTCAACGCGATCAACGCGCCACAGCTTCCGGCGCCGGAAGCTGTGACGTGTCGAACTTGAACACGCCAGTCGATCTAGCCCAAACGGAGTTGCGGTCCGCGGTCGCGCCCAGGCCCGCCATCATGAAAGCGGACACCGATACCAAGAAGTCGCACCGCGCGTGTCTCGCCCTGTAGAGCTTCATCGAGAAGCGAAATAAAATCCGCCTCACGGGGACACTCTGCCCTCTCCCATCGACGCTCTCGAACCTTCTGTTTGAAGTCCGAAAATTTAAGCTTCACGACAAGCGACCGCGCCAAAGACTCCTCGTCGTTTGATTTCTCAGCAAAGCGCTGAAAGCGCTCTGCAAAATCGCGGTAGACGGCTTTCATCTCGCGATGCAGCTCCTCTGGCGATTTCTTGTCGACGCGAAAGGTCTCTTCAACTGAAAGGGATTTTCGCTCGCGCTCAGTCACGACGTCACGACTGTCGATCCCACGTGCGTAGTCGTAGAGGCTTGTCCCGAACTGACCGAATTTTTCGATCAGCTGTGTGACCGTGTATCCTTGCAGATCGGCGCAGGTCTTGATTCCCATTCGATGCATGCGCTCAGCGGTCACTCGGCCGACGCCCCAAATTTTAGTGATCGGTAAGATTCGCACAAACTCCGCCACTTGCTCAGGCCGCACGACCGTAAGACCATCGGGTTTATTCATATCACTTGCGACCTTGGCGAGAAATTTATTGGGAGCGACGCCGGCACTTGCCGAGAGCTCAAGCTCTTCTCGAATTTCCCGGCGAATGCGGTCGGCTATTCTTGTCGCGCTTCCTCCCTCAATCGCCGAATCCGTGACGTCGAGATAGGCCTCGTCGAGACTCAGTGGCTCGATCTTCGTCGTGTAGCGTTCAAAAATTTCTCGGACCTTTCGACTCTCGGTTCGGTACTTCGAAAAGTCCACGGGTACGAGAATGAGATCAGGGCACAGGCGCAGGGCCTGCCGCGCCGTCATCGCCGATTTAACGCCAAATCGCCGCGCCTCGAAATTGGCTGTTGTGAGTACGCCGCGGCCTTCTGCCGAGCCGCCAACCGCCAACGGACGCCCTTTGAGATCAGGCCGAAACTTGAGCTCCACTGCGGCATAAAAACAGTCCATGTCGATATGAATAATTTTTCGAGGTTTCACTCCCTCTCTTGTCGTAGACTGGAGCCTCGATGACAAGAATAAGCGTAAGAATAATACCATTCGTGATCACGGCGCTCCTTTTTCTCAATCCAAGCTGCGCCACGATGCCTGGCCTGGATACGGTTGGCCTTCGCGCGCCAGCTTCGCTACCTGACACGGTCGAGACAGAAAAACTCAGTGCCGAACTCGCAAAAAGATCTCGATCCCGCAATGCGGACAGCGCTGCTTTATCGCAAAGCGAAACGACACCTCGATCGAGGTGAAATAGCGGCGGCCTGCGCCGACTTCTCGACCGCACTGACCGTTGGCTCTCAGCTTCCCGCTCCCGTCCATCGCCTGCTGCAACTGCGACAAGTTCAGGCCGGCAGCAATGCCGACTTCGACTTCTCGACTTTTCCAAAGTGGCTTGAGGAAGAAGTCGCGCGCACACGACTCAGCATCGGCAAACGGACAGAGAACTCGCAGCTCTCAGCCGAAGCTCTGTACTCACTTTCTTTCTTTGAACGCTCTGAGGCTCAACGACTCGCACGTCTGCAGGAGGCGCAAGAGGCACTTCGCCCCACCGAGCAACGCGCTGACACAAGCTCGGGCGTGAAACAAGCCATTCAAAATCGCATTTACGCGATTGCTCCTCGCTACCTTCCTACGCCAGCTGTGAATGAGTGGCTGGCCGTCGCCAACGACTTTAAAAATGCTCGAGAGTTCGACAAAGCCCGTCACTACTACGGTTTAGTCGTACGCAATAAGTCCTTGAGTTCGATCGACAAACTCAAAGCGCTCGACGGTGTCCGCCAAAGCTTTAAGCTTCAACTCAAGACCCCACAACACATTGCCGCGTCGCAAGCATGGGCCGGCTTCTCAAAGAAAGAACTGCAGCGAGTCCGAAAGACAAAGAAGAAAGACCTGACACTCACTCGAGCGTACTTCGATGCACAGGTCCAACTGGCCCGAGCGATTTGGACCGACCATCGGCGCGAAGAAGCACTGGCGATTCTAGAAAAAGCCGAGGCACTCGTCGGCCGGGAAATTTCCACTCATGACTCTCGCCTCATTCGCGCTCGAATGGCCGAAGAAACTGGGGATCTTGAGGGAATGGAGAAGATTCTCGACACAATCGAGATCGACGCGCTTCCCGATCGCGCCACAAAAGCAAAAATTCTTTGGTTCAAAGGCTGGAATCAGCGACGTCTTAAACGTTTTGAAAAAGCGATCGCCGATCTTGAACAGGCCATCGTATTTGAAGACAGCAGTTCCGCACGCGCTCGAAATCAATATTGGATCGGTCGCATTCAAAAAGAAAACGGCGACTCTCCTGCGGCAACGAAAACGTTTGAGACGCTGGCGATCGAGAATCAATTTGGAATCTATGGCATGCTCGCGCAGCGAGAGCTGCACAGACCCTTTGCACCACTCACAGCAGGCCGCGGCCCAACGCGACGACGCTCTCATCTCTCCGATCTCGCCGTTGCAGTCGACTGGTTTGCAATTTTGAGCGAGGTCGATGCTGGCCGTCGGCTCCTCAATTCGATGCCGAACGATCGGCTTTGGAGAACAAATGCGGACCTCGATGATCGCGAAGCGGCACTCACCCTCTTTTCAACACTCGGACTCTACGCCCATGTCACAGCTAAACTGGAAGAGATGGAACCGAGCCTACGCAATCAGCTGCTCAACCGCCGCCCGGAATTAATGTTCCCCCAGCCTTTTTCAGACATTGTTCTGCGCGAAGCGAAAAAACAGGGTATCGATCCCGCGCTGACGTACTCGATCATGCGGCAAGAATCGCAGTTCAATCCCTTTGCGCGAAGCTCGGCCGACGCTTTCGGTCTCATGCAGCTCATTCCCGAGATGGCCGAAAAAGCCGGAGCTCGCGCCGCAACAAGGATTGAAAGTCCCGAAGACCTCTTCAAGCCCACCACCAACATCGCTCTCGGTTCGGCCTTCCTTGCTCAGCTGAGTGAGCGCTACAATTCACGTTTTATCCTCTACGTCGCCGCCTACAACGCCAACGACAGAGCACTTCAAGGTTGGCTGAAGACTCGACTCCGCAATGACCCGGTCGAATTCATGGAGGAAATCCCATACGACGAAACTCGACTTTACGTTAAGTTGGTCATGCGAAACTACATCGGCTATAGCCGCCTTAGCGCGACAGCTCCGTTTGATTTCCCCGAGATCTTGCTCAGCCTTTAGTCCTGCATCTCGTCGTTCGACAGTCTGACGAGGTACAGCATGTCTCATCTTGAGAAGGCCGTCAGTTTTCTCAGAGAACTTGCCGAAACGACAGTATGTCGAAAAAGCCTATACTTCGTTTCGCACTGGCCGTTCTTTGCATCTTCGGATCCTTCACCGTATGGGGCGTTCTCGGTACCGCACTTCGCAAAGAGCCGGCTTCCGTTCCGCAAACGGGGACGACGACTCGATCCCAAAAGGACCGCGACGTTATTCTCAACGAAGCCACCGCGGTTTCAAAGAAAGTCAAAGACGGCAAAGAACAGAACGTTCTTCTCTACGATCCCTTTATCGGTGAAAAGTGGGGACTCGTCCGAACCAACTCGCATAAAGCTTGGGAAGTGAGTCAGGGATCAAAGATATCGTCGTCGCCGTGATCGACACCGGTACCGATATTCATCACAAGTGTCTTCAGGACAATCTCTGGGTCAACAAAGGTGAAGTCGGCCTTGATTCAAAAGGCCGAGACAAGTCGACAAACGGAGTTGATGACGATGGCAATGGCTACATCGATGACATCCATGGTTGGAACTTTGTCGCCAACAGCAACGATCTCACCGATAACCATGGCCACGGTACCCACATTGCTGGCATCGTCGGGGCACGATCAAAAGCGGACTGTGCCGTCTCTGGTGTCGCGCCCAAGGTTTCGATCATGACGCTGAAGTACTATGATCCAAAGTCTCCAGGCGCAAACAATCTGAAGAACACTATTCAGTCGATACACTACGCAATCAAAATGGGTGCACGAATCATTAACTACTCTGGTGGAGGCACCGAGTACTCAGCCGAAGAACAAGCCGCCGTTAAAGAGGCTGAGAAAAAAGGAATCCTCTTTATCGCAGCGGCCGGCAACGAACGTTCAAACACCGACGAGCCGGGAAAACAGTACTACCCGGCCGACTATGGTCTTTCGAATATTATATCAGTCACCGCAGTGAACGAAAAAGACACCAAGGTTCTACCGTCCTCAAATTACGGCGTTCGCACCGTCGACCTCGCTGCGCCAGGCGATATGATCAACTCCACTCTTCCAGGCAATACTTTTGGAAAAATGACTGGAACATCGCAGGCCACGGCCTTTGTCACCGGCGTTGCCGTTCTCGTGATGGCCCTTCGTCCCGAGTTTTCAACTGGTGATATAAAAAAGTACATTCTTCGAACCGGCGACGAGTATCCAACTCTACTTTCAAAAACTGGAAGCGCTAAACTTCTGAACTCCTATAAGGCACTGACCAATCTCGATAAAGGTGTCTCGGCAAACGGCGTCACGACCGCGAACACCGAACGCACTCGAGCTTTCACCAGCGGAAGTGCCGCAAAAGAAATCTCACCATCAGCGCTCTCAACAAGTTCTGATCGCGATCCCGCGGAAGAAATCGGTACCTTTGGAAGAGACTTGATCAACGCCATTGGCGGTCCGACGGCGCGCGAACGCGGCGCTGGAGCCGGAGCAGCGTCGCGCGTTCCCTCTCGAGATCCCAACATAGGAGAGTAACTTGACGATTGGAAAAAGAGCGACAATTGGTTTTGCGATCATGATGCTCTTTGTGATCATCTCGTCAGGTCTTAGCCTCTATCTGAACCACCGCAGTCAGGCGTCCCTGAATGTGTTCATGGACAGTGCAAAAAAGAAAGATCTCCAGGCCAAACTTGAGCGTCACATTCTCGACGCGACACTCGGCTACATGGACGCCATCGTCGACAAAGACAGCGCCACTATCGCCGACGAGATCACCCGAGCCGTCGATAGCCTGGCCACCGAAATTAAAAGTATGACGGCGAAAGATGTCGGCATTTCTGAGAAAGAATGGCAGGACTTTCTTAAACTCGAGGACGCCTACACCAAACAAGGTCAACTCATGTTCAGCGACATTCGCAGCAAAAGGAATGATCGCTTCGCAGAGCACGATGACGTCATCGATGGCCAGTCAGGCAAGATCCTGGAGATGATCAACATCTGGCAGATAGCAATTGATAAGCAAGCTACAAGCGACAGCACGAGCATGAATCGAGCGTTCACTTTTACTCGTGATGCCACAGCTGCACTGCTCGTGGTCGCTCTCATTTTGGGCTCTTTTCTCGCCTATCTTCTCTCAAAACAAATCAATGCTCTGCTTGGCGCCGTTGCTAAAAAACTCGAAACGAACGTCGAGAATGTTCGGGTCTCATCAAATGGCCTCGGAACTCTGGGAGAAGACCTCTCGTCGCGAGCAAGCGAGCAGGCCGCAGGCCTCACTGAGAGTGCAAGCGTCATGGAAGAGCTCTCGACGACTGTCCAACGAACCGCCGAGGCCTCAGGTGAAACCGAAACGACAGCCGCTGATTGCGCAGAAAAAGCAGAGAACGGCCGCGTTGCCGCCGAACAAATGCGCGATCTTGTGCTTGGCATTCGCAATACGAATCAAATGATGGTCAAAACAGTCGAAGAGAACAATCAACGCTTTGAAGAGATCACTCGAGCGATCAGCGAGATCAATGACAAGACCCGCGTCATCAACGAAATCGTATTCCAAACAAAACTGCTTTCTTTCAACGCTTCAGTCGAAGCCGCTCGCGCTGGCGAGGCTGGCAAAGGCTTCTCAGTCGTCGCAGAAGAAATCGGCAGTCTTGCAACAGTCAGCGGCAAGGCGGCGAAAGAAATCTCTGAACTGCTCGAACGCTCAACGGTACGAGTTCGCGAAATCGTTCAAACCATCTCGAAGCAATCCAACGAGGCAGCCAGTCAAATCGACTCGCAAGTCCGCGTCGGCACCGAGCAGGCCGAGCAATGCCGCGAAACATTGGAACTCGTCGTTCGCTCCGTTGCACATATGAAGCAGAACGTTTCAGAGATCTCGCGCGCGGCCAAAGAGCAGGCCAACGGCATCCATGAGGTCTCAAAAGCCATTCGCGAAATCAGTGTCGTCACCGAACAGAATGCCCACTCGGCTAATGAAACGGCCAACTCTGCCAAGGACATGATTGCCGTCGCTGCCGAGCTTGACTCCGCCATGAACGATCTCAAAGCGCAGATCGCAGCTTAAGCAGTGCTCAGCTTTGGGTTTGCCTGTGTGTCGCGGCTGACTTCCAGTTTGTGAGGCCTTCGATCGCTAAGTAAACGCCAGCACAACGTGTCGCCATCGCTCCGGCCTTAGCATCTGCCACCTGGGCGGAACCACGCCGTCAGCCTCAAGCTGGTTGAGTGTGTGATAGTCTTTTACAATATTGTAGTCGCGGCCCCAACTGATGAGGCGGGTAAATGGGCGCGAGTTCCAGAATCCACATTTTGACTTTACGTCGCGCTTTCGTTGAACGGCGCGTGCGATGCCGCCGGTGATGCCAGAAATAAACCCCCGCCACAGAAACTGTTTTGAAAGCTTTAACGTGATATGCAGATGATTTCCAGCATTCACAACCCGGTAAATACGCACGCCGTGGCGCCTCGCGATTTTTGTGATGAGTGCACGTACCAGGGCATCGTACTTAAGAAGCGACTTCGCTCCTTTTGCGCGGTCACTTCTGAGCACAAGGTGCATGGCCTCTTTGGTTCCGCGCGGTCGGCACTGCCTTGATTGTCGTGTCGTTCTTTGGCCTGGTGAAAAGGCACGTTGTTCTTTTGGAAATCCGTGAAATGATGGTTGTTTTCGCGTCATGGACCTCCCTTTTTCGTTGGTGACCGTGGGTCTACTCTAAGGGCACGAAAAAGTCAAACGGAGGCGAAGAAGCACTATGTTTGTGCTGATTGAGAAAGAGAGTGCCCGCGATCAGCGAGCCGGCCTCTCCGTACACCGAAAATTGGTCGGTGACATCACAAAAAGTCCCGACTCTCCTGGAAAATAGCTAAGTACGCTCGCGCAACGCAAAGCTGATGCCGAGCGCAAGGAGAATTGACGACAGGCCGATCTCCATCATGTTCTTCACTTGCGGCATGAGGATCCCGGCCACAAACAAGATACTGCCGAAAAGCAGGATCAGCGTGTTGAACTTCGGAATTCGAAAACCCAATTGAAACGGAATGCGCGAACGCTCGGCCTTAATTGAAATCAACGCAACGATCTTGTTTCGCATAAAGCGAGCGATCTCGTCTTGTGGAGCGGCAACCAAAATCTGTGAGTACTTCTTCGCGGCGTACGAAAGCGCTTCAGAATCTCGGCAGGCATTCAAAAAGCGCTCGTGTCGAATACGATCTTCGTAATCTTCAATCACAAGATCCCAGAGCTGCGCGAGTTCGCGACTACCGCCGAGCGCCAATTCCTCTTCAACGCGAAACTCCAAATCAAGTCCGCTCCGGCCCGCGCTTCCCGTTACCGAGCGCTCAAAAACAATTCCACACCGAACGCAGTCAAGACTCGCCACCGGATTTGTGGCGCCACAACGAGCACACTCGCGCTCTTCAACCGCCGCTTTTTTCAAAGGCGCCGCGATGACTGCGGACTGCGATATTTCGGTCGGCGGCGATTCTGTCACCGGTTCAGGAATTGGTGTCGACTCGCGAAGTGGAATCGATGGCACCATGGCCAAACGCTCCAAGTCGGGATCAAGCGGTAGCGCAATAGCAAATACACCCTGGCAGGTCTCACCGGTGCACTTAAACTCTGCACGTCGAACTCCAGCCGCGGTCAACATCTCAAGTGCCGACGTCTCGATCGCAAAAGCTTCATGCAATGCGGGCAGCGCGTACGCGTCATCACCGATTGCGATACGGGTACCGGTGTTGTCACCGTCGGCTGAACGGAGCTCGACTTTGAGCCTGTTCCTGAGCCAACAGTTGCCGGAGATTTTCTTTCTTCAATTGTAAGATTCATGACGCTCCCACTCTATCCCCACGATGTTCATCCTTGATACACTGGCATCGTGAAAGCTCGTCCAATTCTTCTCCCGATATTAGCAGGCTTGTTTACCGGCACAAGCTATATTCCATTTCCTCCGTGGGCGATTCTTTTTTGCTTCGCTCCCCTGTTCGTGGTCTGGTTTGAAACTGCGCGATCGGCCGATCCGACTTCTTATCGCCAATCCATCAAAACCGTTTTCTTCTATGGTTGGCTCACGCAATTTATTTTGAATCTCATCGGCTTTCACTGGATTGCCTACACGGCTGTTGAATTCGGCCACTTCCCGATTTGGGCTGGAGCCCTTGTCCTGCTTGCATTTGCGGCTCTCGCGCATCTCTACATTCCGCTATCGGGCGCCGTGGCGACAGCCCTTGTTTTCGCGTTAAAAAAACGCGGTCGGGTCAATGCTCTTGAGCGGCCTTGGCTCTTTATCGCACTTACCACTTCTGTTTTTGCGACGATTTCCAATGTCATCATTGTCGATGCGCTCTGGCCGTCTATTTTTCCTTGGCATCTGGGATACACCTGGCTCTGGGCTGGTCTTCCAGGCGCACAGGCCGCCGACCTGATCGGCTTCGAAGGCCTGAATCTCGTCACTCTGCTCGCCAATGCCCTGATCGCAATCGGATGGATCAAGGCTCGCGAAGCGAAGACCCTTCGCCCATCGCTCCCTTGGGTCGCTGGTGCCATTGCGCTATTCTTGATGGTCAATGTCGCCGGCCTTGGGCGCGACACAAAGTGGAAGGGCGGCGACCGAACCGTGAATTTCGTCGCCGTTCAGGGCAACATCGGAAATTTCGAGAAACTCATCGCCGAGAAAAATAAGGATTTCGCGCAGCCCATCGTTCAAAAGTACATCGAACTCACTGCCCAAGCCTTCACTGAGCATCCCGAGGCCACGTTTGCCATCTGGCCTGAAACCGCATTTGCTGATTTTTTGGACAGCATGTTCGATGGCCAGTACAACTCCGTCGTTTTGCGAAACTTCGTTCAGGTTCAAAAACGCAGCATTCTCACCGGCGCATACTCCTACGCGCCAGAGCGCAAGCAAACTTTTAACGGCTTCTTTGCGGTCGGCCCCGACGGAACACCGCTCGCTCCCCCCTATCGCAAGTCGATCCTCATTCCATTTGGCGAAAAGTTTCCATTTTCTGACGTCATCCCCTACATGAAGTGGCTCTTTCCTGGGCTCGGCAGTTTTGGCCAGGGGCCAGGCCCATCGGTCATGGCGCTTCCGGAGTTTAAACTCGGGCCACAAGTTTGCCTTGAGAGCCTCTACCCCGAGTTCGCCGCAAAAACCGCCCGCAATGGTGCCGAAATTTTGTCGAATGTGACCAATGACTCTTGGTTCGGTCGCACATTTGAACCCTACCAACACATGATCATGACCGCCGCTCGGGCTGTTGAAAATCGCAGACCGCTCATCCGTTCAACCAATACCGGAATCACCACGGTCATCCAGGCCGACGGCAAACTTCTCGAACAATCGCCGATCGCCAAGGAATGGTACGGATTTTATCGACTCTCATTTCAATCCAATCCCGAGATCGTATTTTATTCTCGGATCGCCGGTTATTCAGCATGGTTTGCGCTTATCTTGACGCTCATCTTTCTTATTTTGGCGAACCGCCGAGACGTGCTACAGTCGCCCAAATCATGAGCACTGAAAGATTCGGCGATTCCATCGACTGGCGCGAAATTCTCAACCGACTCGAAGCGCTTGCCACAAGCGAGCTCGGCCGCTCACGTCTGCGCGCGCTCAGCGCTCTCGGAACTCCCGACGAGGCCAAGGCCTCATTTACCCAGATCGAGCAAGCCCGCGAAGTTCTACTCATGGGACAGCGCCCCTTTGCTGAAAGTCTCGATCTCTTCTCGACATGGCATTCGCGCCTGAAACGCGATGCCGTTCTTCAGACGCTTGAGCTTCGCGACGTCCGTCGCTTCTGTATTGAAGCGCTCGCGCTACGCGAAGTTCTGGAACAGATCGACCGAGCCCATCGCGGCCCTTGGATACTGGCCTTACTTGATCAAGTGATGGACTCTGGCCCCGCCCTTTCCGCCATTGATCAATTGATGACACCGAGTGGAGAAATTCGCGCCGACGCAAGCGAAGCGCTTCACAACCTCCACCGCGAACGCACATCGCAAACCAAGGTACTGCACTCAACACTCGATCGCCTCGTCAAAGCTCACGACATGGATCCGGTGGTGCAGGAACGCTTCGTCACCACCCGCGAAGGCCGCTGGGTCATACCGGTGAAATCCGGCATGCAGCACTTTTTCCCAGGCATTATTCACGGCTCCAGCCAATCAAAAC
The DNA here is from genome assembly GCA_016713885.1 of Bdellovibrionales bacterium. Classification (GTDB taxonomy): domain Bacteria; phylum Bdellovibrionota; class Bdellovibrionia; order Bdellovibrionales; family JAMPXM01. The sequence goes on along the minus strand of JADJOF010000005.1, from coordinate 136,868 downwards.
AGACTGTCTTCATGGAGCCCGATGACGTCGTCCCACTCAACAATCGCCTGCGACAAATCGACGTTGAAATTGAAGAGGAGATCGAGCGGCTCCTCACGGCGCTCTCGCGCTACCTCAAAAACCACGTTCTTGATTTTCAAAGCTCGTTCGATGCTTTGCTTGAAGCCGATGTCACATTTGCCAAGGCCAAACTTGCTGAAATTCTTGAAGCGCACCCCGTGCAGTTCTCAACTGACTCCATTGATCTGCGCGATGTCCGCCATCCCATTTTAGTTTTAAAAGGCGCAAACGTTATACCCAATACGGTGAAACTCGGACGCAATCGCGCGACCGACAATCATCGCATTCTCATGCTCTCTGGACCCAACGCCGGCGGAAAAACCGTGCTCCTCAAAAGTGTCGGCCTTGCCGCCCAGATGTCTCGCTGCGGACTTCCAATCTGCGCCGATGAGGGCTCAACCCTTCCATTCTTTAAGGGACTTCATATCGCCGTGGGCGACGAGCAGAGTGTTGACGCCGCACTCTCGACATTTGCAGCGCACATTAAAATTCTAAGTGACGCCGTTTCATACAAAGGTGCTGAGCACCTTCTCTTGATTGACGAGATCTGCGGATCGACAGATCCCGAAGAAGGCTCAGCCCTTGCGCGAAGCTTTATCGAGCGCTACGCACAAAACGGCGTCTTCGGCGTCATCACATCTCACTTAGGACCACTCAAAACGGGATGGACTCCTGAGTCCGGCGTCGTCAACGGAAGCCTTGAGTACAACCAGCAGAGCGGACTCCCGACCTATCAATTCTTCCTCGGTATTCCCGGTCAAAGCTTGGCGCTACAAACCGCAAGACGTGTCGGCGTCGACCCCAAGGTTATCGAACGCGCTCTCGACTACCTCACGCCGGAAGCCAAAGCGCGACACGAGCACCTGCGCGATCTCGAAGCGATGAAAGAGGAACTTCCAACTCTCCGGCCCGATCTCTTCGATCAACTGGATGAGGCCAAAGTCGCGAAAAAGAAGTACAGCGAGTTGATTTCAAACTTCCGTCGCGAACGCGATCAGTGGATGGACCGCACGATCAAGAAAACCGAGCGCAAGATCGACGAGATGCTCGATTTCACACAGGTCGACTCGATCTTTAAAAAGCACGAGCGCCTGCAAGACGTGAAAACCAAGCTTCCGGAGATCGTCAAAGCTCCACCGGCCGGCACAATCACCGCGCGCAAAAAAATCGAGACACTCGAAGATTTTGAGCGCATATACCCAGCCGGCTCAAAGATCTTTGTTCCCAGCATTGGCGCCGAAGGCCTCATTCAAGGCAAAGCCAACAACAAAGGCGAGATCCCGATCGTCGCAAACTCCATGCGCCTCTTTTTACACTGGAGCCAGCTCAAGCCCGCACAAAGCCTCACAAACCCCACTCAAGGCATCTTCCGCAGATCGAGCGGGACACAAGTCACCCTTCAAGACACCGAACGCACAATCGACGTTCGCGGCAAAACCGTCGACGAAGCGCTCGCACACCTCGAGACTCAACTCGACGCCGCGATTCTCAATCACGAAGATCGCGTGCGCATCGTTCACGGCCACGGCACCGACACGTTGAAGCGCGCGATTCGCTCGCACCTCTCGCGCTCGGCCTATGTCAAAAAATGGAAGGCCGCAGGCCCCGAAACCGGCGGCGACGGCGTCACCTGGGCTGAACTCCGCGACTGAGTCACATCCGCCAAAGGCTTGCGGACGCAAACCAGCGAACTACGACAAAGATAACTGCGGCAGACACCTTCGGCTACTCCAGAAACTCCGCTAACGCAGCACTGAGAGCCTGAGGAGCTTCAACGTGAGACCGATGGCCACAGCTGGGAATAATCACGAGCTTACTAGAGGTCCTCTGCTTCGCCGAAAGCGCATTCCAGACCTGATGCTGAACAAGCGGTGCAATCACCTGATCATTTTCACCGCCAACAATCAGCATCGGAACGTCGATCGACCTCAAGTGCTCAAGATAGTCGAACCCCTCGTCGTCGGCTTTGTCAAAATACTCATTCTTTCGACATTGAAGGTCTCGCTTCCTTAACGCACCATCGCGAAAAAGAATACCCGTGAGCTGAATCTGTCGCTCAGTCAAAAAGCTGTGACAGACTATCGCGCTATTCGCAAAAACGTTGAGGCCAAGACTTTCTTGCTGACTTCTGGTTTCCGGCATAACCGCTGCCCCGTAAGGACAAGATTTGTTCTGATCTATATTAACACGGATTGATTGCGCCAGAAGTGGACCGATTTGCCGCCTTTGTTCATAATCACCTATAAATGCAACCAGTTGAATCTGTCGCCACATATCTGGAGGCAGCGGCCTTTCATCCGGAATGCTGCAGGCCTGACCAGCCTGCACTTTATCTTTTAACAAAGTCAGCTTTAATGGATCGAGCCCGTCGGTCGCTTTGGTCCACTCGAGATTCTGTAAGTACGCCTGACTGACAAACCCCAAGCTCGTGGCCCCGCCGTGAAGAGAAATCAGTCGAGAAACGCTCGCTGGGAACCGCGACGCATATGCAAAAAGTAGATGCCCACCAAAGGAGTGACCGATAAGACCGATCTGCTGCCTCCCGGCCACCCGCAGACGAAGCTCCTCAATATCCGAAATAAGATTTTCGATTCGGTAGTTCTGCAGTTTCCGACGACTTACATTCTCACGAGTTATCGGAGATGACTTTCCAACACCTCGAGGATCAAAGAAGAGCACGTTATAGTTCTTGCCCAGAGCTGAGCTTTTCCAAAACTCCCCATCACGGAGATAGTCCTCGATCGATCCGCCAGGCCCCCCGTTCAGAAACAAAAAAGTCTTCTTCGCCGGATTCGGCTTTTCTAACCATTGGTAGTAGATCTGAACATTCCCATCTTCCGGTTTTTGAGGATTTTCAATAACCGTTATGCAGCCGGAGTTCTGATTAGCCGTATCGCATGATCCTATATCTGCATTCGGTGCTGCCCAAAGAACGGGAGATGCAAGCAACGAGACGAGCAGCAAAAGAACACGTATCATTTGATGTATCTCCGCTTCGTTCCAATACGAACATTCAATAGCGGAACATATTAAATGAACTATCCACGGAAACAAAACTCTTCGTCCCCCCGGAGAATTTAATTCGCTATCGATTGGAATTTCGCCAAAAGATCGCCGGCGAAAAGCAGCCTTGCCACGGCAATCGATAGCAGATGATCTTTCTCCTTAACGGCCTCTAGTCTATGAAGGCCCAGCAAGGTAAATGATGGGCCCAAAACTGCAAAATCACGCCACACCCATTTCCGAACTAAGTTCGAAAAGTCCACCCTCCCCATTTCTGAACTTAGTTCGAAAAGTACCCCGGTTGAAAAACTGCCTCCAGATCGAATGCACGGCGAATACATGAAAAAGTCCGGCCGTGGCCCGGCCGTTGCTCTACTCATGCTCGCGACCTCGAGTGGTCGCAAAGGGGCACCAGTGAAGCGCGTTTTAGCTATACTACCGATCATTTTGATGTCGATTCTGTCAGCGGCAGTACCTCACCAAGCGCAGGCCGGTGGTATTTTGGGAGATCTCATCAAGGGCAGTCGCTTTGACCCGCGCGAGATCAAGCTTGAGGGCGTCGACTACGGCGGCGAGGGCTGCCCTCAAGGAACCGTGACAACGATTCTGTCTCCTGATGCCTCGGTGCTGACGGTTTTGTTTGATGCGTTTGAAACGCGCGTTGGTGCTGACGTTGGAAACTCAAAAAAGAAGTGTGATGTCACCGTTCGCATCAAAAAACCAAGGCTCTGGTCGTTTGCAATTGAGTCAGTGGACTTTCGTGGGTTCGTGCATCTTGATGATGGCGTGCGTGCGGAACAAAAGGTTGATTTCCAAAATGGACCCGAGCGCATTGGATTCAATCAATCTTTTGGCTATCAGAACTGGGTTGGACCGGTCTCACAGAACTACTTGCTACAAACGATCAAGCCGTTACAAGGGCCAGCGCTTCTCTCTTGTCTTCCGGCAAAGACAAACACCGAAGTCAAAATCCGTTCGACCATTGCGCTAAAAGGGGGCGGAGGTTACCGCGGCGGAATGCTAGCCGTCGATTCCGCAGACGGCCGCATGGTGCAGCAGTACCACCTCTCGTGGATCAGCTGCTTAAAGGCGCTAAGGAATTTTTAGTTCTCAATGCAGATGGCGGCGATGTGTTTTCGTCGAGCCAACGCGGCAACGATTTCCTGCTGAGTCATTTGGCCTGAAGCTCCAGTTTGATCCCAGCGAGCCAAGACGATCCAGCCCAGAGCGAGCTTAGGATCGTCGGGATCATAGCCCTTCTCGATAAGCCAGGGCCGCATGAGTCGATAGCGTTCGGCCTGCTGCTCCTCGCTGAGGCCTGGGCGCAAATACAGCTCAAACATTGATGAGTAGTGATGGAGCGGGCGGATATTTTCTTTCGAAACAAACGTGTCACTCTCAACCCATGCATCCATGACTTGCTTTCCAAGCTGACAATAAAGCAGCACCAAATCGCCAAAATCACGCCGAAATGAGAACTCGTTAAAGTCAGCTTCCTCCATCGGAAACCGCGGACAGTTTGGAAACTCCACACTGACTCTCGGCGAGGCGTACTTCAGCATCTCGATCTCGTGGATAACTCGATTCAACTCGTAGATTGCGTTTTGAACCGCAGGTGGCGCCTCAAGAAAGTAGGGGTTTCGATTCTCAAGTGAGCCAATCATCTGCTCAAATTCAAAATGTAAAAAATTAAGTCGCTCTTGTGTTAGGCGCTCGCCCTCCTGAACAGGAATACGTCCCGGCGTCCAATCGTTAATGACCTTGATACTGCCATAGAGGCGGTCACGGATCGCTTGCGCCGTGCTGTCATCTCTGAATGCAAAAAAACGACAGGCCGAGAAATTTTCACCGCGCTCGGCATTGAGTCGTAACGACTCCTTCAGCGCAACAAGCCAACGCGCCGCTATTGGTCGATTCTCGACTTTAAAGTTCAGCGCAAAAGGATCGCCTCCGGCGGCGACATCAAAAACAATTTGAACCCGCGAACCACTCAAAGCGTGCGCTCCGACGTCGGCGGCACAAAGCCCACGCACTGGGGCTTTGTCGTTTCGCTAACGATGGAGTTCGCGCGAGGCTCCTGGAGCACAGCTTCAAGACATGAGCGTACCGTGCGATGAACCTTGTCTAAGGCGAGTGTCTCTTCCAAATTCACGCGAGACCAAACCACTGTTCCTTGCTCAAGCGAAAAGAGTTGGCGACCGCGCCATTCGCTGCGAAACACCAGCGCCTGTTTAAGGGCACCTTGCATGCCGACGTTTCCATTCACCTCGATATCAGCGCAGGTTCCCGTACCGCAGCGAACAAAGCCTTTGAGAATGCTGACCATGTCGAGTTCGTAGGGAACCATTTCGGCCAAAGAGAGCCACGTGGCCTGCATCGTCCATGTGTCGCCCACCTCAACCGGAACATCTGGTAGAGAAACCGCCGGCACATAGAAAATCGAATTCGTCGGCCAATCTCCCGCTTTTAAAACCTTACCTTTTGTGTTTGTCGTGAGCTCGAGCGACTCGCCAAGCTCAGGCATCGCAAAATCGTGCAGATCGATCGTGCCGTCTTTTTTGGTGATGCGAATCGCCTGCGTAAGCCGATCGGCATCGGCCTTCAACGTCGTCGATTCCGACGTGAACTCGATGGCCTCTGACTTTTCTTGCCGGAGCTCGCCGGCTTCATACGCGCGCGATGAGGCGATATGATGATACTCGACAACGTCAGTGGATTTTGGCTCACCCTTGAGCTTCAGTTCAACGGTGCCCTTCACCTCAACTGGCTCAAGGCTAGCGACTCCGGTTGGGAGGATGTCCCCGGTCTTTGAAGGTGCGCCGGCACAACCCACGGTCACTAAGGCGGCAGCCAAGAAAACGGCGCCACGTCCTCGACAGCTATCAAGACTTTGTACAGTTTTAAATTTTAACGCGCAGTTTCGAGGACTTATCGATACGAGAGACATCGCGATCTCCTGCTTCCCTGGTTAAAGGCTCTCACGGCCGTTCCCGCCGAAAAAAACCGGTGACGCTTTTGCGCTAGGCCCATTTCACCAACCGAGCGCGAGACTCAAGCGTCTCAAAACGATACAAAGAATCAAGCGTAAACCATTGAAACAAGGTCGAAAAATCAGACCCTCTTGGCCCGACCGTTGCTCTAGAGAGGGATACAGGTCGAGAACACGGCCTGGATCGCAAGGGGGAACATATGAAAGCTCAACTCAAAACCCGAACAGCCCGCATCACTGGCCTTGGCCTTCTGCTCACATTGCTGAGCGCGTGCGGAGCCGAGGTGACTCCCCGAGCCGCAAGCCTCTACAGCGGTAGCGGCCCGATCTCTTCAACAATCATCAGTTCGTCTGGAGACGGCGTTGCTGAGTGCACGTCCTTCGACACAACAACCACGCGCCTTGCTGGCCGCGTGACCACGTACTACTACAACGGTGTGCTCCAAGAAGATAAAGTGCGCATGCGCTTCACATCGATCGCCGACACTCTCGATTCAAAATCATCGGTTTATCTGCAGGTTTTCCGCTGGCGCCGTTTCGTCAATGCCTCAGGCCAGCTTGATACCGAGATCGATTCAGCAAACCCAGTGCAGTTTCGCTTCGAGAAAGGCACCGGCAGCAGCGACGCGATTTCTGACTACATGACTTCGCTCAACTCGGCACAAATCGCATCGATCCGCACCGCACAAAGCCTTGGCGGCACAACAGCGCTCGACTTTTTCTCAAAGACAACGATGGTCTTGAACGCCGTCGACTACAAATGGCAAGCGCTGAAAGTCGTGCTCTACGATGGAACCACCGTACTTGGCCAAGTCGACATGTTGATCCCCACTGTTCAAGCGAACCCGAATCGCTACTACTCAAGTCACGACAGCGACACTGTCCTCGCCCAGCTCCACCCGTTCTGGTCACAGCGCACAAAGTCACAGACCGAAACACAGTGGGCCACACAAGCCAAGAGCTTCTGCTTCTGATACCGCGCGCGGCTCGGTGAGCGAGCCGCAAGTCACTTTCGTCTTGCGACTTCAAAGTATCTGACTCAACTCGATATAAAACGGAATTCCGAACAGCAGATTCATCGGGAAGGTCAGCGCTAACGGTAGCGCCAAGTACAGGCCGGGATTCGCTTCTGGCATCGCTGAGCGCACTGTCGCAGGAGCGGCGATGTACGACGCACTTCCCACGAGCACGGCCATTAAGATTCGGTCACCATGCGGTAACCCGAGAATACTTCCCGCGATCAATGCGATCGAGCCGACTAAAAGCGGAACTCCGAACGCAATCAACATGGCAAATAATTTAAACCTCCATGCCTCTCGTAACTGCCTTTGGGCCACCACACCCAAGTCGAGCAAGAAGAATGCGAGAACACCTTTAAAGGCCCCTTGCACGACAGGCGCAACCCCCATCCATGAAACATCGTTCAGCGAAAGGCCAATAGCAAAACCACCCATCAGCAGCACGACTGATTTAGATGAGAACACCGATAGAACTGCAGATCTCTTGGCCAGCCCACGCCTTGTCGCACTCTGATAGAAATATATTGCGGTAACGATTGCTGGTATCTCCATCAAAGCCATGATCGCGACCATGTATCCACTGGAAGCAATGCCTTCACTCTCGAGAACACCTCTTGCCGTGATGAATGTGACGGCACTCACTGATCCGTAAGATGCCGCCAATGCCGATGCGTTGGGCACGCCGAGATAGCTCTTCAAGGCAAAAAACAACACTGCCGGCAGGGCGAGGCATGAAGCAAAACCAATCGAAAAAGAGGAAACAAAGCCCGATAAATCTTCGGCCATCCTCACCTCATGCCCACCCTTGAGGCCCAGGCTTAAGAGCAGAAAAATCGACAGGAACTTCGATACCTGATCGGGGACCGCCAAGTCCGATCCCAGCCATGATGCAAGAATGCCCAGAATGAAGAACAGGATGATGAGATCGAAACTCGCAAGATGGATCATCCGTTCTCTCTAGCCCTGCAAGGGTGAACGATAGAACTTCCGAGCTTGGCTTCTGCCCTTAACTCGCTCGCGATCGCCGGAGCGATTCAGTTTCTCAAGCATGTGATCAACGAGATCCGCTAGCGCGACATACAGATTTGAATTGGACTTCGTTACGACCGTTCCATCAAATCGACCTCGAGCCACGTGAATCTTTACATTGAACACATCCGGCCCCGCCTGCGTGGGAGAGTTCTCCATCTCAAGCGTCACTGTGATTCGGCTACCTTTGAGATCCTCAAATTTCTCGACAAGTGCTCCGATGCGTTCAACAACAGCCTCCCTCGCCAATTCTGACCGCTCAAGATTCTTAAACTTGATTTGGATCATATCGCCTCCTGTTTCTGATCTAAGGAATAAACTTTCAGCTCGCGCTGATCGACCTGAGATCGATCGACATCGAGCTGACTGCCAGTGATGTAAGTCACGAGCTCCCGGATCTTTGCCTCTTTGTCATCAACAAGAACTTCCATCACATGCCTCATGCTGACCAACGCAATAGGCCGGCCATGCTCTATGACTGGCAAATGCCGAACATGAACCTTTGACATCACCTGAAGACACTCTTCGAGGCTAAATGTCGGTTCCACGTAGTAGACTTTGGTGGACATGATAGTGCCAACGCAGTCTGTGAGACGAATCCCCTTGGACAGCGAGGCTCTTGCAAAATCCTTCTCAGAGAAAATTCCACGAAGCCGACCGTTCTCAACAACCAGGATCGCACTGCAATTCGAGGCTTCTAGAATTGTCAGCGCCTCAGCAACAGAAACGCTCGGCGCAACACTCCAAAACGCGCCGAGCCCTTTTTGACCAATCAAATCTCGAACTCGTCTTTTCACGACTCATCTCCTTTGCAACAGAGTTAGAAAGCTTCATGCTTCGCTACTTCTGCTACTGTACGGAACCGGACTGAATCGTTAAAATAGATAAAATAAATTACTTGTATCGCTATTACCTATACTGCGAATGTTTCCTTCAACTTAGACGCCAATGGATTGGCGATTTTCCTTTGCGCCGTAACGAGAAACAGCTCTTCATGAACCCCTTGAAGTTGGCCGATCTCAACCAGCTCGCCACGCAACACCTGTCCCGTCACTGTGTGAGTCGCGGTCGGCATGAGGCCCATTTCACTTGTCGCCATGAGCTTTTTGACTGCGATATCCTGGCTTTCGATCACGATATTGAGTTCAATCTGGTGCAGCTTTGCCCAGTGGTCGAGATCCTGCCTCAGTTTGCTATCGTAGGTAGGAAGAATGACCGGCACCCCGGAAATAGACTTCGGGAACCCTTTGCGCAAGCCTTTGAATTTCAATGCACCGTAAAAGGCGACATTCTTTTTAGCGATTGATTTCGGAAAGAGACCCTTAGCATCGGTCCCGGTGGGAAGAAAGTTTGTGACCATGAGGTCCATGCGATGGGCTGTTAGCTCCCTCAAGAGCTCATCGGACTTCCCCTCTGACAACGTGATCTGACACGGAGATATCCGGAAAGCATGCTTTACCAGTTGAAGGATAATCTGCTTCGGCACACTGTCCAACGCTCCCAGATGAAGGGAGGGTTTTAGCGGCTTGAGCCGATCATGCAGGACCTCGTACATCTCTGAACCCATGCGAAAAATACTCTTCGCATAGTCCAACGCAACTTTGCCCTGCTCTGTCAGCGTGAGCTTCTTGTGGCTTCGCTCAAAAAGCTGCACGCCTAACGCATCTTCAAATTGTTTGAGCTGGGCAGACAAAGTCGGCTGTCCGACTCGCAGCTTGTTCGCCGCTTTTGAAACGGTGCCTTCTTCAGCAATCGTCTTGAAGTAGTACAGATGATGATAATTGATCCATGGATTCACAGTAAACTCTCCATCTCATTTGCATCGTTTTATATAATGCAGAGCAGATTATTTATCGATTTGAGATATATTGCAATAGAGACGATAAAGACTGGGACCGATAAGGAGACTTTGAGATGATACTGTTCCCGTTTTATGACTACTGGTGGCTCTACGCCGGCTTCATCGCATTCGTATTGATTGTCTTGGCGCTCGATTTGGGCGTTTTCCACAAGAAGGCGCATGAGGTCAGCTTTAAAGAGGCCTCTATCTGGACAAGCATCTGGATCGGGCTCGCCCTTGTTTTCAACTATCTATTCTACCTCTACGCTCTGCACACATTCTCGACAAATGAACGCTATACATCGATTGCAGGATTCGATCCCGATTCCCAAGCCAAAGCTTCAGCTTTAGAGTTTCTAACCGGTTTCGTTGTCGAGAAGTCGCTCGCAATCGACAACATCTTTGTTTTTGCCGTCGTCTTCGCGTATTTCGGAATCCCGAAAGCTTACCAGCATCGAGTCCTTTTCTGGGGAATTCTCGGCGCCCTTTTCTTTAGAGCGCTGTTTATCGCGATGGGTTCGGTCCTCATGCAGTATCATTGGATCGTAATCTTCTTCGGCGCATTGCTGATACTCACTGGTATCAAAATGTTCTTCGCCGGAACAAAGCCGCAGAACCTGGAAAATAACTTCGTTGTCAGACAGCTCAAAAGAATTTTCAAAGTTCATCCCAAGATCGAGGGCCAGAAGTTCTTTCTCAAGAAAGATGGGATGATGTACGTCACCCCACTTTTCTTGGCCCTGATCTTTCTTGAACTGAGTGACATCATCTTTGCCGTGGACTCGGTCCCTGCGATTTTTGCACTGACCAAGGAGCCGCTCATCGTGTTTACATCAAACATCTTCGCGATCTTAGGACTTCGCTCAATGTACTTTATGCTTGCCGGGGTCATGGACCGTTTTGCCTATATAAAATACGGCTTAGCATCAGTACTTATATTCGTCGGACTAAAAATGGTGTGGCTCAACGATGTCTTTGGCGGAAAGTTCCCAATCAACTGGTCACTTGGAATCATCGCCTCACTCATCGGTTCATCTATTCTCGTGTCGCTCGCCATCGATCGCCGAAATCGACGGGGGGCGCATTGAAGTCCAAACCCGCGTGTTCAAAGCGATTGCTAAACTCGAAGACGATCCGCGACCTCCGAAATGCAAAAAGCTGAAGGGTTCTCCGAATTGGAGAATTCGAGTTGGTGACTTTCGCGTCGTGTACGAGATTGTTGACGACACTGTGCAGATCAACATCGTGAAGATTGGGCACCGCAAAGAAGTGTACGTCTGAATTCAGCGCAAAATTTTGCCGAAGATTACAGAGTCTCTGAAACGACCGTATTCAATACAGTCCTGAAGCAAGAGCCCCTCTCGCTGAAAGCCGTTTCTCTCCGCGACTTGGATAGAGCGAACGTTATTCCTATCGCAGTTGATAACAACCTTGTTAAAGCCCAAGCGCTTCATCTCGGCTACGACAAGCTGAAGCGACTCGCTCACGTAGCCTTTTCCCTCTTCGCCCTTTTCAATACCATAACCAATCTCGGCCTTATGATCGGAATATGAAATCGTATGCACGTGAAACGAGCCGATAGCCTTACCGTCTTTTAAATAAGAAAATCGATCTCTCTTGCGTCTAAACTTGTTTTCTTTAAAACATGATTCGCGACATCGTCGAGTGATTCGACCCAAGAGTAAAGTGTGCCACCCAAGGCATGATCTCGCTGAATATACTCCCAGACTTGATCAGCAAAGGATGGCTCTGAGCGCACAAGCCGTATCCGATGGCCTTTCAAGGTTGCCGCAAAAGGCTTTTTCTCTAACGCTAGAATCGCTTGTCCGTTGAGTGTTTCCATCAACTCACTACAACATTTCGCTATCTCTGCCGGATTCAATTCTGAAGTGCACGTCTGGCACAAATAAATTGAGCCAGATGCAGACCCTATTTCAAACTCTTCTTACCACAGGAGAATTTGATGAAAGGGTATCGACATCTGACCCAACGGCAGCGGTTTATCATTCAGGATCTTCGGGATCTAGGAAAAACTCTGACCGAAATCGCAAGAGAAACAATGGTTCATCGAACGACGATTAGTCGGGAGCTTCGACGACATTCAACGCGCAAGGCAGGATACCGAGCGTTGGGGGCTCAGCGAAAAGCACTTGATAAGCGGCGATTTAGCTATGAACCACGGCGAAAGATTTCTGGAGCTCTTGAAGAACTGATTCAAGAAAGTCTCGAACTGCGATGGAGTCCAGAGCAAATTAGTGGTCGCTTGAAAGTTGAGGGGGAGTTCTCAATCAGTCACGAGGCGATCTACCGCTGGATTTACAAGTTTGCGCCTGGCTATAAAGTCTGCCTGAGGCTGCGTGGAAAGTATCGACGACGTGGACAAAAGAAACGTCGGCGTAGTCTTGGCCCATTTCCGCGAAAACAGATTTCAGAGCGTCCAGCAGAAGCGAACGAGCGGCTTCAGACGGGTCATTGGGAACGTGACTTGGTTGAAGGAAGGAGATCTGGTCCGAGTCTTTTAGTGATGGTAGATCGGTATTCCCGATACACAAAAATTGAACGCGTTTTTTCGCATTCAAGCCAAGAGGTAAATCTCGCAACAGTTGAGCTTTTAAAGGATGAAAGAGCCAAGCGAACAATCACCAACGACAACGGTGTCGAGTTTGGTGGCTATCAGCAGCTTGAGGGCGTGCTTAATATTCCAGTATTCTACACGACCCCCTATGCGAGCTGGCAGCGAGGCTCAGTTGAGAACACGAATGGTCTCATTCGACAGTTCTATCCAAAGAAAACAGACTTCTTACAAGTCCCGCACAACGAGATGAAAGCCATTGAATCGGCACTTAATCATCGGCCTAAAAAGATACTCGGGTACAAAACTCCCTACGAGGTTCACTTTTCAGTACAAAAAACTTTGATAAAGAAGGCATCGACCTATAAGCGATACCGAAGCCAAAGACTCAGGCATACCGAAGAAAACTTCTGGCGTGAGTACTGGCGAAACTATTTTAGAGAAGAGTCTTTATATAGGGAAAAGCGTGCACTTGGTCGTTGAATTCGGCACTCGCAACGAGGTGACCGAGGGTCTGTCGAACAGCACCGATTTGCACACAAAACGACATGAGGCACGACTCAGTCACCAAGGCCACAAAGCTGGTGCCGCAGTTCTGACTTTAAGACTGAATGCGGTCCGCATGAGACAAAAAAAAGAGGTGCGATCACTCGCACCTCTTTCGCTTTAAACTGTACTGAAAATTCTAGTGGCTGGCCTCTTGGGTGACTTCCTCGGCTTGGAGGTTCTCGCCGTGGCGATAACGATCGACGAGATTCTCATCCTTAGTTGGGAACGAGAAGAGCAGCGCGTGGCTTGAGCTCGCCTCATCCTCGGCCGTGACCGCAATGTACCAAGTTCCGTCGTTCTCGCCTTCATCAAACTGCTTCACAAAGGTGACCAGCGTGTTGCCGGCAAGGTCGTTCGAACGCCAGATTTCGTCGGGCTCTTCGATTGTTTTTTCGCGAAGCTCGTCGTGCTCGTGGAACTTATCTTCTGATAGATCCTGCGGCGAGCGAAGCGTCAGCATCGCCTTGTAAAGGCCGACGGCAAGAGCATCGCCCTCTGAGAGCGCATCGCCCTCAACAGCACCTTTCTCGACTTCTTTAACCACGCGGTCGTAAACCAAATCCCCGCGGCGGAAACGATCAACGAGTTTAAGATCGCGCGATGGGAAATGCGTATAGACAAATCGTGGGCGACCGCCAACGGCATAGGCCAAGGCGACATAGTACACGCCTGGGTCATTGTCGCTTGTGATGAAATGGCCGACGTAGCTTGTGACCTTCACACCGTGAATGCTCTCGGCGTCTTCCCAAACTTCGTCGGGATCATCGATCACTTGCTGAAGGAGTGACTCAAAACGCTTGTGCTCTTTCATTGGAATATCAGATTCCAATCGATTGGCGAGCACTTCGGTTTCGAGCATTTGGATCTGTGGGAGAAAATGAGCGTATAGCTCGCGCTCCGTTTTAAAGACAAGACCAGCCGCTTCGTCGATCACGATGGGCTCTGGCTTAGAACTTAGACCGACAGAACGACCAGGAGAACGCGCGTTCGTCTTTGCGCCGACTTTTGTATGAGACATATATGCCTCCTTCATCACGAGTGCATTGAAACAGGTGCTTGTTTTATCGGCGCGCCAACCAGACCAAGGTCGCGGGAACTGGTGCCTTTTGCCTGAGCAATGGCCCGTCTTCCTCCCCTTTAAATCTTGAACCCAAGCCTTCCCAAGCCTCGGCTCCCAAATAAAGGGTCTCTAATAGGTCAAGAGGTCCTTTCTCCAGTTGGGCGCGAATCTTGCGCCCTCCTTATATTGTGGGATCGCAAGCCCGTTCTGTCAAATTAGCCTTCCCCGCGGTCTGCCATAAGGGCCTACCGCACCGCCCTTCACTATTTTCCGTTGCGCGAGGCCGGCCGGACTCCTCAAAATGAGATTGTCTCAAGCTGAGACACCGACACGCAGGGAGGCCTATGCACGGAGAATCAGGACGGGGTTCGAAGCCAGCAAACGACCGTGAGGTTATTGCCGAAACCAAAACACCAGCTGGAACCGCAGAAAAGGCCAAGACGGCGCAGATCGAATACCTGATTCACCAGAGCACACTGGGCGTTCATTTTCTCTTTGATAAAAACGACGTCGCTCGCGTTCTCAGAACACCGACCGACGAAAAAGAGTTTTTCACGCTTAAAAACATGGAGCGCGTGCAGAATCTGCTGACGAGCTTTCTCGAGAAGCCAACACTGCAGGCCAAAGAACTCTTCCTCGGAGAGCTACCGCAAGCCGAACGCGACCTCATGATTCGCGCGTACTTCCATTTGGTCGAGAATACGATCCTCGCCAATTTTGACCTGAAGCACTAAGGTCTAAATTCCGATAGAGAGCTTGTGAGACAAGCTCTCTTCTTTATCATCACTTTCATCTTTCTCCCATTGGCGAACGCCGAGTACCGCGCCTTTCGTCTTGTCATCATCGATGCTCTGAATGGTAGCTCTCGCACTGTGATCACCACCCTCGATCCCCTTCAATACGGTCAGTATCACTACCTCAAATCCACCGAACGCGCTCAGATCGAAGCGACTTGGATGTGCCGCGAGCGCAGTGAAAACTTTAAGCCGATCTGCTCTGGACCCGAGAAGGCCCCGGAGAAAAGTCCGGACTCTCGCCTTCCCGCCAACAGCCTGCCTGCTCCTGTGGTAAAGTAAGACATACGCCCAAAGCGCAGGGGGCCGCGATGCCAAGTGATCTTACGATCGGACTCCAGGACCGGAGGACTGAACAACGGGCCGAGCTGCAAACGCAGCACGAGCGCGAACTGCAATCCATTCGCGATGCCAATGCCCGCCGCGAAGAAGAGGCGCGCCTTGCAGGGGATGCCGCCGTCAATCACATCAAACGCGACACCGCCGCCAAAATTGAAAATATAAAAAACGTTTCGCAAGAACAGATTGAAAATGCGAAGAACGAAACAGCTCGCGAGTACTCAAGCCTCAAAGGTCGGGTCAAAGCAGCACGCGGCGATAGCGAACGTGAAATTCAATCTGAGAAACAGCGCTCAACCGAAATCATCTCCTCACTAAAGGGACAGCGCGAAGAGACAATTCAACAAAACCAAAAGGCACTGCGTGAGCTGATCGATCGTAGCCGAGCCTCGCACGATCGCCTGCACCAAGAGAGTCAAAGCGAATTCAAGACCAGCCAAGAGCGCTCCAATCAGGCTCTCGCAAAAGCGAAGCTTGAAAACAGCAGCAAGATCCGCGAAACCGTCGAATCCGGACGCACAAAGCAAAGTCAGATCGAATCCCAGTACCGCGAGCAGACGGAAGCCACGCGCCAGCAGGGAAACGAAACGATGAGCAAGCTGCGTTCAGCCCAGCAGAAACAACTGACAAAAGAGCGCGCTGAAAGCAATGCCTCGGTGAAAAGCCTGCGCGATCAGGCGACCAACAACTACACGCGTATCCAAAGCGATGGCGAGAAACGCGTTGAGGACCTGCAGCGCGAGCAGGGCGAAGAGTTTCAAAATACGCGTGAACGATATCGCACGACGAACGAAAAAATGCTTCGCGACTACTCGAGCGAAACTCAACGCGTGCAAACTCGCGGCGAACAAGAGCTTCAGACTCGGCGTCAAAAAAGCACAGAGGCACTCAAACAGGAAGAAATTGAGTTTCAAGAGCAGCAGCGCGAGCAGAAGCACCAACAAGAGCTTCAAGCCAAACGCGCAAGCGAAGAGTTTAGAAAACGCGCCGACGCCCAGAGCAAAGAGCAAGAACGCGCGATCAACGAAGCACGAAACGACTTCGGCACTCGCCTGTCTCGTCAGGATGAGTCGCAGCGAAGCACGCTCAACAACAATCGCGAGCAGTTTTTAAAGGCCTTGTACAAGCAGAACCAAAAGTACAACGCCAAAATGAGCGTCGCCGAGAGCCGCGCCGAAGATCCGTTCTATAAAATGAAAAGCTTTGATGCTCGACTAACCGAGAACGACGGCCACTACGTCTTAAGAGCGAAGGTTCCGGCGCACGATAAGGACCGAGTCGACATCCGAGTGAAGGACGGAAAGGCCTCGATAACCGCAGCAAGGCAGCACGAGGAACACACGAAGAGCGAAGGCTCCCAGGGTTCAACTTCGAGCTATCAAACGTGGCGGCAGGAGTTCACTCTCCCTAAACCAATCGTTCGCGATTCGGTGTTTAAAAAGGTGAATGACGATGGGACGATTGAGGTTCTGATTCCGAAACGGCCAACAGAAATGCCGTCATCTGACTTAAGCTGAGCGACTACTTGCGAGTCAGAGTCGCAATCTCTTTCATCATAAAGTGAAGTCGACCGTGGAGCTCTTCAAGGCGCGAGAGGTTCTCGTGCAGACGCTGAAGGCCATCGATCTCAAAGTGCGGATTCTCACGCAGTTCATGATACGCACGCTCCGTCAGTGCCGACGCATTGACGGTCTCGCGTGCTGCGACTCGCACCACTCGGCCTGTTCCTTGAGACGTCGTTACTTGTGACATGCGTTCCTCCTACCTATAGGCCATAAGAAACTTGGCCGCGGGACAACTGAAATTACCTTAAATCTTTCGTCTTTCGTCTGAATGGTTCCGTTTTGGAACTTATTCAATCTTTCGCCACTCTGAATATTGAACCTTTCAAGAAGCGTTCAACGTTCATTTGGCCGCAGTTCTTATATATTCGATCTCAGTACTCACACTTCACATCACCAATGTCTTTCTGTGACGGCGTCCGCCGCAGAACGGCATTGTCGAGACGCATCGCCATCACACTCGCGCCGACCTCTTGGTGCGAAAGTCCCAGCACATGTCCCAGCTCATGAAGAATCAAACTCTCAAAATCCACTCGATTTGCAATCGGCGTTGGTCCCGAAGTAGTCAAAGTTCACGTCGTTGATTCGAATGTCCGCTTCAAAAAGTCGATCAGCAGCCCAGTAGATGGTCGTCACCGCCTGCTTGTCTTTGTTGTCAGGCCAAGCACTCTTCTTCCAGTAAATGACGTTCACGCCGTCCTGATCTTCATTGGGGTATGAGTTTGTCCATCCACCGATCTTCAAAACTTCGCGCCCCACCGATTGATTCCAGCGCTCCACTGCCGAGCGAATCGGCTCAAAAAACTCAGCCGGTACCGAGCTATCAACATAAAGGATGGCCGGAGTCTGCGGGCCCCATGAGATGCGCTGCTGATCGCTGCTCATCATGAAGTTGCAGGACTCTTGTGGCGCCTGCTGAGGCGCACAAGCCTGCACAAGCAGGCCTATCGCCAACACGGCGCCCATTAGAACCCATTTGAATGGTTTGTTTCGACGGCCAACCACTGAACCTCCGCTAAGTCTCGATAGACCATTGAGCAAGGTCGGGACCGCCCGAATCCCACAGCCTTTCGCAAAAGGCTCATCACCGCTAACCCACTGATGACACGACTGATTTGCTGCCGCTCAGCTCGCTTTTGCGATGCCGCTCTGGCCCCGGTGACCGTTTTGCGCTCCTGTCGCTGTGGTTTACGAAGGTGGTGCTGTAGCGCCACCTTGAGCTCGCATTGAGGCACTAACCCCTTGATTCCCCAGCGTTCTTTCACTGTGTCAACAAATGAGACACCCTCAGGCGCGGAATGGGCGCGTTTTTAACTCGAAATAAAGGGGGCCCGGGGTGGGATCGTAGAAAAACAGCAGACATCGACACATGATGATGAGTGAGGGTGGTTTTCAGCCCGCCGCTGCGGTAGGGTGCGCACCGGCCATAGGAGGCGATTCATGAAATTAACATTTTTCCTTAAGTTAGTTGGTTGCATCATCATTGGCATGGCGGCCTCCGCGAACTCCGCTTCTGCCGCGACCAAGATGACAAAGCTCGAAGCCATCGAACACGCCATGAGCTTAGTTGAACCCAAGCGCCAACTCCTCGAAGATGAGCTCGTTAAACTCTACACACGAGGTGGTCGCCCCACATTGCCACAGGTATTCCCAAAGCCTTCTGTCACAGCCAATGGCCTGTACCTCGGCATGCCCGAAAACTACACTCAAGTTTATTCCGTGAATGAAGGCGACGAGATCACGCACTACAAGTTCAGTGTTCGGAAATGCCACGGTACTTCGATCGGCTATTGCCCAGCGCTCTGGGAGTACGTGAGCAGCACGCCCATTCTGAGCATCACCTACAAAGACAATATCGATTCCGCCGGAAACAAAGTCGGCTGCTTCGTCAATATCAGTACGAATAGTTACAGCCTCTTTTCGATGGGTGTTGTCGCTGTACGCTGGAACCCTCGATACGCAGTCGGAAGCGACGGCGACGTCGTCCATCCGCTCAAAGTCGCCTACATGCTCGAAAGTTTCGAAGCGCTCGGCTGCAACTAGTCGCGCACGCACGCGCGCCTGGGGCATGCTGGGCATCGCGCCTGGGGCCTTAGGCGCTTGGCCCCTGGCTGGCGCTCGGCCAAGCCGATTTCAGCCTCCAAGCTCCCCACTCCCTGATTTGAACTTTGTTTGCCGATGACCCTGCTCCAATATGGCTAGGCATAGTGCTTTAGCGCTCGCACTGAATCCTCCTCCATTTTCGACAACCGTCACTCCTTCGATTGACCTCTTTCGTCTTTTCCAGTAGACCCTCGGTCACCACGAAAAGTGAGGGATTTTCATCATGCGACAACAAACCACACTTCATGGCTTTCCAAAGAAAGAGCGCGCGTTCTCCCCAGGCCGCAGAACCACCCGGGCCTCGCGTCAGTACCGACCGGTCGCAACAAAGGAGGCGATGCACCTCGTTCTTAGAAGCGATCGTGCTCGTGGGACGAAGTCCCTTCTCAAGTACGACCACGTCGTGCGTGCCGTGATTGCAAAGCTCGCTCTCCGCCACGGCGTTCGCGTCTATCGCGTTGTGAATGCCGGGAACCACCTGCACATCACTTTAAAGCTCTCAAAGCAGTTTCTGTGGCATGGATTTATCTCTGGCGTTACCGGCGGCATCGCCAGGGCTCTAGGCTTTAAGCGCGACGAAAATTCAAAGCGGGGCTTTTGGAATTCGCGGCCGTTCACACGCATGATTGCCTGGGGCCGCGACTACAATGTCGTCAAAGACTATCACGTTTTGAATCAGCTTGAGGCCGACGGCGCGGTACCGCCACGCTCGCAGATGCTTAAGCCTGAACGATGGCGGCACGTGGTGCTTGCGTTTTCGTAAAGAATCACATCGTTCGGTAAGTGTCGGCTCACGATGAAGAGCATGTGCGGCTGGCCGTCGAGAAAGCACGGACCTTCGGATCAGCTCGCGACCGGGAAACATTGGGTTTTGGAGCCTGATCCTGTGTTGATTCACCAGTTGAGGTGATGCAAAATTCTTTTATGAAAGACTTTAAGAAATGGGCCGTGTTCTGTTGCATCCTTGGATTAGTTAGTCTCGCCTTTTTGGCGGTATCTGACATCGCGGTAGATAGAATCATTTCAAAACATCCGTCTGGAGAATTCGTCGCATCAATGGGTAGTGGCTTGACACTGCTTGTAGGGCCGTTTTTAAAGGATTCCGGTCCATGGCAGCCTCCTGATTTTGAAAAACATCGATACACCTTTAACACGATTGAGTATCGCGATTCGCAAGGTAAAACTCGAGTTCGCTACAAACCCCGATGGGCGCCGAACGATTTTGCTTACGTCGAGTGGACTGACGAGTATGTCGTGATATCAAGTGGGATGAATGGGGAGTGTCCCGACTTTCGGGTTTTTGAAAGACTGACTGGAAGAGAGCTTAACCACGCGTCACCTGAAGTCCTGAACCTACCTAAGAAGATCCTAAATGGTTTTGATCCATGCGGTTGGGGCCAACTGGAAAACAAGAAACCGGTTAATGACGACGAATACCACCAAGGCCAATGACACTAGTTTTCTGAACTGAGAATTCTCGTCACTGCTGAGCGTTTCTAGATCCTCGCGTTTCGTGTGCACAAAGAGCCCCTCAGCGGCTCTCGCGCCCGCAAAAACTTCAGGACTGTCGCGCAGACCGACACCGCCAGTGTCAAAACTTCTCTTATTTCCAGCTAATCAAGCCATAAGCACACGTTATGGCTAAAGCCGAAGTGCCCTACGTTTGAACTTATACATCAATGACACCTCAGATCGCGCGAACGGGCGCGGAATGGCCCCGACGGAAGGCTGGCACAGGCTATGCTCTATAGGGAAATAGCCTGTCGCAAAACGGCAGGCGAAGAGAGTCGAGCCAAACTGCATGAGCAGGAGTAGCGCTGGCACAAGAAGCCAGGAGACTCGGAAGAAGAGTTAACACCCACCGGGCCGTCCGCGATCGCGGGATCTAGAGCCTGCTGGTCACCTCGAGTGACCTATCGAAAGACCTACCGATGGCGGGGCGGATGAGAAATCCCCCCGTCCCTCGTCTTTTGTTTGAAATGAGCTCCGGCTAGCGAGAAAGGCGATAACCGACGCCGCGAACCGTTTCGATAATGTCGCCTTCGGCTCCAAGCTTTTTGCGGAGTGAGGCCATGTGCACGTCGATTGTTCGGTCGGTGACGTTGACGCTCTCAAGCGCACGCTCACGCAGCTGCTCGCGAGTCAGAACGTGATCCATCTGCTTGAGGAGTTCGCGGAGGATCTTGAACTCCGTCAGCGTGAGATTCACCTCTTCGTCAGCGATGAACGCGCGATGTGATTTTAAATCGATACGAATTCCACCGCGAATCAATTCACGAGCTTCGCCCTGGCTTGCAAGTTCGCGAGCTGCTGTTCGGCGAACAAGTGCATTGATCCGCGCAGCCAACTCTTTTGGAAGAAAGGGCTTTGTGATGTAGTCATCGGCGCCAAGGTCAAGTGCGCGAACCTTGTCGTCTTCGCCACTGAGGCCTGTGACCATGATAATCGGGAGCTGGCTGTTGGTCGCATCTTTACGCACTTCTGCGACGATCTCGGTGCCTGTGATTCCCGGCATCATCTGATCAACGAGCAGCACGTCAGGCTGGTGCAATTCGATTTGATGCAAAACCGCGTGACCCGATGGAAGATCAACGACGTCGAACTCTTGAGACTCTAGGAGGTCTTTCAAAATACGACGAATATCAGCCTCGTCTTCAATAACGAGGACGCGGATTTTCTTTTTATCCGATTTCTTTTCAGATGTTTTATGGTCATTCACCGCTTGGGTTACTCCTTCTTGGACGCCATCACCAACGGTCCGCAGCTCAAAAGTCTCAGGTCCCATATGAACTTCTCTCTTCTCTCGCCCTGGCTAGAAACCAGGACTGAACACTTCAATGCTGTCAAAGTCGAAGCCACATGGCTAGCCAGAACCTCCGATCAACTCGAAATTCTTAAACGAATACGATCGTTTAAGAATTGTGTTAAGCGGCCTTACCCTGCTGGCCTCGAACGCGGCAATGTTGACCAAGCGACAATCTGCGTCGGGCTCTCGGCCTCGAGGCGAAGGCTCTCCGGCTTTTAGCGGGGTCAAAGACGTCGTGAAATGAAAATAGTCCATCACTTGGTCCTGTGATTTGATTTGGTCACGACACTAAATCTCTTTGCAGGAGCACCCAAGGATGGACTTCAGGCAGACTATCATCACGTTTTTTAGGTCTTCAAGACGTCAAAATTATCGACCTTAAGGTCTTCAAAAAACTGCACAAAATCGAAGTCAAAAGTTCAGCAAAATCGGGAGAGCTGCTTTTGCCGATTGTGCGGCGAGCAATTTTCAACTGTTAAAGAATGGGATCTCAAAATCCTTCGTGCGCCGCCGCTTGGTGTTTTTCAGCATGTGACGGTTAAGTTCATGCAGCTTCGGGGGTACTGCGACAATTGTGACCGCACAGCTGTCGCCGATGTCGACTGGATCCATCAAAGTTCAGCTCAATGACCTGCGGCCTTGCCGAAGTCGCAGGTCGACTCATGGAAGAGATCACATGTGAAGCTGTCGGGCGTATTCTCGACATGGGATCAAAGGCAATGTGGGATCTCGACCAATATCGCATGGCAGTGATGATGCAGCATCTGCGCATGCCAGACGGCCTCGATGTTTCGTACCTTGCGGCCGACGAAGTTCACTTTCGAACGATCGCCGTTAAAAACCGAGTCGGACTTTTGCGAAACGTTGGCGTCCAGAATTTGTCACAAATCTTGTCGCGCCAAAGGAAGGGAAAGTCCTATTTAACGCCATAGGACGGGATTCTGCGGCATTGACTGGTGCCTTGAGGGTGCTGTCGACGGCGCAAAAAATGTCGGTTGAACACTTCGCTGTCGACATGCATGAACCCTTTATTGCGGCGATTGAACGCGAGTGCCCGAACGCCAAAGTTTGCGTTGATCGATTCCATCTTGCACAGAAAGTGAACGAAGCCTTCGATAAAGTTCGTCGATTTGAATTCAAAAAAGCCAAAGAAACGAACGACAAAGTCAGTCGCGATATGCTCGAGCCACACCGAAGATTTATCCTCGTTGCCAGAGAGAAGGACCTATCGAAGTCCGAGCAGAAACTTGTCGACAAACTTCGGAGAATCAATGAGCCGATCCACACCGCGATGCTACTCGTCGAATACTTTCACAAAGCACTCGACAAGAAGACGATCAAAGGCTTCCGAGAGACGCTGACAACCTGGTACCGAGTTGTCAGAGAATCGAAACTTGAGCCATTTCTAAAATTCGCAAAACGATTCGAAAATATCGTCGGAACATTGAGGCCTACATCACTTCAAGACTGACAACCGCTGTCGCCGAAGGTCTCAACAACAAGATCAAAGTTTTAAGGCGAATGGGCTACGGCTACACGAATCCCACTTCGTATTGCCGAAAGATCCTTCAGCGATGCGGCTATCTGAACCATCTGTCGATAAACACTGACGAATTCTTCTACAAAGTTCCCGCACCCCGCTAAAAGCCGGAGAGGGACGTGCGTGTGCCCCTATCTGTCACCGCCTTGTAACGGTTATCACGCTGTGTTTCTAAAAGATGCCCCAAAACCGTCTCATTTGGCTATCGCAACCCGGCGCTGTTGGCCCAGTCCTCGCTCTATCGACCGCGATACAGTTTAAAAAGGACTAAAAGGTACCGTTCGGTACCGTTCCAACACCCTGGGATTTTCAGACAAGGAAGCATCCTTCAAACGACATTTTTACTTTTCCTGAGATCTTGAGTTTGTCCTTCCAATATTGGGTACCGTTCCAACACCCTGGGATTTTCAGACAAGGAAGCATCCTTCAAACGACATTTTTACTTTTCCTGAGATCTTGAGTTTGTCCTTCCAATATTGATCCCACTCGTTGGCTGAAGTGATTCGCTTGATGATGATCCGGGTCAGCTTCGCCGCACCTTCGGGGGCTCCAACCATGCCCGATCTTTTTAATTCGCCGACCGATCTCTCGCATCATCCGTTCGATCATCGACGACACTCGCGGATGAACGACGCCCGTTCGGAGCCACGTCCGCACGTACGAGAACATCTTTGATTTTGCGTTGTCGAGATACGTCGCCGCCGCTTTGTAACCGCGAGCCGTGAGTTCATCGATCAAGTCTTGCACGCCACGTTCAGCTTTGAAGACTGAACGCTCAAGCGTCAGCCGATCCTCGAGACCAACCTTTTCAACGTCTTCTGCTGGAAGTCTAATGTCGATGATACCGGCAAGTTGTGAGGTGGAGCCTTTCGCTTCCGCGGGTGACGCGTCGTCCTTATACTTCAGCAGCGGATGTAGATCGTGTGCAGGTGCCAGATGCAGCGCTGGGAGTCTTTCGTAAGCCGGCCCATGTATTTGACGAGTGGCACTTCCCCGTCGGAGACAAGAAGGTCTGCGATTGGAGTGAACTTGATCTTCGAACTCGGATGGTTCGCCCGCTTGATCTCGCGGCTAATCGCGGCCCACGACTCTTCCGTCCATGCGCCATAGGAACAATTGTGTTTTCCTTTGTGATGCCGACGACAACGCACACTTCGCCGCGGTTACGCCGTCGGAATCGGGCTTCTGCTTAAAACCAGTGCCGTCGGCGACGAGCGTCTGAACTCGTTTCTTCATGTCGATCTTGTCGCAGTCTGATGTCATCACCCAACGGTGAAGTGTTGTGTGCGGAACCGGGATCGAGCCGATCGTTTCGAGATGCTGACTCGACCGCCGATAGCTCTGCTCGGAGACAACTTCGGCCACGATCTTCTCTAGTTCCGACGTCTTTCGCTGATGGCGCTCCATGTTCAAGTATCCACGAAGCGGGACAAATGACTTTCCGCAGCCCTGACAACGTATACGCGTCCACAAAAGTGCGGATAGGCCTACGCTCGAGCGAATCGACTTCGCCTCGCGGCCATGCACCACGTAGTGCGTGTGTGCGCAGCACCGGCCAGGGTCTGCCTTCTCCCAGCGCCCGAGCAGCGATTGATGCACGATCCAATCGAGCAATACTGCGATCAGATTTACGAGCCCCGCCATGCCTTCGGTTTCGAACATCCGTTTGGTTTCGATAACGAGTTCATCGAGCGAGAAACCTTCTTCTAAGGAAGACTTGATAGGCACTGCAAATTGAATCTATAGTTCATGCTTCAGCCTCCGTGCTGGTCGTGCGATGTTTTGGTGAACTGGAAGCGTAACCCGCGGATGGCTGGATTTTCAAACTTCATGTATGTCGAGAAGTTCGACGAGGTGACTTTCTCCGTCGTTCGTGCGCAAAGAAGTGACCGCGAGCGCCTCGGAATTCACGTCATTTCAATTTTAATCGCCGACCAGGCCGGACTCAAATCTGCACTCTTAACCGACCATAAAGGTCCGTTCACGACGGGAAGGCAATGGTGCCGATCCCAGGATATTGGGTCCGCGCAGCGGATATGAACGGTACTCTAAAAGTACCGTTCCAACACCCTGGGATTTTCAGACAAGGAAGCATCCTTCAAACGACATTTTTACTTTTCCTGAGATCTTGAGTTTGTCCTTCCAATATTGATCCCACTCGTTGGCTGAAGTGATTCGCTTGATGATGATCCGGGTCAGCTTCGCCGCACCTTCGGGGCTCCAACCATGCCCGATCTTTTTAATTCGCCGACCGATCTCCTCGCATCATCCGTTCGATCATCGACGACACTCGCGGATGAACGACGCCCGTTCGGAGCCACGTCCGCACGTACGAGAACATCTTTGATTTTGCGTTGTCGAGATACGTCGCCGCCGCTTTGTAACCGCGAGCCGTGAGTTCATCGATCAAGTCTTGCACGCCACGTTCAGCTTTGAAGACTGAACGCTCAAGCGTCAGCCGATCCTCGAGACCAACCTTTTCAACGTCTTCTGCTGGAAGTCTAATGTCGATGATACCGGCAAGTTGTGAGGTGAAGCCTTTCGCTTCCGCGGGTGACGCGTCGTCCTTATACTTCAGCAGCGGATGTAGATCGTGGGCAGGTGCCAGATGCAGCGCTGGAGTCTTTCGTAAGCCGGCCCATGTATTTGACGAGTGGCACTTCCCCGTCGGAGACAAGAAGGTCTGCGATTGGAGTGAACTTGATCTTCGAACTCGGATGGTTCGCCCGCTTGATCTCGCGGCTAATCGCGGCCCACGACTCTTCCGTCCATGCGCCATAGGGAACAATTGTGTTTTCCTTTGTGATGCCGACGACAACGCACACTTCGCCGCGGTTACTGCCGTCGGAATCGGGCTTCTGCTTAAAACCAGTGCCGTCGGCGACGAGCGTCTGAACTCGTTTCTTCATGTCGATCTTGTCGCAGTCTGATGTCATCACCCAACGGTGAAGTGTTGTGTGCGGAACCGGGATCGAGCCGATCGTTTCGAGATGCTGACTCGACCGCCGATAGCTCTGCTCGGAGACAACTTCGGCCACGATCTTCTCTAGTTCCGACGTCTTTCGCTGATGGCGCTCCATGTTCAAGTATCCACGAAGCGGGACAAATGACTTTCCGCAGCCCTGACAACGTATACGCGTCCACAAAAGTGCGAGTAGGCCTACGCTCGAGCGAATCGACTTCGCCTCGCGGCCATGCACCACGTAGTGTGCGTGTGCGCAGCACCGGCCAGGGTCTGCCTTCTCCCAGCGCCCGAGCAGCGATTGATGCACGATCCAATCGAGCAATACTGCGATCAGATTTACGAGCCCCGCCATGCCTTCGGTTTCGAACATCCGTTTGGTTTCGATAACGAGTTCATCGAGCGAGAAACCTTCTTCTAAGGGAAGACTTGATAGGCACTGCAAATTGAATCTATAGTTCATGCTTCAGCCTCCGTGCTGGTCATGCGATGTTTTGGTGAACTGAAGCGTAACCCGCGGATGGCTGGATTTTCAAAACTTCATGTATGTCGAGAAGTTCGACGAGGTGACTTTCTCCGTCGTTCGTGCGCAAAGAAGTGACCGCGAGCGCCTCGGAATTCACGTCATTTCAATTTTAATCGCCGACCAGGCCGGACTCAAATCTGCACTCTTAACCGACCATAAAGGTCCGTTCACGACGGGAAGGCAATGGTGCCGATCCCAGGATATTGGAACGGTACTCATAAAGGTCCGTTCACGACGGGAAGGCAATGGTGCCGATCCCAGGATATTGGAACGGTACTCATAAAGGTCCGTTCACGACGGGAAGGCAATGGTGCCGATCCCAGGATATTGGAACGGTACTGGGAAATCAATCCCACAAAATTTGGAACCGTATCAAAAGAAGTGGCTATGCCGACAGTTGACGCCTTTAAATTTTTAATAAGAACGAGGTTAAAATGATTTCCTATTCAAAAGCGCAACTCTCTAAAATGAAGTATCTCTCTTGTCTTTCTGATCTACTTACATCTGATGATATCGACCTTTTTCATGAGCACGATGAAGAATTAAGCCGCTTGAATTTTGACGGTGTTTTTACTTTAACCGGACAAATCAAGGATCAAACTGTTGGCGTTGTCATGACTGATTTTCGAGTGGGTGGCGGCAGCTTTTCTAAAAAAAATTCGGCCCGACTCGGGGCCTTCATTCGTTCTATGGAGCAAGCCCAAAAACCGATTGTTTTTATTATCAATTCGTTAGGAGTTCGTTTTGCTGAAGGACGAACCGTATTTGATTCGACTTTCAGTGTAATCGCGGATCTATATAGTTTTCGTAAAAATAATTTATTAGTCACGATCGGCTTAGGTAAAGCATTAGGCATAAGTGCCTTATTTTTTGCCCAAGGACATTACCGTATGGCCCTTGAAGGGGAAACTCAGCTAAACCTTACAGGTCCTGAAGTTCATAAAAAATTCTTTGGCCAAGTCGATGCCGATTTTTCAGAATTCACTGTGGCCGATCATCAATTTGAAACCAATTCACTGATTCATGAAATTCTTCCCAGTTCCGAATCATTATTAAGACAAGCACGCATAATGATTAACTACCTATTTCACGAGTCTTCAGATTCAAGTCGCCAAGGATTAGCGGTTTATTCAAAAGAAATCGAACAAGGCGGTTTGTGTCTTCGCGATGCCGAAGCGAAGCGACTAGACGAACTTGAACTACAAATGGGGGATACTTTGATGGAGTTTTTCTCCCAAAGATCCCCCATTGTGCGTGTCTATATTGGTAAATTTCACGGCTCTCCTGTCGCTTATTTAGTGAATCCGCCCGCTCACCCAAATAATATGCTCACAGTGAGCGCCATTGACAAATGCCAAGCGGCCATGGATTTATTTCGTGTTTTGAAATTGCCCATCGTCGGAATATTGGACTGCCCTGGTGGTGATCCCCGAAAAAAAGAAAGTGACAAGGATGCGATCATAAAAATGATTAACCTCACTCATGATATGATTTCATATCCCTATCGCAAAATGGGCGTTATTCTTGGTCGTTGTTTTGGCGGGTCTGGTATGTTTGCATTTCCCAAGATCTTCGGAGGCGAGCGCACAGTCGCTGCTCGCGAATCCCAGATCGGCGTCATGCATAAAAGTATTATCGAAAGCCTGCTAGAAGGCGCTCCCCGATTGCTTGAAAAATGGAAGCAGGTCGCCAGCACAGAGGTGGCAACGCTAGATGACTTATTAGCAATAGGCACGATAGATGCGGTTGTTGATAGAAATCAGATCGGTCGCGAGATCGAGCGATTTGTTCTGTTCTCTATTGTAAAACCCAAAGCGATCGTTGTCTCCCAATCGAATGAATCCAAAGGGGCGGCAAGGTAGAACAAATGTTGGACACTAAGATTTTAAAATCTCAACTTATTTTCATAGCTATCTTGGCCGGCGCTACGTTTTCAGTGTTTTCTTTACTGCGTGCGGGTTACAGCGCGGTTTTAGTGGTCAATTTCGTTGCGCTAACAATCTTTGTTTTTGTTTTATTTTTAGAAAAAATCATGCCGTTCAAAAAAACTGGAACGAAAAAGACCCTCAAACCCTAAATGATATTGGCCACACGTTGTTTGGCACAGGGTTAGGCGCCGCAGTCGGAGACTTTGTCACAAAATTAGTTTTTTCAACCATCGCGCTTTGGTTGTCACAAAATGTGGGTATGACTATTTGGCCCACTCAATGGCCACTATTCTTTCAGATTGTACTGGTGTATCTTATTGCTGAGCTTGGCCGCTATTGGCAACATCGTTTGATGCACCTCCATCCCAAACTTTGGCAGTACCACCGTTTACATCACAGTATTGATCGCATGGGCGTTTTGAAAACATCTCGATCACATATTATGGAAAGAATTTTTCAACAAGTCTTCATGTTTAGCTGCCTTTTGGTGATTGGAACGCCTACGGACGTTATGCTTTATTATATTATTCCTAATTCATTTTTAGGCATGATTGACCACTCTAATATTGATTTAAAACTGGGGTACCTAGAATACATTATTATGGGACCCGGCGGGCATCGATTGCATCATTCTCAAGATATGATTCATGGTAATAGTAACTTTGGTAGTGCCTTGATGTTTTGGGATATGATTTTTGGGACCTTCATAAATCCCTTGAAGACAACTCCTCCCGATAGGGTCGGAATAAAAAACGATCCTATGCCGATTGGCTTTGTGGATCAAATAGTGGACGGATTCAAAACCGATTCGAACCTAGCTTTGCAAAAGGTGAAATCATGAAAAAATTAATCTATGCTTTGGTCAGCTTTGTCTTTTTCGCAATTGCTTTGGATTATTTTGCATTCAATACACCTTGGGCACCAGCGCCTCACTTGAGTGTTCTTAAAAATGTAAAGCCGGAACCGACCAAAGAAAAATCGGGTGTTGCCTTACTGATCAATGGTGGCTTTGGAGTTGGCAAGAATCATCGAAGATATTGGAATAATCTTTCGTTGATGTATATCGCATTAAAAGCGCAAGGCTGGAGAAAAATTATTGTTCTTGATGCGGATGGCACCAAAGGCCTACCCGATCAGGAAAAACGCTCATTCCTTGGTATGTTTTCTACGGGCTCTATGGTTGATAGCAGCTTTGATTTGGATCAAGATGGTGTTGATGACGTCAGCGGTGCAGCTACTCGCCGCGAATTAGAACTGGCCATAAACAAAGTAAAAAATGAGGTCCAGCCCAACGAGGAGATTTTTATTTTCCTTACCGATCATGGGCAGCTACGATGGGATTCCGGTTTAGATACAGTGGCCATGCTATGGCACGAAGAACTGACGTCAAAAGACTTTGCCAAAATGATCGACGTATTGCCCAAAGAAAATCGGCTTACGATCTTAGCAGCCCAATGCCATAGTTCGTTATTCTTAAAGCCTATCCAAAGAGCTAACACAGAACTCATCGCTTCTGGCTTTCCTTTGTGGATATGGTCTACACAAGACTACAGTGTCTTCCCTTATCATTTCGCAGCGGCTCTTTTGGGAATAGATCCGCTAAATGGAAAACCACTCGACACCAAAGCCGAGGCCCGAATGAGCTTTGAAAAGGCCTATGAAATTGCCAAGAGTAACGACCACGCCCCAGAATGGCCAGTGCGAAACGAAATACCAATGAATACCAACATGGAAATTACTTCGACGGATAAGTAAATCCCTGATAAACAATTTCACCTTGGGAATTAATATCGATTCGCACACCAAAATTTTTATTTGACCGTTCAATTCCTGACACCTCTTTACTTAGGTCAATCCAGCGATAGCTTTTGATACCATTTTCATTAACCATTTCAACCCAAGGTAGCCTTGCAAAACGTTTGAATTTAATGACCTCAGAATGATTCTGAAGATCCCATAGTTCCTGGGATTCTGGCAAAATAGCGACGGTTTTTAACGTTTCAAATTGGTTAGAAAAATGTCCCTTAACTGAATAGTAGACTTTGCTTTCAGCAGTAGCAAACCCTGCCCAAGTGAACGGCGACCAAGGTTGGGCGACTAAAAATAGATCTTTAACGGCACCTTTCTCTGCTTTTTGAATTGCCGCTTCAAATTGTGTCGTTGAAAATTCTTTTGAAATGTAAGCCATCAAAAAATACCCCATACTTAAAAAAAATGCTACGGTGAAACCAAACCGTTGACATTTTTTGCGATGGGATAAAAAAAGCAGACTACCGCACCAAATGGGATACCAAACATCGAACATAAAAACGACGTTGCCGGCATGGCGAGTCTCTTGAACAGGATACAAAACAGCCGTGCCCCAACTGGTCATCAAATCCAAAAATAAATGTGAAACCATCGCCAGAGACGACACCACAAGTCCGCTACCAAATGTAAACCAACCCCGTTTCGATAGCCCCCAGGCTAATAGAGGTGAGGCTAAAACCACGAAAAAAATGGTGTGCATGACCACGCGGTGATATTCAAGATAATACTCTCGTCCCCATAAAGCAGCGACCGTATCAATGTCGGGAATAAGCGCCAGTCCAGCGCCAATAAGCATTTGCTTTCGACTCGGGTTTTTAACAACGATTCCGGTTAAAATGGCCCCAGTCAGCCCATGAGATAAGATATCCAAAATCCCCCCCCAGATTCTATGGCGATGTCCGCAGCGTAGTTGAAATTTGAAAGGTTGAGTGGCTCAACCAAAAGTGTTTTCAATGGCTTACCACAGTCAACGAAGCACAAAAAAGAGGAGCCACCCGATGGGAAAAGTACCGACTCAGATTCGCAGAGGCAAGCGCGATTGCCACGCAAGTACGCAAAGCGAGACGAAGTTCTCGCCAACAAGTTCGAAGATTTTCAAATGAGCCCGCTCGACACGCAGCATCTGCTGATTTCAGCGCTTCTGCCGCCAGCCGTGAAGGCATTTATGCAGGAACTGGAGCGCGAGGTGACCGACGTCTGTGGCCGCCGCTACGAGCATGGGAAGTTGAATCAGAGATGGGGCACGCAATCAGGTTCGATCATTCTTGCCAACCAACACATCGCAGTTGAGCGCCCGAGAGTGCGGTCAAAAGATGGCCGCGAAGTGAAGCTTAAAACCTACGAAGACTTTCAAGATCCGGATCTATTCGAGCGCGCAGTGTTCGCCGAAGGCATTAAAAAAGTGAGCCAGCGCGACTACGAAAAAGGCGTCACAAAGATCGCAAACTCATTTGGTTTCAAAAAGAGCCAGGTCTCCAAGCGTTGGATCAATGTGACAGCAAAGAAAGTCGAAGATCTACAAAAGCGCGACTTAAAGCCGATGGACGTTCGCGCGGTTTTCATCGACGGGAAACGTTTTCGTAAGCACGGGGTCATTGTTGCGATGGGCGTTGCGGCTGACGGTCGAAAGTTTGTCCTTGGCATTTTTCCAAGCCGACACCGAGAACTCGGCGTCATGTATTGAGCTATTGAATGATCTTGAAAACCGCGGGCTTCAAAGCGACGGAATACTCTTCATCGTTGATGGCGGCTCAGGTCTCAACAAGGCGCTGAACGAAAAGTACTTATGCAATGACCGTCGTCGTCGCCGCGCAATCCGCATCCGCTGCCATGTCCATAAGTGGCGCAATATCGAGAAGGCTCTCGGGGATGACTCCCACAAGGCACTGGGCCTGTTCTGGGCCATTCGCGAGGCCAAGGATATGTCAGAGGCAAAGGTCCTGAGTGACCGGCTGGAGAGCGTTCTGCGCGATCTTAATCTCTCGGCACTGGAGAGCTACCGCGAAGCAAAAGACGACCTACTCGTCATTCACGAACTCAAGTTGTCTATGAGCTTGAAGAAGTTCTTCTCGACAACGAACCCGATCGAATCGTTGAACTCACTTCTTGAAGAAGACATGCGTCGTGTGAAGCGCTGGCGAGACTCCGAACATTTTCAACGCTGGCTTGCCACGTATTGCCTGGCATCGGAGAAAAGATGAGACGTATTCGCGGTCATGCAAGCTTGCCGGGACTCTGGGTGAAGCTTCGGTCGCTCACCGAATACGACAACAATGAGGCTGTAGTTGACGCTCAAGACAACGTCGCGTAACTACATGATCAATCCGCCACTCGCCCGACGAGTTTCAACTAAACGACGGACATCGTCCACGGCTTCCGTGTCCCCACTCAAAGTTCTCAAGTCTAGAGTGAGCAGGTAGCTTGTCTCGGAAAAGTGTGTTGTTTATTCCTACCCAAACGTTGTCCCCAATATCCGTTTTTGCACCCACCATGCATTCTACCCCGACAAAACAATTTTTTCCAAAGCGGACGGGCCCGATAAAAAGTCTATTGCCAACAAAGCTATGACCACTCACTTGAACGCGATCGCCAATCGTAGCGCCTTCTTCAATTGTAATCATTGGGTAATCGACCATATTTACATTGAGACTGGCTACACATCGAAAAGAAACTTTGGCACCCAGAGCGCGCCAAAACAAGTAACGAGTCAAATTAAAGCTTTGAAGTAGAGTTTGCATAGCGCTGATTTTAGGAGCTCGCGACAATGCCACATGGGCGAACCAGGCGATAAACATTTTATTCAATCCGCTGCGATACACTCCCGGTTTTAACGATGGCAAAAGCAATCGCAGAATAAAAAGAGTCAGGATAAAAACAGTACAAAGAATAAATGGACTAAGCAAAAGTAAGATTTCAAATCGAAACGGCGGGGCTGGCTGCGTTAACCAGAAAATAGTAGAACCCCATCCCAATAGTCCCGGCAAAAGGGTGAGAGGAAGAGAAATTAAATCAGCGCAGAGTAAAACACCAATTGTCGGAGCTTCGGTATTTTTTCGCTTATTTTCCAAGCCATCACCTGCGGTAGTTGAGAATTGCGTTTACAGCGCGCCCTCGTTCGAGAGGTTTTCGACTTAGATCATTTCTAGTTCTGCCGTCACCTCCGTTTTTTCGATCACGTATTTTTTGTAGAGTTCGTACCCATCGTCCCACGTCTGCTTCGGCGTGCGACCTAGGCAACGCTTACCTTGGTTCGTGCGGCGCTCGTTGTACGACGTCATAAATGTGTCGAGGTCAGCCTGCATTTGATCGAGCGACGTGTAGAGAGTCTTTCTAAACGCAACCGCGTAAAACTCGTCCTGGATGATTTGGTTGAGTCGTTCGGTGCAGCCGTTCGTCTGCGGATGGTACGCCTTGGTCCTCGAGTGCTCGATGTCGTTTAAGTGCAAAAACAGCTGGTACGGATGCTGTTCAACCTTGCCCGAGTACTCAGTTCCACGGTCGGTCAGAACGCGAAGCAAGCGCATCTGCTCACTGTCAAAAAATGGCAATACTTTATCGTTTAAGAAGTCCGCCGCAGTGATCGCAGTTTTATCCGTGTACAACTTCGCAAACCCAACGTTCGAAAATGTGTCGATCCCGGTTTGCTGATATATTTTGCCAACGCCCTTGATGTCGATTCTATGTCCTCATGAAATAAAGCATTTGGCTAGTTCTTATTTTCGCAAAATCTATTGAATGGAAATTAAATCAGAAGCAGAATGATTTCTAAATGAAACAATTTGAATTTTCGCTTCAACCAACACGAGTTTTTTCATATTTAATGGCACTTCCTTTTCTTGGGCACGCTGAAATTCAATCAAATTCTGAACTACTTTCTTTTTTATCTTGGTCGAAATTAAATCAAGGCAGTCTTTCTTCAATTGAGGATCGCTCGGACGCTTCATTTTATATGTCAGGAAACTTTAAATACATTCGTTCTCATTTTAGCGCGGAAGTGCGGCCAGAAGTAAGAACACTATTTAGCAATAGTCTAGATTTAGAATCCTCCGATCCAGCACTGGCCAGCGTTGAACCGCCACCTCGCTATTTTAAATGGTACAATTCGTTAAATAATGAAAACAAACCGGATATATACACGGACTTAGATAAACTAATTGTAAGCTACTCAACTGATACGCTTGAACTTTATTTAGGTCGAAAAGAAATTGGTTTGGGCTTGGTTCCCTACCTATCGGTATGGAATAAATTTGATACCGTGTTACCAACCACGATACGTGCCGATAAACCTTTAACTCACGATGGATTTGGAAGTACCTGGCAAAAACAAAATTTAAGCCTTCGCCTTATTGGCCTTTTAGGATCGACGCCACAAAAGGATGCCTACTTGGGCATCGGCAGCTGGTATTCTCAGCGTTCAGGTCTGGAAGTTCATTTTCTAGCGGGCACACTGTGGGAAGAAAGTGCCTTCGGAAATGCGTTGGCTTTTGACTGGCACGGATGGAGTTTTCGTGCCGAAATTTTGTGGTTGGGGCAGACGAACCTAAAAAATGAATCTGGATTTCAAGGAAGCGCCAGTGCTGAATATTCTTTTGCCAAGGTCTGGAACGTAGATCTTGAGTATTTAAACATCGAGAGTCGTTTAAACGGTGACAACACGGTTTCTAAATTTTCGCCCCTAATCGGAAAAAACTACGCTTTTGCTATTATTTCGCGCTCGATATTTGAAACCATGAAAATCTTTGTCGGTTCGCTTTATAGTTTAACCGATAAAAGCATTTTAGGACTTATGAAATTTCGCTACTCTTTTAGTGACTATGGAGACGCCCAACTTGAAATAAAATCACCCTTTGGTAGCCCGCTGACCGAACTATCAGACAAACGTGTTTTACTACCCGATGGCACTTATGCCGGGTTTCCACTTTTTGCTTCTTTAAGTGTGAAATTCGTTTTTTAAATCGACCCCGGGTATTGCGCGTGCAAAATTTTAGGTTTTGTTTGAGCATGACGAAGGGACAAAATGCTCTTTAAACTATCTACGGCCCGACCTTCCAGTGGCCTAATGAGACCTTTTTTTAGGTATTCGTCGTAATAGGGATTCACTTTTGCGAGCGCCTGATTTAAGTGCGCCAACATGCTGAGGTCCATAGACATTTGTGTATAAAATAAAACTAAACCATCGCCCGTGGCATTCGGTGTAAAAATCCAATGGCCTGTGATTGGTAAACCGACAGCAGCAACGGCCTCTAGTATCTGGGCTTCAGCCACTTGCGCCAAACCTAAACTGACATCATTTCCAGACTTTTGATAAAACTCAATAATGGGCGACTGATGAAAATACCCGGTGCATTTAATTAAATCATGAAGTCGGTACCGAATAAAACCCATAGCGGTCGTAAAGTATATCTCGTAAATCTCACCCGGTTGAAGCTCCCACATTTTTAATAATCTTGAAGTGTCGCCAGGCTTTGAAAACTCGAATACGTGCGCGCCGGGATGAATGGGCCCCCGACCGTATTTTTAATCGGCACGTTGGCCCAACCTTCTGAAGCCGAATACGTAGCATCGATTTGCCGCAGATGATTTGTTTTGATAAAAGACTGTAAATTTTTTGCTTGTAGCCCACACGCCGAAGATTGCCAGCTACAAATAAAATTTAAACTCGGCCAAAAGTTTTCAAAAGCAAACGAATTTGAAAACGCTTTTTCTAGGACTGCTAAACGCTCACTAGACACTTTTATTTTTGGCAAATTGCCGGGGATCGCCTTGGCACCTGTCAAATAAGGCCAGTTTTCATCCCGAAATTTCAAAATATTTTTAGCGAACAATTCAATTTGTGAAGGAGTGACAGAAATCATGGCTGATAAATCGCTGGCCAAAGCATAAACTTGACTCCATTGATCGAATACCGAGGCGTCCGAAAAGATTTCATAGGGAAATGCATAGGACGTTCTTAAAAGCGGTGAAATATTTCGATAATTGAAATTACTTATATACCCCGATTCAACTCCGGCCGGCGATACTCGCTTAGAGTTGGTGGCGGCAAAGTATAACACTGGCTTTTCTAAAAATCCTGGAAATCGCTGCAGATAGGAGTGAACCAACGGCTTCACCGTTCGCTGAAATTGCTTTTGATACAATTTTGTAATTGGAAATAATTTAGGATGGCCCGACGTTCCGGAACTCTCGGCCCAGAAAAATACCGGCTGACCAGATAGCGAAGATGTTTTGGATTTATAAGAATCTTCTAAGGCTAAACGGTAAAACTCGTACTCCGAAACCGGAAAGTCATTGAGTGCCACTTGTTTACGAAATGAATCCTTCCAGAATGGCGATCTAGAAATTTCCGCTACCGTTTCTTGCCAAACTCGTTCTTGGGCTTGCTGTGGATTTTGACAATCCCTAACGAAAGACTGGTAGGGGCCATAAGTCATTGCATAGATTAATTTAGACAGTAGACTCATATCTGTACTTTAAATGTGGAAAATTAAATTAGCAAGGTGATGTGGATTAGGTCACTGCTGACCGGCTGATTCATTAAACAAAACAAATAGTTGCCAGCCTTCCGCAAGGTTGGTTTGATTTTTTTGCGAAGAAAGATCAACGCCAAGGAAAGGCGGCAACTGTGAAGAGGATTGCAAAGAGCGGTCGCTCTTTCAACTGATTGATCGAAAAAATTCGATCCACTCGTTCAAAAATGGAAAATCGATCGCGGTGTAAGAACTTTTCGACCTGGGAAATGACGCAAGCTCTTTTGTCGTGTTTCGTGATGCGACTTGGATCGTTTTGAGAAGTCGAAGCCGCACTGAAAATTCCTGACTCAACTTTCGGCGACGCGCTGAGAGATCGGCACTTCGGTTTTTTTCAAGAACTCTGCGATCTTATTCTCCTCGAGATTCGCGGTCGAACAGAAAGTCGAAAACTCAAAAAGCAATTCGTGAAATTCTGGCCATCGACTCTTCCGAAGTTCGAGTCCACGGAAGTCTTTTTTGGCGAACCGGGATGGAAACAGAAGTATACCATCGGTCACAAAGCAGCAAAAATTCACGTCGTTTGGAATGTCGACGGCGAATGGATTGATGATTTCAAGATTACGCCGTGCCGATCTGGCGACTCCCGGTCAGCTTCCAACTTCGCATTTTACCTATGAAAATGTACGTTTTTGATCGTGCATACAACGACTTTGGCTTTTGGCAGAAAATCGTCGCCAATGGATCTGACTTCACGACGCGGCTGAAGACATCAAAGACGAATCGAGATCTTGAACGAAAGGTTTTGCGCGGGCAAAAAGAAAAATCCGGGGTTCTGTACGACGAAGAATATATTTCGACCGCACCCGCGGCAAAGTTCTCGGCGATAAAACTTCGTCACATTATTTACCGCGACAAGCTGACTCAGAAAGTCTTCCATTTTGTGACGTCGGATCAGAAAGCCAGCGCTAAAATGATCGCGAACATTTACAAACGTCGGTGGGCAGTCGAACTTTTGTTCCGTTGGATGAAAGGACATCTCGATATTCGTCGGGCTGCCGCTAAAAACTCCGAACGCGATCCATACTCAACTTGCGATCGCAGTTCTTGTTCAACTTCTTTTGCAGCTGAAAAAGATCATTTCGAAGTTTAAAGGAACTTTGTGGGAACTTCTGCGCGAGATGCGAACCGCGTTCGCGCGAAAAGTCCTTCAGGGATGCGGGCCTCCGGACGGCTGCCGCTGGAGCGCCGCTGCCGGCGAGGATCTCGCGTTATGATTTCTTAAGAAATAAACCGGTCAGCAGTGGGATTAGGTAGGAATTGCGTTTACAGGACCCGGACTCAAGTCTGTTGAAGGATTGAGTCACGGACTCTCTCGTTCGAGAATTTTGTTACCACACTTAATTCTTAACGAAGAAAGAAGAGTCCGATGACCCAACAACAATACGTTATAAATCGCAAAGTGAACATTGTCGAGCTTGCCCAGACCTTGGGGAACATTTCGCAAGCGTGCCGAAATCTCGGAGTTTCAAGGCAGCACTATTACGACATTAAATCAGTGATCGCCGAAGACGGAATCGAAGGACTGTTGACGAAGTCGCGCAGAACTCCTCGAATGGCAAATCGTTTGAGCCCCGAAATTGAAAAGCAGATCCTCGACTATTCGTTGGAATTCCCGACGCACGGACAAGTGCGAGTGGCGAACGAATTGAAAGCCAAAGGCATTTCGGTGAGCGATGGTGGTGTTCGTGGAATTTGGAGCCGACATAACTTGCTTCGCAAGGGCGAACGACTTAAGCGCCTCGAGAAATGGGCTGCTGAATCAAATGGCGTTCTTACTGAGTCACAGGTGATTGCGCTGGAGAAAGCGAAAGACGAGAAGCAAGCGCACGGTGAAATTGAAACGTTTCATCCGGGTTTTTTGAATTAAGGCCGACGGTAAATCCGTAAGCGCCAACCAAAACGAGTTTTGTTGGCCGACTTTTTCTGGCTGATTCCAGCCCAGCTTACCGGTGGTGTAACTCAGATAAGATCCAAACCAATAGCCAAGAAGAACAAGGCTCACCCACCACATCACGGGATGCCTTAAAAGGCCAACTTCCAGGGTGATCATGCCCAAGGCGCCAGCTAAAATATCCCAATGATTTGGTCGGATTGAACCGAGCGCAAAAAAGATTCCTAAAACAATAAACGAAACTCCGTTCCAAATCGAGGAGGGCCCAAAAAGTTCGCCGACCCAGAACACCATATTTAATTGCCAACCTATCAGGATGCATTTCACCGCGGCCATACCCAAAATCAAACGCCAAAAACCCTTGGCTTTAGGTTCGTTAAGCGCGCTGGCTTTGACGAACGTGGTGGCGCTCGCTTGATGTCGTGGCCTAAGAAGAATTACCACCCCGATTAATGTCGCGATCATCAAGGACAACAAAAGTAAACCACTGTGAGCCTGATAGGACATAAAACCAAAAACGGGTCCAAGTAAAAAATCCAACACTACCCGCTAACATCAATCGATTGACCGATGTTGAAAACATCGGCCCTTCGGTGTGCTGTAAACGAAGGGTAGACAAGGACGAAATTGTCGACTGAGCCAAGGCAATCCCTTCTATGATTCTAGCTAGTATCGCCCACTGCGGACTTATCCATAATATACCAAGGGCCCCCGCTTGCAGGCCCAGTGCTAAAAGCAAGGCGTTGTAATGTCCAAGCCAATCACCTATCTTTCCGGCTGGCAAATACCACAGGACTTTAAAAATATAGTAACAGGTAAATGCCCAGCCTGCTGTTTCTAGATTCAATTGGGGAATTAAGGGTAATAAAGCACTAAAACTGAAAAAAAATATAAACGCAATGACCTGAAGGTGAATCAATCAGCGGCCCGTTTTAAAAACAATTGGGTGAAGGTTTCTTCTGAAATCTGAGCATCAAATACAACATCGCTGTACTCAATAGTCGTTTTAGTTCCCGGTTTTTTCGGGTTAGTCATTTCAAGAAGAGTTGGAAATGTCTTATCGCCGAAGGTTTTAAATTTTTTTCCAACCAAAATTTTTACGACTTCATTTTTTTCTGATATGAATTCACGCTTTAACGTAGCGGCATCGCCTTCTCTAACATAAAGATTAATCTTCTTCCACGCCACCGGCAACGATGGTTTGGGGGTGCTTTCAATCAGCCACACTGTATTTTTACCAGCCCCTTCTTTCTTAACCAACTTGTGTTTGTAGTCACGAACAAGACTTGAGGACTTGACCATGTCATCATTACTAAAATCAGAGCCCATCCAGTTCTGTAACATCATGCTAGAAGGTATACGCACCATTCGATCTACTTTAGGCAGATACTGCCATAAATCTGTTTGGCGACGAAGATTTGCAACTCCCTTTTCTTTTGCTGGTTGTAATATTTTGATCGTTGCCAAATCAAGTCCTTCTAGCCATACTTTCATCACTAAAACGCGTTCCACATCGGGACGAACAATCGTCATTTTTATCTTTCCCTGAAAGGATTTTCCCCGCAAATTATTCTCTGCCTTTTTTACAATCTCATCCAAATTTGCGGCCATGGCATAACGACCAAAAATAAAAAATGTAAAAAAAAGAAACTTCATACAGACCTCATCGCTTGGATCGGCTTTATTCGTGATGCTTTAATTGCTGGATATAAACTAGCGGCGACTACAAAAAACAAGGTTAAAAGTACCGTGCGTAAATAGGGAATAAAATTAAATTCTGGGTACACTGTTAAATTGAGTTTAAAATCAGCGGCGCCGCTTGAATCGCCTAAAAAAGGTCGTAAATCTAAACCATATTTCATGTGGTAAGACACCATGGCCAGACCCACAATGGTTCCCAAGATCGCTGCTATAATTCCCACCACTAAGCTCTCTAAAACAATTAGTCGGCGCAACTCACTGGGCGTAACGCCCAGGGCACCCATCACGCCAAACTCTCGAGTCCTTTCATAGACACTCATAAGCAATGTATTGATGATTCCCATAACAATCACGACTAAAAGCAATACCGAAATCATAAGCAAAGTTGCTTTATTATACTTTACCATCACAGCAATAGACGGCATGGCCTCGCGCCAAGTTGTCAGAATTAAACCAGTCCCCGCTAGCGCCCCTTGCTGCTTTAAAACGGCCGCCTCATCGCTTTCTTTTTGAAAACGAAAAACAGTCTCATGAATTCCCCGAATCGCAGCGATTTCTTGGGCGCAGGGAAGCGAAGTAAATACATACCGAGCATCAAATTGGGGCGATTGGCTGGAGAAAATACCCTTTACAAAAAAAAGATCATTTCCTAAGGTGCCATCGATGGATTGCAATAGTAGGACAAGCTTATTTCCAACCTCTGCATTTAATCGCTTGGCCAGTTTTTCTCCGATGAGGATCTCTTTTTCAGCGCAACTTTCCTTTTCTGAGCTAGAAAGATAGTCCCCCTGGATGACATCACTCTTAATTTTGGTAATCTTAGCTTCATTTTCTGGTTCTACGCCTTCAAGCAGCACAGGACTTGAATTCTCACCGCTGGAAATTAACGCGGGAATATGGACACGCCTTGCAAAAAGAGCACCGTGTGGCAATAGTTTTAAAAAATCCTCAGGCGGTGCTACATAAAAATCTTTGGCCAGCTGTTCATCTTTATACTCTTTTTTTAGAAGTTGAGCATTGCCAATATGACCTGAGGTCACTGTTCGTATTACATCCCGGTTTCGTCCTTCAAGGATACAGTCTAACCACAAACTTACGGCAAGACCGAAGGCAATACTGGTCACTGTAAGTGAGGTGCGTCTTGAATTGCGCATTAAATTTCGAATTGCCAGTCGCCACATGATCATGTGCCAATTTTAGCCCGCGCCAAAAAGAAAACGCAACTCTTAGTTGCAAGACGATGTCCGTCGTTTAGTTGAAACTCGTCGGGCGAGTGGCGGATTGATCATGTAGTTACGCGACGTTGTCTTGAGCGTCAACTACAGCCTCATTGTTGTCGTATTCGGTGAGCGACCGAAGCTTCACCCAGAGTCCCGGCAAGCTTGCATGACCGCGAATACGTCTCATCTTTTTCTCCGATGCCAGGCAATACGTGGCAAGCCAGCGTTGAAAATGTTCGGAGTCTCGCCAGCGCTTCACACGACGCATGTCTTCTTCAAGAAGTGAGTTCAACGATTCGATCGGGTTCGTTGTCGAGAAGAACTTCTTCAAGCTCATAGACAACTTGAGTTCGTGAATGACGAGTAGGTCGTCTTTTGCTTCGCGGTAGCTCTCCAGTGCCGAGAGATTAAGATCGCGCAGAACGCCTCCAGCCGGTCACTCAGGACCTTTGCCTCTGACATATCCTTGGCCTCGCGAATGGCCCAGAACAGGCCCAGTGCCTTGTGGGAGTCATCCCCGAGAGCCTTCTCGATATTGCGCCACTTATGGACATGGCAGCGGATGCGGATTGCGCGGCGACGACGACGGTCATTGCATAAGTACTTTTCGTTCAGCGCCTTGTTGAGACCTGAGCCGCCATCAACGATGAAGAGTATTCCGTCGCTTTGAAGCCCGCGGTTTTCAAGATCATTCAATAGCTCAATACATGACGCCGAGTTCTCGGTGTCGGCTTGGAAAATGCCAAGGACAAACTTTCGACCGTCAGCCGCAACGCCCATCGCAACAATGACCCCGTGCTTACGAAAACGTTTCCGTCGATGAAAACCGCGCGAACGTCCATCGGCTTTAAGTCGCGCTTTTGTAGATCTTCGACTTTCTTTGCTGTCACATTGATCCAACGCTTGGAGACCTGGCTCTTTTGAAACCAAATGAGTTTGCGATCTTTGTGACGCCTTTTTCGTAGTCGCGCTGGCTCACTTTTTTAATGCCTTCGGCGAACACTGCGCGCTCGAATAGATCCGGATCTTGAAAGTCTTCGTAGGTTTTAAGCTTCACTTCGCGGCCATCTTTTGACCGCACTCTCGGGCGCTCAACTGCGATGTGTTGGTTGGCAAGAATGATCGAAC
This sequence comes from Bdellovibrionales bacterium, assembly GCA_016713885.1. Lineage (GTDB taxonomy): Bacteria > Bdellovibrionota > Bdellovibrionia > Bdellovibrionales > JAMPXM01. The sequence continues at coordinate 93,908 of JADJOF010000005.1, read as the reverse complement.
CTGATTGCGTGCCCCATCTCTGATTCAACTTCCCATGCTCGTAGCGGCGGCCACAGACGTCGGTCACCTCGCGCTCCAGTTCCTGCATAAATGCCTTCACGGCTGGCGGCAGAAGCGCTGAAATCAGCAGATGCTGCGTGTCGAGCGGGCTCATTTGAAAATCTTCGAACTTGTTGGCGAGAACTTCGTCTCGCTTTGCGTACTTGCGTGGCAATCGCTGCTTGCCTCTGCGAATCTGAGTCGGTACTTTTCCCATCGGGTGGCTCCTCTTTTTGTGCTTCGTTGACTGTGGTAAGCCATTGAAAACACTTTTGGTTGAGCCACTCAACCTTTCAAATTTCAACTACGCTGCGGACATCGCCAGTTGCAAATCTTAAAATCCGTATCTACCCTAAGATCAATGACGACTGTTTTAGAATTTCACCAAGTCAGTAAACAATTCCCTGGACCACCAGAATTTAATGCCTTAACGAATATCAATTTCGCACTTAAGCCTGGGGATTTTGCGGCCATCACCGGCCCCTCAGGAAGTGGCAAAACGACGTTCTTAAATGTAGCCTCCGGTTTGGACCACACGACGAGCGGTCGAATCGTAATTGCCGGTCAAGAAATAGGACCGATGTCAGAAACTGATTTGTGCCTGTTTCGCCGACGACATATTGGATTTATTTTTCAATCATTCAATCTTTTTCCAACGCTGACCGCTCTAGAGAATGTAGAATTCACAGCTTTGGTACGAGGCGATTCAAAAAAGACAACCCGTGAACGTGCGCTGATTGAACTGGAACGAGTCGGGCTTAAAGATAAAGCCTCTAATTTGCCCCATCAATTGAGCGGCGGACAGCAACAGCGGGTCGCTATCGCCCGCGCTTTGGCCATGCAACCTAAGATCGTATTTGCTGACGAACCAACGGCCAATTTGGACTCAAAAACAGCGCGGGAATTAATTCAACTTTTTCAGGAACTCAATTCCAATTGCGGGCTCACTTTTTTATTTTCAACTCATGATATGCTTATCGTTGAAAGTGTAAAACAGATTTACCGAATGAAGGACGGCGAATTAATTTAGTGTTTTTATCCACTGCTGACCGGCTGATTCATTAAACAAAACAAATAGTTGCCAGCCTTCCGCAAGGTTGGTTTGATTTTTTTGCGAAGAAAGATCAACGCCAAGGAAAGGCGGCAACTGTGAAGCAGGATTGCAAAGAGCGGTCGCTCTTTCAACTGATTGATCGAAAAATTCGATCCACTCGTTCAAAAATGGAAAATCGATCGCGGTGTAAGAACTTTTTCGACCTGGGAAATGACGCAAGCTCTTTTGTCGTGTTTCGTGATGCGACTTGGATCGTTTCGAGAAGTCGAAGCCGCACTGAAAATTCCTGACTCAACTTTCGGCGACGCGCTGAGAGATCGGCACTTCGGTTTTTTCAAGAACTCTGCGATCTTATTCTCCTCGAGATTCGCGGTCGAACAGAAAGTCGAAAACTCAAAAAAGCAATTCGTGAAATTCTGGCCATCGACTCTTCCGAAGTTCGAGTCCACGGAAGTCTTTTTGGCGAACCGGGATGGAAACAGAAGTATACCATCGGTCACAAAGCAGCGGCAAAAATTCACGTCGTTTGGAATGTCGACGGCGAATGGATTGATGATTTCAAGATTACGCCGTGCCGATCTGGCGACTCCCCGGTCAGCTTCCAACTTCGCATTTTACCTATGAAAATGTACGTTTTGATCGTGCATACAACGACTTTGGCTTGTGGCAGAAAATCGTCGCCAATGGATCTGACTTCACGACGCGGCTGAAGACATCAAAGACGAATCGAGATCTTGAACGAAAGGTTTTGCGCGGGCAAAAAGAAAAATCCGGGGTTCTGTACGACGAAGAATATATTTCGACCGCACCCGCGGCAAAGTTCTCGGCGATAAAACTTCGTCACATTATTTACCGCGACAAGCTGACTCCAGAAAGTCTTCCATTTTGTGACGTCGGATCAGAAAGCCAGCGCTAAAATGATCGCGAACATTTAAAAACGTCGGTGGGCAGTCGAACTTTTGTTCCGTTGGATGAAAGGACATCTCGATATTCGTCGGCTGCCGCTAAAAACTCCGAACGCGATCCATACTCAACTTGCGATCGCAGTTCTTGTTCAACTTCTTTTGCAGCTGAAAAAGATCATTTCGAAGTTTAAAGGAACTTTGTGGGAACTTCTGCGCGAGATGCGAACCGCGTTCGCGCGAAAAGTCCTTCAGGGATGCGGGCCTCCGGACGGCTGCCGCTGGAGCGCCGCTGCCGGCGAGGATCTCGCGTTATGATTTCTTAAGAAATAAACCGGTCAGCAGTGGTTTTTATCAATTTTTCTTCCAGTGTTGACAAGCAAAAGACAACCCACCACCGACGCTTAAAAGAATAATTTCATCGCCCGATTTAAATTTGTTTTCCTCAAACGCTTGGGCTAGGGAGAATAAAACAGAGGTACCACCCACGTTACCAAATTCGGCGGCACTCCATATAAGCTCTGGCTGCCATTTTGTTTCAGTTAAAATCTCGGTCACTAGACCTTTATTAACTTGATGAGCAATCAGCCACCGCGCTCGTGATTTACTACCTTCTGTAGGCACTAGTAGATTTATCATTTCTAAATAACGTATTTTTGATAGTTCCCGAAGTTGGGAAGAGTCGCCACTGAGCGCAAACTTGTTAGCCTCGACATCCACATTACGCGGCGGTAGGTCGCCCGTTGTTGTGTACATATCTACATGTCGTCCATCGGTTGAATAGCCACTTTTTAGAAGCGTAAAATCGGGGCTCTCATCATCTACTTCTAGCCACACGGCGGCTCCTGCGTCCGCTAGACCAAACCAGGTTTCTCTAATTTCAGGATGCATAACTTTGGACAAGGTTTCAGCGCAAGAAACCAAAACACTTTTGTACCCCGATTTTAAAAATGACTGCGCCAAATGAAGGCTGGCGATCGATGTTGAACAACCGGCTTTGATTTCGTAAGCTGGTATTTCCAGTCCGACTTTTCCTAAAATAGATGTGGCTTGCGATCCTGTGTAACGGCGAGAGGTCGTAGTTCCATGAATAAAAATTTCGGGATGAAAACCGGGATTTTGAATCAGGGCTTCCTTGACGGCTTTCAAAGCCAGATCCTCTGAGGTCATCGAGTCAGGACTTAATGGATCTCCCGGCCTCTGCGCCAAAAAGCGATGATTAAACCCCCACTTCGATTGAATTTTATCAGCTAAATGAGCTAGCACGGCTTCGTCTTTGCCAACGGTTTCAGGATTCATTTTCAAAAGGTCGATGTTGGAGTACGCGACACTGGGCCAACTACGACCGTACCCACGAATTTTAACCTTGAGGTAAGGCGAAAGTATTTTCATAATAAAGTAATGATACTCTCAAGCACAGCGCATCGGCCAGCTTTAATTATTCAAAACGTAATTTATACGTTTGCCGAATTGCAAGAGCTGGTCGATCGAAAGTCCGAGCAGATAAAAAAACAAGGTATAAAAACATTAGTTCTGACGGCTGATAAAAACATCGAATTTATAACTCAGTTTCTTTCCGGACTAAAATCGGGAATTCCCATCGTGCTATTTTCAAGTGACCATTCGTTAGATTTACGCTCAAAGTATGAAGCTATGATCGTTGAGCCAGTCTTTCATCCCGAAACAGCACTCATTTTATTTACTTCGGGAAGCTCAGGAAAGCCAAAGGCCGTTCAACTCTCACTTTCAAATATAAAAAGTAATACAAACGCCGTCATTGAAACTTTAGATTTTAAGACCGCGGCTGAGCAGTTTTTATTCTTACCGCTCTCTTATTCTTTTGGAATACTTGGGCAGCTGTTACCGGCCCTGGCCACCGGAGTTTCCACCCACATTGCGAATTCGCTCATAGATTTAAAAACCGTCTTTGACGAACGATCGGCCACTGGCATGTTGAGCGGTGTCCCATCTCACTGGGAAGCCATACTGCGCCTGACCGACTCAAACCCGTCATGCGGTCAAAACATCACCCACATTGTATCGGCCGGAGCCTTTTTTAGTTCAGACCTAAGAGGGCGTCTTCGCCGACGGTTTCCAAAAGCCAAACTTTTCAATAATTACGGACAAACCGAAGCCTCGCCTCGTCTGATATCGATGTCCAGCGACAACGCACACTTTTTTTCCGACAGCACCGGCTACCCTGTTACCGGTATCGAAGCCCGCCTTGCGAACGACCAAGAGTTACTTGTAAAGGGCCCCCAAATTATGTTGGGTTATGTCGGAGACGCGAGCGGTACAAATGAAAAAATAAAAAATGGCTGGCTTCACACCGGTGACATTGCCCATATGGAACCAGATGGTTTGACTACAATTTTAGGTCGCAAAGATGACCTCATAAAAATTGGGGGTGAGCGTATCAGCATAAATGAAATCGAATCCGTACTGCGGGGTTTCGAGAATTGTGACGATGCCGCAGTTTACATAGCCGAAGATCCTGTTTACGAGAAAAAAATTTCAGCACTTCTGGTATTCACGAAGACTCCTCCGACAAGAAAAAATTTGCAAAACTATGTGCGCCTCTATTTAAATGCACCACGGATGCCCAAGGAGTTCTACTCCATAGATAAAATTCCTCGCTCTTCCAATGGCAAAGTAATCCAGGAACAAATAAAATCCTGTTTAGAATTGGCCAAGGTGGATCCTAAAAAAAAGATAGTTTAAAGGACAATAAAATTTATGATGAGCAAAATTAGAAATTTTTTAACTGAAGTCGGCCTTGAAGAGCTTCCCGCTGACGACGACGCTGAGCTTAATGACTACGGATTTGATAGTTTAATGATCGTTCTGTTAGTTGTTGAAATAGAAAAAGACCTAGGCATTCGCGTTCCTGGCGCCTTGGCAACAAAGGAAAATTTTCAAACCATTTCGACCATCGCACACCTTGTTAAAAAATTGGGGGCAACATGAATATAGGAATTACGGGCGGTGGGTCAGAAATTGCTCGGGCCATAGCTCTTCGACGACTTAAGATGGGCGACTCTATCTTTATCACATCATCATCGATGGAAAGTCTCCTAGAATCGCTTACATTTTTTAAAAACCAGGGCTACCCCAATGTGGAGGGGTTTGTTCATCATTTAGAAGATCCGGCGGCTAGCCAGACGGCTTTGGATGTATTTATTAAAAAAGGAATCGATGGATTAATCTTGAACGCATCGACGCGGGTTAGGACTTTGAAACCCTTTCATGAAATGGACCCACTGGATTTCAAGTCCCAGGTAGACGCCAATATCTATGGGAATGTCTGGCTCTTGCAAAAAATTCTTCCACAAATGATTGAAAAAAAATTTGGTCGCCTACTTTTTATTTCTAGCGTTTCGGCCACCCAAGGAACCAGTCGTTACGCGGCCTATTGCCTAGCTAAATCGGCGATGGAAGGACTTTTTTTAAATTTAGCCGTCGACTATGGAAACGCTGGCATTGCGGCCAGCATTATTCGCCCCGGTCTTATAGCCACAAGCCGAAATAAGAAGTTTTGGTCACGTGGCCATTATGCTGAAAAAATGGCGACCATCATTCCCCAAGGCGCACTGGGTACTCCCGATCAAGTGGCCGAGGCGACAGACCCATTGCTATCTAATAATACCTACATGAACGGAAGTGTCGTGACGGTGGCCGGCGGTCTCCCTATGATGAATTCCAAAGGACTTCTTTCTTTATGAGCTTTCAAAAACCAGCTTTACCCATATACGTGCGGGGCCCATTTGCCATTGTCCCCGAACGAAGCGTTGATAATCAAAGTGTAATCGATTGGATGAAAGTAAAAATTCGACCCTCTTGGATTGAAAAACGCACGGGAATAAAAACACGTCATTGGGTCAAAGAGACCGAGTCCACTTCTGATTTAGCCTTCCATGCCTGTGAAAAACTTTTCTCCCACTGCCCTAACTTAAGAATGTCCGTTCGAAATCTACAACTGACAACGATTTCTGGTGACTTTTTAACCCCGCCCACAAGCCCGCTTCTACAGTATAGATTGGGTTTAAAAGACACCGGGGCCGTCGACTTGGGCGCCGCCTGTGCCGGCTACGTAACCGGACTTCACTACAGCGCTAGCTTGGCAGCAACGACCAATGAACTGCAGCTTTTGGTGGCCGCCGATGTTCGCTCGAAATTCATTGATCCTGGTGATTTTGCAACAGCTGTTCTTTTTGGCGATGGGGCGTCCGCGTGTTTAGTATCAGCAACAGAAATTGAACATGATTTTATTTTTTTGGGTTCCCAACTTTTTTCAGACGGCAGCGTCGCCGACTTAATTTCAATCCCTTCGGGTGGATCTAAGTCACCGTTTTCGCTTGCGACTGAAATAAATGATACAAAACTGAAAATGAAACAAGGCGCTGAACTTTTTCTAAGAGCCGCCGAGGGTATGGCCAATGCGGCGACTGCATTTTTAGCAAAAATGAATTGTCCGATAGAAAACGTGAAATGGTTTGTTCCGCATCAGGCCAATTTACTTCTGGTTCAAGAGACCGCCCGCCGACTCAATATAAATTTAGATAACGTCGTTCAAACCGTCGTAAAGTATGGAAACACGTCCGGATCAAGCACAGGATTAGCACTTGCGGACCTTCTTGATTGCCGATCCGCTCAGAGTGGAGACTTAGTTTTGCTGATTGCCGCTGGCGGGGGCGGTTTGGCTTCCTGTTGTTTACTTCAAAAATCCTAACTATTTTTTTTCCACTAGTAGCGATAAAATTCTCTGGCCAGATAAGTAAACCGCAAGTCATCCACAATAAGATTTTTAGATTTCTGAATCCATTTGTGATCGTCGGTTACAAATGACTCTGCAATAGCTGGTTCTATTTTCGTTTGGGTGTCCTCGCTTAACTTTTTCTTTCGTGGCTTTCTGCCTTCTGCATAATTCGGAACAGCTTCTTTAAAAACAATGTCCATGCCTAACTGATTAGGAAATCCGCCGTTTACGAATGGACGAATTTCTTTTTTTAAGTTTTTGGTCTCTTCAATAATTCTTTCTTGGACTTCTTTTGGAACACGCCAGTTATACGGGTCATAGTCAAAAGTGTAGGCATTGGGTTTACGCAACGGTGGAATCCGTTGTTTCCAGCCACCAAGTTCAACACTGACAATTTTCATGAACTCAAGCCGCTTGATGGCCCGCTCAAGATAATAAGGCCCACAACGACAATGCTTTTTCAAAACCTCACGGCTGAGGTTACAGACGCCGTTAGGGCTACTGGCAAAAATCATCGCAAGTAGTTTTTCATTGGGGTCCAAAAACCAATTCTGAATGAGGATGTTATAGATTGGGGTAAAATATAAAAATAGCTCTCGGACTTCTTTTGTTCATTCATAGACCCTCCTTTTATGGTCGCAGGTATATAAATGGAATTTTCTGATAGGCCCCAGGAGGGAGTCGTTTTACATAGATGGGGGATCTCCAAAAACTGGTCTTCAAAAGAAGAAATAACTCACTGCTGACCGGCTGATTCATTAAACAAAACAAATAGTTGCCAGCCTTCCGCAAGGTTGGTTTGATTTTTTTGCGAAGAAAGATCAACGCCAAGGAAAGGCGGCAACTGTGAAGCAGGATTGCAAAGAGCGGTCGCTCTTTCAACTGATTGATCGAAAAAAATTCGATCCACTCGTTCAAAAATGGAAAATCGATCGCGGTGTAAGAACTTTTTCGACCTGGGAAATGACGCAAGCTCTTTTGTCGTGTTTCGTGATGCGACTTGGATCGTTTCGAGAAGTCGAAGCCGCACTGAAAATTCCTGACTCAACTTTCGGCGACGCGCTGAGAGATCGGCACTTCGGTTTTTTCAAGAACTCTGCGATCTTATTCTCCTCGAGATTCGCGGTCGAACAGAAAGTCGAAAACTCAAAAAAGCAATTCGTGAAATTCTGGCCATCGACTCTTCCGAAGTTCGAGTCCACGGAAGTCTTTTGGCGAACCGGGATGGAAACAGAAGTATACCATCGGTCACAAAGCAGCGGCAAAATTCACGTCGTTTGGAATGTCGACGGCGAATGGATTGATGATTTCAAGATTACGCCGTGCCGATCTGGCGACTCCCCGGTCAGCTTCCAACTTCGCATTTTACCTATGAAAATGTACGTTTTTGATCGTGCATACAACGACTTTGGCTTGTGGCAGAAAATCGTCGCCAATGGATCTGACTTCACGACGCGGCTGAAGACATCAAAGACGAATCGAGATCTTGAACGAAAGGTTTTGCGCGGGCAAAAGAAAAATCCGGGGTTCTGTACGACGAAGAATATATTTCGACCGCACCCGCGGCAAAGTTCTCGGCGATAAAACTTCGTCACATTATTTACCGCGACAAGCTGACTCAGAAAGTCTTCCATTTTGTGACGTCGGATCAGAAAGCCAGCGCTAAAATGATCGCGAACATTTACAAACGTCGGTGGGCAGTCGAACTTTTGTTCCGTTGGATGAAAGGACATCTCGATATTCGTCGGCTGCCGCTAAAAACTCCGAACGCGATCCATACTCAACTTGCGATCGCAGTTCTTGTTCAACTTCTTTTGCAGCTGAAAAAGATCATTTCGAAGTTTAAAGGAACTTTGTGGGAACTTCTGCGCGAGATGCGCACCGCGTTCGCGCGAAAAGTCCTTCAGGGATGCGGGCCTCCGGACGGCTGCCGCTGGAGCGCCGCTGCCGGCGAGGATCTCGCGTTATGATTTCTTAAGAAATAAACCGGTCAGCAGTGAATCTGATCCTTGCTTTATTAATCAGAAACCGGGCCCAAAGGACCCGGTATGAATCCGCCCCCTCAAAGGGGGCCGCGGACGCCGCCCTTGGGTCCTGAAGGACCCTCAAGCATACTCAGTTGCGCTGCTTCTTCTCGCCGCTCCTCTGATTCCTGACTCTTGATGTACTCGCGAATCATCTACTCATCCCGACCCACCGTGCTCACGCAGTAACCGCGGCTCCAGAAGTGAAATCCCGTAAAATTCTGCTTCCTGCCCAGATACCGCCGATGGATTTGAATCGCGCTCTTACCTTTAACAAAACCTATTACTTCCGAGATGCTCAGCTTCGGCGGAACACTTACGCAGACGTGTACATGATCCGCCATCGCATAGCCCTCCAACACCTCGACACCTTTTGCCTGAACAACTCTCGCAGCACCGGCCCGATCTCCCGCTTCAGCCGGCCATAGATCAATCGCATGCGGTACTTCGGCACCATGACGACGTGGTACTTACACTCCCATTTGACATGTGATAGGACTTTCCAATCGTTCACTTATCCTCCGTTCGTTACGCGCTTTGCAGAGCACGTTTGGTTGAACGGAGGAGTTTTCTTTATTCAGTGCCTTCGACGCAAACGCCGGGACGGTCAAACCTATGGGAGTCGCGCCGCCAAAGGCGGCGGATTACCTGTTTTATTTAACGCCATAGGACGGGATTCTGCGGCATTGACTGGTGCCTTGAGGGTGCTGTCGACGGCGCAAAAAATGTCGGTTGAACACTTCGCTGTCGACATGCATGAACCCTTTATTGCGGCGATTGAACGCGAGTGCCCGAACGCCAAAGTTTGCGTTGATCGATTCCATCTTGCACAGAAAGTGAACGAAGCCTTCGATAAAGTTCGTCGATTTGAATTCAAAAAAGCCAAAGAAACGAACGACAAAGTCAGTCGCGATATGCTCGAGCCACACCGAAGATTTATCCTCGTTGCCAGAGAGAAGGACCTATCGAAGTCCGAGCAGAAACTTGTCGACAAACTTCGGAGAATCAATGAGCCGATCCACACCGCGATGCTACTCGTCGAATACTTTCACAAAGCACTCGACAAGAAGACGATCAAAGGCTTCCGAGAGACGCTGACAACCTGGTACCGAGTTGTCAGAGAATCGAAACTTGAGCCATTTCTAAAATTCGCAAAAACGATTCGAAAATATCGTCGGAACATTGAGGCCTACATCACTTCAAGACTGACAACCGCTGTCGCCGAAGGTCTCAACAACAAGATCAAAGTTTTAAGGCGAATGGGCTACGGCTACACGAATCCCACTTCGTATTGCCGAAAGATCCTTCAGCGATGCGGCTATCTGAACCATCTGTCGATAAACACTGACGAATTCTTCTACAAAGTTCCCGCACCCCGCTAAAAGCCGGAGAGGGCGAGGCGAATGCCACTCCTCGGCCCTGCCCTGTTGGACTGTGCCGATTTTGCGCGACTTGCGCTTTGACCCCATTGTCAAAAGACAGAAAACACCAATGATTTCATACGTCTAAGTTTTAAACAGCGGCTTTCTAAGCAGGCCCATGGCTTGAACTCCTTTCATGAGTCAGCAACCGGGAGGGGCCGTGGATCGTCGTTTAAAGATCGAGATTGAGCGCACTGCAAGCCGCTCACACGTGCAACAGAATGACCGACTCGACGTGCTTGGCGTCTGGTTGCTCCTGCTCTTCGTTGCTGTGTTCTTTGGCATCGCGGCCGAAGAGGCACGCAAGCCATCGCTATTTGCGACCTCACAAAGTGCCGCAACCGGACCTTCAATGCCTTTGCGCATGCTGATGGGGACCGAGACTCCCGCCAACAAAGAAGAAAAAGAGCCAACAAAGGAGCCACGCAAGTGAAACACTCAACAGCCATTTCCTCAAAATGGATTTCGTTGCTCGCTCTGCCTGCTCTGCTCGCAGTCACCGCTTGTACCGTGCGAACTCCCACAACAGAGACACCTCCACCAACTGATCGCGGCGTCGACAAATCGTTCTTCGTCGAAACGAAAACCTCGGCCGAAGGCAAAGCGCAGTTGCAGCCAAAAACTTTTCTTTGCGGCTGGGCGCCGATCTCTGAAACTGGCGCCATCGCGTCTTCGTTTCTGACTCACGCTGTTCACATGAGCGGCCACTGCAATATGGAATTTGAGATCACCGAAGACAACTTGATTGGCCGAATGGTGAACCCCTCGTTTCCAAACGATCGTAAGCGCTGGAAACAGTCGCTGGTGATTCCGATTCGTAAGCACTTCTACTATGAAAAAGCCAAGGACTCTTACGGCCGCGAAACCAACGAGTTCATTGAAAACACGTCGTGCTCACATTGGACCGTTCGTCCAAAAATGGAACTCAGCCTCGAAGGCCTTTCGATCAAGGATTGGGATCTTGCAATGTTCTGGGGAGCACGCAACGGCGGCGTCCTGGCAATTGAAGATGTGGAGTGGGATCAGGCGAGCCAATTCTTGGGCTTCACCGCCGTCGTTCAGGACCACGACTGGGGCGCTCATATGGGCGCTCGCATTCGCTTTAACTTTAAAGCCTTTGATCACAATCCAAAATTTGAATCGACGCCTTATAGCCCGCTCAACACCAAGCACTTCAATGCGCTTCACGTGATCGGCGAAAAGGTCGACGGCCTTCACCAGGTTTGGTCGGCGGCGAAATGGGATCTCACTAAAACTCACGATGTCTATCTGCACGGGTTTCCGGAGGAATACATTCCGGCCGCTCGCAATGTCATCGACAGCTGGAACGATGCTTTGCAGAAAATTGGAAAGCCGCGCGCCTTCCAATTGAACCTCAAGAAAATGAAGTATCCCTACGATCTTCGCTACCCAATGATGGTTTGGGTTGATGATCCGCAGATTTCCGCGGGCTCTCCGCTGGGTGTGGGAATGGCACAGGCCGATGTTCGCAACGGTGAAATCCGCTGGGGACAAATCACGCTCTACGGCGGAATGCTTGAGCGCTATATCAAAATGCACTTGAGCTCTGGCTCGGCCAACGGTGGCTCGTCTACAAAAGCGGCCGGCAGCACCACCTCATCGCTATATTTCAACTCACGCTATTTCAACCCATCGAAAGTTCTTGGTGCCGACCTTGGCAACGCCCGCTCGGTCTTTGCTGGTCGCTTTGAAGGTCCTCGTGTCGCCACTGGCGCGCGCCTGGTTCAGAAAATCTCAGAGCTTCGTTCTCTCAAGGGACAAGCCCTATCGCCCGCACAAATCGAACAAAACAAAGAAGATGCAGCTCGCATTTCACGCGAACTGAATCAGAGCTTCCAGGCTTCCGCCTCGGACATCCAGACACGTCTTTCTGCTCTCGCCCAAAATGATGGCGCGCAGACTTTGCGCCGAGCACTCGGCTTCCATGACTCAGCATCGCCAAGCTTACGCAAACAGATCTTTGGCGACCGCGAGAGTCAGCTTTCAGTGACAGAGAAAGACGCCATGGTTTTCGCCAACGCTAAAGAGCGAATCGCGCAGATTCCATCGGGCGTTGTTCACGATACGGATCGTCTTTTGATCGACGTTGGACCGGCATTGGTCTCGGCTATTGCCCAGTCGCGGACGGACTACGATTCCGCTATGCGCAAAGTCATCGCCGAACTCATCATGCATGAGTACGGTCACTTTTTGGGACTCGGTCACCAATTTAAAGAGAATATTCTGCCTGAGGCCGGCACCGTTCCAGCGAAGTACTATAACGAGCTCAAGGCCGATGCTGAGCGCGACATGACCAATACGACATCCGTCATGGGCTACAAACACCCATTCACTGAAATCGAGGGTGCAGAAAAGAAAATCGGCCCAGGTCCACAAGACCTGCTGACACTTCGCTATCTGTACAACGGCGAATATGCGACCTTCCGCCGCGGTTCAAACGATGCGGACTTCACCTTCTTTAAAGTTCCCGCAAGCGGAATGATTCCGGATCGCAATTCCGAGAAAAGTGAGTTCGTCACCTCATACTTCCCTCAGTGTAACGACTTTGATGCAAGCTTCTCGGCAGACCCCTACTGCAATCGATTCGATCGCGGTTACAACGCCGAGACAATCGTGAAGTCCTACGTTGAAGACTTGAACACCAATATGGTGTCAAAGATCTACGCCTTTGCCGACACGATGGGTGGCAACACAGAAGAGGCCGAAGCTGGCCTCTGGTGGAGAGCTTTGACTAATCTCGGCCGCGTTCGCGTGTTCTACGATTACATGCGCCAAAAGTACGAGCCGCAGATCACCGAAATCTCGCGCTCACAGTCAGACCTCTACGAATTCTCACGTGTTTGCGCAGGAGAACTTCCCGGCTCCGCTCGCCTACAGGCGATGTTCGAGAAAGCCCCGGAATTTAAAGAACTCTGCCGTGTGAATCGCTATGCGGTGAAAGAGATGACCAATCTGCTCGTCATCCCAGGGCCAGATCAGTCGCGAATGAACTGGAACAATGCCTCGGTTGCCGCCAATATGACTGGTGGCGATGCCGATGCCGACTACTCGCGCGTCTGGGGTACCCACACGGCTCTCAGTGTTCTGCCACTGAAGCTTTCAGCCATGAACGCTCTCACCACGCCTTCACCGTACACCATGCTTGGCGGCTGGATGTTTCCGATTCCTCGCTACTCAAGTGGCGATGGATTGTTCTCTTACTCAAGCCTGTATCCGTTTGAGTTCACACAGGCGATTGCAGCTGGCGCCGAGAAGAATCTGAAATTCGGAACAGAAGCCAATCCGCTCCCAACAATGGGCCGCCCCTTCTTCTCGCTTGGCTACTTCATCGACTCGCAGTCGTATTCAAATGAAGCCTCGCGCTTTCCGAAAGACTACATTGAAACGATTCGCCGTCAGTCGGCCTTCCGCTTTTCAATGAAGGCCATCATCTTGAGCTTCAAAACTCGCGACGACAAAACTCGCGTCACGCACTTTGAGGCCGAGCTCTATGACCCCTATACCGATAAATCAGTGCGCATCCCTGAGGCCTATATTCTGCCCGGTGGAAAGCTCATCGTTCGTCCACCAAGCCGCAACTTTGTTTACCCCGTTTCAAAGATTATGTTCCTTGGCGACAACATGGCTTACGCCTGGAGCTACCACATCGAGTACGAGAAGGAGCGCGACGATCTTCTTGAGGCGCACGGTTTACGCACGGCACTTGAAAAGGTTCACACTGAAATTCTCGACAGCTGTATCCGAGGAACGAACAACGGTCTTTCAAGTTTCTTCAACGCACAAGAGGACGCCACACGCTTCCCTGGCTTCTTAGCTCTGGCGAGTATCGCCAATGACGACGAGAACCAGCGTCGATTCTTGGAGTCGATCCAGGACAACTTCAACCGTTACTACACGACGTTTAAGAATACGCCAGACGCACCAACCGAGGGGCGCTGCGAACGCGCTCGTCTTGGTCAAAGTCTGATCGTTTCTTCTGCAGCCCTCATGCAGGGATACTTCCTGCCTGAGGTTTGGGACGCGTTGGTGAAATGATGAGGTCGAATATGAAACACACACTTCGAAGTTTCACGCTCGCGGCAACAGCCCTCATGGTCACGGCCGCTTGTTCAAAACATGAAGCACCGGTCACTCAGCACGAGGGACCCGTTGCCGGAGATGAAGTCGTACAGGCGCCGACTACAGCGGCCGTGAATATCGATGCTCTTAAGAAAGTTGACGCTCTCGGCATTTCAGCGCGAGTTCAAACAAACTCACCCCAACAAACAGTCTCAGCACTCGAAGCACTTTCGCCATTTATTCTGAACGCGGCTTATATTGAAAATCCACGCCTTGTCCGCACCAAGCCAATTCGCGACGCTCTCCACGCCTTTAACGAGGGCTTGCTTGAGCTCAACAGGAAAAGCCCCGAAAAAGCTCAAGCATGGATCGAAAAAGAACGCATCATGATCGAATCCGGTTGCGACGGAGAGCTCAAAGGCTGTTTGAACCTTGGCTTCTTTCGCCAAGAAGTGAGCTCATCGAAAGTCATGATCCTTTCGGCTCTTGAGGTCGACCGCGAGCTCGATAAAACTCCGGCAGGCGAAAAGCGCGATCAGCTGCTCCGCGTTTACTACCGCCGTCTTTCAGTGGCATTCGAACTTGTCAATCGCTCGACAGATCCAGAGCTTGAGTTCTTGTACCTATCACGCGCTGCAGACCTTGCCGAAAGCTTCCAAAAGACCGCGGCCGACTCACGCGAGCGACAACTGATCGAGCGTCACTCCGAAGTTTTTGAGATGATTCTCAATCGCTTCACACCTGACCTCACAAATCCCGAAATGCGAACGCGCTTTGAGCGCTTTGTGACGGCCTTTAAACCGTGGAAGTATTCACGTCGTGAGGCCAATCCGTTTGGACAAGCGGCAACGCGAATGCTTTCGCTCGCCGCTCAGAACTTCCTCTATCAAGACAGTGCAAAGAAAGTCCTCAATAGCTCGCTTGCGACGGCCATTGCCGACTCACAAAAGACGACTGTGAACGGCGACGCTCTCGACCAAGGGCTCGATGTTTCTTTTGCGACGCTCGCGCAATCGTTAAAAATGACTGAGAGTACACTGTGGAAGAACCTGTCGCTCGACGACGAGTTTCAACGAAACGAATACTTCTTCATGGTCGACCGTCTTTTTGGCGATCACTTGACCCCCGATGACGCCAGCGAAATCTGGCGCGGAAGCAACCGCAATGCTCAGCAGCTTTTGGTCGTCGCGGAAAAGTATATGAAGGTTCAGATCGCGGCTCAGATCGTGCGCACAAACCGCTATATGAGCAGCATCTATTCAAATAAAGATTGGTCGTCGGCAACACTCTTCCAAAAAGCTGTTGAAAAATCATACCCGATTTCAACGCAATGGAATCAGTTGTTCTCGCGCATCGAACGCCTACAGCTCTTTATCGATCGAAACCTCAAGGCCCTCGACAATTCTCATTCAAGCCAAGAGCTTCGCAATATCAACCAAATGCTGACGAGCATGCGCCGAAACATCAAGTACTTGAGTGTCTATCCCAATATGATGCTCATGGTGTACTTCATGGCCGAGGTCGATTTTAACCTCGATATCTACACCTTCTTTGGAAAGTACGAGATCGACTCTGGAACTATCATCAGCTGGTTTTTCGATGGCAAGATCTCACCGCTCTTTAACTTCGGCAACGACGGCGAAGGCTTAAAGCGCATCGAGACATTGTATGCATTCTTGTTTGCTCTGAAAACAGAGACCTTTAAAGCCTTCTCCGTCAATAAGCAGCCTCTGGATATTCCAAAGTTTTTCGAAGTCGTGATCGGAAAATTCATGGACGCCGATCGCGTTGCTCTCCAAAATGCGCTTGAATCGATCCGAAAGGACGTTCGCCAGTCAAACACACTGGATGTCTTCACGAAGGTCTGTCAGGCCGATCGCGCCAAACTTGATGCGAGTGGTAAGCTTGGAACACGGGACAGCCGTGTCGATGGATCTCGCCGACTTCCAGCGCAGCGCCTACATTGGCGCAAGTGCAGGTATCGGCAACGATGCTCACCGCTTCTATCGCGGAGATTTAAGCGAAAATGTAAAGTCGATCAATGAAGGCTTGCGGTCGAAACTCACCTTCGTTCATGTCATGATTCAACTGCTCGACCAACACCTACAGGCATCGGGCACAGATCAAGCGGTACGAACGCAGACCATCTCGCAAATTGAGAAACACTTAGGCACCGTAGAGCGTCTGCAGGCCGAGTACCTGACTGAAGTTATTCGTAGCAACGATGCCATTGGCTCTTGCCTTGAGCAGTCGGTCGCAATCGAGATCGAGCATCAAAACGCAGCGCTTGCTCTCGAAGCACAGCACTTTCGGTCTGTTTGGGAAGCAATGCATGCTGCCCGAACTGAAAACGCACAGGCATTGACAAAGGCCAATGCCGATCTCCGGGTTTCGCTTGGACTTGGCGATATTCCGAATGGCGCAAACTACCCGATGGTCAGTCAGATTTCGAATGACGAGTACGTTTACGGCGAGCTCGACGTCCTGCTTCGCTTTCGGCAGCACATGAAAAAGGTGTCGCCTGCTCTGCGCGTGGTGATGCCGTCTGATTTGACAGACACTCATTTCTGGAAATCTCGCAATCAAGTTGTGATTCCGTACAACGACGATGTCCGCATCTTCGTTCGCCAAGGAATGCGAAACTTCGGTCCATCGGGCGCAGCCTATATGAACTGGCTGAATACGACCTCTGATCCCGAACCATTTTTCAATCGACTCAGACTGATCACGGAGCTCTATAAGCTCGGCGAAATTCACGTTTACAATGATCGTGACGCGAGTTTGCTCCAAGTCCGACGACCTGCAGTCCTGCCCGATGTTAAAGACAGAGATCAGCGCCGATCGCGTTGTCGACGAAACGGTTCGCACAGTTCAGTTCCTGTCGATGTCTGAAGTGACAAAGACGGCCAAAACTGATCTTGAAACCATCAACTGGCTTGGAGCAAACGGTCGGTGGAATAAGGATCGTCTCCGCGGCTTCTTGCTCGACCAAAACGGCGACCCCGTCACCCCTTTGGAAGGCGTGTATCGCGTTATGACCGACGATCAGACTCAAGTCGAAGAGGCACGTGAGTTTCATATGACAGAAAAGTCAGTTGGACACTTCTTGTTCACACCAGAGGAGCGCTTCAAGACGGTTCTTCGCAATGGCTTCACACCGCGAGTAAAACAATACTTTGCACGCATCCACCAGTTTGAAGCCGCTGTTCAACGCCGTGAGCAGAAAGACGCTGCAACCGGACAGATTATCGACTTCAGCTACGAGATCCTTCGCGGTGAATTGAAGCGAACACCAATTGAGATGAGCGGTGGACGCCCCGTTTACCTGAGCCGTCCAAAGATCGACGATCTTCGCACCCGCCAAGAGATCTTCAATCGCGAAACCAACGACGTTTTCAATAACGGAAACTGAGAAGGGCCCTGCAAGTGAAAATGCTGAACCGACACGCCATAACGTCAAAGCCGACATCGCTGGTTAAGCCAGTGCTGTTGCTGCTTTCGTTTATTGTCGGCACTGATCTCGCTTCCGCAAAAGAGTCCGACATCAAGTCGAGTGCGCCTTCCAACACACTCTCGACTGCGATCACCTCTCATGCGGGAAGCCGACTCACCACCAGCTCCTCGCTCGCCTACAGCGTCCGCGGCGATATCGCCCAAGAACGCGAACCTCGTGTGCTTTCGCATCGTCTCAGCGTTGGCACATCGCTGACACTCCTTGATCGGAAAGTCGTTCAGGGTTTTGATGACGAACTGGCCGACGAGATCGTCACAGGCTCATTGGCCTTTGCCGGACAATACACCTCAGTTGGTCAAGAAATCGAGGAAACTCAAGACGGCGTTCTTGAAATGACCGATCTCGATTTCTCGCTGAGCCGCTCGCTTCACCTGAATGATCTTGGACCAGCGCGCAGCACGCTCGATCTAGTGGCTGGCAATGTGTTCCCGACATCAACTGCGACACAGTACGAAGGCGTTCAATCTGTTCCCTATCTCTCGATCGCGTCGACACTTGGCTTTCGCGGAGGCCTAGTGAATTTGAGCCAAGCCGCTTCGACCGATTACACTGTGAACACTTTCCGGTTTAGCCCGACAACCCGTACAATCAACTCCGATCTATCGTTCTCTTACAATCTCGGAGTTTCACTACGCCTCGGCGGTGGATTTAAACTCGGTCTTGGCGGCAATGTTCGACTCACATTTTATGGACGAAACTTTGACGTCCAGTCTTGGCAACAGCCAGAGCTTGAGTTGGTCACGAGAGAGCTACACGATTGCGCTTCGCCATACGAACGGCGCACGTCCCGAGGACAAACAAACGAATCTCTGGTTTATCGATGAATACAAACGCGTGCTCAGCCTGAGCGTGATGGCGAGGTTTTGATGCTGAAAGCACTCGTTGGATTTCTCGCATTCACGACAATGATTGCCGCCGGCTGCACACGAACCGACTCACCTCGTCGTTCGCACGAAACCGCGGGACCGACTGAATCAAGTCGTGAAAGCACTGGACCGGCAACAACTGGGGCGATGGCTCTGTCGAAAAAAGAGAGCGTACAGATTCAACAGCTCGAAGTCGTGCTTTCTCCAGAGCGTCTTGAAAAGCAGCTTCGCACTGAGTCGGAATCTGACCGACAGACTCTCTACAATGCCCTCAAGCAAGCCGCCGCAACGATAGAGGACCGTGAGACTTCGATGTCGGCGCGAGCTGCGATCGGAAGATCCTTTGGCTTCGCTCTCTTGAGTGGTTGTACAAAAGACATATCCGTCCAACTTCGCAGCTGTCGCTTTCTGCGCCTCTTTAAGGGGCAGGAGGCGGCAACGACTTTAGCCATCACCGCAGCGCAATCAGAAGGCGATGTCCTTATTCGTCACAGCCTCTCGGGATCGCGTACAACCTTTCCAACCGCGTCGACGACACTCGCGTCGATATCGAGTACATTCGCGAGGCCGGAAACTACGAAGCTGCGATCAAAGGTCAACCCCAGCTCAAAACTCAACACGATGAGATTCTCGAACAAGCGCTGACTCGCGTCAGTCGTTCGCCCGAGGCCATCAACTCGATCAAGAATTTGCTCACTGAACGCTACGATGTCTTCAACCCATCGGCGCCGCGCCAGCCGATCAATGCCCGCCTCGAATCACTTGTATCGCAATGGGCGCGATCGACTTCGTTCAGTCGGGTCGTTGGAAAGAACTCCAAGGAGTTCTCGCCAAAAGAACAACACCGCTGCTCTCTATAACGAGCAGCTCAAAACTCCTTCCACGTCTTCCTGAGTCTCTCGGTCTCGCTCGCACCGTTCCTGTAACCTTTGAAACATTGATTTTCGAATCCGTTTGGTCAGGTCGTCTCTCTCCGGACGAGGCCAATCGTTTATTTTCCGCTCGCGGTGCTCTTAACGAGTCAGAAAAGGAGCAAGCCCGCACGGCACTCCTTGAGTTTGCGCAGATCCGTTTTTCTTAGCGGCCCGCCAAGCCAATGGTGTGATCTTAAATTTCTTCTCAAAGCCAGGCTCTTTCGCAACAGCCAATGCCTTTCAAGATGGCCTAAAAGAGGGCCACAAGGGACAAGCGATCTGGGCCGACGCGATTCGTCGCATTGAAGCTCTGAAGCTCTTTCGCGACCGAGCCCTGGCCGACGCCGCCAAGTCGTCATCTGTGAATCAACGACTTGAATCTTACTTCTCGGGGATCGATCAGAATATTCGTCTCGTCTCGACATATCCCAGTATGTTGCTTCTCTCGTATCATCTCGCCCGCTTGAAGTTTAGCCTGAAGATCTTCACGTGGACCGGGCTCCTCGAGATTCATGCCGGAACAATTCTCGAATACTTCTTTAGTGGTGGTTTGACCCCTTGGTTTCCCTATAGCAATGATCGAAGCCCCATCCAGGCCTCACAAATTCCCATCATCGTTCACTACGCTCTTGAGCTCGGTCTGCTCTCTGACGGCGGTACCGATCCGGCAACATTTGTTTCTCTTCTCGCGACGCAGATGGCCGGCTCTCCTTCAAGAGCGACGTCGAGAAAATCGACCGCGCCTTTGAAACTCATTACGAGCTCGACCCACGCATCGCTGACTTTCATCGCATCTGCCAAACTCAAGAACAGCGCGCGGCGACAAAGAACTCACGCTACGCTTCGCCATCCATCACTCTCGACCAGTTCCGTCGCTTCACCATTGTCGGCATGCCCGAGGGCTACGGTAGCGATGCACAACACAGCTCACTCCTGGCCGCGTGGTCATTTTACGGAACCGAGGCCACGACCACGAAGATGCGTCTTGATGAGAACCTTGAAATCATCCGCCTTGAGTACACGCGCACCCTCGAACGCATTCAACACATCGAACGAATGATCAAGACTCATCTCGAACGCCATCAATCGGCTGGGCGCGAACAGACGCTGGCATCGATGCGTGCCTCGATCGCGCCTCTTGAGGAACTAAAGAAACAAGTTTACACACGCATCTTCCGCATTAACAAAACGATCTCACGCTGTGGCGAGATGCTCGCTCGGGCCGAACTGAATGCGCAGAAACAGATCCTTGTCGGTCTTGATAGCCACCTTCGAGACATTCACCGCGCGATGTCCAAAGCTCGCAACGCTGGCTTTTCGGGCGTCGGCAAAGATTTTGGCTTTGCTGGAAAAGTGGCGCTTCCAGGCCTTGAAGAGCATGAAGCCAAACTCGGCTATACGACCGAGACCTTCCGTGCCTCAAAGCTCCAACTCCTGCTTCGCGCTCGCTCAATTCTTGAAAATGGCTTCAGCAAAGCCAATGGTGAAGTCGTTCAACCGATGCGCGATCAGAATTCAATTCAGATTCCGGCTCGTCTTCGCGATGTGACAGAAAGTCTTCGCAGCGAAGTCATCAACATTGAATGGTCAGACAGCGAAGAGCAGTTTGCGAATCGCGGCATTCGGCTAATCATGCCCGATCGCGACGCTCTCTTTCACTGGCCAGAGTTCAACAGCACCGTGATCTCAATTCGATCGCGAATTCGCAGTCTCACTGCACTCACAAAAGCCGGTTTACAAGAGACAGACGATGGACCGCAGTCATTCTCAACACAAGATTTGATTCGCTCCACTCTTGAAATGGAGAACTGGCTTGAGATGGATGCAACATGGAAGCGCGTCCTAAACTTGACGGGTCGTTACTCACGTTTTTCATTGGACTCAATGCTCGACACTTTTGCCTGGGGCGGAGCCGATCATACCTTCTACGGCCTGCTCGACAACCTCTTCAAGCAGATCACGGCCGATAAGCTGGGTGAAAACCAGGGCGATGTTGAGTCAACGCGCTACCGAAACCGCATTGGCGTGATTTCCGAATTCGCCGATCAGGCGACGACGATCAAGGCGCTTGGCCAGCCCATGCTCGCCATCCCGACCGAGACATTGCACGACCTCGATCAGCTCTATCGCCGTCGTGTCGATGCTCACCTCGAGTCGATGGCAACCTTCCTGACCATCGCTCGCCAGCTCGAGGATCGACGCGCCCGTTCGCCTGAGGCCTTTCCGTCTTGGAGAATCTTCTCGTCAAGACCCACCCCACAGGTTCCGATCCTTCGTGCAACGCTGGTCGAGAACTATCGCGCCGAAATCGCCGAAATGGGACGCCAATCAGGCTACGTGGTGCCCGAGGCCTTTATACGCGCCTCAGGTCACTAAACTATGGCGTTGCCACTAGTAATCGATTCGGGATATTTTCAGGCCATCTTTTTTTGTCCTATCCGTGACCCCATAGCTCAAGTGGATAGAGCCCAGGTTTCCTAAACCTGTTATCCCCGTTCAACTCGGGGTGGGGTTACCAACTCAGTCGAAGTCTAGAAGTCGACCTTTCGATGCTCTTTCCACACTCTCTCACACATTGCGAGCGACACTTGAGACATGATTGTCGAGAATAGCTCTGTCGCTTTGAGTCCGTCGGAAAATGCAACTCCAAATCTAAATCCGACCGGCCTACAAAAGAGAACGTCTGTCTGGGACCCGTTGACTGATTTTTGGACCTTAGGGGGCCAGAGTGTCCTGTTCTTAGTTCTAACCAAAAGCGCAAGCCTCTTTCGAAACGACCTGCCTGTTTTTCAAATGCGTTTCTTTCAGCTGGTTCCGCTCTTCTCTATGCTTGCCATCGTCTGCAATCATCCTCATTTCTTAATCTCATACCGGCTAGGCTATGGACGCGGCTTTAAATTCGTTCGTGCAAACTGGTTTTCACTCATCATCGTCCCATTGGTTTTGATCGCAGCGTATGCCACGGCCTACTTCTTCTATGACACTGACTTTTCAGATTCAAAATTGATCGCGTCTCTCAATCACTCTTTTGAGTCTCTCGGACTGGGATTTCGACTCGGCCCTTCGGTCCCCTTGGGCTCTGAGATTATGGGTCTCTCCATCTGGCTGATGTACCTCACCGTCGGCTGGCACTATAGCAAACAAGTCTACGGCTGTATGATGGTTCAAGCGTTCTACAGAGGCTACACCCTAGGCCACATGCAGAAGCTTTTATTGAAATGGTCCATCCTAAGCGTTGGGATTTTTCAGTTCATCTCGATGACTCGTGCCATGGACGCCGCTTCACAGGATGGACGTATTCACGATTTACGCTTTCAAAACTTTAGTTTTTCAGAATTGGGACTACCGGACTGGCTTTTAAGTCTATCCACTTGGTTGATGGTAACTCTGGCCACTGCTACCGTCACGATGATGGTTTGGCACTACCAGAAAACAAAACAAAGACCTTCCGTTGTTTTCTTAACTCCTTGGATCGCATTCTACGCTTGGTGGGTTCCAATTGGAGAGCTCCCTGAATTTTACCTTTTGATGGTCCCGTTCTTTCATTCGCTTCAGTATTTGCCGTCAGCAATACGAGTTCAGAATCGAAAACTGGTCACCAGCAAGTGGCACAGCGTACAGGTCTCGATCAGAACAATCACCTTACTCCTGCTTGGATTCGCAGCATTCGAACTCGTCCCGTCCATCCTCGATAAAGAGCTCAGCACCGATATCTCTCCAGCGGCCTGGTTCTTTGCGGCCGCATTCCCGATCTTTATCAATATTCATCACTTCTTTATTGATTCCGTGGTCTGGAAGTTTCACGATTCCGATGTACAGAAAGGCCTACTCTACAAAGGAACCGCGAATGAGAATACGACAAATGGGCTTTTCGTCGCGACTCAAAGCTCATAAACACATTCTGACTCTTGAAACACTCCAATTCATCGTCGAGTACCTTGAAGACGGAAACGCAAGACAGGCGGCTCTTCGCTCCGGAATTCCAGAGACCTACGCCGCTCGACAAGGACAGTGGCTAAAGAAACACCCCTTGGTCATGGCGTCACTTGAGCGTGATCTCGACGACAGCGATCACAAGCGACTGAAGAAGCTCATCAATGAAATTCACTTGCGCATGGACGAGTGCAAACGGATTCTTGGACTCGAGGAGCATCGCGATGACTAGAATTTTTATCGATGCGGACGGCTGCCCCGTTCGAGAGGAAACCTTTAAAGTTGCTGAACGCTACAAGCTTGAAGTGATCCTCGTCGCCAACAAGTCACTCGCAATACCTCAAGATCCCCGCCATAAAATGCAAGTCGTCAGCGGCGGATTCGATGCCGCCGACGACTGGATCGTTGAAAATACCAACGCCAATGACATTGTCGTCACCGCCGATATCCTCTTGGCTGATCGCTGCGTCCGAAAACAAGTTCGCGTGATCGGCACCAAAGGCGAGGAGTTCACCGAGGACAATGTCGGCAGCGCCGTCGCCAATCTCGAACTGATGCAGAACTTAAGACATATGGGTGAAATGCGCGGAGGCCCCGCGCCCATGGATAAGAAAGCGCGTTCGCGCTTTCTCGGCACTCTCGATCAAATTATTCAGTCGTTGAAGCGCAAAGGCGCACTGACGTAGCTCTCAATGCGTGACCTGATGAGCAATGAGTCGTCCCCGCTTGCCATCGACACTTCCAACAATTTTAAGCCGATCATCGGGCTCAAGAAGCCTCATAAACCGCCGGTGACCAATCTGCGTCCCGTGCATAAGAAGATTTGATCGCCCCACATCGGCTAGAATCCTCTCACCACTCTTCATTTCAACCTCAATCAAATGGCCGTGCTCATCGGCCGAAATGACGCCCGTGAAGCGAGCATCGACCTCGGGATGCTCTGCCAATCGCAGATGCATTTGGTTTGTTGCCAGTAGCGAAAAGTAGACAAGGCCCAAAACCAAAAGCCCTAAACCTATATTCTTTGGCGATGCGATCATGTTACCCCCTTGTAAGTTCATTGAACTCTCCCCCCTCAGGTCTTGGCAAAAGCAGATCCTTTAGGAAAAAGGCAGCGAGCTCTGAGCGGCCGGCAAGTCCAGCTTTCACGTAGATCGCGGCCGACTGTGTTCGCGCCGTTCTCTCTGAAGTATTTCGGACCTCGGCAACCTCTTTAAGGCTTAGCCCCCTTAACAGCAAAAGCGCGACCTCTTTTTCTGAGCCCGTCAGCTTCCACCTCGTCAGTTGCTCATCGATGGATCGGTTGAGACCTTCGATAAACTGACTTGAACTGTTCCGCCACGCCTCGGCTTCCTCTCGATAGCTTGAAAAGCTCTTTCTTTCTTCGGCAAGATCTCGGCCAAGCTTCGAAAGGCGCCTCAACATCACGGCACTGACGACTCCCGCAGTTAGACCGATGGATCCCTCGATAAAAAGATGCCACCACGGAGCACCAATGCGCGAGTCGGTGGCCAAGTCTCCGGCAACGGCGAAGAAAATCGCAAGCAGGCTACCAATAAAGACCAGTCGGTCACGACGACTCATGCCAGTTGTCATATGGGCTTCTCCTCTTGAAAAGCAATCGATGGGACGTCGCCATCGGTGCGGCGATCGGCCCCCAGGAATCGAAGCTCTGGGATCTCCACGATCGGCCTTGTTTTGCGAATCCGCACAAAGGTCCACTGGCCTCCAGTATAAGCGTAGCCGCCGCGGAAAAGCTGAACGTCAAGGCCCGGTATCGACTTCAGCCATTGCCGAAGGCTGAGTCGTTTTCCTGATGCAGTCAGCACGTCAGAACTTGCTCCGAACCCGGTGTACTCACGACCAAGATAGATAAACGCTGTTCCGGAGTCGCCAATCGCCCGAACATAGCGCTTCAAAACGTCGTCGGGACGCAGGCTACTCACGAAGTCGCCGTTAAAGTCAGTCAGGACTCCAACGTTCTTCATCCTATCAAGTGCCAGACCCGAGTGAAAATGAGTGTACTGAAACTTTTCAGGCTTTACCGCATTCACGCGAAAGCGAATCCACTTTTGAGAAATTCCAAAGAAAACTTTGTCGCTCGAAGCATCGTACGACTTGTTCGCAAGATCGTTGGCCAGATTCGCGCCGTAGGCCGATACGTTGACCCAGCTCTGCGTCGGCTTTAGACCCTTCACGGCGCTCACCAACGGATGGGTGATTTCTCCCCTCGAAACGAATCCATGAACTGTGTGAAGGTGGTCGCCTGAGCTTGGCTCCGAAGTCCTTGCTCGACCTCTGCACGTACTTTCTGCTGCGCTTGAAGTAGAACCGTATCTCCAGTCTCGGTCGCAAGACTCCGTGTTTCTTGAAATAGCATTGTGGGTGGGGCGCCAGGCAAGAGCTCTCTCAAGGCGACGTCGGGAATATCAAGTGCCCGAGTTTTATCACGAGTAAGGCGCATCGCCCATTTTTCATACGTCTTGCCGTCATCCTCTCGCGTCTCCACAAACACATCCACCTTGATACCTGGAATTTGTTTTATCCAGTCGATGAGATTCAAGTACTTCCCATCAGAGGTGATCACGCGGTTCGTAAGCCCGTACACGTCGCGTGTTCCCATGAAGACAAAAATTTCTCCGGTCGTCTCAAGCCAATCAAAGTACTTTCGTAGAACCAAGTGCGGTGTTCCCGAGTAGGCAAGACCACCGATCACATCTGTCACAACTCGTGCCTTCTCCACACGATCACTTGGAATATCTTCGATGAATTGCCCTTTGAGAACGGACATTCGCCCCTTCGACTCTGCCGAGCTTTCAACAGAGATTGCCGTTCCTCGGGCGCGTGGGTTGGCCGCAACAAACTCTTGAAGCGCAATCGCATCGCCGGCCCCGGCATCAATCCAATGGCCGCCTTTTTCTGCGACCTCCTGCAACGTCCGAGAAAACTCTTTCCCAAAGGCCATCTTGTAGCTGCCCAGATCACGAGCGCGCGTAAAAATGTTCTCGTACTTCTTCAAGTTATCTTCGGCGACCTTGGCAACGGTCGCCACCCGACCGGTCACTTGGGACGGGTTCGATGCCTTCTGAAAGAGGCCTTCACAAAGCGACGGCGCAGCCAGGAGCCGACCGCCGAAAAGGATCATACTGCCAGTCATCAATAAATTGAAAGCCAATGTCCTTCGCATACTCACCTCAATCCATCTACTTTGCCACATCAAGACCACACACACTTTGCTCGTCATTGAGCTCTGTGGCGCCGCTCACCACGACAAAGACCTGCGTATTGGTCATTTGTCGAAGAAACAAACTAGGCAAAATGAGCTCGAATCCGTCACCGTGAACAGCTGGCCCACCAAACGGAGTCGACTTCGTACTGTCGACAGCGCTTGTTCTCTGAACCGTCCACCAGAGCAACGAACTGCGAATAGAGACTGCGATGAAACTGATCGATATCGATCAGTTCATCGGAAACTTGAAGCGCTTGATTACTGACACGTTCGCCGTCACAGGCGACCGTTAAATGATAGGGAGTTGGATCGCGTTTCAGGTGAACGATCACGCAGGTGGCCCGCTCAGCAAAGTCCTGCCCTATTGCGGCTTCGGCCTGATCGAGCGACGGCAGAGAAAGTAGTGGCAGGACCAACAGCACCAGCCAGGTATGTCGTTTGAAATTCATGATTCATCCCTCCCCAAGAGTATTGATGAATCATGATTCGACTATTTATCGCGTTTTGAGAATGGGGCTGTTGACCCAAACGGCCAATCGAGAGGCCGTAAATCAGCAGGCGGCAAATGCCCTATGGTATTTTAAAGATGAGATCGAATGTATGAGATCTCACAACCGGCCCGACGGAGGTCGCCATGGCCGCTCGATGATTGCCGTTCCGTGTGTGACTATTCGAACAGGACTTCGCTGAGGCTCTGAATTTCACATGTTGCAGGTTTCACCAGCGCAACATGGACAAAGCTCGCCATGAAGCCTGAGTGAATCTCGTAGATGTCGAGGTCTTCTGTCGTCTCATTCCAGATCTCGCCGGCCAGATACGGCTTCTCTTCACCAGCTCTGAGCTGACCCTGCTTCTCTACACCCAGTATATTGTACTTCGGATGCAACTTTGCAAAGTCCGACGCCACCTCAACTTCGCAATTGGACGCCATCGCCTGTGATGAGATGAGAGCCAAAGCCAAAACAAGAAACTTCATCGCAAACCTCCTCGGTCGGCGACGTTTTATCACTTTTCGACCGGCTTTCCCATGAGGCAAAAACAGCCAGGATGATTCTTCATGGCCATTGAACTTTTTGCGGAAGCAGACGTCACTTGAGCTCAGGCGCCGGGCTGGTTACACGCTTCACGGCCGCCGCAAAGGCGTCATTTAGCACCATCATGTTGGCGTGAGCGATATCATAGTCCGGCAAGATCTCATCAACCGGCGTCAGGCGCCGAATCGCGATTCCGACAAGCGAGTAGCCACTCGATTCTGCTGTTGCTCCCTCAAAGTATTCAAGCACTGGCCCGCCCGATCCACCTTCAATCAAGGCGCAGTCCATCGCACTGAGGCCAGGTGCAACGGCTTCGCGCACATGGCAATTCGATTCGAATGTAATTCCGGGACGATCTCTTCGATCAACAGGGTATGTCGCAAGCGACACGGCAGCGGCCAGTGACTCCACACCGATCGCGGCTGGCTTATCGAGCTGGACGAAGCCATAGTGCCGTCCCAAACAAGACTCCAATTCAAGAATCGCCCAATCTCCACTGAGACCACTGAAGTCGCGCGTGTGAAAATCGCCCCACGCAACAGGATGCGCTTTGGACTTCGCTAAGAACTGATCCCGCTTTTGCCCTTCCGACTTTCCAACATGAAATACAGCTTGAGCCTCAGTGCTCGGCTTAAAATCTGGCGACTTATGACCGGGAAACGCGACGTGAAAAGCCGTCGCGATATGACAGTGGCCGACCAGAAAGCCGTGCCCCATGAATCAGGATTCGCTGCCGCCCGCAAGACTCCAACGGGCTGGAGGACGGTCGGAACGCTCACTAAATCATGACGACGATCATTTGAGAAAATATTGGCGTTTGCCACTTGTGAGATAAGTACGGCGATAAGCACGAGCGCGAATGCTCGTGCGCAGTTCAGAAGACACCGCGGTGCCTTGCGCCCATGCGAATTGATCGGTCCGTTACCGCTCACGTGCCACATCCTGATTCCAACCAACGTTCAGCAGGGTCAACCATTGACCCAAGTCACTTCCGCTACGAGAACCCGCTAAAAGAGGGCTCTTTCGAGGGCCAGTCAGAGCAAAGAGCAAGCTTCGGGCCCTACTGCCTCTTCTAAAATAGAGGTCATCTTTCCTATAGCAGAGATGATGTCTACCACCGCAAAAACAGGCCGAATTTTGCATATCGCGAGGCGCAGAAACGGTCATACGCAGTAGACGCCGGAGGCGATAGCGGAGTCTCTCTAAGAAAACGCCTGCACCACGCATCGCCATCGCTCAGGTTTTAGCATTTGCGACCTGGGCGGCACAGCGCCGTCAGCCTCAAGCTGATTGAGCGTGTGATAGTCTTTGACGATATTGTAGTCGCGACCCCAAGCGACCGCGCGCGTGAAGGGGCGTGAATTCCAAAATCCCTGTTTGGGGTTTTCGCGCTTGTGCTGAACGGCACGCGCAATGCCACCTGTGATGCCTGAGATAAATCCACGCCACAAAAACTGCTTTGAGAGCCTCAAAGTGATGTGCAGGTCAATGCCGTTCGGTTAGCGAGCGTTTCTTAAGACCAAATTATGAGTTGGGTATTCGCGCCCGCGATGTTTTACGACTCTCGCATAGCTTCTGGCATCACGCCTTCGCCTCTCGACTGTTCGATTTGCCCAGTGATTGATGAGTAGGAAAAAGTCGTCGTACTTCTTCATCAGGAGCAAACAGATGTTTTCGACGACTAAGCCCACTATCAATTTGAAGTTTGATTTTTCATACTCGACAGCTAGCAATTCGCGTCTGATTTTAAGTTGTCGCCGCGTTACGTTCACCAGCCAAAGAAGAGCGAATATTTCCTGCAGAATGCCGTTTAAGCTCTTCGAATGCCACTGACCGATTTTGAGTGTGCACGTGAGTTCTTTGAACGACGTTTCAATCTCCCAGCGACGCCGGTAAAGCTTCCCGATTTCC
Organism: Bdellovibrionales bacterium; assembly: GCA_016713885.1. GTDB lineage: Bacteria > Bdellovibrionota > Bdellovibrionia > Bdellovibrionales > JAMPXM01. The sequence continues at coordinate 64,231 of JADJOF010000005.1, read as the reverse complement.
TTCGTAGAAAACTGACTGGCCGACAAGTTGGTAACGAACACCATGTCCTGCTTTGACCTCGGATTCCTAATTTTCACAAGACGAACCGTTAGATCCGGACTGATTCGTCTCTCGCCGGGCTGGGTACGCCAGACTACTTCCTTCGATCGAGCCAAGGATTTTGCAAAGTTACGCACCTCGGTTTTGACGCCACGACCTTTTCCTTCTTTGACGTCGCAGCGCGCGCGCACGATAAAGAAATTTTCATTTTCTTCATGCGCGCGAAAGAGATCGTAACCGCAATGGAGACGGTCATAAATTGAGATACTGTTTTTCTCATATTTCTGCACCATTAACTGGGCCAGATGCACTTCGTCCTGGTTGGACGAGAATTCAAAATTTCGAATTGTTCCGTTCACGACGTCGAGCGTTTGCGTCGTGTACATTTTTTAGATAGTGAGTCTCTTTGGTTTTTGAAGATGGATATCCGTGAAGACCTTTCGCTAAAAGGTCTTCACCCGTGGAAGGTCAAACTGATCACCGTCGATCGCGTAAATATGAAAACCGCGATAGAGCTCGCGAGACTCATTGTTGGTATCCAAGTCGTCGTTGAAAATCTCTTCGAAAAACTCGTACGAAACTTTCTTCCTCGCTTCGGAAAGCGAACTTTTGATGGAGTTTGTTCGGCCTTAAGTCCGCTGTTTTTCCATGTCTTTTGAAGAGCGCGATGATAGCCATCGCAATTCGTCGAAGCGGAAAGTTCCAGCACGGAGAGAAACATTTTCCGCGGATCAAATTTTCTAGAACGAGAGAGAAATTGTTTTTGCGTAGCGTGGCAACGCTTGAACTTGCTAGGTAAGCGAGGGAATATAATGCTGCGGGTCGTGACGCGTGCGTGTCATTTTCAGTCCTTTTTAAAATGTTGCGTACGAGTTTCACCACGTACCCGCAAATTTTCTCTCGCCATCATCGCAAAATCAAACGCTTATGCCGCTAACCGAACGGCATTGATGTGCAGGTGATTTCCGGCATTCACAATGCGGTAAACGCGAACGCCGTGGCGAGCCGCGATTTTCGCAATCACAGTGCGCACGACGTGGTCGTATTTGAGGAGTGATTTCGGACCTCGCGCGCGATCGCTTCTTAAGACCAGGTGCATCGCTTCTTTTGTCGCGACCGGACGATATTGACGCGAGGCCCGCGTCGTCCTTTGGCCCGGAGCAAAGGCGCGTTCTTTTTTTGGAAATCCATGAAAAGTGGTTTGTTTTCTGGCCATGGGTTTCTTTCTCAAAAAAGTGAGTGACCGTGGGTCTACTTTACCGACTCCAAAAGGTCAATCGGCATACGAGGGTTCATGAAAACGAAAGAGAATCCTGAAACTTAAGGCCTCGAGCGCTGTGGGAGACGAAGACAATCTTCTTGGCCAAAACGGCTTTTGAAAAAGGGATTTGCCCTCAGTCAGTCGCTCGCTATGAATACACCCGCTTTTCATCGGCTTTTAAGCGACGAAGCGCGAGCCGTTCGATCTCAACACCAAGCGGAAGTCGCGACGCCAAGGTTGTCCAGAAGACATCGGCGGTGAGCTCCATGCAAAGCAGATCGCTATCGGCGACGACGGTCGCTGTGCGCATGAGCTGCGGTTTTAAAAGTGCGATTTCACCAAACGCGTCGCCCGCGCGAAGTTCGCGGATCTTGGCGCCACCTTTGACAACCGATGCCTGACCTTGAGCGATAAAATAACAGGCTGTGCCGGGAGCACCTTCGGTGAAAACTGTTTCGCCGGCTCGGAACGTCTTTCTTTGGCCAGCAAAAATCAGTGTGTCCATGGCCTCAGAAGGCAGCTCTTTGAGAATCCCGGATCCAGAAAGCGCCTGTAAAAGCCAAACACGAAATTGAAACTCATCGCTCGATGCGAGATCAAGATCGCGCATCGACTCCTGATACGGAATTTCAACAAGAACCGAGTCCTCGGTCGCCACCACGTCGGCGGTGCGAGGAGTTGCGAAGAAAAAAGCGGTCTCACCAAAAACAGCACCCTCCGTTAAAAGAGCCACGACCTTGCGGCGTCGGCCTTCAAAACTTTTTGCGACGGCAAGTTCGCCCGATAGCACGATGTAGAGCGAGCGATCCTGATCTCCTTGGCGGCAAACCGCGCGTCCCCGACCGACCGAAATCGAACGGGCTCCTTTTAAGAGGCGCTGACGAACGGGCTGAGTCAGCTGACGAAGCACAGGCAGTTCGCCCCACGAATCGCGATCAGAAGCTGCGAGCTTAAAAGCCTTTGCCCGCGTGGCCCAAAGGCGACGGCGCACATTGCGGCCCGAGGCCTGTTTACGACCGGCAAGATAGGGCTCGAGAAAAGCCAGAGCTGAAAGCACAATGACGCCAAGAAAAGCCACTGTCGCCAAAAGCGCGTACCCGTGTCTGGCGTAGCGAAGGAGCGAAAATCCAACGACACTAAAAAGAAAAAAGACGCCGGAGAGAATCCCGCCAATGCGGTGAAAGGCTTCGATCTCGCGCAGCTCATCATCCTCGCGATAGGCAAGCGGCGCACGATTCCAAACTCGAAGCGAGCCGGTGACCGCACTTTTCAAATAGGGATGTGCGACAAACGCCAGAACCAGCCAAGACATTGCACTCACCGTCGCCAACGAAACAGCAGCAGAGCCAAGCAGTTGCCGCATTCCCATCGCGACCGCAATCGCCATAAATGGAACGAAGAAAACGGCGATAAAATCGGCAGCTCGACGATAAGGTCCCGTCAGCACCAAGGGCTGAAAAGAGAGCGAAGGTCCAAGGATATCAAACGACCAATAAAGCTCACCCGCATCACCACCAGACTTCGCAAGGAGCCCTCGAAGAACAGCGGTCAGCGTACGACCGAAAACACCAGCTGAGAACCAAGCCACCAAAAGCGACACGCCCGAGAGTGGCGCCTCTTGTCTCCAGGTGGCCAAGTAACCAATCACCGACACCACCAGTCCCAACATCGACAAAAAGGCGACGCCCAGATCCACGACCGAGCCCCACTTTTTCCGTGCTCCAGTCTGTCGGCCCGGACTTCGCCCCCAGCTCGAGACAGCGTGCTCAGACTCGTAAAGCGTAATAAAAGAACTCGACCAGTGATACTCACCGCGAATGGCGTCGGAGAGATGCACGAGCCGCAAATCATCCACCAACTCACGATCGACGAGAAAGTGAAGGAACCGCGCGATCTCCAAAAAAGTCGACTCACCCGTCATCTGTGAGCGCTGACGCAGACTCAATGTATAAAGCGAAGCGCCGGACTTCACCTGATCCCAGAGAAAGCTAAACCGATGCGGCACCATCAGCTCGCGTCCAGAACGGAACTGCACCTTGCGGCCTTCCGTCACCACGGTTTCAGTCTGAATGTCGGGAATTCGAATAGGTTCTTGTTCAGCAGGAAGCATAGCTTGAGTATGACCGAAAGAGTGATACAGAATCACCAGAGATTTATGATATCCAAACCACATGCTGAAATAGCGCGGTACTTTGTTCGTCTCGGCCTCACTGGCTTCGGCGGTCCGCTGGCCATCGTGGCCCAAATGGAACGCGACCTGACCAGTCGTGGCTGGATCAGCAAAGAAAAGTACGCGCAGGCCTTTGCCGCTATTAAAACGATGCCAGGGCCTGTTGCCTTTCAAACGGCCGTTTTTATGGGCCAGCTCCGGGGTGGTTTTTCCGGAGCCGCGATTGCGGGCTTCATGCTCAACTTCCCCGCGGCTGTCCTGATGGTTCTTCTGGCGAGCTCCCGCTCAACCTGGAACCAATGGTCTTGGGTTCAATCGTTCAATATCGGACTTCAGGCCGCCGCTCTGGGGCTTGTCGCAGCCTCCGTCATTCCGCTGGCTCGCTCAGCGCGAACCGAGACGTCACGCAATCCAAAGGCCAAGCAGATCGCCAAGGTCTCCTTCGTGCTTCTTGGCTTTGTGATCACAGCTGCCAGACCATCTCTTGAGCCACTCGCCATCTTTGTCTGCGGCGGCCTCGCCATGCTTCCCAGTCGCCGCCTGCTCATCGGCGCCACACCACTCGCCCTATCGGCTGGTCTCATCGGCCTCAGCTCAACAGACATCGCCTCATCGCTTGCTTGGACCTGTTTTAAAGCTGGAGCAATGGTATTTGGAAGTGGTCTTGCTATCGTTCCTCTTCTAGGAAGCGAGTTCGTCGATCGCCTCCACTGGCTAACGCAGGCGGAATTTCTTGAAGCGTTGATGTTTGGACAGATTACGCCGGGGCCGATTGTGATCACGGCCACTTACATCGGCTATCGCGTGCTGGGCTTTGGCGGCGCGGTGCTCGCAACCATTGCGGTCTTCTCGGCGCCGTTTTTTCATATGACGACCTGGTTCCCACGTCTCTGGGAAAAAATCTCCGCGAGCCGCCGCTGGAATGACTTTAGCTTTGGCGCCATTGCCTGCGTTGTGGGCTCCGTCATGGCCAGTGTCGTGAAACTCGCAGAGCCCGTATGGCTCACCGCTCTTGAAATTGAAACGATCAAGCCCAGTCCGTCGCTATTTCGTCTTATGATCTGGGTTATCTTGCCGATTGCCAGCTTCATGCTGACTTGGAAAAGAAAAACCCCAGCATGGCTTCTCATCCTTGCTGGGGGCGTTTTCAGTTTTGCCTTTTTAAAACTCGTTCATGCCTAAGCCGACTTTAGTCGCCTTCATCTGGAAGTTCATCGTCGTCGATCTTGCCCAGATTGAACTTTTCAACGCGGTAACGCATCGAGCGGAAGGTGATACTCAAGAGCTTCGCCGCCCGCTTCTTTACGCCGCTGGCTTGATGAATCGCCTTTACCAGCAGTTCTTTCTCGAGCTGATCAAGCACCTTCTGAAGGTCAATCCCATCATCTGTAATCTCGATACCGTCTGACGAAACCATCTTGCGACCAGTGGGCGTATTGACAAACTGCGGGAGAGACTCGGGCAAGACAGTCGCACCCGACTCAAGCGCTACAGTGCGCTCGATGATATTCTCAAGCTCTCGAACGTTGCCGGGGAAGTCGTACTTCTTGAGCAGATCCATCGCCTCTTTCGAGACATTCTGAATGCTCTTACCGAACCGCTCATTGTACTTATTCAAAAAGTGAACAGCCAAAAGAGGAATATCATCGCGACGCTCGCGGAGACCCGGCGTGCGAATATTGATAACGTTCAAGCGATAGTAAAGATCCTGACGGAACGTCCCTTGTTGAACCATGTGCTCAAGGTCACGGTTGGTCGCCGCGATGATGCGCACTTCGACTTTTATATCGTCCGTACCGCCGACCCGACGAATCGTGCGCTCTTGAATCGCACGGAGAATTCGCACTTGAGAATTCAGCGGCAATTCGCCGATCTCATCGAGGAACAGTGTTCCGCCATCGGCCACTTCGAACAAACCTTCTTTATCCGACGAAGCTCCTGTGAACGATCCTTTTTTATGACCAAAAAGTTCGCTCTCAACTAGGTTTTCTGGAATGGCTCCGCAGTTGACCGAAACAAACGGACGATCTTTCAGCGGACTGTTGTAATGGATCGCTTTCGCAACCATCTCTTTACCTGTACCGCTTTCGCCAGTGACCAGAATGTTCGTTGGCGAATCAGAGACCTTGCGGATGAGGTCAAAAATCTTATGCATCGCCTCGCTATTGCCAACGAGATTCTGAAACGAATACTCTTTCTGCAATTCCTTGCGGAGTACTCGGTTTTCAACTTCGAGGTTCTTACTGCGAAGTGCATTGGCGATATTGATGCGAACTTCGTCGATCTTGAAAGGCTTCGTGATGTAGTCGTAAGCGCCCATCTTCATCGCTTCGACAGCGCTCTCGGCCGTACCAAACGCCGTGATCATCATGAAAAGCACATCTGGATAAGCTTCGCGACAGTGTTTAAGAAGCTCAATGCCTGTAACGTTTGGCATCTGCAAGTCAGAGATAATCAGATCAAAGGTCTTCTTCTTGAGAATGTCGATGGCCTTCTGACCGTCCTCAACACATGTGATCTCATAACCTTCTTTTCGAAGCATGATCTCAAGGAACTCGCGGATTGATTCCTCATCATCGACCACCAAAATACGCGGCTTCATCCTGACCTCATCTAAAAAATAGAAAGCCTAACTTCGTTTCTGTCCACGAAAGGCTCTAGAAAAATCTTCGTTTGCCCTCTCCGAATCGGCAAGACTTATTTGCCTGACATCATTCGGATTTAGATGGAACTCAAGCGTGAACTCCGTGCCAGCACCCTTTGTGCTATCAACAAAGATCCGCCCTGCATGGCTCTCAATAATTTTGTGCGTGATCGCTAGACCTAAGCCCGTACCCTTTGGCTTCGTCGTATGGAACGGCTCAAACATTCGACGCAAGCCCACTTCGTCCATCCCACAACCGTGATCGCGAATCGTCAGCACAACGGCTTGATCACGATCAACGGTCTTAATCACAATCTTCGGTTCCTTCACTTCGGCCTGATCGTTCATGGCCTGATAGGCATTGATCACGATATTGAGAATGGCCTGTTTGAGTTTGTCGCGATTGCCGGGAATTGAACGCGTCGCCTGCAAATCGATAATCTGGACCACATCTTTGCGCAAGGATGGGTTCAGCCGGCACATCTCCATCACATCGCGCAGTAAACCGTTGAGGTCGACCGGATCGTCACGCAATACGTCAGGCCTCACAAAGTCGAGAAACTCAGTAATTAAATTATTGAGTCGATCGATTTCACGAAGCACGATTTTCATGAGCCTACGCTCTTCCGACTCAGCATTGGGAAAACTCGATTCCAAAAGCTGAATTGAACCGCTCATCGACGCCAGCGGATTTCGAATTTCGTGGGCAATGCCGGCTGCCAGCTGTCCAACTGCCGCCATTTTTTCGCTCTGGCGCATCGCAAACTCAAGACGGCGAACTCGTGTGAGATCATGGAAGGTCACAATATAGCCATTCAGCGCTGTCTCTGCCGGCAACCGTGAAACCACGAGCTCAAGTGTCAGCCGCCCCTGCATTGGACTCTGGTAAACCCAATCTACGCGGTGTGCTGCCGCACTTTCGTCGGCTGGCTTCACAATCTCCGCCATCACGCCAGGCATAAGCGTCTCAATACGACGCCCAACAAGCTCGCGCGGAATCGGATCTAAAATATCAAACGCCGCTCGATTCGCCTGAAGGCAAACACCCTTCTCGTCGACGGTGATCAAACCGGTCGCCATATTGTCGACGATCAAAGCCTGTAAATTGCGAAGCGCGCGAAGGTCTTTTCCTTGAGCTTCAAGAGAACGCCCCATGAAGTCGAGCTGCTCACTGAGGTACCCAGCCAGACCTGCGACCGCAAAAAAAGCGATGTTGTTCAGTCCGACCGCAAAGAACAGCGCCTGACCGCGCAGCTCCGGTCCCATAATCATCAAAAGACTAAAAAGAGCTGACGTCCACAGCGACAGAATGTTCGCTCCACGACGTTGAAAGACAAAGCCGCAGAGGATGATATTCACCAAGTAGAGAAAGAGAAAGATCGATTGATTGACGCCGGTGTGGTGAATCAATCCGGTGATGAACGCACTCTCGAAGAAAAATAGAAAGGCCGTGATCGGCCACTTATTTAACGCCTCATCAAATAGAACCAAATAAGTCGCATTGATAATGAACGCGACCGCCATCAAAATATAAACAGGCTGCAGAACCTCAAAGTTAACGAACTCCGGCTGCAGGGCCTGAAAGCCGAGAATGATTGCAAGAATAGCGACGTGAAAGCCAAGTCGAACGGCCGAAATGATCACCATCTGCGTTCGACTCTTTGAGAAGTCAAACCCAGACGGCCCGATCGGCTTCAGTTCTGAATCCTTGGGACTCATATCACCCGCACTCATTCGCAACAGGCCCTCCTAGCCTCGTTACTTTACAGAACCAGCCATATTGAAGATCGGCAGGTACATCGCCACAACAATGACGGCCACAATTCCCCCGAGGAAAACCATCATCAACGGCTCCATCAAGCTCGTGACGGCGCTCACGGCGTTATCAACTTCGTCCTCGTAAAAATCGGCAACTTTGGCCAGCATCTGATCAATCGCACCGGTCTGTTCACCGACACCGATCATTTGCGTCACCATATTGGGGATATACTTCTCTTTTGCCAAAGGCACAGTGAGCGATTTACCTTCGGCAATCGCCTCACGCGCACGCAGCAGCGAGCTTTCAATTACATGATTGCCGACAACCTTTGACGCAATATCGAGTGCCTCCATGATGTTCACACCCGAGCCCAAGAGAGTCGACAGAGTCCGTGTGAATCGAGCAATCGCAGCTTTAATAATTAAGTCGCCGATGACAGGAATGTCGATCGCAACCGAGTCGATCGTCTTTTTTCCTTCCGGTGAACGGTAATAGTTCATCCCAAGAAATACCCCGCCCACCGTCCCGCCGATGATCAAATACCAATACTTAATCAGAATCTTCGACGCATCGACGACCATTTTGGTTAAGCCCGGCAGCTCCTGCCCAGAGGATGCAAAGAGTGCTTCAAACTTCGGAATAATGAAGATCAAAAGGCCCGAGACAACCAACGCCGCAACAATCAAAATGGCGACTGGATAAACCATCGCACCTTTGACCTTGCTGCTGATCTTCGCAGCCTTTTCGATGTACACCGCCAGACGATTGAGAATCTGGTCGATGTTACCGGACTCCTCGCCCGCCTTAACCATATTGACGTAGAAACGATCGAACACTCTTGGATGTTCAGCCATCGCCTCACCGAAGCGACGACCGCGATTAATCTCAAGCGTCATCTCTTTCAGAGCGATCTGTAAGGCCGGACTCCGCGCCGACTGCGAAAGCACCTCAAGCGACTGCAAAATTGGAATACCCGAAGCAAGGAGCGTCGAAAGCTGCCTCGTGAAGACCTGAAGATCTTTGAGCGGAACACCGCGGCCACCGATTTTCTTAGCCGTGGCAACCTGTTGCTCCGCTTTCGCAAGCTTGATCGGAACAAGGCGCTGGGCTCGAAGCTTTACTCGCGCCTGCGCCTCATCCGGAGCCTCAAGCTCGCCCCGGAACATGCGGCCGCGAGGATCTTTCGCCTCAAAGACAAACTTTGCCATTAAGCGCCTGCCTGTTTCAGCATTTTCTCAAGCTGCTCGATATTGGGCGAAGCCTCGAATGCCGTCCGCAAGTCGATCTTACGCCGCAAAACATGCTGCGCGAGCGATTGATTCATCGTGACCATACCAGACTTCTCCTGTCCGACCTGCATCATCGATTCGATCTGATGAAGTTTACCCTCACGAACAAGATTTCGAATTCCGGGAGTCATCAATAGAAACTCGCAGGCCAACACACGCCCACCGCCAACAGCTGGAAGCAATCGCTGCGAAAGGACGGCCTGAAGAGTAAAGGACAGCTGAACGCGAACACGCTCTTGCTGCTCACCTGGGAACACGCTCACAATACGGTTGATCGTGGCAATCGCGGAGTTTGTATGGAGAGTTGCAAAAACCAAGTGCCCGGTTTCAGCGGTCACTAGGGCTGCTTCGATCGTCTCAAGGTCGCGCATCTCTCCAAGAAGCACCACATCGGGATCTTGACGAAGCAAGTACTTCATTGCGTCGACATAGCTGAGCGAGTCCGCGCCAACCTCGCGCTGATTCACAATACAGTTTTTATGTTGGTGAATGAACTCGATCGGGTCTTCAAGAGTGACAATATGACCGAAGCTCTCTTGGTTGATCTTATCAATCAAACTCGCAAGTGTCGTCGACTTACCAGAACCTGTTGGCCCCGTAACCAAGACAAGTCCGTATGGCAAGAGCGTCAGATCGCCAATCGAGGCCGGCATATTGAGATCCGCAAAACGCGGCATATTCACCGGGACTTTACGAAAAACGCCAGAGACTGCTCCGCGCTGAAAGAACAGATTGGCACGAAAACGCGCCATGTTCTTAACTTCGAAACTGAAGTCCAGCTCTCGCTCCTCTTCAAAGGTCGCTTTTTGATTATCGCTGAGAACCGAATAGCAGAGCTTGCGAGTCATCTCTTTCGTCAACAGCTCCGTCTTCACTCGAACAATTTTGCCGTTCACACGAAGAGCCGGTTGTGATCCTGCCACAACGTGCAAGTCGGATGCACCTTGGTCCGTTGCGAATTTAAGTAGCTGCAGCAGTGAAATCATATCCCGAACTCTCCAATGTCATCGCAAGATGCCGTACTATCGATTGGCCTCGTCATCGCTGACGGTCATGGCTAGCAATTGATCAAACGCCACTTCACCTTTTTTTACCTTCATTAAACCGGCCTGACGAAGAGAGCGCATTCCGCCCTTCAAAGCCGCTTTCTTGATCTGCACGGGGCCCGCGCCAGCCAAAATCGCCTCGCGCAGCACGTCGTTCATCGTCATGACTTCGTATATAGCCACTCGCCCCTTGATTCCGCTACCGCTGCAGTGGGCACAGCCAGCGCCACGCATGCACTCATATTGATCAACTTCGGACTCAAGCGCGCCGGCTTTGATGAGGGCTTTTTTGTCGATTTTAATTGGCTCTTTACAACGCTCACAAACTTTACCGGCAAGACGCTGAGCCAAGACAAGCGACACGGTCGATGTGATCACATAGGGCGCAACGCCCATATCAAGCAAACGCGACACCGTTGATGGGGCGTCGTTCGTGTGCAGTGTCGACAGAACCAAGTGGCCCGTGCTGGCGGCTTTAAAGGCAACCTGCGCCGTCACCAAATCTCGAATCTCTCCGACCAGAATAACATCAGGGTCCTGACGCAGAAATGAACGCAAGGCTTCGGCAAAATCGAAGCCGATATCGGCGTTGACGTTCACCTGGTTAATACCATCCAGGTTGAATTCGACTGGGTCTTCCGCCGTCGATATATTGATATTGGGATCATTGAGTGATGAGAGCGCGGAATACAGCGTGACCGTTTTACCAGAACCCGTAGGGCCAGTGACCAAGACCAAGCCTTGTGGCTCATTGATCTTTTCACGAAAAATCTGCAGGTCATCATCTTCAAAGCCGAGCTTGGTCATATCAAGCTTCAGGTTTCCCTTGTCGAGAAGACGCATAACGACTTTCTCACCAAACAGCGTAGGCAAAACACTCACCCGGAAGTCGACGTCTTGCCCTTGAGACGTCTTTACCTTCAAACGACCGTCCTGTGGCTTACGACGTTCGGCGATATCGAGTCGCGACATAATCTTCAAACGACTGACAAGACCGGCCGCAACACCGGGTGGAGGCTGAATCTTCTCATGCAAAAGACCGTCGATTCGAAAACGCACGCGAAAACGCTTCTCATAGGGCTCGATGTGAATGTCGGAAGCTTTGAGTTTAATAGACTCTGACAGCATCATATTCACGAACTTCACAATCGGACCAAGTTCCGCATCATTATCAAGAGCTGTCGCTTCCATGCCCTGAACGAAATTGAGTGCCTCTTCCGAGTTCTCCATCTCGTCGACCAAACGGCCGAGGTCTTGTCCACGCTTAAAGTCCTAATCAATCGCTTTCTTGATCGACGCTTCTGGCGCGACGACGACCTCAATTTTACACTTCGTCAAAAAACGCAAATCATCTCGAACAAAAAGATCCGATGGATCAGCGAAGGCCACAACGAGCGTATCGCCAGCCTTCGATACCGGAATAATCACGTGTTTGGCGCAAATCTCGCGAGAGACCGCCTGATAGGCAGACTCGTCGATATCAAAGTTTTCAAGATCAATAGACGGTACATTAAATTGGCCACCAAGAAACTCAGCGAGTTCCTTATCACTCATGTGCCCCAGCTTCACGAGCGCCGACGTTAGGCGACCGCCGCTTCTCTTCTGCTCCTCTCGTGCCTCCGCAAGTTGCAATGCGTTGACTCGCTTCTCAATAACGAGAAGTTCGCCGACAGTTTTTCCACCGGTCGGCTTTGGCGCAGACGATGATGATGATCCCTGAGACATGCCCACTCCTTCAGGCGCCGTCCGATGGCGCGAGTTGACGCTCGTTTCAGTGTATCGGAATCATACGTCAGTAAGCTAGCGCGAGCCCCGACTATAGACCTGTGCTTCAGCAATACAGATCTGCTCGAGTTTCAGTTTCAAATGCTCAACATCCAAAACCACAGCACCCGCATTCTGTATCTCTTCTGCTAGACCGATGTCGCGTGTCGCTCCGGTCCAGTCGAGCCAAGCTCCACCGGGTAGTAAGAAATTGAGATAGGAGACATCTTCAGTCAGATCCCTCTCATCGACATCCGCAAAGTTGACCGCAATAGCCGCCTCACTTGCCAATTGAGTGAGATAACTCCGCGACAAGGGCTCGATCTCAACGGACAACTCACGCCTTCGCATCGCTACGGCTAGACTTTCGGCTTTGGCATCATCGGAGTCGACAATGAGAATCCGCCGCAAGCCAATCCGCGACAGTCCCGAAATAAATGATCGAGCATCATCCGTTGCTCCGACGACAAGCCCACTTCCCGAACGATCGATCGAAGCGTGTTGACCCGCAAGCGACGCCACCATCGCGTCACCAAAACAACCGACTGCCTTTGGCGCTCCGCCCTGCTCATCAATCAACACCATGTCCGCGAGACCAAGAATCGCCACTTCCGCTGGTATTCGCGCGGCCGGCCCCAGCCACACCAAAACTTGACTGCGCGCGCGTCCATACAGCCGAACAACCGTCTGCTTCAAACTCGAAATATCGATCTCACTAAAATCGCTGACCTGACGCACCTCGGACTCACCACTCAAGAGGAGAGGTTTCACCCGCTGCATGTCGGCCTCCGAGGCGCCCACCGCAATCCATTGACTGATTTTCAAATCAGCTCCCCTTCAGGCGTTGCTGGCCATTCAGAATATCCTTTCGGATTTGCGCCACAAGCTCGGCGACACTCGCAAACTTCCTCTCATCGCGAAGCCGATCGACAAACTCAAGTGCGACCATCTCGCCGTAAAGATCGCCCTCTGCTGCTCCTCCGGTAAACTCCGGCAGGTGCGCCTCGACGTGTAAAACTTCGGAATCAACGAACGTGGGATTGCGGCCAATATTCACCATTGCCTGATAGCGACGATTCCGCACACGGGCCCAGGCGGCATACACCCCGGGACGAATCGCTGGCTCAATGGTCGTGTCCAAATTGGCGGTCGGAATCCCGATGGATCGCCCGCGACCCGCACCTTTTTTCACAATACCGCGAAGCTCATAAGGTCGCCCCAATAGCACCGCAGCGCTGGCCGCGTCGCCCAGCTCCAAGGCCTGCCGAATACGCGTGCTCGAGATCACTGTCGTCTCATTCCCAAGCTGCACCGACACTGGTCGCACCACTTCAAACTCAAACCCCAAAAGCTCCGACTGCGCCTTCAAAAACTCAATCGATCCCGTTCGATTTGCCCCAAAGCTAAAGTCATACCCCACCACCAGCGCCACCGGCTGGAATGGCCGCAAAATCATGTCACCTAAAAACTGCTCCGGCGAAAGCTGTGAAAAGTTTCGCGAAAATGGCTCAATCACCAGGAGATCGACGCCCAGCTTCTCCATTTGCTCTTGCCGGTCAGCAGGATCAAAGAGGCGGCGAAGCTTCAAATCGGGCCGCAGCACAAAGAGAGGATGCGGCTCAAAGGTCAAAACCACGGAGCGGACGCCAAGCTCCCGAGCCCGTTCCTGGGTTCGGCGAATCAACTGCTGATGTCCCGGGTGCACGCCGTCAAAATTGCCGATTGTAACCACCGACCGTGCTCCGTACAGCGGGGACGACTCCATCTCCGAAAGCCCTGAAAAAACGCGCATAAAGCAAAGATACACGGCCTCGCGCCGTGGACAAAGCTCCAGGGTGTTGCTACATAGCGTTATGGCGCGAAGTATCTGGCGAACGCTTGTCGTTCGCTCCCGACGAATCAAGGCCGTACTCTTCCGCGTGGCCCTTTGCTGGGCGATTGGCGCCGCCCTCATTTTGATCGATCAGGTCGGAACCCACGACCTGCGGTTTAAGCTCCGCGGCCCCAGGCCGCAGACTCTGGACTCACGCATTGTCCTGATCGACATCAACGAACGGGATTGGCTGAATCTCAACCCTGAAAGCCGCAATATCCTTCGCCCCCTTAAAGAGGTCACCATCGGCGGCGACTCAGTCTTCTGGAAAACGGCGATTTGGGAACGTCTGCTTTCACGGATCCTTGCCGACCTTCCGGTTGCGGTCGGAGTTACGCTTCATTTTGGCGAAAATATCAGGACCGGGCCGATCGGTCCCGCGACCGGAGCCCTCTTCGCCGATCCCCGCATCGTTTGGGGGGCTGATCTTGATAGCGGGGGCCGGGCGCTGATTCCACTTTTTGCGAACACATATAACCGCAACGTGGCCGTTCGCTCACTTCGCACCGACGACGATGGAACTCTCCGACGCTATTCCCACTCGCTTGTGCAGCTCCCCCATCTTGGCGTGCGCCTGGCCCAGCTCGCTCTTGAATCCGAAAAGCCGCGCGCCCAGAGTGTCGGCGAAATGCGCCCGATCTCTATCGATGACGATTTCTCTGCTGGCGATCGCCCCTCTGAAATCAACTTCATGGGAGGGGCCCGTTCGTTTCCAACTGTTTCCATCAAAGACCTGCTCGATGGCCGCGTTCCTCCTGAAGCTTTTCACGGCAAGATCGTGATCATCGGAACGATCTCCGACACTGTCGAACCCTTCTCAACTCCTCTTGGACGAATGAGCCGTGCAGAGGTCATCGCCAATATCACCGACAATCACCTCAGTGACCGCGTTCCTCGACGCACACCGCTCTGGGTATCGTTAATTTTCACAATGTTCCTGGTCGCCTTCACGGTCATCTTCATTTTGAGCTATCCGCAGCAGGTCGTGATCGTGGGATTGTCGGTAGTCGCTCTTTCTTGGCTGTCGATTTCGGCCTGGGTCTTCGACAGTTTTTCGCTTTGGATTCCTGCCGTTGGACCCATTGCTCAGATTGCAGCAACCTACATCGTCTTCCTCAGCCATCAGGTGGCGACAAACGAAGAGCGAACATGGCGCCTTGAGCAGGACCGAAGGGCCAGCGAAGAGCTGGAACAGTTAAAAACAAATTTCGTCTCGATGATGAGCCATGATCTCAAAACGCCGATTGCAAAAATTCAGGCCATTTGCGATCGCCTCCTCACGCGCCCCACTGGATCCAGCGAACACGATGGGCTGACGGAAGATCTAAAAAATCTGCGGCGTTCCTCCGATGATCTCCATCGCTATATCCAAAGCATTCTCCAAGTCACAAAAATCGAGGCCCGCGACTTTTCGATTCAAAAAGAGCCGCTCGATCTCAATGAGGCCATTGAACGCGTTGCTCAACGACTCGCTCCGCTCGCTCAAGAAAAAGGCCTGAAGCTTGATGTCCGGCTTGAGCCACTGTTCTCAATCGAGGCCGATCCGACGCTTCTCGACGAGATGATTCTCAACCTGATCGAAAACGCCATTAAGTACACCCCGACCGGAGGAAGAGTCGCCGTGTCATCGACTGAAACAGAAGACCGCGTCGTCCTCACAGTTTCCGACAACGGCCCAGGCATTCCCTCCGAAGATCAAGAGGCCATTTGGAACAAGTTCACTCGTGGACGCTCTGCTCACAGTTCTGCAAGCGGATCTGGCCTTGGGCTTTACCTTGTGAAATACTTCGTCGAACTTCATGGCGGAAATGTATTTTTGAGCTCAGCGCCCGGCCAAGGAACAACAATTGGCTTTCGCCTGCCTGTATAAGCGAGAGGATGACACATGAAAAAAGAACTTCGCGCACTGATCGTTGATGACGAGGCCGAGCTTCGCAAATCGGTTCTCACGATCCTCCGCACCTCGATTCCTGATTTCGAGTTTGAAATTGAAGAGGCCAGCAATGGCGCCGAGGCCGTCCAAAAATTCAAGGCCGGCGATTGGGATTTGGTTTTGATGGACGTCCGCATGCCCGAGCTGGGCGGCATTGAAGCGCTCAAACAAATCAAAGAGCATGATCCTAAAACGTTCGTCGTTCTGATGACCGCTCATTCTAACCTGCAAGATGCCGTTGCCGCGATCAAGGAAGGCGCATACGACTACCTCGAAAAGCCGGTTCAGCCGAGCAAACTGATCGAGATCGTGACTCGTGCAAACGAGGCCCGCGACATGGTGTCTCGTCTCGCTCTTTCGAATCCGATTTTTGACGACGACATCGACAGCGAATTTGTCGGTACCTCTAAGAAAATGCGCGACGTATTCGACCTTATTCACCGACTTTGCAAAGTCGATACAACGGTTCTGATCCGCGGCGAGAACGGAACCGGCAAAGAACTTGTGGCCCGCGCTATTCACTTCAATTCGCCTCGAAAGTCAGGCGCAATGGTTTCAGTCAACTGTGGCGCCATTCCGGAAGCGCTGATCGAGAGCGAATTTTTTGGTCACGAGAAAGGCGCTTTCACTGGCGCCCACGAACGAAAGATCGGTAAATTCCAACTTGCCAACAACGGCACAATCTTTTTGGACGAGGTGGCCGAACTGAGACCTGAAATGCAGGTCCGCTTGCTGCGCGTTCTCCAAGAACGAAAGTTCACACCCGTCGGTTCAAACCGCGAACTTCGAACTGATGCCCGCATTATTGCCGCAACCAATCGCAATCTTGAAAAGATGATCGAAGACGGAACTTTCCGCGAAGACCTTTTCTACCGCCTCAATGTGATGCCGATTTTCTTGCCGCCACTCCGCGATCGCATCGATGATTTGCCTGAGCTTGCCCAGTACTTCATGAAGCGCTTTGCCCGCGCCCACAGTCGCGCCATCACGTCGATCTCTGATGAAGCCATGGATGTTCTTAAGAAGTACCGTTGGCCGGGAAACATTCGTGAGCTTGAAAATGTCATCGAACGTTCCTTCATCGTCGAGAACTCCGATCGCATCACGGTACAGTCGTTACCGGAAGCGCTGATCACCAAAGCCAAAGAACAGATGCAGCCGCTCCAAGCCGCCAACATCGCAGCCGGAGGCGCGCTCAACTACGAATCCTTTAAGGAACAAGCCGAAAAAGAATTCATCATTTCAGCTCTCCGCGCCAACAAAGGCCGAATCAACAAGACTGTTGCCGAAGCCAATATTCCAAAGAACACCCTGCTACGGAAAATCAAACGATACGAAATCAATGTCGACGAGTACAAAGACTAGGGCTATCTAGCGCCAGATCTTCTCTGGAATCGATGGTGCCGTCGCGTCCTCGCGACCGAGATTCCCAAGATTCCAGTTGTCCTCAATCAGTCGCAAAAGACTGTAGAGATTGAGCGTCTCGTTATACGTACCCGGTTTAACACCTGGGCCAACGATACTGGTGTATATCTGATTTTTGAGGCGAATCCCGCTTTCATCAAAAGTCGAAATGAGAATCGTGTTCGCCATGAATCGCTGATCATTCAAATAACCCGCAAACTGCTTCCGATACCACTTATCTGCATACGCAACGCCGGTATCGTGCCCATCATTTTTCATGTTCGGCACATAAAAGACGTAGTGCGGAAGAACTCCATTCGCTGCGTCCTGATCAAACTGCTTGGCATTGACGATAAAGTCACAGCGCGCCGAGCTCTTTTGAATTCCAACATACGAAATAAATGGATTGTGCTTACGAACGTAGTCGCCACTGCGGTCCCCAGTATAGCAGTTTCCTGGGTAGTCTTCTGCGTACACTCGCCAGCTTAAACCTTTTGCCTCAAGCAGGTCGGCAATATTGCTGACGTTCAGATCCGTCGTCATATCGCCCAAAACTCGATGAGTCGATCCAGACGTCAGCGCAATGTAGTTCCCCTGCGAGGGATGCGTAATCGCCCTAAAGTCAGTGAAGTGCGCCCCTTTTTGTGCAAGCTCTTTGAAGAACGGCTCCGAAATGACCGACGAATAGTTTTCGTTCTCAAAGATGACGAAGATTGCGCGATCAAAGTGCTGTCCGGATTTTGGCGCAGCCAAGGCCGGCGCCGAAACGATCGCCGCCATCGCGCTGACCATGGCCATCATCGAGATCTGAAACCAACGCATTCCGCCCCCCTCAAAAACCCGTCCGCTGCCGATAAAAGCATCAGACCGAAAGGAAGTCGACCGCATTCACCGCTATTGAACAGTTTGGTAGCGGTTTAAAGCCAGCTGTTCAATTCTGGTCGTTCTACCGCCCGTCCACGTCACCTCCAGCGAAACTGGAGCACTCGATTTCAATCCGAGATGAACTCGCGGATCGGAATAGGCCAGAAATCCCGATTTACCTGCAGTCCCCCAACGGTAATAAACGGCATCCCCTTGGGTGAACTTAAACACCGCCCCTGCCTGTTCGCTCGCTGAGGCCTGCAATTGAAGACCAACCCAATGACGCTCTTTAACCGGCGTCTGATTGACAAGAAACTTCGAGGCTTCGCCCTGTGTACTGACAACCAAATCGAGGTCTCCGTCATTGTCGTAGTCGATCGCCGCCACAGCACGACCATCCCAAAAGTCGATCGCAGGCTCGGCCAATGAACGATTCTCGTACTGCTCGGTCTGTGCATTTCGCATGAAAAGACAATCGCGCTGATTTCCCGAGAAACTCTGATTCAGATTGATCACATCAAACGGCGACGCTCCCGTTTGACTCACCCACTCCGGCGGAATTGTTTTCGTCTGTGCCAGTTTAAAAAAGTTCGTGTCTCGAACAGGAGCGGCTGCGGATCCTTCTGACGACTCCGTCGTCACCTGGCTCGCCTTTTTAGTGATCATGCCATTTGCGACATACAAATCCGTCTCACCATCCAAATCAAAGTCGCCAAAGTAAGCGCCCCATGACCAACCGCAGTTGTCGGCAGCACGATGATTCTCGTAACTTCTGAGTCGCCGTTCTTCGGGTGAATACTCCCAAAGAAAATTTCCACGCTGTGTGAAACTCTGCGCGTAGGCATTGGTGATAAACACCGACGGAAACCGCGACTTCCAGAATCCAAATGAAACCGTCATACCGCTGCGGCCATCGGGATGCGAGAGACTCTCCGTGACGTCCACAAATTTTCTATCCTCGACTCGGTAGTAGCGGTCCTGCCCCCAGTCATTGCCAACAACTAGCTCCATAATTCCGTCCGCATCAAGATCGGCAAAACCGGCATCCCAAGTCCAATCAGCCTGCTCCGAAAACACGCTGTCGGACACCCGAGCAAACCGCTCGTTTCCAAGGTTTTGGTAAAGTGTATTCTCGCCACCATTCGTTGGAGCGATCCAACGATCCGGGGCAAAGTCTGAGTAGTGCTCACCAACGTTGAAAAGATTCAATTTTGAATTAAAGAATCGCATGACATAAAGATCCAGTCGGCCATCGCCATCATAGTCATACGGAACCGCAGCGATCGAATTTGCACAGTCCGTCAGACCAGAACTGGCTGTCACGTCCTTAAACGATGAGCCCATGTTCTTATAGAGACGACTGCAACCAGGGCCAGCGACAAATACGTCCGGTCGTCCATCTCCGTTGAAATCAAAAACATTGGCCGATTGCGGAATAAGGTCAGTGGGAATACCGGCAATTCCCCACTCCTCTGCTTTATCAACAAAACCGGTTCCTGCCGTGTTGATAAAGAGTGCATTCTTTGAATCGCGGGCGCGACCATTCACAACCAGAACGTCCATCCATCCGTCGCCATTGAAGTCCGCGACCGCAACGCCGGGTGCGACATACTGAATGCGTAACTTCGCCTGCAAACGCGGATCGACGACAGGATCCTGATGTGTAAATCGAAATCCTAACTGCTCACCCCGCTCAGCAAACAGATTCTGAGCCGTCGTCTGTGGCAAGTTCCGCGGATGAATGTGAAAGATGGGGTCCGCCGATGCTCGCTCCTGCTGAGCAAGATAGACCGGCAACGCCAGCGCGATCGACGCCATAGATCCAGCATAGAACCCAAGCAGTTGACGGCGTCGCTCCAATCGAGGCTCCAATGCCTGTCGCATCAGCGGGATGAGTGCCGTTGCCAGAAAAAGCCCATAGAAGTTCCCATAGGGCCGGCTATTAAATCGAAAATAGGCGTCGACACTGGCAACGACACAAACGAATAAAACCTGATGCCAGAACTTACTGGGAACCGTCGCTGGATCAGTGATCATATGAAACGTAAAAAGAATAAAGGTCGGTCCCAGCATTGGATACAGGAGCATCTGAAATGGCACGCCGGACAACTCACTTCGCACAAACGCGAAGAACAAAAATTGAGCGAGCCAAATAACTGAAATGCGCCAAGTCTTGGCGTAGACCGAGACAAATGTTCCGACGATGAAGAAAATAATCGAGGCCCCGACATGACTGCCGAATAGACTCGGGATTCCCGTCATTCGATCAGATGCGAAAACCAACATCAGCACGACGCCAAAATTCGCAGGGTTAAAAACATGTCGGCCATCGATTCGAATCAACGCTTTCGATAAAATAGCGAACACAACCGCGGCCAAATAGACCCAAAGATGAGGAGAATCAATGAGGATCGAAGTTGCAAAAGGAATAACCAAAGACGTCGGCGAGAATCTCCACCCCTTAAACCAAATGCGACCGGCGATTGCATCAAGTGCGACCCCAAAGATCAAAAGCACGAGCACCGTCAGGTGCGTCCGCTCAAATCCATAGAGCTCTCGAGCTGTCACGGCATAACTACCCAGCACCACTGCCTGTAAGGCTTTGGGGCCATTCAATGACTGACGAAAATATCTCAATTTTTCCTCAATCGGCTAACTGCCGAAGTACTGACGTTGCCAAAATTCCGGTCATACACTCGTGTGTTCCAATCGGACATTTCTGCGCGCCATGCTTACCGCAGGGACGACACTTCAAGATGGCTTCAGGTTGAATCACTTTGGCATTTAAGGACCAAGGACGGTAGCCAAAATCGAGAACCGTTGGGCCAAAAATGCCAACCACCGGAGTCCCAACCATCGCAGCGATATGCATGGCGCCCGAATCATTGGTCACAGCAAAGCGAGCCCCGGCAATCGTTCGCGCCGTCAGCAGAAGATCCATTTCTCCCGCGCGATTCTCAATTTTCCCGAACGCAGTAAGACTCCTGATCCGCGCAGCAACGCTCTCACAAATACCGCGTTCCTCACGCGTACCCACAAGCTCGATTGTATATCCACGCTCGAGCATCGCCGCACCGACCTCAGCAAACCCATCGGGCGTCCAACGCTTCGTGGCCCACACACTGCCTGGCGCCAAAACCACCGTCTTTGTTCGCGTAAGCTCAGAAAACAAATCAAGCTGCATGGACGCCCAATCGGGAACGGGCATCAATTCACCTGTTACCGTCAAACCTCCTGGCGCACCTTGTGCTTTAGAAAATTCGGCGAGACGCGAACGCCAGAGTGATGCTGACCATAGCTCCGAGTCATTCTCGAGAAGTGCCAACTGGCGTATCGCTTCGGGCAAATGCATCGGCCGAGGACTCGCCTTCGTATACGCCAAACGTGAAAGCAAGCCGCCGCTGTAACCAACAGTCGATACGCCATCGACACGGAGCCTCATCGCCAGGAGCTTTGAACGCGGCGATTCATGAGGAGAAATCAACAGGCGAACACCGCTGAGTTTCAGTCTTGCTGCTCGATAGCTTTCCGTGCGGCCCTTTTCGACTTCAATGACATCTTTAAATAGTCCAAGGCCCAAAAAGAAAGACCCCAGCCCCCGACGGCAAACCAATGTCAGCTCATGCCCTTCAGCGCGAAGCGCTTGAGCCAGAGGGATCGATAGAAGTGTATCGCCCAGGAAGGCGGTTTGCAGAATGGCTATCACTCAAAAGAGCGTACACGGCGTTGACCATCTCGGTCCAATCGATTTGGTCATAACACATGGTCTCTTTTGCGGTCTGTTTTGGACAATGACGCTTCCAACACGGCGAACAGGTCGCCTTTGTTTGAATTGCGACACCGCGGCCATAAAGATCAATTTCATGCGCACAGCTTGGCCCAAACCACGCCACCACGGGCAATCCCATCGCAATCGCCATGTGCATCCCAAGACTATCACCGCTGATCACGACGTCGCATGCCGCAACGCTCACCAAACCATCGCGAAGCCCACCTTCGGTCGGAGACTCGATGACCGCTTTTCCCGTTCTCTTAAAAACACCGCAAGTGATTTCAAAGTTTCGTGCCGTGTCCTCTCGTCCTCCCAAAAGGACGATACTGATTCCATTCGACTCCACTAAGAGCCGCGAGATCAATTCAACATGTCCTGCGACCGAGAGCTTCTTTGCCGGGAGCGTCGCCGCGCAGCCGGTGTTGATGCCGATGATCGCACGATGCCCCTTCCCCCATTCCTTACGCCGCAAACTCACCTGCTCCTGTTCTTCGGGTGCGAGGTGAAGACTATAGGGGTCGCGCTGCCAGGGGCCGAGATCCAAAGCTTCGTGAATCAGCTGTGTCTCGGTCTTCCGATTCACATGAAACTTCACGTGATCAGAGAGTCCAATTTCCCATAGTTCTCGCGCCTCAGGATTGGCCGGAACGATCGCTCCGTTACCTTCTGCCTTAAAACCCAAAACCAAATCAGCCGAGGTCGAAGCCAGAATTCCTGATGCGCGCAGACTCTTATCAACAACCAGCGCGACATCAAAACTCATCGCTCGAAGTTCAAGAATGCCGTCGTGATCATTCACGACAACGCGATCAACGAGTGGATGCCCCGCAAGCAAGCGATCCGCTGGACGATCCGTCACCCAAGTGATGTGCGAATGCGGGTAGCGACGACGTATTGCAGGAAGCAGCGCTGTCGAGCGCACAACCGCACCCAGCGCCCCCAGATGAATCAGCAGCAGATGAGTCGTGACCATCTCTTTCTTCTCGCACGAAGCCGCACACTGCTCGCTTCGCCCACATGGTTTATAGCCATTAAAATATCGGCAATCGACTTGAGGAACTGCGCGAGCATCAGACATGGATCTATTATAGGCTGCTTCGGAGTACGGCCGGAATCGGACCTTGATCCAGTTCCTTACTTGAGACTGGTGAGCGATCCGACGATCGTGCCCAGCTTGATCTTGGACTCCATTCGCACCATGAGCTTGCGCTCATCGTCCGTGAGCCAGAAGAGATTATTGCCAATATCCTTCTTCTCACCGTTCTTCTCGGCCGATGGCCGGAGTACAACGGTGTTCAATTCACCAACGGAGGTTTTGAGCTTTTCACGCCTCAAGACCTCCATGGTGATGAGCAATACTTCGCCCTCATGAGCCATATGGAACTTGAGTTTTTTTCCCGGCGTTAGTTTGAATATTCGAAGGTACCAAAGAGCAGAAAAAATATTCTGCGAATAGGCCGGAATCTCCCAGTCCTCTTTTTTCTTCAACCCCACTGTCCTTCGTGATTTTCTTATCCCAATAGAACATCCGACCTTTTTGCCAATCATGGAGCGCTCGCGCATCGCGCAGAAGCTTCGACTCTTTCACGTCGAGCGTGTAGCTGAACGGATTCAGCGTCTCGTAGTCGACAAATGTTTCAGCAACGTCATCGACCTTATAAAACATCTCAAAAACTGAAACTGTCTTTGCAAATGAGCGAAAACGGTAGGCGCGCCGGCCATTCACTTCCACAAACGGCAGCGTCTGAATAATCAACTCACCCGCATCGACGCCAAAGTAGGAAATATCAAGAGTGACCTCTTCACCGACCTTAAATGGATCGATCAAAGGCCGCCGCGTCGTCATTCCTTCATCGTCTTCAATGCGCGGCTCACGCAGCACGGGGCCAACGGGTACAGCCGCTTGCTTTCCCTTTTTCTTTCCCTTCGGCACAGGAGTTGGCACCGGCGTCGGTGTTGGTGCAATAGCGGGAGGCACTTCGGCTCCGCTCACCACCGGTGTCGGCACCGGGGTCGGCTCCGGCGGTGGCAACTCCTTGACCTTGATCGCCGAATCGAACTCTTTATTCTGAAGAACTTTGTCAGCATCATCGAACTGAAGGAAGCGACTCGCACAACCAATCAGCGCCAGCGCGACAATCGCGCTGCCCAAAAATCTTGGCGTAAGCTTGCGAACCTTTAAGCGAATCTCTTCCATCGACGGTGAATCCACATCCATTGCTCAGGGTGCTGACGAATGATTTCTTCAATCTTATCCGTGTACACCTGGGTCATGGCAGCGATGTTTTCATCTCGACTGGCCTTTGGGCCAAGATCGCGCCATGGGATCGGCTCATCAAACACGATTACCCAGTGCCCCAGCCGGTCGCGATAGTTGTAGGATGGCACCACCGCCGCCCCGGTTCTCTCTGCCATCAGCGCGAGTCCCATCGCCGTCCCAGTCTCCACTCCAAAGAATGTCGTCTTACAACCGACCGGCGGGCCCATGAACTGATCGAGAACAAAAGCCACGATTCGATTGGCCTTTAAGGCTCGCAAAATCTCAAACGACGACTTCTCGGGGGCAATGAACTTTGTTCCATGTTTGGCACGAAGACCAAACCAAAAATCGTTGAGCCATTTCGCTTTAAAAAGTTTAGAGATCAACGAGATCGACCAGCCCTTCTGTGAAAGAGCGGCGACGGCCAAATCACCATTGCCAAGATGGAGCGACAACATCAAGACGCCTTTTTTCGCTTCAAGCGACTTCGTGATATTCTGTTCTCCCTTAAAAACAAAGAGCGTCTCAAGATCACGCGGGCGTAAGACTGGAAACAACATAAACTCAACAAGCGTTCGCCCCATATGGCGAAGCGACGCTCGGGCAACACGAACCTGCTCTGCGCGCGACCACTCCGGAAACGCCAGCGCAACATTGTCGACGGCAACTTTCCTTCGGATTCGCAAAACATCAATCCACAGAATTCCCAGTAGCGATCCCAGAGGCCAAATCAGCCACCTTACTGTTTCGCGCAGGATAAGACGAATAAACTCACGAATTCCCGACACTGAGGACTTTTTCGATGCGGCCATAGAGACGCTCCAACTCAACCTGATCAGACTCCCGAGCCGGCCGAACTTCAAGTGTTGAACTCAAAAGCACAATGGCCGATGCTGGCCAAAGGCGACTCAGCTTCACAAAATCCTTTTCGGTTGTCGCGACCCAATCGGCCTTTGTCTCTTGAGCCGTACGCAAAATCGCCTCGACCTCTGATGAGGTATAGTCGTGATGGTCGGGATTGGCGATTCGCTCAGCGACACGGTCACGACCCACGATCGCCTCAACTCCCAAAAAGAAGTCTGAAGGTTTTGCGATCCCTGCCACCAATACTCCCCGCCCAGACGGTACCGCGGGGAGCCGCGCCGTCTGCGCCCAACGCAGAATCGAAATCTTCTCACCGGCCTCGCGTCGAATGCGGTCTTCAAGTCCGCTCAACTCCTCTTCACTGACCTCGGACGTCTTTGTCAAAAACACGGCCGACGCGCGCCGAAGAGCCGTCCACGGTTCTCGACGGCGTCCCCACGGAAGCGGCGCCACCTGCCAACGAGGTGCGCTCGCATCAATCAAAACGATATCGAAGTTTCGAGCGAGCCATCGATGTTGAAAACCGTCATCGAGCAAAATCAAGCGTACACCTTCGCTCGCGACAAGGTCTTGAGCCGCACGCACACGCTTTGCGCCAACCTGCACCGGCACCGCCAACCGTTCAGCAAGCCACGTCGCCTCGTCGCCAAAAAGCGCTGGCGCATTCTCGAAGCCTGGCTGAACACGCATCGACTCATGACTCTTCCGTCCATAGCCACGCGAGACGATGCCGAGTCTTCGCCCCCGACCAAGGCGCTCAGCCAAGACTGCTGTGATGGGTGTTTTCCCCGTGCCTCCGGCCGACAAATTGCCAATCGAGACAACGATCGCACCGCAGTCATCGGCTCTAAAAAGGCCGCGATCAAAAAAAAAGTTTCGAAGCGCCACAATGGCCGCGTAGACAAAAGACATTGGGATCAAAATCGGAGAAAGTAAAAGCCGTATCATCCTGACCGGCCACCTTGATTCAAATACGGCTCAAGAGCGGCCGCCACACGCACTGTTGCACCCTGACTTCCAAGACGCGCCTTTAATTCTTTCAGCTCAATCATCTTCGCACGGCGCGCGCCATCGTCGACAAACTTCTCAAGCTCGGTCGCCATTCCTGCAGCAGACGCCTCTTCTTGAAAGAGTTCACGCGCCACTTCCCGATCCATCACCAAATTCACCATGCCGAAAAACCGAGTGTGTTTAACCAGCCGCTTTGCAAACCATGCGGTGATTGCACTCATGCGATACATGATTACCATCGGTTTTTCCAAAAGCCCCACCATCAGCGTCGCCGTACCTGAGGCCACCAACAAGAAATCGCAGACGCCGATCATTTCAAATGGTTCTGATTTGATGATCTGAATGGGCGTTGAAATATCGGATGCTGCCGCCTGTAGTCGCTCCCGCTCAATCGTTGGGGCACAGAGTAAAACAGCTCGAATTTTCGGATACCGCCGAGTTAAAAGCTCAGCCGCAGAAAGCTGCTCCTTCAAATGGTTCTTGAGCTCACTCTCACGACTTCCGGGCATCAGCCCCAAAACCAGTTCATCATTTTTCAAACCAAACCGCTGACGTGAAAGCTCAACATCTTTTGAAAGGTGATCAAGCTCATCCAGTAGAGGGTGACCAACAAAGGCGGCCTTCACACCATGCTCGCGATAAAATGTCTCCTCGAATGGAAACAGCACCAACATTTCATCGACGACTTTTTTTATCAGCTTCACACGCCCGCGGCGCCAAGCCCAAACCTGTGGTGATATATAGTACACGACCTTGATGCCGCGTTTCTTCAGGTCCTTCGCCAAACGGAGGTTGAAATCAGGATAGTCGAGCAAAAGTGCGACATCGGGCTTAGCTCGATCGCACTCCTCGAGAAGTGAATGATAAACACGCCGAATGAGCGGAAAGTGACGAATCACCTCCATCAAACCAACAACCGCCATCTCTTCTGAACGCCCAAGGCAACGAAAGCCCAGGCTCTCCATCGAGCGACTGCCAATCCCAAACGTCTCAACCGTTCGGCCCTCACGCTTCCAATGCTCAATCAATCGCTGAGCGTAAAGACTAGAGGACGCTTCACCAGCGACGATCAAGACTCTCGACATGGCATCTATATCCCGTGAAGTCGTTCTGCGATGGCAACCTGAATCGCACTCGCCAAGCGCATCGCCTCAAGTCCGTCTGCGCCCGACACCGCAACTTCACGATCGCCCTGACAGGCACGCAAGAATGCGATCGTCTCATCAAAGAGCGCATCGCCCTTCTCTAAACTCCAATGCTCAAGTTCAAGTGGCAACTGCTTTGGATCTGTCACCGTCGATAGATCCAAAGGCCAATCTCCGCCGGTTTTGGTCGTCAGATTGACATCCCCTGATCCAAAATCGATCGAGAGATATTGATTCTGTTGAAACACTCGAAACTTTCTTGTCGCCGACTGCGACACGCGGCTTGCCGTGACGTTCGCAATCGTTCCGTTCTCAAACTCAAGTCGCGCGTTGGCAATATCCACAAGCTTCGTTAGAACCGGCGTTCCGACTGCCGAGATGCTCTTCACTTTTGATTTCACGAGTGACAAAATCACATCGAGGTCGTGGATCATCAAATCCAATACAACATCAACATCCACGCCACGCGGCTTAAATGGCGCCAGGCGATGGCACTCAATAAACAGCGGCTTCAATAGCTTTTCGCGGGCCGAGATCAGCGCCGGATTAAAACGCTCGACGTGACCAACCTGTAAAACAAGGCCCTTCTCATGAGCAATCCGAACGAGCTCTTCGCCTTCCGCAAGCGTCGAGGTCATCGGCTTTTCAACATTCACATGGGAACCAGCCAGCAAGAACTTTTTCGCAAGTTCATAGTGAGCTTTGGTGCTCGCGGCAATTGTCACCGCATCCACTTTTCCAACCAAGTCGTCGATCGCTGAAAACGCTTTGGTTTTCAACTCATCAGCAACCACTTTCGCTCGCGCCGAATCCATATCGGCGACTCCAAGAAACTCAATTCCCGGCAGTGCCGCCGTCTCAGCAATCTTCGCGTACTTCTGCGCATGGAAGCGCCCAAGATAGCCAACACCGACAACTGCACAGCGAAGTGGTTTCATATCGCGAGTCCTCTTGTCGAGTTCGTCGCAAAGTTTAAAAAGTCAGTGAGGGCCGGACACGGGCTACACTCTTCGCGAATGCGGTTCAAAGCATCCTCAACCGTTAGTCCGCCTTTTGTGATAATTCTGACGGCGCGATTGATCGACTCAACCTCTTCCTTGCTATAGCCCGCCCGCTCCATCCCAATTTTGTTCGACGCCCGCATCACCGCGTACTTCCCCTGTGCGATCGTGAACGGCAAAATATCCTTGTTCACCGCCGCGTCACCCGCGATGTAGGCATGCTTGCCGACCTTTACAAACTGATTGAACGCGCAGATGCCGCCCACCTTCACGTGATCTTCAAATGTCACATGTCCTGCGAGCTGCGTCGTGTTGGCAATCACCACGTGATCCCCTATCGTACAGTCATGTGCCACGTGCGAATACGCCATGATCAGGCAGTGGCTTCCGATCCGAGTCGTTCCCCAGCCTTGCTTCGGCGAACCACAATTCACAGTGACCATTTCACGAAATGTGTTGTCGTTGCCAATGATGAGCCTGGTCTCTTGGTCCTTGTAGGAAAGATCCTGCGGTGGACCACCAACAACAGCGCCCGCACAAAAATGATTGCGCTCACCAATCTCAACCACACCATGTGGACTACCAAGGCTGACATGGGAATCAAGAACTGAACCGCGTCCCAATCGAACACGGCCAATGATGATACAAAAGGGACCAATCTTGACGTCGTCGGCAATGATGGCTTCTTTTGAAATAACACTCGAGGGATGAATCAAACTCATACCGAACCTTTAGGGAATACTTTCGCAATCATCTCAGCTTCTGCCGCAACTTCGCCGTCGATGAGGATCTCTCCCTTGACCACCATAATCTGGCCACGGTCCTTCACCACCTCTGAGCGAATTTCGCAAACGTCACCGGGCACAACCGGCCGACGGAACCGAGCGGTATTGATGCCTGCAATCGCGACATCCATCTCGGGACCGTTCGGATCAACAACAGCCAAACACGCCGCCTGCGCGATCGCTTCAATCTGCAACACCCCCGGCATCACTGGCCGATGCGGAAAGTGCCCCGCAAAAAACGGTTCGTTAAACGAAACATTTTTGCGCGCGACAATCTTCCAACCGGCCCGATTCGGTCCGCCTTTTGGCTGATGAAGTTCATCCACCCGATCGATCAACAAAAATGGATATCGATGGGGAAGGATCTTCATGATTTGGATAATGTCGTAGACCGGTTTGACTGCTGTCTTCACGGTATAACCTTTCTTACTTCTTCGCCGTTTTTTCGAATTCCTTCACGACGTCGTCTGTAAGGTCAACAGTCTTCGAACCCCAAAGAATAGCGCGGCGATCAAGAATTGCGGTATAACCACCGTCTTTCGCGACTTTCTCGATGGTCTCTTCCATTTTCTTGGCAATCGGCTCAAGAAGCTCACGCTCTTTTTTCTGAATAGAGCCCTGGCTCTCCGCCACTTCTTTCTGGAAACTCATTTGCTCTCGTTGAAACTCTTCTGTCTTTTTCTGACGAGCCTCTTCAGAGAACAGGTTCTTCTTCTTGTCGTACTCTTCGAACTTTTTGCGCAAATCAGCTTCGCGCTTCGAAAAGTCCGCCTTCTTCTTGTCGAACTCGGCCTTCAACTCTTTTTCCATTTTTACACCGGCCGACGTCTGCTTAATGGCCTTCTCAATATCGACGATCGCGACTTTGCCGGCGTCAGCAGCGACAGCGGCTGGGCCAGAGAAAAAGACAACAGACGCTGCGAGCAGGCCTGTGAACATGATTGCGGCTTGGTTTTTTACAAGTTGCTTATTCATTTTGAATCCCTTCTGTTTAAAAATGCTCAAACCTCTAACAAATCCAAATCACCTAGAACGGCGAACCAATTGCGAACTGGAAGACCACCGCTGGCTCCTCAAGCTCGGGCTTGCGCTCAAGCGGGAATCCCCACTCAAAGCGCAATGGACCAATTGGCGAAAACCATCGAAAGCCAAAGCCGACGTCACTTCTAAACTCTGTTGCACTCAACACATCGTCGGCATTTCCGATGTCGTAAAAGACAACACCTTTAATGCCGGCCTCTGAGATCAGCGGGAACTCGAACTCGGCCTGATAAAACAACTGCTGCGTTCCGCCAAATGGACGCATCGCTCGAATACGTGCACGATCCGGCCCCAATGCTGCCAGCGAATCATTATAGACCTTGTTCGAAAACTTTCGTTTCGCAATCGAGAACCAATTGTAACCGCGCATCGAGTTCGCACCGCCCAAGAGGAACAATTCGTTGTACGGCGGATCGCGATCAGGATCGTTCGAACGAATAAATCCATAAGTCAGGTTGTTTCTAAAGACGATGTCCCAAAACAGCTTCTCGTAAAGACGACCAGTGAATACACCCTTGGTGAATCGCTGATCGCCACCAAGACCCGCATATTCAAGAGAAGACGACGCGTAAACACCTTTCGTCGGTGAGTAGCGGTCGTTTCGTTTATCGTACTCGAGCGTGAGAGTCCCAGACGACGTCAGGCCGTTCGGATTTCCCTGCGGATTGGGGTCTGTTGAGTTCGGTACCGGAAACAGATCTTTATCGCCGACTTTCTCGTCAAGGTTGATCTCTGACTCCTCAAGCTTGTAACGAAGGAAGGTGCGCAAAAAGCGGGTAATCGGGTAACCGACGCGAACCGCGCCACCTTTTTTCGTCTCTTCGTACTCTGTCGTCGTTCGCTTCGACTGATAGGCATCAAAACCAACGGACCATTCCGTATCAAGGAAGTATGGCTCGGTGAAGTTTAAGTTAAAGAGCGATTGATTGCTCGACAGATCGATCGACACCCCAAGGCGCTGACCGCGACCCATTAAGTTAATCTGGTTAACCTGACCGTTAAAAATAAACTGCGAGTATGTCGAGTATCCGGCACCCACCTGAATCGATCCGGTGTTTCGTTCTTTGACTACAACGTCAAGATTCATCAGGTCTTGATTCTCGTTCGGTGTCGACGAGTTAAAGTTCACTTCGTCAAAATAGCCCAAGCGTTTGACGTTATCCATCGACTCGCGTTTGCGGGTCTCGTTGTAGAGCTCGCCCTCGCGAATCATCAATTCACGACGAACCACTTTGTCGCGAGTCTTCGAGTTCCCAACGACATTGATCCGACCAAAATAAACTTTATTGCCCTTATCAATCTCAAACGTGAGATCGACTTCTTTATCTTTCTCACGGATGCGCGTGCGCGGAATAATGTTCGCGTAGGCATAACCAAGATCACCGTACTTGGCCTGAACTGTGCGAATATCCTTCAGCAGCGTTTCATGCTCGTACCACTCTTTGCCATCGATCTCTGTCGCCTCTTCCAACTCTGACCGTGGGAACAGGAGGTCGCCAGCAAAAGAAACTGATCCGACTTTGAAACGATCGCCCTCTTCGACGCGAATGGTGATGTAGATCCCCTTCTTATCGGGAGTGACATACACCTGCGGACGATCGACCTTCACCTGCACATAGCCTTCATTAAAATACAGGTAGTTGACGATCTGCACGTCGCGATCAAACGCATCTTGCTTGTAGGAGCCGCTCGCCGACACAAAGCTAAAGAAGCCACCCTCTTGCGTCTGCAAAAGACCTTTGATCTTGCCATCGGGAATCTGCTTGTTCCCCAAGATCGTAATCCGCTTCACTTTAACTTTGTCGTTCTCTTGAACCTCGAATACGAGCTTCACCGCGTCGTCACCGCGACCATCTTTCCCGGCCGGTTCAACCTTCGGAGTCACTCGCGCCAAGAAGTAGCCCTTGTCCTCATAGAGCTTCTGAATTTTTTCAACCGCATCGCGGATCTTGCCCATATTCAACACTTCATAGGCTTTAATACCCGCAGCCGTATTGATCTCATCGGATTCGATCTCGTTATTCCCGACAACCGAGATCTCGGTAATCGACGGTTTTTCAACAAGCTCATAGGTCAGCTGTACGCCGCCCTCAACGACCTCGCGATCCACTTTAACGTCGTAAAAAAATCCGGTCTTAAAGAGCAATTCCAGATCTTGGCGTATCCGCTCAGACGTCAGCGCCTGCCCCTGTTTATTCGCCAGCTTCGCAAGCACCGCGTCCGATTCGATCTTCTTGTTCCCCTTGACCACGATCTTCACGATCTTTGGACCCGTCGCCTCCGCACTCGCCGGTGCAGCCGCCGATACCGGCGCCTTCGCCGCCGCTCGAGGAGCAGGTTTCCGCGGTGACTTATTCGTCGCCCGCGACGCCGTCGGCTTTGACTTCACCGCCGGCCGATTTTGCGCTGTCTGCGCAGTTTGCGCAGAGGCACGTTCCGCGCTCATCCCAAGTGCAACCAGAGCAGTGAGCACCAGGCCAGTCGCAGCGTTGATATTTCGTCTCTTTTTTCGGTGTTCTTGCTGTGGTTCCAGGCTGATTATCCTCGCGATTGCGCACGATCGGAAGCGGTCAACAAAACCACATTCCGCCGAACGGTCCCTCAAAACGGTCGAAAACATGAGTCAAATTAATACTTTACGCTATCTCGCCAAAAGCCTAGTCGGTTTACCTGGCGTTGTCAAAAAAGCGCCTCACGGCACACCGCAGGAAACACGAGCGGCAGCGGCCGCGTCATTGCTCCGAAAGCGCCAACGCCGAAGGCAAAAAACCACACGAAAGTGGGCCAGTTTAGACGATCTGACCGTCGCGCATACTCAACCGCCGCGGAAACCGCGACGCAAAGGCCGTGTCGTGAGTCACCACCACAAGCGTCAGACCCATCGACTTCTGCAGATCAAAAAACAGCTCCTGAATTCGAGCCGCGTTTCCGCTGTCGAGGTTTCCAGTTGGCTCATCGGCAAAGAGAATCTCGGGGCCACGCACGATGGCTCGTGCGATCGCCACCCGCTGCTGCTCACCACCGCTGAGCTGGCTCGGCGTGTGATGAAGACGATCTTTAAGCCCAAGGCCCACAAGTTTCTCTTCCGCCTTGCGCATGGCTTCAAGCGGAGCAATCCCGCCAATTCGAAGTGGCATGGCCACATTCTCAAGCGCTGTGAACTCAGCCAGGAGGTGATGAAACTGGAACACAAAACCCATGGTGGCATTGCGATGGTTGGCCAGTTGATCATCGCTCATCTTGGTCAGGTCGACGCCACGGTGAAAAACTTTGCCCAGCGTTGGCTTATCGAGTGTTCCAAGAATGTGCAGGAGCGTGCTCTTTCCTGCGCCACTGGAGCCGACGATACTCAAGGCTTCGCCCTTCTCAATTGTCAGATCAACGCCCTTTAAAATTTCAAGACGACCCGATCCCATCGGGTAGGACTTCACAATACCTTTGGCCGCAAGAAATGGCCCAAGCGGCGGAATGACTGGATTACTCATGACGAAGTCCCTCTACAGGCACGAGCTTAGCCGCTTTTGCGGCCGGCGCAAGAGCAGCCACAAGGCAAATCAAAACGGCCGCCAACGCAATCGCCACGGCATCAAACACATGGAACTCCACTCCGACGTGACTGATCTTGTAGACATCTGGTGGCAAAATCACAAAGTAGCGCTGAGCCAGAACAAAAACGCCGCCAAGCACTCCACCCAGTACAAACCCGAGTAGCGTCCCGATCAGACCAAACAGCGCCCCCTGCACACGAAAGATCCACGCCACGTCGCGAGCCGAAAGCCCCAACGCTCTCAATACAGACAGATCCATCGTTCGCCTCAGGACACCGATAAAAATATTCGACGACACGTTAAAGCTCGCCGCGATCACCATAATGAAAATGACCAAAAAAATCGGCACGCGCTCGTACTTTATCGCCCGCAAAATATTGCGATTGCCCTCAGTCCAATCCGAAACCCACCAGTCTTCGCCGAGCTGCCTTTTAAAGTCCGTGCGCGCTTCAAAGGTGTTTTTTTCGTCCGCAAGCTTCAACCGCAGACCAACAAACGGCGCCGAAATTCCTAAAACTTTGCGCGCATCATCAATCGAGGTGATCACCGTGCGCTCATCGTAGTCATACTTGCCAAGATCAATAACGCCAGCGACCGTGAACCGCGCCACCTTGCTCTCAAATCCCGACGTCTCCTGCGCCAGAGGCCGCGGCAAAACCAGTTTCAGCTCGGAGCCAATCTCAAGGCCATAGCGACGCGCCAACTCTTTGCCAATAATCGCTCGATTCTCACCAAGAGAAAATGCTCCTCGCACAATACGTGGACGCAGACGCAACACCCGATCCACGGTCTCGGGATCGACACCTTGTGCAACGACGCCGTTGAGTTTTCCTTGGCCAACAACAATGCCTTCAAAGTTGATAAACGGCGTAATCCCCGTCACATCGGGGCGAATCGACATGATTCGACGGTGAATCTTCTCAAGCGGAACCGACTCTTCGCTTTGATTGACCACCAGAACATGACCAAAAACATCGACGATCGCACTCACCATCGTCGTCTCGTAGCTAGAGACCATCGCCATGGCCACCGTCAGCGCGGCAACTCCGGTCGTCAGACCCACAAATGACAAAATCGCAGGCAGCCCCAATCGCCGCAGCAGACTTCTCGCAGCTCGCCAGCGCGAATGCCGGCCGGCCGCCGCATCGGCAGCCGTAACATCAGCCGTCGCATCGACGCCCTGATGCATCAGGAATCGGAACGCCAGCCATATTCGAAGGCGCATGCGAGCCACCGCTAAACCTCCGGCAATTCGCTCGAGGTCGACCCGCGCTCGTTTGTGGGGTTTCGAAGGTAGGCATAGATAAAATCGTCAAGCGTCCCGTCCATCACAGACTGCACCTGGCTCGTCTCGCACTGCGTGCGATGATCTTTCACCAACTGATAGGGATGCATCACATAAGAGCGAATTTGCGAGCCCCACTCCACGGCTTTTTTGGTGGCGTTGGTCTCATCCTTTGCTTTGTTCTTCAGCTCGACTTCGCGTTCGTACATTGCGGCCTTCAACATTTTGATCGCGCGATCGCGGTTTGAATGCTGCGAGCGTTCGTTCTGACATTGCACCACAATACCTGTCGGCAAATGCGTCATCCGTACCGCTGAATCGGTCTTGTTGACGTGCTGTCCTCCCGCACCCGACGCACGGTAGGTATCAACTTTCACGTCATTCATATTCAAATCGATTTTGATATCGTCATCGACTTCAGCCCAGCAGAACACCGATGCAAAACTCGTGTGTCGACGGGCGTTCGCATCATAGGGAGAAACTCGCACCAATCGATGCACGCCATTTTCAGCCTTAAGATATCCATAGGCATAGGGGCCCTCGATCAAAAGTGTCGCCGACTTGATTCCGGCGGCCTCACCATCGGAACGTTCAATCTCTTGCACCTTAAAACCATGTTTTTCACCGTACCGCATGTACATGCGATACAGCATCTCCGCCCAGTCCTGAGCTTCTGTTCCACCAGCGCCCGCGTTGATCGAGAGATAGGTCGAATTGGCGTCGAGTTCGCCTGAGAGCATTTTTTTAATTTCAAGATCGTGCACCAGCGTCTCAAGACTTACCGCTTCGGACATCACTTCAGTGAAGGTGTCCTCATCGTGCATCTCTTCTGCCATGTCGAGCAGAACCAACGCATCGTCAGCGCGGCGAGCAAGGTCCTTCCAAGCCGCGATGTCTTTTTCAAGAACCGACTTTTCTTTATTGAGCTTCTGCATTTTCTGAGGATCATTCCACACCGCCGGGTTCTCCGACTGCATGATCACTTCCTCGAGACGCTTTTCCTTTTTAGGAATGTCAAAGATACCCCCGGAGTTCGGAGGATTTCTCGGCGACCGCTTTTAAGCGGCTTTTGTACTCAATCGACTGCGTTGCAATGCTCATGGCTGAAATTCTTAACAACCCCTCATACCCGGTCAACGGGTTCTCCCGCCCAAAACCCGGGCACCTCGCCCGAAACGCACCAGATCCCGGCTTGGCTCGGCGGAAGCCGGGTCTTCGCGCAATTCGCTCAAGCGTTTTGATCCAATCTGTCATCTCGCACTTCTTTGACGGCCTCTTGACCTTGTTGGCCGGTAACCATTCAGACGTTCTCGTCTTAGAAATCATTTTCCATATCGACATCTATCTGCTTGAATTTCATTCGAGTGGAATGGATTTCGACTCTTTGGGAGATGTCCCAACTTCAGCAGTATCGTTACTTCAAAAGCACGAGAAGCGTGTTCAAAAGCTTTTGAAAAAACAGGCTTCGCTAACAGGCCCATCTCCAGACCTCGATCTTTCTACGACTTGCTCGCTGGCTACAAAATCATCGAAGGCCTCTTTCATGAGCATGATACCCAAGTCAAAACACAAATTGAGCAGCTTCAAAACCGCGTGCGCGAACTTGAAAAGCAGCTCAGCCTAGGCGGAGAACTCTCACAAACCTCCGTCGACAAGTCGGTTTAAGAAAATTAAAAATCAGCGCGTGAAGTCCGGAAAAAAACCAGGTGGGCAAAAGGTCATCGGGGCACAGCTCCCGAGCTCGAAGCTCACCCAGACGCCGTGGTTCGTTACGAACCACAAAAGTGTCGTGAATGCGGTCGTCCGCTTAAGAAGGTTCCAGACTCCGAAGTGCAATGCTGGCAAGTGGTCGACATAAAAGACGGCAAATCATTTGTGACCGAGCATCAGCGTGTCACGAAATTCTGTCCGGACTGTGGCGAAATGAGTCGCGGCGATCTTCCGAACGAATCACCCTGGCGTCACGCGAGAAAAACGTTCGGCCCCGCAGTGAAGTCGGTGGCGCTCTACTTTGTAGGGTATCAATTGGTGCCGGTTGCTCGCACTCAAGAAATTATGTCTGACTTGTTTGGCGTGCGACTTAGCCAGGGAACGCTCTGCAATTTCATGAGTGATGTTTCTAAAAAACTGAAGAGCTGGGAAATCAGCGTTAAATCACAGCTTATAAGAAGCACCATTTTGCACGTCGATGAGACCGGAATACGATGCGCAAAAAGAGGTGACTGGGCTCACGTCGTTTCAAATGAAAGCTCACACTTCTCGCTCATCATGAATCTCGTGGTGCAATCGCTCAGAAAGATATCGGGGTTTTGCCTGAGTATCGAGGGCATCTCGTAAGAGATGGCTTTAAAAGCTATGATCAGTTTGATGCCTGCAGCCATTCGTTTTGTAACGCCCACATTCTGCGAGAACTAAAGTTCCTTAGCGAAGAAGAGAATCTGAAATGGGCAGCAGAACTTGCAACTTTCTTAAAGAAAACTCTCAAACAGGTTCACGATGGCCGAAAGTCAAAGGCCTTTCGCGAACGGACAATCGCAGATTACCGGGCGATCCTTCGCGAAGGTTTTTCTGAATGTGGATTTAAGCACGAGTGGAAGGGGCGGCCGCCAGACGGGTTTAAAAACGACTACGATCGTGGGAAGCGATTCAAGGTCCCCATTTTCAAACGACGAAAACTCTCGAAGGCCATGAACCTTTGGTGCGTCTTCGCGACCATCTGGAACAGATTTTGTCGTTCGCCCTCCGTCCGCGCGTGCCCTTTACAAACAACCAGGCCGAGCGTGATTTGCGAATGCTCAAAGTGAAAGAAAAAATATCCGGATGCTTTCGCGGAGCTTCGATGGCGCGAGATTTTCTACGCTTTCGATCCTTTATCAGCACTCTTCAAAAACAAGAACTCCACCTACTCGACAACATTTATCTCGTGCACGTGAGAAAAGAGGCGATGCATGTTGTTTTAAGGAGTGATCAGGCGCGAGGAGCAAAGTCGCTCCTTAAATACGACGCCCTGGTGCGTTCTCTCATCGCGGAACTCGCAAAGCGGTACGGTGTTCGCATTTACCGCGTTGTAAACGCCGGGAATCACCTGCACATCACTTTAAAGCTCTCAAAACAGCTTCTTTGGCGTCGGTTTATCTCTGGCGTTACCGGCGGAATCGCGCGTGCCATTCAACGAAAGCGCGATGAGAACTCAAAGCTGGGCTTTTGGAACTCGCGCCCCTTCACACGCGTGATCGCTTGGGGCCGCGACTACAATATTGTAAAAGACTATCACGTTTTGAATCAGCTCGAGGCTGACGGCGTCGTGCCGCCACGCTCGCAGATGCTAAAGCCCGAGCAATGGCGGTACTTGGTGCGTGCGTTTTCTTAGGTCGGCGCTACCAGCCCACGCGCAGGCGATCAAAGACGCGATCTTGGATCGCAAACATGCGAGGACCGTGGTCATAGCCCAACAGGTGCAACACGCCGTGAAGGAGCATGTAGCCAAGCTCTGCTCGCTCCGAATGATCGTGGTCTTTCGCCTGGCGCTTGATCACGTCGAGCGCGATCACGAGTTCACCGAGTGAGCCCGGCTCGACCGGCTCAAACGAGAGCACGTCGGTTGGCCGAGGTTTACCGCGAAAATCGCCATTGAGACGCGCGATTTCTTTATCGGTCACAAACGCAACCATCAGCGTTTCAGCAAACTTCAAACGAAGTTTCGCCTGCTGATTCAACGGCTCCTTCAAAAGCTCTCTCACAATCAACGGAAGCGACTTTAAAACAAACGCGCGAGGTGCGCGGACACCGCGCGACACGACCTCAACCGTCAAACCCACATGCTTACGCATGACCACGTCCCGCAAACGACCGCGTCGGCTTTTCGGCAGCACCACCGCCGGCGCGCTTTGGATAGTCGATGCGCTGATGATAGATGCCATGAAGAACGCGAATGAACGCATCTTCGATAATCGACAGATCTTTCAACGTGAGGTTACACTCCTCAAGCTGTCCATCCATGAACTTTCGCTGAATGATATTCTTTACGATGTTCTGAAGGCGCATTGGAGTTGGCTCATCAAGCGAGCGCGACGCCGCTTCGATCGAGTCCGCAAGCATGATAAGTGCGGCCTCACGAAACTGCGGTTTTGGCCCTGGATAGCGGAAGTCCTCTTCTTGAACCTCATCGATCGTCTCATCCTGATTCTCGACTGCACGATTGTAGAAAAACGAAATCAATGTCGTGCCGTGGTGTTGAACAATTCCATCGATGATGGGTTTTCCGAGGTGGTGCTCAAGTCCAAGCTCAACCCCATCTTTCACGTGAGCAATGAGAATGGTCTTCGACATGTGCGGGCTCAGGTGATCGTGCGGGTTATTGCCCTGTTTTTGATTCTCGATAAAATAAGCCGCGTGCTCCGTCTTACCGATGTCATGATAATAGCTCATCACCTTGGCAAGAAGCGAATTGGCGCCGATCTCTTCTGCCGCTGCCTCGACCATTGAGCCAACAACGAGCGAGTGATGGTACGTGCCCGGTGCGCGCACAATCATCTCTTTCATCAGCGGATGATTGAGATTCGCAAGTTCCATCAAACGAACATCGGTTGTCACATTGAACACCGATTCCAAAATCGGGATCAACGATGTCGCAAGGAAGCTCGACAGAATCCCGGAGAGAAAGCCTGCCGGCACTCCCCAAAGTAAAAGCGTTCCAAAACTTTCTTGATTGCGATTGGCAATCAAGGTGACCAAGAACACCATGAGCGCATTGATCGCGCCAGCGCGTACTCCCGCCCAATACAAATCGTTTCGTCGCTTAAATGAGAACACGCTTCGCGCGGCCGCAATGCCGCCAACCACCGAAACCAGAACAAACGGCAGCTTAAAGTCCACCATGACGCCAAGAACGACGGCCATGAAAAGCGAGAACAACCACACGACCTCACCGGAAACGATTAAAAGTCCGACGAGCATCGGTCCCGCCGCAACAGGTGCCGCGTAGAGAATCGCCATCTCCGGAACCGTTGAACCAAAATGCGATGTAAAGGCCGAGTTACCTAAAAATACAAAGATCTTCGTCACCGCGGCGACAATCAACGCGACGGTTCCCATGATCGCAAGATCTTTGGTGTCGACGGAAACGCGATTGAGCGTAAAACGTCGAAGGTAAGAAAAGAACACCAAGCACATCACCACAAACATGATGGCCGTCACGAGCGAAACGAACTTCCGATTGCGATCACTGCGCAATCGCTCAATCTCGTTGAGCAATGTCTTGTGGATCGGCTGAACCGTCGCACCTTCAGGGATGATCACTTGGCCTTTTTTGACCGAGATCATCACCGGCAAGACTTCGCCACGCGCCTTTTCGCGACGCACTTCCGTTTCTTGCCGATTCGGCGTCACAGTTGGCACCGCCAACGAGCGCGCAAGCTCGTCATAAAGCCTTGCATCGGTTCCTTAAAACCGCGCTGACGCACGACTGTTTGAATGCCAAGACTGTCTTCATCTCGAAGATCGCGAAGATCCAAAGCTGACGTTCGCGTTTCATGGCCACGACCGCTTCGCGAAACCTCGCGCAGCAAAACGTCATGCGTCCCGGGCAAAACGGCTTCGCTCAAATCGGCCACCAGCTTCATCTGCTGCCAGCGATCGACCTGCTCTGTGAGCGCCGCTTCAATGCGTGGAGAAAATCGCTTTTCGATCAGCCATTCATAAACCGGCTCTGAAACAGAGCGCCCCAAGGCTCGCTCAAACTCCGCTCGCGATTTCATCAATTTCTTCACTTGATCAAATCGCTCAAAGTCGTCGCGAGAGAGCTGCACGCGTCTTGTCTCTTCACGGCCCCGACGAAATGCTGCGTAGATTCGCGCATAAAGCTCATCGTAAATACCGCGATCGTAATCAAAGATCGGCGTGATCGTACGCTCCGAATCGATGCGCTTTTGCTCAGTGGCAACCTCATCGACCATTTCAAACGTCACGGGACTTTTGATATCGCGAGGCACGGAATCGCCAATGCGAGCCGAAAACGTAAAATCAAAATCATTGAAAAGCAGAAACGACAGAACCAGCGAGAAGAGAAACAAAAACGCCAGGCGGCGCAGACGGAAGCGCTCGTCGAGATCCGCGATCAACGCACCAAACCAGGTCTTCTCGATACCAAGCTCATCAACCCATTCTAAGAACTGAAGCGACTGATCGATATAGCGAGAGCGCGAATGCAAGTGCCCACGACCAAAGCGATTGAGAATCCACTTTGGAATCCACTTTGGCGCCCGCGAGCGCGCTGCTTTTTGGGAGCTTTTCCCAGACAGTATTGGCTTGCCTTGTTGTTTACCCATCGCTGCGTACGGTCCCGCCTTTATTCGCCTGTTTCGTTATCGTATCGCATTGGAAAATCAAACTCGAATTCTGTTCATACATGCATGGACTAAGGACTCTAGACTTTTAGCTGCGAACCGGTCAAAACCATGGCCTATGGTCCAGTTGATCGCCTTCTCGACGTCATTTCTGCTCTTCGCGCCCCAGACGGCTGCCCCTGGGACAAAGAACAAACCCACCGCAGCCTGACACCCTTTTTGATCGAAGAGGCGTACGAGTGCGTCGAAGCCATCGAAGCGTTCGAGACAGGAGATGAAGCCAATCTGATCGAAGAGCTCGGCGACGTGCTGCTGCAGGTCATCTTGCACGCTCAGATCGCGAGCGAAACGGGCCGATTCACAATCGCAAACGTTGTTCAAACTTTGAGCGACAAAATGATTCGCCGGCACCCACACGTATTTGGCGCCAAAGCCGACACGAAACTGGATTCGGCCGAACAGGTGCTCGCGCAGTGGCAAGAAATCAAAAAGACCGAGAAGCCAAAGCCCAAGGGTTTTGATTTTGGCCTCCCAAGTGGCCTTCCCGCCCTTGCCCGAGCCGCCAAAATTGGCGAAAAGACGGCCCGTCTCAAATTCGACTGGCCGGATGCCCGGTCGGTTTTCGAAAAGGTCCGAGAAGAGTTTGGCGAACTGGAAGCGGAGCTCAAAGCTTTCACGGCACCACTCAAACCACTCGAGGAGCCGGAACTCGGCCCGAGTCACCAACCTCTCCGGCACGAGATTGGCGATCTATTGTTTTCAGTTGCACAGTTTGCGCGGCACGCAGGCCTTGATCCCGAGCAGTGTCTTCGGGACGCCAATCACCGCTTTGAACGACGCTTTCACGCGGCTCGCAAGTTTGCAGACGCGGACCAGAAAGACTGGATGGAGCTCACGCCTGAAGCGCGCGAAACGTACTGGGGTAAAGCCAAAGCTCAAGAAAAACTGTAACTTAGAATCTCGTACCGCCACATTGGCGGTACTGTCGATATTGGCGGTGAAAACTCGCTCAACCTACGCCCGCCGAACCGAGCGCAGCTTCCGCGCAAACTTCTCAAGAACACGAGCTGTGGTCTCGCGATACTCCTCAAGCCCCATCGCGGCGGCTGCCGCCATATAGAGACCGCCGCCCAAGGCAATCGATAGGAATAGCGCGAGCGACCGAGTCACGAACCGCGATCCGAAGTGAGTCACAATCGGCTCAT
This sequence comes from Bdellovibrionales bacterium, assembly GCA_016713885.1. GTDB lineage: Bacteria > Bdellovibrionota > Bdellovibrionia > Bdellovibrionales > JAMPXM01. The sequence goes on along the minus strand of JADJOF010000005.1, from coordinate 21,924 downwards.
ACACCAGGCAGCCTAGCCCAAGCAGAATTCCACAGAGCGCAAAGCGCACCACGCGCATCCCAAGCTGCGCCCAGTGCAAATTCCCCAGCCAACGGCTATAGGCAACAGACAGCATAATCAGATTCACAAGGCTCGAGGCTACGGTTGCGCCCGCCAGGCCCTTTAGACCGAAAGCGCGCGTACCCGCCCACGCAAAGACAACATGCGAGACCAGCGAAATCGCGCCCACCAGCGCCGGATACCAGGTGTTCCCCACCGAGTAGAATCCCTGCACCATGATCCGCACACCAGCCGAAATCAAAAGACCGAAGGCGTACACCTGAATCACCTCTGCGGTTGCCAGAGCATCTTGAAACTTAAACTCGCGGCCAAGGAACAACACTTCGGTGATCGGTTGCGAAAGAATGGACATCCCGATGGCCGACGGCAGCGCCACAAAGGCAATCAGTCGCATCGAATGTGAAAGCGTGGCGCTCATCGCGTCGCGATCGCCTCGCGCCCACTGAGCCGACAGGGTTGGCAGAATCGCTGAGCCAACGCTCACCGCAAACAGTGCCAGAGGGAGTTCCAAAATCCGATCCGCCAAATAGAGATAGGAGTGAGCTCCCTGCGGAAGATGACTCGCAAAGTGCACATTCACAACGGCCGTCAGCTGCAAAATACTCATCCCAAAGAGACTCGGTAGAATCGCCTTAAAAACTCGGGCGACCTCTTTGATCTTCCAAAGCGGCAGCCAAACTCCATCCACCTTCCATACGTAGCTGAAACGAGGGAGATACCCGGCTTTGACAATCGACGGCAGCAAAACGCCCATCTGAAAAACACCGCCGACGATCACACTCCACGCGAGCACCTCTTCTGGCGCAGCCAGGTTTGGCGAGATAAACGCGGCCGCGATGAGCGCCAAGTTGAAAAAACAGGGCGCAAGCGCTGTCAGCGCAAACTTTCTCAGCGAGTTCAGAATCGCCATGAAGTACGCGTAGAGCGTGATCAGCATCAAAAACCCAAACATGACCCGCGCAAGCTTTACGGTGAGTTCAAACTTTCCTGGAACCGACGCATAGCCTTCGCCGCTCAAAAGCAGACGCAGGATATCCTCCATAAAAACCACCCCAAGCGCGGTTAAAACGGTGGTCACTGTCAGCAAAATCGTGAATATCGAGCCAACGAGGCGTTTGGCCGCAGCAGTCGCCTGCTCCGATGCTCCCGCGACAGTCGCTCCGCCCTGGGGACGACTTAAGAGCTCAACAAAGACCGGAATGAAGCTCGCCGAAAGCGCTCCCTCGCCCAAAAGCCGGCGAAACAGGTTCGGCAGGCGAAAAGCGACAATGAAGGCATCGCGCACTTCGATCGGGAAGTACTTTGCCGTCATCATGTCGCGGATAAGTCCCAGAATTCGAGAAGCGAAGGTCCCGATGGCAAAAACGAAGGCGGCAGCTGCCACCGCACGCCGCTCCGCCGCATGGGAGACCACCTGCTCAGCCACTTGTGCTCCCACTGGAGATGATGATTTTTCAGGCAAAAGAGAACCCTCCGACCGCACCAGTAAAAACCTTGGCCGCTTGCCAAGGCGCATCGGGACATGATAGCCCTCTACGACTCTTTGACGTTATTGGGGAGGTAAACCCTTGGCAAATCATAAGTCCGCAGAAAAACGCGCTCGTCAGTCAGTTAAACGCAACAAGCGCAATACACATGCTCTCGCTACTGTTCGTACTTTCGAACGCAAGCTCCGCACCGCTATCGCCGCTGGCGATAAAAAAGGCGCTGAGACCGCTCTGAAAGAGTACATGAGCAAAGTGACAAAAGCGGCGACAAAAGGCGTTGTGCACGCCAAGACAGCGGCACGCAAAGTCAGCCGTCTTTCTAAACAGCTCTCGAAGTAAGCTTTTGTTTTCCGATCGGGATGTTCTGAGCAATCAGATTCAAACCCATCGAAAGACCGAAGATCTTTGAAGCAAAGCCGTTCCAATGGGGCGGCTTTGGTTTTTTATTGTCTCTGCGGAGAAAGGCGCAAGCGCCGCTATTCGCCGACAGGCTTGCTCGAAACGTAGTTTCGAATCAAACGCCGCTGATTCAGCAGAATTTCATCAAATTTTACACCAACACCGACGACGTCGGACTTTTCCTCGGCGTGATAAATCACACGTCCACGCAAAACGAGCCCGGCTCCCACCGGTAGCAGGATCGATAGCGCCAGCGCTGTCCCCACACGCAAGTCGTCCAGATGTTCAGATGTCCGAGGAATTTCAAAGAGTAGCCCCCCCTCGGAGAGCTGCTTGGCCGCCACCACCAGATAGTGCCCGCGAACCAAAAGACCGAGTGGCCGCTGAAAAAGGCGCCGCGGCGTCCGACGCTTGGCCGCCATTGAATTGGGATCAACCTGTTGAGTCTGTGCGACTATGCGACTGTCCATGACGTCTTATCGGCCAAGATCCGCCCGGTCTTTTGCGCCCCAGCTGGAACTCGACTCGACTTCCGTGCCCCTGCACGGAAAGCAGTGACCACCGGAGGCGGTCACGACACCTCAAAATCTTTCCGTGCCCCTGCACGGAAAGCAGTGACCACCGGAGGCGGTCACGACACTTATAAACAAACGCGAAGAATAAAATTCTCTAGCCAGATATGGCTACCGACACTTGATGTCTTCAAGGCGCGATCGGTATCGAAGAGCGCCTCAAGCGTGGCTTCGATTTTCTTGGGTGACCAGACTTTCGCCTGTTCAGCATAGTCGCGAATAAAATAGGGGGAAACTCCGGCGCGGGCCGCAAGCTTGGCTCCCGAGAGCCCCTCTTTGAGGCCGTCGATAATCGCGCGCAGAATCCGCACGTGCCGAGCGACAAGCGCCAAAATACCGATCTCGTTCTGTCCCTGATCAAGAAGATTGGCGAGGCAATAGAGCGCGCGGACGCGATCGTTGCGGCCAACGGCATCGGCAAAATCAAAGACGCTCTCAAGCCGAACGCGGGAGGCGACCTTCATAACATCGTCGACAGACGCGGTAACCACGGACCCCGCAGCCCCGTCTTTGCGCGCTTGGCCTCCGCAGTAGATCGAAATCTTGCGAATCTCGCCATCGAGGTCCGAAAGATTGGAGCCCACCACCTGCTGCAAAGCCGCTGCGGCTTCGGAACCAAACTTCACGCGATGGCGATCGGCAAGAAAACCAATCCAATCAGGAATTTGGTTATCGTAGGGACGCTTGCACTCGAGCGCGGCGCCCACCTCTAAAAAACGTTTCCAAAAACGCTTTCGCTTATCGATCTTGGTCGCCGAGCAAACAAACGCAACACCGCTCGGAGGACTATCGATCAGCGGCTGAAGAACATCCCACTCTTTATCTTTCAACTCGTGAGCGTTGACGAGCACCACAAGTCGCATCGGCGCCATCATCGGCAACGTCTCAAGTGCATCGCGCACGCGAGCCACATCGCAATCATTGCCATCAAAGAGGTTGAGATTGAAATCGCGCATGCCCTCAGGAACGATGGCGGCGATGATCTCGTCTTTTGCCCGATCAGCGAGAAAATTCTCCTCACCAAACAGGAGATAGAGCGGTTGGAACTCTCCTTTTTTGAGAGTGGCCAGAAGTCGATTGTAGGTCCAATCTTGCGCTGCCATTCGCCCTCAAAAATTCTCGGTCAATCGTGAATGCGCTTCAACCATCAGGTCCGTCGCCATTGCACTCAGGTTGTCATATCTTGCGCTATCATTGTAGAGGGAGTTCGCCGAGTTCAAACCTTCTAGACCGATCTTCGGCGCCTGATAACTGCGTTCCGCATTGAAGCTCTCAGTCCAAATATTCACACCGTCCGAGGCCCTCTTCAGACGCAACGTCACACCGACAACAATTGAATAATGCGTATTGAGAATCGTCGATTTCGGAACAACCGCCAGATCGTTTGTCTGGTTGGTTACTAGGTATTGAATCGAATCAATCACTCCGTCCAAAACAACCTGCGCTTCGGCCTTCGACACCACGTGCGCAATCTGATGACGCTCCATCTCGCGGATCATGGCATTGGTAAACGCCACCTCGGCACCGACCTCGTGGCTCTGATTTTTAAAAACCGGAACCGCGACAAGTTTATAGCCCTCAGGCATACGGCGGTCACTTGTCCCAATCGAATAGGCACAGCCGCCAAGCAAGAAACCAAACGACACGCAAAGCGAACTCGTCAGCATCACCATCATTAGAAAATGAAAAGCCCTTTGGGCAGGAAAGCGCATGCCTCGACGTTAGCGTTGACGCCGCACGCATTCAAGGCTCGGTTGTTCTTTTCCGAGCCTAGCGCTAACCTCTCAAGCCATGCCTGATATCAAAGCCTCGCTCCCTCTCCTCATGACCCCTGGGCCTGTGCCCGTTCCCCCGTCTGTTTTGCGTGCACTTTCAGCACCGATCGAGCACCACCGAACGCCGGCATTTCAAAAATGCTTTGATCGCGTGATCGGCGCACTGCCGGGCGTGTTTCAAACGAAAAACCGCGCCTTCATGCATGTCTCCACCGGCACCGGCGGCATGGAGTCTCTCTTGGTGAACGTGCTTTCACCAGGGGATGAGGTCGCCGCAGTCGTTTCGGGAAAATTCGGAGAACGCTGGGCCGATATGGCCGAAGCCTTCGGCGCAAAGGTCGAGCGTCTCGATATCGAGTGGGGCGAGTCCGTGCACCTACCGACTTTCACAGCCTGGCTTGAAAAGCGAAAACCCCAAATCGTACTTTCTCAAGTGTGCGAAACATCCACCGGAGCACTTCACCCCATACGCGAAATGGCGCAAGTCGTTCGCCGCCTCCACCCCGAATGTCTTTTTCTTGTCGACGCCATCACCGCACTTGGCGCGATGCCACTGCCGATGGACGAATGGGACATCGATGGCGTCGTCGGCGGCAGCCAAAAAGCATTTATGATTCCAACTGGCCTCTCTTTCGTTGCACTCAGTGAACGCGCTTGGGCGCGCGTGCAGATCGCAAAGTGTCCACGGTTTTACTTCGATCTTCGCACCGAAAACGAAGCCAACCGGCGCGGCGAAACTGGTTTTCAAGCGCAGTTCCCCTCATCAAGGCGCTGGATGTCGTGCTCGCGGAAGTGGCCACTTTCGGACTCCCGCTTCTCTACAAGCGCATCGCCACTCTCGCGCAAGCGACACGCGAAGCGGTGCAGATTCTTGGACTTCGCATTTTTTCCAAGCACATCTTCACCAAGCCTCACCGCCATTCTCGTCCCCGACAGTATTGACGGTCAGAAGTGGCGCTCAGTTCTTGAGACCAAACACGGCGTCGTGCTGATGGGTGGGCAAGATCAGATGAAGGGAAAACTCCTTCGCATGGGGCACATGGGTTTTATTCGCGATACCGATCTCATCACGGCGATCACCGCTATCGTCCACGCTGGCCGCGAGATCGGCTGGGAGTGCAGCGATGAGAAACTCGCTGCCGCTCTTAATACGGCACGCGAAATCTTAAGCGAAACGCCAAGTCCCTGGAGTGAAACATGAGCGCCAAAAAAGACGCCGTCGCAACCATTGCCATCGCCGATCGCTTTCACGCCGAAGCGCTCGCCTCACTCAAAACCAATCCCGCACTCAATGTCGTTCCGTTTGATGAAGCGTCGCGCCCGGAGCTTCAAGCGCTGATCGTTCGAAGCAAAACGAAAATCAATGAGGCTTTTCTGGCAACCGTGCCCAGACTAAAAGCTCTGGTCACAGCGACGGTCGGTTTTGACCACATCGATATCAAGGCCTGCGCGACTCGCGGTGTGCGCATCGCTCATTGTCCCGACTCGCATACGGCTGCCACCGCCGAGCACACCTTTGCGCTGGTGCTCGCTTGTGCCCGAAAGATTCCCGATATCAATATCGCCGTTCACGAAGGCGATTGGACCCGCGACCGCCACGTTGGCATTGAGCTGAGTGGCAAAACCTATGGCGTGATTGGACTTGGTCGCATCGGATCCCGCGTGGCGCGGATCGCCCAGGGCTTTGGCATGAAGGTCGTCGCCTTTGATCCATTTCGCGATGACTCGTACTTTGAAGAGCGCGGTGCGACTCGCGTCGGCCTCGATGAGCTCTTTCACCTTGCCAATGTGATAAGCGCGCACGTGCCCAAAACACCCGAAACCCATCACATGATCCATTCCTACCGCTTGGGACTCCTCCACGCCGAGTCGATTTTGGTCAATACCTCACGAGGTGGCGTGATCAAAGAGGAAGACCTCATCACCCACCTTCGCCAAAAGAAGCACGGTCGATTTGGCCTCGACGTCTTTGAAAGCGAGCCGCTCGCTCGCGATTCGGGCCTTTTGGAATGGCCGCAGGTCATCGTTTCCCCCCACGTTGGCGCCCACACCGCCGAGGCTTTTCGCGCCGTGTCCTACGAGGCTGCGCAGAATCTGATCAGTCTGCTCACAGAGACCCCTCCCACAGGCCCCCTTCCCCCTCCCGAAGAGTGGTACTCCGCGATTCGTCCTTGATCCGCTCGCCCGGGTTTGAGACTTTCGTTGCTCTGCACGGGTCCATGACAGGATCCATCGAGAGGAGCGAGCCGTGGCCGGTATTATCGTCGTCGGAGCCCAGTGGGGCGATGAAGGAAAAGGGAAAGTCGTCGACGTCTTTTCAGCTCACGCGGATCTCGTCGTGCGCTACCAGGGCGGAGCGAACGCCGGTCACACACTTGTCGTCAACGGAGTGAAAACCGTTTTGCACCTCGTACCGTCTGGCATCTTGCACGCGAAGACCATGTGCATGATCGCAGCCGGCGTGGTTCTTGATCTCGAAGAGGTGATCAAAGAGATTCGCGACCTCAAAGAGGCCGGCGTTCTCACCAATCCCGAACAACTCAAGATTTCAGATCAGTGCACGGCCCTTCTCAGCTACCACCGCAAAATCGATGCGGCCCGCGAAGCGAAAGCTGGGCTTGAGAAGATCGGCACCACCGGTCGCGGCATCGGCCCCGCCTATGAGGATCGCGCCTCTCGCAAAGCAATTCTGTTTGGCGATCTCTTTGACCGCGAACGCCTGCGCGCAAAACTCGAGGCGTCGCTTGAAGAGAAGAACTTCATGCTCACGCACTATTACAAACAAGAGCCCGTTGAAGTGGAGCCACTCTATCAACGGATGCTCGAAATGGCGGCGGAGCTTGAGCCGTATCGTTCGCGCGACACTTCACTCCTCATCCACCGCGCTTTAAAGTCCGGCAAAAAAGTTCTCTTCGAAGGTGCACAAGGCACGATGCTCGATCTTTTGCACGGCACCTATCCCTTCGTCACAAGCTCATCGACGCTTTCAGGCTCGGCCTGCGTCGGTTCAGGCATCGGTCCAAGCCTCATGCAGAAAATTGTCGGCATCACCAAGGCCTACACAACACGCGTTGGCTCAGGCCCATTCCCGACCGAGCTCAGTAACGAGCTTGGAGATCGCCTGCGCCGCGAGGGTGGCGAGTTTGGCGCAACCACAGGCCGCCCGCGCCGCTGCGGCTGGCTCGATCTTGTCGCTTTGAAATATGCGATTCGCGTGAACGGCATCACTTCACTTGCTTTCATGAAGCTCGACGTCCTTTCGGGACACGAGCGCATTGAAGTCTGCACGGCCTATCGTCTCGACGGACAGGAGATCAAAGAGCTTCCTGTGAACTCAAGCGATCTCTCGCGCGTTGAGCCGATCTATAAGTCTCTCGCTGGCTGGAGCGACGATCTTCGCAACGTGCGTTCGATTCAAGATCTGCCACAAGCCGCGCGCGATCTGATTCAATTCGTCGCAAGCGAAGTCGCGACTCCGATCGACGTCGTCTCAGTTGGCCCCGGCCGCGAGCAAACGCTTTGGATCAAACCGCTGTTCTCGTAACCTTCGGTTCTCAATCTGCGCCATAAAAGCCCCCGCGACGCATTCTCGGGGGCTTTTTTTATGCGCGCCAAGCAGCTCAAGAGTGACGCCTGGCGGTCATTTGCGGTCGCCAGCTAACGCTTTCTTTGGCTCTTTTGCCGGCTTTGCCCCTTTTCACGGCATTACTGGAAAAAATCTCACAAGAAGCTTTCAGTCCATCAAACTTCGTATTGACAGCAGAGGGTCAAATCCCAAATATTAGCGCTTCGTTTCGGCGTGGTTCGCTAGCTCAGTCGGTAGAGCACATCCCTTTTAATGAAGGGGTCGATGGTTCAAGTCCATCGCGAGCCACCATTTTTCTTCCTCTCGCGAGGACGAGAACCGAAGACGATTGTCTCGGGTCCCCATCGTCTAGCGGCCTAGGACACTACCCTTTCACGGTAGATACACCGGTTCAAATCCGGTTGGGGACGCCACTTTCTACAGACCGGATATCCCGTATTCCGGTCTCCACGTATACCCGATATCCAGTAGCACCCACAATTCAGTCAATTCCAGATTCTTTGATTTCCGACGGATCGACTCATGGGCTTGAGCACGACTTAAAATTCGATCACGACAGAGCCGAGCTTGTGGCCGGAGTCGACGACCTTGTGGGCCTCAACGATTTTTTCAAATGGGAAGGTCTGACTGATCAAGGGATCGAACCGCTTTTCACGACACAGGGAAAGCAGGTATTCGAGATCACTGGTGTTCGGAGCGACCGGCCCCGCAAAGACCTTCTGTCGATTGAACATCGAGATCCACAAGGACTTCAGAGTGGCTGGCAGGTCGGCGACGACAAGTCCCAATCGTCCACCGGGTGAGAGTTTGGGGCGTACCATTGCAAAATCGAAATCACTATCACCAACATTATCGAGAATAACATCGTAGCACCCAGGAGCTTTTCTCCAGTCAGTCGACTGATAGTCGATCACTTCGACAGCACCAAGTGCTTTGACGTCTGCCGCTTTGGAGGCACTGCAAACGCCGACAACATGCGCACCCATGATTTTAGCAAGCTGAACGGCTGCGCTTCCGACAGCACCGCCTGCTCCAATCACTAAAAGTCGTTCGCCTGATTGAAGCTTAAGCTTGTCTCGAAGAAAACTGAGAGCCGTCAACCCGCCAAAGACCAACGCCGTTGCCTGCGCATAAGTGACACCAATGGGAATCTTGGCAATGACATCTTTCGCACTTAAAAGTTTGAACTGCGCATGTCCGCCAAGCTTCATACCAAGATCAGCAACGACTCGATCACCCACCTGAAAATGCTGAACAGCTTTGCCGATGGCGACAACTTCTCCGGCAAGATTCGCCCCCAAGCAATCATATTTGGGTCGCGAGAAGCCGTAGAGAAGACCAAAAAAGAAAAGAAATCCTCTGGGAATACGCTGCGAGCGCAACCTGGAGTCGGCCGATGACACCGTTGAAGCGACGACACGAACAAGGATCTGGCGATCATTGGGCACGGGACGCGGCTGCTTCAGAAGCTTCACAACCTCTGGCGGTCCATAAGATTCATTCTTCGCAATGAGCATCTCTTCGCGTGCATCCATAAGAGAATTGTTGCGCACCTTCTGGAGCGAATCAAATCCAACAACCGTTCAACAACCATTCAAAACGAGAACCATGACTTTTCTAAAACCAATGACCGTAGAAACCTTTGAACGTTTCAAACAGATATCTCAATCCGCTTACGCGGCAAGCCTCGCATCGGTCGAAGACATCCCACTGGAAGTGGCGGCTCGATACGCATCCGAACAATTTGACAAACTTGTCCCTAATGGGACCGATACTTCAGGGCAGTCTTTTTTTGATGTGCTTGAAAAGAACTTCGACAAACCGGTCGGCAATCTCTGGCTCGGAACGCAAAATCGGTTTGGCAGAAAAGTCGTATCTATCAACGACATCACCATCAAGTCCACCTATCGGGGCCGTGGACTCGGAAAGTCCTTGATGAAACTTGTCGAGAAGGAATCTCGAAAAATCGGGGCATCTCGCATCCGTCTGCATGTCTTCCATAGCAATAAAGTCGCGAAGAGCCTCTATCTTTCGATGGGTTTTGTCCCCACCAACCTGGACATGCGAAAAGAACTTTAAGCTCCGCATCTAATCTAATCTTGGCTTACCCATTTCTCACTATGACAACTTTGATTCCATCCTCTGTTGGAGGAGGCGGAGGATCCTGCCTATTGTGTTTTTCAAACTCGTCGTCGTCCATATGGAAGAAATAGACATCTTTATGCTTTTCTACATTCCTTTGTTGAATTCGACGCTTTCTCTCTTCAAGAGGAACCTCTAAATGAAAAATTTCGATTTTTTCACCGCTTGATTCGGCAATTTGCTTAAGCCAAGGGCGGCTGGATATCCCACCGCCAAAATCAAACACAACCGATTTGCCTTCCTTTAAAATTTGGATGGCTTGTGAAGACATCAAATCCAAGGCTTGCTGATAAAATGACATATAATCTTCATGGCTTTGGATCGGCTGATTAAATTCTTTAATCGTTTTATCTAAAGAAAAAAACTTGGCCTGTTTTTCCTTTGAAATTTTTAAGGCGAAAGTTGTTTTTCCTGCGCCGTTTCCGCCAGTCATTGCATAGATTAATGGCCTCATTTACACCTCAAAAAGCTTTTCAGCACCGTTACTCTGCAATAAATCAAGAGTTACATCCAGCGGGTATTGCGGAAGCATCAGCTCATCACGAAAGACAGATTTAAGTTCGGAGTAACTTAGAATTTCGCGAACCGAATGCTCAGTTCCACGTATTTGATAAAAATTCCTGTTCCAAACTCCTACTGAATGACTGTCAAAAACACGATGAACGCAAAGAGTGGTCATAAACATCGCAGATCGTTCAAAAGTCTTTCGAACACCAATTTCTAGATCTTGCTCAGTAAACGCCAGAGATGAAGACTCAAACTCCCGAATCATTTTACCATTTCGCCATATCTCAAGATTATAATTTTCCAAATCTACCTTTGGTGAAAAAACAAATCGTTGATTACCTATATCCTTTTGAAAGGACTCCGAAGGATCAATTCGAAAAGGTCCGGAAAATGATGACATGATCCCGACATCGACAAAGTAATTCGCACCTTCAATGTTCACTCGAAGACTCAGATGTGAAAGAAGCCCATCTCGTCGAATACCAATAAGATTTGTTTGAAATCCAAGATAATCTAAAATGTGGTTAAGATAGATATTCTGGACAAAACAGGTTCCTCCATATGTTTTGTCCACCATTCCGGCTACAAATTCTTCAAGATTTGGAATTGAGGGGCCAATCTCATGAAACCGGACTATTTTTGAGATGTTCTCATAAGGAACTTTCGACAATTGACGTTTAACGATTTCATTTAGAAATGAAACACTCGGCTGCATCACTTTAATACCGAGAAGCTCTAAATATTTCTCCTCATCCGTCACCCTCGTCCTCCTGAATCACAATCTACAACTGGATTTACATCCTCTGGCGGTCCATAAGTGTCATTCTTCGCAATGAGCATCTCTTCGCGTGTGCCCATAGACGAATTGTTGCGCACCTTCCGGAGCGAATCAAATCCAACAAACCCCTACAAGCATCGATATGCGAAAAACGCTGGGGCCATCGCTCAAAGGGGACTCTCTATCCAGCCAATAGGCCCCAAATGCGATCTCAGCGGTAAACGTGCGGTCTTTTATCCGTTTTAATAACCTCAAAAAGAGGTGACATAACCTCAAAACGAGGTGATAATGAAAGCATGCTTGAGTCTCTATTTGGCAATGCGACCGTCGAAAAGGTTCTTCTCTATCTTCAGAATTACAATGAAGGTTACGCGTCCGAAATCGCCACCACTTTTTCCATCAGCTTAAGTGTCGTGCAGAAGCAATTGAAGCGTCTTGAGGATGGCGGAGTCATTGTCAGCCAACCGAAAGGGCGCACCCGCCTTTTCCTATGGAATCCCCGATATCCATTTCGCAAAGAGCTTCAAGCCCTTCTGGAAAAGTCGTTTGAGTTCATGCCCGAAAGTGAAATCAAAAAGTACTATCGCAAACGTCAACGCCCAAGGCGTACAGGTAAACCGCTGTGAAAATCACGAAGAGGAGCAGCATTCAAACCGTTGCTTCTATCGTCTGCAATTGCTTACTCAAGCATGGAATTGATGCAGTTCTTTCAGGAGGGGCCGTTGTTTCGATTTATACGAACAATGAATACGAATCCAAAGACGTCGATTTTATTTCATCAACCGATACTAAAACTATTGAAAAGGCCCTCGCAAGAATTGGGTTTTCAAAATCTTCTGGACGACACTTCACGCATCCCGACACCGAATATTTTGTTGAGTTCCCCAAACCACCGCTCGCTATTGGAAATACACCTATTAGGGAGTGGGCGACTCAAAACAATAAGGCTGGAAAGCTTCAACTTTTGACGCCGACTCATTCAGTCATGGACCGACTCGCTGGATATTTCCATTGGAACGACAAACAAAATCTCGATCAAGCTCTGATGATCGCCAAGAAACATCCGATAAAAATCCGAGAAATTGAGAGATGGGCCAAAGGTGAAGGAGAGGTCGAAAAATTCGAAGTTTTCCGAGGAAAGCTTTCGCGTGGCAAAAAATGAGAGGACTGAACGTTCCAGAGCCGGAGATCGCCTCTTCGGCATATTGGAATCAAATGAAGACCGAGTGCAGAATCCAGCTCACGATTGTCAGGATAATCGCGCCAAGAATCGCGGCGCCCCAGGTTTGAATCTCAAAGCCCGGCAAAATCGAGGCGCATATCTTGAGGACGGCTCCGTTGACGACGAAAGTGAAGAGTCCCAAGGTCAGAATATTGATGGGGAGAGTAAGAAAGAGAAGCACGGGGCGAATAATAACGTTCGCAAATCCAATCACAACCGCCGCAAGCAGCGCATACGTGAAACTCCCAACCTGAAAGCCTCTGATCAGATAGGCCGTGAGCAGCAGAGAAAAAGCGGAGACAACCCAATGCAATACGTTTGGAATAAAGCCTGACACAGAATTCATCTCTAACTCCTTCGCCGTTTGGACAGCCCCCTTCTAACTCGATCCCCTCGTTTCGCGCAAGACCCGCAGCAGTTTACATGACTTGCCAGAAGACGTTCGGAGCAGATAAGACCAGCCTCAAGAACCTAACCTGGGGGCAATTCTATGCGCACGTTACTCGTTGCGATCGCGATGCTGCTTGAATTCTCGGCTGAGGCGAACTCTCCTCGAGTTCATAATCTCGCGCCGTTGTTTGTTCAGTTTTGGCAGAAAGCAAAAGACAAACCGCTTGGTGATCAGATCAAAGAGTTCGATCGCACCGTCTATCCGTCGTTCCCACGGTTTTATGACTACAAGTTTAAACGCTGGGCCCAGATTGGGAAAACGAAAGAGGAGGGGCTACAGAAGGCCTTCACGGAATACAGCGGACTCAGTCAGAAGTTCGAAGAGAAAACGGCATCCATTGCAAACGAGATTTCGCTCAATCTGCCACTGTTTCTCAATCGTTTCCCAGACTTCAACACCGACTTTGATATCTCGATTATCCATAGCCTCGGCGAAATGGATGACGGTACGAGAACGACATCACATTTCTTTGGAATGATATCGCAGCCCATCTGGATTCAACTGACGAGGCGATCTATACGAAGTACTTTCTGCTCTCTTCTCAGGACCCGCGCATTCAGAAGCGCGCCGGTTACTACCTAGGATATAGAGTTGCGAAGGCTCTCGGTGAGACTTATGGCCTCGACGACCTTGTCAAAATGGAGCCGACTCAACTCCGTCGGCTCATTGGTGATGCGATAAAGGTGCGGTCGCAAACCTCGTCTACTAAATTTGATCCTCGATCAGATTGAGAACAATCGTCGCCCAGAAGTTTCTCTTCTGCTTCTCGGTGATCTGCCGAGATTGATCTCGATAAGAACTGATGAGCGAGCGGAGCTGAGAATTGAAGCTTGGACTCTGTATCAGAAGCCCACCCTCGATGTCCTGAACGAAGCTTCGTCGACTCAAATTGACGGAGCCGACAAAACTCAAGCTATCGTCCACCACGATGATCTTCGAATGAAGGATCGAGTTTCCTTGCCACTCGTACAAGCCGACCTTGCTATACAGCTCGTTAATCGCAACTTTATTGGTCTCCTCATAGAGCCACGCTTGCGTGTCGCCCGCGAGATTGATTCGGGTTTGGATATCGACTCGAATACCCCGACGTACCGCTCTTAAAATGGCATTCAAAAGGCTCTTCGTTGGTCGAAGATACGGGCTGGAAATCACGATCGATGATTTCGCCTGATCGAGCATTTCAACATAGAATTTCTCGAGAGCGTGATTGTCTGAAAATGGAAGACTGATGAAATGCCTGAGAGAGTTCTCGCCTTTCGTCGTCAGATCAGTCACCGGAGTGGATTTGGTATGAAACGCGATCGGCTCGATGGTCACCTTCACCAAGTCCCTGTTCCAAAACTTCAAGAGATGAGCATAGACAGTTTCGGCGACGTTCTTCGAACGAATCAGAAACTCCACGTCTTGCCAGTAAGCAAACGTCGCGTCGGGATCAATCTGGTCAAGCTCCGGAAAGCGAGTGAGATCAGGCTTTGACTGAAACAGAAAGCCGTCATGGACGTTTCGCCCACCGACGATGACGACGTTATCTTTTGGATTCGATGAAGATAAGGTCACAAGTGCTTTGACGTGCATGTTCCGGAAGTAGTTGGTGACGAGCAAAAACTTCTTCCAGAAATTGTCCTCAAAGTACTTGTACTCTTGAATTCGAATATTTTTCGATTGAAGTGTCAGCTCCTTGAATAAGCTCGTGGCATTGTCCGAGTGCATGTAGCCCGTTCCAATAATGTTCACCATCGTTCCACGCTGGGCATGGAATTTCAAAATCCTGGCGAGCACCTGGCCAGAAAAGTCGTTCTGATAGAGCAGCGTCGAGAGATAGATGGCATCTAGCTTCGGCGCCTTAGAGAAATCCAGTTCCGCATATGGATTTTGGGCATCGATGAATGACTTCGGTGGCTTTTGTCCAAGCAAAACTTCAAGTTTTACTAAAAATGATTCGATTGAATCAGATAGGATCGAGATATCATTGAATGACTGAGCACAGCTCATATTTCGATATCGATTCGAAGACATCGGGCCTTCGCCAGAGTACCGACATTCTTCTTTGTATGAACCAAACTTCTTATAGACCGGCGAGTAGGCCTCGTCGTTGATGAACTTCACGATTGGCTTGTTTCCGAGTCGGATTTGGCAGGTGCCGTTCTGCTTTGGAATCTCGACTTCGTCGCTTCCAATATGGAGCTTTAAACTCTTAACCCAGCGGTTGTTGCAAAAAAGATCAGGCCCGAGATTCGCTTGGAAGTCGCTTAGGCCCACGGCTTGAGCGGCGAATCGCGTGCCGCTGTAGGAGATCTGGATTTTTGCGTCGTTTCGCGTATTCGAAACAAGGAACTCTCGTTCACTGTCTAAATTTTTGTCGGTCAGGTAAAGAGTTTCAGGCGCGCTAGGACCCGCCCAAGCCGCTTGTACTCCCAGAACAGATAGACCGGCTAAAAACAGTATGACTTTAGACATTTGAACTCTCCTACGATCTCAGATCGGCCCTGCTCAACTCTCACGAATGGCAGCTCTTCTGGCATGAACGAGCGGGCAATCAATGACTGTGCTGGTGTGCAGGAAGCATTCCAAACGCACTCATCGGAACTGGCTTCACTTCACCATGTCCACGTTCGCCGGTTTTGGCTTAAGACGAAACGGGCTGGATTTGAGAATAAACGCCCGCGATCCAATGGCGCCAGTGAGTGACGAGAGTCGACTGAACTCGCTCAGATCGACGAACTCAAAATACTTCAAATGCTCAAAGGCACACACCAGATGAATCTCATTGATTGAAATCTTCTCTGGATCAAACACCTCGGCTCGAGCATCAAGCCATCTCAGCGACTCAACGATACTCTGTTTGGCTTTGTTAAAAAAATGAAACTCATCAATCGGAATGCCCGTGCGTTTCCCCAGAATGAGCCTCACCTCGCTTGCCATCAGCCCATTGAGAATGGCTCGAATATTGAGATCCTCAATCCTCGTCGAGTGAACTCTGAGCCGATCTGATGAATCGTACTTTCGAGCTAAAAAGGAGATAATATTATCCGAATCAACAAGCCACAACTCGCTATCTGTTAACACCGGCACTCCCATCAGCGGGTTTCCGGCGTACTTCTCTTTCCCGACGTCAGCGACGTTTCCGACATCGACATACTCAATGTTCAACTCATAGAAATCAGCAACTGCTCTCACTTTTCTAGAGAAATGTGAAAGTGGCGTAGAGTAGAGCCTCATCGCCTGCTCACTCATGATTCAACACCTTCGACAATAGCGGCGATGCCCATTCCGCCCGCCGTGCAGATCGAGATGAGTCCTCTCTTCTTTGAGCCACTGACGAGCTTCGCAATGCTCGACAAAATTCGGCCGCCAGTCGCCGCAAAAGGATGTCCAAGAGCCAAGCTTCCTCCGACCACATTCATCTTCGATAGATCGATCTCACCAAGTCTTTGGCCAACGCCGAGCTTCGACTGACAATACGAATCAGAGTTCCAGGCCTTCAGCGTACAAACGACTTGACCCGCAAAGGCCTCGTGAATTTCGTAAACGTCAAAATCTTGAAGTTTAAGACCATTTCGCCTGAGGAGCTTCTCGACGGCAATCGTAGGCGCCATCAGTAGGCCCTCTCCTCCAACAAAATCGACAGCCGAGGCCTGAACGTCGATCAGTTTTGCGAGTGGGCGAAGCGATAGCTTCTCTGCTCCCTCGCGACTGGACAATAGAACCGCGCTTGAGCCGTCACTGAGAGGACTCGCGTTCCCGGCAGTGATGGTTCCGCTTTCTTTGTCAAAAGCGGGCTTTAACGCCGCGAGCTTTTCAAGCGTGGTGTCGCCCCGAACAAAGCCATCTCGTTCGATGCCACGAACCGGAATGAGCAGGTCACTATAGAATCCAGAGCCGTACGCCTGATGCGCATTTCTATGACTCATGAGCGCGACCTCGTCTTGCTCGCGCTGTGAAACCTTCCACTCTTTCACCATCAGCTCGCAATGCTGTCCCATTGAAAGCCCCGTCCGCGGCTCAACCACACCAGGCGTAGAAAAGCCTAATTTTGAAAAATCGGTCCCGGTCAGCGCAGTTAGCTTTTGCTGAAAGGTTTTCGCGTGTTTGACGGCCAGAATGGTGTCGCGAAGAGCTTTGTTCACTTCAACCGGCACATCAGAGTTCGTATCAACCCCGCCTGCAATCGCCGTATCGATACTGCCAATCTTGATCTTAGCAAAGAGTTGAAAGGCGGCCTCGAGACTCGTGCCGCAGGCTCGTTGAACATTATAGGCCGGTGTCGCGGGAGAAAGCTTTGAACTTAAAACAGTCTCTCTTGCTAGGTTCCAGTTACTTGCACTCGTGATCAACGCGCCCAGTGCAACGTCGTCGATCAAAACGCCCTCCAGATGAAACCTTCGCACCAATTCGTTTAAACTCAACTCCATGAGCTCGCGAGTGCTGACGCCGGAATAACTCGTGAAGCTCTTCACAAATGGAGTTCTGACGCCACCAAGAATAAAGACATCTTTCATATCTACCTCCAACCGCGGAATCTCATTTTGTAACGGTCCCTTGACGACCTACCTACAGGTAGGATATCATCCTTCCTGTAGGTAGGAAAGAAAAGAATCAATATGAAGGCTCTTGATACAAAATCGAAGGTTTTAAAAGAGGGGCGCTCTCTTCTACAACGCTATGGCTACAATGGCTTTAGTTTTCAAGACATTGCCGATGCCATTGGCATAAAGAAGCCGAGCCTATACGATCACTACTCTTCGAAGGACGAGCTGATAGTCGCGATTTTGGAGGAGTACGATCGCCTTTTTGTGGCGTGGACCCAGAAAGTCGATGCACTTCCTCCCAAAGAAAAGATCCGCCAGGTGTTTCACGTTTTCTACTCGTTTTCTTGCGACAGCAAAAAGGTCTGCCCGGTGCTCGCGCTGATCACGGACCTCAAGGTTCTCTCAAAACCGGTCCAGACAGCGATGAAGTCGTTTATTGATAAATGGCTCACATGGCTCAGCGCCGTCATCGAAGAAGGACAGAAAAGCAAATCGATTCGATCGGATCTCAAACCAGATGCGCTTTCGCAGATGATCTATAGTCAAATCATGGGTGCACAGCTCCAGGCGAAAATTAAGAACAATCCCGACATCATTCTGGAATCAGCCAGCGGCGCTCTTGCCCTCATTTCATGCGAGTCGAAGTGATGAAAAATAGAACTGAATTTAGCAAACAGGCCGCCGACTACGCCAAATATCGCCCCGTGTACCCGCGCGAGATCTATCCGTTCTTAAAGTCAGCGGCACCCACAAACGAGCTTGCCTATGATGTCGGGACAGGAAATGGACAATGCGCCGTTGCTTTAGCTGACTATTTTAAGACGGTTATGGCGAGCGATTTAAGTCGAGAACAAATCGCACACGCAATTCCCAAAAACAACGTGACCTACACTGTTTCAGAGGCGCATGAGTCGCCAATCCAGTCTGGCACTGTGGATCTGATCACCGTCGCAACCGCAATACACTGGTTTAACTTTGATCTCTTCTATGCCGAGTGTCGCCGTCTTTTAAAGAACGGGGGGATTCTTGCGGCCTGGTCCTATGGTTGGCATGAGTGCGAAGACCCAAGGATTACAGATCTCATTCAGAAAGTCGGCAAGGTCATTCTAAAAGACTACTGGAGTCCACAGCCAAAACTCATTTGGGATAATTATTCGACAATTCCATTTCCCTTCAAAGAGATTGATCATCCGACATTTCATCAAAGCCTGAACTGGGACATGGATGAACTCATCGGATATTTGACGACCTGGTCGGCTACGCAAAAGTACATTGAAGACAAAGGTACGCATCCTGTTGAAGCCGTCCGCCAGGAGCTTTTATCGCAGTGGGGAAACCCAATTAGAAAACTTGATTTCAACTGTCCACTCATCATGAGAGTCGGAAAGCACTCCGTTTAAGCCGAACGCCCCAAGCCCAACTACGGCTCCGCTCTTGCACTGAATGTCCTTCAGATGACTCGCACCACTCTCAAACAATTGGCACAATGGTCACTGTCGATATTGTTGACGACTGCCTATTCTACGACAGCGCTCCCGAACCGATGTTACGATCTGTTTAGCGCAAATTCAGATCAGTGGAAGTCCCTCAAACTCACGCCGCCACATCTGTTTCGCATGGACAACAACTACGCCCTGCTTGTTCACGCCATCACCTCGTCGACCGAACTTCTAGAGCATCCAGATCTAGCCACAAAGTCAGCAATGCTTAGCTTTTCACTCATCTCGAACGATAAACCCTTCACCTTCGGCAATTCAGGAATCGTGATAGGCGGCGACAACATCGATGTTGTCGTTGCGGCGCCAAGCGATATGTTTGTCAGCAAAGATCTAGCCTCAATTTCAGCAGCTCGAGCTAGGTTCAAAATGAAGGGCGCGCCAGATCTTAGAAGAAACCCAGGGGCCGCTATGGAATGAGGTCATCCTCTCCGAGACTCAAAACCAGGGCATGAGAACCGTGGCTTACTTCGTGGTCGTATCAGCAAACAATAGTCCACTCGTAACACCGAAGCGACTTAAGCTCATCGAAGAACTTTCTGCAAAGACGGGTCTACCGATTCTGTTTATTCAGAATCCAAACAGGAAGCACGCGCACGACGGAATTGAATGGGACTAATAACAAGAGAAAGTCTGACGCTCTCGTCAATCAACTCGTGGTACTCGTTGCCGTAACATCTATTCTGCGACTAGAATACCGTCCATGAATATACTGATCACTGGATCGTCGCGCGGTATTGGTTATGGACTCGTCACAGAAGCGCTCGGCGCCGGCCACAAGGTTTTCGCCGTGGCCAGAAGTACGGCGTCGCTAAAAGAACTGAAAACCGATTTTCCAGATCGCCTGCTGCCGATCGAGCTCGACATCAGTCAACCGGGTGGGATTGAAACTCTCGCGAGCGAGATTGCACGATATGGATCTCTCGATATCCTTGTGAATAACGCCGGGATGATGACCAAAGGCGACTCAGCAAAAGAACTTGCCGATAGTTTCTGGGTCAATGCGACAGTTCCGTTTCTTCTGACCAAGGCTCTATTTCCTGTTCTCAAAAAATCGAACTCACCGCGAGTCGCGCAGATCTCGACAATGATGTCGTCGATTGCCGACAACACTTCTGGAGGCTACTACGCCTATCGCTCATCCAAGAGCGCTCTCAATATGCTAACCAAAAGCCTGACCATCGATCACCCTACGGTGAGCTTTGCTCTCATCCACCCGGGCTGGGTGAAAACCGACATGGGCGGCGAGAGTGCACCGACCGAAATCGCCGAATCCGTTCGCGGCATTTGGAAAGTCATTTCCGCAATGAGTTTAGAGACATCGGGGCAGTTCGTGAACTTCAAGGAGACACCCTTCCTGGTAAACCTGCGACAAGGCGGAGCTGCGATCGCAATCGCGGCTCTTAAGATCGACCACAGACACTGACCTCTCACATCAAAATGGGAAGACCGTAGTCCGTCTCCGCAGTTTGTTTTAGGAAGATAAAAGGGCTGAATTGAAAGCTTCAGGATTTTCAAGATTGCTCATATGACCCGATTCCGCAATCAATGCCAATCGTGCATTCGGAATGCTTTTCTTCAGAATTTCTGATTGCGCAACGGGCGTGATGCGATCCTCAGACCCAACGACAACCAACGTCGGCACTTTTATACTGCTCAAACTTTGTGTGGTGTCGGTTCTCGACATCATCGCAAACAGTGCTCCACGCAAACCAGCCATTGAATTGGATGAGATCATCGACTTCAGATTCGCAACAAGCGACCGTTTCGTCTCAAGAGTTGCCGAGCTTATGGCACTTTTCAAAAACTCATCACCATAGACATCGATGCCTGCCTGCTGGAGAGACCGCAACGCTTTTGTGCGCTTTAACTTCGCCTCGTCGCTATCGGCAGCGCTCTGTGTATCAGCAAGAACGAGCATCGAGAAGCGCGTCGACTCTCGCTCCATGGCTCTTAACGCAATATAGCCCCCCATTGAAAATCCGACCATCGCCGCTTTGCGGATTTGAAGATGATCAAGAAGCCCGAGCAGGTCATCGACCAAAATCTCCAACGTGAAGTGGTTCGTTTCGTCCAGGCTTTCACCCAGTCCCCGCAAATCATAGGTGATCACGCGGTACCGAGCGGCCAAAGCCAGAACCTGGTGCTCCCACATTTTGTGCGAAAACGGAAAACCGTGAATCAGCACCACCGGAGGACTATCGACGTCGCCATGCTCCTGATACGCCATTGAACACCCGTCAATTTTCAATATACCTTTTTGACCCGAAGCCCGTTCAGCCTGTCTTTCTCGCTTGTTCACAAGTTCCCCTTCCGATGTGTCGTCGTTCACTGAGAGAAAATGGGGACGCAAAACGCAAGCCAACAGCGCAGGCAATGAGGCCGACTTCAAGGAGACTGGGGTGGAAGTTCAGGAGATCGACGACGTCAACGTGGCCAAATGCCTCGCCGAGTGAACGGTCAGCGATAAGATGGTCCGTCCTCCTCAACACTTCAACGAAACTTTCAGTCACCTCCATTCTGCTTTTACTTCCACAGAAACTACCAGTACGCTGCAGGGGACCTATGCTGCTTCGCGCTTCGATCTCAGAAATCAAAACTGGCCGAGTCACAAGAAATCATGGCCGACTCGTTGTGACGATGCGACTGTATCCGCGCTTCCTGTCAAAATCGCTGATTGATGAATACAAGTCCGAACTTGCGCCGGAGAAGAATCTCTTCGAACGCTATCGCGAAATGAAAACGAACGTCGGCGAGCAAAGTGAGGCATTCGAACAAGCACAGTACCAACGTGAGTTCGCGCTGGGCGAAGCAGGGCTTGCCGCTTTACAAGAACTGACCCATCTCTCTCACAAGAACGACGTCTATATGATCTGCCAATGCGAGAAGAACGAACGCTGTCATGTGGATCTGATGCTTT
>JADJOF010000004.1 GCA_016713885.1 Bdellovibrionales bacterium | reverse complement strand
CCACGCGATAATGAGATCGCAATGCGTCCGCAAGTTCGGGGAGACGTTGAAATGCCGTTGGCTCGCCGCCGCTGATCACCACGCTGTCGAGAAGTCCTCGACGGTTCTCAAGATGACCAACGAAAGTGCGGAGCTGACGGCTGTCGGTCTGGGAGTGGCGGTTCCAGAGATGTCGGTTGTGACAGTAGCCGCAGCGCCAAGGGCAACCTTCCAGAAACAGAACGGTGGAGAGGTAGCCTGGGTCGTCGATTGAACTAAAGGGCGTCCAGCCGCCAATCGGCGGCTGAAGCGCCAGAATTTTTTCAAAGCTCGTCGTAGGCGACGGTTTCTTTAAAGAACTTCCGCTCACGGAATTCTCCTATTTTTCCTTTGTTGAATGACGAGACCGGACGATGATAGCCCATCACTCGCGTCCATACTTCGCAGCGCTGGCGCTCGGCCTCTGGCGGAGTTTGACGGTCATCACGGAGTCGTCTCGTACGCTGGTTCATTCTTAACCTCCTCTTGGGTTTGTTTCTGTTTCTGATTTTGGAACCACTTTTCATCGCATTTCGGGCGAGTACTCGCGATGGGTCCGATAAGTAGCCGTGTTCGGGACAGATTGAAAATGTCGGCGTCACTGTGAAGTACGGCGTTCGATAGTGGCGCGCCGTCCGTTGAACGAGTTTGCGGCACGCATCGGCGGAACTGATCTGTTCGTTCATATAGAGATGCAGAACGGTGCCGCCGGTGTAGAGAGTTTGCAGGCGATCTTGAAGGTCGAGGGCTTGAAACGGATCGTCGGTGTGGCCCACCGGAAGCTGAGAAGAGTTCGTGTAGTAGCGATTCTCGCCGTGGCCGGCTTGAATGATGTCGGGGTAGCGCTTGAGGTCCTCTTTGGCAAACCGATACGTGGTGGCTTCGGCCGGAGTGGCTTCAAGGTTGTACATATGCCCGCTGGATTCTTGAAAGTGAACAAGCCGTTCGCGAATATGTTCGATGAGTTTTGCGGCGAGCTCTTGCCCTTCCTCGCTCACGATATCAAGTGTATCGCCGCTGAAGTTTCTCAGCATTTCATTGATGCCGTTCACGCCAACAGTAGAGAAGTGATTACGAAGTGTTCCGAGGTAGCGGCGCGAGTAGGGAAAGAGCCCGATCTTCATCATTTTATCGATGGTCTTACGTTTGGCCTCAAGCGATTCAAATGCGAGATCGAGAAGGTGGTCGAGATCTGTCAGCAGTGTTGACCACGAGCCGCCATCGCCGCGTCGATTCTTATAGCCGAGTCTTGCGCAATTGATGGTGACGACACCGATGCTTCCCGTTTGTTCGGCACTGCCAAACAGTCCATGCCACGTCGAAGCAGTTCGCTGACATCAAGCTGCAGACGGCAGCACATCGCCCGAATCAGATTCGGCTTGAGACCACTGCCGATGAAGTTCTGAAAGTAGGGGAGTCCGTACTTGGCTGTGAGTTCGAACAGCAGCTCTGTTTCAGGACTTTCCCATGGAAAGTCCTCGGTCAAATTGTAGGTGGGAATTGGGAAAGTGAAAGCTCGTCCTGAGCAATCACCTTTTAGCATGACGTCAAGAAAGGCGCGATTGATAAGGGCCATCTCCTTTTGTAGATCGCCATATGTAAAATCGAGTTCTTTGTCGCCGATCATCGGTTTGTCGTTGCGCAGATCGTCTGGGCAGGTCCAATCAAATGTCACGTTGGTGAAGGGAGTTTGGCCTCCCCAGCGCGACGGCACGTTGAGATTGAAGATGAACTCTTGAATTTGCTGATACATGTCTTGGTAACTGAGATTGTCGAGACGAACATAGGGAGCGAGGTAAGTGTCGAAAGAGCTAAATGCCTGAGCTCCGGCCCACTCATTCTGCATGGTGCCGAGAAAATTCGCCATTTGGCCAAGTGCGCTCGACAGATGTTTTGGAGGTGTCGATTCCACCCGGCCCGGAACGCCGTTGAAGCCCTCGCGCAAAAAAGTTCTGAGGCTCCAACCAGCGCAGTACCCTGAAAGAAAATCGAGATCGTGAATGTGATAGTCGCCGCGCACGTGGGCCTCGGCGACGGCGGGTGAGTAAACGTTGGAGAGCCAGTATTTTGCTGTCATTTTGCCGGCGATACTGAGGATGAGTCCGCCAAGGCTGAATTCTTGGTTGGCGTTGGCTTGAACGCGCCAATCGGAGCGGCTGAGGTATTCATCAAAGGCAGAGAGGATGTCGACCGTCGCGGGTGGTGCTGTTTTCATGTATTGATCTCCTTTAGCGATGGATCTGAGCCTAGTGGGAATCTTGACTGGCGCCGAAAAACGCGCGGCCATGGGCCGAAATCCACCTCGACCGGGTGGATTTCTTGATCATGATCAAGGGCAAAATCCCTCCCATACGCGACTATTGTAGTGAGGGAGGGCTTTACGAATGGGTGATCGGTCGTTTGTTGTGATGCAAGATTGGACAGTCAAAAAAGCGCTGGAACGTGCGCTGCGTGCGATTGAGGCGTTAAAGCCTGGTGAAACCTTATTGCTGACCAATAAATCGAAGGATCCCTCTTTTGAAAATCAGCTTGTGACGATGATTCAAAGTCGATTCGCGAATCACGTCGACTTTGTTCGCACAGGAAGCGGCCGCTACCGCGTGGCGGCCAAGCCTGATAGCGGCGGCTGCTGTGGCGCCTGTGGTGGTGGTTAACGGCGGCGAAGCAGATGAGTCAGCGTTGGGCCGATGCGATTGATATCGAGAAGATAGTCAAAACGCCCAGGACCGTAGAGGTCGTTGAAACGGCTCGAACGTTCGTCGGAGAGTATAAAGGCATGGACAATGGAGTCGCCAGCGTGGACCTCTTGAACGGCGCGATTCACATCGGCAAGGCCGTGTTGGCCTTCGTAGGCGTCGTAGTCGGTTGGCTTAGAATCGCTGAGCACGAAGAGAAATCGTGTTTTAGCCGGCAGCTGGTTTAACGTGTGCGCGGCGTAGCGAAGAGCGGGGCCAAGGCGGGTGAAACCATCAGGTGTGAGAGTTTCGATTCTTCCGGGGACTTTCGGCCACGGCTCCGACCAGTCTTTGAGTTTCGTGATGCGGCAGTCGCTGCGGGTGAAACTTCGAAACGATAGGATTGTTGTCGTTTGTTCGAAGTCCTCAAGTGCATAGCGCAAGACGTGTAACGAGTCCTTGATGAGATCATTGATGCGAATCCCGGAGACGTAGGAATCGGTCGACAGACTGCCATCGACAAGAATACAAAACGCATAGTCCTGCTGAATCGCCGATCGTTTTTCATATATGCGATTGGTGGGATTGGCGATCACTCGCCGTTCGATTTGCTGATCGAGAGTGGCATCAAAGTCAAAATCGGTGCCGTCGCTCAGACGCTTGCGTACGGCCTTCAAGTTCAGAATCTGCGAGAGATCTTGCTGGATCTTTTGACCAAGACGTCTTGTTTGTATGGTCGAGGTGTGGGACGTCGGTGTTTGAGATTCAGTTGCATCGACTCGGACACGGCACCAATTCTTCAGGTACGTCTGCGATGACTTCGACCACTCATCAAAGAAAAAGATCTCAGACTTATCCTCCGTTTTCTCCACTGGTTCATCGATTGCGGCCTGCGTCTCGATCACCGCATCTGATTTGACCATGGACTGTGCGCTCTGTGCTGAGCGAGTCACCTGGCTGAGTGGAGACTCTTCGAAAGCCTCGCTCAGACCAGACATCTCGTCAGAACCGTCGACCGTACGTTGGCCGCCGTTGTACTCATCGACTGTTTGAACTTTTTCAAAGACGTGAACCACGGGGTTGGAGTCACCCTCAGGCAGTTGAATCGTGCGCGGGCGGTGAACGGTTTTGGCCTTGTAGGACTTGCCGTGGCTTTGGCCGTTCTTGTTGCGGCTCTGTCCAGGCGCCAGTGAAGACGATTTTGAATGCTTGGAGTCCGCAAAATAGTGAAAGGGAAGAAGAATGAATTTCACTTGGGTTGCAATGGGATGAGCGACGATTCGCTCGCGAAGGGCGGAGGCGCTGGGGTATTCGCGATGAAAGTCTGATTCAACCCACGGCCAATCAATTGATCGTTGATTGAGTCCGTGAGCGAGTATCAGGAGGCGATAAAACGAAAGCGTGCTGTTGAGTTCGTAGGTTTCAAGCGAGGCCTCGGTTGCCGGCAAATAGAGTTCGGTTTCGGAGATTCCGTACTCGTGATCGGTGAACTGAATATCGAGAGACCGTCCCGAGAGCGCGCTCGCCAAAATCGAAAATCGTCGCCGGTGATCGAGAAGGCGAAAGAGATGAGCATCACTGGTTCCTTTACCGCGAACGGCTTTGATGCTCTTGAGTAGATAAGCAAACAAGACTTCGTCAAGTCCCACGCTTTAGAACCGTAGCTCGACAAGGTCGCGAAGCGCGGTCACGGTTTCGGCATCGTCGGTGATCGTCTGCACGATGCTTGAGTCGCAGGCGAGACGCGGGTGGAGGCCGGCTTGAATAAGCTTTGCGGCGTAGACCAAGAGTCTTGTCGAAGCGGTTTCTTTCAGTGGAAGCTCTGTGAGTTTGCGAATCTGCTCGCCGAGCGCACAGAGTTTTTTTGCGATGCTCAAATCGACACCACTCTCTTTGCTGACGATCTCGACTTCGATGTCCAGTGTTGGAAAGTCAAAAGCGATCGTCACAAAACGCTGGCGAGTCGATGGCTTCATCTCTTTGAGGCGAGACTGGTAACCCGGGTTGAAACTCATGGTCATTTGAAAACCGGGCGCGGCGTTCAGGCTTTCACCGGTTTTGTCTATGTACAGCGTTCGTCGAAAGTCCGAAAGTGAATGAAGGACAACCATCACGTCCTCACGTGCTTCGGCGACTTCGTCGAGATATAAGAAAGAGCCCGCACGGACGGCACGAGTGACAGGTCCATCGACCCAAACCGTTTCGCCGCCTTTGATCAGAAAGCGTCCGATCAGATCAGACGCCGATGTGTCTTCGTTGCAGGCGACTTGAATCAAGGGCCGATCCAATTGATCGGCCATGTATTCGACAAATCGAGACTTACCGGAACCCGTTGGTCCTTTGAGAAGAACCGGCAATGCCTGCTTGTATGCCGAAGCAAATACGGTGACTTCGTGACCGACGGGTCGGTACCAGGGTTTCATGAGCGCTTTCCCTCTCCCGCTTGAAAGCTGACGTCGCTTGGTAGACCGAACTTAATAAAGTTCGCGATGAATACGATCATGCCGACGGTGAAAAGAGTCGCTGCGAGCACCAGGCCTAGGAAGTGAACCTCAACCTCTTTTGCACCTGCAAAAAGTCGATACCCATTTTCCGTTCGAGATAGACCTGTGCAATTCCGGCGATTCCGAAAGCAACAGTCATGGCGATCATTCCGATATTAGAGGTCCAGAAGGCGAAGGTGTTCGACGGCGAGTCATGCAACTTTCGACCGGTCATGATGGGCATCGCGTAGGTGATGATCGCGAGGATCAGCATCGCGTAGGCACCCCAGAACGCCATGTGTCCGTGCATGGCGGTGACGAGTGATGTACATATTCACCGGAGCGTATGCCAAACCCAGAGCCATCACCGAACAACCGATCGTCCATAACAGCGCGGTCTTGTTGTTTGAGTCGCGCCCTCCCTTTTTCGCCATGGTGATGGCATAGATCGCCATTCCCAAGAAGGCGACAGGCTCAAGAGCGCTAAAGGCTCCGCCGATCATCAGCCAGTAGCGGGGAGTGCCGATATAGTAGTAGTGGTGGCCAGTTCCCAAAATTCCAGAGAGGAAGGTAAAGCCGACAATCACGTACAGCCACTTCTCGATAATTTCACGGTCGACACCTGTGAGTTTGATCAGCAGGAACGAAAGGATTGCGCCCATGATCAATTCCCAACGCCTTCAACCCAGAGGTGAACAACCCACCAGCGCCAGTACGAGTCCATCGTCTGGTTGTCAGTTGGAATCATTCCGGGAAGATAGAGGAGTGCGGCAGTCAGGAGACCAAAAAACAGAACCATGGCCGTTGTGGTCTTGCGCTTACCGGTCCAAATTGTGGCGCCGATCAAGTAGATGAAGAGCAGCACGTTTACGACGACGAGGTAGTCGAGTGGTCGCGGGATCTCTAAGAACTTGCGTCCTTCCCACCAGCCAAAATGAAACCCGATGACGGCAGTGATGCCGACGGCGACAAAGCTGATGAGCTGTAGGTACGCGAGCTTCGTCGAAACGAGTTCGCGTTCTGCTTCTTCTGGAATGATGTAGTACGCCGACCCCATGAATCCTGCGAGCAGCCACATCACCAGGAGGTTGGTGTGTGTCGCACGGGCGGTGTGAAACGGAATAATATTATGCAGGCCATCCATTCCCATGTGCGCAAAGCCCATGATGAAGCCATAGATGATCTGCAGCGAGAACAAGAGCATGCAGGTGGCGAAGAACCAGTATGCAACTTTTTGTGATCTGTATTTCATAGGCGGCCTCAGTTCTTTTGTGCAACAAGGAAGAGGGTGAGTTCAGAGATATCGCTTTCAGAAAGCGGCATCTTTGCCATTTTGGCGTCGGCCTTAACGGCCGCCGGGTCTTTCAGCCATGCGGTGATGAAGTCCGCCGTGCGACGCGAGCCCACACCATCAAGCGCAGGACCAACATTTCCGCCGCTACCCTTTAATGAATGGCAAGCCGTGCACATCTGTGTGAATACAGCTGGAGCCCCGACAGCAGGTGCTGAGCTTTGCTGCGCAAGATCGGGCTTGGGAGGGAAGCCGTTTAGATCGACTTTGCCAATCCACTGCAGGAATGCATAGAGATCTGCGATTTGCTCATCGGTGAAGTGATAGTTTTGCATCTTGCGCTCGCCCGGGAACATCTTCTCGGGATCTTTCAGCATGGCTTTGATAAAGGCCTCGCCCCGACGCTCGACCACTTTGGTCAGCTCAGGCGCATAATAGGCGCCTTCACCCATGAGCGTATGACAGCCCATGCAGTTGCTTGTGTCCCACAGGTGTTTGCCTCGCTTCACGCTCTCGGTGATTTCGATGGCATTCGTTTGCGCGGGAACGCGTTTGATCGTGTCGAACGTCAGAAGGATAAACGCTCCTCCACAGAGCGCGGTTCAGACGAGGAAAAAGGCTTTCGCACCGGATTTTGATAGCACAATGAACCTCAGCTAAAGGGTTGATTGTGCTAGGCTAGTGCGGAACCGCCACCGGTTCCTTGATCTGGATCAAGAGGTACCTTCTTCCTTTTGGCGACTCACCGAGTCGCCAAAAGGAAGAAGGTACCTGGCAAGTCACAGCGCCTCGAGATAGGCGCGCAGATCGATATCTGCGGCTTGGCTCAGGCCTGAGCCTGGGACTTTTTGCTGGAGCTGGTTGAGTGAGAAGTCCATACGCGCATCGTAGGTGCGCTGGGTTTGGTTGCGAAGTCCCTGTTCGGCTGCGAACCAAGCGCGCTTGTCTTGGCTATCGCGGCACGTGGCGAGCTCATTGGAATGCGTAGCTCCCCAACGCAGCTCGGGACAGTGGTAGGGATCGAATGACAGCAGGTACATGCGCTTGACGACATCATTAAAACCGAGTTTGACGACCGAGTTGTCGGACCGTCGGTACTCGACAGCGCAGGCGCTTGCCGCTTGATCATACGCTTCGCGTAGATCGCGACCAAGATTACTGCCGCTATAAACAATGCGAGAGTCGCCGGCGCGATAGAGTCCGACGTATTTTTCAATGCTCGTGCGTAGATCGAGAAACGACACTTTCAAACGGGCATCGCGCGACGGTGTTGAGAAGCTCTCCCATTCGCCGTCGGTGCCGTAGATATTTTTTGGGAGTGAGGACGGGTGTTCTTTGAGGTGAATGCTGTGGTCGACTGCCTCTTGAACGGATTGCGCGCGGTAGTTGATCGCTTCGCAGAGTGACTCGACGCCTTTTTTGACTTCATCAACTGGGTTGTACTTGAGGTCGCCGACCGAAAGACTGGCTCGAACGTAGTCGTAGTAATCAAGGCGTTGACCGTTTTGTTCAAATGTCCCTTTGCTCCACGAACCCGCAACGGGTTTGTTTCCGTAGTACTGTTCAAGGCTAAAGAGCGAAAGGTTCTTATTGCTGATGGTGACCACGCGGCCATCGACTGCTTTGAGCGGCCGGAAATTTTTAAATCCGGCACCTTGGCCTGGGCGTGAGCGCTGAAACGCCTTGTCGTAAGTGATGTACGAAACCGATGAATCGGGGTGGGCATCGGTCATGCGCACTTGGCCATTGTCTTCGACTTTATAGACGATGGCGGCGTGGCCTGAAGGATCGTACATTACGGTGCCGGGGCGAATAGAGTCGCGAGCAATTTTTGGTGAGTAAAAATCGGGGAACGGTTTGCCGGCGCCACCGCTATCGAGGCCGGGATCCATACGATAGACCGCTGTGAACACGGCAGAGGCAGCGGCTTTCACAGCCTTCTCGCCGTCGCTTGCGCCTAAAAAGTCACGACGTTCAACGGGTATATTGCCATTTGGGCTGTAGCGAATATCGCGATCGCTGCCATCGGCGGAAGCCACCTTGCTGACGACTGAGAACGGGAGACCGCGCTTCCACGCAAAATAGGCACGAAGTAAAAATGGGTAGCGACCGCAGTCGGCGACGAAGCTATAGGTTTTTTTCTCTTCGCTGCTTGCAAGGTAATTGGCAGGTCCCGCTAGACACTTATTGACGGTGTTGCAACGGCTTTCGCCGATCTTTTGAACCCATTCGGAGAAGGCCGTTTCGTCATCAGTTGACCAGCTCTGTTTGGTGATGGTCCACGGCGCTCCGGCTTGGCTCACTGACGGGGCGGCGAAGCCTGTGACGAGCGCAGCCATCGCGACAAGTGGCAGGGCGGTTCTAGTTCTAATCGATGGCATCGAGTGCTCCACGGAATTGGCGAAGGGTTCGGCCCCGCGATATCCAAAGAACATACCGTCTGGATACCGCTTAATTTGTCCGCGGCGTCTCAATCGAGCGTGATGTTTTCAATGATTTGAAAGGCTTTCTCGATTGTCGACCTATTGGGCCGCGCGAAAAAGCTGTGGGCACATTCCACCGCTGAGGCTGCGGGGACGCGTATTGAAATCTGGAATCTTGCCTTCGAACTTCGCCATCAAGGCCTGCGCTTCGGCGGGATAGTCTTTATTCAGAGCTCGCAGATATTGGACCGCATAGAACTGGAATCGTCCCATTTCTTGATAAGACTCATAGAGAAGCTGATGGAAGCCACTGACCGAAAGCTTGACGCTAAACCAGTGACTTAGGTTCTTTCGAATGACGGGGTCATTGATAAACTCAGGTATCAGTGTGTACTCCGGAATGAGAAGGAGAGAAATCGATTCGAACTTCTCGGCGGTGATTGCGTACTTCAAAAACTCAGTTCGACGCTCAGGCGAGACTTGGCTCAAAATATTTTTGACCAACGAAAGATCGTCGGCCTGGTATTCGGGGGCTTGGCGCAGCAGTGCCACGGCCTCTTTGAAGCGTTGGCTGTGAACGTGGTCTAAGAGATGGCCGACAAAATTTTGTCTGAGAGTCTGCAGTGATGCGGAGTTGAAATCGACGGCGTCAGCTGTGATCTGGCGTCCGTCGGCATTTTCAAAATGACTTGAGGTGATGGCGGACCGATCGATTATGACCATCTCCTTACCCATTGGAAGACCCGCATCCATGAAGATGGTCGTGCGGTAGATCTTCGCGCCGGTCAGCGCAAGTAAGACCGACATTCCATGTTGATCATTTTTTATGAGATGACGAGCGTATGGCGAGAGTTTTTGAAGCGCGCTTTGTGACGGTGAGTGGAGATCAAGACCGAGTTGAAGAATGAGACGCTTCTCGTTGCCGTCCGGTAGATCAAGAACAAGCGCGCTTGGAGCAAGCTTCGCGACAAAGAGGGCTGCAGCAGCTTGTGAGAAATCTCGAAAGCCCAAGCCGCGCGCTTTCACCTGGCCCCAGTTGACTGATTGTTCTCGATTTGCGGTTGTGAAGAGGCCGGCGATTTGTACGGATCCGGGCGGGCCGTAGGCCAAACCACTTCGGATACTAGAGCTTACGATTTTTGGTAAATGTGCGAGCGGGAAACCGTTATAGATCATTCCACTTGGGCTAAACTGAGCGGCGGGTTTGATCAGAATTTTCTTTAGCTTCTCAAGTGTGAAACCATTTTTGCGGATAATCGACGAGAAGATCTTGATATCATCGGCGGTGAGCAGTGAGGCATCGAGGCGACCATTGAATTTTGCGAAGATGTCGTAGAAGCGGCCCGATGCTGGTAGCTTGTTGTAGACTTGAATTGCGCCGCTGCTATGAATGACTGCATCAGTGGACTTGAGAGTTCCGTAGGCAAGACCCTTTTCAACGATGCCATCGACCGCATTTTTTATGGCTTGCGCTTGCTCAGGAGTACCGCGAAACGGTGTTTGCCGCATGGTCTCGGTCCAGTCCAAAATGAGCTCGTAGTCCGGCGAGTCAGTTGGTATGCCATCGATGAGAAGCTTAAAAACTTTAGGCAGATTTTCATGACGATACTCGAGTCCGGGCACTTGGGCCTGACCACGGTCAGGGGCCATTGCGGCTATGACAACAAATAGCAAGGTGAGGGTGTGT
This sequence comes from Bdellovibrionales bacterium, assembly GCA_016713885.1. GTDB lineage: Bacteria > Bdellovibrionota > Bdellovibrionia > Bdellovibrionales > JAMPXM01. The sequence continues at coordinate 577,057 of JADJOF010000004.1, read as the reverse complement.
CTTATCATCAAGTCGATTGCGAGCAAAACTGCGACCAGGTTGAATAGTTGCAAGCTGCAATAGGGTCGAGATAGCGCTACGAGACAGGGCCGAAAATTGTCACTTCGCGCTCAAAGGTACTCACTGCTCTTATACACTGGGCGACTGATGTAGATGTGCGCGAACTGCATGCTCATGTTGAGGCCGCAGAACGTGCAGATGAGCACAAAGGTCTCGCGATCAATTGTGTCGAGATTTACCATCGCCCCAAAAGGCTGAATGTTGTGGTGCTGCATAAACGGGAGTCCGTGGTGAAAGATGTAGTAGGCGGCGCCGGCGAAGATCAAGCCGAGCATGGTGCCGTAGACCCAGTAGTTTTGCTTCCGGTGCGAGGGCTCGGCTTTGAGATTGCTGTACATGAGACTGCCCAGGGCGATGTCGGCGATGTAGTGCAGCCCCGTATAGAGAAACATGGTGATGTAGAGTGGATAGATGAGCATTGCGATGGGTAGGAAGAAGCACTGAATATAGCAAAGCGCGAGTTGCAGGCGGAGCTCGCCTCGCTGTTTTAGTCGATAAAGAGTTACGAACATGAGCGTGACAAGGAGTCCACCCATTGCCATCGGAAACCAAGGGCTGAAACGAAAGTGGATTCCGTAGTAAGCTAAGAATTCGTCACGGACACCGTTATGAAACCAAATCATGATCGTCAGTATGGTGAGCGTGATCACGAAAAGTTTCATTTCAAAGGCGCGAGCTCCGGCCGAAATCAGGCCCATTCTTTTGCGATAGAGCTGCATGATGCCGAAGTGCTGGGCGCAAATATGGTAGGAGCTCCAAAGTAAGTAGACCAAAGACACGATGGCGATCGGCATGTAGGTCCACGCCGTGTGGCGACCCGTTTCCCAGTACAATCCGCTTGCCGCGACGTATGCAGCGAGGGGCAGGAGTACAGTTGCCAGAATTCCGAGATTGAGTCTTGGCGCGTGTCGAATGGCGAGATCGTGAACTCGTCGATCAGCGTAGAGAAGAAAAATCGGCGTGAGATGGTGACCAGCCCAGAGAAGTAGCATCACAAGAAATAGCCGCGTTCAAAAGTAAAGTCGGCGGCGTAGCGCAACAGGCAAACCAACGGCAGCAGACTCACACCAATGTGAATGCAGGCCCAATCGAACAATGGATCTTTGATCCAAGGATTTCGCTGCGGCCCGGCCGTTTGGAATCCGGCAATCGACTGATCCATCACATCCCCAATTTGCGAGACACCCCTTGTTCTCCATTAGGCTAACAGGTCACTTGTCGTTTTCAAAATACGGAGCTCGTGCTCACGATGCTCGAGACTCGACTTTGGTCAGTTAGCCGTGGATGATCGTTTTGAAACCACCGTAAATCATTTTGGATGCATCAAAAGGCATTGAGAAGTTCTCAGCAGCGGGTATTTCGCATACCATTTTTGCCGTGCTGTGCTGAAGTTGGGGTCCGTTCATAAACGAGAGTTTTGACACAGACGATGCCAAATGGGGGCTCGACATGATTTGGCCGCAGATCGCTTCTATTGTCGCTGTTAGCGTGACTCTTCCGCTGATCCTCAGATATCTGGGAAAGCGCTATCCTCCAAAGGAAGGATGGATGCCTTCCGAGGAGCAGTTCTCAACCGCGGAGGTCAACAGATGGAATTTGATCGCTATTCCAATTTACATTATTTTGTCGGGATTTTGCGGATGGGTTGTCTGGTTTTTTCTCAAGCGCATCAATGATTTTTTTCGAAGCGTCGATGAGCACGTCTTGATTCAGGTTGGAGTTCCATCGGTCACACTTGCTTTGCCGGCGATGACTGGCGGCTTGGCGATCGGTGCAGTGTTGATTGGAGCTCTTGGAAGAATGCTTTTGAAAGATCGCTATGAGCTGTATGAGCTCGCCTCGAGTAGACAGTTTGGCGGGATGGATTCAAAGAAAATTATGAAACCATTTCTGTTCGTTTTCTTACTCATCGTTGTCGGCGGGAGTGTGATACTTATACGTACGGAAATTTTGGTCTTTAAAGATCGGATCGAGTCATGCGGACCAATAAGCTGCAAAACATATCTGGTGTCCGAGATCATCGAGATCGGCCAGTCACATCACGCGATTGCACCGAATGGAAAGCGGGTTGCAAGTCGCGATCTCTATATCCGCTTTAAAGATGGATCGTTTTGGTCCCCATTTTTGCTAAGAGGCGATCCGCTACAAAACAAAGTTGCAGAGACTTTAAGTTTCCTGACCTCGCTCCCAGTGAAGCAAGTTGACCAGCGTCCTGAAAACTAACTGCTCATTCGCGAGGTCGAGATGAAGTTCTCGACACTCTACAGCTTCCGGCGGCGGAAGCTGAGACGCGTCAGTTCGTCTTTCAAGTGATGATACTTTACGAGGCAGGAGCAGAGTGAGGTCGGAGTCTCGATACAAAAAAAGCGACCGTATGTGGTCGCTTTTTTTAGATTGGTGCCCACCGCGCGATAGTCGAAGAACCACTCACCTGGGCACTTGATGTGCCTATTGAGTGGCGAGGAGCCACGGATCGATCTCGCGGAGCTGGCAAGCCTTTGTGATATCGAAGCGCGGCCCAACAGGTTTTTAACATTGAACACTGCGCAAGACTTCGTCGGTTAAGAAATCTTGTATTCTGTTTCAGTGGACGATCGCGAATCCTTTTTGAGTCGATGACTTGATTCAAGGAGGCGCGCGTGGTGCGAGTTCGTTCATTTTTGATGGTTCTGATTTTGATGGTGAGCGGCCTGCCGGCAGCAGAGGCTTGTTATTTTGACTCTGACACCGTTCAAATTTTTGAAAATCTGAAGCAAACTTGCGCGACGAACTATGCTTCGAGCACTTGGCAAATCGAACCCTATCCCGGAACGGCCTCGGGATACTTTCAGTGCTTCGACGAGGTCGATCAGCTGGTTATGATGAGCTGGCTGCAGGCGACATGCCCCACTACTCCACCACCGCCTCCTGCTAATGTATCTTCTCCAACCAATGTTTCGACCACCAACATGTGCGGCTCGGTTGCTCGAGTTGATTCACAGGTTCTTGAAGAGTCTGTCGATCTTATTGGAACACCGTTTGCGCTTCACTATTCAAGCGCAAGAGCACTGGGACGAACGACACCGCTAAGAAAACGGGTTTCGCTGATCGACAACACGTTTGATTCCAGCCTGACGCTAGTGCTCTCGGATTTTGAAATCGCAGGAAGGACCTTTCATCATCAATATCAACCAATAGCCTATCTAGGCTTTGACTTCATATGGGATGGCCTAGATGCCAACGGCCAGAGGGTTAAGGGATCGGCAGAACTTGTATCGAAGTTCAGCGAAGTCAGTTTTCCATCCAGATCCAACGAGCTTGAGACTGTCCATGTCGAGCGAATCGGTACCTTCTACGCGGTCACGGCTGGCATGGGTGGATGGACAATCACGCCCAATCACTTTTACGACGTCGGTGCAAAGAAGCTCTATCGAGGAGATGGAGCTGAAGTTTCCGTGATCGCCGTTGCCGGGGCTGGCGGGACACATCTTGTCCCTTCATCTGATGGAACTGAAGTCTATGTCTTTGATTCAACAGGCCGTCATCTTTCGACAAAAACGGGCGTCAAAGGAACCGTAAAGTACACATTCTCCTATGATGGATCGGGGCGCCTCACCACAATTGTCGATCAGTACTCAAACACGACGACGCTAACGTATACCGGAAACAATCTGTCTTCGATCACAAGCCCCTATGGGCAGGTTACGGCGATTGGTGTCGATGCAAATGGTTATATTGCATCAATCACAAATCCAGCCAGCCAAACTCATAACATCACCTATTACTCCGGTGGCTTGCTTCACACGTTCCAAAAAGCCAGGCGGTGTGACGAGCACGATGACGTATGACAATGTTGGACATCTGACGTCCGACTCAAGTTCGGCCGGAAGTGGATTTTCAATCTCGTCGGTCCCAGACTCAAATGGCTGGAATGTCGAAGCAACGACAGCTGAAGGTGTGACGCGGGCTCTGGACCTCGTGATCTACGACCCCTCCGGATCGTATACTCGAAACGAAAGCGGCCCCTACACATCAAGCTATACAGTCCTTCAGGGAATCTTCGGTGTTTCCTATGAACACGGCACGGATTCAACGGGAGTCGTTTGGACTCGAAGCTACACCAGTGATCCGCGCTTTTCACAAACCGGATACTTTCCAAACAGCCAGTCGTGGTGGACTCCGAGCTTCAACACCAGCCTGCAAACCACGCGAGCCGCGACACTGAGCGACCCAAACAATCCATTCAGCGTCGTCAATCTAACCGAAACATCTGTTTTGAATTCGACAAAAACGACAACGGTCGGATACCTCGCATCGAACTCAAAGTACACCGTGACGTCTCCAGTGGGGCGAAAGACCTACGTCACCATCGATGCAAACGAACGTGTGTCGGCTGAGCAGTATGCGACTTACACACCTGTCAGCTACACCTACGATACTCGCGGGCGTCTTTCGACCATCAGCCAAAGTGCACCGCGAACGACAACACTCGCGTATAACACCGCTGGCTTTTTAAGCTCGGTGACAAACGCTTTAAGCCAGGCGACATCGTTTACCTACGATGCCGTGGGCCGCGTGCTCACGCAAACTCTGCCCGATTCTCGGGTTGTGACTTTCACATACGATGCAGGAGGAAACCTCGCAAGCTTAACACCTCCAGGCGGAGCCGCTCATAGCTTTCTCTCAAACGGCTTTGACTTGATCGCAAAGTACACGGCTCCAGCGACAAGCTTTTTTGAAGCGAGTGCCACAGCAGAGAAGGTTTTGAAAAAGACCGAGGGCTTTATCCGGCAGTCGATCAGAAAGCTTGCGGCTTGGATCTCAAGCTTCTTGCCGCAGGCAGCAGCGAAGCTTCAAACCTTTGTCGTCAACCGCGACACGGATTACGCGTACAACAACGACCGTCAGTTGACGTCGATCACAAGGCCCGACGGTCAAGTGGCCGAGTTCACCTATAGTGGAACGACCGGTCGACTTTCGGGAATCACCGTTCCATCCGGCGCCTTCACGGTCTCGCAAAATCCAAGCTACGATCGCATCGATCAAATCGTTTCTCCCGATGGTGTGACGCAAGACTACACCTACGACGGTCCATTCGTGACAAGTGCGACAACTTCGGGTGCAGCTCAGGGCTCGACGTACTTCACCTACAATAACGAGATGCTTCTCGCGTCGACAAAAGTCGGCACCGCTGCAGCTGTGAGTTACACCTATGATAACGACGGGCTTATCACCTCTGTTGGCAATCAAACGATCACGCGAAACGCGACGACGGGCTTTGCGACGAAAGCGACGCTTTCAAACGTGTCAGAGAACTACACCTATTCAACAGCGTTTGGGGAGCTTTCAACAATTCAAGGCAAGTACTCAACCTCTACGAACATTTACCTTGAGTCGATCACACGCGACAATCTAGGACGAGTATCGCAAAAAGTTGAAACGATTGCGGCGACTCCGGCAAACACCTATGTGTACACGTTTGATCCCGCGGGGCGCCTTACGACCGTCACCAAAAACGGTTCTGCACTTTCAAGTTACACATACGATTCAAACTCAAACCGGATATCGCAAACAATCAGCGGTGTGACGAAAACTGCGACCTATGACGAGCAAGACCGTCTTCGCACCTGGGGCACAAAGACCTACTCCTATAACGACGCAGGCGAGCTCACCGGCGTCAGCGACTCCTCGATTTCACCTGCAGCCGTAACGAGCTACACCTACGATGTTTTTGGCAACATGAAGTCTGCAACTTTACCAAGCGGCCTTCAGGTGGCGTACCTGCTTGATGGTCAATCTCGCCGAGTTGCTCGCAGCGTTGGCGGCGTTTTGCAAAAGCAATTCGTGTGGTTTGATTCAACTCGTCTTGGCGCCGAGCTCAATTCAAGTGGCGCGATCGTTTCGCAATTCATCTACGGCCTAAAGGGCAACACACCCGATTACATCATCAAAGGCTCAACCAAGTACAAAGTGATCACGGATCATCTTGGCTCAGTGGTTGCGGTTGTGAACTCTTCCAACGGTGTGGTTGCGCAGCGCCTTGAGTATGACGAGTTCGGCCGCGTCTTGGTTGATACTTCACCGGGCTTTCAGCCGTTTGGTTTTGCAGGAGGACTCTACGACACGGATACAAAACTCACGCTCTTCGGAGCACGTTCATACGACGCCGAGGTCGGCCGCTGGGTGAGCAAGGACCCAATCCTGTTCGCAGGCGGAGACGCGAATTTGTATGGGTACGTGCTGAATGATCCAGTGAATTGGGTAGACCCGGAGGGATTGAAGTTCTCCACTGGAGTCTGGAGAACAGTTCAGGGACTTGGGCATATAGCGCTGCTGACCGGTACTGTTGCGGTCGGGGCGGTTGTTGCTGAAGGTTTTCTCGCTGAGGGTAGCGTCGCAGGATTTAGAACCGCTATTGCCGTTTCTGGAGCGGCCGGCGGATATTTTGCTTATAGGGCTCTAGATCGTTTTGTTGATGCTTACAACGAATTCAGGAATCAGGGCGATAGCGACTTCAGCTTCTCGTCTACGCATACGAGTACAACTCAAAATGCGAGTTCCAAATGCCCATAAGCCATTTTTGGTGGATGAGGTGTCTCAATTTGAGACGCCTTTATACCAATTCATTGAGAGACAGGAGATAATTGAAGTTAAGCGACCAGTAAAAGCCGAACCAAGACTGATAGGAGCTGCAATGGTTGACTTTCTTAAACCAACAACTGTTCGCCAAAGAGTTTCCAAGCAAGTGACTCGAATGATGGGTCGCGCCTATTGGCCTACCGCGAAGCCTTGGGGAATCCGCATATTCTGGCTCAATCGCTTGCGATGGGAAAGGATCGAAAGCGCTGAATTGTTCGAGCACTCAGGTCTTCCATATCTAAAGCTGAAGCTAAATGGTAGAGTTTGGCCAGCTATGATGAGAACTTGGGGCGTGCCACTCTATTTTTTAGGAGTGGAATCGTTTGTTAAAGATGTTCTCGAAAATGCACCGGAAAGCAATCCCCTAAGGCGCATGTTTTCCGAAAAATTGGCCCGCCCTGACGCGTGAAGGTGGTCTATCGGTAGGCCTGTATATCACGTTTGAGATCGAACATGTCGTGCTGACTGCGCAGGCGCCTGAGCAAAACTCGCAGAGTCGAAGTGGCACAATCGATTAACGCACCTTCGATTCCGCGGGCCGTGTCACGACGGTCACCAAAAACGGTTCTGCGCTTTCAAGTTACACCTACGATTCAAACTCAAACCGCACATCGCAAACGATCAGCGGTGTAACAAAAACCGCGACCTATGATGAGCAAGACCGCCTTCGCACCTGGGGCACGAAGACCTACTCCTATAACGACGCAGGCGAGCTCACCGGAGTCAGCGACTCCTCCGCTTCACCAGCCGCCGTCACGACGTACACCTACGATGTTTTTGGCAATATGAAATCTGCGACTTTGCCAAGCGGCCTTCAGGTGACGTACCTGCTTGATGGTCAATCTCGTCGCGTTGCTCGCAGCGTAGGCGGCGTTTTGCAAAAGCAATTCGTGTGGTTTGATTCGACCCGCCTAGGCGCTGAGCTCAATTCAAGTGGCGCGATCGTTTCGCAGTTCATCTACGGCCTAAAGGGCAACACGCCTGACTACATCATCAAGGGCTCAACGAAATACAAAGTGATCACGGATCATCTTGGCTCAGTGGTTGCGGTTGTAAATTCATCCAGCGGTGCGGTTGCGCAGCGCCTTGAGTATGACGAGTTCGGCCGCGTGCTGGTTGATACAAGTCCTGGCTTTCAGCCATTCGGTTTCGCCGGCGGTTTGTACGATACCGATACAAAGCTCACGCTATTCGGAGCGCGCTCTTACGACGCCGAAGTCGGCCGCTGGGTGAGCAAGGACCCAATCTTGTTCGCAGGTGGCGATACGAATTTGTATGGGTACGTGCTGAATGATCATGTTAATTACATTGATCCGGATGGACTTCTAAGGAAAAGCAATTCGGGTTGTCTCGGTGGGTTCTGCTCTGGAACAACTCGACCAGGCCAGCAAGGTCCTGACAGAAATAGATATGTATACTTAAAGCTATTGCGAGGCGAACTTCGTCCACGACGAGTGACTCCTTCTCTCATTCCGCCGAGCTTTAAAACAAAGCCACCAAGTTGGAATGATCCGAGTGGTACGCGAGGAAGTTGTGATAGCGCGTCCACGACGGGTTAAGTGATCCGTTTTTGGGCTGGTAACACTAGTTTTGACATATATGCGGTACTTCAAGGATAATTTGGCGGTGATGACTCTTTTTCGGATAAGTATTTTGATCGGTATCGTCTTGGCTATCGAACCAGTCCTTGCGGATGAGGACGTGAGGGCGATATGCGAGGCCACTGGCGTCGACGTTCTGGATTTGAAGTATCGCAGCGGAGATCAAAACTACGACAGGATTGTGGGAACATCGGCTCCAGCAGGAAAGCTTATAGAATTTGTTAAGGCCCAGAACAAAAAGTCCAGAAATATAGAAGCCGCTCTAGTCGAGGCTGCGCTCAATGGAAATCAACGCTTTGTTCCAGCATCTAAGCTAAAAACAGTCTTTCAAAAATACTCAACGCGACGACAGAAGGAATCAGATCCATCTGGATATCGCCTTACTGTTTTAGAGCTAATTGATCAATTGGTTCCAAAGGGCTTAAACCGCGTCCGCTGGTTTCAAAGTCTGAAACAGCCATGGGTTAAGTCCACTGCGATACGTCCAGTCAGCCATGAGGAAAGCCTCAGTATGTACGGAGCACAGGTGCGAACACGACCTGTGTCAATGGGCCAATTTTCGATTGAGGTTGTCTTTTCGAACAACGATAGTGAGCCGCTGCCATTTCTCATACCTCTCATCGTACATGAGTTTCAACATGTTTGGACATTGAAAGATCGAATTAAAATCACTGATGAAAAGACGAAAATGTCGGCCCAGTTTGTTGATGAAGCAAGAGCATTTGATATTCAAATGCAAACCTATGTCGCTATGGCAAAAAATAATCCCGAGCTATTTTGTAACTGGATCTATGTTACCTGGGCATATGGGGACTTGCTTGTTCCGTTGAGTTGGACGATGTCTGCAATGGAACGTGAACTTCGTGATGGAAGCTATTTAGCCCGTTACGCGAAGAGCGGAGTGTATAGCGGCATGGGATTTTTGCTGAACGACACAAAGGACGATCTGCATCCCAGCATTAGGGCCGAAATTCGGTCGCTCAATCTTAAATATGTAAGATGAATCCGGGCATAAGTGTCTTGTGATGGTCAATCCCGCCGCGTTGGTCGGAGCGTTGGCGGCGTTTTGCAAAAGCAATTCGTGTGGTTTGATTCGACCCGCCTTGGCTCAGAGCTCAATTCAAGTGGCGCGATCGTCTCGCAGTTCATCTACGGCCTAAAGGGCAACACGCCTGACTACATCATCAAGGGCTCAACGAAGTACAAAGTGATGACGGATCATCTTGGCAGTGTCGTCGCGGTTGTAAATTCATCCAGCGGTGCGGTTGCGCAGCGCCTTGAGTATGACGAGTTCGGCCGCGTGCTTACCGACACAAGCCCGGGCTTTCAGCCCTTCGGCTTTGCCGGCGGTTTGTACGATACCGATACAAAACTCACGTTATTCGGAGCGCGTTCATACGACGCCGAGGTCGGCCGCTGGGTGAGCAAGGACCCAATCCTGTTCGCAGGCGGAGACGCGAATTTGTATGGGTACGTGCTGAATGATCCTATCAATTGGATCGATCCTGACGGGCTGCGATCGAGTGCGATTACCGAACTAACAACTGGCTCTGGCTCGTCTACTGCGCGGCCAGGCGTGCCGTTTGGTGTTGGAGCTGACATTTTGATTAACTCCAAGAAGTCTGGGAAAGAATCGGCCAGTGATATCCCAACTCGCTTCCAGGGGCAAAAGCCGCAGGCCGGAGAAACTCCAAATCAAGCTGCGGAGAGAATTATTCGACAAATTGACAACATTCAGGGTCCAATAAAAACAGGGCCCGGGAGCGATCACAACAAGCTGAAGAAGCGTTTTGAACGAACTCGTAATGTCTGTCCATCTGGGGGTGACGATGACTGAAGAGAAGCAAAAAGAACTATGGATTGTCTCAGAGTCACTGCCTCTTCAGCAAATCCATCGAGTATTGGGAGTCTTTGAAACCAAAGAGCTTGCAGAGAGAGAGTTTGGTCAAAGTCTGCTTGAACCGAATGACCAGAAGCAATTGATTGGCATCTGGTCAGCTACGCTTGATGACCTCCATAATACTTGGCGCGAAGGATTCGTTACAGAGAAGTAGGTTTATATGATTCAAACGAAAGACGTATTCTTTGTTTTTCATTCTTATAGCCGTGATGGGCGCGACGCCGCCAAATTTATCGGCCTTTATTCTAACCGAGGCGTCGCCGAGCAACAGATTGAGATATTAAAGATGAAACGTGGGTTCTGCCTTCATCAAAATGGATTTTCCATTCACGTTGTCAAATTGAATCGAAAGCTTTCGCTTACCGAGTCCGTTGACGTTCCAATGGACTGATCTTGGCGCAGCGGTTGCGGTTGTGAACTCTTCCAACGGTGCGGTTGCGCAACGCCTTGAGTATGACGAGGTCGGCCGCTGGGTGAGTAAGGACCCAAACTTGTTTGCAGGCGGAGATGCGAATTTGTATGGATACGTAGGTACTGTCGGAAAAGTCCCATGGGGAATCGAGACAAATCTGTACGGGTATTCGTTCAACGACCCCATCAACTTCATAGATCCGAATGGAAAGGCCGCTCTGCTGCCCGTCTTGGCGGTCGGCGCAGTTGCCGCAGTAGCTATTTATGGTGGCTATCTGTATCTTACCGACCCAGTCTTTAAGAACAAAGTAGACAATGACATTTGGGAACTAGAAGATTTCTTTACCCCACGGCCTCCAGCTCCACCGGAGCAGCCGCGGCCAGCAAAAGACAGGAAGCGGCCACTGCTTTGCGAAAACTGAGGAGAGTTGTCTGAAGAACAGAATCAAATCTCTATTTAACCGTGAAACGATCAAGACAGTCGTGGTGATCCTCCTAGTAGCCGCTGCTGTCGGAGCAGTGGCATACTATAAAATGTGGAGCATTAATCATCCGGCCCGCGTCATATCGAAGTCTTGATTGCTGATGTCCCGACTCTATAATTGCTCAATGAAAATGTCGGGACGCGATCAGGCTGGATTTTTTGATGCGGATTTCTACTGCCAATGTCTTGTACCCGGAAATAGCTTCTTCAGACGATTTCGGGACACGGTTTCACCGCTTATCAAAGATGACCTTTTCGATTCGATGTATTGTCGGACGACTGGAAGACCGCCTATATCACCTGCACTCCTAGCAAAAGCAATGCTTCTTCAATACCACATGAATCTTTCCGACCGCGAGATGGAACGCGCGTGCATGTTCGATATCGAAATTAAGTTCGCTCTCGGACTGCGTTTGGATGAGCGACCGTTTGATCACTCTTCGCTCGGCGATTTTAGGGATCGATTGCTCAGGAGCGGGAAAGAGAAGCAAATATTTGATCAGATCCTCAAACACCTAATCGGTAAGAAGCTCATCTCAAAAGACGAAGTTCAACGAATAGATGCGACTCATGTGATCGCGGACATCGCAATTCCATCTATGACGACCTTTGTGAAGAAAGGCGTATTCGAAGTTTTGAAAGTACTAAAAAAACAAGAAGCCACGGCTTTACCGTCAGATATCGAGGCAAGTTCAAATCGATGAATACCAACCCGATACGGTAAACCATGATGCAGTTGGCCGGTTTAGTCTCGAGCAACGTGAACGAAAGCTCGTCGACATCGTAAGAGACGCAAAGACTGTTTTGAGCGACCGACGTATCATCGATGAACCGGTTGTTCGGGAGCAGATTCAAATCCTTCGCCGCATACTTCAGCAAAATATTATCGAAGATGAAAACGGTATCGCTGTCGAAAATGACCGAAAGAAGAAGCCGCCAGATCTGATGGTCTCTCCGGTAGATCCCGATGCTAGATACGGCGCGAAGTCGGTGTCCAAAAAGTTCACTGGCTATAAGGCCAATATCACACAAGAAGTTAAATCACAGATTATCACTAATATTGAGCCCTCTAGAGGCAATCGACGTGATGGAGAGCCGACTGTCGATCTTGTCAAATCCCAAACGGCAATTGGCTTATTGCCCTCTAAACTGATAGGCGATTCTGCATACGGCGACGGTGTGTGGCGAGAAGCACTTGATAAGCATGGAACAAAGCTCGTTGCGCCGTACAAAGCTAAGACGCCGCGGACTCTTGCTGTTTTTCCGAAAAGCGCATTCACAATTAATCGTGCCTACAATACTTTGAAGTGTCCCGCCGGAGCTGTGGCGAAACCACATTTTTATGAAACTCAGAAAAACTCCTACAGTTTTCATTTTCCGCAGTCTGCATGCGGGAAATGTAAGTTGAAACCTCTGTGCACGAATGCGAGAGAAGGACGAAGAACCGTTCGGATTTTTGATTGGCAAGAAGCGACCTGCGAATCCGAGAGGTACAATCGAACTGATGAGTTTAAACATGACATGAAATTGCGCCAGCCGATCGAAGGTAAGTTTTCTGAGATGAAGCGGTATCATGGGCTGACGCGCGCAAAATATCGTGGCTTAAAGAAAGTAGGGCTACAGTTTTACTTCACCGCAGCCGCGGTGAACGTGAAGCGCTGGCTTCATTTGAGCTTCGACGGAGCATGGGCGAATGCAGCAGCGTAGAAGTCGCGAAACCGAGTACATTCACTCTCGTGAAAATTTCCCGATTCGGCCAAAAATTCGAGAAATTTCACTTAGAAAAACGAAATCCACATTTTTAGATCGGGAGAACCCAATTTCTCGTAGGGAAACGGAAGTTTTCCGACGGCATCATGTGCTGAACGATCCTATCAATTGGATCGATCCAGAGGGCACACATCAGCGTCGAGCCGACGGCGATGGGGGGCCTCCGCCATCACCATCAGGAAGCGGCGGAGGATCCGGCGGCGCCCGGTCTAGCAATGGGGGAACTGTTTATGTCGCACCGAATGGAACGGCATATCAAGCTCCTCCTGGCTCAAGGGTATCAGCAACACGAAATGGCAGAGGTTTGAAGATTCAGCCTCCTGGCTCACAAGGGGGAGCAAATACGGTTCGCCTGATGGACCCAAATCCAAATTATACGTCAGGATACAGTCGTGTTCAGAACTCTGCAGGCCAGTATACAGATGTTTTTGGAAATCCTGTTCACAAGAGCGATCCTGCTGGTCATATTTGTAAATAGGCGGTGCGTATTGGAGAAACAATTTTTGGATAATGTCGCCAGTCTTGTTGGCACAAAGATCATAAGCGTCACGGATATCGATTCAGAACTAGCAGTGACGTTTTCGAACTCCACAAAACTGACTGCGACCTATTGGAGGGTTTCAGGAGAGCGCTCCCGTCGCTTCAGTAGTTTTGATCGAAATCAGAAGTACGGCCTGGAAAGTCCGATCGACACAACGATGTTGCTTCAAAAACTGTTTGCCGGTCAGTCTGTAGTGGCAGCCGGATTCAGTCAGACAACCGGCGACATATGGTTTTCTGTCGACGGCCAGAAGGTTGAGATTTTTAATTTTTCCTCTTACGAGGTCTGGGAAATAGAGTTTGGTGACGGCTCAGGTCAGCTATCAAACTACGTCTGAATTAAAGCGGACTGACGTTTTCAACAACGACGACGGAGATACGTGCCCGTGAACCCAAAACAAACGCTGTTTCGTGTTTCGCGAGACAATCTGATGGCAAAGGAAGTCCTTTCGAGCAAGCCTGCGGATCGCGTGGCTCTTTCTGAGGAGCTCAATAAGGCAGATCACATACTACTTCGGAGTAAGCTTCGGAGCTTAAGGCCGATTATTAAAGGCGTAACGTACTCTACTACATCCGACGCGACTTCAATTCGACGAGTTGCTTCTGAACTCAAGGTCAATCGACTGGAGACATTTAGAAGAATCAGTCACCCCTCCTTCGGATTCATTTTTGAGATTGCGGAGGAGTCCACTGTTGAGGGATTTAAAAAAAAGGTGACCTCAAAGTGGCGCGTTCTTGTTTTTGACGTTTCAAAAAAGGCGGCAATTTTACGATTGAGACAAGCGATGCCTCGGCTAACGCGACATTTGAACCCTGATGGAAGAGTTGTCACGAATCGGCGACGTGCGCCGATTCTGCTAGACTACGCTGGTCAGATTGATGGAGCAAATGCACTGCCCGGAGCCTTCATTTTGAGTCTTGAATGAAGATGCGACAGCGCGTTCCACAGGTGATGCTACACTGACGAGGAATGTCCTTAAATGAAATCATCAAAGCTGCTGTACTACTTATCAACCAATCCTGCCTACTCCTCCGCGATTGCGGCGCTTCCGCGAACGAAGCGCGACGTTGAGTATCAGCGACTACAGCGAATAGATGTCGAGAATATCGAACGTATCTTGGGTCGTAGGAGCGGCAAAGCCCTGGTGAAAAAGGCGAAGCTCCAACTACAACCATTCGTTGCGAAAAAGCTCGGCAAAATTCTCAACGTGTCACGCCTACTCCCTGCGCGAGACAATGGTCCAAAACCGCTTTATGACTTTGTTTTTTCCGTTGTTACTCAGGCACGAATGGAACGCAGTCGCCGCGTGGAGCGTGATACAGATACTTTCCATGTCAACGCGCCGACAAAGACGATTGCGCTGAGGCTACTGAAGGCAGAATTGAAGTCATTTTACCCACATGTATTTTTCAATACAGATTGGGACCGCGTGGAGATCAGCGTAAAGAAGATCGTATTCGAGGAGCAGCTCGTTGGCGTGCGGCAACAAAACTACTGGATATTCCAATAGGCCGACTCCACGACGAATGTTGTCGATTACCGGCCGGGTGGTACAAACAGGCTGTCAAAGTTGTTGAGGAACGAGTTGAATAGGCCGAATTTTAAAAATGTAGAAGAACCTGCGAGAACATTTTTTCTCAAAGTCGTCGCAACTTTTCCGGAGATCTCATTCCAGTCGGTGGTTGGTATGGTCGACGGAAGAGAGCGCCCTATCTTACGAATCCCGTCACCGACCGGGGCGTCTAATCGAAACCTCGATTTCTATTCGACAGACGCTATCGGAGACATTCTAGAGTTCGCGGGATGGCATGTGCATGTCGAAGACCTGGACGCAAGTTCAAGTGCCGCCGCTTTTGATAGTCTTCGTGCAATTGTGGTCGGCATCATGAGCAAAACCAAAGGTCTGCGGATTAGGCACTTGTCCGACGGACCACACTACACGCTTATAGATCTCCCTGCAGATGTGCCTTATGGCGATGAGATAATCTTATGGGAGTAGCGTGGATTATCGTCAATGGTGCTCGAATTGATCGAGAATTTTTCGAAATGAGTGTCAGGGATGCAAAACAGCTTCAGTGGAAACCTATGAAGTCGACCGATCTTGATGTGCATCAGCACTGTATTGGAGGCGGAAAAGCCCTGTCTCCGCACGAGACGGTTCGACAATATAGCTCAGGGGACCGATACATCGATGATTTTTGTTTTCAGCACTTTGTAGTACAGTAGCTTTGAAATGGAATTAGTGAAGATGCTGTAGACTTCGAGGAGCATCTCCAGACGAGACGTAGAGCCGGAAATACGCGAAGGGCATGGACGGAAGTGAGAACCAATGCAAGTAGACCCGCATGAACTCTTCTCAGAACTTCAGATGAGGTTCGCAGATTTTGATCGGCATCTCAGCGCTCAGATTGATCACTCTGGGTTTCGATATGGTGAGCTTGAAGAGATTCTGGTTGATCTTTACCGGCTGGGATTGAAGCTCAAACCGTTTGAGGCTTCCGTCTCTCAGGCATCGACAAACTCCACGCGCTCTCCGGATTCTTCAATTTTATATTCCATCGAAAAGAAACTGGCGGTGTATCCAAACATGACCAAGATCAGTTTTGTCGAAAACTCTTGTCGGTCGGAAACTATCGGCATGATCGATGATTTGGCGGATCTCTATCGTGATCTTAGTGTTCTCGATGGCGCCTCGGTAAGCGCGGACGAGAGTTCAAAACGATCGGTTCTATCAGAACTCGCATTTACATTCAGAGTTCATTGGGGTGCACACTGCCGAAGTGCTTTGAACTACTGCTGGCTCCTCCGGGAGGCCGAGCAGAGCGAAGAAGAAAATCCCTAATTCACGACCGATGTCGGTCCCAAGTCAGCGCTCAGGCCCCGAAACAAAAAAAGCGACCGTGTGTGGTCGCTTTTTTTAGATTGGTGCCCCGGAGAGGACTTGAACCTCCACGACCTTTCGATCATAGGTACCTGAAACCTGCGCGTCTACCAGTTCCGCCACCGGGGCATTCGTTTCGATGAACGAGATCAAGACATAGCGAAAGGTTTGAGTCGAGTCACGCTGGATTCGCACGCAAGGGGATGTTACCGTTCAAGCATGGCACGTGGAAGAGGATCAGATCGAGAATCAGGCAAGGGCTCCGGCCGATCGGGCGGGCGTGGCGGAAATGACCGTGGCGCCAGCGGACGAGACGGCGGCAGTCGCGCCGGTGGAAGTGATCGGGGGGGCGGACCGGGTTCGTCGGCCTCGGACCGAGGATCTGATCGCGGCGGTCGCCGGGGTGCGGACCGCGATATTAAAAATGGCCGGAGTTTACGTGATGTTATCGGCGGGGGCGGCGGTATGGGGAGCTCTTCAAGGCCCTCGTTTCCGGATCGTCCACTAGATCGTTCGAGTGGAGGCGGTGCGTCGCGCGGCGGCTCATTTGGAGCGCCGGCGAACCGTGAGTATCGCAAGGTTCAGTACCAACCGGTCATGAGTTTCTCTGATTTGACGAAGTCGGCATCGGCAGCGGGACCATCGACTAGCCCTGAGCCAGCGCGGCCATCTCCAGCTGTTCCGGGGACTCCGTCATCACCCAAATTAAAACCGCAGTTCACTCCTCCCATCAATGACACGACGACGGCTTTGGTGCCTGAGGTTCGCGAGACTCGTGAATTCAAATCGGAGATACCACAGCGTAGCCCGAGTGGAGGCACGGTCGATCCAGGTTGGCCGCGAGAACGCGCACGAGGAACTGGGCTTCCGGGAGCTCCGGGCTCTCCGGCGATGAAATCTGGAAAAGAAGCGCGCCGCGAAGGTCAGCGCATTTGGGTGACGGGCACTGTGAAGCGACACCCTGATGGGTTTGGGTTTTTATTGCCAGACGATGCTTCGATTCCCGATGTTTACATTTCACGCCAGTACATGGCCGGCGTGATGAGCAATGACAAAGTTGAAGTCGAAGTGTTTCGCGCTCGTCCCCACGATCGTTCGGCGACGGGCGAGCGACTCTTTGGCGAAGTGAAGCGCATTGTTTCGCGTGCACATGCGCGCATTGTCGGACGTTTTCTTCCGGTCGATCGCCGCTATGGCGTCATTCAAGACGATGGCCGTGGTTGGGGCATGGATCTGAGGATTCCGACCGAAGATTCGATGGGCGCGCAAGATGGAGATTGGGTGGCGGTTGAGATCGCCGAGTACGCGTCGCACGATCGTCCGCTGCGTGGTCGCGTTGTGCGAATTCTTGGAGATGTCGAAGATCCGCTGAACGACGTGATTCGCACAGTTCATGAAAAAGGAATTCCCGACGAGTTCTCGTTTGGTGCGCGTCGCGAGGCCGCGGCTCTTGGCACTGTGGTGCAAGAGGCTGACAAGGCTAAGCGCGAAGATCTTCGTGGAATTCCACTGATTACGATCGACGGCGCGACGGCGCGCGATTTTGATGATGCCGTCTACGTTGAGCATGGTGAGCGAGGCTTCCGCGCGATTGTCGCGATTGCGGATGTCTCACATTACGTGAAGCCCGGTTCTCCGATTGATGAAGACGCCTACTCGCGTGGAACCAGCACGTACTTTCCAAACTTCGTTGTGCCGATGCTTCCTGAGGAGCTTTCAAACGAGCTTTGTTCGTTGAAGCCCGAGGTTGATCGTCTTTGTTTTGCCTGTGAAATTCAGCTCGATTTTCAAGGTGTGATTCAAAGCTATCGTTTCTTTGAGGCAGTGATGTGCTCAAAGGCGCGCGTCACCTATGGCGAAGCGCAGGAGGTTATTGATGGCGATGCCAGCGACCGCTTAAAGGCGACGCCTGGAGTTTGCGATAACATTCAGCGTTCGGCCGATTTGGCGAAAGTGCTGATGGCCAAACGCATGCGCGAAGGTTCGCTTGATCTTGAAGTTCCAGAGACGCAAGTCGTCGTCGACCCCAGTGGCGAGACAATCGACGTCGTGCGCTCAGAGCGGCTCTTTGCTCATCGCTTGATCGAAGAGCTCATGCTGGTCACCAACGTGTGCACGGCACGCTTCTTTGATGACAATCGCATTCACGGTATCTACCGCATTCACGAAACGCCTGATCAAGAAAAGCTCAACACGCTTGAGCGCTTGATGTGGAACATTCTGGGGCCAAGTTCTCGCGTCGGCAAAAGTCTGCAGGGCGCAGGCCTCCAGAAAAAGCTCACCAAGGCACTTCAGGCCGCTGCTGGACATCCCGGCGGTTCGGTTCTCAATACGCTGACTTTGCGGGCGATGAATCAGGCCAAGTACTCTGCACAAAACGTTGGGCACTTTGGCTTGGGATTTGAATTCTATTCGCACTTCACTTCGCCAATTCGTCGCTATCCTGATTTGATCGCGCATCGTCTGATCAAGGCGGTTCTGTATTCTCGCTATAGCAATCAGGGCATGGAGATGGAAGAGCTTGAGAGTGCGGCGACGCACCTTTCGGCCTGTGAGCAGCGCTCGGTCAAGGCTGAACGAGCCGTGGTCTCGATCAAGAAGGCGCGATTTATTCGGCGCTATCTTGGTGAAACGCTGGACGGAACAATCACTTCGGTCACCAAATTCGGAATCTTCGTCACTCTTCGTGAGTTTGAGATCGATGGCCTTGTGAAGCTCGAGGCGCTTGGTCCTGACCGTTGGGTTTACGATGATCAGGCGATGCGTCTGTATGGACGCGGCACAGGACACGTGTTCAAGCTTGGTGATGAGATTCGCGTGACCGTTGATAATGCCGATGTCTCGACAGGTAAGATCGACTTCTCGCTTGAGAACATCGAACACGATGTTGAAGAAGCGATGGTGGTTCTGGCTGACGACTTGGTCGATGATTTTGATGATGAGCCGAGCAAGCTGCTCGGAGTTCCGGGGCGGGGTAAGTCGCAGTTGCCAGCCTCACCGTCGTCGCATCAAACGCGCGCCAGTGCTTCGAAGTCCCAGGCGGAATCGCGCAAAGGCAATAAACGAGGAAAGCCTGCGCGCAAAGGCTCTGTTGGTGTTCGTTCAAAGATGAAGCCTGCGGGCAAAGGTGCAAAGCGTCCTCATGGCGGCGGATCTTCGCCAAAAACGGGACCCGCGAAGGCAGGACCGGCAGTGGCAAAAGGCCCAGCGCCTAAACCGGGACGACGCAAGTGAGCACGAGGCGCGGAGGTTCAGCATTGCAGAATGCTGCGCGCCTGCGCACGATTGTCAGCGTTTTTGCTCGTTATGGGTTTCAGAATGTGGCTGAACGCATTCGGCTCGGTCGCTTTCTCATTGAGCGACTGAGCGGAATTGACGACGAGAAGTTCACCCCAGCAGAACGCTTGCGGATGGCGTTTGAAGAGCTTGGGCCGACTTTTGTAAAGCTCGGGCAGTTGCTCGCGACGCGCCCTGATTTGGTACCTGAAGAATTTGTTGAAGAGTTTAAGCGTCTGCACGATCAGGTCGCGACACTTCCGTTTGCGAACATGCGCGAAACATTGCACGAACAGTACGGTCCGGATCTTTCTCGCGTCTTCAGCGAGTTTGATGAGGCTCCGATTGGCGCAGCCAGCATCGCGCAGGTGTATCGAGCAGTTCTGCGCGACGGATCGAACGTCGTCGTCAAGGTGCAGCGACCTGGAATTTTAGAGGTTATTCGGAACGACGTCGGCGTCCTCTATTTTTTGGCCGAGCGCCTGCACGCGTTTGTGCCCGAAGCCGCTGTCTTTAATCCGGTTGGAATTGTCGATGAGTTCTTCAAGACGCTTGAGCTTGAGACAAACTTTGTTGTCGAAGCGAACAATATCCGTCGTTTTCAACAAAACTTTCGCGACGATCCGACGGTCAAAATTCCCCATGTGTACTCCGAGTTTTCAGGCAAGAAGGTCGTTGTTCTTGAAGCCTTGCAGGGAGTTCCACTTTCGCAGCCTTCGTCGCTTTTACAGACGGGTCTTGATCGTACGGCTGTCATGCGGGCGGGAATTCGCTGTTACTTCAAACAGGTTTTCGTTCACGGATTTTTTCACGGCGATCTACACGCCGGGAACCTCTTTATTCTGCCCGATAATCGCATTGGCTTGATCGACTTTGGCATCGTTGGCCGATTGAACCGACGTGTTCGCGATTCGATCGCCAATATGTTTGTGGCTCTCTACACTGAAGACTATGAGCGATTGGCCTATGAGTATGTTGAGGCTGCGCCCTTTAGTGATCAGATTGATATCGATCAGTTTGCAAAAGATCTCCAAGATCTTTTGGCGCCGCATTTTGGCCTGAACCTCAAGAACGTCGATCTTGGTCGATTGTTAATGGGGAGCACGGCAGTTGCGGCGAGGCATAAGCTTGTTCTGCCGAGTGAACTCATGCTGTTCTTTAAATCGATCGTGACGGTTGAGGGCATGGGTCGTGTGATTCAAAGCGACTTTGATCTTCTGCCGCACGCGCTTGAGTTTGCAGGTGAACTGGTTTCAGCGAAGACCGATCCTCAGCGTTGGAAAGAAGACGCTCTCGGGTTTGGTCGCGATAGCGCGATTTTGTTAAAGACATTGCCTCGTCAATTGCGTCAGTTCGTGCGCCGAGTGAATCATCCTGATTTTGCGTTTCGATTGAGTCTTGTCGAGCTTGAAGAAGTGAAGCGTTCGATGGAGAGCTCGTCGAATATTATTTTTTTGGGACTTGTGATTGGAAGCCTGATTGTTTCAGGCAGTGCGCTGATGTTTTTAGAACGCGGTCATCTGGTTTTTGATATTCCAGTGTTGAGTGCGATCTTCTTTGGAATGGCGGGGGCCCTGGGCCTTGCCGCCTTCCGCAACTACATGAAGAAGTAGTAGTCTAATCCGCCGCTTCGAGCGATTGAATTTGGCAGAGACGGTTTGGATTGACGCCGACTCTGACAGAGCGAAAGCGAGTCGCATCGTGATTGACTGTCATCACGGCGTAGTAAACCAGATCTTCGCTACCTCGGGATTGTAGGGCCATGATTGTATTGGCTGGAATGACGCCGATATCCATATATTTCGTAGCGAAGTCTTCGCCGGCGGCCTGGGCCTCTTTCTCACATGAAGCAGCGGCTTGAGCGCCAGCTGTCATGCTGAGTGCGGCGACTATCGTGGCCAATGTGAGGAATGCTTTTTTCATTTTTACTCCTTCGGTGACGGAAATCGTCAGTTCATTTCGTGTTTAGAAGCGTTTGGGTAAAATCTCCTGATATCGTGCCTGGTTAGAGGAAGAAACGTGCCGGCGAAAGCGATGGGACCGGTCAGTTGATTTTCAATTAGGGCAACTGATTGAATTGGTGGACTGAACCTCCTAGTTTCCGCTCGCATGAGGCGAAGACTAATTCGAAGCATATGTGTCTCCGTCGTTCTGTGGCCCCTCGTTACGTGGGGCTCGGAGGCGGTGAGTCTTGAGCGGAATCTTTCGCTGATGGGAACCTATGTTCATATTGCGGTGACGGCGCCGACTCGTGAACGAGCGGCGGTGGCAAGCGAGCGCATTGTCAAAGAACTCGAAGCAACAGATGCCGAGCTATCGACGTGGAAGAGTGAGTCTCCGCTCTCGCGGATCAATAAGTTGAAAACTGGATCGTCGTACAAAGCTTCGCAGCAGCTTGCCGCCGATTTGAGTGAGGCATTGAAATGCCAGGAGAGTACCGAAGGGCTTTTCAATCCTTTGCTCGGAAAACTGATTACAGTGTGGAAGCTGCGAGATCCAAAGTCCGTTGGTGAACCGAGCCCGACCGAAGTGAATCGCGCTTTGCGCCCGCGAGATGAAACGGCCTTTGTCGTTGATGGCGACAAAGTGACAAGGCGCATTGGCGGCAGCGATTGGGAAGAGGGCGGTTTTGGTAAGGGTGCTGCCCTTGATCGCGCACTTCGAGCTTCTGTCGCAAATGACGTTCGTGTGGTTATCAATCTTGGTGGGCAGTTAGCCGTGTCTCAAGGGGCTCCGATTCGCACAGATCTTGGCACGCTTGCGCTCTCGATTGATCGCGGGTCGATCTCTACATCCGGACACGATCACCGCCCAGGACATATTTTGGATCCGGCGACAGGGCGTTCAGCTCGCAATTTTGGTCAGCTGTCGGTGTGGACGGACTCGGCTCTTCGCGCGGACTGTCTTTCGACGGGACCTTATGTGATGGGCCCTAAGCGGGCATTCGCGTGGAGTTTGCGCCCTCCCGACGTGCAGTTGGTGGTGCGCTCTGGCGGCAACATCTATGCGAGCTGCGCGTTGAAATCGAAAATAGAAAATCAAAAAGAGGTTCACTTCATTTGTGGGGTGGACGACATCTCGACTTACTTCAAGGAGTCCACATGAAATTCCGAGCGATTGCCGTATTGAGTGGTTTTATTTTGAGTTTATCCTTTCAATCCGGGGCCGCCGATGCCGTGAGTAACGATGAACTGGCCGCGCGCTTGAGTGTTCTCGCCGATGAAGTGAATCGTCTCAAACAAGGTGAAACGAATGAGAGCCGCGAGTCCTCTATACGTACAGGTCTTGGGCCCTCGGCGTCGCGGGTTTATCGCACATCGAAGGGTGTGTCGATCGGCGGCTATGGTGAGATGCTGTATCAGAACTACGCGAGTGAGAAGGATAACGGCACTGGCGTAACGACAGCCGATCAGATCGACTTCCTGCGGGCCGTCGTCTATTTTGGCTATCGCTTTAACGAGAAGTTCTTGTTGAACACTGAAGTCGAATTTGAACACGCATCGACCGGTAAAGGCGGGGAGGTTTCGGCCGAGTTCGCTTACATCGACTATCTCGCACAACCGGAGTTCAATGTGCGCGCGGGCCTGTTGCTTTTGCCAATGGGCTTTATCAATGAGGGACACGAGCCGACGACTTTCCTAGGCGCGCGTCGTCCTGACACAGAGAATTCGATTATTCCAAGCACTTGGCGAGAGAATGGCGTTGGAGTTTTTGGCGACGTGGGTTCGTTTAGCTATCGTGCGTATCTCGTGAACGGTCTCAATGCCGATGGATTTTCTGCGTCAGGTTTGCGAAACGGTCGTCAAAAAGGAGCTAGTGCGAAAGCCGACCAGTTTTCGCTCGTCGGTCGCTTGGACTACACCGGAGTGGAAGGACTTCTCGTCGGAGTATCGGCGTACTCCGGACCGTCAAGCTTCTATCCGGCGGCGGGGTCGGGCGCTGGCGTTCCGAGTGTTGACACGCAGATCTATGACCTTCACGCCGACTGGCGCGTGGGGGCTTTTGAGCTTAGGGGTATGGCGACAATGGCGAAACTTGACCACGTGGCCGAGTTAAACGCCGCTGAGCTGAGTTCCACAGGTGCTGCGGCGCCGCTCACCGGTAGTAACTCAATTGGATCTCTTTTGACGGGACATTATGTGCAAGCTGGTTACGATGTCTTGGCTGGAACGTTGAACTCCTTCACACCGTTTGCGCGCTGGGAGCAGCTCGACACTCAGGCTGAGGTTCCACTTGGATACGCGCGCAGCGGTGCGAATCAGGTCACGATTACAACCGTTGGATTTTCCTATAAGCCAATCGATCAAGTGGTTGTGAAAGTCGATTTTCAGGACTACGAGAAGCAGGATGGAACCGGTATCAACCAATACAATGTTCTGCTCGGATATGTGTTCTAAGGCCTTTTTGTTGGTCGCGCTCGGTGTGTTTGTTCCGCATGTGGTTTGGGCGAGTTCTCAGCTCACCTCAGACGAAGCGGCACGCTCGGCGTTTGGAACGTGTGCACCGAAAAAAGAGAATGTTTTTTTAGATGATAAGAAAATGGCCGCGATTCAAAGCCTCTCGGGCTATGAAATGCCGTCAAAGCTTGTCCTGCGATATGTGGCAAAGTGTGGCGGTGAGACAGACGGTGCAGCGTATGTTGATGTGCATCGAGTTCGGTCCAAGACGGAGACATTGCTTATTGTCGTCGATACGGCAGACAAAATTCGTCGAATTGAAGTTTTGAACTTCAATGAGCCGCCAGAGCACATGCCGAAGGAAAAGTGGTATGGGCTTTTTGTCGGTCGTTCTCTGGACGATGAATTGAATTTGAAAAAGGGAATTGCGCTGGTTGCCGGATCGACGCTCACAGCTCGTGCCACGGTCGGAGCTTCGAGGAGAGTTTTAGCGTTGCACCAGGTATTGAATCAGTCGCTTAAGAGTGGTGGTGCACAGTGAAGAAGGGCCAGGCGTGGTATCTCCATTCTGCGAACTTCCTCGTCGGAGTGACGGGTCTTATCTACGCCTATTTTATTTACTGCGGGCAGCCTATTGACGAGTATTCCAACATCAACAGCCCGTATCAGCCGTTTCTTCAGCAGCTACATATTCTCTTTGCACCACTTCTTGTTTTTGGCTGCGGCATGATCTGGATGAATCACGCCTGGCTTATGTACAAAAGTCCGATCGCTACCCGGCGCCGGACAGGAACAATTCTCTTGTTTTCTGCGTGGCCGATGATTTTATCCGGAGTCATCATTCAAATCGTCACGGAACCTTCGGCGCTTCAGATTTGGAAGTGGGTTCACCTGGGGACGTCGATCCTTTGGCTTATGGGCTACCTGATTCATCTCAAGCAGAAGCGGCATTCATGACGCACCGCTTTCTTGGCGGCAAAGGTGTGCCGGCGGTAGTGGCCGGTGGGCGGTCAGAATGAAGAAAGGGCCTTGGGAGGCCCCTTCGCTTTTAGGTACCTTCTTCCTTTCCGCGACTAGATGTGTCGCGGAAAGGAAGAAGGTACCTTTCCGTTCAGATTCCAAGGCCGACGATCATGGTGACGACGGTGAGGCCGACAAACATGATACTGGCGGTCCATTCGAGCGCATTCGTTCGGTACACACTCATGGCATCACTCCTTAGCTCAAGAGCTTCAGTGCGATGTTTGAGATGTTGTTCGCTTGGCCCAGTACTGAGACTCCCGCTTGCATCAAAATATTGTTGCGCGTGAGTTCGGCACTTTCCGCTGCGATATCGGCGTCGCGGATTCGAGAGTTGGCAGCTGAGAGGTTCTCATCTGCAACTGCGAGGTTCGCTACGGTCGACTGGAGTCGGTTCTGCATGGCGCCGAAGTTGGCGCGAATTGCGTTTACCGAAACCATCGCACGGTCCAAAACGTCCAAACTATTCTGTGCAGCCTCCTTCATCGCGACCGATTCGGCTGTGAGTCCCAGGGACTCGAGGCTCGAATTGGCTGCCGATGCGTTGAACGAAATCCGGTCTTTAAACGGATCGTTGTACGTACCAACTTGGATGTCGATGACGCCGCCCGTACCATTCAAAAGATCGCGACCGTTGAACTTGGTCACTTCGCTGATCCGCTGAATTTCGGACTTGAGCTGCTGGTATTCCACATCGATGAACTTTCTCTCTGTGTCACCAATCGTGTCAGACGAAGCTTGAACACCAAGTTCGCGCAGGCGAACGAGCATGTTCGAGATTTCGGTGAGACCGCCTTCTGCAACCTGAACGAGCGAAATACCGTCGTTCGAGTTGCGCGAAGCTTGTCTCAAGCCTCGAATCTGACCTTTCAGGTTCTCGCTAATCGCGAGTCCCGCAGCATCATCTGCAGCTTTGTTGATGCGATATCCTGAGCTCAATCGCGCAAGACTCGTATCCAACTGCCTCTGCGTTCCAACCAAATTCTTTTTGTGCGTTCAACGACGCAACGTTGGTTGCTATACGCAAACCCATACTATCCTCCTTGTGTCATGTGCGTTCCTCCGTGATCGCTGCCTACCGTGGCAAAGAGACTCATCATGAGTCTCAGGTTTGTTAAATGGAGTAGTGCTCATGCACATCCCCATAGACTCATCGGAATAAACGTGAAATCGCGAGAGTCGAGAAAAAGTCTAGATTTTTAGAAGGGTATTATATGACGAAGAGTCGTGCGCGAAGAACGAGTGCGATGCTTCGCACAGTTAGCGATGTCCATCCAGGCTCAACGATGAGCACAGTGATGAGCACACAGTATGTCGCCGTCTCCTTGTCTAAATTAGGGGAGGGATTACCTCCCCTAAAAAGCAGGAAACAGATTCAGTCAGTTCGCTAGAAAGAAGACGATCGCCTTCATCCTAGTTTGTGGGGCCGGGCTCAGTAACGTCTCGCGACGTTTACATGAGCCCGCCATCACGGGAGTCGGAGTTCATCAACCCTGAAACGTTTTGTTCAAGAGCGAGAGCGCTGTGTTCGATGTCTGGTTCGCTTGGGCAAGGACCGATGTGCCCGCTTGCAACAAGATATTGTTGCGAGTGAGTTCCGCAGTTTCCTCAGCGACGTCGACATCACGAATCCGTGAGTTCGCAGCTGACAAGTTCTCAACTGAGACCGCGATATTGCCAATGGTGGACTGCAGACGGTTTTGGATTGCACCAAAGTCCGCTCGCATTGCCGACACACTCACAATAGCGGCGTCGATGGCTGCCAAGCTGTTCTGTGCTGATGGTTTATCAGCGACGCTTGTCAGATTCACACCGAGGGCGGCGCTGTTCGCATCCGCTTTCGACGCATCGAAGGTGAGTCGATCGATATTTGGATCGTTTCGAGTACCGACTTGGAAGTCGAGTACCGAACCGGTTCCACTTAAGAGTTGAGTTCCGTTAAATTCAGTCGCATCGGCGATACGATCGATTTCGGATACGAGCTGATCATATTCCACGTTCAGGAACTGACGCTCGACCGGACCGATAGTGTCGGAAGCGGCTTGA
Source organism: Bdellovibrionales bacterium (assembly GCA_016713885.1). Classification (GTDB taxonomy): domain Bacteria; phylum Bdellovibrionota; class Bdellovibrionia; order Bdellovibrionales; family JAMPXM01. Next base: position 550,052 of record JADJOF010000004.1, on the reverse strand, counting down.
ACTGCAAGTTCTCGGAGACGAATCAAGATGGAGCTCATCTCGTTCAGACCGCCTTCTGCGACCTGTACCAGTGATACACCGTCTTGCGCGTTCCTCGACGCTTGCTTGAGACCTCGCACCTGAGCGCGAAGGTTTTCGCTGATCGCGAGTCCCGCCGCATCGTCACCCGCACGGTTAATGCGGTAACCTGACGACAAGCGTTCAAGACTCTTGTCCAGTCCCCATTTTGTGCCCGTCAAATTCCTCTGGGCATTCAATGAGGCTACGTTTGTGTTAATACGTAAACCCATAATTCCTCCTCCCTGAAGTACCGTCGATCGTCCTTGATCGGCGAGAGTCGCAACTCCTGTCGCAACCCATGGGTTCTAACTTTCCTATGGTTCTTTTCGGCGTCTCAGAATGAGGCTTGAGGAGAAAGATCTCGAATTGAGATTTTCTAGACGAAGGGCCGCTTAAGTCGGCGCGAACGAGAATATAGACGATATGGTGATGTGCCGCTGCTTGAGTGAGCGGTGTTTATCTCTATCGAGAGAGTGATAACGAAGAAAAGCGGTTGTTAGTCGCTATCGTGGAAACGATAGAGATCAAGGTCTTCGAGGCCATTAACGAGAACAACGATGTCCTCTAGGAGTTGGCTTGCGAGCGTGGGATCTGTCTCTTTGAGATAGAGATCAATAAAATCGTTGGCAGCGTTGAGGCGAACAACCTCCGACCATACCATGACGAGAATCCGGTCGGATTTTCCTACGGCGGCATAGACGCCGTAGCGGCTATCGCCAATCTGTTCCAATCTGAGCTTCCATCGATCAATGATGGCCTGAATATCGGGTTCCACAGATATAGTCTCTAGGTTCGAACAAAAGTTCGCCATTAAAGATTCCTTAAACGTGTGAAAGATTTTGATTTTGTCTCAAGTCAGGATGTCCCAAAGAGGGAATACGGCGCCTCATCGGCCCTGTTGGGTGTCGAGTTTTTCATCGACCATTTCTATTTTTCATGAGTAGTCGACAGCAGTTGATGCACTGTGTCATTATGCGGGCTTTGCGCATTAAGACGAGGTGGCCGTGAAAAGCTATATTTCGAGAAAGATCACCGGGGCCCTGCTGATGGTCCTGTCCCTGTTCTCTTTTGGAGCACAGGCCTACGATATCGATACACATTTCTATGAGACGTACATGATGGCTCGGTACGCCGGCATCGGGCATGAGGTGGCGTCACAACTCGCGAACTTCAATGAGTGGATCGATGTCAGCCTTTGGACGTCCCCGATGTTCCCGACGATGATTGTTGGTGGACGAATGCGTCGGCTCTATCACTTCCCCAGCGATCTCGTGAATTATAACGCGGCTCAGGTCGAAACGGGCGCGACTCACGGTGTGAAACTCGCACCACTTCAGCTGGTCGATGAGAATGATCCCTTTGGTCGCGAGCTCCTCTTGGAAGGTATGAAGAAGGGCAATCTCCTCATGGTGGGCGCGGGTCTCCACGTTCATATGGATTCATTTGGTCACGCCGGATATTCGTTTGTGAGTGGTCATGGTGAAGGTGGCCACTGGCCAGATCGTCCATGGGCCAACGTGGAACGCCACGAGCGCATGGTGTCGGCTCTGATGGAGGATCTTGTTGCGATCCGCAAACTCCTGCCCGAGGCCGCGCTTGATCACAAGTTTCGCGACAAAGAAATGGGCCTTCAAGATCTTCGACCGCACAGCAAGCTTTCGGCTGTGGAGCTGGCGGCTCGTTACAATCAAAATCCGACAATTCAAGAAGTCGTGAAGCGCGATATCTTTGAAGACCCTCGCTACACACGTGAAGCAGTTGCGACCGTCGTTGAAACCGCGATCGCGAAAGGCTTGGTTAAAGAGGCTGGGCTTCTGCGTTCTATTTCGGCCGACTCGACTCTGTACGCTGTAGGCACAACCGCTCAGAATATTATCAAGGCTATTATCGAGCGCTATGTGTATTCGGGTAATGGTTCGGTGGAGTCGCGCATTGATGTGGTTGCGGTTCACAAAAAATTGGTTCCGGGCATGCCGCTGCATCGACTGTCTGTTGACGAGATTGGCCGAGCCGAGTTTGTCACGCGAGTCATTGAAAAGCTAACGGAAGGACTGATTCCACGCGTGCCAACAAAGGATGGTTGGGTGGCATTTGAAGTCGACAAAGACCTTCGCAAACAGGAAATGCGAATGCGCCTCGGTGATTGGCGCGAAGCCATCGAAAAGATTACGGGCAATCGGGTTCGGTTTGAAAGCCAAACGATGTTCAAACAGATGGGGACCTATGTTGCCAAGATGAAGGGTGCGCAGATGGATGACTTCTTGAAATCATTTGAGCTGATCACGCCGACAAGAACTCAACGCATGAAGTGGATCTGGTCGATCGTTCGCTACGCGATCGTGGATGGCTTGATCAACTTAACCCGCATGTACATTGAGACTCGCAGCTTTCTTGGCTCGTGGGTGAAGGCGTGGCGCTACACGGCCAACCCCGACAATATGTTGATCGCGCACGAGAAGGCCTTTGATGCACTTGTCGCGGAAGGTGTGGTGCAGAAGATTCTTGATGAGACGGGTCTTGCCGAACTTCGCAAACGCCACCTGAAGGCGTTTGCCGAAGCCAAGGCGGCCTTCGCCAAGTACGGTGCCGATCCTGTGCTTGAAGCGCGGAGTCGTGGTCTTGAGCCAGCCAATTCAGCCTTTAAGAAGATGACCGGCATGATTTGCCGTGATCTTTTTGCTCCTGCGCTTTAAACGTGGGCCTTACTTCGTGCGCTCGTAGGTGACGAATTCGAAGTGCGGAATGTCGTTTGTGCCAGCCGTGGTACCGGCGCGGCGAGAGACCTCATGAAAGTCTTCGGCGTGCCAGCGCGGAAAGTGCGCATCGCCCTCGACGGTCGCTTCGATCTCGGTGAGATAAAGGCGATCGGTGTAGGGTAGCATCGCGGTGTATATTTCGGCACCGCCGATGTTGAACACCTCTTCGCCCCACTCGGGCTCTTCTTCTAAAATCGCCTCCGCGGCGGCAAGAGCCTCTTCGACATCAGAAACGATCAGCACGCTTGGGATCTCACCCTTATCTTCAAAGGGGGATTCGTAGTTCTCTTTGCGTGTGATGACGATGTGGACGCGGCCGGGTAAGAGACTGGGAAGAGACTCGAAAGTTTTTCTTCCCATGATCATGATGTGACCGGCTGTCATATCTTTAAAGAAACGAAAGTCTTCGGGGATTCTCCACGGGAGTCCGCCATCGCGGCCGATGGTGCGATTGGATGCCATCGCGGCGATCGCGGACAGAATCATACAGCAACCTCAGCCTTGATCGCCGGATGTGGATCGTAGCCGACAAGTTCAAAGTCCTCGAATTTGAAATCAAACACGGACTTCACATCGGGATTGAGTTTCATGTGCGGCATTGCGCGTGGCTCGCGTGTGAGTTGAAGTTCGGTTTGCTCCAAATGGTTCACATACAAGTGCGCGTCGCCAAGCGTGTGGATGAACTCGCCGGGTTTGAGACCTGTGACTTGCGCGACCATCATCGTGAGTAGCGCGTAGCTTGCGATATTGAATGGAACGCCAAGAAACACGTCGGCACTTCGCTGATAGAGCTGGCAGGAGAGTTTGCCACCGGCGATATAGAACTGAAAGAACGCGTGACATGGTGGCAGTGCCATCTTGTCGACATCGCCGGGGTTGAAGGCGACAACGAGGTGACGGCGAGAGTTAGGGTTCTTTTTGATTTGCTCGATGACGCCAGCGATTTGGTCTATGGTGCGGCCATCGGCTGTTTCCCAGGCGCGCCATTGTTTTCCGTAAACAGGGCCGAGGTCGCCATTCTCGTCGGCCCACTCATCCCAAATGCTGACTTTGTTGTCGCGTAAGTACTGCACGTTGGTGTCGCCCTTTAAAAACCAAAGGAGCTCATGAATGATTGAACGCGTGTGACATTTTTTTGTGGTGAGTAGCGGAAATCCGAGCGAGAGATCAAAGCGCATCTGATGGCCAAAGACGCTGAGTGTGCCGGTGCCGGTGCGATCGGATTTTTCAGCGCCGCGGCTGAGGATGCGTTTTAAGAGATCAAAGTAAATGACGTCGGCATGCAAGTGACTGATGGGAGCCAGCTCGCGCGATGCTTCGTGACCCTGCTTAAGAGTGTGCGTTACGTCCACAGTGTCCTCCTGATTTGGTGCTTGGCGTTTGAGACGGGGTGGAATCCGCCGCACATCAAATCATGGGAACTGCCGATTTGGTCAAGGTGCCCAGCCAATGACGCGGAAGTTCTCGACAAGAATCGGGTCTTGATTGGGCTCGAAGTCGCTGCGCTCAATGAGGCTCGATTCGACGAGCACTTTTGCGCCATTATCGTGGATGGCGACGATGCGGAAGTAATGCCGAGTGTCATAGCCGCCAAAGCCGTTTGGAATCTGAAAGACGTCGTAGATTTCAATGCTGGCCTTCAGGACATCGAGTTTAATCGGAGCGGCAAGCGGGTAACGTGAGCGGAAGTCGCGGTCCAAAACGACTTTAACGGGGAGTGGGATCACCACCCGTGAGCTCAAGGCTGGAGGCACCTTCATGCCGTAGGTTGAGGCGGCGTCTGCCACTGAGCTCGGAGCGTAGAGTGAGGTGGCAAGAATAAGGGCGGTGAGTGCAATTTGAAGCATGAGTCCTCCTGACGATGTTCAAGCTTATTCACCTCCAAGTGATGCGCAAAGACCAGGCATGACGCAGGTTGTGTTTTTTGTTTACAGACGGTCGTTTGTCCTCGAGAACACAGGGCATGGAAATCAAAGATCCGATACATGGTTCCATTGCGCTGAGCGATGCGGAAGAGGCCGTTCTTGAGACGCCGGAGTTCCAGCGCCTGCGCCAAATCAAGCAGCTTGGATTTGCTGAGTACAGCTTTCCAGGCGCAACACACACGCGCTTCTTGCATTCGGTCGGCGTCATGCACTTGGCCGGGCTCGCTTTTGATTCGATTTTTCGTTCATTTAAGTTTTCAAATGAAGCGACGCGGGCGCGCCTAAGGCAGGTCGTGCGCCTTGGCGCTCTCTTGCATGATACCGGGCATGGACCGCTCTCGCACACCACCGAAGTGGTTATGCCCAGAGTCGACACACTGAATATCGGTGTCTATTCCAGTCGCGAGCGCGGATATGCTGTGGACTCGAAGCGGACGGCGACCCACGAGGACTACACCATCAAGATGGTGACCGACTCAGCGCTCTCAAAATGCATCGCGAAGTCGTTTAAAGATCTGACTGGTCATCACATCGCCTGTCTTATTGATCGCGGCCTTAAGGCTCCGGATGATTTTTTTATCGATCAAGGCTTGGATTTTCGGCCCATTCTGTCGCAAGTGGTCAGTTCAGAGATGGACGTCGATCGAATGGACTACCTCGAGCGCGATGCTTATTTTTGCGGGACGAACTATGGGCGAGTGGAGCTTGAGTGGCTTATTGGCAATCTCACGTTTCATGAAACCAAGGGCAAAGTGCATCTGGCACTCAACCGCCGTGCGCTGTATACCTTCGATGATTTTCTGATCTCGCGCCACCATATGTATTTGATGGTTTACTTCCATCACAAGAGCATCATCTTTGAAGAGATGCTCCAGCGTTATCTGGATTCAAAGGACTGCACCTATTATCTGCCGTCCCATATCGATGAGTATTTGCGCTGTTCGGATTTTTCTCTCTATGAGCATCTGGCGACGCAATCGAATGAGTGGGCAAAGCGCATTGCAACTCGTCGTCCATTCCGAATGTTGTCAGAGGTGCATGCCACCGAGGCATCTGTAAGGCCTGCAAAAATTTGCGCGGCTCTTGATGGCGAGGGGATCTCGACAATCCACTCGAGCTCGGCCTCGCGTCTGTCAAAATATCACGCGACACAGGACCAGGAAGCATTTCCGATCTTTGTCGTCGACGATTACGATACTCGAGAAAAGCCAGTGCCGATTGAAAAAGTGACGCGAGTATTTCAACAGTACGAAGAGACTCGTATGATTGAACGCATCTACGTGGCGCCGGAAAACTATTCGCGGGCAAAAAAAATAATTTCTGATCGCAAGTTGTAAAAGGGGAGAGAGCGAGATGGGTGAGACCTCAGTGAAACGAATGCCTAAAGTCGGTGAAACGGCGAGCCTGACATTGACGATCACTGACGAGATGGTTCGGCGTTTCGCGGACCTTTCAGGTGATAGCAATCCCGTACATCTTGATGACGAATATGCGGCGAAGACACGATTCAAGCGTCGAATTGCTCATGGAATGCTCGTTTCGTCGACGTTTTCGAAGCTTGCCGGTATGCAGCTGCCAGGCCCTGGAACTATCATTGTGAGCCAGGAAACGCGCTACAAGGCGCCGTGTTACATTGGCGACACGGTGACAGCACAGTTGAAAATCGTGAGTGTGCGCGAAGACAAGCCGATCATTAAAATTGAGAACTCGATTCATAATCAGAATGGCGACTTGCTCACCGAGGGCGAAGCGATTCTATTTTACGATCCGATTTGATTTGAGCCGGGGCCATGCTTTTTGGCCAAGGACGCCGAGAGGCGATTGAGCTCGCTCATGATTTCCTGATAGTCATCTTTTGTGCGAAGACGTCCTTGAACACCGTATTGCCCTTCGGCGAGCTGGCCAATCAGGCGACGGATGGGAATCATCGGCCCGATCAAGCGGTGGGTGAGAATCACACCAAGCGAGACCGAGATCATTCCAAACAATAACGCCACCGCAATCGTTGTATAGGTCGCAGTCCCAATGGATTCGTTGATTGCGTCAACCACGCTCGCTTCAATATTGTAGACGACAGCGAGGGTTTTGATCATGTCTTTGAGCGACAGTAGGAAGAGCATGAACACCGCTCCCATGACGATCAAAGTCATCCCGACAAAATAGAAAGAGTACTTCAGCTGAAAGTCGGGCCGAAGCAGGAGGTTTTTCATCGACCGCTGATGGGGAAACTGTGCGCTGGCGTCGCTCGTTTGGGTGTCGCTCATCTGAATATCATCAGGGCAATTGCGCACCGTAGGCAACTGGTCCATCGTCTTGGAAATTAGGTCTCAATTTGAATCGCGTCTTGGCCGATGAAGAAAGTATGAAGAAACTGATTCTCCTCTTGTTGTGTCTCCCTCTTCAAGCCTTCGGCTTTGTTGAGCTCAACGCCTTCTATTTTTCAAAATCCGAAACGACGGCAACATCATCCACGGCCGGATATACCTTTCTTGAAGCCACTTTGGGGTTTCGAGTCGATCGGCAGGGGCAGTACTTGGTGGGCTGGGGCTACGCTTCGCACTCCGAGTCGCTCTCTGGATCGAGTACCACAGCCTATTCAAGTTCACAGATGGGCCCGCGTTTTCTTTGGATGATCGACAAGCAGAAGACATGGAGCCTTGGCTTTGCCTACTACATCGTGACGTCGGCGAGCTATAGCTCAGGATCCGGCTCCGCTGACACATGGAAGGGGACGGCACTGCATGTGGATGGTGGCTACAACATGCCGGTCGGCGACAGCTTTTACGCGAGTCTGCGCCTCAACTACTCGGCCGCCACGTACTCAGAACTGCTGACGGGCGGGACGAGCTACTCCACCATTTCGTACGCGAAGACCTATATTTATCCATCGGTTGCTGCGGTCTATATCTGGTGAGGTCAGCCTCTGCTTAGTGACAAATCACATAGCGAGACGGATCGCTGATCGGCGGATTCAACTTGGCTTCGCGGATTCGGCGAATCGCCTCGCTTTGCGTGAGCTTGCCGTCGCGAACATCTTCGAAGAGGTCGAGCTCGAGATTCTTGCGAAGGTTTTTGATGTCTTTGTGCTCGGGCCAAAGATTTTCACGGCGATTGGTCCCGCCGATTGAAAGCGGGATGAAGTGATCGACGGTGTACTCGGATCGGCAGTGCTGCGGGACGCCGTAGGCCTCGTAGATCTCGCGTTTTAACTGTGAGCTCACCGTTCTTTTGCAGTACGCAATTTGCTCGGGATAGCGTCGTTCGGAGTAGTCGGGCTCTTTTGGGCTGCAGAGTGAGCCGACGGTCATGGTCGGATCGGGGACAAAGGGAAATTCGAGAGTGGCGGGGGCGCCGGCGTGGGCAAGAGGAAAAGGACCAACAGGATCGGGGGTCGCGAGACCGGCCAGCACGAAGACGAATGAGAGAAAACCGAGAGAAGAGACAAAGCGAAGACGAGTGCTTCGATTGAACACGATAAGACCCTCCGTTGGTCATGAGTCGAGTAAGCCATGGGCTTACTTGCGACACTGATGTGCTTCCGCGATCCGTGCGGAAACATCGGCGTCGACATCCTTGTCGATCATCCGATGTTTTGAGCCTACATTGTTTCAGGCTTTCGTCAAAATACGATTGGCGGCTCACTGACGCATTGCTTACCTTATGGGGATGGATCTGAGCCCACTTCGTCGCCGTGATTTTCGCCTTCTCTATCTTGGTCAGTTCGTCAGTTTTTTTGGTTCGATGATGAGCTATGTGGCGATGCCGTACATACTGTATCAAGCGACAAAGTCGACGTTGCTCACTGGACTACTCGGGGTGATACAGCTGGTTCCGTCGGTGGTCGGCGGGCTTTTTGGTGGCGCTTTGGCCGACGCCGTTGATCGGCGCCGACTGATCATTTTTTGCGAATTGGGAATGGCCGGAATCGTTCTTGCGATGGGTGTCGCGTGTGCCGTGCTCAAGCCGGGATACCCCGGGCCGTGGTGGATTTTACTGGCCAGTGCCGGACTCTCGATCTTCAATGGCTTTCATCGGCCAGCGCTTGAAGCGCTGACCCCTCGCCTTGTGCCTCGCGAAGAGTTGCCGGCCGTGGGTGTACTGTCCTCGTTGCGCGGCAACGTTGGGATGATCGGTGGACCGGCCGTCGCCGGCATTTTGATTTCAACGGGTGGCGCTGATTGGGCCTTCTTTTTTGATTTTGCGACTTTTGCAATCTGTGTGGGCGCGGTATTGGGTCTGCGCAATGTGCCTTCGCACGAGCGTCGAAGTGCATTCTCGGTATCGGCGGTTCATGAAGGTTTTAAATATGCGATGAGTCGGCCAGAGCTGATTGGAACTTATGTTGTCGACGTCGTGGCGATGACATTCTCGATGCCGAATCTCTTGTTTCCGGCCGTGGCAGAGCTATTCGGCGGCCCGTCGAAACTCGGCTGGTTGCATTCTGGAATTTCGATTGGAGCGCTGATGGCGACGCTGCTTTCGCGATGGATGACGGGCTGGACTCGACATGGGCTTGTGATTTTATGGGCCGCGGGGAGTTGGTCGATCTTCATGATTGGGTTCGGGTTGGCGCCGAACTTTATCGTCGCGATGATGTTTCTGATCCTCGCTGGTTTTGCGGATATGATCAGCGCGGTTTTTCGCCAGACGATTTGGAACCAAACGATTCCCGATAATCTGCGGGGAAGATTGGCCGGCATTGAGATGATTTCGTATTTGAGTGGTCCGATGCTTGGCAATACCCAGCTCGGTTTGATGTCGCAGTTTCAAGGAGTACAGCGCGCGATTACGTTTTCAAGTATGATCGGCGTGGTCGGCGTGGGCTCCGTTGCCGCGTGGCTTAAAGGTTTTCGAACATATGATTCGAAAACACACAGACCTTAGTCGGCAATGGTCATGCTTGAAATGCACTTCGTGTCACTTCCGAAGTCGTAGAAGGTCTTTTCCCAGGTGAGGACCGCAGGGTTATTGCTTCCAATCTGCGAAGGGGCGTACTTCAACCTCTCAATTTTATAGTTGGCAACCGTCGTGGCGGTCGAAACAGCGGTTGCGATGTAGATGGCGCCATTCGTCGTGTCGAGGGTCATCGACGAAACTCCAAACAACAAGTAGTTGTATGTCGAGCCGAAGAGGCTTGAGTCGTAGAGTTCCTGTGGGTTTGAAAGAGCGCTCGTTGTTTCATCGACATCGTACGAATAGATCGTGTTGATATCGGCAGCGGTGGTGCTTCCGGCATAGGCGACGATAAGCTTTCGGTTGGTCCCATCGTAAACCATTGCCGTCGGAAATGAAGTCGCCGCCGGAGCAGAGAGGGCTGACTTGCAGTCGCCGGCAAGCGCATAACCCAAAGGATCGACAACGCCGATCCGGGCGTTACTTGCTGCCGCGTGCCCAAAGACGATGGCACCGTTGTTGAGGCGGGCCATCGAGCTCAAAAGCGTTGCCGACGTTGTGCACGAGCTTGCCGGCGTCGAGAGTGAGACCCAGGGATTGGCGCCCTTGAGAAGGCGATTTGAGCCGTCCTTCATTTTCTCAATAGCGGTGCTTTTTGAAACGAGAAGGTAGCCATCGGGTAGCAGTGTCATCGCTCGAACCTGAGCGCTGAGTGCCGTGATATTGCCGGAATAGGTTGTGCGTGTACTGCTGCCGACTTTCGGCACGCGTTCAATTCGACGAAGACCAACGGTCGTTGTGTTTTCAACAAGTACCAGCAGTGAACTCGAATTCTCACTCACGACTGCAATCGGAGAGTCTCCTGTGCTGGCGGGACTCGCAAAGTAGTCGGCGATTGTTCGCTCTTTGGTGCCAGTGGAGAGATTTAGACGATAGACCAGGTTTGATGATGTCGCGTTAGTGAACGAGGTAATGCCGTTTCCTGAATAGCAGGCGCCCGACGCAACATAGAGGTATTTTGGGGCAGCTCCTGCGGCGGCCTCTTCCTCTTCTTCGCAACCGGAGAAAAGAAAAATGCTGGCAGCACCAAAAGTGACAGTAACAAGTGCGGATGCCGCTCTTGTTACATAATACTTTGAATGCTTCAAAGTTGGTCGCATCGCCCTCATCTGGTCTCCTCTCCTCAGGTGTATTCTCGGCTGAATTGTTAAAAAAATGGAGACCGAAGGCTAAGTTTGGCCAGAAGGCCAAGTTTACTGTCTCAATATGGCTCGGAGTTTCAGATTTTGTTTGTGAGAATGATACGGAAAGGGGCGTGAATTGCTTTTCAACTCATTTGGCTATCTGGTTTTCCTTCCCTGCGTGGTGGCACTGTTCTGGTTCTTACCAGTGGCTTATCGGTGGTGGTTTCTCCTCTTGGCCAGCTGTGGCTTTTATATGGCCTTCGTGCCGGTCTACATCGCCATTTTGGGCGTCATTGTCGTCATCGACTTTTATGTTGGTCTGAAGATCGATTCGTGTGACGCGCCATTGGCCAGGCGCCGTTGGCTATTGGTGAGTATTGCCGCGAACGTCGGGATATTATTTTCTTTCAAATACCTTGATTGGTTCCTGTCACTGGTGACGGGGCCGCTTTCGCTCCCCGCATGGCGTTTGGGTTTGATGTTGCCGCTTGGGCTCTCCTTTCATGTGTTCCAATCGCTAGCGTACACAGTGGATGTCTATCGACGGCAGACTCCGGTGGAGAGACATCTTGGGCGCTTTGCTCTTTACGTGCTTATTTTTCCGCAGATGGTGGCGGGACCAATTGAACGACCGCAGCATCTTCTGCCGCAGCTTTGGCGCCCGTCGATGCCGACGCCGTCGGCATGGCGAAGCGGCCTTCGTTTGATCCTTTTGGGGTACTTGAAGAAGTCGTTATTTGCCGACAACTTGGCTGTGCTTGTTGAGCGAGTCTTCGATCGTCCCGGAGTATTTGATTCGTCCTCGGTGATTCTTGCGGCAGTGGTTTTCAGTTTTCAAATCTATGGTGACTTCAGCGGCTACACCGACATTGCTCGTGGCTCCGCACTGCTTTTAGGGATCAACTTGCGCTTGAACTTTCTGCGGCCACAGTTGGCGACAAGTCCGCATGAATTTTGGCGCCGTTGGCACGTATCGCTGTCAACGTGGTTTCGCGATTTTGTTTATCTTCCACTTGGCGGAAGCCAACGCGGTTCGCTTCGAACGTGGTTCAATACGATGATAACTTTTGGTTTGAGCGGCCTTTGGCATGGCGCCAACTTTACCTATCTCTGCTGGGGCTTGTTTCACGGCATGATGGTGAGCGTGACGAAGCGTTTGCCGGCGCGCCTGTGGGGGGGTGCTTTTGGGTGGCTTTTCACGATCGCCACGATGAGTATCGGATTTATTTTCTTTCGATCGCACTCGATGGTGCAGGCGTGGCATCTTTTGAGAGCGGCATTTGGAATGGGAGAGCGCGCTCACGACGCTTCTTTCGGCGACCTGTTTTCTGTGCGTGACCTGCAAATGGTGTTGGTTCTGATTTGTGGTTTGCTGCTGTTGGAGTGGGTGTCGGGGCAAGAGCGATTTCGCACCTATTGGTTTCGCTCGCGGGCATTGCGTTGGCTGACCTACTATGCGGCTATTTTATTATTGGTGGTTTATGGTCGTTTTGATGAGCGCCACTTTATCTACTTTCAGTTTTGAAAGAGTGTGTAGCTGTGAGAGGTTCGTCGATGGCTGAGCGACAACAACTTAGACCGGTTTTAAAACGAGCAGCTGTTTTTATTCTGCCGCTGTTGCTTGCGCTAGGTATGCTCGAGCTCAAGCTCAGTCTGATGCCGCGTGAATTTAGCGCGAAGATGAATTACCTTGAAAAGCGAGCCGAGTCAGTTGAGGTCTTGTTTGCCGGCAATTCTCAGGCACACTTTGATATTCATCCAGATGCGACCGTGGTGAAGGGATTTAATGTCTCGAGTCCGTGGCAAACACCGGTGCTCGACGTGCAGGTGATTGAGTACTGGCGTCCACGGCTACCGAAGTTAAAAGCGATTGTATTGATTCTATCTCACTTTTCTTGGGGAACGAGTCTTGGGGGAGGCGATCGGGCCTCGCGCAATGTGCTATTTCGCCGCGATCTTGGTCTTTGGGGTGATTGGCGCTACTTTTGGGAGGGGCTTGATCCGCGGTCTTTGAGTTTGATTTGGGTCTACGGGATCGAAAATGTTCGCACGATTGTGCGTCAGGGATTTCGGTTCGACTCTGAAGGTGCTGTTGCTCCAGATGGAGGCTGGCACTCGTCGTTGACGAAAAAAGAAGTCTCTCCGCGATCGGCGGCGGCGCGGGTTAGAATACACCTTGAAGACTATACGGATCGTATGCGCGAGAGGCATGAAACACTATTGGTCGAATCCATTCGTCAATGGTAAAAGGGAGGGCTGCAAGTGGCCATTGTGATTCCGCCGACGTGGAAGACGTATTATGACGCGTTACCCGCCTATGTCGTACAAAGGGCGACCGCTGCGAGAGAGCGTGTTCTGAGTCAGTTGCCTGAACCCATTCCGGTGATTGATGACTACGCGGCGAACGAACTTACCGAAGATGATTTTTTTGACAATGATCACTTGAAGAGCGATGCCGCAGATGCGTGGACTTCGTCTGTTGTTGCACGTTTGCGAGCAATGGGTACTCTGTAAGGGCCTTCATTTCGAAAGAAAGGCTGAACTGTGAGTCATGGAGTTTCATTTAAGCTGATTTCACATTTTGACTCCGTTATTCCCGGAGAACTGGCCGCGGTTCGTCTGCAGCCGACCGGGCGCGAATTTTATTTTGTCGATCACTTTCCGGGCCGACCACTCGTACCAGGAGTTATTCAGATTGAATGGCTGGCGCAATTGGCAACGCTCTGTCTTAAAGCAAAGACTCCCGATTTGTTCCCAGTTTTGCTATCGGTACGGCGAAGTCAGTTCTTGCGCCCTATTCGGCCGGGTGACGAATGTTCACTCGAGATTAAAAGGATAAATGAATCAGACCTGATCTCGACGTTTCATGGACGCATTCAGATTGGGGAAGAGTTGGTCTCTGAGGTGGACTTTCTGGTCCGCAATTGGACAAAGTCAGAGTTTGACATCGCAATGAAGGAGAGCCCGCAGTGATGACGATGCGCGGTTGGATATCTGAAGTGCTGCATGTCGCTGTGTTTGCAGTGCTCATTTTTATTCTTCTTATTCCCTGGGAGAGCATTGCGGTCATTCGCGCTGTTGTCGCGTTGGTCGTTGTCGGCTCATGGTACGTTGGCCGCTATCGCATTGAGTGGCTTGGCATTGGTGGTTTTGTACTTATGCTTTTACGCGAGGCCGAGTATCTTGGCCTTTTTAACCCGACGTTGGTTTCTTGGGAGCGACTTGTTTGGCCGGTGCGGGCGTTGGGTCTTGGGTTTGCGATTCTTTTCCTTCTCATTTGGATCGCGCTTCAGATCTCGGAACGTTACCGCATGTGGTTTATGATGGCCGCATTTGCAGTCATTGTAGGCAGCTCGTTCCTTAGCTCATCGCTATTTGTATTCAAGGTCCTGATATTTGTAGTCAGTCATTTTTGGTTTGCGCTGGCAGCAGTGACGTTGGGCAAGCGTCGAGCTGAGCAAGAGCAACGCTCCTGGATTGTTTCTGGAATGATACCGTTTATTTGGTCGCCACGCTGGGTGCCGATTCCGGTCATTCTTTCGCGTCAACAGTTTGTGATGGATCAAGAGGAGCGCTATCGTCTGCAGTGGAAGGGACTGGGATTGATCGTCTTGAGTTCCGCGATGCTTTACATTGAAAAAACGGCGAGAATTGCAAATGGCGGTTATGTTCAGTCGTTTTGGCAGTGGTTTATCGTGGGCTCGTTTCAGGCAAATCAGGCGGTGGGGCTTGCGTGGGTTTCGGGAATGCGAATCGGAATTGCAACGGGGAACTTTCTCAATACGTCGACTCTCTCTGAGCACTTTACGGCGCTCTTGCGGTACTACAGCAGTGCCCTAGAGCAGTTTTTCATCGCGCCGATTTTTTCTCGGCTCCGCCGCATAAGGATCTTCCATTGGCGAGTTTTTGTGGCGACTTTCATAGGAATTTTCGTGGGCGGACTCTACATTCATTTGACGACAGTGCTTGTGCAGCGGCGGGAGTTTCGCTTCCCTCTGCCGGGAATGCGAGCCTTCTCTCTCTATCCATATGAAAACTGGCGCTTGCCGATCTATTTTCTATTTATCGCACTCGGTGTTGCGGTTTCGAGTTCTCTTCAAGCTTTGCGTCCGAAGCAGACTTCAGTCTCGCTTTCAAAGCGAGTGATTCTTTCTTTGGTCTATTTTGCCGGTTACGCGCTTGCCGTCATGTTTGCGTTCTATCCGGCTGATCTTGATGTGCTGTGGCGACTAGTGGGCGACCTGTGACATCGCTACGTCGCACTGGTCGTGAAGTCCAGTCGAATCGATTTCGGTCGTTTCGCGAAAGATTTGACGACGCCGTCGCTCAGTTTGGAGCACGGGGGTATATTCTTCAGGTCGCGCCGCAGGGGCAGGAGTGTCGTCGCACACTTATCGAAGTTAAGTCAGACGTTGATGCCATTCGTGTCTTAATTCGGAAGAAGTTTAATGCGGTCTCGACTATTGCAACTCATGCGGGCAACACTTATTCACATCTGGTTTGGATCGTAGCCACTCTTTTGGAGAATAAAGTACTGTGTCCGATGAACCCTAACGAAACACCGGAGCGGACGGCGAGTAAGTTAGCGAGTTTAGGAGATTCGTATCGGCTGGTGAGCGACGACGAAGAGACGGTAAGGTTGCTAGGTGCTGATCGGATGGTGATTCCTGAGGGCGATGTTGATACCGCCATATTGAAAACAGCACTTCCGCCCCGCGATCCCGATATGCCATTTATACTTATTTTTACCAGCGGCACCACGGGATACTCCAAGATCGTTCAGCAAACGGAGCGGGGAGTTTTAACCAATGTCGACGACTTGATCCGACATCATCAGCTTTCGCCCCGTGACCGAATTTGTACTCCGCTTCCAGTTTTTCATGTCAATGCACTTGAGTTTTCTTTCTTCTGTAGCCTCCTGAGCGGCGCTGGCCTTGTTCTCTTTGAGCATTTTGATTTGCTTCGGATATTGAAAGTTCTGCAGCGTGAGAAGATTACGATTCTTAGCCTGATTCCGCAGATGGTTCATCTTTTGGCTCAGGAGTCAGAGCGATTTAAAGCGAGTGCTGGCGAGAGTTTCCGCTATGTTGTGACGGCGGCGGCGCCGCTGCCACCGGCTCTTGCGCGGGATTGGATTCTGAAATTTGGAGATCAGGTTCGGATTCTTCAAGGGTATGGTCTTTCGGAGGCGGTGAATTTTAGTGCGACAATGCCGACAAATTTGAGTTTTGAAGTCTACCGTAAGCTTTTGTTGGACTTTCAGAGGCCAAGCATTGGTGTTGAACTTGAAGGAAACGATATTCTTGTGGTCGATGAGCAAGGGCGACTGTGTGGGGCGGAACAGATTGGTGAAGTTTGCATTCGCGGCGCGAACGTGATGCTTGGGTATCGTGGACACGGGGACCAGCAACCTTTTTCTGGCGAGATGCTTCACACGGGCGACACCGGATTTTACACCGATCTCGAGGATGGTCGGCGGTGTTTTTTTATCACTGGACGAAAGAAGGATGTCATCAAGACACTCGGTGAAACGATCTCGTTGGTCGAGATCGACGACGTTCTCATCGAGCTTTCTCCGACGACGCAAGCGATCGCCGTTGGTTTTCCAAATGACTTCGAGGGCGAAGCTATTGGAGTGGTTGTCAAAAACTCTCCGACGGCGAATGTCGATGATGTGAAACGCCTGTTGACAGAAAGGCTCCCGGCTTTCATGTGGCCGCGGCGGATCTTCAAAACGGATCAAGACGTTAAAACCGCAAGCGGTAAGTCTTGCCGTTGGAAGTTTAAGGAACTGTTTAGGAACCTTGAGCATGTTCGTCTTGGTCGCGAGCCGCAGGACGAATAGACGAGTTCTGTAAAAATCAATGGTTCATGGCCAATTCTGTGGCAAAATTCAAGGGTGGATAATATCAGTCCGGTCTACAGCAAATTCGCCATTCGCACCATTTTGGTGGTGTTGTTTGCCGTTGTGCTGTCGATTGGCCTGACCTATTTTGCGCTTGGGCGAGATGCGGCCATCGTGAATGCCGCTATTATGCTGATCTGTGCCACATTGGTTTCGCTTGGGGCGTGGTACTATGTGACCCAGCCGCTCAGTGATATGTTCACGCGAGCTCATGCCGACAGCATGAATGATTTTTTTCAAAGGTTTCGGGCGATCCTCGACTCGATGGAAGATGGTCTTGTCGTTCAAGATAGCGATGGAAAAATCATCGACTTCAATGAGTCAGCTATGCGGATTCTGGGCCTGACAGACGAGGAAATGCTTGGCCGAGACTCGATGGATTCTCGTTGGCGCTCGATTGACGAAGATGGAAATGATCTGCCCGGCGAAAAACATCCCGCGATGATCGCGCTTCGTACCGATCGCCCGGCTCGCGGGATCATGGGGGTTAGTCAGCCGTCGGGGAATATTTCGTGGTTAAGTGTTGCGGCAAGCCCGATGGTTCGTTTGGAGAGCTTGAATGACGGCGGAGCCAAGTCAGAGACTGATCGGCAAGTCATCACGATCTTTCGGGACATCACCGCAGATCGAACAATGCGCGAGCGGCTTGAGATTGGTGTTCGGGCGGTTAAGTTCGGTATCTGGGATTGGAATATTGCTGAGAATAGGTTGTATTGGGATCCGTCCATGTACCAAGTGTATGGCGTCGATCCAAAGAGCGCAGAGAGTCCTCAGGCGATTTTTGAGCGGGCAGTCCATCCTGAAGACCATCGAAAGATCGCCGATCATCTTAAAAGAACGATTGAACGCCAGGCGGGATATTCGGACGAGTTTCGCATCCGCCATACTGACGGTTCGGTTCGAACCCTTCGTGCAGAGAGCAAAGGGTTTTACGATAAAGAGGGAAAGCCCATTCGTCACATCGGTGTGAATTGGGACATCACCGAACAGCGCGCTCAAGAACTTCGAATCCTTCAGAGCTCAAGAATGGCGTCACTTGGTGAGATGGCTTCAGCAATTGCTCATGAGATTAATAATCCTCTGGCCATTATTTCGGGGCAGATTGACCTCTTGCGATCCTATGTTGCAAAGGGCGCGGTGCCAAACGAGAAGCTGATGACGGCGATGGAGCGTATCGACAAGATGGCTCTTCGGGTCGCTGTGATTATTCGTGGCCTTCGTACCTTCTCTCGAGATGGTTCGGAAGATCCAATTGAGACGGTCTCGCTTGGCGCTTTGATTGACGACACTGTTGCGCTTTGTCAGGCGCGTTTTCTTAATCACCGCGTAAATTTGGTCGTGAACATCGATAAAGATAGTCGAGCCACAGATTTCGAGTGTCGTCCGACACAGATCTCGCAAGTCTTGGTGAACCTTCTCAATAACGCTTTTGACGCCGCGAAAGATCGTCCTGAGCGTTGGGTTAAATTGGACGCCGAAACTTTTGGTGATTTTGTCCAGATTTGCGTGACGGATAGTGGCGCCGGCATTCCACCCGAGATTCAAGACAAGGTGATGCAGCCATTTTTTACGACAAAAAGTATTGGTGAAGGGACGGGCCTGGGGTTGAGTATTTCGCTTGGGATTGTCTCGTCGCACGATGGAAAGCTCTCGATTGATAAAACCTGTCCCAATACGCGCTTCGTGATTTTGCTTCCTCGCCGGCAAATGAAGGGCCTCGACGGCCTTCGTTGATTTGACATTTCTGACAAATCCGAGTTTGAACTGGTGAAATGAAACCTGCAGCGAATCCAGACACTGCGTCCAGTTCTGTTAAAATGCATCCGTCGTGGCTTGAACGGCTTGGCGATGAGTTCGATCAAAAACATATGCAGGAGCTGCGATCATTTATCAAAACAGAGATCGACAGCGGCAAGAAACTGCATCCGCAACCGGCTGAGTACTTTGCGGCATTCGATGCAACGCCGTTTAATCAAGTGCGCGTCGTCATTCTTGGCCAGGATCCCTATCACGGTGAGGGGCAGGCGCACGGACTTTGCTTTTCGGTTCGCGATGGCGTGTCGCTTCCGCCGTCGCTTGTGAATATCTATAAAGAGCTTGAGGCCGATTTGGGGCTACCGCGTTCGCAGTCTGGGTATTTGATGAACTGGGCGAAGCAGGGGGTGTTGTTGCTCAATAGCGTATTGACTGTGCGCGACGGACAGGCGGCCTCACATCAGGGCAAAGGTTGGGAGCTATTTACCGACCGCGCGATTCGCGAGTTGTCAGAAAAACGCGAGGGCGTAGTCTTTGTTTTGTGGGGCGCCTACGCGCAGAAAAAAGGTGCGGTCATTGATCGAAAGAAGCATTTCGTTATCGAGTCGCCGCACCCGTCGCCACTGTCCGCGCATCGTGGTTTTTTGGGGAGCAAGCCGTTTTCGAAAATCAATGCCTACCTCGAACGGCGCGGTGAGACGCCGATTGATTGGTCGGTGAGTTAGGGTGAATTGGTTCTAAAAAGTTCCGCGCAGATCCCCGCCCCTTGGGGCGTGGGGTGTAGCGCGGGGGGTTGAAGGGGGGCGAGAATGCCCCATAAGGGGCACCGAGACCCCATTCACCACCTAGGCGAAAGCCCTTGGACGAAGTATAAGTTTCGGATGAGTTTCAAGCGCAGCAGTCACGCCGTCTATGAGTGTCTTTATCACGTGATCTGGGTCACGAAGTATCGAAAGAGGGTTCTCACGCTCGAACATGAGCGGGCGTTCTGCGAGAGGGTTTTGCGGCGGGCTGCTGCGGAATATGGAATGGAAATCGTAGAGATCGAAGTTGATGTGGATCATGTTCATATCCAGATCGGAATCCCGCCGCAGAAGTCAGTAGGTAAGGGCATTGGAATTCTGAAGAGCGTGAGTGCCCGGCTGATGTTTAAGAGATTTGAGTATCTGAGACGTAAACTTTGGGCCGGAGAGTTGTGGGGCGACAGCTACTTTGTGAGGACCGTAGGACATGGCGTGACCGCGGCGACGGTCAAACGGTACATCGAGCAGCACGCAGACAAGGGGCTTGAGTCTGCGCAAGGCGAGCTTTTCCCAACAGGGAAAGCGAGACCGTAGCGCTCATGAAACCCCGCCCCTTGGGGCGGGGAGGTTCATATGACGCAAATGCGCTTTTCCCTCTAGGGGAGGGCGGCGTCGTTTGACTCATTTGCACGATCGGTCGAGTATTTTCCCAGACGTTTGACGAGGGGGAGATATGATGAATTCAAAGGCTCTGCTGGCTCTAGCCATGGTGACTTTTGGGGCGCTGAGTGCGGCCAATGCCGCTGCTGGAACATTTGTGTACTGCTCTGAGGGCAGTCCGCGAACTTTCAATCCGCAAATGGGATCCGATGGTCCGACGTTCAACGCGAGCTCGCGCACGATCTACAACCGCCTCGTTGATTTTGAAAAGGGCGGGACTAAGGTTGTTCCGTCACTGGCGGAAAGCTGGACGACCTCAAAAAACAAACTCGAAGTGACATTTAAATTGCGCAAGGGTGTCGAGTTTCAGTCGACTCCCTGGTTCAAGCCGACGCGTCCGTTCAATGCCGATGATGTCGTCTTTACTTTCAACCGCATGCTGAAAAAAGATCATCCGTTCAACCGCGTGAATGGCGGCGTCTTTGAGTACTTCACGTCGATGGAGATGGACAAACTCGTCACTGAAGTCAAAAAAGTGGACGACTACACGGTAACGTTTGTGCTTTCGCGTCCAGAAACGCCGTTCTTGGCCAATATGGGAATGGACTTCGCTTCGATTCTGTCGGCTGAGTATGGCGCGAAAGTATTGGCGGCGAAGACTCCAGAAAAAATTGATCTTGAGCCGGTTGGGACTGGACCGTTTCAGCTGGTGCGATATGAGAAGGACTCGCAGATTCGATATGAAGCGCATCCTAAGTATTTCCAGGGTAAAAATAAAATCGATAAGCTCGTGTTCGCGATCACTGTCGATCCTTCGGTGCGTTCTCAGAAGCTAAAGCGCGGTGAATGTCAGCTGGTGGCCGAGCCCTCGGTGATGGATTTGGCGGGTCTAAAGAAAGAACTCAGTGTTTCGGTGATGGAGCGCGAGGGGCTGAATGTCGGCTACCTTGCGATCAACGTTGAAAAAAAGCCGTTTGGCGATCGCCGCGTGCGCGAGGCCTTGGCGAAGGCTTTGAATCGCAAGACCTACCTTGATGCGATTTATCAGGGGCAAGCAATGTTGGCGAAAAATCCGATTCCGCCGAGCATGTGGTCGTACAACAAGGCGACAAAAGATGTTGAACAAGATGTCGCTGGGGCAAAAAAGCTTTTAGCTGATGCTGGTTACCCGAACGGATTTGAAACCACTCTATGGTATATGCCGGTTTCTCGGCCCTACAATCCGAACGCAAAAAAAATGGCTGAAATGATGCAAGCCGATCTTGCCGCGGTTGGCGTGAAAGTGAAGCTCGTTTCTTATGAGTGGGGGACATACCTCGATAAAGCGCGCAAGGGAGAGCACGACCTTCTCTTGATTGGTTGGACCGGTGACAACGGCGATCCCGATAACTTTCTCGGTACACTGTTGAGCTGTGCGGCCGTCACAGGTGGGTCGAACTATTCGCGCTGGTGCAATAAGGAGTTTGATAAGCTCGTGACGGAGGCCCGTCAGGCTCCTGATATGAAAAAACGAACCGAGCTTTACACGAAGGCTCAAGAGGTATTCAAGCGTGAGCTGCCGTGGGTGACTTTGGCGCACGCCAAGGCCTTTCGGGCGATGGACAAACGGGTCAAAGGTTACGTGATGTCACCGTTTGGTACAGATTCTTTTTACGGAGTGGAGCTGTAACCTGATTTTGAAAACTGCGAGCCGCCGTTTATTTGAGATTGGGCTCACGCTTTTGGGCGTGAGCCTTGTCGCATTTTTTTTGATTCGCATGGTGCCGGGGGATCCGGTGACCTTGATGATCGGAGAGCGTGGCGCTTCGCCTGAGGCGATTGCGGAATTGAAGGCGCGTCTTGGGCTCGATCGAAGTCTCATTGAGCAGTACGGACTTTTTGCAGCAGGCGCTGTGCGTGGTGACTTAGGAGTTTCGATTCTTTCTGGGCGTCCCGTGCTTGGTGAGTTTTTAGAGCGCTTTGCTGCGACGTCTGAGCTTGGAGTATTGGCTTTGATCTTGGCGACGATTGCCGGTGTTGGGCTTGGCATTGTCGCGGCGCTGACGCGAGGGCGCTGGCTTGATCGCGTTTCGATGTCACTGGCGGTGACCTTGTATTCGATGCCGATCTTCTGGTGGGGATTGATGGCGATCGTTCTCTTCAGCGTGAAGCTCGCTTGGCTTCCGGTGTCGGGCCGTATCGCCGTCGAGTACGATGTACCGCTGAAGTCGGGTTGGCTCTTGATTGATTGTTGGATGATGGAGGCGGCGTGGGGCGAGAAGGTCGCTGCGTTTTGGAGTGCGCTTCGCCACTTGACGCTACCGGTGATTGTTCTTGCGACGGTGCCGCTCGCGGTGATTGCTCGGATGACGCGTTCGAGTTTGCTTGAGGTGATCGGTGAGGACTATGTACGCACGGCCCGCGCCAAAGGTTTAAGTCCGATGCGCGTTATTGGTCTCCATGCTCTTCGCAATGCACTGATTCCGGTGGTGACCGTTGTTGGCCTTATGCTCGGTACGATTTTGACTGGTGCGATTTTGACGGAGACGATTTTTAGTTGGCCGGGCCTTGGGCGCTGGCTTGTGTCGGCGGTTCAATCTCGCGACTATCCGGTGATTCAAGGTGGCGTATTGCTTGTGGCTGTGATCGTTGTCACCACAAGTTTGATTGTCGACTTGCTTTCATTTTGGATTTCGCCCCGTCTGCGCGATCGGGGGCGCTCATGAAGCGCCTTGCCCTTGCGACTGTTGGTTTCTTTTTGCTGCTTGCGATTTTCGGTCCGTGGCTAGCCCCGTACTCGGCAAGTCAGACTTTTGAGGGTGCTTATCGCCTGTCACCGTTAGGCTTCGATGGTGCTGATGCGCGATTCATTCTTGGTACCGATGATGTCGGTCGCGATCAGGTTTCACGCTTGATTGAAGGTGCGCGGCTTTCTCTTTTTGCTGGTCTTGCGGTGACGCTGATTTCGATGAGTCTTGGTGTACTCATCGGAGCGATAGCCGGTTGGAGTGGTGGCTGGATTGAGTCGGTCATTTTGCGTCTGATGGATACGCTGATGGCGCTTCCATCTATTTTGCTGGCGATCGTGGTTGTTACGATTTTGGGACCAAGCCTAACGAATGCGGTGCTTGCGGCGGCGGTGACGTCGATTCCTGGCGTTGTGCGTGTGGTGAGAGCGGCAATAGCGATAGAGAAAACGAAGAGCTACGCGCTGTCGTCTCGACTGTTTGGGGCGAGTTCATTGCGCACGGTCGCGCTGGATCTGCTGCCGAATTGCATGGCGCCAATTCTTGTGCAATTGACGCTCGGTTTTGGCGACGGTGTTTTGAATGTCGCCGCACTTGGCTTCTTGGGCCTTGGTGCGCGCCCACCTGCTGCGGAGTGGGGCACGATGCTCGCTGACGCTAAGGGATTTATCGAGAGCGCACCTTTCTTGGTGGTGCTTCCAGGGCTTTGTATTTTGGTCGTGATTTTGTCGGTGAATGTTTTGGGCGATAGTTTGCGCGATCGGCTTGATCCAAAGTTGAGGAAACTATGAAGAACCTCATTGTCGATCACCTTTCGATCCGCTTTGGCGCGGCGAACCCGGTTCGCGATGTTTGCTTTCAATTGGATGCCGGGCGTTCGCTTGGCGTAGTCGGTGAGTCGGGTTCGGGAAAGTCGCTGACGGCGCTGGCGCTGATGGGGCTTTTGCCTGAGCAGGCGCAAGTCAGCGGCGAACTTTCGTGGGGAGGTCGTTCTCTTCAAACCATGACAGAGCGCGAGCGACGAGCTGTCCGTGGGCGCGAGATCGCGATGATTTTTCAGGATCCGATGACGTGTCTGAATCCAAGTTTTACGGTCGGCTTTCAAATTGATGAAGTTCTCAAACTTCGTCTCGGGATTCGCTCGAGCGCTGAGCGTCGTAAGCGTGGACTTGAAATTCTTGGCGACGTCGGAATTCCTGCACCGGAGACGCGTTGGGATGCCTACCCGCATCAGCTCTCCGGCGGAATGAGTCAGCGTGTGGCGATCGCTCAAGCTTTGGCTTCAGAGCCCGAACTTTTGATTGCCGATGAGCCGACGACGGCATTGGACGTCACCGTGCAGATGCAGATTCTTGAGCTTCTGTTTTCTCTTAAGAAGAAGCGCGGGATGTCGTTACTTTTTGTGACTCATGATCTTTCTGTCGCAGGCAGGCTTTGCGACGATATCTTGGTGATGTACGCAGGCCAATCGCTCGAGCTTGCTGCTGCGGGCGCGATTTTAAAGTCGCCCCAGCATCCGTATACGCAGGCGTTGCTCGCCGCGCGGCCCCACTTGGGCGGAGGCTCCGGTGATCGACTGAAGACAATTCCTGGTTCTGTCCCACGGGCCACCGAGCAGATACGCGGCTGTGTGTTTGCGGCTCGCTGTGAAAAGAAATTTGACCGCTGCGAGCGCGAGGCTCCGGCGTTCGACGCAACTTCGAAGTTTAATCGATGTTTTTTATCAAGAAACGAAAGGGGCTCATTGTGAAAAATCTGTTTATCGTTCTCTGTGTTCTCGTTGCGGCATCACTTGCTCAAGCTGAAAAGAAGGTCACGGCCGAGAAAGTAAAAAAGGAATCGGCAGAGGCTGTCGAGGCCGCACAAGAGTTTGCCACTGAGAAAAAAGAAGACTTCGCCAAACGAATGAAGTCAAACATCGCCGACGTCGATCGCGAAATTGAGAGTCTAAAAAAGGAAGCGCAGTCGACTTCGACCGAGGTTCAAGAGAAGACAAAAAAGAAGCTCGCCGAGCTTCAGTATAAACGCGATGATCTCAACAAAAAGTACGAAGCCTTTGAAAAATCCACCGGCGCTGCGTGGACGAAAATGAAGAAAGGCCTTGAGAAGGCATGGACAGAAGTTCGAACGGCTTACGACGATGCAAAAACTGAACTGAAGAAGTGAGTTTCGAGTGAGACTTCGCGCCCACGGCCTTGAAAAAACCTATCATGTTTCCGGAGGCGCTGTTCGCGCTCTTCGGGGCGTTGATCTTGAGGTCGGCGAGGGCGAAACCCTCGCGATTGTCGGCGAAAGTGGCTGTGGCAAAAGTACACTCGCACGCTTACTTGTCGGTCTTGAAAAGCCTGATCGCGGTGTGATCGAAACCAGCGAATCGATTATCCCAATGGTGTTTCCAGGATTCACTGGGATCGCTCCATCCGCGCCGTCGGGTGGAGCAAATTTTAGTTGAGCCGATTTTGATTCGCGAGGGTCGTTGGCGGTTTACCGACGCGGATCGTAGCCGAGCTGAGACCATTGCCGCAAAAGTCGGAATCACAGCGGAACTTTTGGGGCGCTTTCCTCATGAGTTGTCGGGTGGACAGCGACAGCGAGTGAATATTGGAAGAGCTCTGGCTCTCGATTCAAAAATTCTTGTTCTCGATGAGCCGGTCTCGGCACTCGATGTTTCGATTCAGGCGCAGATTCTCAATTTGTTAAAAGAGCTTCAGGCGACTCAAGGTCTATCGCTGATCTTTATTTCCCACGATCTTTCCGTTGTTCGATTTATCGCTCAGCGGGTAGCCGTGCTGTATCTGGGCCGCGTTGTTGAAAGTGGACCCGCACGCGACGTGCTTACAAAAGCGCAACATCCCTATACCGAAACGCTGTTGCAGTCCGATCCCGACGCCACCGACGGACCACCAGTGCGCGTCGTTCAAGGCGAGCCGCCATCACCGCTCGAGGTCTTGCCGGGCTGTTCGTTCGCGGGTCGCTGTCCCTTTGTTCAGCCGATTTGTCGTACAGAGTATCCAACGGTCACCACCAGAGGTGACCGTCAGTTCAATTGCCACGTTAGAGGTTAAAGGTGCAACCATGTATCATTTTGGGATTTCGCAATTGGAACATGGAATAGCAAATTATTTGACCGGCACCTTGGTTTGCTCAACGACGGGCCCATTCGTTAACGTGAGCTTTGACGATGTGGTGTCCTCAGATACCCCTTACTTTTATCGGCTCTGTATTTCAGATGCGGCTGGCAATTTGACGTCCAGTCAAACCGGAGATGGTCTTTGGCAATTTGATTGACAGAATACCCGATTGCCTCCGCGAGAGGTGACGGTCCATTCCGACTTCACCGATGACTTTAAAGATGAGTTTGGTCTGCGCAACCGCGAGCACTTTTTGAGAGAGCGGCTTTGCGACAGAGTCTTTTGATGCACCAAGGTCGGGGATCACGCTTGTGGGCACTGGCCCGTGTTGCTACCATTGACTCATGATAAGCCTTCGCAAGACTCTTTCTGAAGCTCATGAGGCACTACTGGTGCAGTCAGTGAGTCATGCGTTAATCGGTGGTTTTGCATTGGCCGCCTATGGTCAACATCGCGCGACGGCTGATATTGATTTTCTCGCAGATGGTACGAAGCGACAGGCGATTCGATCGTCGCTTGAGAGTCGAGGATTTGTCGTGGTCAACGAGACGTCGGAGGTCATTCAATTTGAAGGTCTGGGCTATCTCGATGTTCTGCTGGCCAATCGTCCGCTGAGTCAGGAAATGCTGAAGCATGCGATGGAGAATCAGGAGCTCGGAATTTACGTGGTGAGACCGGAGGATATAATCGGCCTCAAGATTCAGGCTTATAAGAACGATCGATCGAGAGAACTGCAGTATAAAGCCGACATTCAGAAACTGATGAAGCTGCCTGATATTGATCTCGGTTTGGTGAAAACCTATGCCGATCTTTTTGATGAGTGGACGGCTATTCAAATTCTCATGAGGCCGTCATGACCGGTCCGATCAACTCTTTTGCCGAGTACTTTCGGTTTCTAGATGAGTATTGGAAGATCTTTGTGCCGCCGCCGCGACCAGTTTTGAAGCCATACGACAACGTGAAGCTGTAGTCAGTGCTTGAGTAAGCGCAGGCAAACCACTAAACCTAGGCCATGCGCTATAGCCTCAAACAGGTTCAGAGTTTTAAGTCGATTCACGTTCCACAGGAACGCACGATCCTTGTGTATGACCGCCGACTGCTTCGTGCCTCGCCCGCGTTTCGGCGTTGGGCGAAGTCGTTTCCATTTCAGTTCCCAGTCAAAGCCGGCGAGGGGCTGAAGTCGCTCAGCAGCTTTTCGACTTTTACAGAGAAGGTGCATCGAGTGGTTGGTGGAAGTGCCAATCGCGAATGGACTGTGCTGGCTGTCGGCGGTGGATCGGTTGGAGATTTCGCAGGCTTTTTCGCCTCGGTCTACAAGCGCGGGTTAAAGTTAATTCACATCCCGTCGACCTGGCTCTCCGCGATTGACTCAAGTCACGGTGGAAAAACGGCACTGAACCTTTTGGGTGCAAAAAATCAGATCGGCACGTTCTATCCCTCGCAACAAACGATTTTGGTTCGTGAGCTTCTTCTCGCACAGCCTGCGGCACGGATTGAAGATGGTGTCGGAGAGCTTGTGAAAGCGGCAATTCTTTCCGGAGGTACGTGGGGCAGACGCTTAAAACGCCCGGCTGCAAAACAAGGAGAGTGGCTTTGGCGCAATCTGCCACAGGCGATCAAAGTGAAAATGAAGATCGTGGCGAGCGACCCGTTTGAAACCAAGGGTGTCCGCCAAGTTTTGAATCTTGGCCATACCTTCGGTCATGTGCTTGAGGCCGTGCAGGGCCTTTCGCATGGAGCAGCTGTTAGGCAAGGATTGTTGTTTGCCATCGACGTCAGTGAGCGTGCTGGTCGATTGAATGAATATGATGGCATGGCGTTTCGAAACTGGCTTGCGACACTTGGAATTGAACAGACGGCCAATCCGGTTCGCGAGCGCGATGCGCGCAAGGCTCTTCTTCACGACAAAAAACGTGGTGATGGACAGCAGCTGATTTTTATTCTGATTGAAAAGATGGGTCGTGTTCGCCGGCAGTCGATTGCGGTCGAGCGTTTGATTGCGATTGGTATCGAAACAGGATGGATATGCTAGACGTCGCTTCGCCTATTCGTGTGCGCCGGCCGTTTTACTATGATGGTCCCATTCCGCGTTCGAAGTCGTGGTTGAACCGGGCGTTGATTTTGCGTTCGATCTTTTCCGGACTTACGATTGAAGGGTGGCACCCATCCGAGGCTGACGGCGAGGATGTCACACATATTGGGCAAGCGCTTCGTGATCTTGCAGCTGGTAAACGTGAGTTCTCCATCGGTGATTCTGGGACGGGGTATCGGTTCCTTCTCGCCAGGCTTTCGCGCGAATCCGGCGAGTTTCTTATTCACGGGAGTGAACGTCTATTTTCAAGACCGCATTTGGAGCTGTATCGGGTGCTCGGTCCCTTGGGGTCGAAGGTTCGAGTTGAGTCGCCAACATCGGTTCGACTCAATAGTCGCGGTTGGCCTAAGGGGGCCATCCGACTCAGTGTTGATGCTGGTGAGTCGAGCCAATTTGCTTCGGCCTTATTGTTGGCAGGTTCAAATATCAATGACGGCGTTTCTCTTGAAGTGCGAACGCATGCGGATTCACCGATGCGATCCGGCGGCTATTTGGAGATGACGACAAAGATGCTGGAGCAGATCGGTTGCCAGATCAGCCGATTGAGCAGTCGGGGGCAGGTGCTGATCGAACTCAAGGCGCCGGCCTCGGATGTTAAGCTCGCCCTACATGCGGAGCCTGATTGGAGTTCGATTTTTACGCTGGCTTGCCTCGCGAGCGTTGAAACAGCGGGTTTACTAAAACTTTCCGAACGCGATTCACAATCATTGGCGACGACGGCTCAGCCTGATGCCATCGGACTTTCTCTTCTGGAAAAGGCCGGCGTGCATATTGAACGCGGCCGACAGATTGAAGTTCACGGCCGAAGGCACAGGCGAGGAATAGACTGTGATCTTGGCGGTGCGCCAGATTTGTTTCCGTGCTTAGCGGCCGTTCTGGCGACAGCCGACGGCGCGTCGACTCTCAGTGGTGCGCCTCAGCTTCGTCTCAAAGAGTCAGATCGCATCCGAACGACAGTTGAGACGTTGCGTTCAGTTGGAATTTCAGTTGAAGAGCGTGCCGATGGGATTTGTCTGGCCGGTGGTGCTCCACCTGCGTGGTGGCACGAACGTCGAGAGATGCAGTCGGCCATTGTTTGTCATCCTGATCGCGATCACCGCGCGGCCTTTCAGGCGGCCGTTCTGGCACAGACCGGTGCACCAGTGCAGGTGAGTGAGCGCGGCGTGGTTGCGAAGAGCCTTCCACTCTTTTGGTCGATCGTTGAGGGCGATGCCCGTCGTTTCGCGATTGTCGGTCATCGCGGTAGCGGAAAGACCCGCGCTGGTCACACTTGGGCGCATCGGGCGCAAGCCGAGTTTATCGATCTTGATGAACAGATCGGCGGTTCGGCGACATTCGATTTGGTTGGAGAGACGGAGTTTCGGCACCTTGAGCGAGAAACATTTGAGAAGATCGATCGTCAGACGCGCTCTTCATTTGATTCGGTCGTTCTTTCTGTCGGCGGCGGCTTTGATCCGGCACTTTTACAGGAGGGGTGGGAAGCGATTTGGGTTCGTCGTGCGACAGATCGGGATGATCGCATTTTTATCGATCGACCGCGATTGAACCCCGCGCTGAACGTTCGTGATGAGTGGCGTCTTCGTCGCGACACTCGCGAACCGCGTTTCAAGGCGCGCGCTGATCGTGTGCTCACGATTCCCGAAGGCATTCTCGAGAATGATGTGATTGAAACGCGCTGGTTTGAGGACGCTCTCGACGTGGGTTCGCTTGCGATCAATGGTGGAGTGATGAGTCTTACAAGCGAACGTCGACTTGTCTCGACACTTGAGCGTTGGCTCCGGTGGGGCGTGCAGCGAATCGAAGTGCGCGATGATCTGATTTGCTCTGATGAGGCTTGGAATGTGATTGCGAAAGTACCGGCCGAGCGATTGCTTATCAGTCTGCGAGACCCGAGCAGGCAGAAGGCGACGCTTGCGCGTATTCCTGAGCAGGCGCTCGTGGATATTCCATTTAGGTACTATACTAAGTTTTCTGAGTCGGAGCGACCGCCGCTTGAGCAGACGGTGGTCAGCATTCACCAAGAAGATCTTGAGGCTCTTGGAGAATCAGATCCATATCGTCTGGCGAGCTCTCTCAAAGAGACAGTACGCTTGATTAAAATCGCGGTTCCGACCGAGAGTTTTTCGGAACTGAGAACAGGGCATGAGTGGGCGATGAGTGCACCGAAGCATCGTGTGTATTTGCCGATGTCGGCAAGTACTGCACGGCCGCGCTGGGCATGGTATCGTCTGCTAATGGCAAAGCGATCAGCGGCGCTTGCCTTTCTGCGCGAAGACGATGGAACCAGTCTCGATCAGCCGACTCTCTATGAATGGCTCCGGCTCCAAGATACAGTTCAAAACTCGCCAATGGCACGCTTTGCTGCCATCCTCGGTGATCCCGTCCACCATTCAAGAACGCCAACCGAGCACGCCGATTTTTTTGCAAAACGCGGAATGCCGGTCCTAGCGATTGCGATGAGAGCCGATGAGGTCCATAGCGGATTCGCGTTTTTAAAAGATCTTGGTCTTCACGCCGCTGCGGTCACCGCTCCCTTAAAGGCCGCGATCGGCACGGAGCTTCAGTGCGAGGGCCCGGTGAACACGATCTGGAAGTCTGGCAGTACGTTTGCGGGAGCAAGCACCGACGGCGATGGCTTTGCTGAACTTTTACTGCTTGCCGGAGTAGTGCCGAAGGAGCCGATGATAGTGTGGGGCGGCGGTGGCGTTTTGCCGGCCGTTCAGTCAATTGCCACCAATGCGGTGTCAGTGAGTGCGCGCACGGGACATGTTCGTGAGAGTGGTGAGCCGGTATCGCCTGCGCGGGTCTTGATTTGGGCGTCGGGCGCTGTGCGTGGGGCGTGGTCAAATGCGTTTAAACCTGAAGTCGTAATCGATCTTTCTTATACTGAAGACTCGGCCGGACTCGAGGTCGCTCTCGAGTCCAAAGCAAAGTATGTTTCAGGCCTTCAGATGTTCAAAGCGCAAGCTCGTCGGCAGCGAGAAATTTGGGAAAAGAATTTGTAGTGCTGCTCGCTATTCGACTTTATCAACCGACGTGACCGTGCCGTTGCTATCGACGGTGACGAGATAGTGCATAAATGAGATTTCGTCAGCCGAGTTCACTTGCCGAACACGAGCTTTAAGGAGCGAGACTCCGTTTATAGTTTGAACGGCCTCGACACTTGATACGACATACTTTTCTTTTTGATTCAGTGACGAAATCACCGTGACAGCATCAATCGCCGTTCGGGTCTTCAGATCAACATGGGGATTGCCCTCACTCCAGGCGGCGGCTTTGATTGGACCAAGAGCCATAAACAGCACGATAGCAGCAGTTTGCTTCATCATGATTAAATTCCTTTATAATTGTGACCCATGACGGAACTGCAAAGCGGCGACCACTCTGAGACATCTTAAAACTCGTCAGCGGTGTTTTGAGCTGTCGAACAGAGTGCGAAAAGTGCCGTTTCTCGTCAGAACGGCATGGACGGGCGATCTGTGACCTAGACCATGACTCGACGACATCTTGCCGCTGCTGTGACCGGCCCCGCTTAGCGCTCAAGAATGATTGAACGTCCTTCGGGATCTTTGACCTTTAAAAACTGAAACCCAGCGTCGGTGCTCATGTTGTTTTGTACGGGTACATTGAACCGTTGGAGCCGTTTGATCACTTCATCAAGATCAACCGTGAGTACGATTGTTCCGCGATCCGGTTCGTGCGACGTGCTCTCGAAGCAGAGCAGAATCTCGCTATCGCCAACAGTATAGTTCACGTAGGTTTCAGAGCAATCAGGTTTCTCGACGCCGTTCTGATCAAAGGTTCCTATCTTAAGGCCGAGAGCATTTTCATAGAAGTTGCGAATGGCGGGAAGTGAGCCGGTGTGAAAAATAACAGAATTCAATTTCATGTCAGACTCTTTTCAAAAACAACGAAGTGGAGATCGTCGCGCTGAGGAAGACCAAAGCGTTCATCGCCATATGGGAAAGGCTCGGTTTCGCCGGTTCGTTTGTAGCCACGGCGCTCGTACCAGGCCATGAGTTCTGTGCGGACATGAATCACGGTGAGGCTCATGCGGATGGCGCCCCATGCGCGTGCGAACTCTTCAGCGCGGGCAATCAGAAATTTTCCAAGTCCGCCGGTCTGCTTTTCAGGATTGATCGTCAGCATTCCTAGGTAGCAGCAGCTGACGCCATGGCTGTCGGTATACTGTTCTAAACAAACACAGCCGATCACTTCATCGGAGTCGTCACGCAAGCAAAGCAGTCGCTGTTTTGGGTCCGAGAGGACTTCGCTGAGCCTTGCCTCATCGATGCGTTGGCCGCCAAGAATATCGGCCTCGGTGGTCCACCCCGCGCGCGAGCTCTCTCCGCGATAAGCCGAATTCACAAGTCGATTGAGGGCAGGAACATCTGCTTTTGATGCGACGGAGACATTCATCCGAAGACCCTCCTGACCCAGTGAGTCGCGAAAAGGTACAATGTACCTTTTGGTTACGCGACGATGCCTTTGTAGACGTAGGCGATGCCAAAGGTGATGGGGCGAGACTCGATTGATGAGAAGCGACCGGTTTGCTCCATCAGCTTTACGAACTCAGTGCCGCAGGGGAATTGCACTGAAGAGTTTTGCAGGTACTCATAGGCTTTCTTCTGACCGGTGATGAGGCCACCAAGCTGAGGAAGAATTTTTTCTGAATAGAGGCGGTAGAGACCAGCAAATCCAGGAGCTGTGGGTTGGCCGAACTCGAGCACCATGACCACACCACCGGGGCGAACCACGCGAGCGAGTTCGCTTAAGCCTTTGACTGGATCGGCGACGTTGCGAATTCCAAACGAGATACTCGAAATATCAAACGATGCCGTTTCATAGGGAAGTGCGGTGACGTCGGCCTGCTCAAAATCGATTTCAAGATGGCGAGCGGCGGCTTTCGCGGGAGCGGGGCCAAGCATCTCGGGACAGAAGTCAGTGCCTTTGACGTAGCCGCGCGGACCAACCGCAGACTTAAAGGCAATGGCGAGATCGCCCGTACCGGTTGCGCAATCCAAAACGCGCTGGCCATCGCGAGCGCCGGACCAGTCGACGACCTGTGTGCGCCACAGGTGATGAACGCCGCCCGAGAGAACCGTGTTTGCTAAGTCATAGCGGCCGGCGACGGTTGCAAACATTGAGCGAACTTTTTCAGCCTCGGGACGACCGGGTGTAGGGTCAAAGGATTCCATCACGCGCGGCCTTTCTCAAGAACGGCGAGGGTGCGATCGAGGCTTGCAGCAACGGCGCGCGATTTGCGAACGAGTTCTTCAAACATTTTAAAGTCGATCGCTTGTGCGCTGTCGGAGAGAGCTTGATCGGGCACGGGGTGAACTTCACAGATGATGCCGTCTGCGCCTGCGGCGATTCCGGCGAGTGCCATAGGAATCACGAGCTCGCGACGGCCAGTTCCGTGCGAGGGATCAACGACCACGGGGAATGAGGTGTGCGCTTTGAGCCAAGCAACGGCATTGAGATCAAGAGTGTTGCGAGGTGTTGTTTCAAAGGTGCGGATGCCGCGCTCGCAGAGCACGACGCGATCGTTGCCACCGCGCACGACGTAGTCAGCGGCATTGACCCACTCGTCGACCGTTGCGGCAAAGGCGCGCTTTAAGAGCACGGGTTTATCGGTGCGGCCGAGCTCTTTCAAAAGTTCGTAGTTGTACATGTTGCGCGAACCGACCTGAAACATGTCGACGGTTGCGAGCATCATTTCGATTTGGCGCGGATCGGTGACCTCGCAAACCAGTGGCAGGCCAATCGCACTTTTTGCGCGCGGCAGGAACTCAAACGCGGGTTCACCGATGCCTTGAAAACTTGCGGCATTTGTACGCATTTTGAAAACGCCACCGCGAAGAAGAACGGCGCCATGGGCAGCGATCTCGCGGCCGGTGTTTAAAAGGTGCGACTCACTTTCGATCGAGCAGGGGCCGGCGATGACGACAACGCCAGGGCCGCCGAACTCCACGGACTGACCGGCAAACTCCACGCGAACGCGGCGCGCTGTCGTTTGCGAAGGGGAGGTGGCCGAGGTTTGCGATGTGGACGGGGTCATTATGCTCATAGGTCTCGGTCTTTAGTTCCCTGTTTTTTCATCGATTACGGGCATTTGACCCAATCGGTGACGCTGCTAGTATGTCGCGAGCCGGACCGAATATCCCACGACTGAGATGGGGTCTCAAGAGAGAAAACGGACCCGGAAAACTTGCGCGTGAGTTCCCCTCGAACTCATCAGTCAGAGGACTAAATGGCTTCATTTCCCCTTAAAAAATGGCTGCAGACCGGTTGGGTTCTGGAGCTTCGAGCCGTGCCTGGGGGCGTCGGATCGCGTTTTTGGTTGGGTTGGGGAGAGACACCGAAGCTATTGAATTCAAAAGATAAATCTGATTTCGAAACCGCGGGCGGCGTCTGGCATCCGGAGTTTTTTGACGGCCAGGCGTGGTTTGTGTCTGGCGCTTCGGAAGCGGTTGAACTGAGTCGAATCGACTTTGAAAAACTTCTCGCCGGCGAACAGACGGTTGCTCGGGTCGATTGGAAAACACCTCCGGATCGTGCCGCCTTTGCTGACGGCATGAAGTGGGCGGGGGAGCAGTTTCGGTCAGGCGAACTTGAGAAGCTGGTGCCGGTGGTCTTTGCGCACGGAGTTTGTGCGACGGCTGATCGCGAGGCATGGCTGGCTGAGCGATTGCGTTTCGCAGTCAGGGCCACGCGTGGCACGGCGCTCAGACTCTACGGAATGTGGAGTCGCAATGAGGCGGGCTTTGAGGGCTTTCTTGGTGCAACGCCGGAGGATCTGTTTCGCGTTGATCAGCGGCGAACGACGAAGCTTGCGACGATGGCGGTTGCTGGAACGAGACCTATTGAGCGTGCGGCGGAGCTTTTGACGGCGGACAAAGATCTGCGAGAGCACGAACTTGTCGTCGACTATCTTCGCGAGACACTGACGCCGCTATCGAGCGCGCCGGTCGCGATTGGTCGAACAGAAGTCGAGCCGTTTGGGACGCTCGCGCACCTGGTGACCGAAGTGCGCGCGGATTTAAAGCCGGGTCTTTCTATTCAAGAAATCGTGCGCCAGATGCATCCAACGCCGGCACTTGGATTTTCTCCTCGGCCTATTGGTGCGGATCTTTCGCCGCTCAGAGCGCTCGACGCTTTGACCTGTCCTGGTGAAGATCGTCGTGGTTTTGGCGCGCCATTTGTCGTGAGTCATGACGGCCGAACGGAAGCTGTTGTCGCGATTCGCCAGATGAGTTTTCGAAGCCGCGGTGGAGAACAGTTGGAGCTTCGCGTGGGCTCGGGTTGTGGTGTCGTGCGGGGGAGTGAACTTGAGCAGGAGTGGCAGGAATTGCTTCTCAAGCGGCGAGCGGTCACTGAACTTTTAGGCCTTCAGCCCGAGGGCTACGATGCGGTCGTTGAGTCACTTCGTGTTTTAAAACTTCTGGTGGCAGCGGGGGCGCGCGAATTTGTGGTCTGTGCGGGTGCGCGCAATGCGCCGCTGGTGGTGGCGCTTGAACATTTGCGCGGTGTTGTGAAGGGCAGTGAGGCGATCCAAGTGCACTCGTTTTTTGATGAGCGTGCGGCTTCGTTTTTTGCGCTGGGACGATCGCGTCGCGATGGATTGAAGCCTGTGGTCATCATCACGACTTCGGGAACGGCGGCAACGGAACTGCACTCCGCCCTCGCCGAGGCGGATCACACTGGGGTTCCACTTGTGGCGGTCACGGCGGATCGTCCGCGGCGCTTGCGCGGGACCGGGGCACCGCAGTCGATTGATCAGACGGCGCTTTATCGGCAATCGGTGGAATGGGCGCAAGACATTGAGGCTGGACGTGTTGTCGACTTGACGACGCTCGAAGGGGGACTTGAGAGTTGGAGTTTGAGGCGTCCGGTGCACATCAATTTTGCTCTTGATGAGCCACTCGTTTTGAACGGTGACGTTCGTCAGGAACTGTCAGTGCCGCTTTCAAAAACCCGTCGATCACCGCCGGCAATTGAACTGGATTATCGCGACGCCCAGGTGATTCAGAACTTTGTTCGAAAAGGCGCACTGTGTGTCGTCG
This sequence comes from Bdellovibrionales bacterium, assembly GCA_016713885.1. Taxonomy (GTDB): domain Bacteria; phylum Bdellovibrionota; class Bdellovibrionia; order Bdellovibrionales; family JAMPXM01. The sequence goes on along the minus strand of JADJOF010000004.1, from coordinate 514,156 downwards.
GTCGCTTGGAATCCTTTGAGCGTGAAGCTGTGCTGCGTTTTTTAAAGCGGGCAAAGATGCCGGTCTGGCTTGAAGGCCCGTCGGGTTTGCGTGGTCATAGCGACCTTTTCGACCTTGAGATCACAGGCGATGACGCTGCGATTTCGACAGCGGTCAAGAGTGGAGCTGTGAAACGGGTTCTGCGGCTTGGTGGTGTGCCGACGCTCAGGGCGTGGCGTGATCTCGACGAACCCAGTGTAGAGTGCGAGACGCTTTCGGTGTCGCGTTTGAGGTTTTCTGGCTTGGGCCGCGGCGTGCACGTGCAAGCAGAGCTCGTAGGCCTTCATACAGTTGAGATTTCAGTTGAGTCCGATGCGGCACATGAGGCTTTGCGCAAGCTCTTGGTGAAAAAGACCGCAGAGTCGAACTCGCTTTATTTTAAACTTTCAAAACTGATACCTCGGCAGGCCAAGGTTTATGTCGGCAACAGTCTGCCGATTCGTGAATGGGACCGGTGGGCGGCGCGCGATCATGTCACGATGGTTGAAGCCAATCGCGGTGTGAATGGAATCGATGGACAGATTTCAACGGCGCTTGGACTTGCTTTTAGCGACGATGAGCTCTGGGTGATCGTCGGTGATCTGACAGCACTCTATGATCTCAATTCGCTCTGGGCACCGAAGCCCAAACGGCTTCGAATTGTGGTTGTGAATAACGGTGGTGGACAGATTTTTTCAAAACTTGCAACCGTTGCCGAAGCGCCGACCGGGGCTGCGGCGTTTATCAATTCCCATAGTCGAAATCTAAAAGGGTTTGCTGAGCTCTGGGGTCTTGGTTATCGATCTGTATTGGCAGAATCTATCAGTGACGTCGAGCTTGCGAACATTCAAGATCAAATGGTGATCGAAATTTTTGAAGACGTGAAGGCGGTTCGGTGACCATCGTGCTCTTGCATGGTTTTTTCGGTGGTCCAGAGGACTGGAGCTCGGTTGTGGCGCGCTTTCCAGAGGCGACGCACGTGGTGGCGCCGAATCTTTCGGTGGTCGCAACGAGACAAGATATTTCCGATGGTCGCAGTTTTGGTGAGTGGCTGTGCAAGGGGCTTCGGGCCAAGACCAAGGGTCCGCTGGTCATTGCGGGGTACTCTCTTGGGGGGCGCCTTGCGGCGCAGGCGATCCTCGCCGATCCGGAGTTGTTTTCGGCGGCACTGTTGGTTTCAGCACATCCTGGTTTAAGTGATGGCGACCGGTCGGCCCGCAATGAGCGTAGCCAGAGCGATGGTCTTTGGGCCGATCGCATGCGTAAGCAGCCATGGGTGGAAACGTGGACCGCGTGGAATGCACAGCCTGTTCTAAAGCCGGGCACCCGGAACCTGGGTCTGCCGCCTCGACCGGTCGGAGCTTCAGATGGACTTCGCGAAGCCAGACGCGAGGCGTGGGCGCGGGCAATGGAGGTTTGGTCGCTTGCTGGGCAACCTGATTTGCGTGCTGGCCTTGGGCAGTGGGCGAAAACGCACGAGCTTTCGCTCATGACCGGAGCCGAGGATTCAAAATTCACTGAACTCACAGCCGCCTGGGCGGCCGGAGCGCCACAGATTCGCCATCGCACGGTTCTCGGTGCTGGACACCGCGTGTTGCTTGAGGCGTCTGAGGATGTTGCCGCAGAAATTATGCGGTTTGCCGGCCCAAAGGATCTTTGATAGGACGGTCTCCTTATGCGAACGAAGGAGACCCTGATGTCGACGAAAAAACCAGCCATCAAGAAAACGACAAAAGCGAAAAAGCCAAGCACAGCAAAAGCGGTGTCTCCTGAAGTTTCGACGATTGTTCCTGCGTGTAAGTGGAAAGCGATGAAGCCATCGCGCTTTAGCCGATACACCGATATCCGTCTCGAGAAGAGTGAAGACGGAATCGCGAAGATTACGATCAATCGTCCTGAGGTTCGCAATGCGTTTCGTCCGCAGACCGTTAAAGAGATGCTCGATGCGATGGATGTGGTTCGTGACGATGCTTCTGTCGGCGTCGTTATTTTGACTGGTCAGGGAGATATGGCGTTCTGTTCTGGTGGCGATCAGCGCGTTCGCGGAGAGGGCGGCTATGTCGGTCAAGACGGAGTTCCGCGACTCAATATCTTGGATATGCAGAAAGCGATTCGCTCATGCCCGAAGCCCGTTGTGGCCATGATTGCGGGCTACGCGATTGGCGGCGGTCACGTTCTACACGTTGTTTGTGATCTGTCGATTGCGGCCGAGAACGCGCGTTTTGGTCAGACCGGTCCACGCGTTGGCTCCTTTGACGGAGGCCTTGGCTCGTCTTACCTTTCGCGCATTGTCGGTCAAAAGAAGGCGCGCGAGATTTGGTTCCTCTGTCGTCAGTACGATGCAAAGCAAGCACTTGAAATGGGTCTTGTGAACACCGTTGTGCCGTTGAAGGATCTTGAAAAGGAAACTGTGCAGTGGTGCCGCGAGATGCTCGAGCTTTCTCCGATGGCGCTTCGCTGTTTGAAGTTTGCGCACAATGCCGATTGCGATGGTCAAATCGGCCTTCTCGATTTTGCAGGCAACGCAACGCTGCTCTACTACATGAGCGAAGAGGGCAGCGAAGGGAAACGCGCCTACCTAGAGAAGCGTAAGCCCGACTTCAACAAATACCCTCGTTTTCCATAAGTGACCGCTGTGATCGGTCCCTGGATTTTGGCTTTGCGGCCTAAAACGTTGACGGCGGCACTGGTGCCGGTGGTTGTTGCCACCGCGCTGGTGAAAGCCGAGGGTGGAGACGTGAAGTGGTGGATTTCGATCGCCGCACTTTTAGCGTCGGTCTTGATTCAAATCGCAACCAATCTGATCAATGATGCCATCGATTTTGAAAAAGGCGCGGATACAGCCGAACGCGTTGGCCCAGTTCGCGTAACACAATCGGGACTGCTAACGGCTAAGCAAGTGAAGCTTGGTGCCTACGTCTGTCTGGCGATTGCATTTTTGATTGGTATTCCGCTGGTGCTTCACGGTGGTTGGCCGATTGTGGTCATCGGTCTTTTGTCGCTTGCGCTTGCGTATGGCTATACCGGCGGACCGTTTCCGCTGGCGTACTTGGGGCTGGGTGACCTCTTCGTGATTTTATTTTTTGGATTGATCGCGGTGATGGGTACTCACTTTCTACATTCGGGTGCATGGAGTGCGCCGGCCGTCGTTGCGGGAATCCAAATCGGATTTCTGGCGACGGTGCTGATTGCCATCAACAATCTGCGCGATTTTGAGCAGGATCGTAAAGTCGGAAAACGCACGCTGGCCGCTCGCTTCGGAGCGACGTTTTCGAAATGGGAGATCGCAATCTTAAGCTATTCGCCCTTTTTACTTGGCGCTTTCTATGCGCCACAGGGTTGGAAGTGGGCCGCTTATGCGCCGCTTGTGGCCGTGCCCTTGGCGGGTCGAGTGGTGCGCAGTGTTTGGGGAGCGGCGTCGGGTGAAGAGCTCAATCGTGCGCTGGCGAAAGCCGCGGGTTTACAAATCGTCTTTGGCTTTGCGCTGGCATTGGGACTCTGGGTCGGAGTCCGATGATGCCGACTGCGGTGACCGATGGGATGACCGGGCTTGAGATTTCGCGTTTTCAGCTGAAGGCGCGCACGCGTCGAGCCGACGGCGCTCTTTTGCGGGTCTGGTTTGGCGAGTCATTGTTTGGTCTTTCGGAGCTGATGCCTTGGACGAGCCTTGGCGATCCGAGTCTTGAGACTTTGCTCGGCGATTTGCGAGCGGGACGCCTTGAATCGCGTTTGATTGAACGAGCACTCGAGATGGCGCGGGTCGAGGCTGTCGCGCGTGAGAAGCAAGAGTCGTTGTTCTCGGCTCCCGTTGCCAATCACTTTCTGGTTGCAGGGCCCGGCCCTTTGGCGCCAGGCGATTGGCTCGATATTCGGCGCCGAGGCTTTAGCGCTGTGAAAATTAAAATCTCGAGTGTGGCCGACCTTGCATCGACGCTTGCGATGGCGCCATCGTGGATCGGAAATTTACGGCTGCGTCTTGATATGAATGCGAAGGCTGGAGCCGATGATCTTCTATTGGCGCTGGATCGCTTGCCGGTTCTGGTGCGCGATCGGATTGAGTTTATCGAAGATCCGATTCCATTTGATGGGTCGACGTGGGGTGCACTTTCTCGGCGCTCAGGCCTTCGTTTGATGCTTGATCGCGAAGGTGCTGAACTGAAGCTCAGTGAGAAGATCGAATATTTTAAATCGGGGATCTTGGGCGGCTTTATACATAAGCCCGGCTGGACAGCTGATGATGAGGCGCTGGCGCTGGCAAAGGTTGGAGCACCGGTTGTAGTGACTTCGCTTCTGGGGCATCCTATTGGTCAGCTGCATGCTGCGCGTGTGGCCAATCTGCTGACGCCGAGCCTTGGGTCAGATGCTGTGCACGGCTGTTTCTCACACATTGCATACGATCAAGGTGTTGAGTTTAAGTATTTACAAACGGCAGGACCAAAGCTCTTGCCAATGCTGTGGCCAGCCGAGGCATTGATGAAGATCAAATGGGAGAGGCTATGAGTCTGATTTCTGGTCTGCAGCTCAATCCAAAGCTTCCTCTAGAAACGCAGGCGGCCTTTGCGGATCTCTATGAGAAATTTAAGTATGAGTTTTCTCCCGATAGCCTTTGGCTTGCAACATCAGGCACGACTTCAGGAAAAGCGGGCTCACTCGTTGTCTTGAGTCACGAGGCACTTGAAGTTTCAGCTCGAGCGGTGAACGCCCATCTTCAAGTCAGTTCCCAAGATCGTTGGGGCTTGGCGCTTCCGCTGTTTCATATTGGCGGTTTGATGATTTTGATTCGTGCGGCGCTGATGGGCTCTGGCGTTTCGCGCTTTGACGAGTCTTGGGACGTGCGGCGTTTTCATCGTTGGCTTGGAGATGCGCGTGTGACGCTGTTGTCACTTGTGCCAACGCAGGTTTTTGATCTGGTGGAGGCGGGATTGACGGCACCGCATGGACTTCGCGCAGTGATTGTTGGTGGAGCGCGGCTTGAGCCAGAACTCTTTCTTCGTGCGCGCGAGCTGGGTTGGCCGCTGCTTGTAAGCTATGGCCTGACGGAGTGTGGATCGCAGGTGGCCACTGGTTCTTTTGCAGAGCCTGGCGTACTCAGGCCACTGTCGCATGTTGAAGTTCGTTCGGTCGATGGAGTTCTTGAGCTTCGTTCACATGCGCTGATGACGGCGAAACTTGATCTTGCTGGCGCTGTTACTCGAATGGGCGAAGGCGAATGGTTTCAGACGAGTGACCGCGGCAAGGTGATTGACGTCGGTGGTCAGCCCGCGCTTCAAATTCAAGGTCGCGTCGGCGACGTCGTTAAGATTTTGGGAGAGCTTGTGGATGTTGCCCGATTGAATGGTGTACTCCATGCGCTCTTGCCAGAAGCCTCGCGGGTCCGTCTGGGTCGAAAGTTGAAGCTTAAGACTGAGTCTGATCTTCGAACAGGGGCCAGTCTCACGTTGATCTATGGCAAGGAGCTTGGCTTATCGGAGTCTGAGGTTGATGGACTGGTCAGTCGCTACAATGAACTTGTCGCACCGTTTGAGCGGGTCTCGAGCCGTCGCGAGGTCGACACGGCGGCCTTTCAGACGTGGAAAGATCCGCGAGTCGATCGTTATTCGTAGGTAAATTCGCAGCGCCCATCCGTGCACTTGGTGCCCTTGGCAAGAGCGCGTGTTTTGGTGCAGGTTTCGTTTCGACATTGCTCAAACAATTCTTCGTAGCGCTTTGAGGCCTGCTTCAAGGCCTTCAGTTTTTTGATATTGAGCTTTAGTTTGGACGCGAGCTCTCGCCGATTGCACGGGCCTTGGGCTGAGAGAATACAGTCTGAATCGACTTTGCAGTGTGCGACGCCATTGTCGTCCTGAGTTTGATAAAAAAGATCGAAGTATTTTTCGGTCGCCTTTTCAAAGCCGCGGCATTCGGGGCCGCCGAACCCAAGAGCGTGGGGAGCCGAAGCGAGAATGAAGGCGACAGTGAAGATTCGAAAGAGGTTCATCATATGCCTTAGTCCACGTTTCTTCAGACCATTGCGCAAGAAGAATGAATGTAAGCTCTCGCAGTGATCATTGAAACATTGTTAAAATGAGCGCCGAAAATGAGCCTGTCCGCGAATATATTCGATTTGGCCAGGCCCTATGTTTGCTTTAGGAGCAATCAGTTGTTGTTGGCTGGCTCAGCCCGGAGATTTTTTGAAAGCGCACGCGGTGACATCCATTCTTTTTGTTGGCCTCATCTTCTCTTTCGGTTTTGGGGGCCTTGAGAATGCGTTTGGGGCCGATGAAGTCGCGTGTCTTGCTCAAGAAGCTTCCGGGCTGGGGCCAGCAGTTTTAGTTTTACCATCGAATCTGAATCAAAAATCATCGCTCGTGCATTCAAAAGCTTTGGGCGTATGAAAGCAAACGCGGTCAAAATGGCTGTTCTTGTTCTGCGTGAGTCATCGAAGACTCTGAGTTACCGCTGCAAGAATGAAATGGATCGAGAAGATTGTGAGCCGTGCGCATGCCTGTCTGAAACAAGCTACCCCCGAGGGTAGCTTGTTTGTGAGAGGTGGAGGCGCGCATGGCTGTGCCGAGATCACTTCGGATTATAGCCTGCGTACGCTGCGATACCGGTGATGTGCTCACCAAGAATCAAGCGATGGATGTCGTCGGTGCCTTCATAGGTGATGACACTTTCGAGGTTCATCATGTGGCGACCGCAGCTGTATTCAAGTGTGATACCGCTTCCGCCCAAGATGTCGCGAGCAACACGTGCGCAGTCGAGTGCCATGGCGACGTTGTTCATCTTGGCGAGCGAAACCTGTTGGATCGTCGCGCGGCCTTCGTCTTTCAGGCGGCCGAGGCGCCAAGCGAGAAGCTGCGCTTTGGTGATCTCTTGATGCATCTTCACGAGCTTTGCTTGTACGAGCTGGAAGCCGGCGATGGGGCGATCAAACTGAATGCGCGATTTTGCGTAGTTGAGGGCTTCGGTGAAGCAGGCTTGAGCGGCGCCGATGACTCCCCATGAAATACCGTAGCGCGCTTGGAAGAGGCAGCCGATCGGTCCGCGGAGGCCGGTGATCTCGAGGCGGTTCTTCGCGGGAACGCGCACATCTTCGAGAACAAGTTCGCTGGTGTTCGAAGCGCGAAGCGAGAACTTGCGTTCGATCTCGGGTGCTTTGTAGCCGTGCTCGCGCTCGACGATGAAGCCACCGATTTTGCCGCCCTCTTCCGGAATTTTCGCCCAGACAATGGCAAGGCCCGAGATGGCGCCGTTGGTGATCCACATCTTGTTGCCGTTGATGACGTAGGAGTTTCCGTCTTTGCGAGCCGTGGTCAACATGCCGCCGGGATTTGAACCAAAGTCAGGCTCCGTCAATCCAAAGCAGCCGATGATTTCGCCACTCGCCATCTTTGGGAGGAAGCGCTGTTTTTGTTCTTCTGTTCCATAGGCATTAATCGCGTGCATGGCGAGTGCGCCTTGCACCGAGACGAAAGAGCGAAGGCCCGAGTCGGCGCGTTCGATTTCAGTCATGATGAGACCGTAAGCGGTCGAGCTGAGTCCTGCGCAGCCGTAGCCTTTGATTGTCGCGCCGAAAATTCCAAGCTCCGCCATCGGTTTAGTGAGGTGAGCTGGGAAGTGTCCCTTCTCAAACCAGTCTGAGATATTGGGCATGATCTCGCGGTCGACGAACTGGCGAACGGAGTCGCGCACCATGCGTTCGTCTTCAGTCAGCAATTCGTCGATTTGATAAAAGTCCTCGAGATGATTCATACCCATTCCCCTTTTTCCCTGCCGCGCTTTGCGCGGGCCCTTAGATCAGCCCCTGATTGACCGAGATCGTTTGGCCGGTGATTCCCGCACCCAGTGGGCTCGCAAGGAACGCGACTAAATTGGACACTCGGTCCGGTTCGATCATTGTCGCCCGTGGGAACGATTGACGCAACGCCTGAAGCGCCTCGTTGATCGAGGTTTGCGAGGTTGCCGCACCAATTCCCCGCGTTCCGGGAGCTCCTGGCGGGAGCTCTGTTGAATCAGGAATTCCTCGCTGATGCCGAGGGCCACCACGTTGACGGTGACGTTGTTGACGGCAACTTCACGCGCCAGCACGCGAGTAAAATCGGGAAGTCCGCCACGCGTAGCGGCAAGGATGCCGTTTTTCTCAAGGCCAATTCGAACAACATCGTGCTGGAGGTAAATCACGCGGCCCCGTTTGCGTCCTTCGAGGAACTTGAGCACGGCGTGGGTCATCATGAGTGGCGAGCGCAGATTGACGTCCATCATGCGGTCGAGATCTTCGAGTGATTGTGGATCGCGAAACTCACGAACGTCCGAGGTCATAAGGCCATCGATGTAGATGTCGAGGCCGCCAAATGATTCGGCGGCCCGGCTGGCCGCATCCTGTACGTGATGCGACTTTGAGAGATCAGCTTGGATCGCGACGGCGCGGCCGTGGCGCTCATGAATCTCGCGATTGTTCATGAGCTGTTCGGCAAATCGTGACGAGCGTTCGATATTGCGATCGACAAGAGCCACGTTGCAGCCGAGCGAAGTGAGTTTAGTCGCGATCGACTGATTGATCGTCGTGCAGGGCCCGGTGAGGAGCGCCGTGCGTTCATTCAGTTTAAAACTTGCGTCGAGTTCAGCCATGGTACTCCTTAGATTCGCTCAACGATGATCGCGATACCTTGTCCACCGCCAATGCAGGCCGAGCCGACGGCATAGCGCGCTTGGCGGCGTTCGAGTTCGTACATCAAGTGATTCATGATGCGCGTGCCACTGGCACCAAGTGGGTGGCCGATGGCGATTGCGCCGCCATTGACGTTGGTGCGATTGCGATCGAGACCAAGTTCTTTTTCAACGGCAAGGTATTGAGCAGCAAAGGCTTCGTTCACTTCGATCAGGTCCATGTCTTTGAGTGAAAGGCTGGCCTTCGCAAGCGCTTTGCGAATCGCGCCAGCGGGGCCAATGCCCATGATTTTGGGATCACAACCGACCGACGCCCACGACACAAGGCGAACCAGTGGCTTTAGGCCTCGGCGCTTTGCTTCGTCCTCGGTCATCAGTACGGTTGTTGCGGCGCCATCGACGATTCCGCTGGCTGTTGCGGCGGTGACTGTTCCACCTGGCTTAAAGAGAGCTTTCATGGCTTTTAGCTTTTCAAGAGTGACGTCTGGTTTTGGGTGTTCGTCTTTCTCGATCACGACGGCACCTTTGCGGCCTTCGACCGTTACGGTGGTCATTTCAGTCTTGAAATGTCCTTTGGCGAGCGCCTCGGCGCAGCGCTTTTGCGAGAGCAGCGAGTATTCATCGCAAGCGTCGCGCGAAATGGAGTATTTCTCAGCAAGGTTTTCGGCGGTGATGGCCATCGGTGTTCCGGCATAAGCGTCGGTGAGGGCGCTGGTCATGTAGTCTTCGACGGGGACGTTGCCCATGCGAAAGCCATCAAAGCGCGCGCCGCGAAGAACGTATGGAACTTGCGACATCTGCTCGACGCCCCCAGCGAGAATTACGTTGGCCTCGCCAGTGAGAATCATTTGGCTTGCGGTAATCCACGATTGAAAGCCCGATCCACAGAGGCGATTGAGTCCAAGGGCGCCGTTCTCGACCGGTACACCGAGATGCAGACCGACGTGACGTGGGACGTAGGCGGCATCAGCACCGCTCTGGACAACGTTGCCAAGAACGACGTGGTCGATGTCTTTCGCTTCGACGCGTGCTTGTTCGAGAGTGGCTCGTCCCGCTGCAACCGTGAGCGCGGTGGCTCCGACGTCTCTCAGTCCTCCGCCAAAGGATCCGAAGGGTGTTCTTTTCCAGCGACAGCGACAATTGATGTGTTGGCCATAATCAGCTCCGATATGAGTACTTTTAAGAGCTAACAGGGTAGAGCTCGGTCCTCGGTTTGTGAATCACTAGTGAAGCACAATGATGCGTCTCGACACTCACTGACAGGGCGGGTGAGAAGCACGAAATTGGTTTTCATGAGTCGAAGCCGTCGTGTTCTGGTAATTGGTCAAGGTGGTCGCGAGCACGCCATTGTGCGCCAGCTGCTTCTGGGGCGAGATGCCCCCGAGGTCTTTGTTTGGCCCGGAAGCGATGGAATGCTCGAATCATTGGCGAATAAGAGTCATGCTGCGGCGCAAAGACTTGCTGGCGAGTCGCTGATCGAGGCTGTGCAGGTGCAGAAAATCGATCTCGTGGTGATAGGGCCTGAGCAGCCGCTGGCTGATGGAGTTGCCGATCAGTTACGAGCTCAGGGCCTCTTGGTTTTTGGCCCCTCAAAAGAGGGAGCCCGGCTTGAGTCGAGTAAGATTCACGCCAAAGAAATCATGCAGGCGGCAGGCGTTTTCACTGCACGGTCTTTTGTTGTGGACTCGGTTGCGAGTTGCTTGGCAGCGGCGCGCGAGTTTAAACCGCCCTATGTTTTAAAGGCGGATGGCTTGGCCGCGGGCAAAGGCGTGTTTATCGAGAAGACGCTTGCGGGACTTGAACAGGCCGCTCGCGCGCTTTTTGAGCAGCGGGTTTTGGGCGATGCTGGAGCACGGGCTCTTCTTGAAGAGTTCTCACCGGGATACGAAGTCAGTCACTTGGTTTTAACAAATGGTAAAACCGCGGTGGCGCTGCCGCCGGCACGGGATCACAAGCGTCTTTTAGATGGCGATCACGGTCCCAATACCGGAGGTATGGGCGTTGTGGCACCTGTGTCGTTGCCGGATGGTTTGCTTGAAAAAATCGAACGCGATGTCGTTCTGCCAGTCGTGCGTGAGCTTGATCGGCGTGGAATTTTATTTCGCGGCGTTCTCTATTTTGGACTCATGATCACGAGTGAGGGGCCAAGTGTACTTGAGTTCAACACGCGCTTTGGCGACCCTAAGGCGCAGGCGCTCATGCCCTTACTCGATGAAGACCGTGGCCCGACGTGGACCGAAGCCTTCACCGCGATCGCGCAAGGTGAAGTTCCGAAGCCTGTATGGAACGAACGTCGCCGTATCGCATGTGTGGTGATGGCAGCCGAAGGCTATCCGGATTCTCCTGTGAAGGGTGCTGTGATACCGAAGCTTAAAGATTTTGTACCGACGACCGAGTCCTATGTTTTACATGCGGGCACTGAAAAGCGCAGTGGCGGGTATGTGACCAGCGGTGGTCGCGTGCTCAATGCGGTCGGCGTTTCGGAACAGAGTCTCGATGAGGCGCTCGCGCAGGCCTACCGCGCGGTTGAGTCGGTTCGCTGGGCGGGCTGTCAGCTCCGAAAGGATATTGGTCGAACCGTATGATTTTGAGTGCAGCCGATATCAACCGCCTGGAAAAGATCTCGACGCTACGTGGAGTGGTTTCGATTTTAGGTTCATGGTTGGTGATCGCTGGTGCGATTACCCTTTCGGCTCAGTTCTCATGGCTTTATCCACTGGCCGTTCTGGTGATTGCCAATCGGATTATGGCTCTTGGTCTTTTGGTGCACGAGGGAATTCATCAGCTGCTCTCGCCATCGCTCAGATTGAATGACCTTCTTGCTCGCTATCTCTGCGCGATTCCGACCGTCATTTCACTTTCGAAGTGGCGCGTGCGACACCTCATCCATCATCGCTTCGTTGGAACTAGCGCTGACTACGATGCATATCTTTACACCTACTTTCCGCTACCCATTGGGCGCTTTTTGAAGCAGCTCCTGTCGGGTCAAGTTTTTCTTGGCCACCTGCTTTATTTCACCGACCTCGATCGTGTTCTGAAACTGAAAGGTCTTCCAACGGCACCGGCTTTAAAAAGCAAGGAGTCCGATGCTGTTTCATTCCTCCTTTTCTATGTCGTCGTCGTTGTTGTGCTTTCCGTGTTCGGGTGGTGGATGGAGTTTTTGCTGTTCTGGATAGTGCCGTATCTGCTTTGCCAGCCGATGACGCTTCTTTACAACTGTCTGGAGCACTCCGGTATCTACGGGAATGCCGATGAGAATCACCGCAGCCGTACAATCACCGGCTCGCGTTTGCTCGTTGGGCTCTTCATGCCACTCAATGTGAACTATCATGGCGAGCATCACCGTTTTCCGAAGATTCCTCAATACAACTTGTCGCAAGTGCACCAACTTGTTTTTTCGACGAACCCACGAGTTCTGTTCTATCAAGACTTTGTCGATACGCTGAAGAATGTTATCTTAAGATGAGCAGGTCATCTGGACTGGAGTGAGTTTGTGAATCGAGCGAGCGAGATCAATAAAATCTTTTCTCGCAAAAGCGAGAGAATCGCGGTCCGTGATCGTGAACAGGCTTTGCGCTTTGTCGATGTCGATCAGCGAAGTGAGAAGCTCGGTTCAATCCTGTTGCGATTGGCGGCAAAGCCTTTAGGTTTAGTGACATTGCATGTGCCGAAGTCAGTGGATGAGTACGTGCTCACGTTGACGTTGGTGCGGATGGAGCTTCCGGGCCTGACGATCGCGCCTGACGTTTCAGAGCGCCAGATTCAGATCATTCGGCAGATGTATCCAGTCAGTTTACATGTCGCACATCAAGATTTCGCGACGCTTTACTCGGGGTGCCGAGAGCTTGAACGGATTGGTCATCTCATCATTTTCTCTGGCAACGGTGAAAGCAATTTGCCGGCTTTGCTGGACAACTGTGCTTGGACGTTGATGACCTCAGGATCGACCGGTTCTCCGAAGCTGGTGATGCTTGACCAAGCAAATCTTATTGAACGGGCTTTGGGCGAGAAGCGCGATTTTGGTTTGCTTGAAGGTGAGATCATCGCCTGTTTTCTCAACTCGTCACACGATTTGGGGCTCAATCAAATCCTGAGTGCGTTTTTTCTGAAGCCACCTTGGTGATGCACAAGTTGATTTTCATGATCGACTTCGTTCGTCTGCTAGCGGAGCTCGAAGTCGCTGGCTTTACCGCGGTACCGAGTTTCTGGCACTTGATGATGGGCGCCCGGGTGTTGCCGCTCGAGCTTCCGAAGTTGCGCTATGTGACGGTTTCGGGGGGAAGTCTTGAGCCGGCGGCATGGCGCTGGTTGCGACAGGCGCTTCCGCATGTCGATCTCATCAAGACTTACGGACAAACGGAAACATTTCGTTCTCTTTTAAGGCATGGTCCGCCCGTGGTGGACGAAGAGTCTTTCGACTCGCTTGGTTTTCCTATTCAAGGAGTCGACTTGAGTTTGAAAGAAAGCGGCGAGTTGATCCACCGAGGGTCTGGAACAATGATCGGATATTATGGCGCAGATCCGATTTCGTGCGATCGTGGTGTCGAGACCGGTGATATCTTTGTGTTTGATCCGCCTCATGGCTATCGCTTTCAGGGACGACGCGACGACATGATGAAGATCAACGGCCACCGAATTTATCCATCGCAGCTAGAGCGAGTTTTGATGGAGTATCCGGCCGTCGTTGAGGCGATGGTGTCTGTAGTCGGAGCGGAAGTCGGTGTCGATAGGCTTGTCGCCGTCGTTGCGGTGGTAGACGGTAGCAGCGTTTCCACCGTAACTCTTCAGGGTTTTGTGGCAGAGCGTGTTCCGCGAGGTCTGGTGCCAAGTGACGTGCTGATCCAGGATCGTCTGCCGAAAACATCAAGCGGCAAAATCGATCGTGTCCAGATCGCCCAAGAGATTCAAAGCTTTCTTTTTAAGAAGACCAACGTATAGGGACTCGGACAGTTGTGGATCTGACCGAGGATTTCGACCTCAGGGTCAGTTTTGGCGAGATAGTTGATAGCATCGTAAAACTCATAGCTCGTGGCGAGGAGATACTCGCAGTCATTCTTTTTGCGAATGCGAAAACCTGCTCACGAAGTGAAACGCCGACACCTGAACGCTGGTATTCGGGATTGACCCAGGCGGACTCGATGTAAAGAACCTTCATTTGTAGTTTCGCGAGTAATCCACCGACGATCTCTCCGCTGGAGCTCTTGGCCACGAAACTCACTTGGCGTGGCGTGCCGATGGTCACGGCACCAATTTTTTTTGCGGCGTGAAGCCAGACTTGCATGGTGTGCATCGCGACGTCTTCGCGCGACGGATCGAGAACGGTGTCGACGTGGAATGGGCTATTGGCCATGAGAGGCCCTTCTTTTTCTCGATAAAGGCAACGATATGATTGATCGATTGAAAGTTGCTGCCAATCAGGTCGCCGGAGTTCACCTGAACGCCAAACTCGTTTTCGAGAAAAATAACGAGACTGATGGCGTTGATTGACTCAACAATCCCACGCTCAATCAGATTGGTGTCATCTGTGAGCTCGGCATTGGCCCACGGACCGCGCGACATCTGCGGTAAGCTCTTGAGGTAATCTCGAACTCGTTCTTTCATTCTCACTTAGCTTTCTCTGTCGGCGGCTCAACCAGTGTCAATGTTTGGTTTGCAGATATGTTGTGGTATTCGGATCTAGTTGCTGATTTTGATGGCCATGTAATAGTGAGCTTTTCAATGTTCTTTGCCGCGCCCAGCCCGATATGAACTTGGGAAATCGGGTTTCCTCCAAAACTACTTCCCGATCCGACGGAAGCAAAGACGCTCCTTCGGCGTCCCTGCTCATTGATGATGGCCTCGACCTTCGCTCCGACGCTCAGGCGATTGGATTTCGTGCCTCGAAGACGCAGCTTGATCCAATTATTTCCAATATTTTTATTTATAAATAAGGCTCGTTCAAATGAATCGCTCGGCAAGGCCCCTCCCATCACGGACAATATGTCTTGCGAACCATTGCCGTCGATATCTCCGAAAGCGACCGAGTGCCCCTTTTGAAGGTGCCCGACGTTAGCCAAGAAGGTAATGTCAAAAAAGCGCTGACCTTCGCGGTTCCAGAACATGAGGTTCGGTACCAGGATTGAGAGCTCGGGCGCACCTGTTCCGATGTATATGTCCGGAAAGCCGTCATTGTCGATATCGCCGAAATTGCATCCCATGGCGGCGATGCTTCGGTCCAGTCCGACCTGGGCAGTTACGTCTTCGAATCGACCGCCGCCCTTGTTTCTGAAGAGTGCTGGAGGCGGGAAGTCGTGTTTTCGGCCGTCACTGACATAGTAGTCGACAAGGTCCGATAGGAGCTGAGCTCGGGTCTTCGAATGACGGTCGGCACTTGTCGAAAAGGCCAGTATATCCAAGAGTCCATCGTTGTTATAGTCCCAAAACCAGGTTGCAAAGGTCGGAGTTTGTTTGGCGACACCTGCATCGGCGGTGATGTCTTTGAAGAAGATTTCCCCATCGCGAGAAGGCGTCATGTTTTTATACAAGACGTTATCTCGGTCCGCGAAACCAATGTAGAGATCGGGCCGGCCGTCATTGTCGATATCTCCGGTCGATACGCTTTTTATCAACCCAAAGGCCTTGATGCCTGACGACTGGGTAACGTCGGTGAAGCGGCCGTCGCCATTGTTTTTAAAGAGCTTTGTCGGGAAGACGTCTCCACCGGTGCTTTCAAAGCCGACGATTAAATCGAGGTATCCATCGCCATCGAAATCGGCCCACGAGGCGGCCTGCGTTGGTGCTTTACTGAGTAGGCCAGCGTCTACCGTGACGTCTTTAAAAGTCCCGTCACCATTGTTTTGAAGCAGAGAAAAGGGGGCCTTAAGACCCTTCTGATTGCGATCAAAGAAAAAACTCCAACCGCCTCTCAAAACGAGCAGGTCGACGTGGCCATCATTGTTGAAGTCAGTTTGATTAAAATAGAGTCCGTCATAGTTTTGATTGAGCCCCGATTCTTTTGACCGATCTAGAAAGCGCCCGTGCCCGTTGTTTTGAAACAGCTGCAGGCGTGGCATTTGTCGGATTGTTTGATGAGGCGCTCCACTTGTAAGGATGTCGAGCACCCCATCATTGTTGAAGTCATCGAATACCCCGCCTGCCGACCAGCCTCTTGACAAGAAGCTTCGATCTCCGGCCTCGTTTGTAAATGGAGAGAGCTGACTCTTTTGAAAAGCATCGGTAGCCTCTTTGCGATCTTTT
The DNA here is from genome assembly GCA_016713885.1 of Bdellovibrionales bacterium. Classification (GTDB taxonomy): domain Bacteria; phylum Bdellovibrionota; class Bdellovibrionia; order Bdellovibrionales; family JAMPXM01. Next base: position 498,253 of record JADJOF010000004.1, on the reverse strand, counting down.
ATGTATCTCGCTCCAGTGAGGTTTGGCGTTTTCCCGGTCGCTGATCGAGCAACCTCTCTGAGCCACTTAGCATCGACTCTTGAGTCATCTTTTTTTACAATTTCTTTGAAAACTTGAGCGGCCTTGAGGGCCCAAGTTTGATGGGAGTGAATGCCAGAGCCCTGAAGTGGGAACAGACAGGACCGGCCATTGTGGTGATGGACACAGTTTTGTTCCTCTGCCATCTTCATATAAGCCACCCCAAGAAGAAGCTTTGAGTCTTCGTCGAATGGTTTTTCTTCTAGTAAGTTGATGGCCTGAGCTGTTTGGCCAACAAACAACAAAGCGTTGGCAAGCTCTTTAGGATTACTATCATTCAGGGACTTGAGTTCGGTAATCCGACCCTCCATCAGCTGTGGGTTGTATACGGGATTCGTACTTTCGGTCAGCGCTCTTTCGATGAGTTTGGAAATGGGTTCGGGCTTCTGCTCACGGCAGCCCGTGAAAATTGTTGTAAGAGCGATGATAATCAACGCGACTGAGGGCATCAGTGTTCTTCTCCTGTAGGGAGTATCGAAAGGTGCGATCGACTCCGGAGTGCATTCAAAAGGTTTTCATGGCGGTTCTGATAAGCGGGTCTATTGCAGATACGTTTCGCAGCATTAGCCAGTTTGTATTGAGGAACGAAGGGATACAAGTGGTGTTCAAGGTGAAAACGTACGTTCACGGGCATGAGGAGCGGCATGATCCAAAGCGGTGAGTTGATCGATCGCGAGCGTCGGTTAAAAACTGGATCTTTGAAAATACCACCGTGCTGGAGATGGCTCCAAATGGGGAAGTAAAATTGAACGATAAGGTGCGGCACAACCCAGTACAACGTAAAGTACGAGGTCAAATTTAGACTGAAAATACTGATAGCGATGATTGTATGAAATGTGACAAAGGAGAAGATGTCGTTTCTATCAAAGCCAATGGAGCGGCGGCCCTTCTCCGATAGGCCCATAAGCATCGACAAGTAGGGAGTTTGAACGCCAACCCTATTTAAAATCCGATCGATCGGCGTAAAATAGATCAATAGAAACATTGATACTTTGCCCGAGGCAAAAGACTTTAGAAAACTCGACCACGTTTCAAACAGTCCGCTGTAAATTGGGAGGTCTGGATCTAAACCAGAACCAAGAAACCGATGATGCAATAGGTGTTTCGAGCGCCATTGCTGAAATGAAACGCCGACAGGAAACGCACAGAGATAACGACCGACAAAGTCGTTCAATCGCCGGTGCGGAGTTAGAAGCGCATGCACGGCCTCGTGCGAAAGCAGAAATAGGGCCAGAATGCGATTGGCTATAATGAGAACGGCAAGTAAGTAAATCACTGGAAAGCGTATGGCGGTGGCGATGGCAACAGCAATGGTCGCCCAACTGAGGAAGCAGGGAAAGAGGCCTCGCCAAGTCGAAAGAGCGCGAAGGTCATCGCACAGGTCGTCCGAGTTCTCGGCGTAATCTGTTTCCACAGAGACGAAGCTATTGTCGTTGAAAAACCGAGTCAACTCAGAATCTTGGGCCTATTCGTCTCTAGAGTGGGCGTTGGCAGTCTGCAGCCGCGAATGCTCCTGAGAGCTCATCGCGCAAAAGCGTACAAATTTTGCGAGCGATAAGCTCGTTGCCGAGCTCCGTGAGGTGAAGGCCATCCTCTTGGAAGAGTTTGCTCATGGAGTATTTTTGCTCGCGAACGGGAATACGCAATGTTTCTCGAGTGTCGACGAACTTTCTGCATTTGAGTGAATCTGTAGCGCGAAGTAGATGGTCTGGGCTCTGGTTGGGAGGCTGCATTAGCACGAGTGTGACCTGAGAGTTGCACTGGGCCTCCAGAGCTTTCAAGAGCCCAGCTGGTAGATCAAGGGGGCGTGGACTCTCATCGGAAACAAGGTCTTCTTGCATAAAGATTCTATCCGCAAAGGCCTGTTTCTTTTGCGCATCCTCTTGCCCTCGGAGTTTCCTGAATATCGCAGCATAGGCTCCCATCTGAGAGTGCTTTTCAACTTTTTCCGCGACGGCGGGTTCGATTTTAAAAGTAACTCCTCTGCTCGTCAGAAATCTCTGAGCCCAAAAAAAGGTGCGAATCGTAGGTTCGTCGAGTCTTTCGAGAAGTATGAGTTGAATGGAGTGATTAAGTGCCTTCCTCATGACTTCGTTCGCGAGGTCATGAGCCTGAGGTCGTTCGCTTTTGGAAATTTCGACTGCCAAGTAATAGTATTGTTTTAACAAGACCCGTGAGATCTTTTCTGACGGCCAGTCGGATTTCTCCAGAAGAGCTGCTAGTCGTAGGGCGGTATCCAATTCGCCGTTTATGCGTTTCGACTCAAACAGTTTGAAGAGAATAAAGCTGTGGTTTGGGTGCAGAATGTGGCACGCATCGATGACTTTGTCGCTATCTGCGATTTGTCCTGAGTCAAATTTACGTGCGTGAAAAACCAAGCACCCCAGCGGAGAGATTTGGCCGGCCGTCAGAAGTTTGGAAAGAATATTGAAGCCCGTCAGTGGCGAAGCGCCGAATTCAAGTTGAAAGAAAGCATCGAGCTCTTCAGTCGAGGAGCCATTCCAATGCGACGACTTAATGAGGTTGAGCTGAGTTTGAGCTTCATCCTCATCTTGCGAAATAAGACTAAGGTAGTATTTGGAAACGAGGACTTTTGGGTCATCAGGGAGGGATACTTGGAGTGCATGAAGTATCGATTCAGTCGTTTCAATCTCACTCAGCGAGTACTCAGTAAGATAGAGGCCGTTGCTCAGATCTAAGTATAATTGATCAATTTTTTTTTGTGCCGCCTCTTTGTTGCGATAGACAAGAAAGTGTTTACCGCGCTCGATGTAGGCGGCCCAATCGAGTAGTTTTAGAGCAACGATTTTAGATATGATCGAGTTTTCTGTAGCGGGTCTTGCAGAATTGACTGTCGGTGAGTTCTGCGGTCGAAGCCCCATTGAACCGAACTGTCCTAGCATGAGCAAGATTACAGAAGGCTTGTTATCAAGGGTTAGGGCTTCGATGGCCCTCTGCAGGGTCCCGCTTTTAAAGACTGTTTTATACTGATTCTGGACAATAAACTTTGTTTGGTTGGGGGAGTTTAGAATGTGTTCCAAAATTGGCGGGTATCCAGCAGAGACCGAGTCGCCGAGAGACACAAGAATGATTTTGTCCTTATGCGACTTAGGCAGATCCGTGGGTTGATGCTGGTCTTGCCTGTTTGCTCGAAGTCCGGATTCGAGTGCAGCGGCGACAAGCAACAAAAGAAAGATAGTAACAAATGGACCGGAGAGCTTGCTCTGTATCGATGTGATCCATTTTGCGAAAGTATTCACGGGGCTCCCTTCTGATTCATGGTATTGCTGGATTTGAATGAGTCAATCAGGCCAACTTGCTATGTCAGTTTACATTCAGCGACGCGACACGCCGCATCGCCTCGAGGTTTAGTTTTATTCGACCAACGGAGTGCAATACCGTTTGATCATGTTTAAGTTTGCCGACCTGGCCCGATTTGGCTCCGGACGCAGCTACGACAAGTTCGCCGCTTTATGCGGCTTGTTTGTTTTATTGGTGTTTGTGCTAAGGCCCGTTGTCGACAGTATGTTTTTGTTTTCCATGGCTGGGTTCACACATTTATTCCTCGGTTTTTATCGGCAGATAACGAGGGGAAGGCGACAATTTGCTCGGGTTTTGATAATATTTATCCTAGCCTGGTTAGTCGTGCTGAATCTGTCGGTTCGGGCGACGTTTGTGATCACGATCGCCTTAATTTTTGTTCACTACATTCTTGATAACTATTTTCTTTTTGGCGAGAAGCTGTCGCCACCGACCGTCGTGGCATTGGGTGTACTTTTCCTGCTGACTTTATTTGGAGAGCAGGTGGGTGCATTTGTTGCGCCCACAGTTGCTATTGGAACTTGTAGCGCGATTTTTTTTTCAATTGTCGTTTGGCGGTGGCGGAGACACGGCGACTTTAATTCAAGAGTCTTTGCCGAAATCATTCTGGTTGCCATGTTCGCAGTTTACCAAGTCGCGCATTCCGGATTTAACTCCCTCTTGTACTTGTACCTTCCTATCGGGAGTTTGCACTATTTCAATTGGTACGTTTCCCTTGAGTGTCACTTTCAAAAAGACCGTACTAAACTGAAGCAGTACCGGTTAGAATTGGTGTTCTTTGCGTTTATATGTACAGTTGGGGCGGCGATTTACTTCTACTCAGAGGCGTCGTATTTGTGGATGGAGTACATTTTTGGTGCTCCGTATTTCTGCGTATGGATTTGTACCCACATATTGGCTAGCTTAAATGTTTCTCAGATAGATCGAATTCGACCGAGCTCGACGGATATTCAGTGAACTTTTTGGATTTAAACTTCTTATTGTTCTCCGCAGTTGTTGCCGGCATTGCGTGGTTTGTCAGAGATTCTGTGCGATTGCGGGATGTCTGGTTGCTCTTTGCGGGTTTTGTCTTTTTATCTTCATGGAACTGGCAATCATGCATGGTGGCCATTTTGAACGCAGGGGCGGTCTTCACAGTCGGGAAGAGAATCGTAGGTTCGGATGGTGCTCGGCGCAGGTGGTATCTAGTCCTAGGGATCGGAATGGAGGTCGTACTTCTGTTTTTAGCGCGGCGCCTGATGGTTGATAGCGCTGATGGCGAGTACAGGGCGCAGTTTTTGTCGGGTGTATTTTTGGTCGGTTTATCATTTTTAACGTTGCAGAACGTTGCATATCTCACTCAGCTGTATCGTCGGGAAGCGCCGAGCGCTTCGAGTTTTTTTAACTTCCTTCTTTTTTCAATTTATTTCCCAAAGATTTTAGTTGGTCCGTTGGAAGACTACAGTTCATTTAATGCAAGACTGGTGGGGCCAAGAAGCTGGAACATGTGGGAAGCCTTGTATCTGATCACCCTTGGTTTCTTTAAGAACCTCGTTATTTCCAATAGGATATTAGTATTTTATAGAGAAATGATCGCCGGGTATTCCACTCCAGAGAAGCCGATGTTGGCGATTTGGGCGGCCATTGTGATGACCTCGATGACGATGTACTGCGATTTTTCTGCTCTAAGTGATATCGGCCGAGGGGTGTCGCGTTTGCTGGGTATCGAGCTTGCTCGAAACTTCAATCAGCCGTATTTGGCATCGAGTCCATTCGACTACTGGGGCCGCTGGCACATTACTATGTCGGAATGGATGCGGCGGCATATATATTTCCCGGTGATGTTGAAATATAAGAACGTATTTCTTGCGCTCTCTGTGACGATGCTGGCAGTGGCTCTGTGGCATGGTACGTCGCCGTGGTTGTTTTGGTGGGCTGGTGCATGGATTCTGTTTCAATATGGATACATGTATATTCGTGAGCATTACGGGTGGAGTGCATCGGGGTGGCGAAAGATCCTTGCGGTGTTGTTTACGTTTCACATGAGTGGTTTGATTGGCCTCTACACGGTCCATCGTCTTTTCTTTGAGCCGCAGTTTCCAGACTTCTCGAGTATGGCTGATCATCATAGCGTGAAAACGTTGAGTGAGAATTTCCAGGTTTGGATATTTATTTTGATAATGATCGGGTTTGAGTCATATGAAAGGCGCCAAGTCGGTCGAGGCTTTTATGTTGTAGCTGCTATTTTATTGGCTTGGCTGACGGCGCGGTTTATGTCTGGCACGTCATACCTTTTCTACTATATAAGAATTTAGGACGGCGACTTTTAGATCTGGGCTAGAGTTGGAATTAAAATGAGGAGGACCAGTGAGTACGCTGCGATCAAAGAGCATTCGTATGAGTGATGCTTTCGTTTCCAATGGAACGAGCATTTGGTTGAAGTCAAAAAAGGCCTTACGAAGTGACCCTCGTTGGCTTTTAGGAGTTTACGCCATTTGTTTTATCACATTTGCTGTGAGCTCCCCTGGATTTACGAGAACACTGAGTCAGTTTATAGCTGGATTTGCTGGGTGTATGTTGGTCGAATGTTTCTTCTTGTATGCGGTAAAAAAAGTTTTGATTTTCCCGCTGAGCGGAATGTTGTCATCGATGGGGGTGTTTCTGTTGTGCGATTCCCCGTTGGTATGGCCGTACTTTGTAGTAGGGTGCGTGTCGATTTTGTCAAAACATCTGTTGGTTATCAATGGAAGCCACATTTTTAATCCAAATAACTTTGGAGTCGTTATGGGTTTTTTGTTTCTGCCTAGCTATGTGACGATTACAGCTAGTCGCTGGGGTCCGGACAGCGTCGTTGCAGTTTTGCTATTACTTCTCGGGATATTACTTGTTATTAAGGCGCGTCGGCTTGCCTTGACCTTGAGTTTTGTCACCGTTTTTGTCATTGGTGCTGCTGTTCGCAGCCAGATGACCGGAGTTAATCTCCTGACGGTTCTCGGTCCCGGCCTTGGCGCTGCATTCCAACTTTTTATTTTTTATCATATCACCGACCCAAAAACGACACCCACCAAGGTTTCACACCAGATGATATTTGGTATGATATTGGGTGTTGTCGACGGTGTGCTGAGATTCCACCAAAATAAATATGCTCCGTTCATTGGCCTGTTTATTCTGACCGGCATCTATTCATTTTTTAAGTCTCAGGATTCAAGCAAGCTAAAACCTGTTCTGGTGACAAATGATGCATAGGTTGCGGGGCGTTGCTTTTGTTTTACTGACGGGAGTTGCATTTTTGTTGGTTCGATCCTTTCAGAAAGGAACTCTCGATTCCGGCGCTCAGCAGGCGGCATCCAGTCGACAGTTTGCTTTTCGCCTAGTGGACGCAACCGCCGAAGTCGGAATCAAGAGTGTTCATGTGCCCTCCGATTTTGCGGCCGATTTCACAAACGTTATGCCGTATTTACAGGCGGTGGGGGCGAGCGTTTCGGTTGTCGATGCGGCCGGCGATGGATGGTACGACATTTACCTCACGACCTCCCAAAAAGGAGGTCATAATTCGTACTATAGGAATAATCGAGACGGCACATTTTCTGAAATTGCTGAACAGATTGGCCTGGCCGATGTGAATCGGCCATATCCCAGTTGGCGATCGGTCTTTTATGATTTTGATCGAGACGGGGCCAAAGATCTTCTGTTGTTTTCGTACTGTCCTCGGCTGTTTCGAAATGCAGGAAGCCAAGGCTATGTTGAAATTTTTGGTCATGGTGTCCCGTGTGGTCTGCATTACGGCGGTGTAAATGCGTTGGAGGTTGGCAGGACGGGACGGATAAGTTTTGTTGTCAGTCCCTATCTTTCGGTCGATCTGTTTAATCCCAAGACGACCAAGGTTTTTCCCAATAGTTTTTCGAACGAATCCAACGGAGCTGCGATTGTATTTCTTGAGAATATCGGAGGTTTCAAGTTTGCGAGTCCAGACTCAGCGAATGCGAAGAAGAGGGGTTTTCTGCATCGGGGATGGGGACATGCGATTGGAGTGTATGACTTTGGTGGACGCGGTTTGAAGGACGTTTGGTTCCCGCAGGACTATAGTTACGAACGATTCTACCGCAACGATGGCCAGGACTATTTTGCAGAGGAAATGAACTTCTGGCACGTGACGGATTTGGTAGAAATGGAATGGGTATCGAGATTGCCGATGTCGACAACGATGGCCGACCAGTCGTGTTTGTTTCGCACATCTATAAAGAGGGCTACAAACTTTCAGGAAATAGTTTTTGGAAGCTGGTCGATCAATCTCACTTCAAATTTGAGCAACAGGCTGCTGTTCGTGGCGTCGTTGATTGTGGTTGGGCATGGTCTGGTCGCTTTATTGACTTTGAAAACGACGGCTGGCTCGACTTGTTCGTGACGAATGGATTTGTCAGCGCAAGTAGAACGAAGAGCTACTGGTATTCGATGTCCGTCTTGGACGCGTCAGGTGCTGCCATTCTGGAAGACAGCAGGAACTGGCCGCCTATGCGCGAGGCATCGCTTGATGGTTATCAACGCTCTTGTTTGTTTCACAACTCGGGCCGAGGAGTGTTCGAGAATATTGCCTTGGATATGGACTTGGATCGAGAGCTATTCGATGGTCGTGGGCTTGCGTCAATTGACTACTTAAATAGCGGTAGCCCGAGTTTGGTTGTCAGCAATCAAAAGGCGGCAGCAAAGTTCTATCGCAATGAACAACTCAACCGGAATGCGTGGATTGGGTTTAGTTTTGTCGGCCGGAAGAGCAACATCGGCGGATGGGGCGTCCGAGTTACAATTGATCTTGGCGATCGAAAGATCACCCGTGAATTGGAGCCTTTGAACGGGTATGCCTCACTGGGTGAGGACCGACTGCTTATTGGTTTGGGCGTGGAACCGAAAATTCGTGAGATCGAAGTTATCTGGCCAAGCGGTATTCGGCAAAAATAAGCTCGTTGTCGATGAATCGTTATCACTCCCTTGTCGAGCCTGACGCGACGGGAGCGCCGTGAGACGATGGAGCGTCTTGTGGGTCGCAGTTCTTTGTTTTGGTGGTCTTTTTACTTTTCTTAAAAAAGAACCTCGGCCCCTAGTTGATTCCCGATTGAAAGCGATTGACTCGTACCGATTTGGAGCATCGGTGACACTGGATCGCGGACACCGGATTACCTTGCATCGCTGCGACCACTTGTCGCAGCCGCAACGGTTCTTTTGTGAAGAGGGAGTTGGGGCCGGTGTTTGGCTTCAGCAAAAGGGGGCGGGGGCGGTATCAACCCGCATGGTGGCCTGGTTTTCGATTTTTCAGAAGCCGTCTGTTTTTCATGTGCTTGGCCTTGGAATGGCAATGAGCGATACAGAGCTTTGGAGACCCAATGTTTTGCGGGAGATTCGTCCCTATTTTTCGAAGAACTCGATTGAGGGTATCATTCATGCGTGGAGCTTTGGTCGAGGAATGCTAGTCGGTTTAGATGTGGATGGTTTGAATCGAGAATGCTCCTATTTTTCGGACAAGGCGCTCAGGGATGCGTGTTTTTTTGGAATAGGAAGGACGATCTATTTTAGGGATTTGGTTGAGACGACTGAGGATCTGGCCGCGCTCGCAAAGTTGCACGATGTCCGGTCAATTTGGATGGGTATTGGATTTGCGGGAGTGTTTGTTAGTGAATCTGGAGACAACAATAGAGTTCCGTTGTCTACGGCCGGCGATCGCCAAAGAGTCGAGGCCCGGCAGCAAGGCGCCCATATTGCTGAACTATACCGCGAAGTGCTTCGTGGCGAGAACATTGATATTCGCGACGATACCTCGATCCAGCTTCGACAATGCATTCTTCGGTGTCGAGATGAGGGCGTTAGTGTTACCACCTGCCTCAATCTGAGCGAAAAATAAGTTACCAGTTGAGGCGAAGGCTCAGCATATCCTGAGTCTCGCTCGGCTTGTTGCTGTGACTGAAGACAATTTTAGAGTCTGTCGACAGGGGCTCGTAGACCTCGACGTCGACCTGGCGACGGGCGACGGAGTAGCTGACTTCCGCATTCGTCAGGCCGGTGTATTCCATCTTTGCCTTGGCATCAGTCGCTTTCATTTGGAACTTCAAGTTGTGTTTGGTTGACTCGGGCTCATGTCCGCCAAAGTTGACATCGGCTCGCATGGTCTCTTCGACTGTCGTCGCCGCTTTGCCGACAAAAGAATTGCGAAAAGTCTCCTGCTTCATCAAGTTCGAAACAGAGTGGTCGAGAATCTGCGTGGCCACGTTTGCACCATCGGTTGCAGGAGCGAGGGATGGTGGTAGAATCGCAGCGTAGTTAAAGCCCACGGGCTCGACGCGCTGAACAGTCGCGACATTCAGACCTCGCGAAAAGTCGTTTGCCGGATTGCCAAGACCGAAGCGTTGGAGCGGTGCTGGAGATTCTTTTTTTGTGCAGTGAAGAACGGAGCCGATGCTCTTCAAAACACTCTGCGCCGTTCGGGCAAAGGGGAACCGAAGCATAGCGGGAGAGCGATCGCTTGAATCTTTTGATGTCGATGCGCTGAGCTGGCTGCTGACTCCGCCGTTCGCACCGTTGACGAGAATGCTTAGGGCCAGAATGCCGCCAGCGAAGGTGAGAAAAGCAATGGCGTGCATGGCCATGTGCTTTCTATTGGCGGCGATCTGTTCTAAGGTTTCCGGCTTGCCGTTCATAGGGTTTAAGAGAGCAAAGCCCGAGCCATTCAAATGGGCACGGCGAGGCCTTTTTGCGGCGGAGATGGTGTCGAAAGGAGAACAAAGTCGTAGAAACTGACAGCTGGATAGACTTTGTACAGTCTGTTTAGATTTGCGCATTTTGAGGGCGTGGTTTTAAGTGTCTGTAGGGAGGCTCATTTGTCTCAAAGTGATACGCTAGGTTTGGCGAAAGACGCGATGTCGAGCGGCCAGGTTGGTTCGAAGCTCTGGCTGATTCAAGTGTTGGAGCGTTTACTTTTAAACTATCGTCCGAGTCGTGTGCCGATCACGGTTTGGATCTATGGCGGATGGCAAGGTGTCATGGGCTTCATGCTGCTCTGTCGCGTTGGTACGGAGGCGGCGGTGCCGCTCGCCAGTATTCGAAGCTTTGATTTGGATAAAAGCGCCACGGATGCGGCCAATGCACTTTGTGAGAACTGGGTTTGGCGAGAGTGGCACTTTCGTGCTTTTACCGCGGACTGCAACCAGCTCGATCCGCTCGAGCCGGGCGCAGAGTACGGTGCTCCTCCGGATCTCATCATCAACACGTCGGTTGAACACTTCACTTCGAATGAGTGGTTTGAGCGAATTCCCGTTGGAACGGTGATTGCGTTTCAAGGTGCAAACTTCCCACATGACGGTGCCGAGGCGCAGATTCAAAATGAGTCGCAGATGCAGGCGAGATTCCCGCTGGCTGAGAATTGGTTTTCAGGCTCGCTTCATTTTGACTATGGGGCGTGGTCATTTGATCGCTACATGATCATTGGCGTTAAATAGTTTTGAGAGCGTAGATATTGGGACCAAACTCGCCGCTGTCGACCCACTCGCCAACGCGTTGAAAGCCGACTGACTCGTAGAAAGAGATTGAGCTTTTGCGCGGAAACGTCCAGATGAGAGTGCAATTTTCCTTCTTCGCCTGAATGGTGGCGGCGTTCATCAGCGCTCGGGCCATTCCATGTCGTCGAGCGACTGTTGAAACCCAGAGCCCTCTCGTTCGATAGCTGCGCTGGTTATCCATGATCCCGCCAAAATGTCCGCTGAGGACACCAAGGATGTGCTCTGGGGTGCGAGCAATCCAAAAGTGAGCGGGCGCTCGCATGAGGCTCATATCGTGGCCACTCAGCCAGCACATCGCGCTATTTGGTTCAATCGGCGAGCGGCGGCCGGGCCAGAGCTGTGTGGCCCAGATAGACGAAACGACTTCGAAGGAAGTCGTCTCGATTTTAAAATCAGAATTGTTGCTCAAAAAGGTTAAACTTCGGCGCCAGGAGGCGGCCGCAGTCCTTTCTTTTTAATTTTCTCAACCAATGTGGTGCGATTGAGTTTAAGGAGAGCAGCTGCTTGGTTGCGATTCCATCCGGTCTTTTCAAGGGCCTGCAGAATCAAGGTGTTTTCATAGGCATCAACGGCCGAGTTGAAGTCGAGTCCGTTTTCTGTCGCTTGAAGTGCTTCGCCATTCATCAGTGGCGACAGGCTGTGATCAAAGCTTCGGCTGGGTGAGTTGCGGTAGTGTTCCGGAAGGTCATTCAGCTCAATGAGACCTTCGCCTTTGAGGACGGCCAAACGTTCAACCAAGTTTTCGAGTTCGCGGATGTTTCCGGGCCAGGGGTGATGCACCAGCGACTCAATGGCCTCGGTGGAAAACCCTGTGAGGAGGCGTGGTTTACGGGATGTCCCGGCGCGTTCAACCGCTTTGCCGTTGGCGATCTCCATAAAGTGATGAAGTAGAAGTGGGATATCGCTTCGACGCTCTTTCAGCGAAGGTAGACGTATTGGAATGACGTTGAGGCGATAGAAAAGATCTTCGCGGAACTGACCCTTTTGTACCGCTTTGGCGAGGTCGACATTTGTCGCTGCAATAACGCGAACATCGGCCTCTTGAGTTTTAGCACTGCCAACGGGTTCGAAGCGGCGCTCTTGTAGAACACGCAAGAGTTTCACCTGAAGGTTGAGTGGTAGCTCGCCGATTTCGTCGAGAAAAATAGTTCCACCGTTGGCGAGTTCAAAGCGCCCTTGGCGTGTTGCGATGGCTCCAGTGAACGCGCCCTTGATGTGACCAAAGAGTTCGCTCTCGAGGAGTTCGCCGGGAATGGCGCCGCAGTTGACCGGAATAAAAGGACGATTGGCGCGTGGAGAATTGTAGTGAATCGCCTTGGCAACAAGCTCTTTGCCGGTACCACTTTCGCCGCTGATCAGAACTGTGGAGTCAGAATCGGCAACGCGTTCGACCATTCCGAGGACGTGACGAATCTCATCGGAGGAGCCGACGATATTTTCGAAGCGATAGCGTTTTGAGAGCGCTGAGCGCAGGTGCAGGTTTTCAGCCTGCAGTGTTTTATGTGCGATGGCCTTTTCTATAATTGAAACCAGCTCCTCCATATTGAAGGGCTTGGTGATGAAGTGAAAGGCTCCAAGTTGTGTTGCTTTAACGGCCATCTCGATCGAGCCGTGTCCGGTCAAGACGATGACCTCACAGCCAGGATGCGTCTGGCGAATTTTTGACATCAGTTCAAGGCCATCGCCATCGGGGAGACGAACATCGACCAGAGCGAGATCAAAGGCATTTTCAGTGGCGACGCCGGCGACAAGTCCCTCGGCTTCGCGTTTTGAACTCGAAGTGACGACCTGAAAGCCCTGCCGTTCAAGAACGCGGAAAAGCGCGGTTCGCAGCGATGACTCATCGTCGACAACGATCGCACGCAGTGGTTTGCCACCTGGTCGCGTGAGTTTTGCATTGTTTGAGATGACACCGCTCATTGAGTCTTGAGTGGGGTCGAATGTGAGGCGACCAGAAGAGCCAAAGCCAGCAGACTGATTCGACATCGCGACGGAGTCCTTTCGTCGTAATTTGTCGTACAAACTATTGTACCGGTAGCGGAGCGCAGATGCCGTCTAGTCTAGAAAGCACCCGGTGCTGAGATTGACCGGTCTGGAAATCCGCTCCAGACAGGTCTTTCACGACACTCGAGGAATTTCGTCCTCTGTATTCATGCTACGGATTAGACGTTCTGACTGTCAAATTTTCGTCGTCAAAGATTTGGCCAAGAGCTCAAATCTAGCCTCTTGGACTGGTTGGTCTTTGGCCTCGTTCACGCCAGGGTGACTTAAAAGCTCGAGGGAGCCGCCGTGCTCTGCAATAATTTCTCGGGCAATTGTGAGGTCTGGATTTTGGTCACCGCCGGCGCATTGGACCGTGATGATGGCTCTGTCGCGTTCAGCGTTCTGGTCGAGGTTAATCGTGAGAACGTGATCGCGAAGGTTCTCAGAAATCATGGCAAGCAGGACGGCGCGAATCGCTTGCGCGAGGAGATTAAAACGGCGAAGGACCAAAATCGCGCCGGTCGCGGGATCAAAGCCGGGCTTCGTGATGATCTCAAAGCGCAGCCCGCGCGAGCGAGTTTGTAGCTCGGTGATTTTAACGGCTTGTTGGACAACGTCGTAGAGGTCGTGCTCCCCGGGGGCGTCTTCAACACCGCGCCGAGTGAAGCCCAAAAGATCGCGCACGATCTGCGCACAGCGCCGGGTGCCCGCTTCCATTTCGCGCAGTTCATCGCGCAGTTCATGAGCGCCGCTAAAGCCTTCGGGTTTGCCGTCGAGATCCATCAGTAGGAGTTGGATGAGTGAAAGCATGCCGCCGATTGGATTATTGAGTTGATGTGCAATGCTTGAACCAATGGTGCCAAGTTCAGCCATCTGCGCCGATTCGGTGATGCGTTTTTCGAAACGAGAGGCCGTCGTGTCGTCGCGATAGAGGTGAACCAGGAGTGTCGGTTCGAGCGGGTCGCTCGAACGAATGGGGCGCGAGGAGACTTCAAAAACCGGAGAGGCGCTGCTGTCGGGCTGCTGTTCCATTCTAAACACCTGCGGCGCGATTGATTCTGGAATGCGGCCGCGATGAGCCTCCTTCATTTTAACAACTGGGCAAGATGGGCAGGGTTTGCTGCGGCCAAAGACGACGCTGTAGCAGGGCTTGCCGATGATGGATTCTGGTCGCCGGTCGCGAATAAGCGCACGATTGCCGCGGACGACGTTGAGCTGGTCGTCAATCACAGCGACCGGGTCAGAGATGGAGTTGAACGTTTCTTCCCACTCGCGTCGCACAAGATCCATGCGTTCAATTGTCTGCAATCGGGTCACGGCGAGCGAAACCGCTTCGGCAATCGGTGTCAGAAATGTGCGATCTTCGGCACGGAACGGTTTATCGGGCGAACGGCCAAAATACACGTGTCCGATATGTTCAATGGGAACGGCGAGTGCGGAACTGGCCTTCGGGTTTATCGGAGCCGCTTCGAGCTGACTGAGAGAGGCGAAAGCAATCTTCACCCAGTCGACACTTGGGGCGTCTAGTGGTGATTGAAGGACCTTGCCGAGGCGCTTTTCAATTTCGGCAATGCTCTGACTGAGGTGGACGGCGTTGAGGGCTCGGTGCAAAACATCGTTTCGACGTTGGCTCTGCTGCAGTCGCAGCGTGCTCTCGGCAAGCTCGGCCCTTCGTGCTTCGATACGTTCCTCGAGCTCGGTTGAGAGGCGCTGTAGGTTTTCGTTATGCTGATGATAGAGAGTGAGGGACTCCGCGGCCTGCTTGAGTTCGCGGGATTCTGAAAGCGCTGAGAGGACCTTGGCTTCGAACGTTTCACTTTCAAAGCTTTCGATCCAGCCCAGGATCGGCGTGCCCAAAGTGGTTGAAGCCAAGAGTTCAAGAACGGGCGTTTGTGAGTGCCCCACTAAAAGAGCGCGAGCGGTCGGAGAGGCCGCGCTCATTTGGCGCAGCTGCTCGCCGAGCTGCGCGGTCTTGGAATGTGCAAGATCAACAATCAGAACGTCGATCCCCGTTTTGTTTTCAGGCCAGGTTTCGATCATCGTCGCGCCGATACGATCGGCAAGCGCACGGCGACGGAGATCGTTTGCCTCTGCCTCTTGGTGGCAAACGATGACGATCGATGAGCTCATACGTTGGGATCCTTCACTGCTGGAAACTGCTGTTCCCAAAGGCGCAAGAGCACCATTGGTGAGCCTGCTTCAAAATCGGGAATCTCGTGGCTCGCTTGGGGAAGTATACTCACGTGCTCGCCCGCGCGGATCCAAACGGTATTCCAGCCCAGCGTTTTGGCCTCTCCAAGATCAGTGTCGACGCGATTGCCGACTGAAACAAATCGCTCACCTGGTGATGTGCGGAAGTTCTCGGCGATTTTGGCGAAGGCACCGTGCTTGTGGCCAGGCCCAGGCGCAACCAGATGAATGGATGCAAAGAATTTTCCTATTGCCAGTCGTTCAATTTTCTTTCGCTGCGTCTGTTCGTCACCGGCAGAGACCAGGTGAAGTTTCGAGCACCGGGATGCAAATTGGAGGAGTTCAAGCGCACCTTCCTGGGGCCGAAAAGCTGACGCAGGAAGCTCGTCGATGTTGTAGCGATAGAAGGCGCCGCTTCCAACCTCGGCAATGCGTGCGCGATGAGGCTCGGGTGCCGCCTGTTCCAGTTCTGTCCAGGCGTCGAGGCGCGGATTGCGACGTCGGAGTTCGTTTCGGCGTTGAAGGGCTGTGTCGATGGTCATCGGAAGACCTGCATCGATCATCGCAAGGCAGGCGCGCCGAACGGCGATGGGCACAAGTGTTCCGCTCGTATCGAGAAGTGTATCGTCGAGGTCGAAGACGATATGCTCGTAGAGCGGCTTCATTTTTCGTTCTCCGTCGGACTCGAATTCGCTGACCGATCGCGCATGCTGAGGTCGGCGAAGACTTCGCGCATTCCAATGTCAAACCGCGGCCAGATGCTGGAGAGGTCTTTCAAGCCGTCTCTCTCTTCAATGCAAATCACCGGAAGTTTTTTATCGTGCCACCCGTAACGACTGAGCGAACCCGGCGTTGGGTAGCCAATTTCAGGAACGAGCTTGTAGCCGCTGGATTGCGAAAGGCGCACGCCATCGTTTTGTGCATACGGCCCAGTCGCAACCACGCACGGCTCCCACGAGTGGCAGTGAATCAGCAGTCGCGGCTGAAAAGTCTCAATCAGCTCAACGATGCCTTGCACTTCGGGTTCGCTGCCGGCGCTTGGGCCTGGTGAGTAGCGGGGGCATCGGCCTTCGACGACCAGTCTTTTGACGGATAATTGCGATTCAGGTCGACGCCTCGAGCATTCACTCGGGTATTGGCTTTGTAGCCATCGACGTTGAGGCAGGTGATGACGATCCACGGTGCCAGAGGAATGCCGTCCCGTGTCCAAATCAAAAGTGAGCGCAAAGTTTCTTCTGCAAGCCGAACACCTTCGGGTTCGTCGCCATGAACGCCGCCAAAGAGGAGAATTGGGCGCTTCCCTTTGAGCTCACTGAGCGGCTCGGAGCTTGCGAGCGAAATTGGGGTTCCGCTCGCTGTTTTTTTCCAACATTCAAGTCTTGTCGGTGTGGCCAAAAAACCCCCATAAACGGCGCCCAGAAATGCACTGACCGCGTTTTCATTTTTGGCCAACTTGACCCCCTTGTCGAGGCCCAGATAGTTTCAACCAGACATGAAAGATACGAATTCGCTCTCAGTTATAGTTTTGGCGGCCGGTAAAGGCACGCGCATGAAGTCACCGCTTCCCAAAGTGCTGCATCCTGTTGTTGGACAGCCGATGGTCAAGCGGGTCCTGGACGTGGCAAAGGCACTCGGCGCCGTCCAGCGTCGAGTGGTTGTTGGGCATGGCGAGGCGCTTGTTCGTCGAGTTGTCGAGCCGATGGGGGCAGTGGCGTACTCACAAAAAGAACAGCGTGGAACTGCGGACGCGGTTAGAGCCGCCGACCCTGCGTCGCTTGATGGCACCGTGATGATTCTCAGTGGCGATGTGCCGCTCATCGAAGTCGCGGATATGCAAACGGTGCTGGCAGAGTTCAACGAGTTGAAGGCTGATATCGCGGTGGTGACGGCGGATTTGAAAAATCCAGGTTCGCTTGGCCGCATCGTTCGTCAGAAGGGTGAGCTGCGTGCCATCGTTGAGGCGAGTGATGCCGGTCCAGATACCTTGAAAATTCGCGAGATCAATAGCGGCGCGTATGTCGCAAAAGCGGACGTGCTAACCAAGCTTCTCGACAAGGTGAAGCCGAACAATGCGAAGGGCGAGTATTATCTCACCGACATAATTTCGATCGGCATCGAGGAAGGCTATAAAGTTGTCGCCATTAAAACCCGCCCGGCTGTGGCCTTTGGCGTGAACACTCAGGCTGAGCTCGCTCGCGCTTCGCGGATCGTCTTTAAGCGCAATCGCAATCGCCTGATGGAAAATGGTGTGGTCATGATTGATCCCGCTTCCGTCTATGCTGAAGACGATGTGCATGTTGGCAGCGGCACTGTGGTCTACCCGGGCGTTTACTTGCGAGGCGACACGCGCATCGGCAACTACTGTGTTCTAGAACCGGGCGTGCATATCTATTCGTCGATCGTTGGAGATAGCACACACATTAAAGCCGGCTGCTATTTTGAAAATTCAGTCATTGGTGCAAAGGTTCAGATTGGGCCCTATGCGCGTCTGCGTCCCGATAGTGACGTGGGCAATGAAGTGCACATCGGAAACTTTGTTGAGCTCAAGAAGACGAAGTTTGGCGCTCGCTCCAAGGCGGGACACTTAAGCTACTTGGGTGATGCGATCGTTGGCGAAGACGTGAATATCGGCTGCGGTACAATCACCTGCAACTATGCGCCGGATCGCAAGAAGTATCAGACAACGATCGGCAACGGTGTGTTTGTCGGCAGTGACGTTCAGTTTGTTGCGCCAGTGACGATTGGTGCTGGTGCTACAATCGCAAGCGGCTCGACCGTTACTGAAGATGTGCCAGCCGATGCTTTGGCTGTTGCGCGCGGTCGGCAAGTGAACAAAGAGGGCTGGAAGCCCAAAGGATCTTAAGCTATGTGTGGAATTGTCGGTTACTACGGCCCTAAAGATCCAAAAGATGTCATTGTTGGCGGCTTAAAGCGTCTGGAATATCGCGGCTACGATAGCGCCGGTGTTGCCATTCTCGACGGCCCGAAAAACGATCAGCATTTCAAAGTTGTCCGCGCTGAGGGAAAACTGGGTGAGCTCGCAAAGAAGCTCGAAACGGTTTCGTTCACCGGTCACCTCGGAATTGGTCATACCCGTTGGGCAACACACGGAGTACCGAGTGAGCGCAATGCGCACCCGCACACGGTCGATGGCGTCTCGCTCGTTCACAACGGCATTATCGAAAACTATCAGGACATCAAGGCGGATCTTGCTCGCGAGGGCGCTGTATTTTCAAGCGATACGGATTCTGAACTGGTCGCCCATTTGCTGGCGCGAAAAGTAAAAGAGACGGGTGATCTCTTTAAAGCGGTTGAGCTGGTGCTTCCGATGCTCACGGGCGCCTATTCGATTTTGGCTGTTTGGGAAAAACAGCCGGATGTGATGGTTGCGTTCAAAAACGGCCCGCCGTTGATCGTCGGTGTTGGCGAAAAGAGATGGTGATCGCAAGCGACGTCCAGGCCATCATTTCGCACACGAACAAGGTGGTATACCTTGAGGACTTCGAGATCGTTTTCGTCAAAGGAAACGATGTGAAGTTCTTCTCGGCTGCTGGCGCTCCCATCAAAAAAGAAGTCGTCACTATCACATGGACAGCCGATCAAGTTGAAAAGGCTGGTTACAAGCACTTTATGCTCAAAGAGATTCACGAGCAGCCGCGCGCCGTGGCTGCGGCCTGCGCGCCGCATGTGGACCTTGAGGCGAAACGAGTGAAGCTCAGCGATGTGGGCTTGAGCGATGAGCAACTTCGTGGCATTGAGCGCGTGTTTATTATTGCCTGTGGAACAAGTTACTACGCTGGACTTGCCGGTAAGTACTTGATCGAGCAGCTTGCGAAAATTCCGGTGGAATGCGATATCGCGAGTGAATTCCGCTACCGCGACCCGGTTATTCCGCCGCGCTCATTGATTCTCACGATTTCGCAGTCGGGAGAAACCGCCGATACGTTGGCTGCGCTTCGCTTGGCGAAGCAGGCAGGCGCATTGACCCTTTCGATTTGCAACGTGCGGGCATCGTCGATTGATCGCGAAGCCCATGGCCACTTGTACATGAATTCGGGTCCTGAGATTGGTGTCGCGTCGACGAAGGCATTTGTCTCGACTCTCGCACTTCTCAATCTGCTGTCGTTGTACCTCGGCCAAGTTCGCGGTGCACTTTCTGTCAAAGACGAACAGCATGCGCTTGAGCAGCTTTTGGCTGCGCCATCGCAGATGGAGGCCGTTCTCGCGTACGACAAGTTTTTTGCTGAGGCCGCACAGAAGCTGAAGGCTTATAAGGGCATTCTCTTCATGGGCCGCGGGATTAATTATCCGATCGCGCTTGAAGGCGCTTTAAAGCTCAAAGAGCTCGCGTACATGCATGCTGAAGGTTACGCCGCTGGTGAAATGAAGCACGGACCTCTCGCTCTGATCGATGAACGGATGTTGATCGTGATGGTTTGTCCGAGTGATCGCAACTACGAGAAGACGCTGTCAAACCTTGAAGAGGCACGCGCTCGTGGTGGTCGAATCATCTCGATCGGCACCGGCGACAACCATGCGCTGAAGGCCGTGAGTGATCACTATCTGTCGTTGCCGAAGGCCGAGTGGAATGTGAATCCGATTTTGGAATCTATTCCGGTTCAGCTTCTGGCCTATCATGTTGCCAACGCGATGGGGCACGACGTCGATCAACCGCGGAACCTCGCGAAGTCGGTCACGGTTGAATAGTGAACTAAGTCTCATCATCGCTCAGCCGATAGCCAATCCCAGTTTCTGTTGCAATCAGATCGGCGGGCAACCCTTGGGCGACGAGCTTCTTGCGAAGTTGGCCGACGTAGACGCGCAAGTACTGGGTGTGCTCGACCGAGTTTGGTCCCCAGATTTCTCTTAAGAGAATGCGATGAGTGACGACCTTGCCTGCATTTTTGACCAGAATTTTTAAGATTTCGTATTCAGTCTGAGTGAGTTGAAGGATTTGGGCTGTCGCGCCTGTTTTTACTTTTGCGGTATGTGCGGCAAGATCCAATTCAATGGGGCCTGCAATCAGTCGGGGACTTGCTTGATCAGGGTAAGCGTGGCGAAGAGCCGCGCGCACTCTCGCGAGAAGCTCTGTCGTGCTGAACGGTTTGGTGACGTAATCATCTGCTCCGGCATCAAGGGCCTCGACCTTCTCGCTATCGCCATCTTGAGCCGAAAGAATAATGACTGGCACAGTTGACCACTCTCGAAGTCGCTTGAGGACGTCGATTCCGCGACCATCAGGAAGAGCGAGATCCAAGACGACAAGCTCGGGGCGGCGTTCGATGAGGAGTTGCTCAGCTTCTTTGACGTTTTCTGCGTCATATACTTGATAGAGAGGATCGGTCGTCGGACCGATGAGTGAGGCTCGAAGAACTCGTCGGATCGATTCTTCGTCATCAATAATTAAGATTCGACGTTTGTTCTGACTCATTTTTCGGCTCCATTGATCGGAATACGAATTTTGAAACGAGCTCCAGTGCTGTAGTCGGGATCGAGATCAATTGTGCCACCATGCTCTTCGAGAATTTGTCGGACGAGGGCGAGCCCGAGCCCGGTGCCACCTGGAGGTGAGCCAGGAACACGATAGAACTTTTCAAAGATACGTTCGCGATGTTCTGCCGTGATCCCGGGGCCTTGATCAGAGATGGAGAGCGTTGCAAAGTTCTGAGTCGAAGTTTGATCAGCGGATTTCTCAATGCCGGTTTCGATGACGACCGTCGTGCCTCGAGGGGCGTAGTTAATGCTGTTGGCGATGAGATTTGAAATTGCATGTTCCATCAGTTTCTCATCGATTCGGACAAGCACCGGCTCCTCAGTCAGCTTAATCTCGAGATGGTGGTGGCGGAGATCGCGTTTCATAAGCGCTACTGACTGGGTGACGTGATCGTTCCAGTCGAGCAGTTGCCGGTCGATCTGGGCATAGCCGTTCTCGTGGCTGAGGCGCGAGACGTCGAGAGGATTCTCAACGACACGCTTCATTCTTCTGGCAGCATCGTTCATATCGTCGACCAACGATTGTAGCTCCGGCTTCGCATCGACCGTTTGATTTGAGACGAGAACGCCCGCTGCGCCGATCAGTGTTGTAAGCGGGGTCTTGAGTTCATGAGAGACTGAGTTCAAAACGGTTTGGTAGAGGCGTTCAGAGGCCTCCATGAGTCGCATTTTCTCGCCGGTATCGCTCAGGCGTGCGCGATCCATGGCGAGTGCGAGCTGTTTCAAGAGTCCCTCGAGAAGAATTTCTGCTTCGAGCCCTTCTGGTTTACTTGGCACAACAAGAACAGCAAGGATCCCAGTCGAGCTGACAATCGGTGCGGCATAGGCTCCGGCTGCACTCAGTGTATCGGTCCCTGATCCGGCCTCCTTGCTATTCGCGAAAACCCAGTCGGCGAGAGCCTTGGTTTTAGCGGTGAGTAGACCATGTCTTCCGGCGAGAATCTTTGTGCCGTGATTTGGTTCACTGCCGACGATGATCCCATCAAGACTGAACGTGCGCGAAATGACATCGAGAGCGCCTGCGGCCATATCAGATTCTGCATGAACGGTCGAGAGAACCTTTGTCATCTCATACAGTGCTGCGGTTCGTGATTCTCGAACCAAAATATCCTCGCGTTGGCGGCGAATGCGATTCGAAAGCGAACCACCAACAACGGCGACAACAAAAAACACTAAAGTAAGAAACCAGTCTTCGGAGCTGAGAATCTGAAAGGTGAATCGGGGAGGAATAAAAAAGAAGTTCCACGAGAGCGCACCAACGGCCGCCGCAAAAAGAATGGGACCAAGGCTTGCTACGGAAGCGACAAGAAGAACGGCAAGCAGGAAGATATAGCCAACCGCCCGATAGCCGATCAGTTCGGTAGCCCCGAAGGAAAGAAATCCGACACCAAGCATGAGCCAAAGAGTTTGCCAGTACGCCAGCGGACCGCTTCCGAAGCGGCGTCGAGCCTCTTGGATTTTGCCAAGCCAAACTCCAAATCCCACGATCTTTGGTTGTCGCACTTGCCGAATCACGTGGACGTCGATGTCACTTTTTTCATTCACGAGACGAGCGAGAAGGGTTCCACGCAAGAGAAGGTCTCGAAAAATTCGACGATCTGGACGGCCCATGACAATCTGTGTGACGTTCTGATTGCTAGCGACGCGTTGAATGCCGTTGGCTATATCGAAATCAGTTGTTGAGAGCAGTTCGGCACCGAGCTCGTGTGCGAGAGCAAGATTTTTGCGCAGTTGCCGTTCATCTTCAGCGCTAATAGTTTCGCCGGTGTTGACATGGAGTGCGATCCAAGGGGCACCAAGTGCTGCCGCAAGACGACGACAGGCTCGAATCAAGCGTGTCGAATACGGGCTATGGCTTATGGCGACCAGAAGTTTTTCGCCGGTGTTCCACGGGCCTGGAATTCCACGTGATGACATCGTTCGGATCAGACGGTCGTCGACAAGGTCTGCGACAAAGCGAAGCGAGAGCTCGCGGAGCGCGATCAGGTGCTCCTCTTTGAAGAAGCCATTGGCGGCCCGCGTGGCCCGTTCGCCTTGATAGACTTTCCCCTCATCGAGACGTCGAAGGAGTTGTTCAGGGCTGAGATCGATGAGCTCGATCGGATCGGCTCTGTCGAGAACCGAGTCAGGAACTCGCTCGCGAATGACCGTGCCGGTGACCTTTTCAACCAGGTCAGCGCGGCTCTCGATATGCTGAATGTTGACGGTGGTGAGAACGTCGATGCCATTCGAGAGAAGCTCTTCGACATCTTGATGGCGTTTCGGGTGGCGTGAGCCTGGAACATTGGTATGCGCCAACTCGTCGACTAAGATCACGGCTGGTTTTCGTTTGATCGCACCATCAATATCGAACTCTTTCAGTTCGGTGTCGCGGTAGACGATCGTTTTCAGCGGTAGGATTTCAATTCCTTCAAGCAGTGCTTCGGTTTCTAGCCGTCCATGTGTTTCGACAATTCCGATCACGACATCGACGCCGCGGGCTTTGATCTCTCGAGCGGCACTCAGCATCGCAAAAGTTTTTCCAACTCCGGGGCACATACCAATGAAAACGCGAAGACGTCCGCCCGTACGTTCAAGGCCTTTGATACCCGCGAGAATCATGTCGGCGTCGCGCTTATGGTCCATGTCCGGTCTTTCCGAAGTGCGCGTCGGTTGCAATGTTGAGAAGGAGGACATTGACGCGCGGTTCGCCTAGCAAATCAAAAGTCGGAGGCTCAATCGCCCGTTCGACCAGGGCACTGAGTTCGACCCGTTGATTTTCATTGAGCTGTCTTGCTTCGGCAACTCGTTCGAGCTGCTGCCGCGCGGAATCTGGTGAAATATGGGGATCGAGCCCGCTGGCTGACGCGGTGAGGAGGTCTAACGCGGCGCCAGCCGCCGCTCGGTCAGCCATTTGCATTTTCAGTGTGGCTGACGTCGGTCCGAAGTTGGTTCCGCCTGAAGGGAGCGGGTTGTAGTTGATGGCGCTCGGGCGCGAGTGAAAGTGCTCGGGCGACTTGAACTCCTGCCCAATGAGCGGTGAACCGTAGCGTTCGATCTGTCCCTCGCTCTGCGGTTTCCAGACGAGTCCGGCCACGACGGCTATAAGTACTGGATAGAGAAGGCCGGTGATGAGACTAAGAATTGTGAACACTTTGAGAGAAGCAGCGAGATGTTTCATATCAGGCTCCGATCCAGATCGAGAGAATGACGTCGATCAGTTTGATTCCAACAAATGGCGCGATGAGTCCGCCGACGCCATAAATCATAAGGTTGGTTTTCAATACCTCGGCCGCTGGCAGTGCGCGATAGCGAACTCCCTTCAGAGCAAGAGGAATCAACGCGACTATGATCAATGCATTGAAGATGACGGCTGACAGAATGGCGGATTGCGGAGAGCTGAGTCGCATAACATTCAAGTATTCGAGAGGCCCATGCGCTTCTCCAGAGGTGGCGTAAAGAATTCCGAAGAGAGCGGGTAAGATTGCGAAGTACTTAGCGACATCGTTTGCGACACTGAAAGTGGTGAGGCTCCCGCGGGTCATCAAGAGCTGCTTTCCGGTTTCAACGATCTCGATCAGCTTTGTTGGATTTGAATCGAGGTCAATCATATTGCCAGCTTCGCGTGCCGCTTGCGTTCCGGTGTTCATTGCAACACCGACATCGGCTTGTGCTAGCGCGGGCGCATCGTTTGTTCCATCGCCAGTCATCGCGACAAGATGTCCGCCATTTTGTTCGCTGCGAATGCGTTTCAATTTGTCTTCAGGTGTGGTCTCAGCCATAAAATCGTCGACACCGGCTTCAGCTGCGATTGCTGCAGCGGTCAGTGGGTTGTCACCGGTGATCATCATCGTTTTGATTCCCATCTTGCGAAGTTCGGCAAATCGTTCGCGAATACCGTTCTTGACGATGTCTTTCAAGTGCACAATTCCCAGAACGCGTTCGTTCTCGGCGACGACGAGTGGCGTGCCGCCAGATCGCGCCACCGCGCTCACAGCTTCATGCACTTCGTTTGGAAACACCCCGCCAAGAGACTTTATCCATTTCTCGATTGCATCGGCTGCACCTTTTCGAATTTTCCGGATCTCTCTATCGCTGTTCGTCAGATCAGCGCCACTCATTCGTGTCTGAGCTGTGAAGGGGACAAACATCGCCTCATGTGGGGTAAGTGACTCAGATCGCAGGTTGAATTTCTCTTTGGCCAGTACGACGATCGATCGCCCCTCGGGAGTTTCGTCGGCAAGCGATGCGAGTTGTGCAATCCGTGCGAGCTCTTCTTGAGATGCTCCCGGCGCCGCTATAAAGGCAGAGGCCATGCGGTTCCCAAGAGTGATTGTGCCAGTTTTGTCCAGTAGGAGCACATCGATATTGCCGGCGGCCTCGACGGCGCGACCGCTCATCGCGATGACATTCTTTTGAATGAGTCGGTCCATGCCGCTGATACCGATGGCAGAGAGCAGGCCGCCGATCGTCGTTGGAATCAAGCAAACGAGAAGTGCAACCAATACGGGAATAGTGACGATGCCTGAAAGATCCTGACCTGCTGCTCCCGCAGAGTAGTCGGCAAGAAACTTAAGCGAACCGACAGCAATTATAAAAATCAGGGTGAGCCCCGTGAGGACAAGACCGAGTGCAATTTCGTTCGGAGTCTTTTGTCGGCTGGCTCCTTCGACAAGAGAAATCATGCGATCGATAAACCCTTGGCCGGGTTCAACGGTGATCTGTACAACGATGCGATCCGAGATCACGCGTGTCCCACCGGTGACGGCACTTCGATCGCCTCCGCTTTCTCTGACGACGGGAGCTGACTCACCAGTGATCGCCGATTCGTCGACCGTCGCAATTCCCTCGACAACCTCGCCGTCGAGTGGGATCACATCGCCGGCGGCACAGATAACACGATCGCCTTTCCGAAGTTCTGTAGCGGCGACTTCAGTCGTAACGCCATTCTGTGTTCGCTTGGCGCGAATGTCTGTTCGCGAGCTCTTGAGACTCTCGGCCTGTGCTTTACCGCGGCCCTCTGCAATGGCTTCAGAGAAGTTTGCAAAGAGAACGGTGAACCAGAGCCATAGGGCAATTTGCCATTCGAACCACGTGGCGCGCGATGAGAAGAGACTCAACGTGGTAATGAGGGCTCCCAGTTCAGTGATGAACATGACCGGGTTTTCCCACTGTTGGCGTGGGTCAAGTTTACGAAAAGAGTTGATGATAGCAGGTTTGAGAATCTGTGCATTGAAGAGAGATGAGTTCATATTCGCATTCCTTTTCTTAAAATGTCCGCCCTGAAAGCATGAGCAGATGCTCAACGATCGGGCCTAAAGTGAGAGCCGGAAGAAAAGTGAGTCCGCCGACAATGAGAATTGTGCTGATCAAAAGAATCGCAAACAGAAGGCTATCCGTTTTGAATGTTCCAGCTGAGGCCGGTGCGACTCGCTTACTGGCCATTGAACCCGCGATGAAAATTACAGGGACGATCACCGCAAATCTGCCGATCAACATCGATAGCCCAAGTGAAACATTGTAGAAGGGTGTGTTCGCGTTGAGGCCGGCAAACGCAGAGCCATTGTTGTTTGCAGCCGATGTGAAGGCGTAGAGGATTTCACTGAGTCCATGGGGGCCTTTGTTGGCAAGACTCGAAAGTCCGAAGTCATTGACTAAGGCGAGTGCGGAGAAAAAGAGGACAGCACAGCTTGGTGCGAGAAGACCAATGAGAACCATTTTGATTTCGTAGGCTTCGATTTTTCGTCCAAGATACTCGGGAGTGCGTCCCACCATAAGGCCTGCAAGAAAGACTGTGAGGAGAACAAAGAGCAGTATGCCGTAGAGGCCTGAGCCGACACCACCAAAGATGATTTCTCCAAGCATCATATTGAAAGTCGCAACCATTCCGGCAAGAGGTGTTAGCGACGAGTGCATGGCATTGACCGAGCCATTCGACGCCGCAGAGGTTATTGTTGACCAAAGAACTGAATTGGCGACGCCAAACCGAGTTTCTTTTCCCTCCATGACGGCCTGTGCCCCGAGAGCCGGGTTGCCGCCGAATTCGGACCAGAGTGAAATGGCAAGGCCTGTTGCGAGAAGAAACATCATAACGCCATAGAGAGTCCAGGCTTCGCGCCGTCGACCAAGAAGGTTGCCAAAGGTAAATACAAGTGCCGCCGGGATGAGGAGAATAGCCAAGCATTCGAGAAAGTTTGAAAGTGGCGTCGGGTTCTCAAGAGGGTGAGCCGAGTTGACATTGAAGTAACCGCCGCCATTGGTGCCGAGTTGTTTGATGGCAATCTGCGAGGCCGCTGGACCAAGTGGAATTGTTTGCTCGGCGCCCTCGAGTGTCGTGATTCTCTGATCGGGCGAGAAGGTTTGAACAACGCCTTGTGAAACGAGGACAATCGAAAATAGGATCGAAAGCGGTAGTAAAACCGTTACTGTGCTGCGCGTGAGATCGCGCCAGAAGTTTCCGAGCTTCGAGGCGTCAGGAGTTGAGCCCGGTTTTGCCTGAAGGGCGCGGGTGATCACCAAGAGGACCGAGATTCCGGTTGCTGCGCTGACAAAGTTTTGCACGCCAAAGCCGAGCATCTGAACCAACCGTGAGTAGGTGACTTCGCCTGCATACGATTGCCAGTTTGTATTGGTGACAAAGCTGACCGCTGAATTGAAGGCAAGATGCCAGCTCGGTGCCGGCAGCTGCTGCGGATTCAGCGGCAGAACGTCTTGAAGCATTTGTAAGAGAAAGAGGAAAATCAATCCGATGCCATTGAAGCACAGAAGAGCGGAAAGGTAGTCGCGCGCGCCCATGTCTCGATGATAGGTCTCCCGTCCGAGGGTTTTCTCGACAAGCCCTTCCATCGGCCTGGATAAGAAGTGAAGTACATGTCGTTCACCGCTTAAGACGGATGCGATCCATCGCCCTAAAATCGGGGCGAGCGCGGTGAGAGCGATCAGCATAGTTAGAACTTGTATGAAGTCTCTGAGTGTCATGGCGGATTCCTTTGCTCGGCTATTTTATTTCGAAGAGAAGACCAAGGAGTGCCGTGGTCTGTGTCTTTCGGCTCCCAGTTTCTGACGAGAAAACGTCCTGTGAAGATGAGTCCAGGCGTAGTTCTGTTCGTGTTTTTACGCCCTGGGAAAAGTCGTAGCCGAACGTCAAAGTCGCAGTTTGCAGAGTTTGTCCTTGAAACGTCATGCCTGTGGGCCGCGAAAGAACGGTCGATTTTTCGTCAGTGAGTGTTTCCCCTCTGACTGCCACAAAAGAACGATCGGTGAATTGTGCTTTGCTAAAAATGGCGAGGCCGTACCAGCGAGCATCGCGCTCTTCACCGAAGACACTGTCGACTCCCCAGGCGAGTCCTAAGGCGTTGAATGCAATGTTGGCTTCTGAGGTATTGCGCCAGTTCGACTCATCTCCGGCCTGCTCCGGCCCTGCGAGCCAATTGAGATTGAGTGAGATGTCTTCGGCAAAGACTGTTGAGTAGCCGAGACCCAATGACTGAGCGCGATTATTGTCGACTGAGTTGTTCCAACCATTGACGACGAGGACACTGAGCGCCGTCGCATCATTGAGCTGAGACGCCAATCGCAGGCCGATGTGCCAGAATGGAATAGTGTAAGAGAAGAGAGCGGACCGAGAGAAGTTCCAACAGTCTTTGGCCTTCACCACCTCAAATCCCATTGGCGAGTAGAACTTGCCAGCATCAAGGCGAAGACCACTCCCGATGGGGGCTGACAGAACAGCCTGTCCGACGAAATGAGTCGGGTCCGTGCTGGGGGCGTTGGCGTCGGCGAAGGAGCCGAAGTCGAAGTCGATGACGGCCTTTTCGCCATTTGAACTTTCGCCGATGATCGCGAATTCGATCAAGCCAAGCGAGAGTTGGCCGTTGTCGAAGTCATAGTAGCGATAAGGATTGGTTTTGGTGAGCGGGCGATTGAAATTTGCGAGAGTGTACATCTCGGCATATGTTTGGGCCGACACCGGTGACGCATGGCCTGGTTTTGCGTCGGCCAGGGTGGAAATTGCGAATCCACAGGCGAGGATCGATTTGAGCTTAGGAATTGAGTGTTTCATTCCTAAAAGAATAGAGAGAGCCGCATAAAGGCCGCATAAAAACTCATACCGCCCAAGGTCGGGCCTGCGACCTTTTTGCCGAGAATTGAGGTCCGGTCCAAGCTGCCCTATTGTGAATTTCGCGATAGTCTGAGCGCTATGGGAAAAACAGTTTTATTTGTCGCCCTGCTCACAGTCGCGACCTCCACGACCGCCTTTGGCCAGGCCACGTCTTCACCGTCGGTCAATGCACCGGTAACGATCGCGTCGATTGAAACTCGTCTCGATGAACTGCAGGCGCTGGAGGCGTATGCGGAGCAGCAGCTTGCCGAATTTGATGCGAGTTATGATCCGTCTTCGTCTCTTCAAGAGAGCGATGCGTACGCGAAGCTCTGGGCGGCGCGCGTACTTCGCGAGCAAAGACAGGAAAGTGTCGCAGAGCTTCTGGCTGAAGCCGCCGATAAGGCAGCAGGTGGTTTGGAAAGGCGGATTATCTCGAATCTCAATAGTCGGCGTCGAATGGGTGAGGCGCCGTCGCTTGCGCGATTGGCGGAACACGCGTTGGCGTCTATGACACAGGTTCAGCCGCTCGTTTCGCCGGCTCCTCCGACCGCAAACAATATGAGTGATCGAATGCAGAAGGCACTCTCGAAGTTAGTTTTTCCCTCTTTTGAAGAGGAGTCAGGCTTTCGCCGTGCGAATCAACGCATGAACTCGATGGCCAACGCCCGTGCGATAAAAAACAGCGCGACGCTTCTGGCGGAAGTCGAGGCACTTGCAAAAGACATTCGAGCAGGTTGGTCGGAGTCGACTGAAACAGCAAAGAAGTCCGTGGATCCAAAGAAGCGACTTCCAGCAGCGACGAAGTATGGTCCTTCGACGGGTGCAAACGGCAATCTCACTGGGCGAGAGTTTCCGGTGAATATGTGGGCGTTGACCTTTGATGATGGACCAGCCCAGCAAACGGCATCGATTCTCGATGCATTAAAAAAACGTGGCCTCAAAGCGACGTTCTTTTGGTTATCAAAAAATGCTCCGGCCTTCGCGGGCAACAGCATCGCGCGCGCCAAACAGGAGGGACACGAGCTCGGCAACCATTCGGCAACTCACGCGCAGCTCACGAAGGTTTCATCCAGTCAGCTCGACAAAGAGATCTTTGGATCGACCAATTCGCTGGAAGCGATCTACGGGCAGAAAATCCGCTTTTTCCGTTTGCCTTACGGGTCGGGCGTCAAGGTGCCGGAGATTCGGTCGCGTCTTGAACAGGCGGGTTTTATTCACGTGTATTGGAATGTCGATACTCTCGATTGGCAGGATCGGAATCCTGACACGCTCTATGCTCGAACGATGAAGCAAGTGCGTGCGCAAGGTCGCGGCATTATTCTTTTCCACGATGTTTGGAACCAAACAGTCGCAGCGAGCCCGCGGGTGATGGATGAGCTTATCGCTAAAAAGTCACGCATTGTGACTCTCGGTGAGGCCGTCGATGTTATAAATGGGGTCAGGCCGTGAAGCATTTTTTTACTTTCCTGCTTTTGTTGTCGATGACCGCTGCTCTATCCGCTTGCAGTGGCGCCGCAAAAAAGAAAGAGGCCGATATCCCACCGACTTCGATTGATGCAGCGGCGAGCAAGCTCTCACTTGGCGAGCTTGAAGCGGCGGCTCTTGCGTTTCGTGTGGCCTTTGATCGCTCTGTTGACACTTGGCAGGGTTCGACTGATCAGGCGATTCCTGGATGTCACATCAAAGGTGAGGTTGCCGAGAGAGGTCTGCAAGAGCTTCATCCTTGGATCGATCGTCGAGCAGCGGAAGAGGCTAAAAAGCTTCTCGCAAATCCGAAGAACTATCGTCTGCCGATCAATGAAGAGAATTGTGCTGCCGACTGTACATGTGGCGTTGGCTTAAGAATTCTTGAGGCTGCGAAGCTTGACGAGTTAACTCATAGTAAAATGAAAGATTGGAAGCGGGTCAGGGCACAGCTTGAGGCCAAAGCGGAGCTGCAATCTAGCGAACGATCGGAGCTCTGCGCTGAGGGCATCACCTGGATCTGCAAGTCCGATCTGCTGAGTGCTATTAAGGCGTCGGCGCCGTAAGCGGCACAAAGTCTTTTTTCGACCAGCTCAAGGAAGTCTGCGCTGAGGTCACTGAGAAGGACGAGATCCACTTTGTAGGGAAGGTTTGACTCCTCAAATGCGGCGCGAAGTTTGGCGATATCGGTCGGTGCAATTGAAATTCGCATGACGAGATCGAGATCGGAAAGGGTGCGCGCCGTTCCCTTTGCCCGTGAACCAAAAACAGCCGTGTGCGTCGCATGAGGTCCCAGAATATCGAGGACGATTTTGAGATGGCGCGGCTCGATCTGAAGACTCATGGCTCTTTCAGATTTTTCAGTTTGGAAATGAGTTCTGACACCTCTGAGTTAAATGTCGGCAGACGAGAGAAAATCTGTTCGGCAAGCTCTCGTCTGTAGGTGTGAACTGTTTCGTTTCGGTCATCGATGAACTGAAACCAGATTTCAGGAGCATCGATGAGACCCTCAAGAGCGGCTTCACGCAGCACAGTTTTTGGACTGTTGAGGTCTTTTCCGCGTGCTTTCAATATGCGTCTTAGAGTGTTCCAGGCGAGTTCAAATGTGAACTCAAAGTACTGAATCGTCCCGGCCTTCTCGAGTTCCGATTTGGCAACTTTAAGCGCCTGCTCAAATTGGAGATGGGTACTGAGCAAAGGTGCGATATCGATTCCGTCAGAAATAAAAAAGGAGCTACTCATACCCCTCAAGGCTAGCACAAGAGTTCAGCGCCGATTCCGCATAACGCGATGCGACTCGCAACGGTGCCAAGCCCCTAAAAATATGGTGTTTTACCGGGTCTATGACCCGATCCGATTCGTCTACTGAAACGACGTTTATTCCTGTGGTTCTTTCTGGCGGCAGCGGCACGCGCCTCTGGCCCGTTTCACGGCAGAGTTTTCCCAAACAGTTCTGCGAACTTTTTGGCGAAGCCCTCGAACACTCGTTGTTTGCGCGAACCTTGGCGCGGGTGGCGCCGCTTTCGAAAGACTCAAAAGAAGAACCGTGGACGATCACAACGCGCGATCTCAAGGTCCTCACCGAGAAGGCCTTAAAGACCCAAGGTTTAAGTGCAGAGAATGTCATTTACGAGCCTCGCGGTCGTAATACGGCAGCGGCCATTGCTCTGCTGTGTAAAGAAATTTTGAACCGTGGTCACGCTCAACCTTCGATAGCGATGGAGACGATTTGTGGCGTATTTCCAGCTGATCAGCTGATTGAGAACGAGGCGGAATTTCGCTCGGCCGTTCAAGAGGCGATCGGTTTTGCCAAACAAGGCGAGATCGTCACTCTTGGTGTAAAGCCGACCTATCCAGCGACGGGCTATGGGTATATCGAGACGGTGCCGGGTGTAATTGGCAAGACCGCTGTGCGGGCGAAGCGTTTCCGCGAAAAGCCTGGAGTCGAAACGGCTCGCCAGTTTTTACTCGAGGGTTGCTATTTCTGGAATGCCGGAATGTTCGTCTTCAAAGTGAGGACGATGATTGAGCTTTTGAAAAAGCATGCTCCTGAGGTTTGGAATCCCATCGATCAGTTGAAGGCCGATCATTCCAATCTGAGTTCTGTGTATGACACCGTTCAGCCAATCTCGATTGACTACGCCGTGATGGAGCGACTTGAGTCCCACGTCACTGTGCCGTGCACATTTGACTGGAGCGACGTTGGCTCTTGGGATGCGATGGCCGATATTTTAAAATCTTCAAAAAGCCATCATCCGACGGTTTCGGTGCAGGCCGAGAACTGTTTCGTCATGCCAAACGGGGACAAAACATATGCGGTGGTCGGGGCTCGCGACTTGATGGTTATCGACACTGCTGACGCCCTTTTGATTGTGAAGCGTGACACGAGTGAGCACGTCAAAGAGGCCGTTGAGAAGCTGAAGACTCACGGTGAAGCGTCCTCTTATCGCGCCGTTCATCATCAATTTGAAGTGCGCCCTTGGGGCCAGTTTGAGGTTCTGCGCGATACTCCGAAATTCAAATCAAAAACCATCACCGTTGAACCCGGTGCGCAGATCTCTTATCAGTCGCACGCTAAGCGTGCTGAGCATTGGATCATTGTGAGCGGTCGCGGTGAGGTCGTTCTCAACGAACAGGTGATCGCTGTTCAGGCGGGCTCGCATGTGTCGATTCCCATCGGAGCAAAGCACCGCATGCGAAACACCGGAGCCGAACCGATTGAGTTCGTTGAAGTACAGCTGGGAACTTATTTTGCGGAAGACGATATCGTGCGCTATGAGGACACGTATGGCCGGGCTTAATGGGTGTGTTTGGACTTTGGGGGACGATGAAGCAGGTGAAGCTCAAAATCGGCATTCTTGGCAGTGGGAACATTGGAACTGATCTTTTGGTCAAAGTACAGCGCTCTCCGCTTTTGGAATGTACAGTATTTGTGGGGCGGAGCCTAACATCATCAGGGATGGCGAAGGCTCAGGCTTTGGGAGTCCGAGTATCCTCTGATTCAATTTCGTTCTTCGAAAAAAATGCAGATACCGTTGATCTTGTTTTTGATGCGACCTCGGCAAAGGATCATAAACTTCATGCTCCGATCTTCAAAAGACTGGGCATTCGTGCCGTGGATTTGACACCGGCGAAACTTGGTTTGATGTGTGTTCCCAGCGTGAATTTGTCGGAATGTTTGAATGAGACCAATGTTAACATGGTCACATGTGGAGGACAGGCGTCAATTCCCATTGCCCACGCGATTGGTAAAACACATAAAGATGTCGACTATATCGAGGTGGTATCAAGTATAGCGTCGCGAAGCGCGGGGCCTGCCACTCGACAGAATCTAGATGAATATATCGCGACGACCGAGGAAGGGTTGCGGTACTTTTCTGGCGCGAAACGGACTAAGGCGATCTTGAATCTCAATCCCGCTCAACCATGCATCGACATGCAGGCTACGGTTTTTGCGAAAGTCGCCGACGGTACGGTCCCGGATATTGATAAACTTAAACCGATACTGACTGAGATTGTGAGTCGTGTTCGGCAGTATGTTCCTGGCTATGAGGTTATTCTGGGGCCGATTGTTGAAAATGGTCGGATTGTCGTAATGGTTCGAGTCAAGGGATTGGGTGACTACCTTCCGGCCTATGCCGGCAATCTCGATATCATCAATTGTGCCGCCGTTGCGATGGCCGAAGAGTACGCCAAGCAGCGCCTTGAACTGAAGACCTACTCTCTTGAAGGGAGAAGCTAGTGAAACAAAATTCGATTCTGATTAGCGATCCGTCTCTGCGTGATGGAAATCATGCTATTGGTCACCAGCTTTCGAAAGAACAGATTGCGGCGTACTGCCGAGCTGCTGATGCGGCCAAAGTTCCGATTGTTGAAGTCGGTCATGGCAATGGCGTTGGAGCCTCCTCGTTGCAATTAGGGGAAGCGAAGACGAGTGACTTTGTCGCTCTGACAACGGCTCGTGAAAACCTAAAGACATCGAAACTTGGTATTCATCTGATTCCAGGCTTTGCTACAGTTGAGAAGGATTTGAGGCCTGCGCTTGAAATTGGAGTCGATGTTGTTCGAGTGGCAGCCCACTGTACAGAAGCCGATCTTTGCGAACGGCATATTGATTTCGCGCGCTCGAAAGGGGCGAATGTTTGGGGTGTCTTGATGATGTCGCATATGGTGACATCGATCGATCTGCTGGAACAGGCGCGAAAGATGGAATCTTACGGTGCCCAAGGTTTTGTTTTTATGGACTCCGCCGGCCATTATCTTCCCGATGATGTTTCCGAGCGAGTCAAGGTGTTGACGGAAGGGCTCACAATTCCAATCGGATTTCATGCTCACAACAATCTGGGAATGGCGATTGCGAACTCAATCGCTGCCGTGAAAGAGGGAGCGACACTTTTAGATGGGTGCGCGCGGGGTTTTGGTGCGGGCGCGGGAAATGCTCAGATCGAGGTGTTGGTTGCGGTCCTTGAACGGCTTGGTTATTCGACCGGGATAGATCTCTATAAGCTTCTCGATGCTTCAGATCTCGCCGAGCGCGAGTTGATGAAAGAGATTCCAACCATCAAGTCGACTAGTATTGTCAGCGGGTTGGCAGGGGTTTTTTCGGGCTTCATGAAGCCCGTTGATCGGATTTCAAAACAGTTTGGAGTCGATCCCCGCGATGTCTTTTTTGAGCTGGGACGCCGTAAAATAATCGCAGGTCAGGAAGATATCATTCTGGAGGTTGCTAAAGAACTCTCCGGTCAACCCCGAGTCTAGAGGATAACAATGAGTCATTCTGCATCATGTCTTGTTCGAGCGGAGAGTTTGCGAATTCTAGCGGGCAACCGCTCACAGTTGGAGCCTCTCAAAGGGACGGAAGTTGTTGTTTTAGGTGGCACTGGATTTTTGGGTACATGGATACTTGAGCTGCTGATGGCACTCAATGATGAATTTGGTTTCGGTATTCGAAGTTTGGTCGTGTCGCGGAGCACTGACCAATTTGTCTCGCGCTTTCCGCATATTGCGAAGCGTGACGACATTCGATTTGAAAAGTGCGACGTTCGGCAGCTTTGGCAACTCCCGATGGACGCCGACTGGGTGATTCATGCCGCGGCAACCCCGGACACTCGTGTTCACGCATCAAAGCCGCTTGAGGTAGCATCGGTTGTTGCTGAAGGGGCGATGTCCATCGTTCGAGCGGCAGAGCGCATGAGTCGATTGCGGATGCTGATGTTTTTAAGTTCGGGACTTGTTGCCGCACACGATAAAGAGAGCGACAAAAACATCGACGAGATGGCGTCGATGGCTCCGCCTCCAGAGTCGAGCTTTATGTATGCTGGAGCTAAGCGTTTTGCCGAAACTGTTTTTTCTGCTGCGCGCAGCCAGTGTCGGATTCCGACGGTCGTCGTTAGGCCGTTCTCTCTACTCGGCCCCTACCAGCCGCTGGATCGCCCGTTTGCACATACATCATTTATCGCTGATGGGCTTAAGGGCGACGCAATTCGAGTTCAGGGAGATGGTTCGACCATTCGCAGCTATATGTACGGTGCAGACGCGGCGTTTTGGATGCTGCGTATGATGGTCGGTGGAAAAAGTGGAGATGTCTTCAACGTTGGAAGTGATGAGGCAATTGACCTCAGAACGATGGCATTGAAGGTGGCAGCTGGCTTCCAGTCACGCCCAGAGGTGTTGTTTAACACTGGAATCCGCAGTGTTCGTACTGACCGTCTGGTGCCCAGTATAGCAAAGGCGCAGGATCGGTTGAAGTTGAGTCCGATGACACCTCTTGATATGGCGATATCAAAAACGATTGAGTGGAACAGGTTGATGAAAGCGTCGGTTTAATATGCAGAGTATTAAGAGCAAGCTTAAAGAGCGATCACTGATTGGTGCTTGGTCCGTGACTGGATCGGCAACTGTTTTTGAACTGCTTTGTTCCGCTGGCTGCGATTTCTTAATTGCAGATTTTGAGCATGGATCGTTCACGCTTGATCAGCTTCGCTCCTGTCTACGGACGGCGGTTGGCTACGGTATATCTGTGATTGTTCGACCTCCATTTGTTGACCAAACGATCACTCAGGCGGCCTTTGATCTTGGTGCGGCCGGGGTTATTTATCCGCAGGTTAGCTCGGCGAGCGAGGCCGCTCGAGCGGTGAAGATGTCCATCTACGCCCCCGACGGTTCGCTTGGATTTAATCCGTTTACGCGAGCATATAGCTACGGGGCACCTAAAGGGGAGAGTGATCAGGTCGACTGTTTTTGGCGGGCCATTATCATTGAGACCGAGGCGGCATGGACTGAGCTCGATCAAATTTTAGAAATTCCTGCGCTCGATGCAGTTTACCTGGGGGTTTACGATATGTCCGTGGCTCTTGGAATTCCCGGGCAGGTCGATCATGCCAAAATTTATCGCTTTGTAGAAGATGTATCGGCTCGAGCAAAGCGTGCAGGAAAGTCGGTATCGCTAATGGCGAGATCGCCGGAGCAAATAGAATTGGCGAAGAGAGTTGGGGCGGATTTGATCGTTTGTGGTGTTGATTCCGAGATGATGAGAAGTGCTGCAGCAAAAGTATTCGCGGCTAGTCGATAGAAAAGGGGAGTCTTATGGCTCACGTTAAAGTACGCGTCGCAGACTATATGTCTCAAAAACTACTTGAACATGGTGTCGACACTGTTTTTTTGCTTTCGGGCGGTGGAATGATGCACTTGCTTGATAGCGTCGGTCGTACGAAAGGTTTGAGCTATGTTTGCAACCATCACGAGCAAGCAGGAGCGATGGCGGCTGAATCCTATGCCCGAGTTAAGGGAGGTTTAGCCGCGTGCTACGCGACCAGCGGGCCTGGTGCGACGAATCTTTTAACGGGAATAGTGGGAGCATGGTTGGACTCTGCTCCGGTTTTGTTTGTAACAGGACAGAGTAAAGTGACTCAGACCATTCGCGGGACGGCGAGCGAGGGGCTGCGGCAGTTTGGAACATTTGAGGTCGATATTGTTCCCATTGTGAAATCGGTAACGAAGTACGCCGCCTTTATTTCAAAGCCGGCGGATGTCCGATATCATGTTGAACGGGCGATTTACGAAGCGATGTCTGGACGCCCTGGCCCGGTACTATTAGACGTTCCGGTCGACATTCAAGGCGCTATGATTGAGCCCGAGGAGCAGGTTGGTTTTTCTGCGCCGGCGCTCGAAATGGATGATTCATCGAAGCTAAGCAAGCCGCTTCTCGATGCACTTGCCGTATTAAAGAAGGCGAAGCGACCTTTGATCTTGGCGGGTCATGGAGTGCGTGCGGCCGGACAGGCCGAAGCCTTTCGGGCTCTACTGGGCAGAGTCGCTGTTCCGGTGGTGACGACTCAGCTCTCGACTGATCTTCTGCCATATGATCATCCACTTTACGTAGGGCATCCTGGTATGAAGGGTGATCGCGCCGGCAATTTTGCGATTCAGATGGCTGACGCGCTCCTGATTCTGGGAAGTAGTCTTCATGTTTTGACGACGGGCTATGAGCTTGATCGATTCAGTACCAAGTCGTTCAAAATCCAAATTGACCCTGACCAAGCGGTTTTAGATCGTGAGCAGATTGGCGTAAATGTAAAGATAAAGGCGAACCTCCGTGATGTACTGAGTGTTCTTTTGTGCCTACCCGAAGCGCAGATGGAAGCTCCGGCGAAATGGATTGCGCATTGTCAGAAGTTGAAGTCAGAACTTACAGTGAGGGGTGAGCCACATTTTCGCGAAGGCGAAAAGCCAAATTACTATGATCTTATTGAAGCATTGTCAGTTGGCCTAAACGGTGACGAGATCCTGACCGCTGACGCCGGATCCGCATTTTATGTAGTGGGACAGGCCTTTCGAGCGAAAAAAGATCAGCGAGTAATCATCTCGGGTGGTTTAGGAACAATGGGCTACGCTTTGCCGGCGGCAACCGGTGCCGCGAAAGCCGATTGTCGAAAGAATATCATTTGCGTGACGGGAGACGGCTCATTGCAAACAAACATTCATGAGCTGGCCCCAATTAGGCACAATAATCTGAACGTGAAAATTGTTGTCGTTAACAACTCTGGCTATGTTTCTATTCGCAATACGCAGAAGAATTTTTTCGATGGCTTTCTTGTTGGGACGAGCGAAGCATCCGGAGTTTTTCTTCCGAAACTAGAGCTCGTTGCTCAAGCCTATGGAATTCCATATATGCAGGTCCATAAGGTGAGTGAACTTGCCGAAACCGTGAAAGTCCTCAGCGAGGCGAGCGGGCCTGTGATCTGCGAAGTCTTTACTCATGCCGATCAGGAGATTATTCCAACAGTGACTTCGGCGAGGCGGGCTGACGGATCCATGGAGAGCAAGCCGCTTCATGAGATGTATCCCTTTTTCTCAGCGGAAAATGTCCAGGCCTATCTCGAACATAGTGAGTGAATTTTATTGGAGTCTAGGCCTGAGCCAGTTCAGTGTGTTTTGAATTGAGACTTCAAGGCTAGTCGTCGGTGCAAAGTCAAATGCGCTTTCAATTTTTGTCGTATCTGGTACGTAGCGGCTCGGCAGTACAGTGGGATCTGGAGTTTGTTTGATTTCAGGCGGCAGTCGAAGCCCCGCGATCATCGTGACAGTCTCTGCCAGTTGTCGAATTGACAGACCTTCTTTGGAGCCGACGTTGTAGGCCTCGCCGGATTTCCCGCGCATCATCAGAAGAGTTAGGGCGTGAATGAGGTCGGTCGGGTAGAGGTAAGATCGTAGTGGCGTGCCATCACCCTCAACAACAACACGTTTTTTTGTATTGCATCTCTGCAGAAATTTCCCGCAGCGAAGGTTCCGTCAATTGGTAGGTGTGGACCAAGAAAAGCGAATGCTCGTGCAGACACAAAATCGAATTTTCTCTGTCGAGCAGTTATGCTGAAAATAAGCTCAGAAATACGCTTGCCTTCACCGTAGGCCGAGGACGACATCATCGGATTCGGCGCTCCGCTATAGGATTCTGAAATGCGGGGCAGGCTGACGGGTTGAGGGCCGTAGACAGCACCGGAGCTTAAAAAAAGCAGTTTTTCAACCGGATTGGCAGATGCGAGTGCGGCAATTCGCCGAGTTCCGGTCAAGATGATATCAAGCATCTCGTTCGGAGACTGAAGATTTAGCGTTGCACTTGCGGGAGTGGCGGCGTGAATGATATGGGTTATTCCGGTAACGCTAGTGGGTTCGAGGTGTCGAATGTCGCCCTCGATAAATTGAAACTTTGTGTGCCCTTTATATTCGGGGTGCGCGTCGAAAAAGCCCGCTATCGACCGTGTGAGAACGGAAATCTGACATGAGTTATTGGTGGCAACGGCGAGGGCCGCCAGCAGCCATTTGCCAATAAAGCCTGTGCCACCTGTTAAAAAAATATGTCCATTCGCAGCGACGTCTTTTAAAATGGGACTTAGCGTGTCGGCCATAGTGTGTAGGTCGTCAGTGGGGACCTGCGAGTAGTTTTTCATGGACGCCTCCTATTGCTACATCTAGCATTGTCGGTCTGAATGTGGCAGACACGTCTCGTCATCATAGCGAGGATAATGCATGAGTTACGACGAAATTGAGGCACGGAAGCAAGTTCTGAGCGCCACTCGTGGGTACTTTCAAAGGCGACCAGTGAGGAGATTGATGCCCGGACAGGACTATCTTCCAGTCACTGGCAAAATCATCGACGAGGACGATCTGGTTCACTTGGTTGAATCGAGCCTCGACATGTGGCTGACGGCCGGCCGCTTTGCGACGGATTTTGAAAAGAAGTTTGCTGAGTTTTTTGGGACGAAATTCGCTCTCCTCGTGAATAGCGGGTCATCGGCTAACCTCGTGGCTTTTGCTGCGCTCACGTCACCACGTCTTGGCGAGCGTCGGGTTCGCGCAGGCGACGAAGTGATCACGGTGGCGGCCGGCTTCCCGACCACTGTGAATCCAATTATTCAGCACGGTTGTATCCCGGTTTTTGTCGACGTCGAACTTGGTACCTATGAGATCGACGTAACGAAACTTGAAGCCGCACTTTCGCCGAAGACAAAAGCGGTGATGGTCGCCCACACTCTCGGCAACGCGTTTGATGTGAAAACTGTAAAAGAGTTCTGCGATCGTCACGGTCTTTGGCTTGTCGAAGACTGCTGTGATGCCTTGGGTGCAAGTTTTAATGGGCAGAAGATCGGAACTTTTGGCGATATCGCGACCGTCAGTTTTTACCCGGCTCATCACATCACGATGGGCGAGGGCGGTGCCGTTTGTATGTCGAATCCGCAGTTGAAACTTGCGGCGGAGTCGATTCGCGATTGGGGACGCGACTGCTGGTGTCCTCCGGGAAAAGACAATACGTGTAAGAAGCGCTTCGATTGGCAGCTGGGCGATCTTCCCAAGGGTTATGATCACAAGTACATCTATAGCCACGTCGGCTACAATTTGAAGGTGAGCGATATGCAGGCCGCGATTGGCGTATCGCAGCTTAAAAAACTTCCCGGCTTTATCGAGCGCCGACGCGAGAACTTCACGTATCTTCGTGAAAAACTGAACGGTCTTGAGG
The DNA here is from genome assembly GCA_016713885.1 of Bdellovibrionales bacterium. GTDB lineage: Bacteria > Bdellovibrionota > Bdellovibrionia > Bdellovibrionales > JAMPXM01. The sequence continues at coordinate 457,605 of JADJOF010000004.1, read as the reverse complement.
ATCGCCTGATGCTTCCGCGCGCAACGACAGGTGCAAATCCTTCGTGGTTTGGTTTCGCAATGACGGTTGAAGCAAAGTGCCCGATCTCGCGAAACGAGTTGGTGCGCCGTCTTGAGGATGAAAAAATCGGTACACGCCTCTTGTTTGGCGGTCATCTCCTCAAGCAACCAGCCTATCGTGAAATCTCTCATCGCGTGGTGGGAGAGCTCACCAATACCGATCGTATTATGAACGATACATTCTGGGTTGGAGTTTGGCCAGGGCTTGAGCGTCCGCACTTGGATTACATCGCCGATCGCCTGCGGGCGGCAGTGAGCAAGTGACTCTCGCGTCGCTTCACGTTCAATGGTACCCGCTTCTTTTGGGCGACTCAGCGCAGCTTCCGGCGCCGGAAGCTGCGGCGCGCCATCGATGAGCGGAGGACACCCTTCGGCCCTTCGAAGGCGTGGACAAACTCTCGCATTGATTCTACTTTTCCAAAACTATGAAAAAAGCGCTGATCACCGGTATCACTGGGCAAGACGGGGCCTACCTCGCCGAATTTCTTCTCAAAAAAGGTTACGAGGTCCACGGCATCAAGCGCCGCACGTCGCTCTTTAACACCGACCGCATCGACCATCTTTTTCAAGATCCACACGCGATGGATCCAAACACTTTGGGCGGCCGACTGTTTTTGCACCACGGTGACATGACTGATTCATCGAGCCTCATCCGCATCATTCAACAGGTGCAGCCCGATGAGATCTACAACTTGGCCGCGCAGTCGCACGTCGCTGTTTCGTTTGAAGAGCCTGAGTACACAGCGAACTCCGATGCGATCGGGCCTTTGCGCGTGCTCGAGGCGATTCGAATTTTGGGTCTGACCAAGAAGACGAAGTTCTATCAGGCATCGACGTCTGAACTCTACGGCCTTGTGCAAGAGATCCCGCAAAAAGAAACCACACCGTTTTATCCGCGAAGTCCCTATGCTGTCGCGAAAATGTACGCGTACTGGATCACGGTGAATTATCGCGAGGCCTATGGCATCTATGCATGTAACGGCATTCTCTTCAACCACGAGTCTCCGCTTCGTGGAGAGACATTCGTGACTCGAAAGATCACCCGCGGTCTTGCGCGCATCAAGCACGGTCTTGATAAGTGTCTCTATCTTGGCAACATGGATTCAAAACGCGATTGGGGTCATGCCCGCGATTACGTCGAGATGCAGTGGCTGATGCTTCAACAACCAAAACCCGAAGATTTTGTTATCGCCACCGGCCACCAGAAGAGTGTTCGTGAGTTTGTTGAAATCACGGCAAGCCACATGGGCTTTAAAATCACCTGGAAGGGTACGGGCGCTGACGAGAAGGGCTACGACCAAGAGGGTCGTTGCATCATCGCCGTTGATCCAAAGTACTATCGTCCAACGGAAGTCGAAACACTTCTCGGTGACGCGACGAAGGCACGTGAGAAGCTCGGCTGGACTCCGGCGACAAGCTTTGAAGAACTTGTTCGCGAGATGTGCGAAGCGGACTTGAAGCTGGCTGAGCGCGATGCGAAGTTTCCGTCGTTGAAAGTCGTGAGGTAGCGTCGATGCGGATCTTGCTGACCGGTGGCTCCGGAATGGTCGGAAAAAACATTCTTGAGCATCCCGCAAGCCGCCATCATGAGTTACTTGCGCCATCGAGTCGCGAGATGAATCTTCTTGATCGGACTTCGACTTTTGAGTTCGTTCAAAAGACGAAGCCAGATCTCATCATCCACTGCGCTGGCCGTGTCGGTGGAATCCAAGCCAATATGGCACATCCGGTGGCCTTTCTGCTCGAGAACCTCGATATGGCAAGGAACGTGATTGGGGCTGCAGCCGAGGCCGCCGTGCCGAAGCTTCTCAACATGGGCTCATCGTGCATGTATCCGCGAAACGCGCCCAATCCGCTCACTGAAGATCTTGTTTTAAAAGGCGAGCTTGAGCCGACCAACGAAGGCTACGCGATCGCCAAGGTCTTTGCTGCGCGCTTCGGTTCTTATCTGATGCGCGAGCGAAAAGAGCTTCAATATAAAACGCTGATTCCGTGCAATCTCTACGGCCGTCACGACAAGTTTGACCCCAAGCACTCGCATCTGATTCCCGCCGTGATTCACAAAGTGCACATGGCGAAGAAAGAGTCAGAGCCGCATGTTGAAATCTGGGGCGACGGCGAAGCGCGCCGTGAGTTCATGGACGCAGCCGATCTGGCCGATTTCGTCTACTTTGCTCTTGATCGTTTTGGTGATTTGCCAGAGCTGACCAATGTCGGTCTTGGATTTGATCACTCCATCAACGATTACTATCGCGCTGTTGCGAAGGTGATCGGCTATACAGGTCCATTCAAACACGATCTCACCAAGCCTGTTGGCATGAAGCAAAAGCTCGTGTCCGTCGATCAGGCTGCACGTATGGGCTGGAAAGCCAGCACGTCGCTGGAAGCTGGAATTAAGAAAGCCTACGAGTTTTACTTGGGACTTCAGGAGAAATAGCCATGTCGAATGTTTTCTATCCGCTTGCGACGACCAGTTGGGATGAATCCGAAATCGCAGCCATGCAGGCTGTGATTCAATCGGGAAACTTCACCATGGGCGCAAATGTTGCCGAGTATGAAAAGCAATTTGCGAAGTACTTTGGCTCCAAGTATTCGGTGATGTGTTCGTCAGGCTCAACTGCGAATCTTTTAATGGTGGCTGCCCTCTTTTACAAAAAGCAGGGCGCATTGAAGGCCGGAGACGAAGTTATCGTGCCGGCCGTTTCTTGGAGCACGACCTACTATCCGCTTCATCAATACGGATTGAAACTTCGCTTTGTCGATATCGACCTAGAGACCTTGAACTTTGATCTGAAGGAACTTGAAAAGGCGATCAATCCGAAAACTCGTCTCATCATGGCCGTGAATCTGCTCGGCAATCCAAACGATTTCACAGTCATTCAAAAGATGATCGCTGGTCGCGACATCACTTTGATTGAAGACAACTGCGAGTCGATGGGCGCAACACTGGGTGGTCGTCAGTGCGGCACGTTTGGCGTGATGGGTACTTTTTCAAGCTTCTTTAGCCACCATATCTCCACAATGGAAGGCGGGAACGTCGTTACGGACGATGAAGAGCTTTATCACATCATGCTCTGTCTTCGCGCTCATGGATGGACTCGGAATCTCCCAAAGCACAATCATGTGACCGGCGTTAAGTCCGACAACGCGTTTGAAGAGTCGTTCAAGTTTGTTTTGCCTGGCTACAACGTGCGTCCGCTTGAACTTGAAGGCGCGCTTGGCATCGAGCAGCTCAAAAAACTCCCTGGCTTTATTCGAGAGCGTCGCGCCAACGCCGCTCTCTATAAAGAGCTGTTTAATGGGCATCCGTGGCTGATCACACAAAAAGAGATCGGCGAGAGTTCGTGGTTTGGATTCTCGATGGTGATTCGCCCCGAAGCGGCAAAAGCCGGTCGCACGCGCCAATCTCTTGTGGAGACTCTCCAAAATGCAGGTGTCGAGTGTCGCCCGATCGTTGCTGGGAACTTCGCAAAGAATCCCGTTGTCCAGTGGTTCAATCACGAGATTCAAGGTGAGCTTCCGAACGCCAATTGGATCGACTCACACGGCCTCTTTGTCGGCAATCACCACGTGCCCTTCAAAGAAAATATCAAAGGCGTTCGGGATCTGCTCTAAAAGAAAACAGCCTCGGCAAGTGTCAGCGTGTGGGCTTTCACATCGCGCGGCCAGTTCTTGATATGCGTTTGAAAGCTGTCGACATCTTTTCGGTAGAGGGCGCGAAGGGCCTCTTCGTACCCCTCGAGGTCGCCAGCCAGTACCGACATGAATTTGTAAACGCGTTCTTGCGCTTGTTTCAATGTAAGGTTGCCGCCCGATTTTTTCTGCTCGGACTCGATGAGTTTTCGCAAAGTGGCCGAAGCGCCGCCAGTTTGATTGGCGAGCCACTCCCAATGGCGGGGCAAAAGAGAAACTTCGCGTGAGACGACGCCAAGCTTAGGGCGTCCAGGGCCAGGTGCCGATTTCGAGGAGTCTTCGCCCGAAGCATCGCCCGAGACATAGATCTCAAGACGTCTTAAAACATCGGCCTCGCTTCCGTGAAAATTAAAGTCAATGGTCCTTCCGGTGGAGTCACTGAAGATGAGAATCGACGCTTCAGGTGACTTTTCAAGCCGGTGTTTGGTCTTGAGGACGACTTTGTCGAGGGCGCCGCGGGTCAAAAGTTTAGAGCCTTCAAAGGCCGTGTAGGTGCTTTCCATAGAAACAATAATACCCGGGCATTATTGAGATGTCAATTTAGCCCGGGTATAATTCGTAAACCCTTATGGCAGCAGGACTTTTTCCATATCGACGTCGGTCGTGAGGTAGCCAAGAGAATGGTAGAGCTGAATGGCTGCGTTGTTGTAGCCAAACACATGCAGTCCGATGCGTGAGGCACCCAGCTTTCGGATCTCAAGTTCAGCGAGTTTCATCATTTCTCGTCCGTGCCCTTGCCCGCGATGCTCCGGCTCGATCACGACGTCGTAGATAAAGGCGCTGCGCTTTGAGTCCGTATCGCGAATGCCAAACCAAATAAACCCGAGAATCTCACCGGCACTGTTTTTAGCGGTGAAGAGGTGGCTGTTCTCAGTTTTCAGACCGTCAGCGAGATAGCGACGGAAGTCGCGATCGGCCGCCTCTTGCGCTTCGATAAGAGTCATTGAGTTCGATCGGGCCTTGTCAGCGGCGTAAGCCGCGCGACTTCGCGGCTCCCAGATCGTGAATTCCGATTCCGTCATGGGCGTGAGTTTTAAATTCATTGGCGCTTCGATCGCCACGCGACGGTGAGCATGGCGAGTATCAACATGTACTGGTGATTCACCTCGGCGTCTTTGAAGTTGCACTCGGTTAAACCGCCGAAGTGAAGCGCTATTTGTGCACCAAGCGCACCGAGTACAAGGGCTCGAGGCCAAAACTCGGAGCGCGGAATTTCTCGCAAGAGCCGATGGCTCATCCAGAGCAGCAATGCCGTTGCAGAGAGAAAGGCGAAAAAACCAAGCAGACCGGTACCTGCTAAGAACTGCAGATAGTTATTGTGCGCATGTCCGCCGAATTCTTGCTCGATTCCGAGCTTGGCGTAGTAGTCACCGATGATCTCTTCATTAACGCCGTAACCGACGCCAAGAATGGGATGATCCAGAAACATCGCGATGTTGGCTTTCCACACGTCGAGTCGCTGGGTGTTGCTGGTGTCGGTGAGACTCACGACACTTAAAAGGCGTGCGCGAAAATTGGAAGAGAGCGAAACGGCCAGGATCAGCGCCGCTGTCCCGGAGCTCGCAGCGAGTATAGCGATGCGCCTCCCAAGATACATCGTCATGACTGCAACGGCCGCCGCCACACCGATCCAAGCGCCGCGAGTGTAAGACCAGAGAAGACTCAGGGCCGACAAGATAGCGACCGCGGTTGCAATCCACTTCCAGCGACTTTTCATAGGAAGAGCGACGGCATAGGCAGCAACCATGCAGAACGACAACGCCATTGAGTGCCCGAAAGTCACTGGGTGTCCCCACATGCCGCGGCCGCGATAAGCAAAACTGTCCCCAAAGAAGACCTTGCTTACGGGTTCGCGGTGACCGCGAATGAAGTCGATACCGGTGAAGTGCTGGAAGATCGTGTAGGCAGAAATCAATCCTATCAAAACCACGAGAAATCGAAAAAAAGGCTCCACGCGCTTAAGGCCGACAAACTCAAGCGCAAGTCGCAATCCGATAAACAGCAGAACAAAACGAGCATTGCCGATGATGAAGACCTTGTCGCTCGTCGCCGGTGCGGCGATCAGCGCGCTTAATATGATGATGACCATGAGGCCAATAAATGCCCAGTCTGATTTTTCCAGAATAGGCCTTTTGATCCAACTGCGATCGCCGATCAAAATCACAAGCGTGAGTGCAAAAGAGAGCCAGCCAAAAATCTCCATCCCGGCCATTGTGGTCAAGACCGCAACGGCGTAGAGAGCAAGTGTATAGGGTAGAGCACGGTTCACAAAACTCATCTTGGCTCCTTCGGGCAGAGCGATTCATAAATCGAGAGCGCGCCGTTCACCATGGCCGTCTCTGAATAGTATTCTCGAGCCTGATCGGCTGCCGACTTTCGCATTTCCAGTGTCGCATCGGGATTGTTGAGGATTCGCCGAATAGCTTCTTTGATTTGTGTCGGTGAATTTGGCTCGACAAGGAGGCCTGTCGCACCATCGGCGACAAGATGTTTGAGGCCGCCAACGCCGCTTGCGATGACGGCGCGTCCGAGTGCCTGCGCCTCGAGTGTGACCAGACCAAAAGACTCAAACTGCGAAGGTTGAACAACAATATGAGCCAGTCGCATTTCGTAGAGAGTGTCGGCCGTCTCTCCCGGCAGTCGCACGCAGTGACTCAGTTCCAGATCACGAACCTTCGCTTCAAGACTCGCGCGTTCGCTTCCTTCGCCGAAGATCGCGGCACTAAACAGCACTCCTGATTTTCGAAGTTCACTGAGAGCATCGATCAAAGTGTCAAAGCCTTTGATTGGACGAAGGAGTCCAAAGGCTGCAAGGCGAAGCGGATCAGCTGACGAGCCAAGGCTTCGCGGCCAAGGGCTGAGATCAGGAGTTACCTCAGGAATGCCGTTCACGTTGAGTACAGCTTTGTTACTGGCATCTGTAACACGCCTTGCAAACTCGTCCATCGAGTATGGGCTTTCAAAAATCAGACGGTCCGTTATGGGGACGAGGAGGCGTTCGACGGCAACGTAGAAAAAGTTGAGAAAGGCTCCATGCATGGCGTGGATGCTTCCGCCATGAGGCGTGTATGCGGATCGACATCGCAAACAGAGTGCAAGTACACGCGCAATGATTCCACCCTTGGCGCCGTGGCCATGGATGACATCGGGTTTCGCACCAAGCTTGCGCAGAGCTTGACGGGCAAGGAGCAGCGTTCGGATATCCCAGGGTCCAGGTGCGGATTTAATTTTGATATCGATCAAATGAAAGCGCTCGCCCGGCTGAGCCCAGAGCCGAGCGTTCTGATCCGCTTGCGTAAAGTCGGTGATCAGGTAAACGGTGTGTCCAGCGCGAACAGCGCCCTCGATAAGTGCGATCACGTGGCGTCGAATGCCGCCTTCGAGATTGCGAAGAGCATAGACGATCGTCATGGTTTGCCTCCGCGAAGGATGCGGGTCAGAATATAGAGGCCGAAGCCTGCGATCAAAAACTTGAAATGAAACTGAGTCGTGATGCCCGTCTTTAAAAGAGTTGACCACGAGCCTTGAAAGCGCGGAAGCGGATCAGCTGCCTTCGTTCGCACAATGTTCCAGCGACGAAGCGAGATGTCTTTGAACTCGAGAAACTCAATCCGAGCCAATTCCAACTCAGTTTGCATTGCTGGGCGAGTTCCGCGCATTCTGTCGATGACGAGAAAGATCGTGTCGAGTCAATCGGCGTTTCGTTTCGCGAACGGTGAAGCTTGCCTGTGAGACACGGTAGCTCATAAGCGGTTTTGCTAAAAAGCCGAGGCGAGAAACCTGTATGACTCTCCACCAGACGTCGAGATCCGCTGATGTCTTAAACTCGCGTCCGTTCCACTGTGCGATCTTATCGCGATACAGCTGGGATCGAGCCATGACCGAGGGGCAGGTAACGAAATTTCCATAGAGCGATACCAGTTCAAGAAAGGCCGCCTCATCGAGTGCGGCCTCGCGCTGGCTTCGGATCTCGTTTGGCAAAAATCGCTCACCAATGGCGCGGGCATTTTCGTCAATCAAAAGCGCGTGTACGGCAACGGCTCCGCACTCTCGATGTTTTTCAAGGAACGCCACCGACTCTTCGACGATCAAGGGATGGTAGAGGTCATCCGAATGATAGATGGCCGTGTAGTCACCGTCTGCGGCCTCGAGGCAGCGCGTGAAGTTCCCCTCGCCGCCAAGATTCGTATCACTGGTATGAATTTGGATTCGCGGGTCTTTCTCTTGAAATGATTTTGCAAGCTGCAGCGTTGAGTCGGTTGAGGCGTTATCGAAGATCTTGACGACGAGATTCCGATGCGTTTGCGCAAGCACCGAATGAAGTGTTTCCGTGAGCGTGTCTGCCGCATTGTAGGTTGGAATACAGATGCAGACCTTTGCTTGGCTCATTGAGCTTCTCCGCGGAGTCCGCGCCAGTGTACGATCGTGGCCGCCGCCATCGCGGCTGCGCCCAGACCAACCGATGCGATTGCAGGAAGAGAAAGTGCTTGAAGCATCAGTGCTGCGGCCGCAGGAGTCAGTGCAAAGATCAAAAGTGCTCTCAGCGGCAATCTAAGGTTCTGAGCGCCGATATCTTTAAGTGTTGCGCGGGACAGACCAACGAGTGTCACAAGCTGACCGGCAACAATGGCGAAGCCAAGCTGATCAGGTTGCATCAGTGCGGCCCCGATCAGTCCTATAGCGGCGCCGCCTAAGTAGGGAGCGATCGTCATATGCGTGCGTCGTTCAGATTGGCTATAGAGCGCAAAGAGATTGCCGAGCATTCGCATCAGTTCGGCGCAAGCTCCAAAGGACAAGAAACGCGCAGCTTCAGTGAATTTATCACCGGAGAGAGTCACCACGATCGATTTTGAAAACAGCAGCATAAATAAAACAGCGCCAACATAGACTGGAACAACCACGGCCCAGAGCCCACTCCAGTTGTTGATGCGTTCGCTGTGGTGATGGTTGTGGCTCTGTTTATAAAACCTTGGCAAAAACAACTGATGCACCAGCGTTTCCAGCGCTCCGGCAAGCGAGGCCGCAAGTCCTAGCCCCAGGCCAATTACGGCCAGTGCGTCGAGGCCATGTTGGTTCTCAACGAGCGGGCGATAGCCCTGTGTCAGGCCCCAAACTCCCAAATTTGCAACCACCAGTGGTAGCGCGAACGCTCTTGCGTGACGATAGGGATGAGCCTCGTCGATGGCCGCCGGTGACGCTGGAGCTATGCGCATTAAAAGTACATAGGCGAAAAGACCGAAGAGCGAAAACACGCTGCCTGTGGCGACGATCCACTGACTCGCAATGGGCGTGGTCCACTTGATAAGAGCGATCGCCATTAAAAGTGCGATTGCTTGTGATGCGACAGTAAGGCCGACAAAAAGGCCGCGCCGTTCGAGCAAATTGAGCGCTGGAATAAAGGTGTTATTGATCGTAGCACCCAGGACCATAACGCCTGTGGCGAGAAGGAGTGCCGTTCCGCCGATTGCCGCGTTCCAGTTGGTGAGCGGTAACTCCAATACGACCGCGAGTGCTGCAACGGCGACGACGGCGCTGATCGCTGCAAAGCGAAGAAAGTGACGAACTGCTTTTCGGCCAAGGCCGCGTTCCATCCAGCCGTGGAGTTCGCGATTAAAATAAGAGCCGACGGGATTCACGACCACGAGACCAAAAAATCCGACAAGCGATTGCAGCAAAAAGAAAACTCCGACTTCGCGAGTCGGAAGGTAGTGAGTGACAGCTCGAACAGCAAGAAAGACGAGCCCCATCTGCACAAGGCGGCCAAGTGCCACGAGGATGAGGTCGCGGCTTTTCATCGCGAATGTTCCCGCGCTTGTAGCGCTTGATCGATCGCCTCGGTGATCGTCTCAGCCAAGCGATCGGCATCGAAGATCGCGGCCTGATGGCTTTTGAGGTAGGCCTCAATCGATTCGCACATGGCTTGATAGTCAGATGCCGAGAATCCTTTGAGGAAGCGATAGAGCTTCTCGAACGCGACACTGTCGGCCTGCTCACCGGGGCTCAAGAACTGTCTAAAGTCGATAAAGCACGAGGCCGGAATCCAGCCTTCAATATTGCCTGCTCCCCAATAGATGGGAATGCAGCCCGCAAAAAAGCTATCGAAGATCTTCTCGGTGATATAGCCATCGATGTCGTGCCCGTTTTCAAAACAAATTGAAAACTTATACTGCGCTAGAGTTTCGAGCTTTGAGTCGACCAGTCCGCGGTAGCAGGGCGATGGACGTTTGGGAAGGTACTGAAGAAGTCCAAGTTTTCTGAGTGCGCGTGTCGGAATGCCGCCCTGAAGATACGGTCGCTCCCAGCCGACGCCGAAGTAATCAAATTCGCTTGCTGCATGGGCCTTGAACCACCGAATCGCACGACGTCTCGACGAGTACAGCTCAAGCGGATGGGAGACCGCTTTATTGCCAGAGATCAGCGTACAAAGTTTTCGATCCGAAAATGCGCGATCTGCCAAGTGTTCAGGAAACTTATGCGCAAAGCCACCTTTGACGTAAAGGGACTCATTGGTTCGAATCAATGGATCCGACCACGTTACCACCAGCGCGCATCGACGGTGAAAGCTCGTGTCCCAGTTGTCGGGGCGAATCAGTTCGCTCTCAAAAATCATCAGCACGGAGTGCGCGAGCATGCGATCAGACCATCGGCTGCGTTCGCTGGGCACTTCGTTGAAGATAATCAGATCGCAGTCGGCTGGCCGATTGAGGTCTTGAGTTCGAAGTTCAAAACCTTGCTTGCGAAGTGATGAACGCAGAGCCGAGAACATGTAAAGGCAGTTGTCTCGATTGAGGTGTTTATTCTCGAGATCAAAAATCCGGTCGTTGGCGTAGGTGGCGTCGACGACAAGGCAGGCTTTCTTCAATTTGAACTCCCGACCTGATTCAGGATTTTGCGCCAGCGCTCGGTGTAGCCTTCGTTCGAAGCGCGCTTTTCTCCAGCGGTGCGAATGGCTTCGCGCTCGCTTTCGTTTTCAAGATAGTATCGAATTTGAAGTTCGGCGTCGTCGATATCGCGGTAGCAGACAAGCTCGCGGCCGATATCGAAGTAGTCTTCAATGCCGGGAACATAGTCGGTCAATTGAAAGCCGCCGAAAAAAGGAATCTCGAAATTGCGAGCCTTGATCTGGCTTCGCGTCTTGCGGCTTTTGAGCGCCAGCGGAATCGCCTTCCAGTGCGAGGTGAGGTAACTGAGGTCAAGACTTGTGCTGTTTCCGATATTCAAATTGATCTTTGAATGTCGAAAGAGCGAATTCATCTTCTCAGACGAAAGCGATCCGCCTGGCCATCCATGTCCGAAGCAAGCGACTTTCAAGCCGCGTTTTGCAAGCTCACCCGTCACCCATGCTCGATAGGGATGAAATTGGCCCACAAATGAAACGTCGTACGGATACTCTCCCGCAAACCGCGGCTTTGAATGTCGGTCGATCGCAGCCCATTGACTGGTGACGACGCTCTTTGCTCCGCGAGCGCGGTAAGCCGAAACGCTAAATTTATCGGTTGTCACAATGTGCGTGAACACGTCGGCGTACTTTGATGAGAAGCTCTCAAAGCGCCAGGTGTCGTCACCAAACCAGTTCAGTGTCGGTGCGATCTCGCGAAGTTTTAAAAGTGTTTCGCGTTTAAACTGATCGCGAAACAGACAGAAGACAACCAGGTCGGGTCGTACTTCCTCTGCACGGTGAAGAAGTCGCGCTTGCAGCTCGGGTGAGCCGCCAAGGTCGTCGTCATAGTAAAAAGTTTCAACCTTGTGATCAAGCGCGAGCAGGGCTTGTGAAAGCCAGGAATTCACCGATTGTGTTCACACCGCGTTTGGCGTCGCCATAGTCGTATTTAAGATCGAGGAGCAGGATCTTCATTGTTTGTCGATTCTCTCCACGAAGCGGCCAAGCTGTTCAACCGAGATCACGCGTTTATGAACCGCAAATTCGCGATACCAATCGGCCGTCCACTCAATTGTTTGAGTCAGAGTCAGCTGTGGCTTCCACCCGAGCTGCGTCCGCGCTCGCGTTGAATCAAGTCTCAAGAAGTGCGCCTCATGTGGCGCCTTCTCGGGCGCCTGCATTTTATAGCGAAGCTCCGGCCAATGCGAGGTGAGACCGGTGAGCAGTTCACCGACGGGAACACTCATTTCGGGATCAGGACCAAAGTTAAACGGAATCGCTGTGCTCTTGTCGCCTGAGAGCAGGCGAGCGCCGACGCGAAGGTAACCATGCAGGGGTTCCAGAACGTGCTGCCATGGGCGAACGGCCGCTGGGTTGCGAATCTCGGCAGGCGTTCCGGCGATGAACGCACGAATCACATCCGGTACGATGCGGTTCTCTGCCCAGTCGCCGCCGCCGATGACGTTTCCGGCGCGAAGGCTTGCCATCAAGATGCGTCCATCAGAAAAGAAACTTCGCTGGTAGCTTGATGCCAAAACTTCAGCACAGCCTTTTGATGCCGAGTAGGGATCATAGCCACCCATCGGATCATTTTCGCGGTAGGCGAGATCCCACTCGCGGTTCTCGTAGCACTTGTCGCTTGTGACGTTGACGAAAACGCGAACCGACTCGCAGGCGCGCGCGGCTTCAAGAACCTTCAGCGTTCCCATGACATTTGTTTCAAATGTTTCAATTGGATCGCGATAGGACTTTAAAACAATCGGTTGAGCCGCAAGGTGAAATACGATCTCTGGCCGTGCCTCATTGATCGCGCGTTTCACACTTTCAAGATCGCGAATGTCGGCAATGTGCGATTTGAGTTTAAGCTGGCCGGCGCGCGTGAGCAGTTCAAAGTGCGAGTCTTTTCCCTCAGGCGCGAGCGCGTAGCCCGTGACCACTGCACCCATGGACTCGAGCCAAAGTGCGAGCCAAGAGCCTTTGAATCCGGTGTGCCCGGTGAGGAAGACCTTTTTCCCTTTGTAGATTTCGCGCATCGAAGAAAAAGAGCTCATCGCATCATCCACGGGGCTTTGCCCGAGGCCCACATCTGGTTCAACTCCTGCTTATCGCGCAGCGTGTCCATGCACTTCCAAAATCCTTCGTGCTGATAGGCTGAGAGCTGACCTTCGCCGGCGAGGGTTTCCATCGGAGCGCGTTCGAAAATCGTTTTGTCTCCATCGCGGAGGTAGCCAAAAATTCCCGGTTCGCAAACAAAGAACCCGCCGTTGATCCACGAGCCATCGCCGCGCGGCTTTTCAAGAAAGCGCTGCACTTTCTGGCCCGCGCCGATATCAAGAACGCCAAAACGACCTTCGGGCTGAATCGCCGTGAGAGTCAGAATTTTCTTCTGTGCTTGATGAAACTCCACAAGCTTCTTCACATTGACGTCACTCACGCCGTCGCCATAGGTGAGCATGAAGGTTTCGCCAGTGAGGTATTTCTCTGCCCGCTTCACGCGGCCGCCGGTCATGGTCTCAGGGCCCGTCTCAACGAGAGTGATCTTCCAGTCCTCGCTGTCGTTGGAGTGAACGGTGAGTTTTCCGGCCTTGGTGTCGATCGTGATGTCGCTTTGGTGCAGGTAGTAGTTCGCGAAGTACTCCTTGATCGTGTAGCCCTTGTAGCCAAGCAAAACGACGAACTCATTAAAGCCGTAAGAGGAATAATGCTTCATGATGTGCCAGAGGATGGGCTTACCGCCGATCTCAACCATGGGTTTAGGGCGAATGTCTGTTTCTTCGCTCAACCGCGTTCCAAATCCACCGGCAAGAATGGCGACTTTCATGAGCTGGCTCCCTGTACTAAAAGACTCTCGTTGTGAACCCTCATTTCATAGCGGAGAGCGAGCAGACTGGCACTCATTTCAACGGCTTACGGCGCGGCTGACTCGGTGCGCATGGGCGTGGACCGGACGAGCAGCGTGAGCGCCCCCGTTGCAATGCGACAAACAGTCGGACCACCTAGTGAAGATCGAGAGCGTTTTTAATCCTCTCGTCGATCTCTTTCATCTGCTCGCGGGAGAGCTGGTTGGCTTTACTCGTGAGGATCTTTTTTTCAACGGCGAAAACAGCGGCGCATTGAACGATCGTCTCTTTTTTTAGAGTAACGACATAATCTTCGACAGGGTTGACTGGCTTTTTGGAGCCATTCGCCCGTTCAAGAGAGGTTAGTTTGATGACAATAACATCCTGAATATTTGGGGCCTGATTGCGGTGATTGTTGCTCACTATCAACAGAGGGCGTGGTTTCTTTGCGGGATCGCTGGGCGAGACGCCCCACCAAATTTCGCCTCGAAGCATTCGTCCTCCCGCGCTATTCAGTGCTTACACGAAATCTTCAGCTTCGTCCTCTGATTCAAATATGCGAGCGGCCATGAGGCCGGTAATCGGATCGCGATCTTCGGTTTGATCAGAATGCGCTAAAGCTGCGTTGTACTGTTGGTAAGCCAAAGCGACTTCCTGCTGCTTCTCTGCCGAGAGGCCCTTGAGAATCAGTTCATTTACGCGTTCGCTCAAATGCCCTTTGGGCACATTTCTGAGTTCTCTTTCGACCGGTGCGACCGGATAGAACGCTCTCTTCATTGCCTTCACGAGACACTCCTTCAAGCACAGTATATCGCCCCAGTCTAAGTTTGTCGATAAATCAGGCGATAAAATAGGTCTGCTTTTGTAGACATATAAACTTAAGTAATATCAACGTCTTATGTAATATCATGCACAGACCATCCCAGTTGTGATGTTTGTAAAATGACGGGGCAATCGTCGATTTTCACAAGAATTTGACGACGCCACTGTCATATTCTGAATTCATAGCCGCCAGTCGGACATAAACCATGAGCGCCCCCGGAGCGCCGCGATACACGGGCAGGAGCAAGAACTCAGAAGCCGCACGTCGCGACTGTTTTTTTCCGAAAGACTCCGTTAGACCGTTTCGATGGCAAAACTCATCGAACATTGCCGAGGTGCTTTTGCGTCAGTGATTCGAAGCCGCGGGCAGGACTACTTCGAGAGCGGCCGTGTTTCTCCAATCCGAACGCCTCCAGGTCGGCCGACAGCGGCGGGTCTTGGGAAAGTGGCATTTGCGGCCGTCGTTAAGGGTTCAGAATCAAACTACCAAGTTCAGGTGGAGCTCGACGCCAGCGCACGCGAAATGTACGTCGAGTGTGAGTGTCCCTACTTTAACGGCGGAGCGTTTTGTAAACACATCTGGGCCGTTCTTCTCAAAGCGGACCGTGAGTTTATAAGCGATATTGCGCTGCCGCTCGGTGCGGACCTCTCCGTCCTGCACAAGTGGGATCATGCTGACGAGACCGCCAAACACTTGCCGAGGAATTACTCGCCCACTCAAGAGTGGCGCATGCACTTGATGCGGCTGAAGTTTGCGTACAGTCCGCAACGGAGTCTGCGGTCAAGCGCTAGGAAAGCCAGCGCAGCACCGTACTATGTGTTGCAGGTCGGCGACCGAAAGTTCGGCGGTGGAGTCGGCATTGAGTTTCGCGAAATGACTGAGGGTAAGTCGAAACTCAAGCGGGCGCACTATTCTGCGGAGGATGCGCTCGCGATGTCCGATCCTCTTGATCGAGAGATGCTCTCGATGTTGCTCTTGCTCGCAGAATCGAACTCAAGAGGTTACCCGTCACGCGCAATTGATGGCTGTCGAATTGATACCGATGAGCGTGCCGGCGCAATTCTCTGGCGGCTTTTAGAAACGAGACGCTTGATCGCGTTTCCGGAATTTGAAACGGCTGAGCCGGTTGTACTGACGAAAGATCCTGATGAAACACCGTGGGGCTTAAGGTTTCGAATCAAAGCGCACTCCGATCAGAACTTTGAATTGCAGTCGCTCCTCGTGCGCCACCTGGTTTCGGGCCAGCGACAGGAACTGTCGCTGCACGAGCCATGGTTTATTCTGGAATCGGGCGTGATCGCTTCGCGCGCTGGAGTCTTGAGTCGGCTCGAGCAGACGAGTGATTTTTCTTGGATTGGGATGAGTCGAGACCGCGACTTTCCAATGGTGCCGAAAGCCGATCTGCCGGATTTCCTAAATGAGCTGAGGCAGACACCGAGCTGTCCGCGGCTTGAGTTTGATGACGCCTGTGGCTGGCGCCACGAGACTCCGGTCCCTATTCCAACGCTTGCGCTAAACGCACCAGAGGCTGCGAGTGTTCGTCGTATTCCGTTTCAAGTGTATTTCGAGTATCCAAGTGAGCGCGTGCTTCCAGGCGCCAGTCGCGCCGCAGGCGATTTGTTTTTATCGCTTAATGCGTCGGCCTGTGTGGTGGAGCTCCGAAATAGTCAGTTTGAAGAGGCGGCGATTCGTGGGCTTATCGAGCTGAGTGGCGTCAGTGTTGATGCGCGCGGCGCGGGAGCTGTGGCGCGCGAGAGTTTCTCAGATGTCGTGAGCGATGTGCTTCAACGTGGCTGGCAGGTCGAGGCATCGGGAAAGCCATTCTCTCTAGCGAGCGACTTCAATATCAGTCTCACATCGGGAGTGGATTGGTTTGATCTCAATGGTGATATTCAATTTGCCAATGAAGCAGTGGGGCTGCCTGCGATCTTGGCGGCAAAAGAGTCGGGTTCGCTTGTTCTTAAACTTAAAAACGGAGGCTATGGCCTGCTGCCAGAAGCATGGCTGCAAAAGTATGCGCCGATGCTGCGGCTTGGAAAACGAAGTGCAGCCGGCATCTCATTTGGTCGCGCCCAAGGTGCGCTGCTTGCGGCTTGGATGGGCGGCGCGGGCGATGGCGGATCGCATGAGATCAAAGTCGACAAAAGTTTTACGCAGCTTAAAAAATCCCTTGAGACGCTCACTGTGCTCAAGCCGCTGACTCCGTCGAAGGGTGCTTTGCGCGGGACGCTTCGTTCGTATCAAAAGCGGGGGCTTTCATGGCTGACGGCACTTTCAGATCTTAAGATGGGCGGTGTGCTCGCTGATGACATGGGCCTTGGAAAAACCATTCAGGTCTTATCGCTCTTGTCGACACGAAGTTTAAGTGCGTCAGAGTCGAAGCGTAGGCCTTCGCTGGTCATTGTACCGAAAAGTCTGGTGTTCAATTGGCAAGATGAGGCTGCGCGGTTCACTCCAAAATTACGCACGGCAGTTTATGCTGGCTCCGGCCGTAGCGCAGTTCTCAATAAGGTCTCTGACTATGATTTGATTTTTGTTACGTACTCAATATTGCGATTGGATATCGATCGTTTTGCGAAACAGACCTTTGACTATGTGATTGTCGACGAGGCACAGGCCATAAAGAACCGATCTTCACTCGTTCATCGTGCGTGTTGTCAGATTAAAGCCGAGCATCGGTTGGCGCTGACGGGCACGCCGGTCGAAAATTCAGTTGAGGACTTGCTTTCGCTATTTCACTTCGTCAGTCCCGGTCTGATCAGTTCATCGCTTCGAGATCGCCTGGTTAGAGCGGGATCGCTCGATTCGATTGATCGCGAAGTCTTAAATGGTATGGGCCGTGCGTTGCAGCCGTTTATCTTACGCAGAAAAAAGTCGGATGTCTTAAAAGACCTTCCGCAGAAGTCAGAAAGCATCATTCATTGTGAGTTGAGTGGCGAAGAAATGCGACGCTACAAGGAGCTCCGAGATTTCTATCGGCGGTCTCTGGCTGGGAAGATTGAGCAGGAGGGTCTTGCGAAATCAAAGATTGTCGTGCTCGAGGCCCTATTGCGCTTACGACAAGCCGCTTGCCACCCGGGTCTTATTGATCACCGAATGACCGCGCAGAGCAGTTCGAAGATCGATGTTCTGCTTGAGCACCTAACGTCAATTCGAGCCGAAGGTCACCGTACGCTGGTGTTCTCGCAGTTCACATCGCTTCTTGATATTGCGGGACGTGCGCTCACTGAGAAGGGAATTTCATTTGAGCGGCTTGATGGCACGACGAACTTAAAGGAACGAAAGATCAGAGTTGAACGTTTTCAAAAGCCGACCAGCGAGACTTCGGTTTTTCTTATTAGTCTCAAAGCAGGCGGAGTTGGACTGAATCTCACTGCCGCTGACTATGTGTTCTTGCTCGATCCGTGGTGGAATCCTGCCGCCGAGTCGCAGGCGATTGATCGGGCCCACCGGATTGGGCAAACGAAGAAAGTCATGGCCTATCGGCTCATCGCCAAAGGCACAGTTGAAGAGAAAATTGTCGAGCTGCAGAAAACTAAGCGCGACATCGC
Source organism: Bdellovibrionales bacterium (assembly GCA_016713885.1). Taxonomy (GTDB): domain Bacteria; phylum Bdellovibrionota; class Bdellovibrionia; order Bdellovibrionales; family JAMPXM01. The sequence continues at coordinate 439,759 of JADJOF010000004.1, read as the reverse complement.
CGACGCCATTGTTGGCGCCGACAGTGGGCTTTTAAAGAACCTCTCGCTCAAAGACATTCAGATGCTGCTGAGTTAGTGCGGCAAAAGCGGTAAAATGCCCTATTTACAGCTATTTACCTATGTTGGACTAACACTCCAAAACAGACAAAAGCCGTTTTGTAGACGTTTCGGAAGCGACCGCCACTGTGGCGGTGAAGCGCCATTAGCCAGAAATGGCTATCGCATTGGCCGAAAATGAATCGTGCCCTTATCTATTCGTAATGTGTCAGAAAAATCGGGATGGGAAGTCGCTAAAGGATTGTGATACGCATACGTCATGGCACGTACGGTATCGATTGTGACTCCTGGCTATAACGAAAGCGGCAATGTCGACGAGCTCTGCCGTCGCCTCGGCGAGGTTTTCGGGCGGTTTCCGCATTTGAAATTCGAGCATATCTTCATCGATAACGCCTCGACTGACGATTCACATGCGAAGCTTCGGGAACGCGCGGCTCGCGACCCGCAGTTCAAGGTCATTATCAACTCTCGCAACTTTGGCCATATTCGTTCGCCTTATCACGCCATCCTGCAAGCGACGGGTGATGCGGTGGTATTGATGGCGTCGGACCTTCAAGATCCGCCAGAAATGCTCTGTGAGTTTATCGAAGAGTGGGAGCGCGGAACGCCGATCTGTATCGCCGTTAAAAAAACGAGTGAAGAGAACGGCCTGATGTTTCGTCTGCGCAAGTTCTACTATCGAATGCTGACGTCGCTTTCAGATAGCCCGCAGATTGAAAATTTCACGGGCTTTGGCCTCTATGATCGGAAAGTTGTCGATCAAATGCGTCGCTTTAAGGACCCATATCCGTTCTTTCGTGGAATTGTGGCCGAGATCGGCTTTAAGCGAAGAGAGTTCCCATTCGATCAGCCGCTTCGCCGTCGTGGAATCACTAAAAATAATTTCTACACGCTCTACGATATCGGCATGCTTGGCATCATCAGTTACTCGAAGCTTCCGCTCCGGATGGCGGTGTTTTTCGGGTTTGCGACGGCGTTATTGAGTTTCTTTGTGGGGATGGGGTATCTCATCTACAAGCTCCTGTTTTGGGAGAGCTTTCAGGTCGGGATGGCGCCGCTTGTGGCGGGAGTCTTCTTTGTCGGTTCGATTCAACTCATGTTTTTAGGAGTTGTCGGCGAGTATATTGGCGCGATTTTTACGCAAGTACGCGATCGCCCATTGGTCATCGAGGCCGAAAGACTGAATTTTTGATGCGCCCCTTGAACTCACTCACGCTCGCCGTTTTGGTGTTTCTCAACTACTGGCCTTTGTTTTTGGAAAAGGTCAAAATCAAGTGGGACACCTATGATTACTCGTTCCCGTTGATTCTTTATCTGCGAGACGCTTTCGCATCGGGTGTATTTCCGCTATGGAATCCATTTATTCTTTCCGGCGATGCCATGTTCGCGCAGCCGGCGGCATCGGTGTATCATCCGTTTTATCTTTTGGCGGCGCTTGCGCCTCAAGGGATTGAGACGTTCCGCGTGGTCACATGGCTTTGTTTGCTGCTGCCGGCGATTCAGGCTCTCGGTTACTTTCGTCTTTTTAGCCGCTGGTCGTTTTCTCGCGAGCTGGCGTTTGCTGGCGCATTCACTCTGGGCGTGGCTTCGTTCGGTCCTCTCCTTGGGCAAATCACGGTGGCGTTTGGCATGGCGCTTTTCCCATGGCTTCTACTGGCCACTGAAAATCTCATCGTCGCTAGCCTCGGATCAGAGCGTCTCAGGCGCAGTCTTCATCTGGGTTTGCTTGGCGTGCTGGCGATCGCAGGTTCCTATTTTGGAGTTCTTGTTTTCACACTTTCCGCTATGGTCGTACTGTTGATTCGACGACGGCTAAAGAATCTGCGCTATTTTGTTTTAGCGGGAGTTTTGGCGATCGCGGGCTCGGCATTTTTTCTTGCACCGGCGATTGAGAATCGGGCGACTTGGTATTCGAGTATCGCAAGCGACTTTGTTTCGCCAGATGTTCGAATGCGTGGGCAGGCGCTGACGAAAGAGCAAGTTGTCGATATCGTGAAGAACGAGCGGCACTTGCTGTCGGTTTTAACGGGGATTCTTTCGATCGAACCTGGTCGACCACACTGGGTGATGGGTTTTGGCTATCTTTGGCTGGTGCTGGCGCTTTCAAGTTTAGTGCTGATCCGGCGAGAAAAAAAGGTGCGATGGCTCTGGCTTGCGACAGTCGTGCTTGCCTCCTATGTGATGGGCCCGCGATCGGCCGTTTTTGATTTTGTTTTCGCCTATGGGCCGGTGGTTAAAAATATTCGATATCCGGTTTTTGCCTTCTATCTTCTGCTCTTGGCACTGACGCTCCTCGCGCTCTCTTTGATTCCCTCTCTTTCGCACCTGGTCGCACGACGGTCGAAATTTTCCGCGCACTCTGTTCAGCGGCTTTTCGTGTTGCTGCTTCTTATCGATGCCACGGTGTTCTTTCAGCTTTCTGGAATTTTTGACGGGCGCGCCATAGACATCTTCGTTCGTCCACAAGAGGTCGAAACGCTCGAAGCACGAACGCATTCGGTCCAGCGCGAGATCGGCTTGCGCAGTATGCAGACATCCGCATCCTATGACTTTAGCAATCGCCGTTGGATCCAAGACAAAGTGTTGATCTCGCATGGTTACTCGACATCCGATTCACCACTTTACTGGTACATGAAAGATTGGAAGGGATTGGCGCAGCCCGTCTGGCCCGTGCGCGCAACAAAGAGTTATCCGGTGGAACCGGGCACGCGGCTTTCAAATCATGATTTAGAAAAAATCAGAACAGCGACACTGGCGCTCCAATCGGGAGAGGTCTTTAGCGCGACCAATAGCAGCTGGCCAGATGACTGTGTCGTATCGAAAATTCGGGTTTCTCCAAATGAGTGGGAGTTTCACGTCGATTCAAAGTCTGCGTGCCTTGTTGCCGTTACCGACAAGAACTATCCCGGATGGGAAGTTGCGGAGCCTCGCGATGGTTCGGTTTCGCTTGAGACAATTCAATGGATTTTTAAGGGAGTTCGCATTTCTGGCGAAGGCAGCCGAACGGTGCGCCTCAAGTTTCAGCCCCGGTCGTTTTACTTAGGCCTTTTGATCTCTGCGATTACGCTCATTCTGACGCTCGTCGCATTGCTTCGTCTGAGACTGTATTGTCCTCAGACGATAGTAAAGTAGACTTGACTCCACTTTACTGATGAGTAAAATAGACACATGTCCACTTTACTAAGGTCGCTTCAGGGGCACATTGAACGAAACCTGAAGCAGAAAATGGTGTTTCTGGGTGGGCCCCGTCAGGTCGGCAAAACGACCTTTGCTCAGGGGCTTATTTCCCATTATAAGGACGGCCATCCAGCTTATCTCAATTGGGACTCTTCGGAAGACCGTCGACGGATATTGAAGGGTGACTGGCCTGCAAATCAACAGCTCATCGTTTTTGATGAGCTTCACAAGTATTCGAAATGGCGAAACTTGATAAAGGGCTACTACGACAAGCTGAAGAATACGCATCGCTTCTTGGTTACCGGTTCGGCAAGACTGGATGTCTATCGACGCGGCGGCGACTCGCTTCTGGGGCGCTATCACTACTACCGTATGCATCCGCTCAGCTTGCCAGAGGTTTCAAAAGAGCTGTCGTCAAAAGAGCTCGAGCGGTTAATTGAGTTTGGCGGATTCCCGGAGCCCTACCTAAAGCGAGACCGAGTTGAGTTGAAGCGTTGGCATCGCGGCCGTCGTGAACGCGTCGTGCAGACCGATATTCGGGACTTGGAGTCGATCAAAGATTTAACAAATATCGAAATCTTGATGGATGCGCTCCTCGATCGTGTTGGGTCTCCACTTTCTAGAAAAAGTTTGGCGGAAGATCTGGCTGTCGATTTCAAGACGATTGAACGCTGGATCACGATTCTCGAGAATGTCTACTACTGTTATCGCATTCCTCCCTATGGAGCTCCTAAGATTCGCGCCGTAAAGAAAGAACAAAAGCTTTATCTGTGGGACTGGAGTGAGCTTCATGTTTCAGATGGGCCTGAGCTCGAGCGGAAAGGAGTAGTTTGGGAGAATTTCGTCGCCGGACAGCTTCTTAAGTATTGTCACTTCATAGAGGACACTGAAGGCGCAAAAATGGAGCTTCGGTTCTTACGGGACTTCGATGGTCGAGAGGTCGACTTCGTTGTGTTGCGAGATAAAAGACCGATATTCGCCGTGGAATGCAAAGCCGGTGAGCGGAGTGTATCGCCAAGTCTTCAATATTTTGCGGACCGAACTCCGATTCCGATATTCTACCAGGTTCATGCGGGACGATCATCGCGAGCGGTCTCGGACAAAATCAAGCTTCTGCCGTTTGCGGATTTCTGCCGCGAAACAGGTATGGTGTAGCTAAAAATCCAGGCGGCCAAACGATCGCCCCCACATACGGAAGAGCGATCAGCCAGAGCCAGCGCGGCTTGAACTCAAACCGAACGCGGTGTTCTCCGGGCTCAAGGCGAACGCCGTTAAAAAAGTAGTTCGTTCGAAGCGGCACAGCGGGTCTATCGTCGACTGCCACCGTCCAGCCCGGAAAGTATTTGAACATTCCTGTTAAGAACCCAGCAGTTTCGCTATGAACACTGACTTCATAAGCACCTGGACTGACTTTCACCGAGCGTATTTCTCCACTTCCGCTAGCCACCGCGACAGGCTCATGAGTGAAGGCGCTGCGCTTGAGTGTGATAGCTTCGACCTCACGGGCGGTGTGTTCAAGCAGGTCATTGTCAGAGGAGAAGTTTGCGCGATCAAGCTCTGGCCGTTGCTCGACCTGCTTTGCGAAATAAAAAATCTCGGTCAGACCAGCTGACCGTTTGAGGCGCGATACGCCGGGATGATTGAGTAGATTGTAGCTCTCAAGGATCGGTGTCTTCTTCAGAATGCCATCCGTTGAAAAGCGTCGGTTGCGACCTTGATCATCTTGCTCTGGAGGGCTTACGATTTTTTGCAGATTTCCCTCAAAAAGAGGTTCGACTTTTCGAATGGCAATCTCGCCTGCGACCGTGCTCCAGGGTTGGATGTGCCGATCTGTCGAGTAGGTGAGCGCGATTCCAAAGATCGCCACAGCGAACGCGGCTTTTGAAACCCGCCCGGTCGACCGACTCTTCATAGCCGACAGTCGAGTGACAAGAATCAAGAGTGCAAGTGATGCCGGCACAAGTGCTGCGACATGGTAGCGAATATTGTTAAAGACCGGGATCTTTGAAACCAGAGGCCAAAACGACGACGCTGTTCCCAAACTCAAAATCAGAAACAGCAGAACAAATGCGATCCAACCGAGACCGCGACGCAGAGAAAGAAACGAAGCACCAAGAATCGCGACGACGCCGAAACCAAGGCCTGTTCGGAGCCCCATCAGCGGTGCTTGGTCGCGAGGGCTCAGAAGATCTGAATCAATGAGCGCAAGTGCGGCTGCGCCAAGCGTGCGAAACTGCACATGCAACTCATCGAGCTTAGGCGGAAAGTATCGAACAAAAAGATCGGGCGAGCGAAGGTCACCCCAGAACCACTGATAGTACTCGGCCGAGTTTTCGAGGAGCGGGACGATGCTGGCGAAAGTGATCGCCAGAAATGGCAGTGAAAAAGCCGCCAGTTGCCGAACAGCACGTCGCCACAATTCGGGCGTCGCTCGCGCGTTTCTGAGCGGCTCAACTAACCCATAAAGCAGCAGTAGACTAACGCAGGCATTCAAGTGCGGATAGCCTGCAATGGCGACAATCGAGCAGCCAATTCCCGCAATTGCAAAAGACCACGTCGTTCGAGTCGCGGTGCCAATCGCTAATAGCGAAGCGTAAGTGACGAAGAAGAATACCGAAGAAAAAAGAAAGGGAAGCTGCCCGAGCAGCGGCTTCATTATCAACGCATAGGTGATCGCGATGAACAGTGTGAACCAGAGGTCATCGAGACGGTGTAGTTTGATGATTCGCAGAGTGGCGATGAGTCCGATCAGCACAGCGCCGACGATCGAGAGTTCAAAGGCGAGAAGGGGATGTAGAACCTGCGCGAGAGCGGCGAATGGCAGAAAGTATGGACTCAGCGGCATGAGGCCCGAGGCCAAAAAGTAGTCACCGGCATTGTGAAAAGGATCCCAGAATGGCCAGTGGCCAGAACCAAGGGCATCGACGAAATACAGAAACTTCGGAAAGACATAGGCGAATGTATCAAATCCTGCGACTCCGCGCGTGACCACGTGATCGCCAAAAACCAGCGCAAGCGAGATCAGGATCGGAAAGTAGAGTCGTTTCACCTTTCATCCCCCTTGGCGTCCGGATCTTGGACAGGATTGAAATCCAACAGACGAGCAGCTGCTTGTCGACGATTCGTCTGTTAACGGTCTATTGTTTACATAGATAGTCATTCTTGACAATTATACCACTGTTCGGTATAATGGAAAGTGGACATCGAAGATGATTCGTAACTTTGGAAATCGAGTTGCTCAGGAAATTTGGGAGACTGATAGCTCAAAGGTCGTGCCTCGCGATCTGTGGGTTCGTGCTAAGGCGCTTTTGACCATCATGCATGGAACAACAGATCTCGGCGATCTGAAGCTAAAAGGACAGCCGCCTCATTTGCGCCTTCACAAGCTGAAAGGTGAGAGGAGGGCGGAGTGGAGTGTTACGATTCGGCTTCCTTGGTGCATCACTTTTCGCTTCAAGGCCGGAGAGTTTATAGATGTGAAGATCGAGAATTATCACTGAGGGATGTATGATTAAGAATCCAAAGCCAATGCACCCAGGCACAGTTCTAAATGAGATTTATATGAAAGAGTCTGGGCTCAATCAGTCTCAGCTGGCCGTTAAGTGCGGATGCTCAGCCCGGAAGATCAATGAGATCGTCAATGGTAAGCGCGCTATTTCTCCGGAGTTCGCGTTAATTTTAGAGCGCGTTCTTGGGACATCGGCCGAGATGTGGGTTCGCATCCAAGCTGAGTACGACCTTGCTCTTGCGCGCAGTAAATCAGTTTAGGTCTGGAACGTTTCGAACTGGGGGCTCGGTTTGACCGGTCGGATGCGTAACCATATGTATTCGCGAAACATTTTACGGCCCATAGACAAGGTGTACACTTAGGTGTACTCTTTAGGGACGGAGGCTTTCCATGCAAAACGCCAATGCAAAGAAATTCAGATCTGAACTTAAAGACTACATGGACGCAGCTGTGACCGAACCGGTTCGCATTAACCGGCGTGATGGTCAGAGTTTTATTATTATGTCAGAGGAGCTCTACGACGGTTTTAGAAATGAGATTCTTTCTCTTCAACGTCGTTTACTCGGAATGAGTGAAGTCATTGACGGCAAAACAACTTCAATGGTTCGCGGTGAAGATCGCACGGCAAGATTTAAGAAAAAATAATGGCCGTTCACTTTCGCAAATCATCACCATTTGAACAGGCACGCGCTCAGATCGAGCAGTATCTTTTTGACTCTGTCCTTGAAATCGAAAGTGAGCTTGATCTGGCGCTTCGGTCGGTCGAACAGTTTGCGGCCGCAATTGAACGTCTAATGGATACACTTGAACAAATGTATCAAACGCCTGACATCAAAGACACATCGGGTGAAAAGTCTTTTCCGATTCAAGCGGGCCGATACCGTGTTTACTACAAAGTTTCTGTTCGAAAAGACAAAGACTTCGATATTACATTTCTGGATATCGATGATAACAAGCAGTCCAATTTGGATCGCTTCCCATCTCATCGGCTGATTACTTTTAATGATGAATCAGATCAGTAGGCCTTATCGCCGATAAAGCCTTTGAAGATCGTCATGAAGATGATTTTCAGATCAAGACCGATCGACCAGTTTTGGATGTACTGAAGATCGAGCTGAATCCGTCGTTCCATTTTATCGAGCGTGTCGGTTTCGCCGCGGCAGCCGTTGATCTGAGCCCAGCCGGTGATGCCGGGTTTGACCTTGTGGCGTTGGAAATAAAATTCGACTTTGTCTTTGTAGTAGTCGTTGAGCTTCACAGGATGCGGCCTTGGACCGACGATCGACATTCGTCCCTGCAGGACATTAAAAAACTGCGGTAGCTCATCGAGCGAAGTGCGACGAATGAACGCACCAACGCGAGTCACACGCGGATCATCTTTTGTCGCCTGTTTAAAATCAGCGGCCGATTCCGTCACGCGCATCGAGCGGAACTTATAGACCTTGATGACCTTGCCATCCCAGCCGTGCCGCTCTTGCTTGTAAATAGCCGCGCCCTTACTTTCAAGTCGAATCGCCAGCGCAATGGCCGCCATGATGGGGCTGATGAACAGAAGAATAACCGCGGCGAGCACGCGATCTTCGATTTCTTTTAAAACGCGATTCATACCCGAGATCGGCGTCGAGTTGATGTCGACCACCGGAATACCGGCGACATCCGAGATCGAGTGCCCGAGCAGAATCTTGAAGCTAAAGATATTCGGCACAAAGCGAATCTGCACCGTCGAGTGTCTGAGCGAAAAAAGAATTTCGCGCACGCGCTCTTCTGCGCGCAAAGGCAGCGCAAACCAGAGCTCGCGAATGTCGTTCTTCGCGATGAACTCTTCGAGATCCGTTTCTTTGCTATGCACTGGCACCGACTTCAATGCGCCCTTCAGCTGCGAGCTTGCCGCCACGTCGTCATCAAAAAACGCCGCGATTTGAAATCCCGCCCAATCCGCCGAGTTCAATCGCTCGGCCACCATCTGCCCGAGCTCGCCGGCTCCATAGATCGCGATGTTCTTTCGATTCCACCCACGCCCGCGGAGTTCGCGAAGAACGGTCGTCATCAGCCATTTGACCGAAAACAGCACAGTAACCGCGAGCCCGCCCCAGGTCGCAAGCCAAACGCGCGAGTACCATGCGGTCGTTTTAAGCAGAGCCGAGGCCACAACCAAGAGAGCCAGCACCGTCGCCACTGAACCGATGATGGCGCGCAGTTGCTCGCCCCACCGGCGCCCGCGCCAAGACCGGTAGTGATCAAAGGCCGGAAAAACCACCAGCGTCAGCACGGCGGCCAAAATCAACGCGCTTTCATAGTACGACGGAAGCGTCCATCTGTCCGAATGGGCACCGTGGGCCGAATACGCCACATACGCCGCATAGCCAGTCGCCACGACCACCAGCATGTCGACCGCGCGGGCCACAAGAATCAAAATGCTTTCGTTCTGTCGAAGGAGGTCGCTTGATCGCACGGCTTGTTTCTATATCTCACCCGTGACCACGTCTACGCCGCAGTGCTTAATTTGCGAGTATCGGAAAGGCGTTTGATATCGCTTCTGATCTCGATCAAACTTGGATGGTTCATCAGTTTGACGGCACATTCCTGGGACCCTTTCGTGGCTTTATTTGCGCGCCATATCTTTATTCTGCTTTCGCTTGGACTTGCGTATGGCACCGCTGTTTCATACACGGGCTTCAGCACCACGACAGTGAGTGACAATCTCGGTGCGGTCCTGTTCGTCATCTGCACGGCCGTTATTTACATGCGCGTATGGCTTCGAGCGCAGGACCACGATGTGAAGACGTCGACTCTGGTCACGATGGGCCTTGCTGCACCGATCGGCATTTTCTTGGCGACCGCGCTTTTCGGTGCGACGGAGCGTCTTTTCTGGGTATCGGACTCGGTCCTAACCCATGCGCCGAGCGCCAAGTTCTTTCTTTCGATTTTGCGCCAAGAGGTACCGTTTGATGCGACAGCAAAAGAGGCCATTTTTAAACCCGGTGCGATCACTCATGGTTGGGTTGCGCTCTGGTATATGGCGTTTGGTATCAGCGCCGTCATCGAAACGCTCAGCCTCCTGGTGCTAAAAGCACTGACGCTCATTTTAGTTATTTGGACAGGCCCGCTGATGTGGCGGTGGCTTGGCCATGAGCGATCAGAGCGAGGCCGTCTCGTGGTTTTGCTCTATGCGCTGGCGCCCTCCGTTTTATTTCACACGATGGCGTTCTATAAAGAGGCGGCCGTTCACCTTTTTGTTGCGGGTCTCATGTACGGTGTTTTGCGGAGTGCCGTGAGGCCGTCATGGCATGCTTCTGTGTTTGTACTTCTGAGTGTGCTCGGTCTTGTGGTGGAGCGTTTCTATATCGCTGCGGTTTTTTTGCCAGTGGTGGTGTGGGCCGCCTGGCTTTCACTTCGAAGCAGGAAGCTGTTGCCATCGGCGTTGATGGCCATCGCGGTTGCCGGGGTCTTTTACTTTAGGCGAGAGGCGGGCGGCACTCTTACTGAGGCGATCGAGTTCATTAAAAATCTTCGCATACACCACGCCTCTTTTCAGGACGTGTCTCATCGCTACAACTATGACATTCCCTACGTTGTAGCCATTGCTAAGACGATTATGACGCCGATCTGGGCACCAGATAAACTGACCATGTTTAAGGGCGTCAGTTCCTTGATTACCTGGGGTTCGTTTTTCCATCAGTTGACGATGTTGACCTATCTTGCAGCTCTCGTTCATTTGATGTGGACACGCCGCTGGTTTGCGAACCTCTTTTTGCAAATCCCGTTTTTGCTGTTTGTGCTGGTGGCGGCTTATGTCAGTCCGTGGGCGGGCCGAATTCGCGATAGCTTCTATCCGTTTTTTGTTCTCTATGCGGGCTTCTACTTGGCCGAATATATGAAGAGCGACTTTACCCACCTGAAAGCAAAACTAAAACGCGCGTGACGTGCTTCCGCTATTGATGAATTCGCAGCTGACCGTTGTCTTTGCGCTCGTCAGGTGACGGGATGTAGGTCGATTTTACGAGTTCATTCAAAACCTTCAACGTCTTTGGTGAGCCAGCCTCGGCCTCTTTCAGCATCAGATCGACGCTTGTAGAGAGGAGCTCCATCTCGTCTTTTGACGAAGCAAGCGGCGAGTCTCCGTTCGGAAGAGTCAGGATATCAGGATGCTCGGTCTGAAGTTCATCGCCTCGCAGATAGAGCTCTTCAAACATCTTCTCGCCCGGGCGTAGGCCAGTGAACACGATGGGTACGTCGTTTTCTGTGCGTCCCATGAGGGCGATCAAACTGCGCGCGATATCGAGAATCCGGACAGGCTCGCCCATCTTCAAAACGTTGATGTCACCTGGCTTAGCAATTGTTGCGGCCTTCAGAACAAGCGACACCGCTTCTGGAATCAGCATAAAGAATCGGGTCATATCGGGATGGGTGACGGTGACGGGGCCACCCGTCTTGATTTGTTTTTTGAGGAGTGGAATGAGGCTACCGCTACTACCGAGGACGTTGCCAAAGCGGACTGAAACATAGCGCCGGCCGGTTTCAATCGCTGTCGCTGTGACCATGAGCTCGCAAACGCGTTTGGTTGCGCCCATCACTCCGGCTGGATTTACAGCCTTATCAGTTGAGATCATGACGAACGTGTCGACTTTGCTCTCGCGGCAAAGTTCGAGGAGATTTTTGGTTCCGCCGATGTTGTTGATCACAGCCGAGCATGGATTGGCCTCAACAAGATGAACATGCTTGTAGGCTGCGGCGTGCAGGACCACTTCTGGTTTATACTCTTGGATAACATGACGAAGGCTGTCTTGGTCTTTGAGGTCGACGAGCAGAGGAACGATTCGCTGTACATCGTGTGTGGAGAGGCGCAACTCGCGATCGACCTCGTACAGATTGAACTCGCTGCTATCGAGTAGCAGAAGTCGGCTTGGTTCATGAACGGCAATTTGGCGTGCGAGCTCTGATCCGATTGACCCACCGGCGCCGGTGATCAAGACGACGCGGCCACGCAACATTTCACTCACTGAGCTGAGGTCCACCTGAATCGGTATTCTGTTCAGCAAGTCTTGCAGCTCCACTTCGCGATAGATTTCGATTTGCTGGCGATTTCGATCACTCGTCGGCTGAATCACTCGCGGTTTGATATTGAAGGGCCTCGTGGCCATCACAAGTTCGCGCAGCGTTTGGCCAGAGACATTCGATATCGAAACGATCACCTGCGAAATGTTGAACTTTTCAATGACGTGCTGAAGAACCTCTCTTGTACCAAGAACCGGCACCCCTTGAATGACGAGATCACATTTTGTCGGATCGTCATCGATGTAGCCGACGACATTGGTGTCAAGGTAGGCATCAGATTTAAACCGATGAACGAGTGAGCGACCATTTTCGCCTGCACCGTAGAGCAGAGTGCGCTTTCCACTTCGCGTGAGCCGATTCGCCTGTCCTTCGTATAATAGGCGTCTTGCGAGTCGCGCGCCGAGCAAAAGAACCATCGCAGCCATACCATCGACAAAATGCACGGCGAGAGGAACGCCGCGACCAAAGAGGGGGCACAACAAAATGGGTGGCGGCGATATTCAAGATGCTTGAGAGGCCAACCGCCTTTGCGATGTGAATCGCATCAACTGTCGAAATGTAGCGCCACATGACTGAGTAGCAACCGAAGGCAATCATGCAAATTGAGCGGAGAAACGCGGTGAGCGCAACGTAGGTCAGGATCGGCCCAATGTTGCTGCTGAAGCCTGCGGCGAGTCCGTCAGAGAAGCGGGGCGCTTGAAGGACAAGCGCGACAACGGAACTCGAAACAATCACGACAAGATCGGCAAAGAGATGTTTGGGCGCGATACGGCGAAGGATATTTATTGGAAACAAAATCACTCCCTTTGCACAAAAAACGGCTGATCTTAAGGTCTGATCTGATGTAACTTGGCGCAACCATTGGTGGTGTTGCCACGACTTCTTCTGAGCGTCAAAGTGAACGCCAGCGGGACTGCGGCGCGGCGCGTCTTTTTTGCTGAAAATTACTGGGCGGAGAGGTCAATATGAAACGAGAACGTTATCAAAAGTGTGAGCTTAGCGGTGATGAGGTGAGAGTTTCCGTATGACTCATTTTTTTTTTGGGGGCTTCTTCGGCGCAGTTTTCCTTTTCCTTACCTGGTTGTTGGTTGGTCGCGTTAGACGGTATGCCTTGAATGCGAATATTCTTGATCGTCCAAATGAACGGAGTTCGCACGTTATGCCAACTCCACGTGGTGGTGGGCTCGCTGTCGTTGCTGGGATTTCTGTCGCCATGACGGTTTTGTGGCTGTGTGAAGCAATATCGTTCGACGTATTGCTTGTTGCGAGTCCGACTTTGGCCGTCGCAATCATTGGATGGGTCGATGACAGGCGCGGTCTTTCGGTGCGGATTCGTTTAGTTGTACAGTCGATATCTGCATTGGCAGTAGTTCTTATGCTTGGTAGCGTCCACAACATATCACTATCTACGCAGATAGCATTTCTATTTTTTTAGTGTGGATGATCAACCTTTACAATTTCATGGACGGAAGTGATGGAATCCTAGGACTGCACGTGACAACTTTGGCGCTGAGTTTTGTCATCATTCTCGCCTGGCGGTCCTTCAGTCAACTATCGCCAGTTTATTTAGTAATAGCAGGATGTACGATTGGTTTTTTAATTTGGAATTGGCATCCTGCGAAGATCTTTATGGGGGACGTTGGCAGTGCCGCGCTTGGATTTCTTTTGGCGGCGTTGGCGCTCTATTCAGTAGTGGCGGGAGAGATTAGCCCGGCGCTGGTTATGATTTTGCACGCTGCATTTATAGGGGATGCCACCTGGACTCTTGTAAATCGGGCTGTCCGTGGGCGTCGAATTTTTCAGGCACATCGTAGTCACTTTTATCAAAAGCTGTTGCGGATAGGATGGAGTCACTCATCGGTTGCGCGATTGTTTGGCTCTTTTAATTTACTTTGGTTGTTGCCGATAGCTGGCATGAATAGCGTTGGATGGCTCGCGGACTTTCCTGCAATCGCCTTGGCATATATGCCAATTGCTATTGGCTGCATAAAATTGAAAGCCGGTATAGAACCGAGTTAGTTTATCTGGGAGGAGCTTCGTGAAGCAGGTTGGCGACTATTTTTTTGATCAGTGGCTTGACGAAAATATGATTCGGTCGTTGCCGTCCGGTGAGTTTTGGGACAGCGAAGAGGAAGAGACTTCTAAAGAGTGGTATATCCTCGATGGAAATTTTGAGAAAATGGAAAACTATATCCGGTCACGTCGTCTTGTTGAGCAGCTCGACGACTGTATTGCGTATCTGCGCCAGCATGGAAATGAGTTGTCTGGAATTGGTGTGGACCTTGGGGCTGGCAATCTATGGGCTGAACCTCACCTACTGAAAAATGTCGGTGTCGAAAAAATTTATGCGATTGAGTTTTCGCGTCATCGGCTTCTGAAGTTGGGACCTGCGGTATTGCAGCACTATGGCGTACGCCCAGATCAAGTTGTGCTCGTTGTTGGTCAGTTCGAGGATATTCGTTTAGATGACGCATCGGTCGATTTCATTTTTATGTCAGCTGCTTTTCATCATGCAGCTTGTCCGACTCGTTTGTTGACGGAAATGAAGAGAGTTCTTCGCCAAGGGGGCACTGTTATATTGATTGGAGAAGACTATCAGACACGAGCGCAGATGTTGAAAAGACACATTCTTCGATATTTAGCGTCTCGCTTGCCGATGGCACTGCAACTACGTCTCTTTAAAAGACAGGTTGTTTCAAAGTCGTTATTTTGTGGTTGGCAGGGATTAAAAATTGAGGATCCAGTAGTGGGGGACCGAATGTACTATCCTCATGAATATCGGGAGATGTTCAGTCGAGGCGGTTTTCGGCACAAGATGTTTAGGTCTGGTTCAGATGCCTGCGCCTTTGTTCTTAGTCGTCTCGCGGGGGAGTGATTCTCTTCCTTTAAAAGCTAGTACGTAGGAGATGGACAGAAATAGACCGCATATGGCCCCGGCGATTGCCATTAAAAATATTCTTGGAGAAGCGATTCTTGACGGACTCCACACGCCCAAAAGTTTAAAATCGACTGTATAGCGGGGCTCCAGAATCTGCTGAATTTCTCGAGCTTCTCGCCTCGCGCTAAGTATGTTGTTTTGAATTTCATTTTGCGTAAGTAAAGCAATTGCCAATTCAGGAAGAGGCTGTTTGTGCGAAAGCTTATCCGCCAGGCTCATTAAACTGTCGTTTTGTTTTTCAATGAGTGCAGTGAGATTTTGAAGATGGTCTTGCTTCTCATGGACGAAGTCCTCATAATTCTTTCCGAAATTGCTTTTAAGTGAGATTTCCAGTTTGCTTGAAATCAGTTCAGCTTCGTTTACGCTCTTCGCTCGTATTGCGACGAGCGCGCGCCACTGTCCTGTCTCCGTTTTGGAAAAATCGACTCCTTTTACATATCCACTGCTGGGATCGTTATACTGTCCTTTAACAAAGTCTTCGATCGCTCCGATATCCACGACGGGTGAGCTTTCAATCAAACCGGCTTTCTGGGGACTTATTGTTCCTATATGGCCGAGTCTAATGGAAGCAACAAAGGGATACTCTGGTGCTTGAAGCGTTGATAGGAGTATCGCTGCCATTGAGGAAGAAAGTGTTACGATTGCGACGGCGCGCCATTGTCGCTTAAGAAGAGCAGCGAGTTCATGAAAGCTAAAGGTATTTTTGGAGTGATTCATGGGTATCATGTAAGCGGACTATTTTCGTCGTCGTCAAGACGAGAGTCGCATATCGGATAGATCGAATAGTGAGAGCGCTGCGAGCGAAAAAAGAAGATTATTTCCCCAAGACTCCAGACTAGAGTAATGAGATATCGAAAGAATTTGCACAAGGCAGAGTAGAAATGAAGGTCGTAGATCAGGTACCGCCACTGTTCGGCGCCACTTCATGACGGGAGCAAGAGCGAGCAGCATCCAGGGTATGATCGGTATCGGACCATATCGAAAAATGTGACCGATGAATTTGATTTCCGCAGTATGGCAAAACGAACTTGGGTCTTGTATGCTCCATAGTCTGAGGTTCCCACAGTCTGTTAGATTGGGCAGAAACAGCGGTATATAGGATCCGATGTCTGAGAGATAGAAGCTAATGCGAGTGCCGAGGGGTGAGATCGCTGCGGCAACGACGACAACGGCCGCGGCAACAAGGGCACGGAAGGCATCTATTCGCTGTCTGAGTAAGAGCTCTCTTGTGACGACCGCGAGTAAAATCATTGTTGTCATAATGGAGCCCGATGCAAAAACACCGAGGCAGCCAATGATGAGCATGTGCCAGTCTTTCCGTGCGATTGGAGCTCGAGCGATGCGCCCGGCCTGATATGCAAGGGCGCTGGCAAGTAGAAAGGCACTCGCGTGTGGCACAAGTAGAATTCCTAGAGCTCGGCCGTGGCTCTGATATGTCGGACCGTAGGATGCGCCGAAAGTCTCTTTTAAACTTGGCGGTACAAGTAGATCTCGAAGTGTTTCGAGTTCAAAAAGTCCAATTCTATATGAGATCGATTCGAATACTATATATATTCCACCTGCCCAAACTATTGTTTTTGTCGCGTGGTCAAGGACCCAAAGATAGTCGGCGCGTTGAAGTTTGAGCTGATAAATGAGCAGAGGAAACATAAGAAAGAAGTGCATCGATGAGAGTTCGGCCAACAGCCGAATGGCGTCTGCGGTTTGTGTTGATAGCGACGTGATGGCAAATAGAGTTCCGATCACAAGGGTGGCCATGAGGACAAAAGTAATCGAATCAATTCGAACCGTTTGTCTGCATAGAAACAAGCCCCATACGACTATGAACGGGACGACTAGCACTCCTCTGGTAAAATAACTCATATGCAAAATTCCCATAAGGGGAAAACGGAAACATACCAACAGGATGCAGGACAGGAGGCACCACCGTAGTGCGGTTCCAAAGGAAGTGTCCGACTGCGTGGCGACGTGAGGAAGTGTGGCGTGGTCAGTCATTAAAACCATATTAGGGACGAAGGCGGCTGCGTCAACATTCGGCCGTATCTTTCTATGTCGTCTCAATAGATTGTTGACAGTGTGATGGGCGGCTCATACTCAAGAAATATGGCGAACAAGCGTCTTATCGTGTGTGTGCAATTCCCTTTTACAAATCGGGACTATGTCCGCTTTGGGTTGCAAACGATTCTGCAAAAAGGGTTTGTGGTCGAAGTCTGGGACTGTACGCCGTTGATCTATCCTGATCTTGCGTCGCACTTTACCCCGCCAGATCCCTTTGTTGGAAATTTGGTTCGAGTTTTTGACACAGACCATGACCTTGCTGTCGAAGTAAAGACATTATCGTCGAGCGACGTGGTTTGGGTCGAGATGGGTTATCGTATCCGAATTTGGGGATTTTTAAGGGCTTTGTCGAGAACCTCAGCGAAGTGGGGAATGGTCCATCTTGGAGCGGTCCCTGCTCCTGTTTCTCAGAAGGTAGTGACTTCGCGTCTTCGGCGACTTTTGCGGCATCCTAAGAACCTTAAGGAACATTTCTTTTTTAGAGCGCCGCTGTCTATGCTCGGCATTCGTCCGATGGATTTTATTTTAGTTGGAGGTACCGCCGCTCGTCCATCGATGGGAGCTTTTGGGCCGAGGACACGGTGGATTGGTGCTCACTGTTTTGACTTCGATCAGTATTTGGAAGTTCTCCCGCGACCAATTTCTCGGACTGATCGGTATGCCGTATATCACGACGAATATACCCCATATCATCCAGAGTTTGCTCTCGAGAAGATTAATATCAATATCACTCCGGAAAGATTTTATTCTCAACTCGGCCGTTTTTTTGATGATGTGGAGCGCGCTACAGATGTTCGGATCGTTGTTGCGGCTCATCCGCGATCGGACTATTCGCGGACTCCGAATCCCTTTGGCGGCCGTGAAATAGTTCGAGGCCAAACGGCCGAACTTGTAAGGGATGCGCGGTTTTCAATTGCTCACATCTCGACGTCGCAAAATTTTGCATTTCTCTTCCGAAAGCCGATCGTACATTTGATGTTTAGAGAATTTGTTGGTGGATACTACGAAGATAATATTCTTCCATACCGGCAATATACGGGAAAGGATCCAATATTTGTCGACAGCGCGGACGCTGTGGACTGGACGTCTCAATTGGTTGTCGATAGCCGTGGCTACCAGGCGTTTGTTGATAGATTTATCGAGTCGCCTGACGCAGAGGAAATTCCGCTTGCTGATATTGTTATCAAAAACGTGTTGATGGCATAGTGTCACCATTGTTTTGAAAAGCGATCTCCTTGTTCTGCAAGAAATGAAACCAATCGAAAATCGAGCTCTGTGTCTACGTCGATAGATCGTTCGGCTGGCATTGTATAAATGTGGGTGTCATTGTGGAACAGTGTTTCTTGGGAAAAAAGTTTTTCGCGTTTCCAAACATAGATTGAACCGTTCATGTCGTAACAGCTCGGCGCATCTTGTCGTCTCACTACCGGCGGGACGCGGTTCTTAGCAAGTTCGACCGAACCGTCAGCTTTCGCCTCGACTAGACTAAAATAGGGAGAGTGTCGCGCCGGTGTTCCGGTAATCACATTGGAGCAGTTTTTATCAATAAGCAGTTCGACTGCAGCCTCTATGTCAGAAATAAACCGAAGCGGCGAGGTAGCATCGAGATCGACAAAGATATCAAACTGCCGTCCCGTTTGACGTTCGGCCTCCTGCGCACAATGAATGATCGCCGGTACTTTTGCCGCACTGTCCGAGGCTAAGAGATCTGGTCTCTGGACGAGAATATCTGCTCCCGCATTATGGGCTGCATCTAGAATTTCGTTTGAATCACTACTGACGGCCACGTGTTCAAAAAGACCGCTTTTAACAGCCTGAATCACTGTAATGGCGATCAATGGATATCCACGGATCGAGCGTATGTTTTTATTTGGAACTCCTTTGGAGCCGCCGCGCGCACATATAGTACAGAGTTTTCTGGTCGACATGGGAACCTCTAGCTAGAAAAGTTCGTCAAAAATTCATGTTTGGCGCGTTCGAGGTCGTCAGCTCTGCCGATATCTAGCCAATATTCGCGAAGGGGAAAGGCTGAAATCGACTTATTCTCGTCCAGGAGTTTTTTTAGCAAGTCCGTCATGTCACAATGGGTGTCTCTCTTTAGGGAGTCGAGTACGCTTGGGTTGAATACGTAAATACCGGCATTTACAAAAAAACCGTGGACAGGCTTTTCGTCAATGCGCCTTACGTTTTCATTTTCTACAGAGACTACCCCATAGGGAACCTGAAATTCATATTGACGAACACAAACAGTGGCGTCCGCTCCGTGAGAATAGTGGAAGTCGAGTAGATGTTGAAAGTTGACCTTTGCGAGAAGATCACCATTCATCACAATGAATGGCTCTTGGGGCAATTGAGGAAGAAGGCTCAATGCTCCGGCGGTTCCCAGGTGGCTATTCTCTCTAATGTAATGAATGTCGGCACCGAAGTCTGAGCCACTACCAAAGTAGTCCTCTACCATTTCGGCCTTATAGTTTACCGAGAGATAGAAATGCCGAAAGCCCTGGGCGACAAAGCTGTCAATGATCGTGTGAAGAATTGGTTTGGGGCCAACCTTGAGCAGCGGTTTTGGACAGTCTTTTGTCAACGGGAAGAGTCGCTTCCCCTCGCCTCCAGCCATGAGAACGACGAGATTTGGTTGGGTCTGGTTGTCAAGGAGACTATCTAGTGTTTCAACTGTTACAACGCGTAGTTCTCGGTCGACCACTGGGAGATGCCGAATGCCACGGTCTTTCATAACTTCGAGAATATTTTTTCGACTAACATCGGCGTGAACATAGATCGGTTTAACATTCATGATTTGTGTGACCGGACCTTGTAAATCTACCCCTTTTAGTAGGGCTCGTCGAACGTCGCCGTCTGTAATTGTGCCGACGAGCCGATCTTGTTCGTCTATAACGAGTGCAATTTGCAAACCTGCGGAGTCGATGATTTCTATTGCTTTGACAATTTCGGTATGAGGTTTGAGGAGAGTTTTTTGCCAAGGTTTCATAGCGACCGGCCAATCAGTTCGGTGTGTTTGGGATGAAGGCGTGTTCCTACTTTCCAGTTTGGTGCTCGGTGTTCATTTGCCAGCGGAATGCCGGCGGTGACCGGCGCAACTGCTGTAATCAGAAGAGTGGATGTTGCCGTTTTGACGATGCACCCGCTCTCCGACCGTCCGACGACTTCACCCGGTGTACCTATGTAGTTGGGAGCATTTGGAATTTTACTTGCTTTGAGAATTGCCCACTCGGTGGAGTCTTGCCAGGTTCGTGCGCACGGGCCAGGGTATGCGATACCTCGAATAAAATTGAATATAACGTTGCTACACTGTCGCCAGTTAAGAATCTCATCTCCGGGTCTTCGCATACCGCAATAAAATCCCGTAGGGTGAATGGTCGACTGCGGTGTTCGTACCACAGTTCCATCGGCGACCTTGTTGAGCGCTTTAATGAGAGATGCCGCGCACTGGTCATAGGCTTTCTCCAGCAGACTTGCATAGTCATCACCATCTAAAATACCAACAAAATCTTGAACTATAATATCCCCTGTGTCGATTCCCTCGTCTATGTAGTGAACCGTGACACCAAATTGTGATTCGCCGTTAATCAGTGCCCAATTTAATATGTTTCGGCCGCGATAGAAGGGAAGCGCTCCGGCATGACAGTTGATAAATCCAAGAGGCGCAGAGATTCTAAGATTCTGGCGTATGATTTGATTGAAGGACATTGAAACGAGGATATCTGCTTTGAGTTGGCTGATTTTGGATACAAAGTCGTTCGAGTTCACGTTTTGTTCTGGAAAAAAGGGAACTCCGAGGTCTGCGGCATAGCGTTTCAAAATCGGATCCTGAGATTCCCAACGGGGCACCACGTATGCGATTTCGAAGCGGTTGTTAGAGAGAATTGACTTGAGTGCCTGATGGGCCCATGGTCCATCTGCAAAGTAACCGAGTTTCATTTTATCAAATCATCCTCGTTGAAGTTCTGAGAGGCTTTTTGTCCGATCCAATCCCAGAAGTGGATTGCGGATACCCCACTTCCTGGGCGTTTTGTTGTGAGATTCTCTCGACTAAAGAGCTCACCCGTAGATATAGAGCGAGCGGCGACGAGGCTCTTTCTGGCGATTGGAATGTTCGGGATCTCTGACGGTCTTGGAATTTTAACGTATGAGCCAAGAGATTGCTCGACCGCGCGAATTCCCAATATGAGCTCATTCAGCTCCGACGTTTCCAGTGATGCTTTGTGATCTGGCCCCGGAAGTGTTTTGTCGAGCGTAAAGTGTTTTTCAATTATACGTGCACCGAGCGCGACCGCCGCTATTGATACTGCAATACCAGGAGTGTGGTCTGAATAGCCAACTGGGAGTTGAAATGTTCGACGCATTGTCTTCATCGCGTACAGATTAACTTCATGGAGCGGCGCTGGGTACTCCGTTGTACAATGAAGAAGACTTACATAGTCAGAGAGAAATCTTTGGCCCTCCACTGAACGAAACGCGGCCCGAAATGATTCAAGATTTGGTTCGTTTGCAGCGGGTGCGACGAGGCCAAATGCGATAATACTTAGTGCGGTCTCGATTTCGCCAATTGTCGCCATACCCGTCGAAAGAATCATTGGCTTTTTAAGTCGTGCAATGTCGAGTAGAAATGGCGCATTTGTGAGTTCGCCTGAAGGAATCTTTATGGTTTCAATTCCGACTTCGTCGACAAGGAAGCGGGCCGAGTCAATATCGAAAGGTGTCGAAAGGAACTGGATATTGTTCTTTTTGGAGTAGTCAGCCAGGATCCTATGAAACTTGGGTTTAAGCTCGAGACTTCGAAGCATTTCAAACTGACTGCCAGAGCTATCGGTGTTGCGCGTTTGGTAAGATGCTTTTTGAGCCATTCGAGTCACAAGTCGCTCGGCGACGAAGGTTTGAAACTTAACATAGTCCGCACCAGCCGCGGACGCGGCATCGACCAGCTGGTATGCCAGGTCAAGGGACCCGTTGTGATTGACGCCAGCTTCGGCGATGACGGTCGTTTTATTCATTGAGTGGTCCTTAATTGGTTCAGTTTCGCACTGTAGCGGCATTTTATGTGAAACACCAAGCTCTGACATCGAGTGTTTAAGGTGAAGCATCGAGGTCAAAAAAAGGCTTTTGGCGTAGAGCTTCGAGCGAAGCGGTCTGCAATATGCGAAGCATTCGATTGGCGGCGCCTGGTGTTCCATATGGGGACTGTATCGGCATTAGTTGCTTTAAAAATGTAGTATCTGTTGCGAGCGCCAATGCTTGTAGGATTTGTCGTTGTTCGATTTCGCAGTTTAGAACACTTTCGCCGTGCAGACGACCTTTTTGGCGGTCCCCAATGTTTACGGTCGGCTTCTGAAAGAATGGCGCTTCGATAAGACCGCTGGATGAATTGCCAACTACCGCATCGACCTGCTTCATGAGACTGAGATATCGGAGCTGTCCGAGAGACGTAAAGACTCTTGTTCGCGTAGGATTGTCGCGAGCAAAAGCTTCGATGGAAGCGGCAATTCTGCGACCACCGGCGTCAGCGTTGGGCTTTGTGAAGAAGAGATGGGTGTCGGTGTGAAGGCATTCAAGTGCAGCAATAAGTTCGCGAATTTGTACTTCTGGAGTCAAGCTGGACAGCGTCTCTGGGTGAAAGGTGATAAGAAGGTTTTTGGGACCAAATTGAACGTTAAGTTGGCGTTCAAGCTCAGCTCTTGTGAGCGGCGTGAGCGTTGCCATCCCATCGAGTCCTGGTGCTCCGACATTGAAGACAAGAGATGGATTCTCGCCCAACTGAATGACGCGTTTGAGATGAGGTTCGGCAGATACAAAGTGGATCGCGGACATTTTTGTTATTGCGTGCCGAATCGACTCGTCGATTGCGCCCTCGGTTGTTTCTCCACCATGAATGTGGGCAATGGGAATACGCAAAAGCATAGCAGCTACGGCGGCAGACAAGATTTCATATCGATCTCCGAGGACAACAACGATATCTGGGGCGAGGCGCTCGAGTGCTTCGGTAAAACCAATCACCCCAATGCCAGTAGATTTTGACATCGCGGCGAGGGAGTCTCCGTCAACGAGCATTTCAATTCTCTCATGGATTTGAAAACCATCGGCTTCGATTTCCCTCCATGTTTCACCAAACTCGGTGGAGAGGTGCATTCCGCAGCAGGCGGTTTGCAGCTCGAGATCGTCGCTTCCTTGAATCGCTTTCATCAAAAAACGGAGGAGGCCATATTCAGCTCTTGAGCCAGTGACAACAGCAATCCTGCGCTTCATGACGTTCTCCCTAAAGCCGCGCTGCTGGGGAGATTGATGAGAGAGCGCTCTAGTTGCTCGGCTGTTGAAAGAGGCATCCGGGGGCAGTTGGAATACATAGGGAGGTGATGCATCAATTTCCAGGTCGGACGAGTGATAAATCCGGCCCGATGAGTTTGCTCAAGGATAGAGTTACGAACGAAGATGTCGTCCGATTTTAATCGAATTGTATTGAGCCAGTAGTTGCTTTTTGAATGGGGCGGCTCAGTTACGAACTGAACGTCCGTGATGTCGTTGAATTCAGCGATATAGCGATGTGCCAGATGGCGTTTTTCTAAAATAAATCGATCGAGCGACTCAAGCTGGGCGCAGCCCAGGGCTGCGTTGATATTTGGTAGTCTGAAGTTATAACCGACCTCGTCATGGCTGAACTCCCATTTGTGGTTTTGCCGTGCGGTTGTTGTGAGGTGTTTGGCGCGTACGGCAAGACGGAGGTCGTTGGTGAGTATTGCACCCCCCCCTCCGGTCGTGATAACTTTGTTGCCGTTGAAACTAAGGCAGCTAATGTACCCATGATTTCCGACGTGCTTACCCTTGTAGAGGGTTCCCAAAGCTTCGGCTGCGTCTTCGATAAGTATGATGTTGTGGCGTTGGCAGATTTCAAGCAGCGCGTCGAGGTCGCCTGGGTGGCCATAGGTATGCATCGCGACAAGGGCGACGATGGGGCATTGAGTAGAGTTGTTTATGCAGCGTCCGCCTTTCTGATGTGTGTGGCTCTCTAGGTAATGTTTTAGCTTTTCAGGATCGACCCCGAGGCTCTTCTCGCAGCTATCGACAAAGTGGGGCGTTGCCCCGAGATAAGTGGCGGCGTTCGCTGTGGCGACAAATGTTAGCGCAGGCATGAGAACTTCATTTTGAGCAGCGACTCCCGCAAGTTGATATGCAACTTGCAACGCTGCAGTTCCATTCACTGCCGCGATTGCTTTTTTGACACCGGTATAGTCGGCAAGATCGTCTTCAAATCGATCCACATATGATCCGACCGAAGAGACCCATTTGGTATCGAGACAGTCTTTAATGTAGGCCCATTCGTTACCTGGAAACTCTGGTTCATGGAGGCCATGCGGTTTCGTTGTGTTCGAAGCGCCGATTGTGCGTTTGATTGCTGATACAATCTGATCTCCGAGGGGAGAGTCTAAGAGTTCGATTGAGTTTTGGTGGGGAGTGAGCGGTGTATCTGTCATTCGGCGTTCTCCTTGGCTGCTCGGGCCACGGGACTATTATCTTGCTGGACAATAGAAGGTCATCTGATTTTCGAGGCATGAGAACGTCGTTGCCCGGGTATTGACCTGAATGCTTCTACGGGGACTTGGATGGTCCTCTGCAGCGAAAACACCGTTGACTTTGGGCGAACTGGCGTCAACTTTTGAAACCTGTGAAAAATGTTCGACTAATTTCGCGTCTTGATATCAAAGGTCCGAATCTAATTAAGGGCATTCATCTTGAGGGGCTCCGTGTCGTCGGTAGTCCTATTGAGTTTGCTCGAAAGTATCATGAGGCTGGAATAGATGAGATAATCTATATGGACATTGTAGCCAGTTTGTACGGGCGAAATGGCTTGCATGACATTGTTGCGAGTGCCGCCCGTGAGATTATGATTCCTCTTACCGTAGGGGGAGGGATCCGGTCCGTTGACGATGTGCAGCTCGCATTTCGTAGCGGGGCCGACAAGGTCGCGATCAATACGGCAGTTGTACATAGGCCCAGTTTGGTGTCACAGGTCGCTCGACAGTTTGGTTCTCAAGCGATGGTTGGTTCGATTGAGGCCAAGCGAGCAGGAGTTGGTCGCTGGGAGGTGTGCACGGACAACGGCCGAGAGAAGGCGGGTCTCGATGTTGTTGAGTGGGCGCGTGAGGTAGAGAAGTTAGGCGCCGGTGAGCTTTTGTTGACGAGTGTTGATCAGGAAGGAACTCGCAAAGGTTTTGATTTGGATTTGATTGCCGCGGTGTCGGGGGCGGTCGGCATCCCGGTTATTGCCAGCGGAGGAATGGGAAAACCAGAAGATCTAGTTTCTTCGGTTGAGGCTGGCGCTGATGCTGTGGCAATGGCTCACGTGCTTCATTACAAACAATATACGGTTGCGGAGTTGCGCGATTATGCGCAGCGACACAGCCTAGGTGTACGGACGGCTCCATGAGGACGATTGTTGTAGACTACGGTGCCGGCAATGTATTTAGCGTTTTACGGGCGCTTGAGAGGGCCGGAGCGATGGCTACTCTCACTTCTGACGCCAGGCTGATTGAGAACGCCGAGAGACTGATTTTACCTGGGGTCGGGGCATTTGCAGACGGAATGAAAGCGCTGGAAGTTAGAGATCTGGTGCCAAGTATTCGTGCCTATATACGGCATGAACGACCGTTTCTTGGAATTTGTCTCGGAATGCAGATGCTATTTTCTGAAAGTGATGAATTTGGAGCTTCTGCCGGTCTCGGGGTGTTGACTGGCAGGGTTTGTCGGATTCCCTCTCAAAGTGTCGGTGGGAACTTGGTTAAGGTGCCGCATATTGGTTGGTCTACTTTGACGCCGGGTTCTAGTCAGAGTTGGGACGAGTCTGCCCTGACGGGCTTGCCCAAAGATCCGGCAGTCTATTTTGTTCATTCGTTCCATGCTGTTCCTGATGAAAGCGAAATACGGCTTGCGAAATGTGACTTCCATGGTCACGAGCTAACTGCGGCGATACAGCGTGGGGCAATTTTCGGCTGTCAGTTCCATCCCGAGAAAAGTGGTCCGGTTGGTTTGAAAATCCTAGAGAACTTTCTTAGCTTTTAGCATTTGGCCTTTAGGGTTAAGACGCTTGCCAGTCTGTACAAATTGCGATTAGCTCGGCTCACTTTTTTTAGAGTAGTGTTGAGAGTTGGCCCCGGGGAGTGACGTATGGATATGATAAAAAAACCTGGCGAAATTGACTTGGATATTTATGGGTCTAACGGCGTTTTTGATGCAAAGTTCGGTCTGCCGACCGATGTCAAATTTTGCAGAGTGTGTATAATTTCGAACCAACGTCCGAACTCCGAGGTTGAGCATAAGCACACAGCGACAACAATAAAGAAGACAATCAATTTTGATGAAAATGGCGTGTGTGATGCGTGTCGAGCAGCGGAGTCAAAACAAGGAACAATAGACTGGGTTGAGCGCGAAAAAGAACTAATGGCTGTTTTGGCAAAATATCGGAGAACTGATGGACGATATGATTGTTTGGTTCCGGGCTCTGGAGGCAAAGACAGTTTCTACGCTGCCCATGTGTTGAAATACAAGTACGGGATGAATCCGTTAACCGTTACCTGGGCTCCGCACATTTATACCGATTGGGGTTGGAAGAATCAAATGGCGTGGATCCATGCTGGATTTGATAACTATCTTTTCACACCCAATGGGCGCATCCATCGCCTACTGACTCGCTTAGCGACGGAGACATTGTTTCATCCGTTTCAGCCATTCATTTTGGGGCAAAAATTTATGGCTCCCAAGCTGGCGGCAATGTTTGATATCCCTCTCGTTTTCTTTGGAGAAAATGAAGCAGAATATGGAAATCCAATTCAGGACAATGCTAAGGCAGAGCGTGACTGGGGTTATTTCGCGTCCGAGGATAAGTCGAATGTGTTCCTTAGCGGGGTTTCCGTTAAAGATCTCGTGGAGCAATTTGGTGTCCATTCGGCGGAGTTGGCTCCGTACATGCCCCCTGATCCGGCACCGCTCAAAGAGAAAGGCGTGAAGGTTCACTACCTTGGGTACTATTTGAAGTGGCATCCTCAATCTTGTTACTACTATGCCGTTGAACATGGTGGTTTTCAGGCCTCTCCCGAGCGAACCATTGGTACATATTCGAAGTACACCAGTATTGATGATCGTATGGATGACTTTAATTTTTATGCGTTGTTTACAAAATTTGGCATTGGTCGAGCTACGTATGATGCGGCTCAGGAAATTCGATCTGGCGATATCAATCGGGATGAGGGCGTTGCTCTTGTGAAGCGCTTTGATGGCGAATACCCGGAGCGTTTTGCTGAAGAGGTATTCCGCTATTTATCGATACCGGAGAAAGAATATCCGATTGCATCTAAGATGTTTGAGACGCCCCTTGTTACTAGGGACTACTTCTCGAAATTGACTGATAGGTTTCGGTCTCCTCACCTTTGGAAGTTTGAGAATGGGCAGTGGAGTCTGCGTCATGCTGTTTGGCACGAGCAGTGGCGCCAAGTGAGGCCAGACCGGCCAACTCAGCCAGCAACATAACCTAAGTATGTGACTCGGGCGACCGTAGTTTGGATGACGAAAGGAGTGGCTCGGTGAAAGAAGGTATGCCGGCGCTGCGGTCAAGGCTGGCATTCAAAGTTATAGGGAACTTTGTCTCTTTTGCCGTTTCTGCCGCACTTCAGTTTTTGATCCCGCGAACATTGGGGCCGCAAAGCTATGGAGTATTCGGCTTTGTTACCAGTTTCTTTACAAGTGTGTGCGGAATACTCGACTCCGGTACATCGACGGCTTATTATTCGACGCTTTCGCGCGGTAGAGTCTACTACGGTCTTGTTACCGTGTATGCCCGCTTGATTACGGTGTTGAGCTTATTGAGTGTAGTTGTAACTGCAGGGTTGCTGGCGGTACCGACGTTGGCTACCGCGATTTGGCCCGGCGTTAGCTCGTCGGTCGTTGTCTTGGGATTTTTGTGGGCGATCTCGGTTTGGTGGGGTCAGCTCGTCGAAAAAACAAACGATGCCATGGGGATGACCGTACCGGCCGAACGGCTGCGTGTTTTCTTTCGAATAGTGCTGGTTCTACTTGTTTTGGGTGCCTACGTGCTGAAAATTTTAGATCTAAAGACGGCACTCCTGCTACAAATTTGCGTCAATCTTTTAATGGTGTTTGCTACCAGTCGAAAGGTTGTCAATGAGCTAAAGATAGAGCGCTCAGTTGCTGAAGTTTCGAGGGAAGGGGCGATTTCGGCGGCGCCTGTTTTTTGGAATGGAGCAAAACCGCTTATCTTTTATTCTATCGTTTCCAGTGGTGTTTTGCTTCTTGAAAGATGGGTGCTGCAGCTTTCTGGCGGAAGTGAGCAGCAAGGATATTATAACTTTGCACTACAAATAGCGTCGATATTTGTTCTGGTTACGAGCGCTGTTTCGACGATTTTGAATCGTGAGTTTGCGGCAGCGTTTCATAGGGAAAACCACGACTTTATTGTAAGAGCCTTTCATACCGCTGTGTCTGTTAGCTATTGGGTTGC
The DNA here is from genome assembly GCA_016713885.1 of Bdellovibrionales bacterium. GTDB lineage: Bacteria > Bdellovibrionota > Bdellovibrionia > Bdellovibrionales > JAMPXM01. Next base: position 411,445 of record JADJOF010000004.1, on the reverse strand, counting down.
GGCCGGCATGGCGAGCTTTATAGCGATCAATGCTGAGTTTCTAACTCATGTGGTGGCCGGCAAAGAGTTCGCTTCTGCGTCCATAGTGGTGTTTGTGATGAGTTATTATCCAGTTCATCAAGTACTTGGTCAACTCTGTGGCGTCGTCCTATTTAGTCGTGGAGATACATCCTATTATAGAAATATTGGTCTTTCTACGTCGGTCGTGGGGCTTCTTGTTGTCGCGTTGTTGGTCGCTCCTCGATGGGGAGGGGGGTTGGGGGCCCTGGGTCTTGCCCTGAAGGCAGTTATTCTCCAGGTGATTTCGGTCAATTGGATGCTTCATGGCGTTGTTCGTCGATTGAACATGAAATTTGGCGGATTTCTTCTGCGCCAATTTTTAGCGGTATGTTCATTTACTTCTATAGCCTTTGTAGTTCAGAAGATTGTTTTAAGCTGGTTTGGCGGGGTTGGATTTGTTTCATTGGCGTTTGAGATGATGCTATTTACGTTGATAAGTCTTGTCGGGAGCCGATTGTTTCCGCTGTTTTTTGGGCTCACAAAGCAGGATCTGATCTGGATAAATACAGAGCTTGCGGTGATCTATAGATATTTTTGTAAGCTACTGAGCTCTAGAGAAGAAAAGGATTAAGAAAAGCCGTCAGATCACGTTTCTCGAGAGCGGCCATAATGGCCTCCGGTGATTGGCTGCGAAATAGGTACTCTTGGGCGCAGTCGTCAGTAAAGTCAGAGTTTCGAGTATATCTAATCAGCATTTCTTTATTTTGGAAAACGGTAGGCATATTTTCGAATCGCTTATTCGTAATAGCATCTATAAGCCCAGCGTGTGCTGCTCGAACGGCAAGCATTCCAAGTTTGAAACCATCGACGAGTGTCGCTTTGGGCAACGCGTGAAAAAGCATTGGTCCTGAATCGAGTCCTTTAGAGAGACGGTGGATGGTCGCACCGACATATTCGGGATGATTGTCGTAGAGTGCCCAGAAGTTGCACGAACTGCCTCTATAGTAGGGAGACGTGCCCATGTGAATATTGAGCGCTTTTCTCTCTACTAATTTATCGATTAATGGACCTTTGATATAGCTTGAACCAAAAACAACAAAAGTATCGGCCTCAAGAGCTGGGCCGAGTGCACCCAGTTCCAAAAGGTTTAGATCGCCCATCTTTATGAGAAGGTGACGAACATTGGTGGGGGTGAAGCGTGGTCGGCCAAAAACTGATTGCTCGGCAGCGACGACGTGAGAGAAGTAGTTCTGCATAGTGTCAGATTTTCTGAAAAAATCTTGGACCTGTCCGGGGAAGACCGTATTGCATTCTTGAACGGCATAGACCGTATCAGCAATCGATGCCAGTGATTCAATAAGAGCAAGATGGCGAGGCTGATTACTCGTGAATACAGTGATCTTCATATTGGCTCTACAAGTTTGAGTATATTCGCGTGGTCTTCCCTCGGAAGTTCAAAATCCGACGGAACTTCGGTCATTGCCATATTTGCGCGAAAAACCGATTTTGACGCCAAGTTCCTAAGGACGTCAATGGTATCTCGGTTATAGGAGTTGCATGGATGCGACATTGTTATTGGCTTAGAACCGATAATCTCCGTCAGTCGCGCCTTGCTTTTTTGGTATTCGGTGAGTTGGTCGTTTCTGTCGAGGGCGGCCAGGTTGGTGGGATGGGTGTGACTATGTAGCCCGATGATATGTCCGTCACTTGCGAGTTCGCGCAACATGGCTTCTGTCATCCATAGTCGCCTACCAGTCGTCCTGCGGTCGAAGTCTGCGGCGTCAAGCATTGAGTCCATTATGTTATTGTACTTGTCTGGTCCTAAGACATGATCACGGATGAAGCGAAAGCGTCGATCGTTACTTGTATAGAAAGTGAAGTCTTTAAGATACTGATCTGCTTTAAACGTCATCATTGCGGGTTCTACAATTGCTGCGTACGCCGAGTGTTCGATCGTTCTAAAAAAAGCGCTGTAGAAATCATCAATGGTGTCAAATGTGGTGGTGCGAAAGAAGCGGTATAGTTCAAGACGTTCAAGGTTGCCTTCGAGTACGGCCGTAGGTGCAAACCAAAATGCCGTGATGCCGAAATGACGAAGTATTGGGAGCGCGACGTCGTATTGACAGAGCAGGTTGTCGTCAAATGTGATGCAAAGATTTCCCGGACGAAGGGTGCGTGCAAGCGATCGCTGTGCCCACTCTTTTGCGGTAAGGATTCTGTCGGGCCCCAGAAACCGAATGATCTTTTCTAGATCATTGGCTGAGATCGCCCCTTGTCCCTTTGGATGGGCGTGATCGTAAAAATGGTGGAACATTATCCCGTGTGGACGGTGTACATGATATGTCATTAAGGCGACCGTCTCACATTTCAATACCGAGGGTGGCCAGGTAGCGATCAAGCCAGCAGTGCAGCAAAGCTTGATGTGCGGACTCGACTAGCCCGTAGCGGTTTGCGGGAATGTAGAAGTTGAGGTCTCCGAGGGTTCGACTGAAATTGTCTGACTTTAAGCCTGATAGCGTTACGATCTGCATATCGAGTGATCGTGCTTTTTCTATTGCCGCGACAATATTGGGGGAGTTCCCTGAACTGCTTATCGTGATAAGAGCATCATTTTTTTCTGCGTATCGATCGAGTTGAAGCGCAAAAACTTGACGGTATTCGAGGTCATTTCCGATGGCCGTGACAAGAGCGGGCTCATTGAGGCACCGAGCTTTTAAACCGCCATTTTTGGCGGCGTCTGCCGACATGTGGCTTGACATGGCGGCGCTTGCTCCATTGCCGATGAAAAATAGATTGCGGCGATGTTCTTTCCAGCGAGCCGTCCACTCACACCATTCTTGGAGCCCGGCCTCGTTGTCGAGCTTCGCTCCCGAGCGAGCAGTAATTTCAAGTCCCATTAAGGCAGTAAGAAGCTGATCTGTATAAGCTGCGTAGTATCCCATATTAGTTCTTTTTTTCGACTGCCGCATGCCTCAAGTCAATTCGAACGATCGAGAATCGAGTTTGCGAGAGTCGTCCAGGTATATTTGGCTCGAACATGTGAGCGTAGCCGGGCCCCCATGTCATCGAGTTCCATTTTCGTGAGTTTGGCAAGTTTTGACAGTCCATTTGCAATGCCGGGCACTGTTATGGGCGAGATGACACCGCCGCCGATCTGCTCGACTTCGTCGAAGCCACAGCAGGAAGTCAGTAGAACAGGCCGTCCCATTGCGGCAGCTTCTAATGCGACTAGCGACATTGCCTCGGACCGTGAGGTGATTGCCAAAAATAGACAATTACTATAGGCGACCTGTTTTGCTGTATTGTCGAGGTACCCCGGCATATGCACGAGTTTTGATAGATCGAATTTTTCGACGGTCGCCTTGAGCGCGGCCTGCATTCCTTCGTCGGGACCAGCGATAACCAAATGGATACCTCTTGCGGGTAAGTCGGTTTGCCGATAGGCCTCGAGCAAAAGATCAGGCCCCTTTATGGGATTGAGGCGGCCAATGAACAAGACGTAGGGCGTATCGGCAATCGTTCTTTTCAGGAGTTCAACGGATGGAACGGGTAGAAAGAAGTGCTCTGGTACGCCATTGGGCACGATTTGGATGCGTGACTTGTTGATGCCAAAGACTTCAAGTTGTTTTGCTTCTCGCGGGGTGATCGCAATGATTTTGGCTGCGTGCTTTAGGACTTCTTTGCCGATCAGGGCATGGAAGACAAACTTAAGGACTCTCGATCTGCCAATTGGAGGAAGGGCGCCCGCCGGGGAGATAACATATGGAACTCCAAGCCTGCGGGCGTATCGTGCTATCCAGAAGTTGAGTACTGACCAGTATCCCATCATGTGAATGAGGTTGGCGCCAGAGATAGCCGATGCCAGTTTATTGACGTCAAACCTCGGAATGAAAAAACGTGCAACTCTTGTTTCAAAAAGGAAGGTTTCGAAACCGGCCACTTCTGCTCTTGCTTCGGTGCTAAACCGAAAGTCAGTGGAGACCAATACCGCGTTATGGCCAAGTTTTGAAAGCGCCCGGGCAAGTTCAAGTGTTCGGTGGGTGTATCCGCCGCCAGATTGAGGATCCAAATGCGTGTTGACGAGGACGATCTTCACAAGTCACGAACAGTCTGGGATATTTTTAACCAATTGAGATAGTTGGAGAGTTCTTGTTTGAACGTGCTTTCGTCTTGAAACCCCCATGTCGTGATTTTGTTTGATAGGTATCGTCTTTTAGGATTAACGCCAGAGCGACCGGCAAGGCGAAGTGCAAACGGCAGAACAAGCTGCAAAAAAGAAATTGTTGGGACAGGCAGCTTCCGGGTGTTGAAGTGTCGACAAATTTGAAGTGCCAGGTATTTATAGTTGTTATCGGGATCTTCGTCAGAACTCAAGATAACGACTTCTCGAGTAGGCCTCTCGGCAATGGGGGTAATGTGAACTGTGGCAAAATGAGCGATTGCCGCCGCCACACGATTGACGCTGACTAGATTGAGTGTGCGGTCGCCGTACAGGCAGTCGGTCAAATAGTTTTTAAAAGCGCCATTTTGAATACGATCCTGCACCAACTTAACAAGGTTCTTCCCGCCTGGCCCGAAGACTGCCGTTGGTCGGATGATGAAGACGTCGATGTCGGATGGTGTTTCGTTGAGAAATATGGATTCGAGACGAAGTTTGATTTTCTCATACTCAGAGTATGGAAAACAAGGGGAGTCTTCGTTAATCATGTTGGCATCTTGCCGTCCGACAACTACGGCCGTGCTGCAGTGGATGATTCGCGTGATTCCCCTTTCTTTCGCAGTTTGGATAAGTGCACGAGCGACTTTTTCGGCGGTTCCGCTTTCATCGTTGGGAGCATAAGCTAGGTGAATAAGTGTGCCTGGGTTGGACAGAAAGGTGGCCAGGTCATTGGCCTTCTTGAGATCGCCATGGTAGACATGAGTTCGCTCATCGGCTTCCAATGTTTGGCGAGAGATGACATGGAGTTTGTTAGGGCCATTTTTCCTTTGGAGAAGGTGCTCCCTGACGTGAAGCCCAACGAATCCCGTTCCGCCTGTTATGAAAATATTGTTGTCCAATCGGAATCCTTAGTTGACGAAGTAACGCAGCACAAAATAAGCGAATTTGCCATGGTAGTACCTATGACTCAAGAGTTGTGCGGTGCTGTCGCGCATGGTACGCCGTGAAGCGTTACCCATTCCATTTTTTTTGCCCAAAAGTGAGGCACGATGACGTTGCGAGATAAAAAGGTGTTGGTTACTGGAGCAGATGGATTCATTGGCTCACACCTAGTAGAGGAGCTCGTTCGTCGCGGCGCACGTGTGAAAGCATTTGTTTTTTATAATTCGTTTAACTCATGGGGATGGTTGGACGAGACGCCACACGAGATACGAAGTCAAATTGAGGTCTTTGCTGGCGATATTCGTGATTATCATGGAGTGAAATCGGCGATGATGGGTTGCGATGTGGTCTTCCACTTGGCCGCGTTGATTGCGATTCCATTTTCATATCACTCGCCGGAGGCATATGTAGACACCAACGTGAAAGGAACCCTCAATGTCGTGCAGGCTGCTCGCGAGTTGGGCATAGAGCGCGTCATTCATACATCGACTAGTGAGGTGTATGGTACGGCACAGTTTGTGCCGATCACTGAAGAGCACCCATTGCGGGGACAGTCTCCTTACTCCGCAAGTAAGATTGGTGCAGATCAGATTGCATATTCGTACTACTGCTCGTTTGGTACACCAGTGGTAACAGTGCGGCCATTTAATACCTACGGACCACGGCAGTCGGCGCGAGCGGTTATTCCGACGGTTATCACCCAGATTTTGAGTGGCACGCGTTTGTTAAAAATGGGAGCAGTCACCCCAACGCGAGACTTTAACTACGTACGAGACACTGTTTGCGGTTTTTTAGCCATAGCGGAAGCCGATGCCGCGATTGGCCAAGTTGTCAATATTGGAAGCAATTTTGAGATATCGATTGGTGACGCCGTTGCGTTGATTGCCGATTGCCTTGGTGTGACAGTCGAAATTCAGATGGATGAGCAGCGTGTCCGACCGTTGAAGAGTGAGGTAGAGCGTCTCTGGGCTGATAACACTAAAGTTCGTGGGTTGGTTGGATGGTCTCCAGGGTATGCTGGCCTTTCTGGGTTCCGTCGTGGTCTTGAGGAGACAATCGCATGGTTTTCGCAGTCTTCAAACGTGACGAGGTATAAGGCGGGGATCTACAACATTTGAGATTATAGATGTTGTGCTGCGAGGGGTCGACCGGTGTCGTCTTGGCTGGCCGTCGATCACTGTTTAAAGCGCGTTGAATTGACAATAAAATGGGGCGTCGTTACTGTTTCGATTTCTTTTTCGCTAGGCCAATGCCTATGAAAGCCGCCGAGGGGGCCATCGTGGACGCACGGATTCCGCCAATACTGCCTCGAATCCCGATTCAGAGTGATAAGCTGGTTCGACCAGACTGGGTAAGTAGTAAACCAAGATCGTCTCGCCTACTTTGGCTGGATAAGAATGAAAATTTAGATTCTGAGTTGCAGAAAGTTACTCAGAGAGTACTGGCATCGCTGGACCCGACAGTACTTTGTACGTATCCCGATAGTGGTCCGTTATGTAGAAAACTCGCTAAGGCGATGACCGTGGATCCAGAAATGTTGGTTTTAACTGCTGGTTCTGACGGTGCAATCCGCTCGACGTTCGAAGCCTTTGTCGCAGAGGGTGATACTGTTGTTCATACCGTGCCGACCTTCGCGATGTATCCCGTGTACTGTCAAATCTTCGGTGCCAATGCAATTGGCGTTGAGTACCAGCGAACTGAGTCGGGCCCTCAGTTGGACATCGAAAGACTGTTGTGGTTAGTCGAGAACAAAAAGCCGAAGCTTGTCTGTCTGCCAAATCCGGATAGTCCCACAGGAACGACAATTGCGGATCGGGATATGGAGCGTTTGTTGGTGGCAACTGCTGTCACGGGTTCGATATTGTTAGTCGATGAAGCTTACTATCCATTTTACCCGAAGTCGGTGGTAGGTCTGATTAAATATTATCCCAACCTTATTGTTGCACGTACATTTGCAAAAGCTTGGGGGTTGGCAGGCCTGCGTATTGGTTGTGCGGTTGGCTCTAAGGAGACGATCCTGTTTCTTCATAAGATTCGTCCGATGTATGAGGTCAATACGGTTGCCGTGGCCTTTTTGGAGAAGATGCTGGATCACGAAGTCGACGTCTTGGAGTCTGTTAATCGTCTTAATGAGGGCAAACGCTATTTTTGAATGAGATGCAGATGTTGGGTTTTCGAACTCTGAATGGTCATGGAAATTTCTTGCATGTTTCATTTGGTAGTTACGCACCGACTGTCTTTGCATCGCTTGAATCTTTGGTGCTTTTTCGTCAGGACTTTGGTGATGCATGTTTGGCTGGGTACAGCCGCTTTTCGTCAACTACGACTGAGGAGTTTGTTCCGATCGTTGATCGGATCCGTAAGGTCGTGAATGATCAAACAAACAAGAAAGTAAGTTTATGAGCGTAAAGGTTGCGGTCATCGGTTGCGGCAGGATTGCTGGGCATCATTGTCGCTCAATTCAAGAAATTTCGGGAGTCGAACTGACTGCTGTGTGCGACTTGGTCTTAGAAAAAGCAGAGGTGTACGCCAAGGAGTTTGGCGTACCATCGTATTCCGACTATCGTGAAATGCTTGATCGCCATCCAGAGATTACTATTGTGGCGGTCGTTACGCCATCGGGTATGCACTATGAGCATACGATGGAGATACTTCGCGCTTACGGTAAGCACGTTGTGGTAGAAAAACCGACGTTCATGAAGCCAAGCCAGGTGAAGGAGGCATATACCGCAGCCGCCACGGCGGGGGTACAGATATTCCCGGTTTTTCAGAATCGACATAATTTGGCAGTGAGGCGCCTGAAGCAGGGCATTGAGGCAGGCGAGCTTGGCCAACCGAGAATTATTTCAGTGCGTGTGCGATGGTGTCGTCCTCAACGTTACTATGATTTGGCGCCTTGGCGAGGGACGTATGCCCAGGATGGCGGGGCCTTGACGAACCAGGGGATTCACCATGTGGATCTATTGCGTTTTTTGGGTGGTGAAGTTCGTCGAGTCAATTCTGTGATGCGGACATATGGTGCTGCGATTGAAGTCGAAGACACAGCTATTTCGTCAATCGAGTTTAAAAATGGAGCCGTCGGAGTGTTGGAAGTAACGACAGCGGCGCGTCCCGTTGACTATGAAGCCTCGATTTCTTTTGTGTGCGAAAATGGTCTTGCTCAGCTTGGTGGTATTGCGGTCAACGAGCTTCAAGTCTATAGCCCATCTCCATCGGAGTGCCGCGCGCACAGTGAGGACTTCTCAGGGTGTGTATATGGCAATGGTCATAGGCTTTTGTACAAGGAGATTGTTGAGTTTTTTGAAAGCGGGAAGGCGTTTTCGGTCACGCCTTCAGATTGTCTTTTGACTATTGAGCTATTGAACGCCTTCTACCAATCGGATGAGCGAAAAGAGTGGGTTGTTGTGGGCGAGGGTGATGAATCGTTACGACTTGGGCGTTCCGATGAGGCTTTGGCTAATCTATATCGTACTGCTCGGAGATAGTGGTGAAAAAAAAGCTCAAGGTTGGTATTGCGGGTTATGGAGTAGTCGGAAAACGTCGCCGACATTTTATTGATAGACATCCTAGCCTGGAAACTGTCGGTGTTTGTGACCGAGTTTTTGGCGAGAAGGGGAGGTTGGAAGACGGTGTGCCCTATTATGCCAACTATCGTGATCTTCTTACCGAAAACCTTGATATTTTATTTGTCTGCCTAACGAATGACATGGCACCAGAAGTCACGATAAGCGGTCTTCAAAATGGTTTACATGTTTTCTGTGAAAAGCCGCCCGGTCGCGATCTTCAAGACATTGTAAATGTCATTAGAGAGGAACGAAACCATCCCCATCTAAAGTTGAAGTATGGATTTAACCACCGATATCACGATTCAGTACGTGACGCCTTGGATATTGTGAGGGGTGGTGACTTAGGCTCAGTCATTAATTTGCGTGGAGTTTATGGAAAATCAAAAATTTTAAGCTTTGAATCTGACTGGCGAACTCAACGTTCAGTTGCCGGTGGCGGAATTCTTTTAGATCAGGGCATTCACATGGTTGATCTCATTCGACTTTTTGCGGGTGAGTTTGATCAAGTGCATAGTTTTATATCAAATAGCTATTGGAATCACGATGTTGAGGACAATGCGTACGCTTTGATGCGTACAAAGACGGGTGTTGTGGCGCAGCTCACATCGTCCGCTACTCAGTGGCGACATAGATTTCAACTCGAGATCACTCTTACTCGTGGAACAATTATTTTATCTGGTATTTTGTCAGGCTCAAAAAGCTATGGAGCTGAGACGATCACCACTGCATACAAAGTTGATTCAGACATGGGCGACCCTCTTGAGAAGACTACACGCTATAACGCGGACAACTCGTGGCGTGACGAGATCGCCGAGTTTGCCGAAGCGGTTCTATCAGATAAACCAATTGAAAACGGTTCGTCTATGGAGGCGTTAGGTACGATGGAGCTGGTATATAAAATCTACTGCGCAGATTCAGGGTGGAGACGACGTTACTCCCTAGACTGTTCAGTTCCCGAAGATGTTCGGTTGGTGCCGAAGAAGTAGATGCATGGGTTTCGTTCTCGACTTTGACATTGAAAGGACTTTGCAATGAAGGTTATTGGTATCGTACCTGCTCGTATGGCGGCGTCACGTTTCCCAGGGAAGCCGCTTGTTAGAATCCTTGGGCGTCCGATGCTTGAGCATTGCTTTGAACGAGCGAAGCTGTTTGAAAAGTGGGATGGATTGTTTGTCGCCACTTGTGATGAAGAAATCAGGCAGTTTTCTGAATCTAAAGCTTATCCGGTTATCATGACAAAAAGCAGTCATACGAGAGCACTCGATCGCGTGGCAGAGGCAGTTGAGAAGTGCGGGATAGAGTTAGACGACAGAGATATTGTGGTATGTGTTCAGGGTGATGAGCCAATGCTACGTCCTGATATGATTGCCAGCGTAATTGATCCGCTTTTGGCGCATCCGGACATTCCAGCGACAGTTTTGGCGATGCAGATTGTGGAGCGAGCGGTTTTTGAAAACCCAGACACGGTAAAAATTGTTCACAACGGCGAAGGCGAGGTTCTTTTTACCTCGCGGGCACCGGTACCGTATTGCAAGGGCGCGTTCTCGAGCAATCATGGTGCACGGCGGATTTATGGGATATTCGGCTGGCGTTGGGGGTACCTCAAAGAGTTTACTCGACATTCTGAAACAGAACTCGAGAAGCTCGAGTCATGCGACAGCAATCGCATTCTGGATATGAGCTTTAGGCAACGTATCGCTGCATATCCTTATCGCAGGTCATTTTCGGTCGACAGCCCTTCGGATATTGAGCTTGTGGAGAAGCACATGAAAGAAGACGATTTTTGGGGGCGCTATTGATAAAGTCACCCATTGTGCGGCGCACGGCATTGGTGACGGGTGCGACTAGAGGAATAGGGCGTTCGATTTGCGCACAGTTGGCTGCCGATGGCTTCGATGTTATTGGGACTGGCCGTGGGGATATCGCTCAAGACGCCGCGTATGATCATCATTTGAGCGTTGATTTTACAAACGAGGCCTCTTTCGATGGCTTTATCCGATCTGTTCGCGAGATTCCAATCTCCGTGTTGGTGAATAATGCAGGCATCAACCGCATTTCACCTTTTGAAAGTATCACAGATGACGATTTCGACTCGGTTCAACTGGTCAACGTTCGTCGGCCATTTCAACTGTGCCGAGCGGTTTTACCAAGAATGAAGGAGGCGGGTTGGGGACGAATCGTCAATATCAGCTCTATTTTTGGCAAAATCTCACGCGCCCAGCGGGCGTCTTACTCGACTAGCAAGTTTGGGCTCGATGGGATGACAGTGGCTTTGGCGGCGGAGGTCGGGAAGTATAACGTTCTCGCCAATTGTATTGCTCCGGGCTTTGTTGATACTGAGTTGACTCGACGAGTTCTTGGTGACGCCGGAATTGCTGAACTAGTTGGTCAGGTTCCGATCGGCCGTCTTGCTCAACCAGAAGAGATTGCATTTTTGGTGAGCTGGTTAGTTAGTGACAAGAACAGCTATGTAACTGGGCAAAATATCGCGATCGATGGGGGCTTTACTCGTGTTTAGTTCACTAACTGTAGCGTCACACGTTGGACCCTACGCTGTTGAGTTTATGGATCGGCCATTTGTTGGCCTTGGGGAGCGCGATATTGTGAACAGCCACTGTATCGTTGATGCGCGTGTGGCACGGCTTTATCGAGATGAGCTCGTTGGACTTCTTGGAAATGCCAAGTCGACTTTAGAGATTGAAGCAACAGAGACCGCAAAGAACCTTTTATCATTCACTCATTACATCGAGCATTTAGTCGAAAGTAAGGTCAGGCGAGGGGATCGGTTAGTTGCCGTCGGTGGTGGAATAATTCAAGACATCACATGTTTTTTGGCGGCGACGCTCTTGCGTGGGTTGGATTGGTACTTTTATCCAACGACGCTCTTGGCTCAGGCCGATTCGTGTATTGGTTCAAAAAGCTCGATCAATGTCGGAAAATATAAGAATCTCCTTGGAACTTATACGCCGCCGCGGAGAGTTTTTATATCTCCTACGGTTTTAAAGACACTTGATGTGCATGATCGCCGATCTGGGATTGGCGAAATGTTGAAAGTTCATATCATTGACGGTCCTGCGAGTTTTCAAAAAATAGCGGCGGACTATGATCGACTGTTTAGCGACGACGACTGTCTTGCGACTTATATTAGACGTTCTCTTGAAATTAAAAAGGGTATTGTCGAAGAGGACGAGTTTGATCGAGGCCTAAGGAATATTATGAACTACGGTCACAGCTTTGGGCATGCAATCGAGGCCGCGACTGATTTTAGGGTCCCTCATGGTATTGCCGTGACGATGGGGATGGACCTCGCAAATTTTCTTTCGTTCCGGACTGGTGGAATTCCTTCGATGGTCTATTCGTCCATGCATGCGATTCTTAAGAAGAACTACCATGGCTTTGAGGCAACACCGATTCCGATAGAGGAGTTTTTTGATGCTCTAGGAAAAGACAAAAAAAATGTGGGTTCTCGGTTGAGGCTTATCCTTCCAGATGAATTGGCGAAAGTGCGGGCTGTTGAACTTGAGGCGACCCCGGAATTTCGAGATCTATGTATTATATTTCTTCGGTCTATGCGAGCTGCGACGTGAAGATCGTGGCAGTCGCTTCGCGATCATTTTCGAGCAATTCGACTTTGAGAGCAGAGTTGTTAGAGCTCTACCCAGAGTCACGTTTTAACGAGACTGGTAGGACGCTCAAAGGTCAGGAGCTTGTTGAGTTTTTGGCTGGGGCAGAAAAGGCAATCATTGGCCTTGAATATTTGACGGAAGAGCTATTGGCACAGCTTCCGTCATTGAAGGTTGTGGGTAAGTACGGTGTCGGTCTTGATAAAATCGATTTTGAAGCGATGCGCAGGTTTGATATCAGAATGGGTTGGACTCCCGGTGTAAATAAACGCTCAGTCGCCGAGCTTGCACTGACGTTTATGCTAACAACGCTTCGGCAACTCGGAGCCATGAATATGGATTTAAGGCGTGGAATTTGGCGCACCCGCCCTGCTGCTCAATTGACTGGTAAGACGGTTGGTATTTTGGGTTGCGGCAATGTCGGAAAAGACTTAGTGCGGCTGTTGGCACCGTTTGGTTGTCGGGTTCTAGTCCATGACATTGTCGACTATCCTGAATTTTACTCTATGACTGGAGTAATATCGGTCGGACTCGATGCGTTGCTCTCAGAGGCCGACGTTGTGACGCTCCATTTGCCGTTGAATTCAAGCACGGTTGGAATTCTTGATGTCGAACGATTGAAAAAAATGAAGAAGGGTTCGGTTTTGATCAATACGGCAAGGGGTGGATTAGTTGATGAAACCGCCCTAAAACAGCTTTTGATTGAGGGGCATCTTTTAGCGGCAGCATTTGATGTTTTCGCAACTGAACCACCCGAAGATGAGGAACTTTTGAATTTGGTGCAGTTTTTGGGATCGCCGCATATTGGTGGAGGAACACGAGAAGCAGTTTTAGAAATGGGGCGGGCAGCTATAGAGGGGTTGAATAGACATTTTCCGGCGGAGCATTTCTTTGAGATTTGCTAAGTGGTACCACGTTAAGGAGGTCGGTGCGTGAGAGTGGGAAGCTGGACATTCTTATCACATAGGCTCGATCAAGCAACTCCTGGCTATGGAGGCAAATCGGGCTTTAGTGCGACACTTGTGAAGTCGATAACGTTGGGGGAGTCAAATAATTCAAGCCACTGGGACTTGTCTAATCATATAGGTACACACGTTGATGCTCCATTCCATTTTGATCAGAATGGAGCGACGGTCGATACATTTTTAGCTGATTTCTGGATCTTTAATAGACCTGAGCTGATCGATCGCCCGGCAAGCGATAGTGAGATTATTGGCATTGAGGAATGGGCCCGAGCTATTTCAGTGGAAACTGATATTGTTTTACTCCGTACTGGGTTCGAGTCAAAGCGTAGCCAAAGGGACTACTGGGAAAACAATCCGGGGTTAGCTCCCGAATTGGGGTCGTGGCTACGTGAGAATAGGCCCAATCTACGTGTTATTGGGTTCGATTTCTTATCGGTAACAAGCTATCAGAATCGTTCGCTTGGCCGTTTGGCTCATCAGGCTTTTCTTACCGAGACTGGCCGAGGAGCACCACTGTTGCCTCTCGAGGACATGGCTTTGGCGAGATTGAAGTGCTCTCCCAAGACGGTTATTGTGTCACCGCTAAGGGTCGTAGGTGCGGATGGGGCACCGGTCACAGTACTGGCGGAAGAGGTTGGGGGATAGATGAGCGAGAATCATTTGGGCTGGGCTCTTCCGGCTGTTTTGGAATATTTTGAGCATCACCGCAATACGACATCCGGCGTTTACAGTTCCGAATGGTTTTTTTTGAAGGATTGTCTCTTTGAGGGGATGACAGTTCTCGATATTGGCTGTGCGCAGGGAGGTTTTGCTGCGGTTCTTGGTGAGCACTTAGCTAACTTTAGTTATACTGGAGTTGATATTAGTTCTGAGATGATTGAACGTGCGCAGGCAAAATTTCCGGAGCATGAATTTCATGTCACCGGAGAGACTGACTTTGAGGCCGTAAGCGGTCGAACATTTGACTTGGTAATTTGTCTTGGGATTTTGCATCTGAACGAAAATTGGCGAGATGTTATTGAGCTGGCCTGGAGCCGTACGGGGTCGAAGCTGATACTCGATTTGAGAGAGACGGTAGGGGAGTCTATCGAAGATAAGAGTAGAGCTTATTTTCGGATGGATTTTAACGGTGGCGATACAAAGCACACGGAGTTCCATTTACCATACATTATCGTTAACACGGCCGAAGCGCTCCAAACAGTGACAGAGAAATGTTGTGGTTTGAAGGGAATTTCGCGTTTCGGTTATATGCATCCAATCCGCGGTGCCGCGGTAGCTCCTCTCTCTGAAGTGATGATGAGCACCTATCTGATAGCCAAGTAGTTGTATATTCTAAGCATCTATCGTGATGGTTTTTGTTGCTATGTAAGACTTTAGAGAAGTGGTTCGCCGTGTCGTGTCGTATCGTGTATCAGAGTAGAGTTCCGGGAACGCTAGAAGCCGGACAGTCATGGCTCTGCCTTGGAAAAGGCCCCGATTTACGGGTTGCTTTAGGTAGTCGCTATGGATGGGGTCGAGAGCTGGCCTTACATGGACGTCTTCATGAGATTGGACGACGGTTGCGACAGCCGTTTTTAGACATGATCGAGGAGATTGGTTCCGATCAGCATGATATCGTGGGTTGGTGGAGCAGCACACTGTCTTGGAAGGTACCATCGTCAGATATTTTTCTATTCTCTCTATACCTCGCTCTCGTTCATGAGCTGGTCCAGCAAAGCGAATATGATCAAAGCAGTATTTTAATTATAGTCGAAGATCCGTGGCTTTTCCGTCAGCTGCAGTTTTCTCTTCAGGTTTTCAAAGTGTCTTGGGGAGGATCGGTCTGCTTCCTGCTTTTTTTTGAACGGGTCAAATTGCTGTTATTGGGAATATTGAAGCGGCTAGGCTGGGCCGTCCGTACAATTTTGGCCTATATTCGACAGCGAAAAGCGATGAGGGAAGTGGTGTTTCCGATAAAGAAGAATGGAGTAGCTTTCTACAGTCTTCCTCAGGCTCGATGTATTGCTCCCGATAGGGGGTGGACCGATCCTTATCTTGGTGATCTCCATACATACTTGGTTGATACGGAGTTTTGCCGTTTTTCTCCGCCGGGCATGTTTGGTTTTGATAGTGAGATTGCTGATCGCGGCGCTTACTTTTGGCCACTGATTTTACATTTCTCTTGGTTCGATCTTCTGCGCTCACTGACGGCTCTATTTTTTCTTCGCACTTTGAAACAACCTATGGTCGGTTCGTTTCCGATCGACATTCTAGTTCGTCGTGAATGGTGGCTTGATGTTGGACGTGCAGCTTGGTCTGACTTCCATTTTTTTTATCTTTGCATGAACAGATTTTTAGCTTCAGGTCTAGTGCGAACGGTCGTATTTCCATATGAGAATCAGCCCTGGGAAAAACTGACGGTTCTTGCCGCAAAGACGTATGGAGTCTCGACGATTGGCTTTCAACACGCGACGATACCGTCAATGTTGCTTTCCTACTTTCTTGGAAAGACGGAAGCGAGGTTTTTACCTCTGCCGGATCTTATTTTGACCTCAGGTCAGTTCCAAAAACAGTCGTTAGAGCACGGTGGCACTCCTGCTGAGTCGCTTCGCCTGGTCGGGAGTCTCCGGTATAAAGGGATTAAAGAGAGATTGAGGCGAGCTAAAAATATAAGCTGTGGGGCAGACTCGCGGCGAGTACTGGTGCTGTTGACATTGGATGATTCATTGCTTGATTCTATTTTGGGTGCTCTAAAAAGGGCCTTTCCTGATCAAGGCCACAAAGATGGAATCACATTTGTTGTGAGGCCGCATCCTGTCTCTCTTAGGCCCTCAAGCCGAATCAAGGAAGTTTTTCGGGTAGAGCTGCGTGGTGGTAACCTTGATGATGCAATGAGTGATTGTGGAACAATTCTTTTCCAAGACACCACCGCGGGATTCGAGGCGTGGCTAATGGGAAAGTCGGTATTACGCTATCGGGCTGAAATGGTTTTGGATATAGATCCGTGCGAATTTTTAGACAACGGTCAGATTAATGTATGCAGTGATGCCGACTTTCGAGAATCAGTTATTAGGGCTACTTCAAATAAATCAGAAATGCCGTCAACCGATTCTTATATTGAACGATATTGTGAGATGATATTTGGCACAGTCGAAACGGAAGAGTTGAGAAAAGCATTGAGCGTGGGCCCAGGTTTAAAGGAGAATAGATAATGTGCGGCTTCATGGCGATGTTTGGTCAGTCTCAGGTCGACTACAATTGGGAGCGGGCCAACGGCCTTCTTGAGCATCGTGGTCCTGACGATCGTGGGGACTATGTTGATCCCAACGGACGGGCAAGAATTCTTTTTCGGCGACTATCGATTTTGGATTTAGCTGGCGGGCATCAACCTGTATTCAATCACGATCGAACCGTTGTAGTAGTGTTAAATGGTGAAATTTATAACTATCGCGAGTTGCGTTCCGAGCTCATTGCCCAAGGTGTTCAATTTCGAACTCAGGGGGACTCAGAGGTTATCGCACATCTCTATGACATCATGGGACCTAAGCTTGTCGAGCGTCTCGAAGGCATGTTTGCGATTGTTATTTGGGATGAAAAAAAGGGCGTGTTGCACGCAATGAGAGATCGGTTTGGTATTAAGCCACTCTATCTTGTTAAGACAGGGACTTCGGTTGCATTGTGTTCAGAAATTCGACCGCTATTGAGCGTTTCGACCGTTGGACGAGAGCTTTCGGAGCAGGGGCTCGTGCAGTATCTTAGTTATGGGTATACGCTTCAGCCCAACACGATTTATCGCGACGTCGAGAAGGTTCCCGCTGCGACGCATCTGGAGATCTCGGATGCTGGAATAAGGTCGAACACCTTCTGGGATGTCCAAGGTGATATCACGAGTGAATGGTCTATGGAGTCTTTATTGGCGGAGTTCGACCGAGCGATCGAGCTTCACCTCCGATCAGATGTAAAAGTCGGGGCCTTTTTGTCTGGTGGATTTGACTCCGGTCTGGTGGTGGCGAGAGCTGCTCATCATTTGGGAACGGCTTTGTCTACATATACCATTCGCTTTGCAGATGCTGATGTTGATGAAGCATCGGTGGCCGAAGACATTGCCCGGCGATATAGGACGAATCATCGAACATTTAATCTGACCTCCGGCGATCTATTAGAAAATTTGCCGACGATATTATCGTATTTTGATGAGCCTGTGGCAGATTCGGGTGTTTTGCCGAATCATTTCATTTCAAAAAAGGCGGCTGAAGACGGTTGTAAGGTCGTTCTTGCGGGGACGGGCGGAGATGAGATTTTTGCGGGTTATCCATACCATGTGCCGACAAGCTTAGAGGGGCGTCTTGCCCCTATTGCTTCGACGTTACGGCTGGTCGGTACAATAGTGGGTGGTGAATTCGGAAGAAAGTTAATACGAACAGGTAGTTACCACTCCGATCCGGCGGTCCATTACCGTGGCCATACAGCTGTATTTCCCAATCCGACGAGCTTTCTCACGAGTGGGAAACAAGATTCGAACAAAACCCGTTGGTTAGGTCAGTTTCGTGGTGATCGAGAAACAGCACGACTTTATGCAGATCTTCATACCTATGTTCCTGACAACTTGATGTATCTTTTTGATCGGACAACAATGGCTTCGTCTATAGAGGGTCGGGTGCCTTTCCTGCATCACCCCTTAGTCGAGATGGCGCTTCGGGTGCCCGCGAGTGAGCGCACACCTGATGGGCAGCGGAAAGGGCTGTTGAGAGAGATTGCGAAACCACTATTACCAAGCTCGGTTTTCAATTTGCCTAAATTGGGGTTCAACTCACCAGTCAAAAAATGGATGGAAGCGGGGCTTCGCGAAGAGGCTCTGGGACTCCTAAGCACTGAGCGAGCTCAGAGGCGGCCATGGTGGAATCAAATTAAATATAAGAGACTTTTGAATTCGAATTTAAACTTTCATCAGATTTGGACACTGTATCAGTTGGAGCTTTTCTGTTGTGCCAACCTAGATTAGAGCGGGTGAGCTGATGCAACATACGCCATCTATTTCCGTTATTGTTCCGACCTATAACCTTGAGGACTGCCTGGCCGCATGCCTAGAGTCAGTACTCGGGCAGACTTCTCCTGCAGACGAAATTATTGTTGTCGACGACGGATCCACTGACAGAACAGTAGAAATTGCAGAAAGCTATCCTGTTAAGGTTTTGCGACAAAAGAATAGCGGGCCTGCCGCAGCTCGCAATCGCGGCGTACGAGAGGCACGAGGTGAGTGGGTCGCGTTTTTAGACGGCGATGACGAATGGATGCCAACTAAGATAGAAAAATTGCGGGAAAAAATTCGGGAGTGCATGGATTTCGTTTTGGTTGCAACTGATGACTTGATGGGACCCATTGGCGGGCCATACAAGTCGCGCCCACTGCATCTTGGCCTAAAAAAGGACGACGACCCATTCCGAAAACTCTATCGAGGCTGTTTCTTTGCGACGTCAACAATTTCGACACGTAGAGCAGTCTTTCTTGAGGCTGGAGGAATGGATGAGAGTTTGAGATCTGCTCAGGACTACGATACTTGGTTGCGTATCGTGCGGCTAGGTGCGGTAGGCTTTATTTCTCAACCGCTGACGAAGTATCATATCCGACCGGGTTCGATTAGTTTTAACACTTCTCGACGCCTTGAGTGCTCGCTAATAATTGCTGATCGATACGCTCACCTAGTTCCGTTTTCACTCTATCTTTATCGGATAGCGCTCATTTTTTATGAGGCGATGCATGTACGATTTAAACACGGGGAACACATTTTAGCCCTGTGGGCGGTTATTTTGATGCCATTTTCTGTCATACGGCGGCTAGGTGGAGGATTGCGGCGCTGGTTTCGGTTGAACCACGATGGTGCCTCGCCACGGTAGAACAATAAATGCTTTCCAAATGAAGCTGTTACATGGGATGCGTTCGCCATACTTCGTACTGCGTGATCCTAGATTGGGATCTGGTGAGGCTCCCCTTTGTTGGTAGACGAGGCCGCCGATGGGCCACGTTATGTCCGCTTCAACATCAGCGCAATGACAGAGCAATTGAACCTCTCGCCGTCCTTTTCCTTCGATCGTGGTGTGGATCAATACGCTATCGCTTTTTATTTCAAAGGATCGAGTTACAAAAATTTTCTTCAAAGCTAGTCCACTATGGAATATTTCAATTTTATGATCGGTTAACCTAACATGGGGCGGAGCGCCAGTGCGATGATGAATGTAGTTCGGGCCAAAAACGCCGCGAGGTAAAAATTCAAGCTCTTCGCCGTCAATGATGATCCCGTTGTGAAACCAAGTCGAAAGGGCGTTCCTGTCTTGAGCTATATAGGTGGCCCGTCCACGGTCTACTAATAGTGGTTGCCGATTCCAAAATGCAACGGCGGAGCCGGCGTCACAGTGCCCGTGCCCAGGAAGAAAAGGGTGTCCGTGGCGGCTCGTGTGGACAAGTAAAGAAAATCCAAATTGATCAAGTCGGGTGAAGTCACCGAGCTGACCAGACGTCGCGTCTCGTAGTGCTGGAACCGAGACGAAAAAGTTTGCCGCCCAACCAGTAGCGGGAACCGTTTCTCTGGCGTGCTCTGATTCGATGGCGAATTCGACTGCCTCCGGGACTTGATTGAACCAGGTGGGGGGGGCGTCAGGAGAAATGTCGCCGATATGCGGCCATTGACCTTGGGGTCGAAGAAAGCGACAGCCGTAAGCCATACGGGGCAGGCGTTCAGTAGAAACGTTTGCTAGATTGTTGAGGTGTAGAATTTTTGAAAGCCACCACATCTCAAAATAGTTACGTGTAATAAGAAACTGATAGTGGGAAGAGCCTTCCCGTAGCATTCCATCAGTACTTACGATTCGATCGAGCTCATTCATTGCAATCAATTCGCCAGCTTTGGCGAAGTCCGTATTGCCGGTGATGAGGGCTGCCCAAAGTAGGCCACGTGCATTGTTGGCAAGATGATTTCCCGTGAGGTCTTCTTCATAGTGCTCGAGGTTGTTTAGCAACAAAAGGGCTTGTTCGTTTACGCTTTTGATCAATATGGATGTGGTCTTTTGATCCCAGTATTCATGGCATTGGCTACGACAAAGAAAAATTCCCCAATGCGCAAATCGTTCCGATATTGTGTAGGGATGTAGAGCCTCAGGTGGGGATGGTACATTCTGTATCCAGCGCAAAAGTATTGCTGCGGCCTTTTCGGTCGAAATAAGGCCATCATTTAAAAGTGGTAAGATCCACCCGAAGCGATGAATAGCAAATGTGTCCTCAGTATCGTCAAAGCGTTTTGAAAAAATTGTCTCGTTAGAAAAGTCGCCAAGCGAGATCGAACAGGATGCGAGGTTTACTAGGGGCGGCTGAGACGAATGGACGGAACTCAAAAACGGAGGGAGCTTCGGCAACTCAAGTCGGTCGGGAGTGGTCCACTGAGGTGTAGATATCTCTAGATATGGGGGGCGACTTTGTTGAAGTCGTCTCCCGTGATCTCTTGGATGACGTGCTTTCCAAAGAAGCCAGTGGCGAAGGTCTCTGTTTGACAGTATTTCAACAATTTTTCTAAACACGGGGTTTCTCGTTTCGCGCTACTGCTGGACCGGAGGTGAACTTAGGCTAAGTTGTATTGTATGGGATAGCCTATCCAGCCCCGCTTCGTTGTAGTGAGTAAGGTCAGAATACTGGTCGACGTCGAATGCCGGTAGATCAATGATGTTCCAATGAGGCGCCTTCGATTTGATCTGCCTAAGGAGCTTTCCTCGGATATCTCTATACATCCCCGATCTTCTTTTTTCAAAGTGATCGAGACCTGCTTGAAGCTCCGTTGTCAGGATGAAGTGAACCTTCGACGTGATATTCTTTTCTTTCAGGTATTGAGTGATTGGGATCATGTTTTCGACGAGTGAATTCACGGTCTTTTTAATTTCTGTCTCAGAGCCAAGGATATTGAGATTTAGTTGAAAAAAATTGCTGCTGTACGTTTCGAAGGTTCCATTGGGTGCATAGAAGGGCTGTTCATGAAGCGCCTTTAGTGAAGAGGGGCTTGTTCTTTGTCGTTCGAAAAGTTTGGAACATGTTACGTTTGCGTAAGATAGCCAATTTATTACGATTGAGGACGACAAAATACAGCGCATGTTGCCGTAGATGATTGCGAGTAACCTGTTCTCGAGAGACTCTTTCCATTTCGGCTCTTTCACACCTGTGCAGCGAGTACCTAAATAATTTCGAAGAGTCGGATCGAAGCAGGCCGTTTGAAATATAGATTCCGTTACTTTGAACCAGTCTCCGGTATAGAGACGAGACGGAGGATAAAGAACAAATACATCGACTCTGCCGTGATTGCCGGACTGAAACTCAGCATCGATGCCGCGCAATGCCAGGACAGACGATGGAAGTAGCTGTTCTCCATCGATTGCGGCATTGATGACGTTGTGGGTCTCTGCCAGCCTTGAGTTGAAGTATTGTTTGTCTAGTGATCCAGAGCCGGCGGCGACCGAATTGCCAATAATCACGATCGTATCCCGACTCGAGAAGCGAGAAATTGGGTCGAAGAAGACATCTTGAAGCACATACTCTGATGCTTTGACAAGATCTGGCGCGAGGGTAAATGAAGCGACGTTGTCTACCCGATGCCGTGTTAGCGACTCTTGATACTTAAAGTCGAAGCAGAGAAAGATTAAAACAAGAGGGACCCAAACATAAGGCCAATATGAATGGAATAGACTGCAGCGGAGCGAGCGCCATTTTGTCGTCATGGGATTCCTAAAATTGAAAGTAGATGGTGCTCAGCAGCAAACCGTCCGGTGACAAGAATGAGCACGATCATCGCGTAGAGCATGCAGGCTCTAATCCACCTAGGCCAGGAGTGTCTTGACTCTTGAAGACGTAAACCAATCAGCGGGTATTCGATAGCGATCAGGGTGCCGACCGCGAAGAGTGCAAGCATGAACTCGCCAGAAGAGAGCGTTAGATTGTGTTCGCTTAGGTAATCAGCGGGGTGTCGAAGTTGACTAGCGAGCTCATCTGTCAGGTTGCTCGCGATGTATGCAGCATCGGGTATACTATTCGCACGAAAGAAGATCCATCCGATACAGACTAGATTGAATGTGAGAATGGTCTGCATCAGTTGCCAGTACCCCAAATTGGGAAAAGGAAGTCGGCGCCGTATCCGTTCTCTAATTTTTTGCGTCTTGAATGAGATTGCCATAAGGGAACCGTGGTAGGCCCCCCAGATGACAAACGGCCAGTTGGCACCATGCCAAAGTCCACTGACGAGAAAAACGATAAATGAATTTCGAATTCGTTTTGTTCGTCCTCCGATGGAAATGTAAAGATAGTCCTTAAACCAGCTAGAAAGAGAGATGTGCCATCGCCTCCAGAACTCTGGAATTGATGTTGAAGAGTAGGGCCGATCGAAATTCGCCATGAGTTTAAATCCCATAACTCGTGCTGTTCCACGTGCGATGTCAGAGTATCCAGAGAAATCGCAATAGATTTGAACAGCGAACGCATAACTTGCAAGAATAAGAGGTAAGCCGCGGTACTCAAGAGGCTTGCTGTAAATTTGATTGACCAGTGGAGCAAGGCGATCGGCGATTACGATCTTTTTAAAAAATCCCAAAGTCATTAACTCGACGCCCGATATGGCGCGATCAATATCCCACGAGTGCTTTTCATAGAATTGGTGAAGGATATTTTGAGGACGCTCAATTGGGCCGGCTACGAGTTGGGGATAAAACATGACGTATAGTGCGTAGATGCCGAAGTGATGTTCTGCCGTTTGCCGGCCACGATAGACTTCTATAGTGTAGCTCATCGCCTGAAATGTATGAAAAGAAAGTCCGACGGGTAGGATAATCTCTAATGCCGGTAGAGGGTAGTTCCAACCTATAGCTTCCGCTAACTGCCGGATGTTTGAATTGAAAAAATTAAAATATTTAAAAATAAAAAGAATTCCGACGTTAGTGACTATGCTTGCCCATAGGAATAGCGTTCGCCGCCGTCCTTGTGACTGTTCGATCCAAATTCCGGCATAATAGTCGACAACGATAGTTATACCCAAAATCAAAATATAAATTGGGATAAGGGCCATGTAGAAATAGCAGCTCGCCACAAGAAGAAACCACCAACGATGGTGGTGAGGAAGGGCGAAGTAGCCAGCTGTGACCAACGGAAAGAAAATGAGAAACGATAGAGAGTTGAACAGCATTCGTTATTATTTCCCTGAGGGCACGTCCACGACTTACCTATTCCATATCGTACGATTCACATAGTCTGTATAGCTGAGAATAACTCGAACGACTTTTGCCGAAACATCATTTTTCATGTAGTCGCCAACGTCACCAGCTTGGTACCCGGATTGTGCTTGAGTCATCGCAATGTCAACAGCGTTGAGAATTCTGTCCACTAAAATGGGAGATTGAATAGTGACTCCCTCATCCATGCCTTCTGGGCGTTCGTGTGCGGCACGAATCATCACAGCTGGAAACTTTAAAAGAGCAGCCTCTTCTGAAAGGGTCCCTGAATCAGAAAGGACGCAGGAGGCTCGGCTCTGGAGATGAACGTAGTCGTGAAATCCCATAGCTTTTCCCATTTCAACGAGTGGGTGTACGTTTTTTGATGGAAGGTCGGCGATCCGTTTTGCTGTCCGAGGGTGGACGGAGAAGATGACACGCTTGTTATAGCAGCTTGCCAGCATATTTAAGGCTGTTAGAAGAGTGTCGAGACTTTCTGGTACGTCCACGTTCTCTTCGCGATGAGCGCTAACGAGAAAATAGTTTTTTTTTCGGCGAGACCCAACCGTTCGAGGACATCGGATTTGTTAATATGGTCACTATAGTGGCTTAGGACCTCCTGCATGCAGGAGCCTGTTTTACAACTCTTTCTGGAGGGATGCCTTCCGCGATCAAATAGCGTCGGGCATGTTCGGTTAGCGGCATGTTGATATCGCTAAGGTGGTCTACAATCTTTCGATTGATTTCTTCTGGCACTCGCTGGTCGAAGCAGCGGTTTCCAGCTTCCATGTGAAAGATCGGGATTTTTCTTTTTTTTGCGGAGATCACTGACAGGCATGAGTTTGTGTCGCCATAGAGAAGGACCGCGTCTGGTTTCTCTTGGGCGAGGATCGTATCGCTTTCAACAATAGTGGCGGCGATTGTCTCGACGCTTGTATTTCGACCACAGTTAAGAAAATGGTCAGGTTTGCGAATCTCGAGATCCTTAAAAAAAACTTCGCTGAGCTCGTAATCGTAGTTCTGTCCGGTATGAACTAAGATATGTCGAGTATGTTTGTCGAGCTCTGCAATAATACGAGAGAGTTTAATGAGTTCAGGTCGAGTTCCGACGATTGTCATTACCTTTAGCTTCACAGATGAACTCCTTTGATTTTAGCGGAGCATTTCATGCGTGCCGGTAGGCTGCACCTGTTCAACCATGAGGTTGTTCTGCTGCAGTAGTGCGACTGTCTCGTTGAGGCTTAAGACATTGTCGCCAGATGAAAATTCTGAGTTGAGGACTGGCGTCAGCGTGAGTTCGCCGGCTAGTTCTGGTAGCATTGGTTGGATCGCATAATAGGACCCTATTATCCTGCACCGAGGGGCCTCCTCGTCTGAAACCATAATTTCGTGCATTTTTTCGCCTGGCCGGGTGCCGATAGTCTGGATTTTTATTGGTCGGGTACCGATAAGGGCTTGAGCGAGGTTTTTCATATTTGCGCTTGGTGCGATTGGCACAATAATCTCACCAGATTTCGCGTGCTTTAACGCCGTAAAGATTGTGTCGACCGCTTGATCCAAGCTTAATAGGAAGCGAGTCATATCGGGACTCGTTAGAGTAATCGGTCCGCCTTTTGAGATTTGATCATGAAACAAAGGAACCACAGAGCCCCTTGAGGCAAGAACGTTCCCGTAGCGTACGCAGATAAAGCGTGTTTTGGGAGAGCCAATATTGGCCGAAATAAAAATTCGCTCTTGGATAGCCTTGGTCATTCCCATGACATTGACTGGGTGGCAGGCCTTGTCGGTGCTAACGCCGAGCACCGTCTCGACCGAATAGCTATGTTCTTGAATTGCTCGCGTGATGTTTACTGCACCCTGACAATTTGTCAGCAGCGCTTGTTCAGGAAAATATTCACAAGTTGGAACCTGCTTAAGGGCGGCGGCATTAATGACAATATCGGCATCTTTCACGCTGTTGCAGACATCGCTATAGCGACGAACATCACCAATGCGGAATTCAAGAGTATTTTGGAAGTTCTTGTAGATAACTTCATCGGTGGGAGACGTCATACGGAGATAGTCGAGCCGCATGTAGTGTTGTTTAGCTTCGTCGCGAGACATGACGATAACCTTTTTTGGTGTGCCGAGTTCCCCAGACAATGCTCGACGAACGAAGGTTTTGCCCATTGAGCCAGTTCCGCCAGTAACTAGAATTCGTTTTCCTTCGAGGGTCACGGTTGGGTCTCCTGTTTATATATCGAGTTGTCTAAAGCCATCGAGCTGATCATCTCCGACCAGGACGGTATATGAAGGCCTGTGGCAGTTCGAAATTTTGAACCGATAAGGTTTTTCTTTACGATTACGGCATCGCTGGGGACGATATTGACGTTCACGCCATATTCTTTTGCAAGAAGACGCAAGAGCTCATACTTGGAAATGACATCGCTGGCTATGTGGTAGAGCCCATTGAGATACGAGTGATTGGCAATGATGTCTGAGGTTAGATGGGACATTTGTAGTGTTGTGACGCCTGTATAGAAAGCCTGTCGATAGCCGGTGATCGTCTTGTTGTTTTGGGCAAGCAGCCATTCAACAAGCTCTGTTCTGCTTTTGAGCTCACGTCCGATGATTGAGCTGCGGAGAATAAGTGCCTTTGGCGAGTCGACCTCGCCAAGCATTTTGCTTCGGCCATAAATATCTTTAGCGTCAGGCGTGCTTTCTTCGGTATATCCGCCGATATCGCCCTTAAATACACAGTCCGTGCTGTAGTGGATCAGCCGAGCCTGAGATGTACCGCACCATTCTGCCAGCCTGTGAGGCAGAAGTGAATTGAGTTGAATATAGGCTTCGCTTGGCGATGGGACCTGTTTTCTGAGCGTGAGTCCAATGCAATTGCAGATGATATCCGGTACAACAGTGTCGAGCAGTCTCCAAAGAGCTGAACGATTTGTTGCATCAAATTCGTCATATACGTTTGGTGGCGAGAACAGTGGATATTGAGAGTAGGCTGTTTGTTTCTGAAGAAGGGTTACGTGAACGTCGCTAAAGCGTTGATTTAGGATCTGCCATAGTTTATGCCCCAGCATTCCTCCGCCACCGAGGATTAGTATTCTCATACCGGATGTTCCTTTTGTTTAAGGCTCATGAGGGTTTGTTCTAGGCGGTCGACAATTTGGCGTCTATTGAAATTGAGTTCCGAATATCGAAGAGCTTGATTGGCTATTTGTTTACGGTCTGTATCGCTACAGTTGTACAGGCGAAGAACATTGTTTGCGAGCTGTTGTGCATCGGCAGCGGGACCTGTGAGGCCGGCGCCCGCCTCGTCAATGACTCGGCGTCCCTCACCGTTAATTGCGGCTATGATGGGGCGGCCACACGCCATATATGCCTGCACTTTTGAAGGAATAGTTAGGTCAAAAACCGGATCGGGTCGAAGAGTCACTAGTAGCGCATCGGCCAGTGCGAAAAACTTAGGCATGTCACAAGGTGGAAATCGCCCGAGTAATTGGACGCGATCCCCGAGATCCAGCCGAGCGACTTTCCGTACGAACTCCGGCTTCTCTCTGCCTTCCCCAAGAATAATCCAGTGAATATCGTCATATTTTTTTAGGAGAGTAGCCGCTTCTAGTATCGTTTCTAGAGACTGAGCTTTGCCGAGGTTGCCGGCGAACATGACTTTAAATCCAC
This sequence comes from Bdellovibrionales bacterium, assembly GCA_016713885.1. Classification (GTDB taxonomy): domain Bacteria; phylum Bdellovibrionota; class Bdellovibrionia; order Bdellovibrionales; family JAMPXM01. The sequence continues at coordinate 384,310 of JADJOF010000004.1, read as the reverse complement.
TGGGGAGAAGTGTGGTTTTATCTATGCTACTCAATACTTGTATAGGCTGATAGAGGTCTTCAGCCCAGTTGGGTATGTAGACAATTTTTTCACTTTTTTCACATAGACTAGAGACGCCAGTCCGAAATGCCTGAGACTGGATCAGGATGGAGTCACAGTGGTTATAAAGCAATCGAACGAGCTGGCCGACATAACCTAGAATTCGCGGGGATCGAACTGCACCGACGGCGCGCAGGCTCTCTGGCCAAAGATCCTGAACCCATAGGGCAACAGGGGTCCCGGTCATCCACTTGTAAACAATAGCGGGAAAGACCTGAATGATTGGCGATGGCGCGAAGACTACTGTTGCGTCGAATTTGCCCTGTAGTCGAGGAAGGCCGACTGCGATAGTCGTTATGACGAATGACAAATAGTTGAGCATGAGGTTGATAGCGCCACCAGTGCCGCGCGGCCAAAGGGGAACGCGGAAAATGGGGGTGCCTTCAAAATCATCTTTCCATTTCCGGAATAAACCGTAGCCGCTAAAGATTTTTCCGCCTGGATAGTTTGGCATCCCAGTAAGGACATTAACGTCATGACCATTTGAGCGTAGCTGGCGCACAAGATCATTTACCAGAAATGACTCCGGCCAAAAATACTGGGACAAAATCAATATTCGCATGGTCAAGTATTCCTATCAGCATAGAAGGGTAAATTGAAGAGCCGCAGGATGTTGCGATGCGACATATCGAATACGAAGTCAGCAGACAGGTACAGGTCATTGGCATTTGCGGGGCGAGTTATATCCGTCCATATTTTAGCGGCGCACAATACGACGAAAGGATTCTCGTGAGAGTTCTTGTAACTGGAGTCAATGGATTCGTTGGGCAATGGTTATCCCGAGATTTGGCTGCCCATCGAGAAAACGGCGAAAGCCTAGAGGTGATCGGTCTCGGGAGAAAGAGGCCTAAATCCTCTGACATGGTTTTTTTTGATCGCTTTGTAGAAGCAGATCTTGGAGATGAGGCGGTTCTGCTGACGCCTCTGCTCGATGGGATTGATATTGTGATTCATTTGGCGTCGCGAGTTCATGTAATGCGGGATCGAGCCGCTGATCCGTTGGAGAGCTACCGCAGGGTCAATCGTGATGGGAGTCGCCGTTTGGCGGATGCCGCAGCCCGAGCGGGCGTTCGACGATTTATTTTTATGAGTTCGATCAAGGTCAATGGAGAGCGAACCACCAGTATACCATATACAGAAGAAGATGAACCCAATCCTGCTGATCCCTATGGGGTATCGAAGCTAGAGGCTGAGAAGGAAATTCAGCAAGCCGCCAAAGGATCAAAAATGTGTGTAGTTATTTTCCGGCCGCCGCTGGTTTATGGTCCGCGAGTGAGAGCAAACTTTCGTTCTCTGCTCACGGTGGTGCGGAAAAGGATCCCGTTGCCGCTCGGGAGTATCTGCAATCGCCGGCATTTTATTTTTGTTGGAAATCTTTGTGATGCCATATTGAAGGTTGTATTCGGGAACAACGTTAAGCCGGGGGTTTATATTGTTTCTGATCGTGAATCGGTTGCTACTCCGGAACTGGTCCGTATGGTCGCTCATTTCTTAAATGGGGAGTCGCCACGTATGTTTGGCTTTCCGGTCGGGATACTTCGTGCGGGCGCAAACTTGTGTGGCTTGGCGCCACAGGTTTCACGACTGACAGACAGCCTTGAGGTTGATTGCAGCCGTTTTGTTAAGGAGTTCGGTTGGGTGCCGCCATTTTCAACTTCAGAAGGAATTAAATTGACCTGTGATGATCTGTTGCGGAATAGCCCGTAGTTAGCTGGGGCTCGTTTGCTTCTCAGACGGTGATTGCGCTTGGATGCTATGGGTTCTGGTTGCAGATGCGTGGGGCGGGGGCGAGTCAGGCGAGAGTCGGTGCGTTGATCATGGCGCTGCCGCTCATCGCGTTCATTTTGTTTTTTGGGTATCTTGCGCCGTATAGCGGGCGCCAGCGCGATAGTTTTTTTCCGGTGATTGCGACGTTTGCGGCGGTGGCCGTGGTTCGGATTCGGGAGCGGGCATATGCGCGGCGTGTGGGCTGAGTGGTGGTTTTGATGCCTCACGCTCGTCACTATGTGTAGCGAGCGTGTATATCATAAGTACATGAAACTAAAGGATAAAATCAAATGTCGCGTAGCCGGTGTGTAAATTGACCTAGGCCCAGTATGGCAAATAATGGAAGTCGCGTTTCGAGGAGTTTGGATTGGCAAGTTTGATCCGTTCGGCCTCTATGGAGTCATTGATTAGGCGGCCGATTTTTGTGGTTTCCTCTGACGAGAATTTAAATCGCTCTCTTAGAGAACTATTCGTTGTGCGTTTCCCTGTGAGTTTGTTTAAGCATGTGCGGTTAGTCCCGTAACTTAGTCCAGGCTGAGGTCGACTGTAAACGTGCATCGCCGATAAAGGTCTTTTCTAGATCATTTATAGCATAAAATGGCATTAAAACACTTAAATAGGACAATTATTACCAATTGCTTTTCGATGGCGGGTCTGACATAATTATCCTAATTAGGACCTTTATGGAAAAGATCTCATCACCGCAAGAGCTGGAACTCTCCCTCGGAGAGAGCGTAAGGCGTATTCGTCTTCAAAAGAATTTAGACAGACAGTCGCTTTGTGACCAAGCCGGGATCAGCTTGAATGCTTTACGGCATCTTGAAACGGGCTCAGGATCGACCATTAGAACTCTCGTTCTTGTTGTTCATGCGTTGGGGCGTTCGGATTGGCTGATGGCTCTGGCTCCCCAAATTGGCATCAACCCTCTTCACCTTGTACGCGACAGACCGGTCAGGGTGCGTGCGAGTCGTCGGGTGAGAAAAAATGGCAAAAGCAAAAAGGGCTAGCCCCTACCAAAGGGTTGAAAAAATAGAGGTGTCAATTTGGGGGCGGTTTGTTGGCGCTCTCGCGCTCGACCCAGGCCTTGGTTACTACGTGTTTGCTTATGATCGAGAGTTTGGCAGAAGTGGTATTGAGCTCTCACCGCTTCGAATGCCAGTCAATACGACAGAGGAACCATTCGTTTTTATGGACTTGCCGAGAATACCTACAAGAGGTTGCCGGCTCTGTTGGCGGATGCATTGCCAGACGATTTCGGCAACGCGCTTATCGACCGCTATATGGCAAGCGTGGGGATTTCGCCAAAGCAGATTACAGCTCTGGATCGTTTGGCTTATATGGGGAAACGTTCCATGGGGGCCCTGGAGTTTAAGCCGACACGTGGACCCAGAGCTCAAAAGCCGACCGCTCTTCAAATGCACTCGCTTGTTGAAGAGGCAAGGAAAGCAGTCAGCGGCAATTTTGATGATGATGACCACACTAGCGCAGCGCTTCGGAGCATCATCGACGTTGGCACGTCTGCCGGAGGAGCGCGAGCCAAGGCTGTTATCGCTTGGAATCCAGAAACAGAGGAGATTCGCTCCGGGCAAATGGATGCTCCAGAAGGATTTGAGCATTGGCTGCTCAAGTTTGATGGAATGGGAAAAGACAGAGAGCTCGGCGCTTCGCAGGATTACGGTCGGATCGAGTATGCATACCATCTGATGGCTCGTGCGGCAGGAATTGATATGGCGGAATGCCGAATTCTTAAAGAGAACGGTCGTGCACACTTCATGACAAGGCGGTTTGATCGTAGTGGGGGAGCGAGCAAACACCATATGCAAACTCTTTGTGCGATGAATCACCTGGATTACAAAAAGAAATCGGCAAACAGCTATGAACAGCTTTTTTTGACGGTCAGAGAGCTACAGCTTGGGCATGTCGCGGAGGTCGAGATTTTTCGCCGAATGGCCTTCAATATTATGAGTCGCAACTGCGATGATCATACGAAGAATGTCTCATTTTTATTGAAGCAGAGCGGCACTTGGGAGCTGGCGCCGGCTTACGACGTTACATTTGCACACAATCCAGAGAGTGAGTGGACGAACCAGCACCTCATGTCGGTAAACGGAAAATTCAAAGGCTTTGCCGTGGAAGATATTTTCAGTATTGCGGATCGTTTTGGAATTGGTGAAGCTTCAAAAATCATAAAAGACGTGCGTGCTGCTGTTCAGGAGTGGCTGTCTTTTGCGGCAAGCGCGGGAGTGAAAAAGATGGCCGCGAACAGCCTGAAGGAACAGCACGTATTGCTTGGCTGATGATGGCAGGTCGTGTTCTCTAGCGGTCGAGGTATTCTATCTCAATTTGATTCACCGCGAATTCGCGAGCGGAATCGGGAGCGGAACCGCCAGCAGACACGTGGACGGCGTGCGGGCAGAGTGGGCGCTTAGGGCTGCGGTGCCCTCGTCAGTCGTGGTTTGTGCTGGGCCTCCTCGACCTTGTCCATGGTTGTTTTTGCGTTCGAGAACAGGGGTGACTCGATCAGCCGATTGTCGGCCCATTTTATGCGAGTCATAAGTCGTTCGTTCTCACGAATGCGACGGAGGTCGTCCAGGAACCCCTGCGACAAAAGGTATTCTTCAATTTCGGTTTCCGAATACATCACGGTCAGATCATAGAAATGACGCACGCGATTCCTTATCTCTAGGGTCGTGGCCGCTCCGTCCTCGAGACTGGCGTATGCGAGCGAAAGTATTTTTTCAATGAAGGTAATCTTCCAGTCCAGTACTGCTATTTCAAATGAGCCCATTGAGAACTCATCGATGGTACTTTGTAGGCCCATGGCGACGAGATGATCTCCAATGAACGATGTTATTTTCATCGGTGTTGAAGGCGTTGGATTTCCAAAACAGTTAACTTCAAGAAGCAGTCGGTCTCGCACTGTTCCAAAGTTATTCCCGACAATTGTGCGAGGATATTCATGTAGGGTTCGTCGCATGAGGCCCATTTTACTCGTAGTGCCGGGTTCGTTGCGCTCGACGAACGGAGCCATCGTGACATCTTTCGCAACTTTTTTTATGAGCCGCCCGATGGCCGCGTCGGTCTTTTGTCCTTTGATGATTGCGATATCAACGTCTTCAGAGAAGCGCTTCACGATTTTGTACGCTTTTGAAAGTGAAGTCCCACCCTTAAAAACGAGATCTGAGGCATTGGAATGCGAACTCAATCGATTCCCCATTCCATTTTGTTGGGCAAGATATCAGACGATATTGAGAGACGATACCTCGTTATGGGATTTAGCGTTTCCTTGAGCTGCGCTGACAGTTGCCGATCATATCTTTGCATTACTGCACCGAGAAGTGCCCGAACGTAGGGCCGCTCATCTTTTGCCAAATTGACGAGTCGTTTTTTTTCGGTTTTCGATCGCGATTCGAGAACCGAACGAACGCGCATCAGACTCTTCGCGATATTTCCGTCTGGCGTTCTTCGGATCAAGCGCAATACTTCTAAGATGTCGGTGAGCTCCGCGTCTTTAGATTTTGCCCTTGTGTTTCCTTGGCGAACGAGATTGACCGTTAAAGATCCAATCTTGATTTGTCGCGTTGATCGAGCACCGCGAATACTAATGACCGAGGGTACCTGAGTGGTGACTCCGATTCGGTTAAGCGCGGTATTTCCTGCGAAGTAGCCCCCGTTTTCTTTAACGATTTGATCGAGAATTTTCCATTCTTCTGGTTGAAGCTCGCCGAACTTCGTTCTTCGCGGAACGTAGTACTTCCCTTTGGCGAGGCGGGAAATGCGGCCGCTCTTACGGAGACGACTGAGGGCAAGCAATACGGCTTGGGGGCTTCCAAGCTCGGCAAAGTCCTTTAAACCGAAGATTGTAGATTCGGGCAGGTTTTCGATCATTCGAATGACTTCTGGTGCGATCATTCTCTTCATATCGGCTATTATAGCGCTTTTTTGATAGGTTTATATATATATTTACATAGCTCATAAAATAATAGTAATTTCAATATGTTAGATATTGACGTCGGGCGCGAGACTTTGGCGAGATTGAGTTTTTTCCGCGGTTCGCGCGGTTTCGGGCCGATATGATGGCGCCGAGTGATATCTCAAGGGAGTGGAATGCGGATCTCAGGTTGTCCGGCTTGCGGTGGTGAAGGTTTTGTCTGGTTTCATTTAAGTGGGCCGATTTTTTACGTTTCATAAGTTTGAGATTTTTAGGGATCTGTCGGCGCTTTTGACGTAGGGCTCGTTTGCCTCACAAGTGGTGATTGCGCTTGGGTGCTATGGGTTCTGGTTACAGATGCGTGGGGCGGGGACGAGTCAGGCGAGAGTCGGTGCGTTGATTATGGCGCTGCCGCTCATCGCGTTCATTTTGTTTTCCGGGTATCTGGCACCGTATAGCGGGCGCTTAGCCGCGATAGTTTTTTCCCGGTGATTGCGACGTTCGCGGCGTTGGCGGTGCGGCGGCTTGCGCCGTGGATCCGGGGGCGGATTCGCCGACGGCGCGCAGGCTGAGTGCGCCGGGTAGGGTATTGAGGATCGGGGAATTCACGTCGGTTTGAGCTCACTAAAATTACGCAGATAGACGTGTCTGGTCTTCGTGTGCCAAAGATCTGCATTCCGCCCTCGGCATTTTGACGTTCGAACTTTTCTGTTCCCTCATCTGAAAGACTTCTCTAGCAGCACCATGTGCTTCAAAACGGCATCAAATGCAGTCTTGAATTTTGGTGGTTTTGCTACGGTAGAGACCGAGTTGGCCCAGCCTTGCTCAAGACGGTGAGTGTTGATTTTCTCAATCTCAGCCGAAAAACGATCTGGCAGCTTCGTTTCTCTGAACTCAAAGCATCGTCGGATTGCCGTCGTCAATATTTCGCGGTCGGCCATTGGCAAAAATACCGACAGGTCGTAAACATCTTTCGAGCGAGAATTCGCATCGCCACGGGTGATCAATGCATGAATTTTTTCAGCGCAGATCGTTTCTACGGGATAGACCGACCAACTTATGTCTTCATTCTGTGGGAAGTATGAGGGCGTCTCTGTTTTCTGTGGCCCCGGAGTGACCGGGTCGCCAATGCCTAAGTCAAAGAGTACGACCTGAGCCAGTTTGATATCGGGCAGGACTTCTCCGATTCCCGCCCGATAAATTTGACGAACACCGCCGTATTCGCCTTGGGTGGCAAGAGTCTCCTGTCCTTCAAAACGAAACCAAACACCATCATCTGGATCAGACTCAGCCCGCAGCTTTGTTAGCTCCAATGTAGAATCAATATTTGCCTTCGCAATAAGTGCATCAAGATCAATCGTGTATCGAGGAGAGCCATAGACTCTGAGGCCAACAAAGCCACCTTTGAAGACCAAATTTTGACTAAGCTTTTTGTCAGCGACCAAGCGAACCACCAATCTTTCAATTAGAAAGGCGGTCTCCAGATTTCGATAGGGTACATTGAGCTTCTGCGCGAGATTACTTAACCTTTTGCGAATGGAGTCGCTCTTGGATTTTATCGTCATGTCGTGATCACCTCGAAATATCTCGTCAGCACCGAGTCAAACCCAAGCTCTTTAGCGGCCATCCCAAGTTTACCTTCCGTTGTTTGTCTCGTTCCAAGAGCAGCCCGTGCCGCCTGCACAGCTGTTCGCTCTCCTATTTTATTTGCCATCTTGAGGCCCTCAAGCACGGCGCGCTCAACGGTTACGATGCGATAGCCATTCTCGCTGATAGTCCAACGGTCTAATTTTACTTTTGTACGGATCAGTCGGTACAGCCGTGTGTGTGTGGTTTGAGTTGGCGGAACCAGCACCCAAACTTGGCCGGGGACTTGTTCAATCAAGTTGTAGTGGAAGAGAGCCGTCAGACCACCAATCACGGATTGGGGACCGAACTTCATGCAGGCTACTTGATAGTCGATGTCTCTCCCAAGATTTCCATCGGAGTGCAGATACATTCCGCGGCCAACACGGATGATTTTTCCTTCTTCCACGAGTCGGGAGAGGCTCTGGTGACGAAGGCCCATCGCCTCAGCTTGCGATCGAGTGAAGACTCCTAGCTTTCTGAGCCTAGTTTCCTGTTTCTTGTCCATAATTGCAGTCTGATGCCAAATCTCACATTTCTCAACATAAATGTGAGATTTGGCCATAGCAGGTATCGTCATTTGGGCTCGTTTTTATTGGCGGAAATACGGAAGGTAAAAAATGGGACTTTTAACGACCTGAGCGAGTTGACGACGGGTACGGGCAGATTTTTTCGGTCGTACCTTCTCTTGCCGCCTCTTTGCGTTCTCTATGATTTCAAGAGCTTCACTGTCAGAAGGTTTTCTGTTTCTGTTCTCTGTAAACCGTTTTGCACTCGATCGGAATGCTCCGGGTGTTCCTACCTCTGGTTTTTTCATCTCGAACTCCAAATCTTAAGTCACTGTAGCACGGGATTGTGGTCGGGCAAGCCACTAGAATTACTTGTCTTTATTCGGTCGCGACGTCCGTGGAAGTGTCCGAATTACGTCCATTCATCGCTCCGGGTGCAGAATCATCCCATGTGGGTCGTGTTGAAGTGGGGCATTCCATGAGAATGTGCGGATCGCTAAATCGACCATTGTTCGATCAGTTTGAGCTTTGACTGAACACAGGGACGAGAGTGTTCAGCGACTGCCGCAGAGTTTGCTTCAACAAAGACAACGGCTTCTTCGACTGCCGAGATTGGAACCTCAAGCTCCGAAGCGAGTGTAGCGGTGGATTCATTGCGCGCCTGCATCCCCAGCACGGCAGCCGTTGAAGCGCCACTTATCGCTTTCAAACTGGATAAACTGGTAGGCCTTAGCCAGCTTACGCCGTGGATTCGCAAGCGGCTGTCGGAAGGGACGCAAAGCTCAGACTGATGTTCGAGCACGGCGAATCATGAAGTCGACGGCGGCATTCGCATTTCGAACCTCGAGGACGATCTTGGGGTGGCGACTCTGGAAGACGCGAAAAAGCTCATCGGCGAACCCCTGACCGAGCTCTTTGACTCCGCTGAAATCAAAAATGATCCGATCAAACTGCTCGAGGCCGAAAGTCAGACGACGCGCTTGCGACCGTGACACAGCTCCTGTTTGTTGAAGAATTCGGATGGGATACTTGGATCGGTCAAATTCGAAGTCGTCATTCGCATATTCTTGGAAGAGTTTCTCGAGACTCCGGCGTGTTTGAGTTTTTACCGAGAATAGAACCTCCGTTCCTTTGAGGTTGCGAATTGTTCCAAGTCGGAGGTCTTTCTTGTTGTTGTCGATGGTTAGTTCAAATTGCTCACTTCTGATTGCGAAGAGATCGGCGATCTTTGAGGTGAAGAATATCCCCTGGCCACTGTGGGCATCGGGGGCCGTCGTTTGTTTTCCTTTGAGCAGATGCTCGATGGCGGCCTCATTGTCCGGGAGCGTGAAGGTTTGTCGAATTTTTCTAAATATTCCGACGCCGTGATCCCGGATCTTGAATTTGAATGTACCACTTTCGAGGACGACATGAATCTCGGCCGTTTTTGACATGGAGTGGTCGATCGCATTGTTGAGCATTTCGCTAAATGCATATTGAGCGATTCGAAAGGTTTGAGAGGAAAGTCTGGATTGTAGCCCTAGTCGCATACTGACGTCGTCAAAGACGCGGTCTTCCGCAAGGCCGATGAGGGATTTTGATATGTTGAGATCATGAGCGCGTGGTCGTTTTTTTGTGAGCGCGAGAGAGTAGGCAGCGTTTTTTGTTGAGCCAGACCTCTCAAGCACACCCTCCTCGACCGAGGCCTTGAGGATGCGTGCAGCTGTGGAGCGACTGACGCCGAATCGTTTCACGACATCAGGGGACGTGATACTGGCCGATCGGGGCAGTTGTTTTAACCACGATTTGAGTGTTTCTGCTGTCAATGGTGGTGCTTTTTGTTTCATAATTGTCTTATTACTATAATGGAATTTGTCGCATGCGACAAATAAATTTATGTTATGAGACAATTAGAAGACAAATAAGCAGCAATCGAGTTCAGCTGACGAGTGGCAGATTTCATCTTACGGCCTCATCGACTGCAGCGATTGGGATTTCAAGTTCAGAAGCGAGTGTGGCTGCGGATTCGTTGCGCGCCCGCATACCCAGCACAGGTTGGCCCAGTGCCAATGTTCGCTGCGTCCGCAGTGCGGATGGCCATGATGGGCCGAAGTTCAAGAAGTGACCCAAATTGAAAAGCGCACTATTTCCAAGACGTTGGGGCCTTCGGAGCCATGTTGTTTGGTTTTAAGGCTTTTCAGTGGAAACCATTGAGCTCATTTGGGCTCGCTTTGTATTGGCGGAAATAGGGATGTCAAAAAACCAGAATATGGTACTCTAAGTACCAGTAATAAAGCCGATAAAAGGGTAGCGGGGATTGAAGATGATCTAGACGTGCTGGCAGAGGTTTCGAGACTTGTTGGCTTGAATAAGGTGCGAATTCTTAAACACGCAAACGAGCGGATGGCGGAGCGAAATGTGATCTATTTCGAATTGCTTCAGGCGCTATCGGGAGCGACGCGAAATCCGTCTCGGGATCGGTATAGGGTTGAGTACGAATCTTGGCAGTACAGTCTTGAAGGAAAAACTAAGGATGGTCGGCAGCTTCGAATTGGAGTTTCCTTTGAAGCAATTAAAGGTACGAACGAGCGACTTTTGATCGTGACAGTTATCGATCTGTGGAAGTGAGGAGAGCATGAAGATTAAGAACTACGAATGGCATGGCTTTGGCTTTCCGATATTTTTTGAGGAGCTTCCTGCGGTCAAATCGCGGGGTGAGCTTGTGCCAGATGTCGACTGGCTCGTGTTGTCAAAGCCGGTTGCCGAGCATGTTTGCTCCGAACAGCACGTGCCGCTGAGTGGCAATCAAGTTAAATTTCTCAGAAACCATTTGGATATGTCTCTGCGTGAGTTTGCGAAGTTTATTAGCGTAAAACATCAATCGGTCATGCGCTGGGAATCGCGTGCTAAGTCTGCGGCCCATATTGATCCGCACCTGGAAGTCGTGCTTCGAATCAAGGTCTTGAAGGCGATGAGATCGAGGGCGAGCCTCGTCAATTTGGCTGTTGCTAGAGTTGATGAGATTGAGGAGTTGCGGACCCTCAGCTATCGAGCGTTTGAGCCATTGATTTTCTCGAAGAAGTTTATTTCTGAATTTCTTCGATCAGCTTGAACGCCGGAGGCCGCACGGCCCTCGGCGGTTTACAATTCGACAGGCAGGTGCTCGTTCATGTCTGAAGGCGGCGAGCTCGCTCAGCTAGAACGCGTTTGTAGCTGGGTCATATTCCTCGCCGTCAACAGAGCACAGGGCAAAGGGTCGAGGGACGGACGTCTCAGAAAATTTACTCATTTTTACTGTCGCAAATGCTGAAGCTGATCCAGATTTCCCACTCGTGATGGCGATTGAAACGTCCTGCTGTCTGGGGTTATATGCGCTATAGTGGAGATCTGAAATCAGCCGTCGAGATTCTCGTATACGAGACGGCGGGTGGGAGAGAGCCGTTTAACGACTGGTTGGACTCGTTGGATCGATCGGTCAGAGGGCGAGTGATCGCACGCGTTGACCGTCTTGAGAGAGGACTGTTCGGCGATGCAAAGGCTCTTAAGGGTGGGATATACGAACTGAGAGGGCGTCAGCCTTCGTATCGGATATACTATGCGATTATTGGTCGGCGAGTTCTTTTGCTGATTTCTGGAGGCGGTAAAGCAAGGCAGTCGGAAGATATCGCGCGAGCTCGTGACTATTTGCGAGACTTCAAGAGTAGAGGTGAATATGCGGGCGCGGAAGAATATTAAAAAACCGAAGACCTGGTCGGCGAGTAAGAAACAGCGCTTTCAAAAGTCTCCGGATGAGGCTGTCGAGTATTTGAAGGCGGCGCTTGAGGATAATGGCGACGTGCCGGAGCTTGTTGTTGAGGCCATTCGCTCGGTCTCGGAAGCGCTTGGAATGTCGATTGAGCAGATTGCCAAAAAGGCAAATAAGACACCTTCGACAATTCACAAAGCACTAGGTAAAGGCGGCAACCCGACGCTTGGAACTTTGACGGCGGTCCTTAAGACGATGGGTTTGAAGCTATCCGTTGAAAAGGCGAGTTAAGGCGTCGATTTGTGTTGGAGCTTGGAACTTTGACGGCGGTAGCATTCGTTCATGTCTGAAGGCGGCGAGCGCGTTCCGTTAGAACATGCTCGTAGCTGGCCTTCATCTCGTCGCTTAAGAAGGAAATCTCGATCATCTTTCTCCAGGCGTCTAAGTGTGAAAGCAGCGATTTGATTTCTTTGAGTGCGAGTTTTTCCGTGAGTTGGAGGCTGTCGATTGCATAGAGCATGAAGTCATCGAGAGTCAGGCCGTGCTTCTTGTCGTTCAGTGAGAGTGCGAGTTCTTCGATCGGATCTGCTATGGCGATCGTTGAATTTAGGAGATCGTATGCAGGAGTGAGCTTTACGATTCCGCGTGAGTCGGTCAGAAGCGAGAAGTTTTTGAGATGCATGTCTTCATTTCCCGTGAGGAATGAAAAGATGAGTCGTCTAAAAAGTTCCGGCATTTCGGCTCGTCCGAATGTGCAGTATCGTTCGACGACATTGGCAATGTGCTCCATCGTTGCTTCGTATTTGGTCGTGCGACTTGCCTCCATCAGCTGGGCAAAGTCTTCTTGCGGGATCTTGACTCCCCGCGGTTGTCGGTCGAAGCGTTTGATTACATAGGCGCGTGTCTCATCTTCGCATGCAATCAGTCCGTGCCAAGGGACCTTGATCTTTGCGGTTTTAGCGAGATGCATAGTGAGATCTTCGTTTTCAGGGAGCTCCGGAAGCTGTCCCGTTTGCGGTTTTACAATGAAGGTGCCGTTTCGCTCCACGACTTCGAACACGCCCTTTGCGACGGCCAGTTTGACGCTGAGTTTTGGTTGCACTCCTTGAATCGAGATCTTACCGGCGAGTCTTTGTGATTCGCGTATGAGCTGTTTGGATGTGTAGGGGAATACTGCGAGTGATTTAAGAGCCGCATTGAGCTTCTTCAGTCCGATCTTCGAGTAGAGATGTTCGGTGGCCTTCAGCGGCTCATAGGTGAAAAGGCAACGGTTCATGAAGCATCGCTCTCTTTGACTTGAACGGCTCCGACAAGATCTTCACCGACGGCAAGGAGCTGGCTGAAGTGATCATTCTTATCGATCTTTCGTTGTCTCAAGAGCGCATCCAATTGAGCTCCTTCAGGCAAGAGTCCGTCGAAGAAGGTTGGAAAATCGGTGAACGTGTAGGGCTCTGTTCGAACTTTGAGCGTGAGTGAAATGGGGTGACCTTTGTAGTTCGGATCGTACTGTATCTCGTAGTTGCGTTTGTCGAATTCGGTGAAGGTTCCGGCTTTGGTGCCTTGAACGTAGATATCGGCTTTACGCACGACGAGCTCGCTTACCAGTTCCGGCCCTTTTCTTTTCGTCTCTCGTTTCGTTTCTGGTTTCGTCTAATGGCGGTGTGAATGGAAGCTTGATTTCGAGATGGATATTGAGTGCTTCGAGTACGCGGCTGAGCTTTGAGAATGAGACGTCGTCGTGTCCTTTTTCGATGTCGAAAATCAGTGTTTTTCCGACCCCGGCGAGCTCTGCGAGCTGAGCTTGGCTGAGGCCAGCGGCTTTGCGCGTGAGTTTGATTGAGTGTGAAAACTGGTCAAACGTTACTGTCATAACGGTAAAGTTACCTTGTTTCCGGTGGAATCCAAGTCCAAATGTTTTGAAAATGATAAAAATACTGCTTTAGCGGTAAAATATGTCGGTTGTGAAGAGAGGCTGAGTCGACATGGTCAAAATCGGCTTAAGCGTGCCAAATTTACTGTTGAAGCGGTAATTTTGTGCTTATAAGTCAGGGAATATTCTGTTTAAGCGAAAACGGGGTGATTTGCTTGGCTCAGCTGACGAGTGCGTCGAGGTTGAGTTCTGGAAATGCCTTTTTGAGTTTTGAGAGGGTTTTGAGCTCGGGATTTGAAGTCTTTGGTGATTCAAGTTTCTGGTAAGTATAGAGCGTCTTGATGCCGATGAGGTTTGCGGCCTTTGTCTGTGTGAGATTGCGTTTGGCTCGAATGCTCTTGAGCTGCACAGAGAGAGCGACACTCGGTTGAACGGCAACAGCAATAATACCGGCGCGCTTTGCCATTTTCTTTGGAAGCGGGAAGACCATGCGGGACTCCTCTGGCTCAGAGAGATAGAGATTGAGCGCGTCTTCGGCATTTGCTTTTAGCGTGTCGAGATCTTCGCCTTCGGTCTGGCAACCATCGAGTTCAATGCACTCCGCCCAGAAGCCGTTGCCATCTTTGTGAACACGAAAATGATAGTGCATCGCTATTCCTCCAGCTTTAACCTCAGCATTGAGTCTAGAATACCACCTAAAGGTGTTATTCTCAAGTTCTTCGGGGGAGCCCAAATCAAAAGGCGTGTCAAAGCAGGTGCCATCGGCTCAAGGCCGACCGACAAGACGAGCGTGGTTCCGGGATAAGAAATGGCCGAGGAGCGGTCGAGTTAAGGCGTCGAGCAGACGGCGGCGTCGTCTTGGGCGGCGACCGGAGTTTGAACGCCAGCATTCGCAGCGGTTCCGCCGGCGACTCCGCCGACCGTTGTGATAAGACCGACGTTAAAGCCAGGTGAACTTGCGGCGCAGTAGCGAACTTCGACAGTGCCGGCGCCGCCACCTCCACCGGGGAATGTACCGTGAATTCCACCGGATCCGCCATCGGCGCCCATGTAGATCGTGGTGTTGGTGATGCTCTTTGCGAAGACGCCGACGCTGCCGCCGCCTCCTCCACCTGAAGCACCTGTCGCGTTTGTACCGATAGCGCCATTGGACTTAATGTAGAGTGCGCCGGTACCGCTGATCTCGCGCGCCCAGAGAAGAATCAATCCGCCGCCGTTACCGCCGGCGACACCAAGACCTCCTCCGCCACCTCCACCGATAACGGCTTTGCCTGAACTCATCGCGAGGCAAGGGAGCTGTGTGCGAAGTGGCGTTTCATCCTGCGTGCTGACGTTGACCGAGCCATTGCCGAGTTGTCCGTAGGTGTTATTGCCCCAACACTGCCATCGGCCACTCGCGGTTTTTCCACAAGTTGAAACAAAGCCTGTGCTGACGGATGTATAGCCTGTGCCGGAATGAACGACAGTGGGGTCGAGACGATTTAAGCCGCTGGAGTCGACTTGGTGTGCGGCATTTTTGCCCCAGCAGCGAAGCGCGCCATCGGTTGCAATGCCGCAGCTGTACCCGTCGCCGACTGCAATTTTGCTATAGGCCGCGCCGCCGTTGACCACGGTTGGTGTTCCATCGGAGACGACGTTGCCACGTCCGAGTTGGCCGTAGACGTTGTCTCCCCAGCACTTAACTTGATTGGCTGTGGTGACGCCGCAGACGTGGGTGAGAACGCGGATCTGCTGATAGTTGGTTCCGGAGTCGACAACGTAGGGGGTCATTTGTGTCGTTGCTCCGCCGGCGGCGAGCAGGAAGCTTATGTTTTTTCCCCAGCATTTTGCAACACCTGCAGCCGTGACACTGCAAGTGTGCATATCGCCGACAGAGACGTCGGCGTAGTTCGTTCCGCTATCGATGACGACTGGCGATGAGCGGTTGGTGACTGTGCCATCACCGACTTGGCCGTTGGTGTTATAGCCCCAGCACTTGAGTTGTCCCGCAGTTGTGATGCCGCAAGTGGTGTACTTTCCTGTGGAGACCTTGGTGTAGGTGTTTCCGCCATCGATCTGCGTCGGTATGAGGCGGGTGGACGTTGTGCCATCGCCAAGTTGACCGTTGATATTGTAACCCCAGCAATAGAGTTGGTTTGCCGAGTTGATCGCGCAGGTGTGGTCGTATCCGCTTGCGACGGTTTGATAGGTGGTTCCGTTGGTACTTCGTGGCAAGAGTCGGCGTGAGTTTTGAACGCCATCGCCGAGTAGACCCAAGTTTGAGCTTGATCCCCAGCAGTAGAGTCGTCCGTCGCTGCTCCGTCCGCAGGCATGGAACTGTCCCATGCTCACCGAATCGAGATTGAAGTCGCCGCAGCTGTTGGTGGCCGTGCCGCCAATCGGTGTGAGGCTGGCGCCGCTTCCGCCTTCCGCGCCACCGGCACCGCCTGCTCCGCCGTTTGAGCTTGATGAGCCACCGCCGGAGGCATTGGCGGGATTGCTGTAGAGTGTTCCGATGCCGGTGAAGCTTGTTCCTGAAGTTTGCGCGATTCCTCCGGCAAAGCCTGTGCCCACCGCCGAGATTTTGAGTGTGCCGTCGACGATGAGTCTGTCGACACGGATGGCTTGGACTCCGCCAACTCCGCTTGCCAGATTGTAGGCCTGTGGAGTCATTGTCCAATCGGCTCCCGCATCAACGCGTAGCTCGTCGAAATTTGAAACGCGTGTGATTGAAACGCGGCAAAAGTCAGGACCGGGGGCTGCTGCGAGGTTTGTATTTTTAATCTGCGCCGGATTGCTTGCGATCGGTGAGTCGATGATGATCCAGCCAAGCGCATTGCCAGTTGATTTCACTTTTGCTGTTCCCCAGCGGCCGATAAACAGATCGCCACCGCACGCGCCGTTGATCGGGTCATCGGGTGGTCCACCGCTTGAAGCACCAGCGCCAACGTGCCAGATCACTTCGTCGCCGGGTTCAAACGCCTGAGCCGAGAAAGCGCCGACATCGAGATATCGCCCAGCGTAGTCGCCAGAGGTGTTGACGCTTAGAACGCGCCTTGAACTCGAGTAGAGCTTGTTGCTCGCGACGCCGGTGGTTGCGGGAGTGTGTGTGAGGTCGGGTGAAAAGCTATAGCTCTTGTTTCCAGCATCGAGCGTGAGGGCACTAACGCCTGCAAGTCTTAGCTTTCCGTCGCGTTTATCTCCAAACTTTGGAACGTTTGAGTTTTGGCCATCGCGTTTGATGAAGGTGCACGATGTGATCTTGCGATTGACGTCAAGGCTTGCGCTGACGGTAACGGTGCTTGGGCCGGTTGGGATATTCGCTTGCTGTGAGGCGATGACGAAGGGTTCAGAGAGATAGTCTTCGTCGGGCTTCGTGTCGACGTAGCTTTTGCAGGCAGATGAGTTTGCTGCTTTGAGGCCGATGACGTGAATCGTGCGCGAGCCACTTGGCGTGTCGATGAGAACGTCGGAGCCCGCGGGAACAAAACCGACGTTCGGGCCAAAGCTAATCGTCTCGCCACCGCTGGCGGTGGAGACATTGCAGGTGTTGGCTGAGAGCTCGCCGCCGCCAATGAACACGGCGAAGCAATTGATCTCAGAACCGGTAGTAGGATTGAGTGACGTGTTCCACTCAGGACCTTCTTGCGCAGAGACGGACTGCTGTGCGGCGGGGCCTGTCGCTTTGGCGTTTTTTACCGCGTTGACTGTTGCTGGTGCCGTCGGAAAGACGATGCGAACTTTTCCAGTCTCATCTTTCTTCGAACATGCAGTGATGCCTACGGTTGTAAGCAACAAGAGGGTTGCCGCGAGAACTCTCGCGGTATCGAAAGACGAGCAACGTGCCATGCTCTACTTATCGGACTTTGGGGCAGATTATTGAGTGCGGTGTGTCGCTCTGAGACGGGCCGACGCAGAGCGAAGCGAAAAGGTACATTGTACCTTTTGACTCTATGAGCTTGGGAGAGCGCAAAGTTTTGATTCATTGGCAACTTCAGTGAGCTCTCCGGCTGCGCCGTTTGCTCCTCCTGAAGCACCTGAGCCACCGCCGCTATTGGTGGTGAGGGATGAACTTTTTGAGCAGTACTGAATGTCGGTAATGCCGCCGCCGCCGCCACCACCGCCGTTGGATCCAGAGCCCCCGCTGCCCCCGAGATTTTGAACCAATACGCTACCGACGTTGAGATCGCGTGCGGCGAGTGCAATTGCGCCGCCGCCTCCACCACCCGAACCGGCAGAGCCGCCATTGCCGAGCATTCCGTTTCCATAGAGTTTTAATGTTCCGGCGCCTTTGATGTTTCTTGCAAATAAGAAGATGGCGCCGCCGCCGGTGCCTCCCGAGCTATTGCCGCCGCCGCCGCCACCGCCCATGAACATTTTCTGATCGCGTAGCGGACCACAAGCGTAGCCACTGCAATGCAACGGTGCGGATCCAGCAGCCATGCCGCCTGAGCTTGCGCCGCCGCTGCCGGCGCCTGCGCCACCACCACCGGCCATGGTGTTGTTACCAGCACCGCCGTTGTAACCCGTTCCTCCCATGCCGCCGCCGTTTCCTCCGCCAGACATACCACCGGCGTAGCCTTTTCCAGTGGCGTTGAGTTCAAGGATACTGTCTGCCGCAAAAATATCGATGACTTCGGCGCGAACGGCAATCAGGCCGCCAACACCGTTTTCGAGATCCAGATTGCTCGCGCTGAACTGCAGTGTTTGCGATGCGCCTATCGTGAGTGTGTCGAAGTTAGAAACGCGAGTCAGCGTGATGCGGCAGAAGTCTGAACCGACCGCTGCTGCGAGTTTCACATTCTTTACCAGCAGTGGGTTTGTGATGAGGCTTGAGTCGACGGTGATTGAACCGGCTCCGATGGATGAAATTTTGGCGGTGCCATAGCGTCCAAGATAGAGATTGCCCCCGCAGGCGCCCTTGAGGGGATCATCAGGCCCAGTTGCGCCGCCCTCGCTTGT
Organism: Bdellovibrionales bacterium; assembly: GCA_016713885.1. Lineage (GTDB taxonomy): Bacteria > Bdellovibrionota > Bdellovibrionia > Bdellovibrionales > JAMPXM01. The sequence goes on along the minus strand of JADJOF010000004.1, from coordinate 365,843 downwards.
GTTTCCTCCGGCAACATACCAGAGAACTTCGTCGCCGACATCAAACTCGCTCGCCGTGAACGCGCTCACGGTGAGTTCGCGACCCGCTGATCCGCCGGCGCTTGCGATATTGGTAATTCTGCGTGTGGCACTAAACATTTTTGCAGATGGGACTCCGCCGGCAACCGGCGTGTGGACAATGCCAGCATCGGAGTAGAGTCCTGAGCCAGCATAAAGACTGACGTTGCCTGACAGCGACATCGATCCGTCGCGCTTATCACCAAACGGGTTCTGCTGGCCTCCACCGACCGGCGTGATGAAGTTGCAATCTTGAATTTTCTTGCTGGTATCGAGTGCCGCATTGATCGTGAGTGTGCTGGGGCCTGATGGAATGGTGGAAGTTCGCGCGGCGATCAAGAATGGTTCAGAAAGGTTGGCACCGTCGGGCTCGGAGTTGGAGAAGTTTGAGCAAGCGGCGGCTGTTGCTGACTTGAGGCCAATTACGTAGATGGTGCGGTCTCCGGCAGGAGTGTCGACAAAGATTTCTTCACCAGCTTTGAGGAAGCCGACGTGAGGGCCAAACGCGATTGTGCTGCCATTGCTAATCGAACACGAGTTTGCACCGAGTTCGCCGCCTCCGACAAAAACAGCAAAGCAATTGATCTCGCTGCCGGCTGTAGGATTGATAGTTGAGTTCCAGCTGGTGCCTCCGCCTGATTGAGCTGAGACGGATTGAAGTCCGCTGCTGCTGCTCAACTTGGACGTTGTGGGAGCCGTCGGCATCACAATACGCATGCGGCCGACGTCATCCTTTTTAGAGCAGGCCGATGTCAAAATCAAAAGTGCTGCAACTGCGAAACGTGCAGGGCGAATGTAGTCCATGACATCTTATCGGTTTGATGGTGCTTGGACCTTAGTTCTGACTCGTTTTGATGCAGATCGCGTCTCACCAGCCGCGGAGGCCTGAGCGGTACAGCTCGAGGGTGTCCTCGACGTGTTTGTCCCAATTGTGAAACCGCTCAAGGTAGTAGGTGCCGTTTGAGACAAGGGAATTGCGCAGGCCGACGTCCTCGCGAAGATTCTGCATGATACCTCGAAAGGCGATTGTGTCTTCGGGTTCGAAGACAATCGCAGCCTGAGCTCCCGCAATGTCTTGGTGTGCCGGAATCTGCGCAAGCACACAGGGCACTCCGGCGGCGAGTGCCTCGAGAACGCCATTGGCGTGTCCCTCGTGGCGTGAAGTGCAGACGAAGACATCGAGTGACTGCATCCAACTGACGAGCTCGGCTGGTGAGGTCACGGCCTCGAAGTCTTCGGGCACGTGTCCGTACTTTGCGAGATGATCTTTGTTGAGACCAGACGAGGACCAGTGGGCGATGTCGCCAGTTTCGTTGGCAAGCTTCAGCAAGAGATCAGGCCCGTTGGCTGAGCCTGAGCGAGCGATTCCGCCGATTCGAAGCTTCGCACCGCCGAAGGAGGCTTTTTTCTTTTTTGGAAAAGCTTTAATGTCGATCGCTTTCTCAAGAATCAAGGGGGCTTGTCCGCTCTGCATGAGGCCGGCTTGAAGGGCTTGCTGATACTCAGAATCTGAAGGGAACACGCCGATAAATTTGGTGCGCGCAAGAAGACGCTCGGCGATGGAATAGATTTTTCCCATCATACCATCGCGCTTCGCGATGCCGTGGAAGGTGTGAATAACTGGGATTCCAGTTTTCATGCCGAGCAGTCGCGAATAGAGTCCGCCAATTCGGCCATGTGAGTGAATGATATTGATATCGAGATTCTTTACGGCGCGGCTCAGACGGAAAAAATCCGTGATCGAGAATTCGTCGCGCTTGATGGAGATGAAGTTACTCGCATTTTTACGAAACTCATTGCCGTGAGGGGGTTCTGAAGGTGCTGCCACGGCGACCCGCGCACCAATGGGCTTTATGAGTTTGAGGAGTTCGATGACCTGCCGTGGCGCAAGGCCCCAGTCACTGCGTCCGGTGATGAGGAGCAGATTGACGGGGCCTGGGAATCCAATCGGTGTGACTTCATTGGGCTCGAGGCCTTTTTTAGTGGTGCCTTTGCTCGCGACTTTATCGCCGCTCATTGAAATCGGTCCGGTGTGGATGGGGTGCTGACCCCGGGGAGACTCGGTCATGTCCACATTGTCCAAAGCCGTTGGGAGTTTGTCAGGTCGCGGAAGAGCGACCTCGACCACGCGGGCCACGGGCTCGACTTTGGACTGTTCGGCCGTTAAGAATGAGTTATGCGTCGATATCTTGTGACCGGAGCCGCCGGATTTATTGGAAGCACTTTTATTGAACAACTTCTCGTTGGTTCCGAGTCGCGTGTCGTCGTGCTCGATGCGATGACGTACGCAGGCCATCAGGCCAATTTGGATCAAGCGACGGATCGTGCCCGGCACGAGGGGCGCTTGAAGCGGCACTATGAATTTGTGCAGGGGAGCATCTGCGATCGATCGCTTGTGGGCGCACTGTTTGAGCGTGAGAATTTTGATGTCGTGGTGAACTTTGCAGCCGAAAGTCATGTCGACCGTTCGATTGAGTCGGCCGGCGTTTTTGTTGAGACGAATGTGTTGGGTGTATTTAATCTTCTCGACGCCTCGCTGCGGTCTTGGAGCGATCGAACGCCAGAAGAAAAAAGTGAGTTTCGCTTTGTTCAAGTTTCAACCGACGAAGTTTTTGGTCAGCTTGGCGAGACCGGAGCGTTCACTGAGCTAACACCATATGCGCCCTCATCTCCGTATTCGGCTTCAAAAGCAAGTGGCGATCACTTGGCGCGGGCGTGGAATCACACTTTCCAATTGCCGGTGATTGTCACCAACTGCTCAAACAACTATGGTCCAAGGCAGTTTCCGGAGAAGCTGATTCCTCACATGATCAACTGCGCGCTGAGTGGTCGTCCGCTTCCAGTCTATGGAACGGGACACAACGTGCGCGATTGGATTCATGTGAGCGATCATTGTCGCGGAATTATGCTTGCCATCGAAAAAGGACTTCCGGGCGAGTCGTATTGCTTTGGCGGTCGCAGTGAGCGCCGCAATCTGAATGTAGTCGAAGCGATTTGCGACGAGCTTGATCGAGTTCGGCCGCGTGCAGACGGAAAGTCTTATCGCGAACAGATCACGTTTGTTGAGGATCGCAAAGGTCACGATTGGCGCTATGCGATCGACGATGCGAAGGCAGAGCGTGAGTTGGGCTTTAAGCGCGAGTTCACTTCTTTTGAAGAGGGGCTTAAGGCCACGGTCGGTTGGTACTTAGCAAATCAGGACTGGATGAAAACAGTGATGGGGAGGAAGGCGTGAAGGGGATTGTATTGGCCGGTGGCAGTGGCACGCGACTCTATCCATGCACCAGCGCTGTTTCAAAACAGCTTCTGCCTGTTTACGATAAACCGGCAATTTACTATCCCATTTCGGTTTTGATGCTCGCCGGAATCCGCGAGATTCTGATCATCTCAACGCCTCGCGATTTGCCGATGATTCGTTCGCTGATGGGATCGGGTGAGCGCCTTGGCGTTCGCTTTGAGTATGCCGAGCAGGAAAAGCCGGCGGGAATCGCACAGGCCTTTACCATTGGTGAGAAGTTCATCGGCTCTGATTCAGTTTGTTTGATCTTGGGTGACAATATTTTCTACGGCGAAGGCTTAACGAAGATGTTGGAAGATGCCGCAGGTTTAACAAAGGGCGCACAGGTGTTTGCCTACCACGTGCAAGATCCCGAGCGCTACGGCGTTGTTGAATTTGACAAGGGCTATCGCGCGCTTTCGATTGAAGAGAAGCCAAAGGTGCCGCGCTCGAACTGGGCCGTGACCGGACTTTATTTTTACGACAACAGTGTGGTTTCGATTGCAAGGGCGCTAAAACCCAGTGCGCGAGGTGAGTTCGAGATCACCGACGTGAACCGCGAGTATCTTCGTCGCGGCGATTTGAGTGTTCAGGCATTCGGTCGTGGAATGGCGTGGCTGGATATGGGAACGGAGGCGGCCCTCTTGGATTCGGCGAATTTTGTTTCGACGATCGAGCGTCGGCAAGGTTTAAAGATTGCGTGCCTTGAAGAGATCGCACTCTTCAAAAAGTTTTTAAGCCGAGAACAGCTGGCGAAGGTTGTTGAGACGATGCCAAAGAGTCTCTATACGGAATATGTGAGAAAGCTGATTTCGTGAAGCGTGTTCTGGTCACCGGTGGCGCTGGCTACATTGGTTCGCACACGGTGCGAGCTCTTGTTGAGGCTGGATACGATGTCACAGTGATTGACCTTTTGCGCAGCGGTTTTGGAACCGGCAACCGCGCGGCAGTTCCTGAGGGCGTTCGACTTATTGAAGGTTCGTGCGGCGATGTCGCCGTCCTTGAGCGAGCCTGGAGCGAGAGCGGTGGCTTTAGTGCTGTGATTCACTTTGCGGCGCTCATTCTTGTCGACGAGAGTGTTCGCGAGCCCGCTCGTTACTATGAAAACAATGTGGTGTGCTCGCTCAGGCTTTATGATTTTGCTCTTCGTGCCGGGGTGCAGGCGTTGATTTTTTCGTCGTCGGGAACGATCTACGGAAACTTTGCTGGACGCGGGTTGATTCCCGAGTCGGCGCCGCTCGTTCCGATTAATCCATATGGTCGAAGCAAGCTTATGACCGAGACGATGCTGCACGATCTCTTGGCGGTACATCCGGCGGCGCGGGCGATGACACTTCGCTACTTCAATCCTGCTGGTGCTCGCGTTGACTTGAGCCTCGGGCAGATGCGGCCGATGGCGAGTCATCTTGTGAATGTCGCGGCCGAAGCGGCAGTCGGGCGACGTGAGGTCGTCCACGTATTTGGCTCTGACTATCCAACTCCGGATGGCACCTGTGTGCGCGACTATATTCACATTGAAGATGTGGTCGATGCGCACGTGTTGGCACTTCGGGCGCTTCAGGCAGGCGAGCGGTCGGCTGTGCTGAATGTCGGCTATGGTCAGCCGTACTCGGTGCTTGAGGTGATTGAGGAGATGAAGCGCATTTCCGGTGTTCCGTTTCGGGTGGAGATCGGCGAGCGCCGACCTGGAGATCCACCGTACTTGGCGGCGGATCCGCGGCTGATTAAGGAAATGTTGGGCTGGAAGCCTCGCTTTGACTCGCTTGAGACGATTTGTCGGACCCAGTTTCTCTGGGAGAAAAAGCGCCAATCATTGACGATCTGACGCACGTTTAAAACAATGTTGAAATGAAACCTGTTCTGCGTTTGCTCCTGCTTGTTGCGGTCGTGAGTTTGAGTTCTGGTTGCGCGTCGATGTCGTCCAGAGAAAAGCGCTGGTCGGCGGCGGGTGCCGGTGTGATTGTCGGCTCCGTGGTTGGGGCTTCGGTGACGCCAAGTGGAGAGCGCCGCGAACTCCATTCCTCGTACTGGGGCGCGATTGTTGGCCTTGTATCCTACTTTGCGGCGGATCTTTTTTGGGGCACTGATGCCGAGTCGGCCGCACTGCGATCTGAAAATGAAAAGTTGAATCTTCAGTTACAGGTGATTCAGAACGCGAACACGGTTTTATTGAAAGAAGGAAGCGGTTACTTCAAGGCCGGCTCTGGCACCGGTGCCGGTTCGGGCGAAGATCTATTTTCGGGTTCGGGAAAGAAGGCGAAGTGGAAGCCCTTTCAAACTGATCGGTGGGTGAAAGCGGGACCAAGTCGTCTCTATCATCAAGACCGTATGGTGGAGCTTGTGCCGGTCGGCGAAAGTGATGCGAAGGGGAGTGCGAACTGAAGAAGCTCGTCGTGGTTGTTTCTGTTTGGGCTCTGATTGCTTCTGTTGGTTGGGCGGTTGCGGTATTGAATCGGCCCTCGGCGGCGCCGGTTGTGCCGTCACGCGAAAGCTCCGATTTTGAGCGCCTTCGGTTTATTCGCGATTTTGCCGATCGCCTCTATACATTTCAGGCCGCAAGCTTTCGCAGCACGCAGACTGCACTGGCCTTTTTACTTGCGGATCAGCAGCGCGAAGAGAAGCTTGGCGAAGTGGAACGTTTGGCTTCGAAAATCGAGAAGTCTGGAATGTCGCAAGTGGGGCGACTTCATTTTTTACGCGCGCTCAATGGGAGCGGACACTATGAGGCGGCGATTCGAATTCGGTTAAATGATGGTCGCGCCGAAACACCGCTTCTTGCCTACACGCGATTTGAGTTGAAAGCGTTTGCGCCGAGTGCTGAAAATCCTTGGGGTCTTAAGATCGATCAGCTCACTCAAACGGTGAATGCCGACGGTGGCGAGGGATTGAAAGAACTGTCCTTGGATCTTTCAGCCGACGGCCCTGGTGTCACCGTGCAGTTTCCTTGCTTAGTTGAAAACGTCGAACTCGAGAAGGGCACCGCACTTCGCGTGCGTCTTTCGACCTTTGACGTTTCCGAGCTTGAGATCACCGCTCGAGGCGTCGCGGACGCAGGGACTGCGCTTCGCACAGAGGAGCGAGTGCGGGTGCTTTGCTCGGACCGCGCGTTTCAGTTTGTGACCAAGTTGAGAGACTTCAAAGATGGTGTCGGCTGGCCGCGGCTGTTGTTTCTCTCATTTCGAATGAATGACGGTATCGATCGAAAAGTGCTCGATCGAAAACCGCCGCGTCCGCGCGCAAAGTTTGAAAAGACACTTGAGGAGCAGTTGGGTTTTGTTACCGAGTGAGCGGAAACTCCAGCTCGATGCATGTTCCACTCTGGTTTGAACTGACGCGGAATCGGCCGCGCGCTCGATCCATGAAGTTTTTCGCACCGTAGACGCCAAGCCCATTGCCATTGCTCTTTCCGGCACTGATGGGCCGCCGGCCGAGCTCGTTGATCAGGTTTTTTGGAACGCCGACGCCATTGTCGGTGATATTCAATGTGAGGAGATTGGATGTTTTCACGGCATTGATTTGAATGTGCGGAGTCGGTGTCGCTGCCGTCGCCTCAATCGCATTGTTGATGAGATTGCTCAGCATGCGTTCGAAATCCAGCGGTTGAACAGGCAGTTCAAGGGCGTCATCGATGGCGCCGACCGTGAACCGATGGTGCGGGCTTAAGAGCCGAGCTTCTTTGAGAACCTGCTCGAGGCTACGTTTCAGTTTCGTCTCATGGGCTGCGGCCAAGCGCCCCTTCGCAAGAAGCCCATCGGCAATGCCATTGATCCGGTGGGTAGTAAGCTCAAGAAGCTCTCGCGATTCATTGAGATCGGTATCGGTTTGCGTGAGTGCCGTCAGTGCCGACAGCGGTGCTCGGATATCGTGGGCGACGTGTCTTGCCATTGACGAGAACTGCTCCGCCATCTCGAGATTTCGCGACAGCTCGAGGCTCTGCCATTCCTCGCGTCGTCGTCGCATGAAGAGTGACATGGCGAGAATAAGCGAAAGCAAAGTCCCAACAAGAAAGACCGGCGAACGTGCGGCTTGGACTGCCGTTTTCAGTGGAGCGCGGCAAACGCGAATGGAACCCGCGGGGGTTCCATACAGTGTGACTGCCAAATTCTGTTGGAACTGCTTGGCACCGTCACAGGCTTCCACATCGGACGCAATGTCTTGAAGCTGCGTTTCGACTTTGTGAAGGAGTGGACTCTTGGTTTTGAGCAGCAACTCGCGTGCGATTTCTTCTTCCCACACCGAAACATAACGTGCGGTTGCCTGCTCCGACTGGCGAAGCGAAACGACGCCGCTTAAGGCTGCGGAAATGAGAACTCCTGTAATAAAAAACCACAGCTCTTTCACATATTTGGATAGAGCAAAGCGCGGACCGGATGGGCGTCACTTAATGGCGGTCTGGGCATCAGGAACCCTGCAAAACTTGCGCGATTGGCGATTTATGACGCACCGCTTTCTGGGCGGCAAAGGTGAGCATGGCTGTGGCTTGAGCTAAGGAGCAGCCGTCGTTTCTGTCGCGGCCGGTTCCGCCAACGCCAAAAGTGCCTGCGCGGCACTTTCAACGCGAACGGCGGGTCGGGCGATACCGCGATCACGAGCCCATTCTCCCATTGCGAGCTTCGCCAGGCGAATCTGCTCTTCCTTTTTTTGTACCTTATCGACTTTGCGCCCGACCGCCTGGGCTGCGGCCCACTCAAAACCTGGGGGCTCCGGCATGTGGCCGAAGTTGATATTGGTCGGCTGAAAATGGGCGATCTTGGTTTCGTCGGTGATCGCGCGGTGGAGTGAGCCCAGTGCCGATTCGCGCGGTGGAAGTGCGCTTTCAATGGACTCGCCGCGAAGTTTTGTCGTCAACAAATGAGCGACAAGCCAACCCATGCAAGTTGACTCGAAATAACCCTCAACACCGGTGATCTGGCCCGCAAAGAAAAGCCATGGGTCTTTTTTCGATGAGAGGTCGGCGTTCAAAAGTTTGGGCGTGTTGAGATACAGGTTTCTGTGGATGCTGCCAAGTTTTAGAAACTCGGCCTCCTCGAGACCTGGAATCAAGCGGAACACGGATTTTTGATCGCCATAGGCCATCTTCGTTTGAAAGCCGACCATGTTGTAAGCGGTGCCCTCGGCGTTATCCTGACGGAGCTGCACGACAGCGAAGGGATTGTTGCCGGTGCGGGGATCCGGAAGTCCCTTGGGACTCATCGGGCCAAAGCGCAGAGTCATTGGGCCGCGGGCGAGAATCGCTTCGATTGGCATGCACGACTCAAAAAACGGCGTGTCCTTTTCGAACTCTTTTGGCTCGATTTTTTTCGCGTCGCGGATGGCGTCGATAAAGAAGTAGTACTCCTTTTTCGTCATCGGGCAATTCCAGTAGTCCTTGGTGCCGCGATCCCAGCGATCGGCCTTCCAGGCGATTTTGCTGTTGATGCTGTCGGCGGCGACGATCGGCGCAATCGCATCAAAGAAGTAGAGGAACTCACTTGCGGAGTCGTTCGATGTGAAATGCTCGCGGATGGATTGTGCAAGGGATTCGTGCGTGAGCGGACCGGTTGCGATGACGGCGGGCCGTGGGACCGCGTCGAGAGAGGTGATGAGCTCGCGGCGGATTTCGATGTGAGGGTGGGCTGCGACTCTAGAGGTGACGAGGCTTGCGAATTTTTCGCGATCCATGCCGAGAGCTTGGCCAGCGGGAACGCGGGCATCGAGCGCGCTCTCTAGAATTTTAGAGCCCAAAGTTTCGGCTTCCCATTTAAGGAGGCCGGGTGCTGCGTGTGCGGCAAGGGAGCCGAATGAATTTGAGCAAACAAGTTCAGCGCAATCATTGGAGCGGTGGGCTGGCGTGGTGACGCCGCCGCTGCTGCCGCGCATTTCGTGGAGGACTATTTTATAGCCGCTGGGTCCAAGTTTTTCTGCGAGCTGCAGCGCGCATTCTGAGCCGGCAAGGCCTGCGCCGACGACGTGAATCTGTTTTGTGGCATTTGGCATATCCGCATCCTTTGATATAGGCTAGGCCACATGGCAGATGACCCTAAAACCCGCGCCCGGCGCCGAAAAGGTGAAGACACCATGGCTCCGGCCTCGGATCTTCTAAAAGGCTTAATGCGGAATGTCCAGAGTCCTCTGGCGAGCGGATTTCTCCGCTTGCAACTGGAAACGCAGTGGCCACAAGTGGTGGGGGAACGCCTGGCGAAACTCTGTAAGCCGGTGGCGTATTTTGACGGTATTTTGGACGTGTGGGTGGGGCATCCGACGTGGATGCAAGAGCTTTGGTACGTCAAAGACGACATCAAGCAGAAAGTGAATCGGCACTTGGGGCGTGAGTGGTGCAAAGAGGTTCGCTTTACCACCAATCAACGACAGGGCCAGGGGCCCGGACCGGGACCGAATCAATGAGTAAGACCGCCGAAATGTGGAACGAGAAGTACAAGGCCGACGAATACTACTACGGAACAAAGCCGAATGATTTTCTGCGGCTCACAGTACAAGGGCTTAAGCCCGGAGCCCGCGTGCTTTCGGTGGGTGAGGGTGAAGGGCGAAATGCGGTTTTCTTAGCGAAGCAGGGCTTTAAAGTAACGGCCGTCGATGCTTCGAGTGTGGGGCGTGATAAGGCACTACTGCTGGCGAAAAGTTCTGGAGTTGAAGTCGACTACCGAGTGATGGATTTGAATGACGGGTTTGAGAGTTTGGGCGGCGATTGGGACGCGATCGTTTCCATTTGGTGTCACTTGCCCCTGACGCTCAGGCAGGAGTTTTATAAGTGGACGCCCGGAGCGTTGCGAGCAGGTGGCGTTTTTATTTTTGAAGGTTACACGCCAAAGCAGCTCGAGTTTGGGACGGGCGGCCCGAAGGATGTGGCACTTCTATGTGAGCCACAAGATGTTCGCCGCGAGCTTCTGGCGGGCCAGACTGCGGTGGAGTTTGAAGTCTTGCAGGCGACCGAGCGCGAAGTGCAAGAGGGAACCGGGCATTCTGGGCCAAGTGCCACGCTGCAGATTTTGATGCGTCGATTAGCGCGATAGGCCCTGCTTCTTGGTGTTGGCTCGGAGGACTCCAGAAGCCTTTGGAGCGAGCGTGCTTGTCGCGGCAATACTTGCGGCTCTGAGTCGATCGCAGAGATTGCCTGCCGATTGAATTTGCCGAAGGTCGCCGTTTTTAGGTTCTATGGCCGACAATTCGCTAAGTCCAACCGCTGGGCGCTGATAGCCGGCGACGATATCGGTTCCCCATGTTGCCGTCGGTATTCCGCGCGCCTCAAAGAGATATCGGGTGAGCGGTTTGATTCCGCCATGATAGAGCTCCGTGTCCACGGCATACTTTCTCAGTAGTAAGTCTTGAACTCCGTCGGTTGCGAGAGGGAGTAGTCTCTTTCGAGGCTGGAGCGCGCGAGCTCGGATGTCAAAGTCAAGTGATGCGACTGACCGTTCGCTATTGGCTTTCCTTATCGCCTTCTCAGTTTTCACCCTCTGTTGTTCAAAGAGCTCGAAGCCGACTCGGTCGAGTTCAAGAACCGTATCGGCATTCCGAATCTGGTCACGTAGAGAGCTTTGATCAGTAAACAGATGAAGGGACTCAGGTGTAAACCATGAGTTGCATGGTGTCTTCTTAGGCCCGCCTGCTGTTAGCTGACAGTTGACATCGTTGAGCATCGTTGGGCAAACGTCGGTTCCCGCGATGGCATATTTAAACTTCTCGTAGTCTTTGGTTTGAGCGATGAGCGGTGCCACTCTTATACGATTGAGTTTCGCAACGGCGGCATCAAGCTCCATTTGAAAGCGTACGTCTGGAACAGCTGGAGAAAGACATTTGAATCGTGGATTTTCTTTTAACGACTTCAAACTCGCATTCGATAGCCTCCGGAGAAGTGCATCTCGTTCTGTATGAGTTTTTCCATCTTCGACCAGCGGAAGGACATCGCCGCCGCCGACGAAGCGGGGCCAAACATCGGGGCCTTCGAAAATCAAATGCATCCCGCCGGCATCGGCTCGGCCATAAGTGCCATGACAATTTACACATGTTTGCGGGTTTGGTTTGCTCATCTCCGGATGGCCTGACGAGAAATCGATATCGTAGAGTTCAACTTTTCCGGTTTTCCGATCGATCAATACGGCTTCAACGGAATTGGTCTGATTGAGACTTGCGTGTCCGCCGTTGATGGAAAAAAAGGCTGACGGAAGTTCGGGAACAGAATTGTCGCTTGGCGTGAAGTTGGTCATGACAACGCGTGGACTTGATGGAATTGAGTTTTGCGCAGCAACGCTTGAGTGGGCGACGAAGTACTGTTTGCTAAAGACTTCGGGTAGGCAGCAGACAAACTCGTCAAGTCTGATCTTTTGAGCTTTAGTGTTCTCAAGATATTGTCGAAGACCGGTCTCGGTGAGCTGGCTATCGGTTAGCGGAGTTGTTTTACAAGTCGCATTGGCTGTTGCTGTCGCAAGAGTCACAAGTGCCAGTCTTGCCAAGAATCGAATAGTTTGTCGGTGTATTGTCACACTGAGACTATATCAACGGGGCGTCGCGATGCCATCGCGACCAACGTCTAAATCGCCTCGGAGACAGTCCTACTTTTTAACGTTTGGCTTTGGGGTGCTCGACGTGGTGCCGGCAGTTGTGGTCAGAGCTGTTCCGCGAACCTCTTCGACAAACTCGATGTACTCTGGGCTTGGATCCATCACCTGCACACCGAGGCTGTACTCTTTTAAGTCATAGCGCCGCACGCGCGTAATAACGGGAATGGGTTCTGCCAGCGGAGGCGAAATATCGACTTTGAGCTCTTCGTCCATCGATGGAGGCAGTGTTCGATCTGCCAAGATGATCTTCATCCCACCCGACGAAACGTCGACGGCTTTGCCTTGTCGAGTGAGTCCAAATGAATCGGTCAAGCGCACCGCAAAATCGGTCATGTGTCTACGCGTCTGTCGTTTGGCGATGGAGTCGTCGCTCTTAAAGAGCCAGCGGTACTCGTCGGTGTCGGGGTACATCGTGGCGACATTTTTTCGCCAGTCTTCAGGGGCGTTGTTGATCATTGGCGATCGATTCACGTAGATCTCTTCGAGAATCACGGCCGCCTTTGGATGAATGGCAGGGGCTGGCTCAGTCGGCAGAATCATGCTCTTGGTGATATCAGGATGGGCGAGCAGGAAGCTCTCGAGATTTTGCTGCGGCGGAAGTTTGCGATAATTCTTTTCAAGGAAAACGCGGAAATCTGTGAGATCGAGGTAAAGACCGACAGCCTCGGCGCCGGCAGCAAACGAGTGCCGCTTGGCCTCGCCGCCTTTGAACAGCTTAAAGCCAAAGAGCGCTTCGTAAAACTCGGCTGTTCTTGGTTGGACTGCGATGACAATTCGATCGACAGTGAGTACTGTCATGCACAACCGAATGATATAAGAGACCAGAGGCAAATAGACCTCTTCAAGGCGAGCGGCCTTTAAGTCGTGCAAAGCAAGCGAACCGATCTCAACAATGCGCTGGTCTTTTCCGGTTTTTACGTCCTTGAGAATAGAGGAGATATCAAAGGACTCTTCGATCGGAAGGTTGGTTTCCGTTCGCTGGTGCACTTGAACGGTACCAGAAAGCAGAGGGCCGGTGCGTGCCACAATCAGGCCAGTCGAGGGTAAGACCGTGTAGAGTGAAAGGCGCATCGCGCCCATCGGGCCTTTGATCAGCTGCCGTCGAACATAGGAGTTATGCAGAAGCTTCGCCGCATCGATAAACTCTGGTGCCGTTTCGGCAAGTTTGATCTCGAGTCCCTTTGCGAGAGGGGCTTTGAGATTCAGACTGCTTACGAACTCAGTTCGTTTTCTTTTAAGGCGAAAACTACGAAACATAGCTTACTTCTGATCTTTCGCTTGAATTGTCTCTCGCACAAGATCTTTCATTAAACGACCTCGCTGGGACGCACCAAGAAACGTTTTTAATGACTGATGCACGCTTGGATCATTGATCAGCTGACCAAGAGTTCCCTGCCCCTTATCGACCTTCTCCAGAATGCTCGAGAGGGCCACCAAAGCCTTCTTGAGCTTCTTGTCCTCGGGCAGTTGGCCATGGAGTTCGCCGAGCAGAGAGTCGAGTTTGCCCATTGTCGACTTTAGCTTCTCGCTGGCATCAGCCATATTCGACATCATTTTGGCTGTTTTGCCGTCCTGATTTAGACTTCCGACTAGGATATGCAGCTCTTTGACCAGATCGATTGCGCGAGCCATGCCGTCTTTGCGATCAGTGAGAAGTTTGAAGATGTCGCTTTCGTCGACTGGCAGTGTTGCGCCATCCGCCAGTGGTGTTGCTGTCGGGGGGCCAGGCTTAATATAAAGAAACTTATCGCCCAGCGCTCCTTGAGTTTTAATCTCGACGATTGCACCATCGGTGATCCGACCGGCAAAGGCGGGGTCGATCTGCATTGTGAGGTCGATCTTAAGGTCCTCGCTGAGGGCGATGTGTTTGACATTGCCAATATTGAGACCCGATAGACTGACCACGGAACCTGGGGAAGAGGCCCTGCACTTCGGTGAACTGTGCGTGGTATTCAATGCGTTTTTTGAAGGCGATTTTGTCGCCACCTAAAAGCAGAATCGAGACCATGGTGGCGATCAGGCCAACGACGACGAAAATTCCGACTTTGAGTTCAATCTTTGAGCTTTGTGGATCCATGAGCTGTCCCTCTAAATTTCTTCGCCTTGAATGAACCGCGCGACCCACCGGTCTTGCTGCTCGATTTCGTCTCGTGTGCCAATTGCGTGAATGCGCCCGTGTTTGAGAACGGCAATTCGATCACAGACCGAGAATGCCGCCGGCATGTCATGTGTGACAAATATCGCGGTTGCGCCTTTCTGTTTTAGGCGCAACATCATGTCGCAGATGCGCTTTGTATTGTAGGGGTCAAGTCCTGCGGTCGGCTCATCATACAGAACCACCGAAGGTTCGAGAATAATGGACCGCGCAAGGCCGACCCGCTTTTGCATGCCGCCAGAAAGATTGGATGGGAAGAGGCGTTCGTTTCCGGCAAGACCAAACTCGGCGAGTCGGTTGATCACGCGATCGTGAATCTGGTCTTCGGCAAGTTTGGTGTGTTCGCGAAGCGCATAGGCGAGATTGTCATAGACGGACATCGAATCAAAGAGCGCTCCGTTTTGAAAAACGTAAGCGACCTTCTTTCGAATGTTGATGAGCTGTCGTTCACTCATCTTGGAGATCTCTTCGCCTTCAACCCAGATCTGCCCGCGGTCTGGCTTTTCGAGACCGACGAGGGTGCGAAGCAGAACTGACTTTCCGGCTCCGGAGCCGCCAAGCAGTCCCAGGCATTCGCCGCGGTAGACATCAAAGCTGACGTCTTCATGGACGGTCTTTGTGCCGAAGCTCTTCGCAAAATTTTGAAAACGGACGACGGTTTCCATTCGTCAGCCTTTCTCAAACAGAACGAAGAAGAGTTTTGTTAAGAAGAAGTCGCTGATCAGAACCGACATCGAGGACACAACGACGGCCATGGTCGTTGTCAGACCGACACCTTGCGTGCCGCCCTTAACGTTGAGACCGAAGTAGCACGCGGTGAGCGAAATCGAGAGCGCAAAGAAGAAGGTCTTTCCCACACCGGTGAGGAGGTCGACGAGGGTGATGGTCGAGATCACCTTTTGGTAAAAGAAAAATGGATCAAGACCGAGTTCGGCGACGCCGACGACGAGGGCGCCTAGAACACCGACAAGGTTTCCGAGAACACAGAGCATCGGAAGTGCGATAACACAGGCCAAGATGCGAGGGATAACGATACGTTTAATAGGCGACGTACCGAGGACGCGGATCGCATCGATCTGCTGGGTGACGACCATCGAGGCGATTTCAGATGCGATTCCGGCACCGACGCGGGCGGCGAGCATGAGCGAGCAAAAAACCGGACCGATTTCGCGAATGATGGAGAGCGAGACGATTTTTGGAACGTAGAGTTTACCACCAAATTTTTCAAGGCTCAGGCCAAATTGCAGTGCCATGACCATACCGGTAAAGGCGGCAGTGATCAGTACGAGTCCTGTTGAGCGCACGCCAATTTGGTAGATCTGCTCAATCACAAGGCGGGGGTAGATAGGGCGCGTGCCAAAGTCACGGAGAACCTGAAGGAAGAGCAGCCAGGCTCCGCCGAGGTTCTGTGTAAACTGCGAAATACGGCCGCCGATAGCGGAAGTAAAAGATCCGATCATGGCGCCGCAAAGCCTAAGATGAATTTTTCGAATTTCGGTTTATCGAGATCGAGATTTTGCGGCAGAGTGATGAAGGTCAGCGTATAACTGCAACGATTTTTTTTGTAGACCAATGTGCGCGTTCGAGTCAGGACGCCGTCGAGTTTGCCCTCGATTTCGATGTCGAGGCCCTCACGGCCGTCAAATGGGCGGCGCTGTTTTGAGATCTCTTTCTTCTCCTCGAGGCCAGAGAAGAGCTCCTCCGCGAGCGACTCGAGTGGCAAATCGGCAGATTCGCCACAGCCTGATTGGTAAGCGATGGTTGAACCTGTGTCTTTGCTCTTCCATGCGCCGTCGGCTTTGCTATCGATGGCGACAAACGGTGCGACGGGCTCCTCGATACGAACACCAGACGACTTTTCAACTTTTCCAGGCCCTAGATTGACAGAAACGCACGAAGTGAAAAAAACGGCACTTGTGATGAGCGGTGCATTTCGAAAAAACAATCGAAGTGTGCGGTTCAGATTCTTGCCGCGATTCTTGCCGCGATTCTTGTCAAAGGTCGAGATGCACGTCACGTTGTAAACTCCCGCTGCTGTCCCAAGTGGATGCTGGCCTATCGCGTATCGGCATTCTCTTAAAATGATACAGACCAGTTTAGCGTCAAAAACCATAGACCAAGCGTCATGGTTTTGTCATGCAAACACGTCTGTGTGCGATGGAGTTTGGCCTGCATTGGCACTCGGTGTGCTTTGCATACTTGCATATGCTGAATCGAGTGAGCACCCTTCTTTTGGCCAGTCTTGCGATCTTTGCGGTCGCCACCATTTTCACGACCTCGACCTACGCTCAGAGCCAGTCTGGAATCCGCTCGGAGTTTTCGCAAATTGGCGATGCGAGTCATTTTGAGTTCGAAGGAACAGGGGCTGATCGCTACAAGGTGGAACGCATAGGTGAAAACGAAATTGTGCTGCGTATTCCATCTCTCGACGATGGGGCGATTGCCCGACTGCGATCGATGAAGGACTCACAGGTGTCGGTGAAGTCGGTCTCGGCCTTTGGAGTTGACGGTCAGGCTGAGGTTCGTTTTGTTCTATCAAAAGGCACTGACTACTTTGACTACGTTTCAGATCAACCAACACGTCTGGTTCTCGATTTTTTTCCCGCGGAACAAGCTCCTAAGGACGCAAAAACTCTAAGTCAGGCTGAGGAGCCCAAGGAGCCGGCGAAAGCGCCGGTGGTCGCATTGCCTAAAAAAGCAGAGAAGGGCTCGGCCCGCCAACCCGCCGGTGGTGATTTTGTCATCGTCGCCAAGCAAGGAATGGGAACCACGCAGTTGGTTCCTGAGCCCATCTCTCTCGCCGAGAAAATAGCCTCACGTCGCGAATTTGAACGCGGTGTGTTTGATGGCGGCGATCCAGAGTTTCGTCGTTTCACGGTTAAGGACTACGAGATCAAAGAATCAGCTCGCCACGCGGCACGAGCCGCTCTGCGTATTCCTTATCCGATGTTGAATCTTGGTTTTCCAAAGCTAGGAGCTCTTGCAGGCTCCACCCATCTACGATGTCGCGGCGAGCGATGATCATGCGATTCAAAATGAGAACAAAGAGGCGCGTCTACTGGTGACACTTTTCAACAATAGGCGCCAGGGCTTGTTTCTCGCGACGGCAAAAGACTTTCTTAAAAAATACCCAAAGACTCAGTACGACGAAATCATTCGTTACATGATGGCCGATACTCACTACGACCTCTGGCACAAGGAGCGCCTGACCAAAGAGGAAAACAAAGAGGAAGGCGTTAATCTTCACGACACGGATTTTGAAGAGGCCATGGGCATCTACAATAATCTTATTGAGAAGTATCCCGATTCACCGTTGACGACGCGAACGCTCCTGCTTGTCGGTTACAGCTATCTTGAGCGCGGTGATTCGTTTGGAGCGCTCAAGACTTTTCAGCGCTTTGTGCGATTGAAACCCGATTCAAAGTATGCGGGTCAGGTCAAGATCTCGATTGCACGCGCTTTCATGGCGCTGAATCGTCACGAAGACGCCATCAAAGAACTTGAGTCTGTTGGAGAAAGACGCCAAGGGAGTTCGCGACCGACAAGAGGCGGCCTTTCGCAAAGGCGACGTGTACTTCCGCAAGGGCGATTACGGAAAGTCGATTGCGGCTTACGACGTTGCGATTAAGCGTTTTCCCGAAGCAACGGGTCGCTTTCCGAATGCGTTCTACAACCGAGCAGAGGCGCAGTTTCGTTCGGGACAAGAGCGCGAGGCAATTGACTCGTATCGACAATTTCTTCAGAAGTTTCCAGAGCATCGTCATGGCGGATACGCGATGACTCGTCTTGGTGAAATGATTGAGACACTCGTCGGCGCTGACGACCGTCGTGTCACAGGCGCCTTTTTTGAGTCGTTCTTTCGCTATCGTTCAACACCAGGGGCTGATATCGCACGGATGCGTGTTTTGATGTCACGCATACCAAAGATGAAAGATCGGGAGTTGAAAGATGCGCTTCTTGAGATTGATGAGATCGTAAAGCGGGACAAGGATCTACCGTCGATTCAAGAATTTAAAACGATCACTCTTGCCGACGCGTTCACGGCGCGGGGTGAGTACGACCGGGCAACGGCGGATCTGGTGCAGTTCTATAAAGAGAACACTCAGTCTCGTCATCTTGATTTAATCAAAGGTCGCATCGTTCGAAACTTGGCTGAGAATATCAAAGCGGCTGTTGACCGAAATGACTTTTTTCAGAGCTTGCGGCTTTACTCGCGAGATCAGTCGGGCTGGCTGAAGGGCGTCAAACGCGGTGATCTTCCCTATTTTGCCGGTCGTTCATTTGAGCAAGCCGGCGTTTACGATGAGGCGGCGACTTACTATGGCGAGGCGTTAAAGAGAATCGATGGAGTGAAGCCGGTCGATCGAGATGTTTTTGAAAATGAGATCTCTGTTGAAAGTCTACATCTTCGTCTAGCGGCAGTTTCGGCGAAGGAGAAGAAGTTTTCTCTGGCCGAAAGCGAGCTCAAGAAGGTTAAAAATACTGAGAAGCTCACTCCAAAAGAAAAAGTGGAGCGCGCGGATCTGGCCAGTGCTTTGGCAGAAGAACGTGGGCAAGCAGAAGAAGCAAAAAAGTACCTTGCCGAGATGATCAAGCTCTTCAATGCTGACGAGAAAACAGCGGCAGAGACCGCTCCACTTCATCTCCGCATGGCTCGTCTTGCCCTTAAGAGCAAAGACTACTCGACTGTTGAGAAATCGGTGGAGCAGACGCTGAAGTTAACGAATGAGGAGGCGCTTCAGGCGAGCGCCTACGAGATCGAGGCTGAGGCTGCACTTCAACGCGGAAAACGCGGTGAAGCGATCAAGTCCTATCGCTCGCTGCTTGAAATTCCGACAGTCAATTCTGACGTCGCACGCAATGGATATGACTCGGTTCGCTATCGACTTGGCCAATTGCTTTTTGAGACGGGTGATCTGAAGTCAGCTGAGAAAATCTGGGGCGAGCTTTCAAAAGAAGAAGCCAACGTTTGGCGTCGTCTGGCGAGTGAGCAGATGAGCGGCGCGAAATGGCGTGAAGAGTACAAGAAGTACATTGAGCGAATTCCGGCAGCAGCAGAAATTCGATAGTGAGGGTCTGACGATGACGGCTTTTGATCGCGATGGATTGATTCGAACAGAAGACGGCGAAATGAGCCGTGTGTTGAGAACCATTGAAAACGTAGCCGCCAGCCGCGCAACGGTTCTCTTGCTTGGCGAGTCGGGAACGGGGAAGGAACTTTTGGCGCGGATGATTCACGCAAAGAGTCCGCGAAGCAAAGCCCGTTTTGTTGCAATCAATTGCGCGGCGGTCCCCGAGGGTCTTCTCGAGAGTGAGCTCTTTGGCCATGAGAAAGGCGCTTTTACGGGAGCTCATCAGCAGAAGTGCGGAAAGTTTGAGCTCGCAAGCGAGGGAACGATCTTGCTTGATGAGATCAGCGAGATGCCGATGTTGTTACAGGCAAAGCTCTTGCGAGCGATTCAAGAAGGTGAAATTGAGCGTGTCGGCGGACGCGGAACGATTCGTGTGAACGTTCGCATTGTTGCGACGAGCAACCGGGATCTTCGAGAGATGGTTCGACGTGGACAGTTTCGCGAAGACTTGTTCTATCGTCTCAATGTTCTTCCCGTTCGTGTGCCGCCACTTCGCGAACGACCGAAAGACATCGATTTGTTGGCTCGCTACTTCATGGAGATGTCGAGCCATCGAAACGGTCGTGCCGTTAAGCGCATTGACCTTGAGGCGATGACGAAATTGCTGAATTGGTCATGGCCTGGCAACGTGCGTGAACTTGAGAATGTCATCGAGCGGGCGGTTCTACTTTCAAATGGTGACGTGTTGCAAGAGCGAGATGTTCAAATTGACGGCGACCGACTGGCGATTGCCGATCAATCGCGACCGACTGGCGCGGCAGGTTTGAGCGCTGGTATGACCGTTGCCCAGGCCGAGAAGGCGTTAATTTTAAAGACATTGGAATTCACCGAGCAGAATCGAACGAAAGCGGCGCAGATGCTCGGCATCTCGATTCGGACATTGCGCAATAAACTGCACGAGTACGGTGAAATGGAGGTTGGGCATGTCAGCTGATCTATTTGATAAGACGACGCGGGCACTGGGTGCTGCTGTCAATTTGCGGCAGACACGTCACAATGTGATTTCATCGAACGTGGCCAATGCCGAGACTCCAGGCTATCAGGCGAAGAAGCTGGATTTTGAATCGGCGCTATCGCGTGCCCTGGACTTTGAGGACGCAAGTCCGTCGGCGTCTGAGCCGGGCCATTTTGCGACGGGCCCGGGTGCGATCTCAAGAGTAAAGGCCGACATCTATGAGAATCCTGATGTCAGCGTGAATCCCGACGGAAACACGGTCGACCTTGAAAGAGAGATGAGTTCACTTGCTGAGAACTCGATCATGTACAAGGCCGCGGTCCAGCTGATCAACAAGAAGATGGCTTCGCTCAAGTACGCGGCGACAGACGGAGGCCGTTAATGGATATTCTGACCGGAATGCGAGTTAGTGCGAGTGGAATGGCCGCGCAGCGCACGCGCATGAATACAATTTCCTCCAATATCGCGAACATCAATACGACGCGAACTCCTGAAGGTGGCCCCTACCGTCGCAAAGATGTCATTTTTGAATCGATGCCGGAGGCAAAAAGCTTTGGTGAGATTTTGACCAGTGCTCCGCAGAAAGATGTGCAGCGGGTCCAGGTGACCGATGTTCTTGTCGATCAAAAGGCGCCGCGAATGGAGTACCGACCCGATCATGTCGACGCCGATGAGAACGGTTACGTGGCCATGCCGAACATTAACCTGATGGAAGAGATGGCGAACATGATTCAGGCCACGCGCGCCTATGAGGCCAACGTTTCGGCCATGAACGCTACAAAAGACATGGCGATGACTTCGCTTGAAATTGGACGATAGTCGAGGGGTATAAATGTGTCATTTTTTCGACGGAGCAGGCCTTCAGCCTAAGAATGAAACATTAATGCAGAATGGACTCGCGACTTAAGAAAGAGCGGCTAAAATAAGGAAAAGGCTGCGCATTTGTCACTAGTAGGGTGTCAGGCGCAAGGACCAAGGAAGTAACCCTAACGCCAAGAGGCTAACAGGACCTGAACCATGGATGGTTTGACGATCCGCCAAGGCCAATCGCTACTCAACCAAGGCAAGACCGCGAGCGAAATTCGCTCCGATGGCTTTTCGCCGCGCACGGGATCAACCGGAAGTGCCGCGTCGGGTGTCGGTAGTACAGGCGCAAACGGGAAGATCGACGGCGGTGGGTTCGCCGATATTCTTCGCGATGCCATTAACGAGACAAATGAACTTCAAAAGCAAGCGGACGTAAAAACTCAAGATTTGGCGACGGGGAAGACCACGAATATTCCTGAAGTGATGATGACAGTCGAGAAGGCTGATATCGCGCTTCGGTTGATGACTCAGGTCCGAAACAAGATCATCGACGCCTATCAAGAAGTTATGAAGATGCAGGTTTGATCGATTAAGGGAGCGTTGTGCAAAGTCTTTTCCGAAATATCATTGTACAGTTTCGAGACTTCTATCGGAACTTAACTCCGGTTAAGCGCATGTCGATGTTAGCTGCGACAGGACTTGTTCTTGTCACGGGCGGCATCATGGCCACAATTATGAGCTGAACGGACTACGTTCCGCTTTTGACCAATATTCCGGCGGATCAGACCGCCGTGGTTGTCGACAAGCTTCAGGCAAAGAATATTCCTTTCCGTGTTCAGGATGCAGGAAAAACCATTGTCGTTCCAAAAGAGCTTTTGCATTCAACTCAGATGGCGTTGATGTCAGAGTTGGGTACAGGAAAGATTGGCTCGATTGGCTTCGAAGTCTTTGATAAGCAAGACTTCGGTGCCTCCTCGTTCTCGCAACGAATCAACTACCAACGCGCGCTGCAAGGTGAACTGACGCGCGCGATCAACACACTCGATGCGGTTGTGCGCTCAAAAGTGATGTTGGCGTTGCCTCCTAAGAAAACATTTTTAGAAGAGGGTGGATCGCCGACGGCGTCGGTTGTTGTTGAACTTCATCCAGGAAAAACCCTTGCCGAGGACCAGGTTCGCGGTATCACACACTTGGTCGCCAGCGCCGTTGAGGGACTTGATCCCGAGAAGGTCACCGTTGTCGATTCGCGTGGAAAAATGCTTTCGAAAGCGCAAGATCCATCGGGCGGAGTGAGTGGCGCACTTGCTGAAGCAAAGTCAAAAATGGAGCGAGACATTGAAGATCGCGTGGAATCGATCCTTGCTCGTGTCGTTGGCCAGGGTAAAGTGATCGCGCGCGTGAACGCGCAGCTCAATAATCGTCACATGCAGATGACCGAAGAGACTGTTGATGCCGATAAGTCGGCGCTGGTTTCAACGCAAAGTGAGGAAGAGCGTCTTGACGGCTCTCGTACAAATCCAACTGGAGTTCCCGGCGCTCGTGCCAATATTCCCGGTGCACAAGAGACTGGACAAGTTGGTTTTAGTCAGAATGTTCAGAAAGAATTGAAGACGCAAAACTTTATGGTTCCCAAGACCGTAAAGAATATCAAAGAGGCCGCCGGTGGTCTTGAGCGCATCACGGTGTCAGTTCTGGTTGACGGCGTGACTTCATTTAAGAAAAACGACAAGGGTGAAGATGAAGAAGCGTGGGCGCCACGCACTCCCGAAGAGATTGTGAAATTTGAGTCGATTGTGAAGAATGCGATCGGATTCAGCGATCAGCGCGGCGATGCTGTGAAGATTGAGACGATGCGTTTTGAGAAAGAGGACTTCAGCGAGAGCGAGAAGTGGATGACCACTCTTGAGCGCAAGAAGCTGATGAACTCACTGTTGAAGTGGATTCTCCTCGGCGGGGTGATTTCGCTCTTCTTCTTTATGGTGATGCGACAATTTATGCGTTGGGTGACTGATAGCTTCCAAGACTCAGTTGATGATTTGCTTCCTCGTACAATCGAGGAACTCGAGGAACTTCAGTCGGTTGACAACAGCTTGCCAGGTATGTCGAGTGCACTTCCAATTTTGGAGGAATCGCTGGATCCCGATAAAGCTGAATCAGAGCTTCTCCGCGAGCGCATCATGACGTTGATGGAAAAAGATGAAGAGAAAGCTGCAGGCGCGTTTAGCCTTTGGCTTGTTCGGAAGGATGCATAACCTATGGCCGATCATGCGACAGTTCGATTGCAAAAGCCTGAGGGCATCGATTTCGATAATTTAAAAGGCTTTGAAAAAGCAGCGATTTTGGTCAACTATCTCGGGCCAAATTCAGCGAAAGTTCTGCTGAAGCGTATGGATGACGCTGACATTCGAAAACTTCTGACCGTCATGGGCAAGTTTCGGATCGTGCCTATTGCGATTACGAAGAAGGTCTTAGAGGAGTACTACGAACTTGTCAGTGAGTCGGAAGACTATATTTTCTCTGACTCTTCCATCGCGAAAGAGACGGTCATCGATGCGCTTGGTGAAGAGCGTGCGCGTGGAGTTCTTGGACATTTGAGTGTGTCGACAAGTCAAAGGCCGCAGCTTGAGTCGCTTGAGACTGTTGATGCAAAGTCGCTTGCAAACTTTTTGGTGAACGAGCACCCGCAGACGGTGTCGGTGATCTTGGCGCACCTTGAGCCTGAAAAAAAGGGAGAGGTTTTAAAGCGTCTTCCCGAGGCTTTCCAAGCCGAAGTGGTGCTTCGTATGGCGAACCTCGAACATGTTGCTCCCGAACTGATTGCAGAAGTCGATCGAGTATTGAAAGAGGAGCTGTCGAACGTTGGTACGACAGAGGCTGCGGCATTGGGTGGAGTGCAGCCCGTGGCCGAGATGCTCAACGTTATGGACAAGAACACCGAGAAAGCGATTATGGCGAGGATCGAAGAAAAAGATCCGATTTTGGCCGAAGAGATTCGCAAGCTCATGTTCGTGTTCGAAGACATTATCAAGATCGACGACAAGGGCATTCAAACCCTTCTCAAGGAAGTTCCAAACGACAAGCTCTTGCTTGCGCTCAAGACTTCGAACGAAGAGATCAGAAACAAAATCTTCAAGAATATCTCACAACGGGCGGCACAGCTGCTTAAAGACGATCTGTCGAACATGGGGCCATCGCGTCTTTCAGATGTTGAGACGGCCCAGGTTGAAATCGTTAACGTCGCTCGTCGACTTGAGGGCGAAGGAAAAATCCTTATCGCTCGCGGTGGCAGCGAAGACGCGATGGTTTAGGGAAGGTCTAGATGTTGAACGCTGCGCGGCCTAATGGAATGACGAAGTCAAAATCGATCCTCACCAAAGATGAGGCCGAGACCCGTGCGCTTGAGTATAAGCCTCGCGATTTTCCATTTCGACCGAGTGCGGCCGCTGTTGAGTTTGTGCGCATTCAGACTGAGCAAGAGAACCCCGAGTTCCAGGTCGATCACGTCGTCTCTGTTACATCGGGAATTGCGGAGCTTGAAAAGCACTCACTTTCAGAGCGAGTTGAGACCGAGGCTCTTGAGAAGCTCAAAACTCTGCAGGAAGAAGCTTACAGGCAGGGTTACGATCTTGGACGTGATGAGGGACAAGAGTCGGCCTATCGCGAGAAGAACGAAGAGCTTGCAGAGAAACTATCGAAGCTTGATCGAATTATTCACGGCCTTGAGACTCTGAAAACTGATTTGGTGAAGCAAAATGAAGGTTCCCTGGTGACGCTCAGCTTTGAAATGGCCAAGCGCATGGCGCTCGCCGAGATTTCGATGAATCGCGAGACTATCTTGCGTGTTCTTGAGCAGGCCGCACAAAGTGCACAAGACGAAGAGTCGATGACGATTCGAATGGCCGAGCCCGATTTTGCATTCATTGAAGAATCAAAGGCTCGTTTGGGCAAAGAGTTTGAGTTCATAAGAAAGGCTCGGTTGGAGTCAGCGGCAGGAATGCAGCCGGGTGGCTGTGTGATCATGACGAACTACGGGCAGGTCGATGCCACAATTGAAATGCGTCTTGGAAAACTCTGGAGCTCGATCTCTGAGATTCTTCCAAAGCGCAGCGACGTGAATGGAAACGTCGATGAATCTTGATCTTGAGCGCTATCGGACTGCCATTGACCGCGCCCATTTGACCGAGGATTCCGGCAAAATTACTCAAGTCGTTGGTCCAATGATGCTCGGCTATCTGCCGGCCTCGTCGGTTGGTGCGATCTGTCGAGTGTATCCATCGGCCGGGAACGAACCTTTTCTGGCTGAAGTTGTCGGGTTTCGCGATCGCAACGTGATCTTGATGCCGCTTGGTGAAATGAAGGGCGTTGGTCTTGGTGCGCAGGTCGTACTGGAGCAACCGCAGGCGACAGTTCGTGTTGGCGACGGGCTTCTGGGGCGCGTGGTTGATGGAATGGGTTTACCCATGGATTCGTTGGGGCCACTTGAATCGATCGAAGAGCGTTCAATTTATTCGGCCGTCGTGAATCCACTTGATCGCGAACCGATTCGAGAGATTTCCGACCTTGGCGTCCGTGCGATCAACTCAATGCTTACGGTTGGACGTGGGCAGCGGATGGGGATCATGGCCGGATCGGGCGTCGGTAAGTCTGTGCTGATGGGTATGATGGCCCGATCGTCGAATGCCGATATTAACGTGATTGCGATGATTGGCGAGCGGGGTCGAGAGGTAAAGGAGTTTATCGAGGATATCCTTGGTCCCGAGGGCTTAAAGAGATCAGTCGTTGTGTGTGTGACAAGTGACAAGAGCCCGCTCTTGCGAATGCGCGGCGCTTTTGTTGCAACAGCGATTGCTGAAGCTTTTGCGGAACAGGGAAAACATGTCTTGTTGATGATGGACTCGGTCACTCGTTTTGCAATGGCGGCCCGAGAGATCGGTCTTGCTGCCGGCGAGCCTCCAGCATCAAAGGGTTACACACCGAGTGTTTTTGCAGCGCTTCCGAAGCTGCTCGAGCGCGCAGGCTCATTCACCAACGGCGGAAGTATCACGGGTCTCTACACTGTTCTTGTTGAAGGTGACGACATGAATGACGTGATCGGCGACGCTGTCCGTTCGATCGTCGACGGCCACATTGTGTTGGACCGAAAAATTGCTGCTCGTGGCCACTTTCCAGCGATTGACGTTTTGCCGTCGACAAGTCGGGTAATGCGACAGATTGTGCCTCGCGAATTTTTAGATCTTTCGCGGCGCATGCGCGAGATGATTGCGGTCTATCGTGATGCCGAAGATCTGATCAATATTGGTGCCTACCGTCAGGGGACAAATCCGAAAATTGACGAGGCGGTCCGTCTACATCAGGCCATCGACGAGTTCTTGCGACAGGATGTTGAAGAAGCCACGTCGATTGAAGACTGCGCACGCCGAATGGTTCAAATTCTCGGTAGGGGCTGATGAAGTTCAAGTTTCGTTTGCAAAAGCTGCTTGAACATCGCACGCGTCTTGAAGAGGCCGCGCAGCGCGACTTTATGGACGCCCGTGCGAAGACTGTTGAAGCGCTTCGAGTCCTCGATGAGATGTATCGAGCTATCGACACGGCTCGTGAGGACGGTCAGAGGCTTGTGACATCCGGCTCTGGTGCCAGTCCTCTGAACACCATTGAGACTTTCGTGGCTGGGCAGAAAATCCGGATCGAAAATCATAGGAAAAAGATTCGTGAGTTGAAGGCGGAAGAAGAGCGTTTGCAGGACATTTTGATTGAGTCCGCAAAAGAAAAGAAGACTTTAGAAAAATTGAAAGAGAACAAACGTCTAGAGTTTGTCGAAGAGATGGAGCGCCGAGAGCGTCTTGAATATGACGACCTGGCGGTGATGCGCCATGGGCGAGGCGAAGGTCCTTTTCGCTGAGACCTGGCCTTGCGGAGAACCGCGCCAATCGAGGAATCTAAGAGTATGAGCTACGAGCAGTTCTTTCGCGAAGCACAGAAAAGTAAACAGGGTGTGCCGTCTGCGCCGAAGGCCACAAATAAAGGCACACAAGCTTCGTCGAAGTCGTTTACTGGGGAATTGCGAAGCGGGCTTTCGCCAGAAGAACTCGTGAAAGCGCATTTTGCGAATGCGAAAGCGAAAACTCAAGCCGACCGCAAAGCGCGGCGCAAGCGTTCAAAGCCTCCTGTATTTGCATCCCTCCTGTTGTTGATTGCGATTGCATCCGGTGTCACAGGTTATCTTCGTCCGGACTTGGCCGAGAGAATTCCAACAATTGAACTTGGATTTTTTGGTGAGGCCGACGCGTCAGAGAAGGTCGATGCCAAGACAAAGCCTGATGCTCCGGTGAAAGAGAAAGCGATCGAACCTAAAGAGGCAAAAAAATCTGCCGAGTCGGCAGATTCTTCCCAGCCGACGGCCGAGGTCGAGAAGACCCCAGACGTTAAGCAGTGGACCGCTGAAGAGATCAGTTTTTTCAAGAAGTTAGGCGAGCGAAAAGAGTCTTTAGATCGTCGCGAAGCAGAGCTCGTAAAGTTGGAAGAAGAATTGCAGAAACAGAAAAAGGGACTTGATGAACGGATCCATCAGCTGGAGTCGATGAGAAAAGAAATCTCGACGACACTGAAGGATCGAGTTGTTCTGGACCAGGAGAAGGTCGCAAAGTTGGTGGATGTTTACTCGAACATGAAGCCAACGCAGGCGGCCCGAGTGATTGAGACTTTGAACGAGGATTTAGCAGTGACGATTCTTGATCGATTGAAAAAGAAGAACGCTGCAGAGATCCTAAATGCAATGTCGGCAGCGAAGGCAAAGAGGCTTTCGGAGATGTTGACAGGGTATGAGACAGTAGCAAACGCAGACGCCTCGAAGAAGTGAACTGAACCGCGGCCATGGAGGGCTAAGGTGCAAGTGACGGGAATGGGCGCGATCATAGGATTTGATCGCCCCACACAGATGAAGAGCGAGAAGCCAGAGATGAGTCAGAACTCATCTGAGGCGTCGTCATCATCACTGACCACCTTGTCGAAGGCCTCCACCAAACCGACGTCAAAAATTGAGAAGCCGCAGAAGAAGTCGACCGAGAAGTCGAAGACGTCTGATGGCACAGAGGTTCAATCTTTTGAGAATGTTCTAGCGAAGACATCGGTGCCCGTAAAATCAGAAGTATCAAAAGCGTCGAGCGAGCCGGTATCGGACTCCATTTCGGCCACTTCTGTTTCTGCGGGTTCGAAGGAGCCACGTCAGGCTGCGCCTGTCATTCCGGCTACGGACGGAAAAACGATCTCTGCTAATAAAGCGGCACCCCTTGAAGCAAAGAGCGGATCGGATGCTGTTGTCGCTGCGATTCAGGCGGCCCTCATGGGACAGTCTGTTGCAGTCTCAGCGGATGATGGCAGTGTTCAAGAGATCGATGCCGAGTCGCTTCTTGGTGAGCTGCAAGACGTTGTTGGAAACGAGTCAGCACTTCGTCAGGACTCAATGCAGCTCTTCCTCAATCGCATGAAGGATGAGTTCGGAATTGAGCCAGGAAAGATCCTCAAGGCATTTGCCGGTCTTGACCAGGCGGCGCTGAAAGCTTCGCCGGAACAAACGGCTGAGAACATTCTTGAACAGCTGAATCTTAAGCCAGAGCAGATGCCTAAGGCCGAGCGCTACTATCGCGAAATGCTCCTGACAACCGGTGAAAGCTCGCTCAATGAGCAGCTTGCTGGCGCACAAATCGGCACCGCACTTGGCGTCAGTGTTAAGGTCCTCTCTGAAAAAGAAGAGGCCATGGAGAAATTGGATAAAGCAATCGCGTCGCTAAATGACTCGTTTGCGATGCGAGCTCCGGCAGAGAAAATGAATGGAACCGAGATTCCGGTAGCGGATTCGAGCGGTGCTGCGCAATCAAATGAAGATAAGCCATCTAAGTTCGACTCAATCGCTCAGGCACTCGGTGTGGCTCCCGTTGTAGCGGTGTCAGTAGCGAAGAGTGCATTTTGCTCGTCCTCTGATTCGTCAGCGGGCTCGTCTTCGAAGCCAGCCCAAAATCCACAAGGTCCAAAAGCGGTGGCCGCATCGACCCTTGAGAAGACGCTTGAGGAGGCTTCGCTTTTGACGGTGCCGACGACGAGTGGTGAGAAAGCGGCAGTTCCACTTGCGGCGGGAAGCGCGACGTCAGCTTCGCTCGCGCAGGCGATGCTGAAACAGGGTGACGGCGCCGCGCCCGAAAATGTTCAAGACGTTGTTCGTAATGCTCAGCTGCTTGTGCAAAAAGGCGGCGGTGAGATGAAGATGCAGCTTCGTCCTGAGGGCCTTGGTGAGGTTCACTTAAAGGTTGCTGTTAAAGATGGACAAGTCGCGATTCAGATGATGACCGACACCGACTCCGCAAAACGAGCATTGGAAAAAGGTCTTGATGACCTGAAGACAAACCTCGCGAGCCATCGTCTGCAGGTCGACGCTCTCAAGGTTGATGTGAATACTGATTTAGCAAAACAGCGTTTTGATCAGGGCAATCAAGATTCAGCCCGTGACCAGGCACGACAGATGGCTCAGGACTTTATGGGACAGTTCCGTCAAGACCGCGAAGGATTCCGTCAGGGATTCTCGGAGGGGTTTGGCATGGGAAGCTATCAGCAGCCACGTCGCCAACCGGTTCCAGAGGCTGACGCGGTCGCGACTTCGAGTGCGCCAAGCGCAGTAAAAGCTCGTAGTGCAGCGACCGGTGGTGATCGTCGTTTGAATCTTGTGGCTTAAGGGGTGAATGAATGTCGATGATGGGAATTAAACGCGGAACACAGGCTTGGAGCAATTCGGACTCCCAGGCCTTGCTTCGCGCCGGTGCGACAGCAGATGAGCCACAAGCCGCGAAGAATGCGGCCGGTGACTTTCAGAAAGCATTCGGCGATCAGGCGGTCGGCGATGTTCTCAATAAAATTGCCGATCCGAATTGGGTCGACCCCGCTCGCAAAGTGCGAACGACGGGGAATGGCGAACTCGATAAAGATGCGTTTTTTAAACTTATGCTCACGCAAATGAAGAACCAAGATCCAACAAGTCCGATGGAGAGCCATGAGATGGCGGCGCAGCTAGCGCAGTTCTCATCGCTTGAGCAGTTGAACAACATCAACTCGTCCGTTGAGGGCCTTGCGAAGCTTCAATCGGGTCAAAGTAACTTCGGAGCACTTTCATTCATAGGAAAGAAAGTGTCTGGAGATGCATCAAAAGTGACACGTGCGCCGGGTGATACAGAACACGGCTTCAACTTTGTTCTTGGGGGCGATGCTCAAAAAGTGCAGATCGCGATTAAGGATGGAAATGGAAAAACCGTCCGTACGGTCGAGCCGGGTGCAATGAAGAAGGGTGCGAACTCGATTCGTTGGAATGGCCTTACCGACGAAGGTTTGCCTGCACGCCCTGGCGAGTATCGGTTCGCAGTTGAAGCAACGGCCTCGAGTGGCGGAAAAGTTTTTGCCAAGAGCGAGTTCGAAGGACGGATCACGGGTGTCGACTTCACAGCACAAGGACCGAACGTTATCGTTAATGGTCAGTCGATCAAACTTTCTGACGTGAAGAAAATTGAAGAGTCCGGAGAACAAATCCAGACTAGCGCATTGCCACTTGGCGTAGCACAATTGAATAAGATGCCGAAGGAATTGGCGTTTGTTCCACCAGCACCGGATGTGCCGTTGAACAATCTCGATTCAGTTCCGATGGCAGGCGCTTTGATGGATAAAATCGAAAAGGAAGCGAACTAGAAATGGCAGTTGCTGGCGTAGTTGGAAAACCGATCGGAGGAATGCAGGGCTTAACTGAAGCCGTGCAAGGCGATCGACTTTCCAAAATCAGCCAGCGGGTATGCCAGATTTTAAAGATGTACTCGCGAGAGCGTCGCAGTAACTGCAGGAGCTGGGGCGGCCACACAGGCGGGACAAGCAGAGAGTTTGAAGTTCTCTGCGCATGCGGTGGATCGAATGAAGTCGAGAGGGATTTCGTTTTCGCCGGATATGATGAAGGGTATTGAGAGTGCGGTGAGTCGTGCGGCCCAGAAGGGGTCGAAAGACACATTGGTACTCACAGGAGACAACGCGCTGATTGTCAGCGTGAAGAACAACACTGTCGTAACCGTTATGGATCGACAAGCGATGCGTGAAAATGTTTTCACGAATATCGATTCGACAGTGGTTGTTTAAGCGCTAGTTGATGGCGCCGTGGTTTCTTGGATCGAAAATTTGAGTAAACGGGCTGGTCTCTGAGCATGAAGTTGTTTGACCAAACAACGGCGTCAGGGAAGCCCTCCACGCGACCGATTGATTGACGTCGCGTAAACTAAAACACCCGTCATGATGATGGGTGTATGTAACCTAGGAGGGGTTCATGGGTGTTCTTTCATCTCTTTATACGGGTGTGTCTGGTTTGACCGCACAGGGCGAAGCGCTCGGTGTGATCGGCGATAACATCGCTAACGCCAACACAATCGGTTTCAAAGCAAGCCGTGCGGAGTTCCAAGATATTATCTCCAAGAACTTAAAAGGTATCTTGGGTGGAAACCAGATCGGTCGAGGTGTAAAGATCGGCGCCGTGAACCCATTGCTCTCACAAGGTAACGTCGATGCAACGGAAAAGTCGACCGATCTCGCGATCTCGGGTGACGGTTACTTTGTTCTTCGCGGAACAGACGGCGAAACCTATAGCCGAGATGGATCATTCCACTTTGATCGCGAGGGCTACCTTGTTTCAAACGACGGACAGCGTGTTCAAGGCTTCGAGGCTGACGAGAGTGGTAAGGTCATCAATAAAGTCGGTGACATCAAATTTCCGCGTGCGTTGATTCCGGCAAAGGCCACTGGCGAAATCGTCATGGATTTGAACCTCGATTCACGAGTTGAAGTGGGTAAGGTCTTTAATCCAGAAGATCCGTACAGCACATCGCACTACTCAACTGGTGTTGAAGTTTTTGACTCACAAGGCAACAAGCACTTGATGACAATGTTCTTCAACAAGTCGGCCGATCGCGCATGGGATGTTCGCGGCATGGTTGACGGAAAAGATGTTATGGGAGGTCAGCCCGGCAAGATGTCAGAAGTCATGACGGCAAAACTGACTTTCACCGTCGACGGAAAACTTGATACCGAGCAGATCACTAAACAAGCGATGAACTTTACCGGTGGCGCACTTCAGAATCAGCAAGTGAAGATCGACTTCGGTGACTCTATTACGACCGATAAAGGCAAAGGTCTCAACGGCACCAAGCAGTATGGCAAGGATTCAGACTTGATCAGCTGGCGCCAAGACGGTGCGGCGGCCGGTACAATCACCAACATGTCGTTTAACGACGAAGGTGTTTTGACGGCACTGTACACGAATGGTCAGGCGCGCGATTTGGCGCAGATCTCTCTTGCGAAGTTTGAGAACCCCGAGGCTCTCTTCAAAGTTGGTAACAACCGACTCAAGGAGTCTCGTGACTCCGGCGCCGGTGCAATTGGTAAGGCTCGTCAAGCCGGTCGTGGTCAGCTCTTTGCGAAGTCTCTCGAGAGATCGACGGTCGATCTCGCAACCGAGTTCGTAAACCTGATTCAGAACCAACGTGGTTTCCAGGCCAACGCTAAGACAATCACGACAACTGACGAACTTCTGAACGAAGTTATTCAGCTGAAACGATAATCGTAAATAGTTAACTGTTAAGCGGGGATGCCTTACGGGCGTCCTCCAACACCACGCGGAGCCCGCGTCTGGTCAACGCCCGTTCTCGCTTCGGCGAGGTACGGTGTGGCTCCGCGCCCTCCTCAAACTGGCCCACTTACGTGTGGATCTAGCCAGCATGGCTGAGGGGTGAGCGGGTTCTAGTCCATCAGTAGGCGTCTTTGCTGGATGTCGAAATGGATTTGACTGAGAGAACTGGGAGTTAGTGAATATTTTGATTGTGAAAGACCGCGTAGATGGCCAGATGAGCAGTTAGAACCTCTCGCTTTTTTGTCGTACACCAGGTTCGCCTGAAGAGTCGATTGACGTTGGCGCGAAACATGGCGGCCGTGTGATTGAGAGAAAAGAGCGGATCGAATCCGCCGCGCTTGAGCTCCCCTTGGCCCACAATGCACCCCCGTCGTCCTTTGAAAGTTAAATGTTGAACACCAGGTAGATTCCTTTTGATCAGTTCAGGATAAAATGGATTCAGATCCGACTTAATTGTGGTTGATCTCGTCGTTAATGGCCTGAGGCGTTTTAGTAGCTTCGTCCGTCCTGCTTTTCGGTGGTCATGTCGTTTTCCATATTGCTGTCGAGCTCGGGCGGCCAGTGGTCCATTTGCTGGCATTTGTGAGACTTCGAAGCCAAGTACCCGACGTGTTTTTGATTCTACAGCCAACGAGATCGATAATGGTTTGAGTTTGGAGTGCTCGAAGGTCTCCATATCGTCGAATTCAAAGCTGTCGACTCGAGAAGCTCTGGAGAGCGACAGTCTGAGATCGTCCTGCGCCAGTCTTCCAAGAAAGAACAGTTTTCGCGCTGTGGTCGTACGGCTGATCTTGAGTAAGATTGAAAGTCGACGGAGAGAGACTCCAGATACCAAGAGCATCCATATTGGATGATTGAGGTGTCGCTTCTTCTGATTGAAGCACGCGTCGTTTCGTGAGGTCGAAAACGTGTGCCTACAAGACTGGCATCGAAATCGAACAATACGACTGCCATCCGAGCTGCGTTTGTAGCTTCCGTGTCTGACAATCAATTTGGCCCCTGGCAGTGATGTCAGGCTCTCGTGTTGAGTGCCGTTGTCGCAGTAAGGACATCGAATATTCACAGCATCGGGTAGCAGGCAAAAAACGTATCCAGGCTCTGTCGTAAGCAGAGCCCATTACGATGAAGAGCGCCGACGGTCGCCGGATAGGTGTTAAATCCACACGTCTGTGGGCCAGTTCTTAGTGGCCACCGAGATAAGACGCCACCACACGCGGATCATTCAGCAGCTCAGAGCCTTTGCCGCTCAAAGTGATTTTTCCGGTTTCAACCACGTAGGCACGATTGGAAACTTTAAGGGCCATGCGTGCATTTTGTTCGACGAGCAAAATGGTAACGCCCTCTTTGTTCACCTTCTTAATGATCTCGAAGATCTGAGCCACGATCAGCGGTGCAAGGCCGAGCGAGGGCTCGTCGAGCAGGAGGAGTGTGGGTTGTGCCATCAGGGCGCGGGAAATTGCGAGCATTTGCTGTTCGCCGCCGGACAATGTACCGGCCTTCTGCTTAAGGCGCTCTTTCATGCGAGGAAAAAGCTCGTAGCAGTGTTCGAGATTGCGTGCGATCTCGGCTTTGTCTTTGCGCGAGAATGCGCCCATTTGGAGGTTCTCTGCGACCGTGAGGTTTGGGAAGACGCCACGGCCCTCGGGAGAGTGGGCGAGACCAAGACGTACGATTTGATGGCTGGGAACTTTCGCTAGGTTCTGGCCTTGAAATTCAATTCCGCCGCTAAATGGAATCATGCCGGAGAGTGCGCGCAGTGTTGTGGTTTTCCCGGCACCATTGGCGCCGATCAATGAGACCACTTCACCTTTGTTCACTTCAAATGAAACGCCTTGAGTGCGAGAATGCCGCCGTAGCGCACTTCAAGGTCACTGACTTTTAAGAGGGCGTTGCTCATGCCTGCTCCTCGGCGCCAAGGTAGGCGGTGATAACTTTCGGATCGTTTTGAATTTGGCTTGGCGTACCCTCGGCGATGAGGATGCCGTGATCGAGAACGAGAATGCGTTCGCAAATGCCCATAACAAGACGCATGTCGTGTTCGATCAGCAAAACCGTCAGATTGAAATCGCGCTTGATCTTAGAGATCAAATGCATCAGGTCTTCGGTTTCTTTATTGTTCATGCCGGCCGCAGGCTCATCGAGAAGAATCATACGAGGCTCGGTGGCGAGGGCGCGGACAATCTCAAGACGGCGCTGATCTCCGTAGGGAAGGCTGCCGGCTTTGAGGTCGTACTTTTCCTTTAAATCAAAAATGGCGAGAAGCTCCATGGCGCGTTCACGAAGTCGAGCTTCTTCGACATAGTGACGGGGAGTTCTAAAGATAGAATCGAAGTCCGTGTGGCGAGCGTGCTGAAGGCCGGCGACGATGACGTTATCGATGACGTTCATTTCGCGAAACAGACGAATGTTCTGAAAAGTGCGAGTCATGCCCAGGGCCGAAATTTGATAGGGCTTAAGCGGCTTGGTGTCGATCCCGCGGATCAGGACGCGGCCAGAGGTCGGCTTGTAGACGCCGGTCAGGCAATTGAAGCATGTCGTTTTGCCGGCGCCATTGGGGCCGATGAGGCCAACGAGTTCGCCTTGATGCAGCGTCAGTTTAAAGCCGTCTACGGCGCGAAGGCCGCCGAACTGCATGACAACGTCTTCGGCGTGAAGAAGAACCTCTCGGTGGTCTTGTCGCTCAGCCATTCTGAACCGCCTTGCGTTTGAATCGCTTCAAGAGATCGGGAATTTCGAGAGTGCCGAGAATTCCGGAAGGACGCAGAATCATAAAAAGGATCAAAAGCAGCGAGTAGATGACCATGCGTAGGTCAACGCCGGTGATGCTCTGCAACTCGCGCAGAACCATCTCTGGCAGAATGGTGATGACCGCCGCCGCGATGATTGATCCAGAGAAACTGCCCATACCGCCGAGGACGATCATGATGATGAAGTCGACGGACTTCGTGAATGTGAACGTTGCTGGGTTCAGGTACTTGACCGAATGAGCGAACAGTGCGCCGCCGACACCGGCAAAAAAGGACGAGATGACGAAAGCGCGAACTTTTGTTTGGGTAACGTTGATGCCCATCGCTTCGGCCGCGATCTCGTCTTCGCGCACCGAAAGGAACGCACGGCCTCGGGCCGAGTGTACAAGGCGCCAGAGTGTGAAGACAGTGATCACGCACCAGGCGCTTGAAATTGCAAACTGTGTTGAGAAGGCCGATAGTCCGATCTCTTCAAGCGGCATTGCGGATGGAATTCCGTAAAGTCCGCGCGCACCGCCGATGGCTGGTGAATTCAAAATGACGACGCGAATGATCTCACCAAAGCCGAGTGTGACAATGGCCAAATAGTCGCCACGCAGTCGAAGTGACGGCAGTCCAACGATGTAACCGGCGGCGGCAGCTGCGAGACCTGAGGCGATCGGAAGCAAAAGGTACTTGAGCAAGTCGGGAGCGCCCGCGAGCGCGGGATGCATGGCGAGCCACGCTGAAACATAGGCTCCGACGGCCATGAAACCTGCATGGCCGAGCGAGAATTGTCCCGTGAACCCGCTGACCAAATTGAGGCTTGTCGCCATGACGGTGTTGGCGATCATCAACAAAATTACGAACTGCACGTAGGCGTTGGTGATGATGTCGAGAGCAATGCCCACGCCGATCATACCAAGGATAGTGAGGGTCGGGCTCAAAAGGCTTTTAAGGAAACGAATACGGGCGGAGCGATCTGTGAGAGTCATCGTTTAAACTTTCTCTCGCTGGAGTGAGCCGAGCAGGCCCGCCGGTTTAAATAATAAAATGAGGATGAGAATTCCAAATGCCAGCGCGTCGCGATACGTGCTTGAAAAATAGGCGACGACCATCTCTTCGCAGAGGCCAAGCAAAACACCGCCTAGCATTGCGCCCGGAAGACTGCCGATTCCGCCAAGCACGGCCGCGACAAATGCTTTAATGCCGATGAGTGTGCCCATCAGTGGATCGATCTTTGGATACTTCAAACCGACAAGGACCGCGCCGACTCCGGCGAGCGATGAACCGATGATGAACGTGAACGAGATCACGCGATCGACGTTGATTCCCATCAATGCCGCGACTCCACCGTTGGAGCTCACAGCGCGCATCGCCGTTCCCATCTTTGTGTGGTGAACGAGAAAATGCAGGCCCGTCATAAACAATGTTCCAATGACTAAAATCGTGACGTCCATTGAGCGTACATCGACGCCGCCGATTTCAAATAAAACGACGTCCTTGATCACTTCCGGGAAAAGCTTAGGGTCGGCACCAAAGATGATCTGTCCCGAGAATTGCAGCAGCAGGCTCACGCCAATTGCCGTGATCAAGATATTGAGTTTGGGCGACTTGCGAAGCGGCCGATAGGCAAGGCGTTCAATTGTGACACCGAGAATCGAGCATGCGGCGACAGCGGCCGCAAGAATCACAATGAGTGCTCCGACGCCTGGATGTTGGTCGAGTCCAAGGCTGCGGCTCGCATAGAAGGCCGCGAATGCGCCAACCATGTAGACTTCACTGTGTGCAAAGTTGATGAGCTGCAAAATGCCGTAGACCATAGTGTAGCCCAGAGCAATGAGGGCGTAGATACTGCCGAGACTGATGCCATTGATGAGATGCTGGATGAATTCTTGGCTGCTACTGCTTTCCAAAGTATTCCTTCTCGCTCGACGGTTGATGTCTATCCCAACAGTAGAAACAACCTGCCTCAGGCGGTCAACTCGTCCTTACATGTCTCGCGAGATTGCGCTACGCTGAACGCCAATGGTGAGACAGGCGACGTATCACATTATTCGTGAATGGAGCTCCGATATCGGCCGCGAGGTCGAGAGTGTGCTGCAGGTGTTGACGGCAACCGATCCAACACTGCAGGTCGGCTTAAAGAAATATCAGGATGTCGATGCGCAGGCTCCCGGCGGTTGCGAGATGCATGTTTGCTATGTCGATGCTCGTCCTCGTTTCTGCTTTGGACTGCGTCGCTGGACCAGTATGCCCTATTTCTCGATCTTTGACTTTCGATCGCTGCAGCCTGGGGCCTATGCGGATCGGCATAGTCTCAACGCATTTATCGAGCATGTTTTTAACACGCTTCATGCCGAGAACCGGTTCACGTTTATCTACTCCACCCGCGAGAGGGCAGGGCAGAAACGAGAGTTGGTGCTGCGGGGCAGTTTGGCTCCGATCGGACATCTGCCCGTGTTTGAGCGTTACGATTTGTCGGTTGATGCGATCTTGCCAGAGGGTTCAATTGCGCCCTATGACTATCAACGATCATTGGTGAATCCCGAGTATCAAAGTGGTACTTATTGGATCAAAAGAGGAAATCTCAAGGTAAACTACATTCTGGAGTATCTCTCTGATCGGCTCTGAAAACAGCTTGAGAGCAACAGAGTGTTGCGAGGCACGAAGTGATCGGTATTTTGAAAGCGCGACATCTTCAATACACGGCAGTGCTTGTGGCAGCAGGCTCGCTTTTGGCGTGGCCTGCTCGGGTGATAGATTCGGTGCCGACGATCATTTTGGGCTACTTCCTCTATCTGACATTTGGAATTGCGATCGGCTTTCATCGCGGGCTTTCGCATCGCACGCTGAATGGCGATCATCCGTTCACGTGGTTCTGTCTGTATTTCGGGACGCTGGCATCGCTCGGACGTCCGATCGAATGGGCGCTGATTCATCGTCTCCACCATCAGCACTCCGATCAGCCTGAAGACCCGCATTCACCGAAGCATCAGGGGTTTTGGCGTATTCTCACCAACACCTGGGATCTCTCGCATCTCGAAGCGGGCGGCGCTGTGAAGCCGCAGCTTGTGCGCGATTTATTTCGCGTAAAACCTGTGATGTTCTTTCAGCGTCATTATTTTACGGTGATTGGCGCGAGTGTTTTTGTACTTGCGCTTTTTGGCGGCTGGCCGGCCGTGCTCTTTGGCTATTTCTGGCCGGTTGCGCTGACCGTTCTGGCGACGTCGGTTGTGAATAGCGTGTGTCATATTGGCGGCAAGCCGCGTGACAATACTCTGGTGACCTGGCTCACCTTTGGTGAAGGCATGCACGGCACGCACCACGAGCTTCCCAAGAAAATCAATTTGTCGCGCGGTTCGAGTTTTGATCTTGCGGGCTTCCTTATGGCCGCAATCGGTGGAAGACTAAAGGCGCTCAGCGGAGCGGACTAAGGGGAGTGCGTATGACGACATCGGCAGCGGCAGCGGCATCGACTTTGGCGCAAGATGGCATTAAGTATTTTGAAGTCGAACCCGAGCAAAGTCAGTTCTACACGATCGGTGTCGATGTCACCCATCGCTGCAATATGGAGTGCGCCAATTGCTATTCGCCAGTGCGCAATCTCCCCGACGTTCCAAAGGAGGAGCTTATTCGCTTCTTCTCGCGCCTCGGTCGTCGTACCGAAGTTCGTTTGACCGGTGGTGAGCCGACGCTACGCAAAGATCTTCCGGAACTCATTGAAGCCATCAAACACTACGGTCATCGAGCCGCCATCATGACCAATGGGCTACGATTGGCCGATCGATCGTATGCACAATCACTTTATGATGCGGGTTTGAAGTTTGCCTGTATCTCAGTGAATGGCGCCGATGATGATGCTGTGTATCTCAAGACGGATGGTGTTGCCTGTGCAGAGAAAAAAATTGCAGCGGTTTCGAATTGCGCCGATGTTGGATTTTTTCTCAACTTGAACTGCATATTGATTCGCGGAGTGAACGAGCACGTGCCTGCGCGCCTGGTGAAGCTGCTCGATGATCTCAAGGTTCATGGGACGCTTCGCTTTCGCAATATCGGTCAGCTGGGGCGCTACATGGATAGCAATAACTACACGTTCGACGAGATGATTGATCTCGTCACCAAAGCGTTTGGCGTTGATCGAGCAGCGGCTGAGGCATCACGAAATGTGAATGGTTACGAAGAAGAGCACAACGTGCTGTTCCCTCTCAATCCTAAGAAGAAGCTCAGCACCACTTGGATCAAAGTTACAGATTGGCGCCCTTATGAAGGTGCTATTCCAGATCCCGCGAGCTCACGTCGTGGCCGCATGACAAAAGACTATAAAGTGGCGCCATTTTTTGAGCACGCCAAGCTGAACGGTTACTAGAAGGTACCTTCTTCCTTTCTGCGACGCAGGTGGTCGCCAAAAGGAAGCGGGTACCTTTTGGACTATGGGGTGATTGTCGTGACGTAGCGATTGACCTTGCCGTCAACGCGAACGACGACAGCGCTCTTTGTTGCGTTCCGTTGTGCGTCGATCGTGATCATGCCGGTCACACCGGTGAAATCTTTGGTCTTGGCGATTTCGTCGCGGATCGACTTCGAAGTCGCATCGGGCGCGCGCTCCATTGCGGCAAACAGGATTTTTCCGGCATCGTATCCGAGAGCGGCGAGACCGTCGGGTGTTTTTCCATTATACTTTTTGCGATATTTTTCGATGAACTAGGTTACGCGTTTATCGGTGCTCTCGGTGGTGTAGTGGTTTGAGAAGTAAGAGCCTTTGATTGCATCCTGCCCGAGCTCAGAGAGTTTCTCGGAGTCCCAGCCATCTCCGCCGAGGAGCGGCGCTTTGATTCCGAGCTGACGGGCTTGGCGAGCGATCAAGCCAACCTCAGTGTAGTAGCCAGGGATGAAGATCGCTTCGGGTTTTTTGCCTTTAAGCTGTGTCAGCTGCGCTTTGAAATCGGTGTCGCCCGACTGATAGGACTCATCACCCACGATTTCGCCACCCATTTTGGTAAACTCAGCTTTGAAGACATCGGCGAGGCCCGTGGAGTAGTCCGACTTCACGTCGCGAAGGATGGCGACTTTGGAATTCTTCAATTCGTTGCGCGCGAACTTTGCCATAACGAGGCCCTGAAAGGGATCGATGAAGCAGACGCGGAAGATATAGTCGCCGACTTCGGTGACTTTGGGGTTGGTCGATGATGGTGAGATCATTGGAACTTTATACTGTTGAGCAACCGGAGCCGCGGCGAGCGATCGACTCGAGGCAACCTCGCCGATGACGGCGACGACTTTTTCTTGCGTGATCAAGCGTTGAACGGCAGCGGCGGCCTCTTCAGGTTTACCTTGGTTGTCGAGTGAGATCAGGCGAATGGTTTTGCCTTTAATTCCACCGGCGGCGTTCTGCTCCTCGAGCGCGAGCTTTAGGCCTTCTGAGGTTGATTGACCGAAAGTCGCCTCACTTCCGGTGAAGGAGCCGTACTCGCCGATCAGAATCTCATTGGCGTTCGTGGCGTTCTTCTTTGTGCAGCTGACCGAAGTGAGGGCGAGCATTGCGCCAATCAAAAGACCGAATGAAAGTCGTGACGAACGTGATACTGAGGCCAAGGGGCATCCTCCTGCGAGTTGTGAACGAACAGTCAGCACTCTACCGACTAAAAAGCGGCAGGCAAAGGGGAAGGTTTTGCGCAGCGTTAGCTTAGGTCGCCAGAATGCGTGCAAGCTTGATGAGCTCTTCGGGCACGCGTTTGTGCCGACCGATCACGTCTTTGAGAGGAACGGCATCAATGCGTCCGCGAGTCCAGGACATCATCGCGTCACAGTAACCGCGCCGGAGTGCCTCAACGGCCGCTGCTCCCATGCGAGAGGCAAGGTTGCGGTCAAAGGCCGACGGCGCACCACCGCGTTGAATGTGACCAAGAATGCAAACCTTTGCGTCCCATCCTGCTTTTTTCCGAATCTGTTCGGCAAGATCATAGGCGCGACCGGGCTTTTTCCCTTCGGCCGTGATCAGGATTGAACTGCGTTTACCTCGGGCCATGCCTCGACGAATGCCTTCGATGGCTTGCTCGACGGTGACGTGAGACTCGGCAAAGAAAACTTCTTCAGCGCCTCCAGCAAGGCCCGTTTCAATCGCGATGAAGCCGGTGTCGCGGCCCATCACTTCGACAATAAAGAGACGTTCGTGCGAGTCGGCGGTTTCGCGAATGCGATCGATCGCGTCGAGTGCGGTGTTGACGGCTGTATCAAAACCGATGGTCGATTCGGTGCCGGCGATATCGTTATCGATAGTGGCGGGAAGGCCAATGATCGGGATTCGGTGTTCTTGCCACAAAAGCCGTGCGCCGGTGAAGGAGCCATCGCCACCAATGCAGATCAAGGCGTCGAGGCCTGCGGCTCGCACGTTGGCGGCGGCCTTGGCGCGGATGGGCGCATCTTTAAATTCAGGAACACGTGCCGTGCGAAGAATAGTTCCACCGCGCTGAAGGATATTGCCCATATCGCCGGGCTCAAGAGTCTTCATCTCCATATTGAGGAGACCGCGGTAGCCGTGGAGAATGCCCGAGACTTTAATTTTATGATGGAGGGCTGTACGAGTTACGGCGCGAATGGCCGCATTCATTCCTGGGGAGTCGCCGCCACTGGTGTAGATGCCGATATGCGAAAGTGTGGCCGGTTGTCCAGGAGGAGAGAAGGACTCGAGATTTGAAAGAGGATCGTGGGATTGGCTCATGCCGGTATTGAAGCATGAGTCCGAAGAAAGCGGCAGTCCGAAAACCCCAAAAAAGAAAAGAGCCACTGCGAAAATCGCCGTGGCTCCTTGCTATCGCTTCCCGAAGGAAGCGATGTCGTTCAACTAGCGAACGATGTCTTTGAATTCTGCGCCGGGGCGGAATTTTGGGTAAGACTGAGCTGGGATTTTGATCGCTTTGCCAGTCTGTGGGTTGCGGCCCATGCGAGCTTTGCGTTTTGCTTTTGTGAATGTTCCGAAGCCAACGAGTTTCACTTCGTCGCCTTTTTTAACAGTCTTTTTGATCGACTCGATAGTGACGTCGAGCATGCGCTCAGTTTGAGCTTTAGTCATTTTGCACTCGCCAGCGATGAGTTCGATGAGTTCTGCTTTGTTCATCGTATGTCTCCTTGGTTGTAAAACATGTTGTTAGACACGTTGTTGTTACTTGTTGCTAATCACTTTTCGCGTACATCACGATTCAACATCGTGAGTTTTTCTTTCGTCAACATTAAAAATGTTGAAATCGGCACCAGCGGCTGATCTTGGGGATCGTGTTGAGTGCGATGGGCTCTGGTGGCGGAAAGTCTGAAGCTTGCCCTATTCCTCGCTGTCGACGGGCTTTTGCGGATGGCCATCCAAAGCACCGGCGAGCATTTCGATCTCGTCTTCGGAGAGAGTTTCCGTTTCAACCGGGATGGCGTGGCGCCCTTCGGCCCAATCTCCAAGATCGGTGGTTTTGCAACGTTCGCTGCAGAAGGGGCGAAACGCATTGCGGGGAGAGTACTCGGTACTCTTCCCGCAGCGAGGACACTTCACAATTCGGGCGATCGAATTCATGCCCGACAGTTTGCCGTGTTATTAGTAACGAGTCAAAGTTCCGCGGGCGAATTCGACGCCGTTGTATTCAACAATCACTCCGAAGGAGTTTGCTGATGCCGGCAGGCCATTGTTCACAACCAGGCGGATGCCGCCTGCTTGGTTTGTTCCCGCAATAAATCCAAGGTTGTTGTTGTAGGCATTCATGGTCACATTGCCTTCCATGCGAAGCACACGGCCACCTGTTACCCAATCGGTGTTGGGAGAATTTGGGCTTGAGCTTCCTGCGCCAATCACGATGTAGGCTTGATTTGCAGTTGACGTCGAGACCTGGAAGTCCAAATAGCCGGCCTGCGAATAGTTCTTACACGAGGCACTGCCGACGTTCCAGCCGACCAAATACGGGTCGCACTGGCGTGATGTCTGTAACGCCAATTCAAACTGACTCTTATTGGTGATCGAAAGCGAAGTGTAAAACTTCGTTCCAGCTGTCGTCGGGTTTGAAATCGTACCCGGCACACAAAGACCTTGTTGCGGAACCCAACCGTAGCCCGATTGGCAGCTCTGTTGGTTCAAGCAACCATACTGGCTGTTGTAGACCTGACCAACTTGGCAGACCGAGGCGGGTGTAACGACGGCAGCGGCGGGAGCTCCACCGTTGTTATTGTCGGCACAGCCGATCATTAGCGTCGAAGTGGCGACGAGAGTCGCGACGCTTGAGAACATCGCAGTCATCCATTTTAAATTCATGCGTTTCATCATCCACCTCATTCCGGAGAGAGATTCCTCCGGCTACTAGCCACAGGTTCTTCACTGTCTGTGCCAGTACTTTTGTGGGCAAGGCTGCTGTTTATTTGCAGTACAGGTGAATTGTACAAATCGAGCTGACAAAAAAGGGCACTGCCGTGCCCTCGACCGGCAATAGCTGAGTAGTTTCAAACTTCGCAAAACCGACCAGCGGGTCGTCAAGGGGGTGCGTAAAACACCTCGATTTCTCCAGAAATGTGCGTCAATGCGAAACGCCTTCAGGAATGGCGCGCGCATCACATACGAAGATATGTCCTATTTTGAGACTCTTGGCGCTGGGCCTAAGCCAAGTCCAGCCGCACACCGATAAAACTCTGGTGGAGGCCTCATGGTTCTGAATCGGGCGAAGGTTCGGCATTTATTGTCGCTGCTAGCGACTCTCGCGGTTGTGACGGTGCCTTCTGTGATGTTGGCGCAGGAATACGTTCCTGGAGAAGTCATCATTAAGCTGAAGGGCAGTGGCAAGACAATGAAGGCGCAGGCCTTTATCGGCAAAGCTGTCTCTGAGAAGGCGATGACGCTAAAGGGGTCTTATTCAGGACTCAACATGCACCATTTTAAACTGGGAGATGGCCAAGATCTTGAGGTCACTCTCCGCGATCTTCGCAACGATCCCGATGTTGAATATGCAGAACCAAACTATATTCTGAAGGCGCCGGGCCAAGTTGGCCAAGAGGAAGTCATTTCAATGAGCGATGTGCGGGCCCAGAGCGCAGTCGCTGCGAGCTCGACAGTCGGCACACTGGCACAGACGAATGCTCCTATTCAGTTACAAAACGCTTGGTCGCAGATGAGCTCAT
Organism: Bdellovibrionales bacterium; assembly: GCA_016713885.1. GTDB lineage: Bacteria > Bdellovibrionota > Bdellovibrionia > Bdellovibrionales > JAMPXM01. The sequence goes on along the minus strand of JADJOF010000004.1, from coordinate 321,334 downwards.
CAGTATCGCCGGTTGTTGTGGCGATCATCGATACCGGCGTGGATATGAATCATGAGGTCTTTGTTGATTCAGGTGCAATCTGGACAAACCCAAATGAGATCGCGAGCAATGGTATCGATGATGATGCCAATGGTTATATAGACGATGTTCACGGTTGGAACTTTGCTGCCAATAACAATTCCCCGATGGATGACGACAATCACGGAACGCACGTGGCTGGTATTGTCCTGGGTACAACGCAAGATATCGCGGCTTTTCCGATGCAGCCGGCCGCCATTCGAATCATGCCGCTCAAGTTTCTCGATTCCAGCGGAATGGGAACGACATCGGATGCAGTCAAGGCCATCTATTATGCCGTCAACAACGGCGCGAAGGTTCTTAATAACTCGTGGGGTGGTGGTGGCTACTCGAACTCTCTTCTCGATGCCATCGCATTTGCTTATTCGCGCCGCGTGGTGTTTGTGGCAGCCGCTGGCAACTCGAGCTCCAACAACGACGTGGCGCCGACGTATCCGGCAAATTACTCGGTTCCCGGCGTGATCTCGGTGGCCTCGACAACAGATGCCGATGGACTCTCGTCTTTCTCGAACTACGGCTTGTCGACGGTGCACGTCGGTTCGCCGGGTTCAAGTATTTGGAGTTCACTCCCGAACAATTTTTATGGCAGAGCCTCGGGGACGTCGATGGCGACGCCATTTGTTGCGGGTCTTGCCGCTCTGATGCTCCGAGAGAACAGTAGCCTTTCTGCTTACCAGGTGCGCGAACTTTTATTCGCTGGCGCTCAGAAGATTTCATCACTGCAAACCAAAACAACAACAAAGGCTCGCATCAATGCCTACAACTCCGTGGTTGCTGCGAAAGCGGCAACCGGTGACTCGAGTCAGCCGTCATTTGCGGCAAGCTCTCGTGAACCGGCATCGGCAGAGGTCGCAGCCGGCTGTGGTGTTGTGAAGGCGTTGATTGACGACGCCAGCGGTCCGAGTGGAACAAGTCGCAACGTGGCGTTCTTTGGTTTGCTGGTACTGTTTGCTGCGCCGGTCGTTGTCGCTCTTGCGCTCAGACAGTCTTCGGGCAAATCGCGACGTCGCTTCCCGCGCTACGATATTGCATCGACGGTTCGACTCAAGGTCGGTGATCGCGAGCTTGTTGGAAACGTCAACTCGATTTCAATGGGCGGGGTTTCTCTGCAGACCGATGCATGGCTTGAAAACGGCGGCGTCGTGACGATGTCGATCAAGAGCCCAGATGGTCGCGAAGAGATCCAAGTTGGTGGTAAGATCGTGTGGAGCGAAGAGAAGAAGCGTTACGGTGTGGCCTTCGAAGGCGCCGACTCCAGCTCGCTCAACTCCATCGCCCGATGGACGTCTGGTTGCTGAAGGCGAACTAAACTGGCACACCTGCGTGTGGCCAGTTTTGATGAGCCGTTAGCCAACGTCCTTTCTGTTCACGTAGTCCTCGCGGATCCAGTTCCGGATCCGCTGGTGGAGTTCCGCGGACGCGCCAAAGAATATAAACTGGCAGCTGAATTTAGGTGTGTCGCCAGTGATGGCTTTGGATATCACACAGCGTCCGATCACACCGCCGCTCTGTTCGCCAAACAACGGTGAGAAAAAGCGCATGAACGTCCGCGGCCGAAATGGCGTTGGATGATTGATGGTGAGTCCGAACTCTGACAGTTCCTCCATCTCGGCGGTCTTGCACAACTGTGCTGGGAGTTCGCAGGGCATGAATTGTGGCCCGTCAAGCGGCATGGAGCGTGAGAGTTCGGGCACGCAGGTCGCCAGTTTGTCGGTGAGGAGCTTGCGGTCGAGTGGCTTAAAAATAAAATCGGATATTCCTCGATGAGCAAAGAGCGCCGGAGAAACTCGTGAGTCCTCTTCGCCCAAAACAAGGATTCTCGGAAGCGGCTCGCCGTGCTCGATGACTCGGGCCTTCACCATTGCTTGGTGTAGGCTGCCGAGCCAGGTATCGCAGTCTGTTCGAATGAGTGAACCGTCGATGATGATGGCATCGAAGCGGTAAGCTTCGGCCGTCTGACCGCGATGGGCCATGCGGTTGAGTTCCATCCAAGTGGTTTTGTCGATGGGACGAAACTCGAGTACGAGCTCACTTCGCTTTTCGGTCGATCCTGCGCTTTCATTTGAGGTCACGGTCTGGAGCCGGCCTTTGAGTTCTGCGTATAGAATGAGCCCATTTTTGTGAATAAGGCGAATGCCGGTGATGGCCTGACCGCCCCCCTGGGTGTAAGTGAGAAATTCGCTACAGTCGTCGGCGTCGGCCTTTGGAACGATGTCGAGCCAGCCCTTTCCTTTGCTCATCCATTCGGCCTGAGTCCAACCCAAGAATGGAATTCCGCCGAGGAGCGGAGGTTCAAATCGTTTAACGGTGAGTTCCGGAGCATCGACAATCATGCGGATGAAGTCGAATGGAAAGGCCTCTTCAATATGCTCGGGCTCTAGCGGGCTATCGTCAGCGATGGGTTCGTCGTGTGTTCCAATTGTCGCGATTTGCGACTCGCTCAGTTTGATGAGACCGGCAAGAAATCGAGTGTAGGACGGAAACGCGACGGCTGCGGTTCGGTCGAAGTTCTCCTCCACAGTCGTTTGGAGGAGCGAGAGTTCATCGCGATCGAGGTCGATCACGGCGACACGATACTTTGGTGGAAGCTTTTCCTTTTTTGCTTTCGCTGCCGGAGGGCGGGCTCTGCCGGGAATGGCGCGAGCTCGCAAGAACCTTCGGAGTTCGCCGAGTTGAAGATTGGAGATGCCAAACAGTGAAAAACGGATCAGCCATTGGTTCTCAAATTGAGGATGTCGAACCGAGGCGTAAACGCGGCCAAGAACGCGTCCTCCGGTGTAGCCTTCGCCAAAAACATCGGCATGAATCTGAGCAAAGATGCCTGTGCTCAGTGACGTCGGATTGCGGACCGAGATCGCGAAGTCTGAGATCTCATCGATCACGGCGTCTTTTCCGATCTCAACTGGCATCTTCGTCTGTGCGCGAAATAGAAACGAAGGCGCGATGTCGGCTTTTTCGGCAAGTAGGAGCTCAACCTTCTGCATGAAAAGCTGTTGATCAAGCGGTTTGATGACCATGTCGTCAATCAGGTCATGGCGAAAACGATCGGGGCGAAGGTGCGGATCTTCATAACCAAGCACCATAATTCGAGTCGGCGGCACCGGATTATTTGGCGTCTGTTCAATGGCATGACCGAGTTCGACAAGCAGTTTCCGTTTTTCGACAATCCAATCCAATGGTCGCGACTGAATAGCGTCGAGATCGCATAGAAACAGTCTCATAGGACTGGTTTCGGCCTCGCGCTCAAGCTCCTCGGCTCGACTGCGCTCGCTCTTTTCTCCGTCGACTTTATCTTTATCGTCGATAGTGATCGCCGCTCGCTTGATTGGCTCACCGTACTTGGCTTCGAAACTCTCAATACTTGGAAACGACTCGAGGTAAGGCTCTTGGGTAAATTCGCGGAACCAGGCCCGTAGCTGAACAGCTAAACGATTATCTGATGAAATGAGGACGCACTTCTGCATCAACTCTCCGCGCCTGAGATTGTTAATTGAGTTTAAGCATTTCCGTGATATTGGTATACCTGGTCCAGGCCTTTAGGCTTGGAAGGCCGATCGAAACAGGACAGATCTTTTCAGCATGACCAAACTTCGTATTGCCGTTTTGCAACACAGTCGTGGAACCCCGCCAGGATCCGTTTTGGAATGGGTGCGGTCTCGAGGACATGATCTTACGGTGTATCGACTCTATTCTGGCGAATCGTTGCCGGCTCTGGCCGAGTTTGACTGGTTGATCTCGCTCGGTGGGCCGATGAACTGCGATGATGATGCGCGGTTTCCATTCCTAACTGACGAAAAGCACCTCTTAAAAGATGCCTTAAAAACGAACAAACGTGTTTTGGGCCTCTGTCTTGGGGGCCAGCTGATGGCAAGAGCCTTAGGAGCGGAGGTCCGCGCTCATTCGCACTGGGAGACGGGCTGGCATTCGATCCAAATCGATGACCCGATTCTTGGACAAAAAGACCTGAAGGTGTTCCAGTGGCACCACGATACGTTCGACATTCCGGCCGGTGCGCGCCGCATCGCAATGAACAGTATTACGGCCAATCAGGGATTTCGCTTGTCACCTCGAGCCATGGCAGTCCAGTTTCATCCTGAAGCGACTCGTGAATGGGTGATGGAGCAGTCTGTTGAATCTCCTTACCCTCAGGGTCCTTTTGTACAAAGTCCTGAGGATGTCGAATGCGGCTTGAGCCATCTCCATGAGATGACTCAATGGTTCTTTCAACTTCTCAATCAGATGGAAGGTGAGTTGTGATTTTAAGATTTGCAAAGGAACAAACCCCGGCGGCTCGTGACGAGAAGTTTAGAGAGTTTTGCGATCTGACGTCGCAAGCACTGGGAATCAACTTCGAAATGGCCAAAGAAAAAGAAGTCGCGGGTCCTGGCGATATTATCATGGTCGGAACACATATCGACACGACTCAAGATCTTGATCTTGATGGCGAAGAGCCCATTCGCATTGAGAGCATTGAGTGTCTTTACATTCCTCGCGCCGAGGCTGATGTTGCCGAACTCAAAAATCATCCAATTTGGTCCACTCGCTTCACCGCTCGCGCACTGGATCGCAACTTTGCCGGTCTTCATCTCAATGAGTTTTTGATGAAGGAAGTCACGTCGAGCGAGGGGCCAGCGGATCAGTATAGTTTTGTGCTTAAGGTTAAAGGTACCTAACCTAAACTGGCTCACCAGCGTGTGGTTTGGTGATTGTTTTATGAGTCCGGAGTTCGAAACAGGCCTGGTGCAATGTGCACCGGGCTTTGTTTTGAGAGGCGTTTGAGCTTTGCGTTCATTTTGCTTTTCCTCCCACGATGGAGCGAACTTGTCCTCATTGTAAGAGCCAAAGCGGTCGAGCTCATGGGCGCTATCGCAGACTCTCGGATGGTGCGCGCGTGCCGAGGTTTCGCTGCCTCGATTGTAAGCGTACGTTCTCTGAGGCAAGTGAGGATGTCTGCTTTGCGCAAAAAAAGCGCCATGTGAACCATCCACTTTGGATGCTTTTAGTCTCCGGCGTTTCGCTCAGACGCGTGTCGAAAATTCTGCGCATCAGCCGCACAACAAGCGCAAGGAAGCTTCTTTTTCTTGGTCGAGTTGCAAAGCGAGAACTCCGAGAATCACTTCAGTATCAACCAAAGCTTGAGTGCGTTGAGTTTGACGACATGGAGACGTTTGAGCGCTCAAAGTGCAAACCATTATCGATCTCGCTTGCGGTTGAATCGGGAACTCGGCGCATTCTTGGTTTTGAGGTCTCGCAGATGCCGGCCAATGGCCCGCTCGCCAAAATTGCAAAACAGCGCTACGGCCCGCGTCCTGATCAAAGAATCAGAGGGAGAAAGCGACTGCTTCGCTTGGTGCGAAAGCTTTCAAAACGCAACGTCGTCATCAAGTCTGATGAGAACCCGCACTATCCGCCGCTGATTCGCGAGCTCTTTCCGCGCGGAGAGCATCTTCGCTACAAAGGTCGGCGAGGTTGCGTGGTTGGCCAAGGTGAGCTTAAGCGCGGAGGCTTTGACCCGCTCTTCTCGCTCAATCACACCGCCGCGATGTTTCGAGCCAATGTGAATCGCCTGTTTCGACGAACATGGTGCACAACAAAAAAGCGAGAAGCGCTCACGGCCCATCTCGCCCTCTACTCCGTTTATCACAATCAAAATCTGAAGTGCCAGCGGCCAGCTTGAAGCCAGCGCCGTCAGCTCCATGCGCCTCACGGAAAATCGCTCGAGCGACTCGTTGATTCGCTCAAAACCACACGATAGTGGGCCAGTTATTGGAGGGACTCGACGCGCGCGATATAAGGCAGGTTCCGGTAAAACCCCTGGTAATCGAGACCGTAGCCGATCACGAAATCGTTCGGGATTTTAAAGCCGACATAGTCGGGTTTAAAGCTTGTTTTGAGAGCTTCCGGTTTGAACAGCAATGAGCAGGTCAGAAGGCGCTTTGGTTTGCGCGCGGCCAGTGTTTTGGTCAGGAAGTCCATCGTCAGGCCGGTGTCGATGATGTCTTCGATCAAGATAACGGTTTTGCCTTCGATCGAATTTGTGAGATCGAGAGTGAGCTTCACTTCGCCACTGGATTTCATTGAGTTTCCGTAGCTTGCGGTGCCGAGGAACTCGGTTGCGATGTCGGCCTCGATGTGGCGGACAAGATCAGAGAAAAAGATGAAGCTGCCTTTGAGGATGCAGACGGCGATGACGGGTTCTTTGCGGGCGATCTCGGTGATCTCGGCGCCGAGCTCCTTCACGCGTTTTGCGAGTTCGGTCTCGGTGATCATTTTTGAAAATTTCAGTGGAGCTGTCATGTCTATAGTCCTCTTTCTCGAACTCGCTTGCTAAACCCAAGAATTATTCATCACTTCGCCAAAACCGCCACCGCCGGGGACGATGTACTGCTTGTCGTTGAGGCCACGTTCGCGGTCCCAATGCTCGCCCGGCGTCGTCAGCAAAACATCCTTTGGCGAAAGCCCCCGATCGACTCGAAGGGCGTAGATCACCATTTCGGGATGTGTTGCTGTGACCTTCTTAAGGTACTCAGGTGTGACGATGAAGTGAAGGGCCACGATTTTTCGTGGCGTTCCCCCGACCGAGGTCTTGTAGTAGTCGACGGCCGAAACCAGAGTGCTACCGGTGGCGCCCATCGGGTCAGGGAAGAGAACAATGGCTCCGTCTATGTCGCCGCCGATTTTAGCGGACCCGAGGTGTGCTCCGGTCACTTGGTCTTTGTCGCCGGTGAGGCGGCTGGCGAGGATGTGATCTTGGCGAAGAAGTTCCGGATCGAGAAGCATGTTCAGCGTGTGGTAGCAGACGTGTGAGGGAAAGGTTCCTGCGCGAGCGAGGTTCACTGTTACGACGCGTGTCTTGGGTTCTGGAACTTCGACCTCGAGAAGGCAGTCTGGATGAAACTCGGTCATTCGAGTTGGCACAGAGATTTTCTTTCGCGGCAATTCACGCGCGATCACCATTGTGATCAGAGATGAATACAGTCGTTCGACAAGTGTGTTGAGTTCGGGCTGTCGGCAGGAGGGTGCGCAGAGACGTGCGAGCCATGCGGCAAGGCAGGGATCATCGGCAATGTGGACTTGCGGGCCGTAGTGATGCGCGAGCATTCTCGGGTCTTAGCGAGCTCGCAATCAGCAGTCAAATCAGCAGTCGGGCGTCGGCTTTGTGCATTAGCGAGGGAGAACAACAATGATCGTTTCAAATCCTGGCTGGGAGGCGGGAAGGTTGACGCGGACGATGTAGCCGCTGCCGGGGACGAGATCAATGGAGCCGCTCAGGGGCTCAGCTTGGCGACTTGCAATTCCGCGCCGCAATTGCACTTGGAGGGTGCCGCTGGCCGTGCTGCCAGCAATCTGATCGGCGTGTGGCGTAAACATGAGCGCCGCTTCTCCTGTTGATTTGCGAACAATCACCGGAGCGCCTTGCTCGCTTAGCTTGTTTTTTGAAACATTGAGAACGCGGTAGGCGCCACGGGCCTCGCGTAAGTGCGCTTCCAATTCAGGTATGGGATGAAGGCCTGGCTCGCTTGCACCAAGGCCGGTGAGCCACTCTGTTGAGGCTTCTGCCCACGCAAATGTGACAGCTGCGCCCTTTTGTTCTGCGGATTTTACGGGTGAGTTGCCGCTGGCCGCTTCTATGTCGCGAAGAGGCGCGGGAGCCGCTGGTGCTGTGGTCGCTGCAGTCACGGGTGCTTGCGGTGCGCCTTCAGCTGGGTTTTGTGCTTCGTTCTCAGCGGCATTTTCTGCAGCATTCTCAGCGATTTTTTGTTCAATTCGGGCGCGAAGCTCGGGGGAGGCGTCGCTTTTCAAGAGGCGTGCACGAGTTTGACGTCGCTCGCCGCTCAGATTCAGTGGATCAGTATCAGTGAAGGGGCGAAGGACGCGGATCGCTTGAACGGTTGCGTTGACGGCGAGGAGAGCAATGGTGCCGATGAAGAGCGGGTGTTTGGTGAAGGGCGCCTTTTTCACCTCGACGCGTGACATATCAACACCGCACTTTGCGCAGTACTGATCGTCGGGCTGTTCGAACTCACATTTTGGGCAGCGGATCATCTTGTGTGATTCCATTGGACCCCCTGTGCTCCTTCCCTATGACCGACCTAAACCGGCCTTTCTCATACCAAAGGCTAACCCCGCGAAACCCTTTAGCTCTTCATATGCTAGCACGGGTGGCCAAAGGGCCCAAAATAGAATCCTACTCTTGACGGTTTTCCCTGGTTCCCTTACCCTGAGGTGGAGCAAAGTGGCAAAAAGTGGGATCTTTAGGGGTCTGCCTTCTGGCTTTGTTCTGGTGAGTCCACGGAAGGACTCGGTTTTTTAAAGGCATGAGGCCCGGCGTGAAGTCTCCAAAAGGTTCAGACTCCAAATCCAGCCGCTCGGCCCCGAGGCCTGAGGCAGATCGTTTTCGCGGTCGCTTCGAGGTCAAACTTGATCCGAAAGGGCGTCTGTCTCTGCCGCCCGGGCTCAGGCTTTCTGAAAGCATTGTGATCACCAATCATCGACTGAATGGGCGAAATGCGCTTCATGGCTACACGCTGGAATCGTGGCAAAGGCTTGAGAGTCGCATTGAACGCTTGTCTCCGCTTGAGGCCTCGGTGCAGGCGTTTCAACGATTCTACATTTCTGGCGGGCAAGTGGTGGAGCTCGATGCGCAGGGACGGGTGTTGGTGCCAGCAGGTCTTCGCAAATTCGCTGGTCTTGAGGCCGATGCGGTGGTTGTGGGACTAGGTGATAAGTTTGAGATCTGGTCGGCCGACGTTTGGAATGTACTTTTTGGTGAGATGACCGAAGTTTTTGATCAAACACTCGCGCGCATCGCGGTTCTTGATGAAAAGAAGAGCGAGGAGCGATGAGCGAAAATCATATTCCGGTTCTCTTTGATGAAATCATGGAGCAGGCGGCGGAGCTTGCGGCTGAGTTTGGTGAACTGAGCTGGGCGCTTGATGCGACGTTCGGTCGTGGTGGACACACGCGTGGTTTACTTGAGCGCCATCCTCGATTGAAAGTGATTGCGCTCGATCAGGATCCATCCGCCATTGCCTATGGTAAGGAGACCTTTGCGGCCGAGACCGCTGCTGGTCGTCTCACGCTTGTGGCGGCGAACTTTGAGTCGCTTGCGACTGTTCGTGAGCTCTGTCCCGCGGGTTTTGATTTTATTTTGTTTGATCTCGGTGTTTCGTCGCCGCAATTGGATTCACCCGAGCGCGGATTCTCATTTTATAATCAGGGGCCACTCGACATGCGAATGGACCCATCTCTCAAGCGTACGGCTGCAGACGTGATTCGCGATGCTTCTGAAGAGGAGCTTGTGCAGATCTTTCGTGAACTCGGCGAAGTGGAGCGTCCGTACAAAGTGGTGCGAGCGATTGCCTCTGACCGAAAGTTAAAACCATTTGTCGATACGGTTCAGCTGTCGGGTCTGATTGAGCGAGTTGATGGTTGGGCGAAAAAGGGATTTCATCCGGCGACACAATACTTCATGGCGCTCAGACTATTTGTGAATCGAGAGCTTGAAGTGATTGAGACGGCACTGCCGGTGGCGGTTGAAAGTTTGCGACCCGGTGGGCGCATGGCAGTGATCACGTTTCACTCACTTGAGGACCGTATCGTAAAACAGTTTTTAGAACGGCAGAGGGTGTGATGGGTGATGCGGTTCGACGCAAAGCTACCAAACCGACCTTTGGCGAGGTGGAGAAGAACTCACGCGCGCGAAGTGCTAAGCTCAGGGTGTTTCGGCGGTACGTGGCAGGGGAATCGAAGTCTCCAAAGAACAAGTACGCACATCTGATCGGTCGATCGACGGCCGACCAAGGAGATGAAGAATGATTGCTCTGCGTGGAGAATGGGTGGCGACACCAGATGAGGGCACAAGTGGCGTGCGAGCAAGAGCTGGCGTGCGCTGGTGGCGCTGGGGAAACGTGGCGCCATTTATCAGTGTCGCCGTGATTATGGGCTCGTTGTTTTTTATCGCCTTTTCAAAGATGGAGATTCGGCGTCTCGGCTACAGCGTGTGGAAACTCTCGCGTGAAGAGCGCAGGCTGCGCGATGTTGAGCGTGATTTACAAATTCAGCTCGCCAAAGCCATGCGTCCGGAGCGTCTCTCAGAAGTGGCACACGCCAAGCTCACTTTGCGTCGGGCCGAGCGAGGGCAGATCATTCAAATGACTGAGGCAGGAGTGGCCCTCGAACAATGAAGACATCGTCCCCCCAAAAGTCTGCACACCGATCCGTATCAACTTTTGCATCCAAGCGACTTTTGATTCTCTTTATCTTCTTTGCGGCGCTGATGGCGTCGCTGGTTATGCGGGCGGCGTGGATTCAGCTGATTCCAAATGCAAGGCTCGAAGCTCTTCGTCAACGGCAGTTTGCGACGACGGTGACGCTTGGCAGTCGCCGCGGCGATATTCTGGATCGAAACGGTCACGAGTTTGCGGCGTCAACCACGGCTTGGTCGCTCTTTGCCGATCCGAAAATCATTGCGGAGCCACGCAAAGTGGCGAAGCAAGTGGCGGCGATCTTGATGCCGCCGACATCGGCGTCAAAGCCGCGCCAGTTTGATCGCGCGACGCGCTCAGTGCTTGAGAAGTTTCAGAATAAAAAGAAGCGCTTTGTATGGATTGAGCGGCAACTCGACACGCGAACCAAAGAGCGTCTGCAAGAGCTTAAAATCCGCGGGCTTGGATTTATCGAGGAACCGAAGCGAATTTATCCGAATGAAAATCTGATGGCGAATGTGCTCGGCTTTGTTGGTGGTGAGGGGCGAGGCCTTGAGGGGCTTGAACTGCGTTTGAATCAGCAGCTCTCCGCTGGGCGCCATCAGGTGGCGATGCAAAAAGATGCTCGCGGGCGTCCGTTGATTGTGAACGGTCAGATGTTCACAGAGTCGCCTGACGGCTCGAGCGTTACACTTACTGTTGACCGTGAGTTGCAGTTCGTTGTTGAGAAGGAGCTAGCGCTGGCGCTAGCGGAACATCAGGCGGAATCAGCGACCGCGGTTGTTCTCGATGCGCAGACGAGCGAGATCCTTGCGATGTCGACGCTTCCGACGTTTGATCCAAACGAGGGCATTCGCGCAAAGCCTGAGCTTCGACGCAACCGCGCGATCACAGACCTGTTTGAACCGGGCTCAACGATGAAGACGTTTGTTGTCGCCGGCGCCTTTGAGCAGAAGCTGCTTGAGCCGAATTCGAAGATTTTTGCCGAGAACGGCCAGATGAAAATCGGTAAGCGCGTGATTCGCGAGGCCGATGAGAAACATAAGTTTGGTTGGATCACGGTGACCGAGCTCTTGGCGCAGTCTTCCAATATCGGTTCGACGAAGATCGCACAGATGCTAACGGATAAGGGCTTAAAAGAGGTCTATTCGCGATTTGGTTTTGGTGAACGCTCGGGCGTTGATCTGCCTGGCGAAGCCCGCGGTGTCTTGCAGGAACTTCCGTGGCGCGACCACTTGCTTGCGAATATCTCATTTGGTCACGGCGTCTCGGTCACAGCACTTCAGGTGGCAAATGCCTATGCGTCGATTGCAAACGGCGGATGGCTCAAGCGCCCCTATATCATTAAGCAGATCGAAGATGTCGAATCCGGTGAAACGATCGTAGGCAAGCCCAAGACGATTCGTCGAGTGCTTGGCGATGAGGCCGTGAACAAGATGCGCCTGGTGCTGACTTCGGTGACCGGCGACGAGGGAACGGGTCACAATGCGCGCGTCCCTGGATTTCCGGTTGCAGGCAAAACGGGAACGGCACAGCGCGTACGTGAGGGTGGCCGTGGCTATGAAGCTGGCGCTTACCTTGCGAGCTTCGCTGGATTTTTACCAGCGAACGATCCAAAGTTTGTGATCTATGTGGCGCTCGATCGTCCGCGCAAGGACTATTACGGAAGTGCTGTGGCAGCACCTGTGTTTTCGCGCATTGCTCAATTCGCGGTTCGTCGTGCCGGACTTGCGCCAGTTTTGATTTCGGCATCGAATGTGATTGCGGGAGATGCTGCCGAGAAGGCGCGAAACCCAGAGGCCGATGCGACACAGTGGCGTCGCGACAATGGGGTAAAGAACGACGCCGAGAAAGCTTTGGCAGTCGTCGAGGCGCGCCGTCGTCGTGAAAGCTTACTCAGCCGACTCTCAAGTTTCGTCGCTACCGACAGCAGTACGCCATTCGGCTCTGGTTACAGTGGAGTCGCGGCGTCCGTTCAGCTTGGTGTGCCACTTGAGGGCGCGGCTCGCGTGGTCGCGTCTGCTGGGTCTGCGGCGCTCGGAGACGCGGTCGGTGTGATTCAACCGCGCCCAGATCTTGTGGGTCTCAGTCTTCGAGAGGCGATGGAGAAGCTCTCGCAATCCGGAGTCTCATGGAAAAAAGTCCGCGTGAACGGCCAAGGCTTTGTCTCGCGCGCAAACTGGGCTTCTGATCGCTCGGTGACTTTGGAGCTGAATCGGTAAGGCGTGAGCGCCGTTGTCGAGGACTCTAGCAAAGCTCCGTGGCATTGATCGGCGGCAGCTCAGAAACGAATTAACTAATGACCGCGTGATCTACTTTCTAATTTGACGCAGACATCATCGAGCCATTTTGCCATTTCAATACACGCTGCAGTTCTTCCCTCAAACACAACTGCTTCATTTCGTATTATTTGAGCCGAGCCTTTCAGCTCGTCAATGAGGGCGGTAGGCACGACAGGATCCTTTTCAATGAATAAGATGGCAGCTTGGACGGCTTCACGAAACCTGTTGAAGTACGAAGCTTCTATTGATCGGTGGTCCTGAATTGAAAAGACAGAGCGCACTGACTCTGATTGAACTCGCTCTATTATTGCCGTTGTATCAAAGTCCATAACAATCCTCTATTAAATTAATTTTAACTAAAAGTTCAGCATGCCAAAAAATGGCCTCACTCCCAACTCTATTTGGTAATAGCGGTTTGTATGTCCTATTAAAATGAACTTAGACATATGCGACAAACTGATCCACCTATTCACCGAACATTTGAAATATCAATGGACGAAACATTTCCGGGATTGAGCTTCTTAAAGTCGAAACTCGAGCCATTCCAAATCAATCGACCCGCTTCGTAGACGCCAACCTTTCCCACGGTGTGCCCCGGATTCTGTTCGACAATAAGAATGTCAATTGAGGTTCCAGATTTGGGTAAACGGAACCATGATTGAAGTGCTTCGCCAGTATGCCCTTTCGGCAGCTTCTTCATAAGTTCCGCCACGTGATCGTCGACTTTGCTCTGGGGATAGAGGCTTTCAAGTGTCTTTGTTTCTTCTCGTTTTCCGTTTACGAATCGGTAGACCTTGAAAGTCTGATCGCACTCGGGACCACAGCCTGTGCGCTGCTCGATCAGCCAATCGGCATTTGGGCTTTTGAAAAGCGCGAACACATAATGTCCTTCGATAGCACCAGTCACTCGGAGATATCCATTCTTGATATCTTGATCTTCAAAGACCAGCTGGTCGAACGGCTTTCCAGATCCTTCCGGATACAGTTTATAGAAGTAAGTGAGAACGCTATCGCTATGGGATGCAGTTTTAGCGGAAGTTTCTGTGCTTGGTTTCTTTTGAGTGTTGCCGGTTGCTTCCGAAGGGGCCGAAGCCTTTGGGCCACTATTTTCGGGAATACTTGAAACTGTCGGAGATGGCGGTGTCGCACAAGACAGGGAGGCTGATGCAAATGCGCAAAATACGATCGTGCAAAACTTGTTCATTCAATACTCCGCGAGGTTTAGTGTCCATTGACACTAAAGTTTTGGTCATCACTGGATCAAGAAAGAAATACGAGATGTGACCGACTTGGACTGCGGTATGCGGCAGAACTTGAGAACGCTATCTTCATCTCAATGAAACTAGTGCTGAAGAAGAAGTCCCATATAGATTTCGTCTTGATGGGAGGCGTCTGGAAATCTGTAAGCGCGAACTCTACGCCCTTCGACGTTAAATCCAAGACTCTCGTAAAGCCTGATTGCCGAAGTGTTTTCGGACATCACACTGATATCGAGCCTCTCTAGAGTCGGATCTTTTCCTGCGGCCTCTAGAAAGGCATTGAGAAGAGATCGTCCAACGCCACTTCGTCGGTGTTCCTTATGAACAATGGTCATGAGTCCGCCGCGGTGTTTGATCTTCAGGAACTCCGATCTCCCGAAGGTGAGCATCCCGATCAATTCCGAGCCGAGCTCTGCCACCAAAAAGTATCCATGGTCAGAAAGACGTTGAATCTGACGCTTCATGAGCTCTGGATCACCTTTAACTTCCGAAGCTGTCTCCAGGAGGAATGGAGATTCCGAAATGACGGAGGCCCTCAATGCCGCCAAGGAGCAGGCATCTTCTTCGGTCGCCCTTCGTATTTCAAAAGCGGTGGGGAGAGATTTTGAATACATTTGAAGCCCGAACCTCCGACCATGAAATGTTGGTGACCGAGGGTTTGGCTTTGCCGCGATCAACACAGAAAGGCACCGCGAGAGCCGTGCCCTTTTAATGTTCGATCGGTTCTAGAGCTCGCACTTCGAGTAGACATTGTCGCGCGCAACGCGTACGGCGTCGGAGGTGGCCAGCTCGACACTTGTAAAGGTCTTCATCTCGGCAATAGGTCCGGACAGACTTTCTCGATGACGATATGAATCGCGTAACACCTGACTCATTCCATTTCCTTTTGCTTCAAAGCAAGGTCGAGGATCGCTTGATAGCACAGGTTCGACGTGCCGTTCTGACGAATCACTTCAAGTCGAGCCACAAGATCTTTCTCTGCCTCGCTAGCGAATCTTTTTGCTGACTGCAAATGCTTGGGTGTCAGTCCGAGATTGACGAGATCGCGACCAGTAAACAGCTTGGAAGCGACAGTCATGCCGTGGACGCGTCCTAAGTCCGCCGCAAAAGATTCGACGTAAAGAATGTCATCGCGTGTAACTCCAGCTTGCGCTGTCGCTACTGTAACCGTCGTCAGAAATAAGAGCGCGCTTAGAAATTTCATCTCGTTCTCCTAATTAATGTCGTTTCCAAGGTTGTGGGATTAGTCTCCCGTTATTCAACCGAACATGTGGTGCGGAAGGAATAGCAGGCAAAATTTGTTCCCGCGACAACGTTACGTCATTTGCGCAGCAATTCCCGGTCAGACTTTTAATTGGGTGGTGTAACCATCGGATATTGTTGATCGATGTCGATTGGCAGTTTGCAAAGGGGATCTTTTGCTTGCAAATGTTCGATCGACAAAAAGTTGGACATAGTGACGGCGTAAGCCGTCGCCTTCATGGATATCGGCCGGTCCAGTGCCAGATGCACAAACGACTTGGCGTATTGAAACTACCGAGCGCTCTAGGGCGGCCGAGCTTCTCTACTGAATATTGAATCATGCGAACCTCGAGTCGCGTGATACTCGAGGCGCCTTTGTCTGGGAAGGCTGGCCGGCAGAACAGTGACGAACGTCAGGCCGAGTGCGCCATCTCCTGGGCGAAAATCTGTGAAGCGGTGAAACATATAGAAAATAGATGGATACTATCAAAACAATCTATTTTCGGTTTGTCTGGAATTGAGTCGATAATGGTTTCAAGAAAAGGAGGTAGATTGTGCCAAACAGCCTAACCACCCAGACCACTTATCGGGATTTTGAATCTCGCGAGCATTTGACTAACTACGTTGAGGAGTACGTGGAGCATGCTCTCAGAAAGTTTCTAGATCGACAGGACGCGAGAGTTGAAGTGACTCTTGGTCGAGGTCGCCAGTTTGAAGTTGGCGTGACCCTCAAGCCAAATCACCAGGCTCCAGTCCATGTGCTGCGCGTGGCCGATGATCTGCATCAGGCCGTTCGTGCAGCTGTGCATACAGTAGAAAAGATTTTGCGGCGCTCTCACGCCAAGCAGGTTGATCGTCGGCGTCGTGTCCGTCGGTCAGTAGACGTGGAATCAAACACGGACGAACTGCTCAAGCTGCGATGACAGCGCTTGAACCATCGATTTAGCTTCCTCGCTCGAGCTCGTCTTGCGAGATGAAAGATAGAGGCGATGGTTCCAGAGGGACTCTCTCGATGCCATGAGAGTCCCTCTTCTTATTTCACCGATGACGTAGGCTTCAGGCAAAAAACCAATTCCAAGACCATCAATACAAGCGCGTACAATGGCGCCCATGACGTTACTTTCAAAGGCGACGTTCTTTCGAATTCGCTTCTTCGTCAGAAAGCCGTCGATCTCCCAACGAATTCGCATTTCGACAGTCGGTAGAACGAGGCCGACGTCGTCATCTCTGAGCAGGTGACGGATGAGTTTTCCCTTTTGGGCGCGGGCGATGGCTTTGACGGGGAGCTTGGCCTCAAGCTGAGTGCGGGCGGTGTTGGAGTGAATCGGTTGAGACGAGAGCACAGCATCGAGTTCGCCGAGCTCAAGTTTGGCGATGAGCTTTTCGTGAGGATGGGAGGCCAGAGTAACGACGGGACGTTGGCCGTTTTTTCGAACGCCTGATGAAATCGCGTGCGCCAGAATATCGGTGACAAAGGGCCGCTCGATATCAGGCGAAACGCCGACAGCGAAAGTGGATTTGCCCTGATGTTCGCGGCGATGCAAGAAGCCGTCGAGCTCGCCTGCGATATCAAACATCCGACGGCAGTAGTGTGAAACTTGATGCCCGAGTGGCGTGAGAAGCAGGTTTCGCCCCGACCTCTCAAAGAGCGGCTTTCCCATCTGTCCCTCGAGGGTTTTGAGCTGCATGCTCAGGCTGCTCTGGCTGGTGTTGAGTTCGCGAGCAGCTGCGGTCACGCTGCCGAGTTTAGAAACGACGTGAAAGTAGTAGAGATGGTTGAAGTTTCGCATTTCTCGATCAAACCTGACTTACGACACCCTGTGTATGTCTTTTTCAATGCGGAGTCGCCAGGATGGAACCGTGACACTCAAAGAGCTTTTGTTGCCTTTTCAGAGCGGCGCAGCGCGAACCGTTGTTAGTGGTCCCGCCGATGCGAGCTTGTGGACCCGTGAAGTCAGCGGGATTGTTTTTGACTCTCGGCGACTGAAGGAAGACAGCGTGTTCGTCGCGGTTCGAGGCGGTCGAGTAGATGGTCACGACTTCTTGAAAGAGGCGGTTCGCGAGGGTGCTATCGCACTTGTTGTTGAGAGTGCCGAGAAGGTTCCTCACGGTTTTAGTGGCGTGCTGTTGACGGTGCCATCGACGCGGAAGGCGCTCAGCTTTCTTGCGGCCCGCTACAAGGGCGATCCTTCGCTTCGTCTCAAGACGATCGGTGTGACCGGAACCAATGGTAAGACGACTGTGACTCATATGGTGGAGACGATTCTCAATCGACAGGGTTGGCCAACCGGTGTTATCGGCACGATTGATCATCACTTGGGCGCAAAGGTGTGGAAAAGCGAGATGACCACGCCGGATCCGCTGACCTTTCAGACGCGCCTTCAGGAGTTTATCGATGCCGGGGCACAGGCGGTGGCTCTTGAAGTGAGCAGTCATGCACTGGATCAGGCCCGTGTCGATGGTGTTGATTTTGACGTTTCGATTTTCACGAATCTCACTCGCGACCACCTCGACTACCATCAGACGATGGATCATTACTTCGCTTCGAAAGCGCGGCTCTTTACCGAGCTTTTGGCGGGGTCGAGAAAATCTGCGAAGTTTGCGGTGATTCACTTTGATGATCCGTGGGGTGAGAAGCTGGAGAAACTAGCATCAGGGATGGAGGTTTTGACTTTTGGCCGTCGCCCCGGTGCGCGCTATCAGTATGAGATTCTTCAGCATGGTTTTGAAGGTGCGCGGTTTTCGATTCGCGATACGGCTTCGGCCGAGGCTCCGGCGTCGGAGTTCTCGATCCAGATGCCAGGTTTACACAATGTGCAGAATGCGGTGAGTGCAGTGCTCGCTGCGCGAGCTCTGGGAGTGACCGATCGCGTGATTCGCGAGGCGCTGGCGATTTTGACGGGTGTGGCGGGGCGCCTTGAGCGTGTGCCGAATGACCAGGGGCTGAATGTCTTTGTCGACTATGCTCACACTGATGACGCACTTCGCTCAATTTTGCGGTCACTCGATGCCATTCGTCAGGCTTCGGGGCAGGCAGTGCGCTTGATTACGGTCTTTGGTTGCGGTGGCGATCGCGATAAGGGGAAGCGTCCGATGATGTGTCGGGCGGCGCTCGATCATTCGGATTTGGTGGTGGTGACCTCTGATAATCCGCGGAGCGAAGATCCCGAGGCGATTATCGATGATATCTTTGCTGGCGCTCGAAACGAGGAGCGGGATAAGATGGAGCGCTGCGTGGACCGCCGGCAGGCGATTCAGCTTGCGATCTCTTTGGCCAAAACTGGAGATGTTGTTTTGATCGCAGGCAAAGGGCACGAGAAAACGCAGTCGATTGGCGATCGGGTTTTTGAATTTTCGGACGTCAGTGTGACGGAGCAGATTTTACGAGGAGACACATGAGCTGGAGTCTTTCGGCACAGGAGTGCGCAGCTGCGATCGAAGGCCGTCTCGAGATTATTGGCGGCGGCGGTTTGACCGACGTCGGTCTTGAGGGCGTAGGCACCGATACTCGCGCTGATTTGAATGGCCGTGTTTTCATCGCTCTTGTGGGTGACGCGCACGATGCTCACAATTATCTTGCGCAGGCGATCGAGAAAAATGCTCGCGCACTCATTGTTCATCGCGATCTCACGGCAGATGAGCGAACAGCGATTGAACTCTCGGCATTGAAATCTGGTCACGGCGTTGCGGTGATCCGAGTTCCTGACACGTTGAAAGCACTTCAGGATCTTGCTCGTCACTGGCGTCATAAGTGCCGTGCTCTCTTTTTTGGAATCACAGGAACAAATGGTAAAACGTCGACCAAAGAGTTTGCGGCCGCGATGATTGGGTCGAAGCTCAAGGTTCAGTGGTCGAAAGGGAGCTTCAACAATCACTGGGGTGTCCCGCTTTCAATTCTGTCGGTTGAACCGTCGCACGATATCGCCGTTATCGAAATGGGGATGAATCATCCTGGCGAATTGAAGCTGCTTTCGAAAATCGTCGATGCCGACGTTGTCGTCTGCACAATGGTTGGCCGTGGGCATCTTGAAGGAGTCGGTTCGATTGAGGGAGCTGCACTCGCAAAGGCCGAGATCTATGAGTTTGCGCCTCTTGGCGCGACGTTCATTTTCAATCTCGACAACCCGCATACGCTTCAAATGCGTAGTCGCTTCTTGTCGGGCGACGACGGTGCGAAGCGCCGGTCATTGAGTTTTTCTGAACAGAGCGGTGACGTTTCACTGAAAGTCACACGCATGACGGCGGATGCGCTTGAAGTCAGCGGACAAATTCGCGGTGTTGAAGGTTCGGCGGTGATACCGGTCCTTGGCAGTCACAATGTGACGAACCTGATGGCGGCTTCAGCGCTGGCGCTAGCGGCAGGCCTCACGGCGAAAGAGGTTTGGGCGGCCCTTCCGCTGTGTCGATCGGCCTGGGGGCGCAATCAGTGGGTGAAGCTCGGCTCTGGCGCGCGCTGCCTCTTTGATGGCTACAATGCCAATCCTGAAAGCATGGGCGCCGCACTTGAGAACACAAGACTGCTTGAAGGTTTTGGCTCTAAGCGTGCGATCCTAGGAGAAATGCGCGAACTTGGCGATCACGCGTTGGCTCTTCACGAGGAGCTAGGGCGCAGCGCTCGCGAATCCGGTCTAAACGACGTTCTGTTTTTTGGACCTTCGGCGAAGGCATTCGCGCGCGGCTTTGGTGTCGCTGCTGGCGGCGCGCAGCTTCACGCGAGCGAGACGCTCGACCTTGAGAGCGTTCGCGCGTTCCGCTCACGCCTCGGTGCCTCGGACTATGTTCTCATCAAAGGTTCGCGCGGGATGAGTCTCGAAAAAGCTCTCCACGAGCTTTCGCCTTTGGATTTTGCAGAGAAGAAGTAGTCGCTGTTTGCGGTGGTGACCGTGGGTCCGTTTGTAAGAAGAGCGACGCTTTACTCGGAGCGAATCCCTTCATCAAAACGTCATGCGCATGAGCAGAGCTGTTCCGTCGGGCGTTTCAATCTCAGATTCTTTTGCAAAACCGGCCTTCTCAAATGCACGAATGGCGCGGCGGTTCTTTGGGTCTGGATCGATAATGATACATTTGAGAGACGGTTCTTTCTCGCGAATAAAGTCGACGAATTCTTTAATGATTGTCGGTCCAATGCCCCGGCCGTGGTGTTCGATCGAGCCGATCATGAGATCAATTCCAAATGTGCCGATCGATTCCGATTCCCACCAACCACCGCCGACTTTTGTGGCGTCGTAGTACTGAATGTAGCCGATGGGCTCGTGGTCTTTCGCGATGACAAATGGCAGGACTCCCTGGCGCGGCAACTCGTCTAGAAATTTGACTTTCAGTTTTTCTTCGTCGTCGGACTCTTGCCAAAAATCCTTGATGTGCCTGGCGTTGAGCCACTGCCGCAGAAGAGAGAGATGATTTTCTTCGAAGCGTTCGAATGTGAACATTGAGTCTCCCAACCTATTCCGTAATCTTGATCACAGTGAGGCCTGGTGTCGGCAGTGGGGGAGCGTGATGAGGGTTCTGGCTATCAAATTCCTCTTTACTCATCGTAAAGTGGTACACGTTCTCGGGTTTTTCTTGATTGCGCTTTTGAACCCGACGCCATCGCTCTTCCGCTGGAATTTCAAAATAGTAGATTTCTATTTTCGCACCGGCCTCGTCGGCTAATTCTTTAAGCCATGACCAGCGTCCGACATCAAACACGACGGACTGCCCTTCTTTTAGCGCAGCGAGTGCTCTGGCATACAGGAGATCAAGCGCTCTCTGCATGTGACTCTCGTAGTCTTTGAGATCATGGATCGGCTGATTGAAGCTTTTGATCGTGCCGTCGAGCGAGCCAAAGAGGGCACCTTTCTCTTTTGCGATCTTCAAAGCCATCGTGGTTTTTCCAGAGCCCATCGGGCCGACCATCCCATAGATTGTGAGCGGAGAATTTGGATTCACGGGGCTTTTTCTTTGTTTGTTGTTTGTGGAAAGCTAAGCGAGGTTTCTTTTTGAAGCGGTCGCTATGAAAACGCCAGCACCACGTATCGCCATCGTTCAGGCTTAAGCATCTGCGAGCGCGGCGGCACGGTGCCGTCGGTTTCGAGCTGATTGAGTGTATGATAGTCTTTCACAACGTTGTAGTCGCGGCCCCATGCGATCAGGCGGGTGAAGGGACGCGAGTTCCAGAATCCTTTCCGTGTCGAGTCACGCTGAAAGCCCACCGCTCGCGCAATGCCGCCGGTGATGCCGGAGATGAATCCTTTCCACATTAACTGTTTTGAGAGTTTTAAAGTGATGTGCAGGTGATTTCCCGCATTCACGATGCGGTAGACGCGAACGCCGTGGCGGAGCGGGAGTTTCGAAATCACGTTCTGTACGACGTGATCGTACTTGAGAAGCGATTTTGATCCGCGAGCAAGGTCACTTCTGAGGACAAGGTGCATGGCTTCTTTGGTTGCGCGCGGCCGGCGCTGGCGAGCAGCACGCGTCGTTCGTTTGCCTGGCGCGAAGACGCGCTGTTCTTTTGGGAATCCGGTAAGGCTGGTCTGTTTTTGTCGCATTGGATTCCGTTCTTTTGGGCGGTGACCGTGGGTCTACAGAAGGAGCTGGAAAAGGTCAAGGAGCGCTGATCAGAGGCGCACTTGGCAGCCGATTGAGACGCGAGTGCCTAGAGGAATGGCAATTTTGGGAAAACAGTCCGAGCAAGGCGTGGTTTCTGTGAAGCTAAAAAAGCACGTAATTTCATATACTTAAAAGTTTGTTGTTGCGGCTAAAACGACGCCTGTGCTAAGCACTGAGAGTCATACACAACACGATATTTGCGGGGCATCACCACAACTATGCTTTATCAATGGCTCCACTCGCTGGCGGATCAGTACTCGGCTTTCAACGTTTTCCGATACATCACTTTCCGAACTTTTATCGCGTTCTTTACGGGCTTCTTTTTCTGTCTGTGGATTGGACCGCGATTCATCAAAGGACTTGTCGATCGTCAGGTTGGACAGAGCATTCGCGACGATGGACCGCAATCGCATAAGAAAAAAGCCGGGACGCCGACAATGGGTGGCGGTTTGATTTTGATCGGGCTCCTGTTGCCGGCGCTTCTTTGGGTGAATGTACTGCATCCGCTCGTGTGGGCGACATTGGTGGTGACGATTGGCTTTGGGTATATCGGTTACGTCGATGATTCTCTGAAAGTGAGAAAGAAGAACTCTAAAGGTCTTCCGGGAAAGCTGCGCCTTGGCTGTGAGTTCTTGATTTCGGGTGCCGTGATTGCGGCACTGATTCAGTGGTTCAATTTGTCGACGATGGTGAGTATCCCATTTTTTAAGAATGCGGGCTTTGACATCGGGTGGATGTACGTCGTGTTTGGTTCGCTCGTGGTGACCGGATGCGCGAACGCGGTGAATCTCACGGATGGTCTTGATGGCCTGGCGATTGTCCCGGTGATTGTTTCGGCATCGACGCTCGGTGTATTCGCTTATGTAGCGGGGCACTCGCAGATCGCTTCTTACCTACAGATTCCGCATGTTCCCGGAGCAGGCGAACTTGTTCCACTGGCGGGCGCGATGATCGCGGCGGGGCTTGGTTTTCTTTGGTTCAATACCTATCCGGCGCAAGTGTTTATGGGTGATGTCGGCTCACTCTCGATCGGCGGTTTTCTTGGCATTATGGCCGTGTTGACAAAGAACGAACTTGTTTTGATTGTTCTTGGCGGCGTGTTTGTGGTCGAGGCTCTATCGGTGATCACGCAGGTGATTTCGTTTAAGCTTACGGGGAAGCGCATTTTCCGTATGGCGCCGATTCATCATCATTTTGAATTAAAAGGTCTTACCGAAACCAAGATTATTGTTCGCTTTTGGATCATTTCGATCCTGCTGGCGATCTTGAGTCTCGCGACATTGAAATTACGCTAAAAGCTGCGCTCGTTATTTAAAGGAGTCCGTTCCATGCCATCGCCATTGCCACCGCCCTCTGGGCAGCCTGCACCATTTACTGAGTTTAAGGATTTGGAGGGAAAACGCGTTCTGATCGTCGGTCTTGCGAGATCAGGCGTTAGCCTCGCTCACTTCCTGACCGAGTGCGGAGCTGTTGTTACAATTTCTGATCACAAATCAAAACCTGAGCTCGCATCTTCGCTCGAGCAGATTGAAGGCTTGAACGTACAGCTCGATCTTGGTGGCCATAGCCCGAAGATCTTTCTTGCTCAAGACGTGATTATTCTTTCTCCTGGTGTTCCGCCCAATTTGAAGATCTTTGAGTACGCACGGAACAATGGCGTGATCGTGACCGGTGAGTTTGAGTTCTCATCGTGGTTCATTAAGCAGCCGATTGTTGCTGTGACAGGTACGAACGGCAAGTCGACAACGTGCAAGCTCGTTGAGCTCTTCTTGAAAGAGTCGGGAGTGAAATGCTGGCTTGGCGGAAACTTTGGCGAGCCGCTCGTTGAGTACCTGCGCTTACTGAAAGGTGGCGAGACTTTTGACTCGGTGATCGCTGAGGTTTCAAGCTTCCAGCTTGAACATTGTGATCGTTTTACTCCGCAGAATATCGTGTTCACGAACCTCGCTGAGAACCATCAGGACCGCTATAAGTCGATGGAAGAGTATGTGAATGCGAAGCGCCGGATTTTCCAGAATGTGAATCAGGCGACGACATCGATTTTGAATGCTGATGACAATGCGGTGGTTGAGCTTGCGCGCGATCCCGCTGTCCAGCGCGGTCGGATTTTCTACTTCTCGCGGAAGCCCGCCCTTGAGCCTCAGATCATGACTATCGGCGGTGGCGTTTGCATTAAGGATGAGATCCGCATCCGCACGGGACCTGAGATCGAGTACTACTCGGTTAAAAACATGAAGATGCGCGGTAAGCATTCGATCGACAACATCATGGCGGCGATCCTTGCTGCTCGCGAACACGGTGGAAAACGCGAGTCGATCCAGAAGGTGATCGATACCTATGGTGGTATGGCTCATCGTCTCGAGTACGTTCGCCGCGTCGGTGGCGTTGAGTTCTTTAACGATTCCAAGGCGACAAACGTCCATGCGGTGATGCGCGCTCTGGACGCTTTTGATGAGAACGTGATTCTCATTATGGGCGGAAAAGACACGAATCTCTCCCTATGAGCCACTTCGCGAAATGGTGAAGCGTAAAGTAAAAACGCTGATTCTTGTCGGCGAGGCGAAGGAGCGGATGAACCGTGATCTTGGCGATTGGTCAGAGACGTTCCTGATTGGCACTTTTGAAGAGGCGGTTTTGATTGCCTATCAGAAGTCGCGGATCAACGACTCTGTTCTGCTTTCTCCCGGAGCTTCGAGCTTTGACATGTTCGATAGCTATGAGGAGCGCGGGAACTACTTTAAAGAGATCGTCAGTAAATTCCGCTAGTTTTTTGTCGAAAAAAACGAAGTCAAAAGGGCGCCTTGCGGGGTGCCCTTTTTTTTGCCCGCCGGAACAGACGAGATGACAATTCTCGTCACGTTCGCCTGAAAATGTCACATGGTACAACCTGGCGCGAGCAATAGAGGCCCTCGCCATGGCCGCCATTTTGCCTTGAGTTCTGCGAACGCGATCAATTGAGCCAAGATCAAGACGAGGTTTGAGCCGTGCGGAATGTAAAACGCCATTTGAGTTTACTCTTTGGGGCAGCTTTGCTGGCGTCTATTGGTACCGCTGTACCAGTGTATGCGACGGCGAGTCAGCGCAGCTGCGAGGCTCTGTTTCGTGCCGCGCACACGACGGCGTCTGCGCCGAGTTCTCTCATCCGGCAATACGAAGCCAGTCGTTCGGTTTCGCAGAAGATTCGAGACAATGCTCCGTTCTATTGGGCTGAGGCCCGCGCGCAGGGCGCATCACTTTTTGGCGGGCTACCGGCTGAGTTGAGTTCGACCGTCATTGCGATGGGGGATCTGCACTCCGGTAACTTCTCGCCGGTGTTGATTCCAGGCCGTGGCGTTCGATACACAGCTTTTGATATTAAAGATATCGGCTATGGCCCTGCGGTTATGGATATCAATCGCTTGGCTATGAACACGGTGGAGGTGGCCCGCCGCGGTCGTCCACTTTCGAAACTTGAGGAGCGAGCGATCATTCAGAGGATCATTCGAGCGTATCGAACGGGTTTACTCAAAAATGAGTACGAGCTGACCGAGCGTTTTCAAGAAGAGCTCCCTTCGGAGAAGAAGTTCAATAAAAAGCTGGCTAAAAACTTGAGAACAAACTGGCTGACGATGGCGTACTTGAGGTGGATGGCGAGGCCAAGCTGCCGCTTACAGTTGCGGCGAGAAGGCTGGGTGTGACTTTGTCTGAGCTGCAGAGTCAGCTTGAGGCGGCTCTGATTGCAAAGATCGGCTGGGGCCGACTTTCAGACTCAATTGCCAATGTTCGCGACCGCGGTGGATCAAAAGAAAGTCTAAGAGTACTGGCCTTATTTGAGGTTACCGATGCGAAGCCAGTTCTAAAAGAATTTAAAGAGCTCGTGCCTTCGGCGCTTTCTGAATACTCTGGGCAGCCCTCGCGTGAGGCCTTGGAAGCGGAGATCTCAAAGTATCTCGACTACGATGTCGGCGAGATGTTTCCGGTTGTCACGATCGCAGGTCGTGAGTTCGTTCTTCGCGACAAGAAGCTTGAGCCTATTGTCGTTCCCTATAAACAAAAACATGAAGGTGACTTTGAACGGTTGATGGATCTTGCGATTGCGCATGCGCAATGGACCGGGACATTCCATGGACGACAGCTTCAGGCGGCGGGAGATAAGCATGCTGCGTTTGAGCGCGCCATTGGTCGCAGTGAAGCGACTTTGATTGATCGGCTTATGGCTTTCAACGCCAATCATGTGCGTAGCCTAGGAGGCGATCGGTGATTCGCTTTCTTGCTGGACTTTTTCTGCTGACGACGACATTCGCTCAGGCCCAGGTATGCGAAGACCTATTCAAGCGTGATCTTGTCGACACGCGCACTCTGGTTTCGCAAGCGATGCTTGAGCGACAGTCGCTGCCACTTGAGAAACGCCTGGCGCAGACCCTCGCCGCTGTTGGTCAGAACGGATCGCCACGTTTAGTTGCGAAAACGCTGATTGAAAAAGGTGAACTTGTATTGGGGTTGGCCGGGGCCGATGGCGTCACCGTCCTCGCCGAGTATCGATTGAATGCACAGAAGAATCCTCCGGTATTTCGCCTGGCCAAGCTTTCAAGCCTGGATGCAAAAGGAAACGAAGTCGAGATATCTAAAACACCTTTTGATTCTACGACGGGCGAACTTCGCTATGAGCTCGAAACACGCGCCGACATTTCTGCTATTCGCACGCAGTTGATGTTGAGCCTTGAGGCGGATGTCACCGCTGCCATTCGGGCTTCTGCTCCGTGGCTGACGCTTGTTGAGCCGCATGAGTTTCGAGCCCTCGTTGGCGAGGCGTCGATCAGCATTGGCAAACTCAAGATGGTTGGCCAGAAGCGCCGACTGATGGTGTTTTTCAATGATCGCATCGGGCGCAAGGCTTTTGATTTTCTGATTCTCGGAGCCGTTGTTTCAGGTACGAACTATTTGACGAGCTACCTCAGTAACGATGAGCGGGATGCCGTCACAGCCGTGCGTGAAGACGTCGTGACATCGATGCTGGGTGAGGTGTCGAAGCTCGAGGCAAAGACGGGCGAACTGCCGGCTCGGGAGCGTGACTGGCTGTTTGTGCAAATTACGGAAGCGACCAAGAAGAAGGCTTTTGAAAACAAGAAGGGCTCAAACGTTAAGGCGGCCAGTGTGCAGATGCTTTCGAACTTGCAAACGGATCTGGTCTATTGGCTACGCGATCGTCAAACGGGCCGCATTTACTTGGCTGGAGTAACCGGTATTGATCTCAATCACGCGGATGCCGGGATTGGGCTAAAGACGCAGGTGATGATCGAAATTCTTCCGATCCAAACGCCAAAGACGTTCGCCGCAATTAACGCCCAGTTCGGTCCATCGGACCGCTCAAAGTGAAAGGTCATTTTATGAAGCCGTCGTTTAAAGTGTTGGTTTTTGGCGTCCACGTTGCGGTTCCGTTCTTTGCACTTCAGGGACACGCCTTTACGACTTCTGGAAACGAAGCGATTGTTCAGCTCAAAGGTCGCAATGGCGGCGTTGAGACTTGCGCGATCCCTGTTCATTTCGATGAATCGAGAAACCTGCAGCTCGAAAAAGATCGCGGCGATGAGGCGAAGCTCTGCCGTATGGCCTTAAGCTCGGATGGCACTGTCATCGTTCAAGAAAAAACTCCTGGGAAGTTAAAGCTACCAACAGAGGCAAAAGAATTTGCGGTTTGTCCGAAGTTGAACAGCACAAACCCCGGAACGAATTTTATCAAAATCCCGAAGGGTTGGACTCGGCAACAGACAGAAGCGACTCTCTGTGAGAAAGAATCGAAGCTCTCTGTGGCCAATCAAGATCTTCTTGAGGTTGAAGCGAAATTTAAGAGTTCGATTACGTGTTCGTATACGCCATCGGCTCTCGCCGGCTATCATGTGTCGCGTCTACTGGGCGGCGTTGGCCGGGTGCCGGTTGCGGTGTTGAGAACAATGGACCGCGATCATCATATGGCTGTTGTCGAGAAAGCAGAGTCGGTCCTCGGTCACACGCGTGAGATCATTTCGATTGCATGGCAGCAGTTTGAGAAAGCAGATGTTGCGGCGGCAGCGGGCCAGAGCAACTCAAAGATCTACGTTGAGAACGGTTCGCTTCTCTATGGCGGACTCCAAAAGAACCTAAAGGGCGAAGAGAAGTATTCAGAGATCAGTGGTGGTGGTTCTTACGACACGCGATATGAGCGCTTTATCGTTCAGCCGCCATTCAAGCGGGTGACTGACGAGCGAAGTGTTGACCAGGCTGCGGTCGGCAAGTCGTTTGCTGAAACATATCCGACGCTCAATCAGATGAAAGATGTGTCGGACATGGTTCTGTTTGACGTGCTTTTGTCGCAAGATGATCGAGTTGGAAACATCCACTACAAAGTTGAGGTCCGTGAGGTTCCGTCTTCGGGTGGGACTCCGGTTGCGCGCAAAATGAGTGAAGCGGAAGAGACTGAGCTTGATGCTGTTCTTAAAGCGGCGCGAACAGAGAAGGTGACCGAAAGTCAGCTCGCTCAGCTTTCAAAGCGCCTGTTCCCTGCCGGAAATGCAATTCTCGTTCGCGCAATGTACTTGAAAGACAATGATTGCGGCGTCGATGTCGATAAGCGCGAAAATAAAATGCGCTCGGTCAAAGCTCTTGAGAAGGTCCGTCACATGAGTGGTGAGACGTACACACGCTTTCTGCGTCTTGCAGACGACGTTATGAGTGATCGGTTTAAGACATTCGCGCAGGAAACGCTTCTGTATCGCAGTAAAGATTACGAGGGCGGCTCTAAGAGTCTAAAGGAGAACGTGAAGTACGCGCTCAATACTCTGAAGGGGAACTGTCGTTCAGGCGCATTGAAGCTCGATCTTGATGTGACTTATTCAAGTAGCGGAGTTGCTCAGGCAGCAAAACCTGCGGCATGCGAGTAAGAAGAGGTTAGCAGAGTGTCGCTGGCGGATTCTCGAGGATCTCGCAGAGTCGGTTCATAAACCTTGCGGCATTGGCTCCAGAGAGAATGCGGCGGTCAAAGGCGAGTGTTAGGGTGGTGGTCTTTCGGACCACCAACTGATCGTTCTCGACCCAGGGGCGTTCTTTCGCAAGTCCGAATGAGATGCCGATTGTGTAGGGCCAGTGTGCCACAATAAAGTCGACGCCATATTTGCTTGGCGATGAGATCAAAACAGCACCGCCACGATTGGCGATATAAAGCGACGGTATATTTTTTTGAAACCAGACGGCGAGTCTCAGGATCCAGTTGAATGGTGCTAGGCGCACGCCATTTTGCATCCGAACCCAGCGTTCAATCCTGGTATCACCACTGTCAATCGTGGCCTGCGATAGACCTGAGATTTCGCGTGTGATCTGAGCTGCGCTTTTCTGGTCCGTGTCGTAGACGGTGTAAACAAAGGCACTGCCAAAGTCGCCATCCTGCCTTTCGACCATGACTGAGACGTTGATCTTTAGAAACTGAAATACCCGTGTGTGAAACGGTAGATCGGTGACGGCGCGATTGGCGGCTGGCATTTCGGCGAGAGTCAATGCGGTCGCTTTGGCGACGAATGAAGTGTAGCTGGGTTTGCCGCTTTCAGTTTGAAGTTTGAGTCGAAGCGCATCGATTTGGCTCAAATCGATCTCGCGAATAGCGATGGCGCGGCAGTCGGGAATGTTCTCGCGATTGAAGATCGTGAACAGCTCAAACATCCGACTGCGTGGCAGGAGTCTATACTGTTTCAAATGATGAACTCCTTCAATCTGCATTCGCACTTGCACTTATGCTTTTGAGTGAAGTTTAATGGCCGGCCAAGAGTGATCAAATGAGATTTTTTGCACTTTTATAAGAAAGGACAAAACTCTGAGAAGGAATAGGTCAATTTCGGTCTCGGCGAGAAACCGAGCGCTTCGCGATCATCTTGATCGAGGAAATACGCTCGACGCCCATCGACTTCTCAAGCCGGAGCTTGATTCGCGGGAACTGCAGCGCGCCGATGGCGAAACTCTGCTTCATCAGGTGTTCTTGGCTCGGCTGCTTGTTATGGGTGGAGCATCGGTCGTTCCTCTTCGAATTGCCGACGGTGTTCTAGGGTATGCGAGAATAGCACGGCTGTGCCTGCAGATCTTAAAGTCGACATTTATTATCAGTTGGCGGCCGTTTTTCTTGAGGCGTTCTCGGTCGACCGAATGGGGCGGCTATATGCGGCATTTACGAAACTTCCAGCAGGTCAGCGGAGCGATCGATCGCTTTATTTTCGATTGCTCTACCTGCAGTTTGAAGTCTTCTCTGGCCGTCGCCGCTACGACGAAGAACTCGAGCTGAAGTTTCAAGAGCTCAAGACGGCGCCACTTCCTCCCATGCTGCTCGCGACTCTTGACTACCACATGCTGCTCAATCAGTTTCTTGCGGCAAGACGGCGCCCAAGTGCGCTGTTGAAGCTTGCCGTGCGACAGCAGGTCCATGCGCCACCAGCTCTTCAGGTCTTCTATTCCCATTTGATTTGCAAACTCTGTTTGTCGATTGGACTCAAGCCCGATGCGAGCTCAGCTCTTTCAGCTGGTGAGAGGCAATTTTATCTTGAGATGGAGAATCTCTTTTTACGGAAGTTCTATTTGGAGCAACGGCTCACGCTGCCAGAGGCAGTGAGTTTGCATTGCTTTCCAGGTTTCAACGACTATTCCTCTTTTCTTGGCAATCGGTTTGGGTCTGCGGAGTTTCGGCTGCCCGATGTGTTTTTTGCTCAGCTTCCCGGATTGCGTGAGTTGAGCCCTTCAGTTGAGAGTGACGTGTGGTTGATTGCAGATGGCGAACTCCTGTCAGGAGTGGAGCTTAAAGAAACTCGTCTTCGGCCGACTTTGGATCTTCGATCTGGCGCGTGGCTCAAGAACGGTCGCCGGCGATTTCTAGGGCGGGCGCGGTCACTCGCGCTGATGACCATCATTGGCAGTGGAAGTCAGGGCGCAAGTGAGGTGTTGCTTGCTGAGCGTCTTTATCAGGATGAACGAATCACATTGTTGAGTGCGATCGAGCGTGCACAGAATCTGGTGACGCAGCTCAAGCGCTTAGGATTCTCGATTGTTCGAAAGAAAAGACGTCTTTATTTTGATTTTGCGAAGAGCCGTGAGCGCATTTTCTTTCCCAAGGATCACCGCTATCAAGGCGAGCTTGAGTTTCTTCGTTCTCAGAGGGTGACGACACTGGATCGCATGACGGTCTGTCGCGTGTTGAAGGTTTCGAAGCGAACGAGCAGTCTCTATATTAAAGAGTGGAAGACGAAGCACTTGATTGAACCTTCTGGGCGCCGCTATGGCGAGTATATTTTGATCTAGCGCCGACTGTCGGTTTTCATGACACCTGTCGAATTCAAAGCGCACCGTGTCTCGTTCTGAGATGCGATACCGAGCCCAATGGCTGTGGAGGTCATACGGCCTGGCACACAGCTCGCATTACATTCCGGTGTTACGAAAATTTGTTTGATGAAGTCGGAGTACTAAATGTCTAAAACATCACGCACCATGAACGCGTTGGGTAGGGCTGTTGTTATTGGTACGATCAGTTTCGTCGCATCAAACGCGATGGCTCAGGCAACCAATGTCAATTGGATGGCGTACATCAAGGAGACAAAGGAAAAGATTGCGCAAGCGGAGCTCGAATTGAGGACTCGCAATCCGCAATCGACAGTTTATCAGCAGGCAGCTCGGGACCTTCCGGTTCTTCAGAACACTTTGGCTTGGCAAAATCGGGAAGCCGATAAGAAGGCAAGTGCTCGCCAATTGGGTCTGATGCCGAATCTGGTCACAAAGAAATCTGGCTACGATCACAACGCAGAGCTTTCTCGACTTGGAGTTCGCGAAGGAGTGCCGAGTCCTTATTCTGCAGTTCCGCCCTATCCTCCGGGAACTAAACCTGTAGAGAGAACATTGTGGGATACGAGTTCAAAAGGGTATCAGGAGTATGGTCGGCACGTGATCGATGCGAGCAGTGCAGGTCTGAACAGTGGAAGTGGCGTTGAGTCGTTTAGGGCAGCCTATCGTCCACCGTTGCCTCCGGAGACCTATGAGGGAACAACTGGATACACGAAGCTTCTTGGGCAGATGCGAAATCAGATCACCGGTTTTCCAGACGAACTGATCAATCATATCTTGCCGGGACAACTGACAGCGAAAGATGGCTCGAATAAGGTGCTGACGACAAGCAACGAAAAAATGCTCTATATTCGCGAGCAGTTGTTTGATCTGTACCAGCGTTTAGAACAGGCAAAAGATGATGAAACGAAAAAATCGATTGTCGCATCATTTGAGAAGACGTCAGGAGTATCTGAAACTCGTTTGACAGCGGCCTTCGCCGCACGAGATGCGATGTTTGAGCGAGCAAAGGCCCGTCAGGATTATCGTGACTCTTTGATGTCGCCAGAAGAGCAGACGCGTCATCGTGAGAAAGTCGAAGCGATGCAGAAGAAGAACTTCCTAGAGGGTCGAAACTATGACGATCGAGTTAGAATCGCGTTAAACAAAAAAGTTGATGCGAAGTTTCCGGAAGTGTCTGCCAGTGAGTTTTTGAAATCCGTAACGACTGAGACAGGCAAAACCAAAGCGGGTGCCCTCAAAGCTTGGATTGAGCGAGCTGGTGGCACAAAATTGACGAAAGTTTCGAGTTCGATGGGCATTTTGGGTCTCGCTCTTGCTGCGACGGCATCTTCGGCTGCCAATGCTGGTGAGGCCGAGTCGGCCCTGGTTGCCGATGATGCAGAGCCAGCGACGTTCTCTCGCTCAGAGTTTCGTCCCAGCGCTTCTCGTCGGACGAGACGATAGATCTTAGACCGATGAATGAGAATGGTATGGAGGATTTCATGTCTAAAGTAACTGCATCATTGAAGGCCATTTTGATTCTCAGCGCTCTCATTGGAACTTCGGCACATGCTCAGTTTGGAGGTGGTCGTGGCCCAGTCACCCCGGGGGCTTTCGCGACCATCGGGACAAGGAGAATTCTGTTCATAAAGCAGTGGATGAGACAAACGCCGACAAAGCTCGGTACAATGCTGCGGCTGACAGAATTGCTGAGCGGCAAAGAAAAGGTATCACCCCAAGCGCAAAGGATCTCGCAGAGTTGAGTAGGCTTGAGTCTGTATTAAAGGGATCGCGTGAAGCGATCAATCGTCGACTCGGGCAAGGCGGTCGTTTGGGTGCGGCGGCAGTGGTCGGCAGCGCCGTGCTTGGCAGTTCTATGGTTGCGGGTGAGGCCGAGGCGGCAACGGCGGCGGAAGAAGAAGTTCAGCAAGCCCCGGCATTCTCTCGTGAAGAGTATCGTCCGGCATCTCGTCGTCACCGCGTCAGCAAATAAATAAGTCTGCGGACTGTGGTTAGAAGGTTCAAAAGCCTCTCGCTTCAAAGCGGGGGCTTTTTCTTTTTGTGTAGCCCGCACACAAACTCGACCAAGGCCTAAGGTGCCGGTTGCCTTCGAATCGACAGGGACAACGGTTAAAAAGCATCGTAAATTTGAAGGCATGAGTACGTCGTCACATCGAGTGACTGGGCTATGGCTCGTCGCTTTTGCACTTCTGGGTCTTGGAATCGTTCAGGTCTATTCATCAAGTTATATCTTCGCGATCGAATCGCGCGGTGATGGCCTGTTCTTTGTGAAGCGGCAGTTTCTGTTTGCTGGGATTTCATTTGCGCTTATGGGAGTGGTGGCGTTCACGCCGTTTCGATTGATTCGGAAGTTTGGTTGGTGGCTCTGGCCGCTTGCGGGCCTAGGGATTGCGGCGACGTTTGTGCCTGGGCTTGGTATTCGCGCTGGCGGTGCCGCGCGCTGGATCAATCTTCCAGGCTCGAATGTTTTTGAGCCAGCCGAGCTCATCAAGGTTTCGCTGCCGCTGCTGCTCGCGACATTGCTCACGCGTCATCACGAGTGGCTACCGAACGCGCCGAAGTGGGCGCGGTGGTCGGTGATCAGTCTCGTTTTCTGTGCGCCACTTTTCCTGATTCAGAAACAGCCCGACTTTGGAACCTTCGTCATTGCGACGTTTACGCTTTTTGCCGTGCTCTTTGTCTTTGGAATGCCGTGGGCGCTGATTGGCGCGATGGTGGCTGTTGCTGTTCCATCGTTTTATATTTTGGTGATGCGAGTTCCCTATCGCCGGGCGCGTGTCGAGGCCTTTCTTGACCCATGGTCGGTGTCGGACACCAAGGGTTTTCAGGTCATTCAATCGATGCTGAGCCTTCGCACCGGTGGCTTTTGGGGCGCGGGGCTTGGTGAGGGACAGGGGAAGTTGTTCTTTTTGCCAGAGGCACACACCGATTTCACGCTCGCAGTCTTGGGTGAAGAGATGGGCTTTGTTGGAATCGTCTTTGTGCTTTCGCTGTACGGCTACTGCGTGCTTCGGGCTTTCCAAATGGCTTCGCAAGCGAAAGATGATTTTCAGCGCGCTCTGGCGGCGGGGCTTGGTACCGTTTTTGGACTCTCGGTTGTGATCAATACGGGGGTTGCGATGGGGCTGTTCCCGACAAAAGGTCTGACGTTGCCATTTCTCTCATACGGCGGAAGCTCGGCCGTGATGTCGGGGCTGCTATTTGGCTTCTTGCTGAGTCTTGAACGCGCTGGCCAAGATCGCTTGCGGAGCCATCTGTGAGCGCTCAAGCGTCACAAGGCCTCGTCGTCATCGCTGGCGGCGGTACGGGTGGGCACATCTATCCAGGCATTGCTGTGGCGCGTGCACTGCAAAATCGCGGCTATCGCGTGGAGTGGGTCGGAGCGCACGGTGGACTTGAAGAGAAAATCGTGACCCGCGAGGGCCTGCCACTTCGCCTGATCAATATCGGAAAGCTGCATGCAAGTGCTGGTGTTGCTGCGAGAGTGAAAACTCTTTCGGTTTGCCGCTCGCATTTTTGCAAGCCGTGCTCTTGTGCTGGCGGTTAAAGCCTGTCGCTGTCCTCGGTGTTGGCGGCTTTGCTTCTGGACCGTTCATGTTTGTCGCGGCTCTTTTGCGCAGGCGAACGGTGATATGGGAGCCGAACGCGCATGTCGGGATGGCGAATCGATTGCTGTCGTCGATCGTCGACGAATGTCTTTTGGTTTTTGAAGAGGCCGCCAGTGGTTTTCGCTCAAGTCGAGTGACGAGGGTAGGGTTACCGGTTCGCGAGTCGATTCGGCCAGCCGAGCGCGCGCCACTTGTGGGACGAAAGCTTCGAGTTTTGGTTTTTGGCGGAAGCCAGGGTGCAAGGCCGATCAACAAAGTCGTGCAGGCGGCCGTTGAGGCTGGTGGGCCGTGGCTAGAGGGCGTCGAGCTTGTGCACCAGACGGGGCGCTATGATTACCAAGATGTAAAAGCCGCCTACGATCGTTTGCAGCACCCGAATGTGAGCTGCTTTGAGTACCTGCACGATATGGATGCCCGCTACGCGTGGGCCGATGTTGTGGTCTGTCGTTCGGGCGCAAGCACTGTGGCCGAAATCGCTGCGGCGGGAAAAGCGGCGATTTTTATTCCGCTACCGACTGCGGCCGACGATCATCAGTTGAAGAATGCGAGGGTTTTGGAGCGCGCCGGTGCCGCACGCGTCATCGAGCAGAAGCACTTCACACCCGAGCTTTTTAGTAGCACGATGCTGCAGTTTCAAAATGACGCTTCAGCGATTGAGCAGCTGGGCAAGCTTGCGAAGCCGTTTGCAGTTCCAGGCGCTGCTGACGTGATCGCAACTCGAGTTATTGGAGAGAATTGATTGAAACCATCGTATGCGGCTGCGCCGAAAAGTTTTTTACATGCTCGAGTTCACTTTATCGGTATCGGTGGAATCGGTATGTGTGGGCTTGCCGAGCTTTTGCACAATATGGGAACAAAAGTCAGCGGCTCGGACCTGGCGGAGAACGCACAGGTGCTTCGGCTAAAAGAAATGGGCATTGCCGTTTCGATTGGCCAAAAAGCCGAGAACGTTCACGGTGCCGAGGTCGTCGTTTATTCGAGTGCGGTGAAACCGCAAAACCCAGAGTTTGCTGAAAGTCGTAAGCTCAATATCCCACTGATTCCGAGGGCCGAAGCTCTAGCCGAAATTATGCGCCTTAAGCGAGGTGTCGCGGTGGGCGGCTCGCACGGGAAAACAACCACGACGTCGATGATTGCGGCGATTTTTCTTGAAGCGAGTTTGAGTCCGACGATTGTTGTCGGTGGCCGTTTGGATTTGATCAAGTCGACAGCACTCCTTGGCAGTGGAGACTGGATGATTGCCGAAGCCGACGAAAGCGATGGCAGTTTTTCTCGCCTCAATCCTGAGGTCGCGCTGGTCACGAATATCGATAACGATCATCTTGATCATTACGGAACATTTGAACATCTCAAGAAGGCGTTCTTTGATTTTGCTGGCCGTGTGCCGTTTTATGGCGCTGCGATTGTTTGTTGGGACGATCCGGTGGTGCGAGAAACTTTTGAGCATTTTGGAAAGCGCTTGGTTCGCTACGGAACATCAGCGGATGCCGATTTGCGAATGGAAGGTGAAAAAGGCGAGTACCGTGTTTTTCAAGGGAAGGAACAGCTCGGCACATTTCGCCTGAATGTCCCAGGACGTCACAATGCTTTGAATGCGCTCGCAGCGATTGCGACAGCGCTTGAAGCCGGTATCGGTTTTGATACCGCTGTGCGAGGCTTGAATCGGTTTAACGGCGTCGATCGGCGTTTCCAGCACAAGGGCACTGTTCGTGGAGTCGACGTTTTTGATGACTACGGTCATCATCCGACTGAGATCGAGGCCGTGCTTAAAGCGTTTCGTGAGAAGTATGGTGATCGCCGTCTTGTCGTTGCCTTTCAACCGCATCGTTTTTCGAGAACCAAGCTTTGCTGGGAGCAGTTTCTGTCGTGCTTTGCACTTGCGGATCAGGTTTACCTCACCGATATCTATGCCGCGGGTGAAGATCCTATGGCGGGAGTTGATTCCGATCATATGATCGGTGATATCAAGGCGCGTGGACTCGTTCCGCGCGAGGGAATTTCTCGCATCGACTCAAAACAAGGGCTGACGCCTCGAATGAGTGACGTGGCAAAGCAACTGGCCGCAGTTTTGAATCCAGGTGACGCACTTTTCACTTTGGGTGCCGGCGACATCTTTAAGCTTTCAACGGCCGTCGTAGAGGCGTTGAACGAGGCGCGGAAGTGATCAGTCGCGATGTTCGCCTTGCGCCGATGACCTCTTGGCTTGTCGGTGGCCCTGCTGAATATTACGTCGAACCAAGTTCAGAGGCTGAACTTGAAGAGGCTTTGCGTTTTGCTCATGAACAGAAGCTGCCGGTCACGGTGCTTGGCGGTGGCACGAATGTTCTGATTTCTGACAAGGGCATTCGCGGTTTGGTCATTGTTCTTAAGCGCTTCAATCAGGCGAAGGTCAGCGAATAGCGCGGTCATCTTTGCGTTGAGGCGCTGTCGGGTTTTTCTAAATCAGAGCTTTTAAAAGTTTTTTTGAAAGCAAAGCTCGCACCTGCGCTCTTTCTTGCGGGGCTTCCTGGCGACATTGGTGGCGGCGTTGTCATGAACGCGGGTGTTGGTGAAATGATCACGCCGCGAGAGTTCGTTGAAATCACGACAGAGGTTGAAGTTTGGCGCTGGCCCGTGAGTGGTGCCTTTCGGCTTGAGAAAGTGCGCTTGAAAGCAAGTGAGCTTCAATGGAGTTATCGTCACTGCGAAGGGTGGCGGCCGGGGCTGATTGCCAAGGTTTGGGTGGAGTGGCCGATTGAGCCCGACACTACGATTTTGGAGCGTGTTCGTGAGGCGAATCGCGTGCGCTTGCAAAAACAGCCGCTTGATAAACCATCCTGCGGATCCGTTTTTATCAATCCGCCGGGAAGCAGTGCTGGCCGCGTGATTGAGGGTACGGGTTTAAAAGGTTTTTCGATTGGTGGAGCGCAGGTCTCAGAGAAGCATGCCAATTTCATCGTCAATCTTGGCGGTGCCACGGCTGATCAAATCTGGCAGGTGATCACTCACGTACAAAGTACGGTGCATGCGAAAGCCGGAGTGGCGCTTAAGACAGAGGTCGTTCGTCTAGGTGATTGGCCATAGCTTCGGCGCCTGTAGGGGCGGGGGCGCATGCGCGCTCCCGAACAAGCTAACCTCCAGGGTTGCTTGTTGAAGAGGCGGCAAATTGAAGTGAACTCGTGCTTCTGGTCTTGAGTTGGGCTGACCGGCAAGGTTGAATAGAGAAGATTGAGTTACCGCCGACTGTTTCCCTCACTGATTGCCTTTGCTGTTCTCCTCGCAGGAGTGATGCTCGCCTTTTTTCCGCTCACGGGTCGGAAGAATTCTGTCTTCGCGATTCGCGCCATTCCTCTTGAGTGGAAAGAGCGTCTTGGCGGCACGCGCATGGAGACACAGATCACGCAAGAGATCGAAGCGGGGATCGGCACGCGTTTTCAGGATGTGATGGGAAAGCGGCCTTGGGAAGTGAACCTTGAGGCGCTCAGTTTTGCGATTCGGAAAATGCCGTGGATTGCGGATGCGAGTGTTTCGCGTGCGCTCCCGGATCGTTTGATTGTTTCGATTCGACCGAAACGGCCGCTCGCAGTGCTGGTCGATGCTGAAAGATCTCAGTTTCGGCCTCTTTCGCTTGAGGGCGAATTGATGCCAGCGTGGGAGTCCGATGTCGTTCCTGATGTTCCATTCCTGCGCGGTGCACGTTTCGGTGCTGAGAACGTGAGTGGAAAAGAGTTGCGAAAAACCGCGGCGAAGTTAATCGCTGACTTGCCGGCGAAGGGTATTCTGGCGCGTTCAAATATCGTCGAGATTGGTTACTCGGAAGAGCAGGGCTTCTCGCTTTTGCTTTTATCGCCTCGAACAGAGGTGCGAATGGGGCACGATGACCTGGACGTTAAAGTCCGACGAGTCGGTCACGTGCTGAACTATTTGTCGACCCACGGCAAGCGGGCTCCGATTATCGATTCGACTTCGGTCAAGAAAGTAGTTGTCAGGGCGCATCACCGTCCGTAGCCTTAGGTAGAGGTTTGTTGGCTCAAGGGTGAGCCAGCCCCTCAAAACGGGCCTAAAACGAGATAAATAGGCACGTTGAATTCGTTCCTTGAACCTAGCTAAACCTAGGATCAGTGGAGGTTAAGGATGACTTACGACCGAACGACGGATCGTTCGACCGGAGCAAGTGGATCAGCGGTCCGCGACGCTCTGCGAGATAAACCGAGTATGAACGAAATCATACTCGCAGGACTCGACATTGGCTCGACCAAGGTCTCGGTCGTTATTGGTGTTGTTAAGCCCGCACCAAGTGCTTCGACGAATGGTGGCGCTTTCTCCAATCAGGACATTCAGCTCGAAGTCGTTGGATTGGGTACGGCCCCATCAACTGGCATTCGGCAAGGTGTTGTCGTCAATGTCGAAGCGACAACGGAAGCGATTGCCAAGGCCCGCGAAGAAGCGGAGCTGATGGCCGGCTACCGAATCAGCGACGTTTACCTCGCCGTCGGCGGCACACACGTGAAGTCTTTTGATTCGCGCGGCATGATCGCGATTCGCAATAAAGAAGTGAAGCCAGACGATATCGCACGAGTGATCGAGGCCGCAAAAGCGGTTGCGGTTCCGTCGGACCGTCAGGTTTTGCATGTTCTCCCGCGTGAATTTAAGATCGATGAGCAAGCGGGGATTTCAGATCCGATCGGTATGTCCGGTGTTCGTCTTGAAGCGAATGTGCATATCATTACGGCCGGACAAACGGCGCTGCAGAACCTCTTTAAGTGCGCAGAAAAAGCGGGACTCCATGTACGCGGTCTGGTGCTGCAGCAGTTGGCGGCGTCGATGGCGATCTTGTCGGAAGACGAGCGTAAACTCGGTGTTTCGGTTGTCGATATTGGCGGTGGAACATCTGACATCATCACTTATGTCGCTGGAGCCGTTGCTCATACCGCCACGGTGGCGGTGGGTGGAAGTCACTTTACTCAGGATGTGGCGATGGGGCTCCGAACGCCGCAGGCATCCGCTGAAATCGTGAAGCGCAAGTACGGCTGCGCGATTGCGGATCTCGTCGACGAAAACGAGACGATTGAAGTTGAAGGGGTCGGCGGGCGGAAGCCACGTTCGATTTTGCGTCGCCATCTGTGCGAGGTGATTGAACCGCGCGCCGAAGAGACGATTCTTTTAATATGGCAGGAAATTCGACGCTCGGGTCTTGCTGAGCAGATCGGCTCAGGCATCGTTCTGACCGGTGGCGCGAGCCAGCTCGAAGGCCTTGTTGAAATGGGCGAATTTGTTTGTGAAGTGCCGGTGCGCAAAGGTTTACCTGAGCGTATTGGCGGTCTTGCAGATGTCGTGAAGAGCCCGGAATGCGCGACGGCTGTAGGACTTTTGGTTTACGGGACAGAAAACTTATCAATTCAAGAAAAGCAACGCCTCGCTCAATCGGGACGCGAAGTGGATCTGAACTCGGTCGGAGAGACGATTGAAAACGTCGCTCGCCGCGTGAAGGATTTCTTTGGCGGAGCATTGAGCTGATCTTCAGGATGGAACGGAGGGGTCATGTTTGAACTCGAGGAGAACATCAACATCGGAGCCAACATTAAAGTCGTCGGAGTCGGCGGCGGAGGGAACAACGCGATCACATCGATGATCGACGGTGGTCTGCAAGGTGTTGAGTTCTTGGTCGCCAATACCGATCGCCAAGTTCTGGCGTCGCATAAGGCGTCGAAAAAAATCAATCTTGGCAGTGAACTGACCAAGGGACTTGGCGCAGGCGCGAATCCCGAAGTCGGCAAACGCTCGGCGATCGAGTCTTACAACGATATCGTTGAAGCACTCGATGGCGCTGACATGGTTTTTGTGACTGCCGGTATGGGCGGTGGAACAGGAACTGGTGCCGCTCCGATCGTTGCGAAGATCGCACGCGAACTGGGTGCACTCACCATCGGTGTTGTGACTCGCCCCTTCCTTTTCGAAGGTAAAAAACGCATGCGCAATGCCGACGGCGGTATTGCTGAGCTTCGCGAAAATGTCGACACATTAATCGTTATTCCGAACCAAAAGCTGCTTTCGATTTCGAACGACAAGACGACTCTTGTCGACAGCTTTAAGCGTGCTGACGAAGTTCTGTTGCACGCGGTAAAAGGGATCTCGGACCTCATCAACATTCGCGGTCTTATCAACCTCGACTTTGCCGATATTCGCACCGTTATGGCCTCAAAAGGTATGGCGATCATGGGCACAGGGCGCGCGCGCGGTGAGAACCGTGCCGTCGAAGCGGCAACAGCAGCGATCAGCTCGCCACTTCTGAGAACATCACGATCGATGGCGCGACTGGAATTATCGTCAACATCACTGGGGCAAACCTCTTGATGAACGAAGTCGACGAAGCGACGACTTTGATCACAGAAGCGGCTCACGAGTCGGCCGAAGTGATCTTCGGTGCTGTGATCGACGACACTCTTGGCGACGAGATTCAGATTACGGTTATTGCGACCGGGTTTGGTCTTGATCCCGCGCAGATTTCGACAAATGAGCACCTGGCTCAGATGCAGGCACTGCAACATCAGGTTCGCGCTTCGCAACAGGTGAATGCGATGACACATCAGCATCAGCCCTGGCAGCCAGGTTCGTATGCCGCAGCTCCTCAGCAGTATATGCCGCAGCCACAGTATGCGGGAGCGTCGGCACCGATGATGCCGATGCCAATGATGCCGCAATCAATGGCGCCCGTTGCTCCGGCTCCGATCGCTCAGCCCGAGCCCGTTGCCTACGAGTATGCGCAGCCGCTCCAGCCCGCACAGCCGCAACAGGTTCACCAGACTCAGCTCGCACAGCCGGTACCACCGATCGCGACTCCGTCGGTATC
Source organism: Bdellovibrionales bacterium (assembly GCA_016713885.1). GTDB lineage: Bacteria > Bdellovibrionota > Bdellovibrionia > Bdellovibrionales > JAMPXM01. Next base: position 279,910 of record JADJOF010000004.1, on the reverse strand, counting down.
GATGGCGCCAGCAAATGAAGGTCCGCACATCAATCTGAATGGCTCAGCGGTTCCGGAAACGCAGAGTGAGAAGCCGCTTCCGCGTGATCTACTGCTGGCGAAGGTTCGCCAGTACCGCGAGAATCAAGCGAAACGCGTCGGCGCTCCTGAGCAGCTGTCGATGGATGTTGAAGGGCCCGAGAGTTCGCTTGAGGCGGCACGCCGTCTCGCGAGCGAGATCGTGCGCTCGCCATTTGATCCAAAAAACTTAGACGTACCAACATTCCTTCGTCGCAAGGCTCGCGAAGAAGAGAATGAGAACGCAAATATCTAAGAATCACTGAATGTCAGTGAGGTTTGAAGGGGCGGGTCTCAACGACCTACCCTTTTTTTATACCTATAAGAATTCGTGGAGTATTTTACCTTTGTTCACGGTGGGTATGGTGAAAGGGCCGCTATTTGTCGGGGAGAAGGCACGGCCTTTGCACAAGGACGGGGCGCACGTAAACGGAGGTACCGTTCCAACACCCTGGGATTTTCAGACAAGGAAGCATCCTTCAAACGACATTTTTACTTTTCCTGAGATCTTGAGTTTGTCCTTCCAATATTGATCCCACTCGTTGGCTGAAGTGATTCGCTTGATGATGATCCGGGTCAGCTTCGCCGCACCTTCGGGGCTCCAACCATGCCCGATCTTTTAATTCGCCGACCGATCTCTCGCATCATCCGTTCGATCATCGACGACACTCGCGGATGAACGACGCCCGTTCGGAGCCACGTCCGCACGTACGAGAACATCTTTGATTTTGCGTTGTCGAGATACGTCGCCGCCGCTTTGTAACCGCGAGCCGTGAGTTCATCGATCAAGTCTTGCACGCCACGTTCAGCTTTGAAGACTGAACGCTCAAGCGTCAGCCGATCCTCGAGACCAACCTTTTCAACGTCTTCTGCTGGAAGTCTAATGTCGATGATACCGGCAAGTTGTGAGGTGAAGCCTTTCGCTTCCGCGGGTGACGCGTCGTCCTTATACTTCAGCAGCGGATGTAGATCGTGTGGCAGGTGCCAGATGCAGCGCTGGGAGTCTTTCGTAAGCCGGCCCATGTATTTGACGAGTGGCACTTCCCCGTCGGAGACAAGAAGGTCTGCGATTGGAGTGAACTTGATCTTCGAACTCGGATGGTTCGCCCGCTTGATCTCGCGGCTAATCGCGGCCCACGACTCTTCCGTCCATGCGCCATAGGGAACAATTGTGTTTTCCTTTGTGATGCCGACGACAACGCACACTTCGCCGCGGTTACTGCCGTCGGAATCGGGCTTCTGCTTAAAACCAGTGCCGTCGGCGACGAGCGTCTGAACTCGTTTCTTCATGTCGATCTTGTCGCAGTCTGATGTCATCACCCAACGGTGAAGTGTTGTGTGCGGAACCGGGATCGAGCCGATCGTTTCGAGATGCTGACTCGACCGCCGATAGCTCTGCTCGGAGACAACTTCGGCCACGATCTTCTCTAGTTCCGACGTCTTTCGCTGATGGCGCTCCATGTTCAAGTATCCACGAAGCGGGACAAATGACTTTCCGCAGCCCTGACAACGTATACGCGTCCACAAAAGTGCGAGTAGGCCTACGCTCGAGCGAATCGACTTCGCCTCGCGGCCATGCACCACGTAGTGTGCGTGTGCGCAGCACCGGCCAGGGTCTGCCTTCTCCCAGCGCCCGAGCAGCGATTGATGCACGATCCAATCGAGCAATACTGCGATCAGATTTACGAGCCCCGCCATGCCTTCGGTTTCGAACATCCGTTTGGTTTCGATAACGAGTTCATCGAGCGAGAAACCTTCTTCTAAGGGAAGACTTGATAGGCACTGCAAATTGAATCTATAGTTCATGCTTCAGCCTCCGTGCTGGTCATGCGATGTTTTGGTGAACTGAAGCGTAACCCGCGGATGGCTGGATTTTCAAAACTTCATGTATGTCGAGAAGTTCGACGAGGTGACTTTCTCCGTCGTTCGTGCGCAAAGAAGTGACCGCGAGCGCCTCGGAATTCACGTCATTTCAATTTTAATCGCCGACCAGGCCGGACTCAAATCTGCACTCTTAACCGACCATAAAGGTCCGTTCACGACGGGAAGGCAATGGTGCCGATCCCAGGATATTGGAACGGTACTTCATATTAAACGAAAGGTTCACAATGAAACTCAATTCGATGATTCTCGCGGCAGCCACTCTGACTGTGCTTGCTGGGCCTCAGGCCAAAGCCTGTGGCGGCAATGATTTCTTGGTGCTTTTGCCTATGATGATCACGTCGGGCCCTACTGGGACTACGTTTGTCGAGCGTTTGTGCCACCGCGATGAGCTTCTCAATCTTCAAGAAGCCGCAGTCGCGTATCGCATGTCGGGTGAGATGAGCCCAGTTCTGCAATCGAGCATCGATGCCGTTCAAAAAGAGCAGAACCTTTCTGCTGAGACGATCATTGACCGTCTTGTCAGCGCGAAGCTCGGAGCGGAGTAAGTGATACGGTCGGCTGGGCTTGCTCTGCTCGTCGCCGTCGCACCTCAATTCGCGAGCTCGTTTGAGCTCCGAATTGAGAATGCGTTGACGCCACAAGAGAGAAGCAAGGCCGACCAGATTCTAAAAGAAGTGAGCCAGGCCTTGCCTACCGAGATGGTGAAGAGCCTGCCGCAGACGTTTAAAATCAAGTTTAAAAATATTCCGGCGACAAAGGATCGCGAGCGACTTGGAGTCGCCGAAATGTTCTTTAACCGAATTGTGCTGAACGATAAGTTTCTGAGTCCCACAGCTGATTCAAAACTCTTTAGCGCTCTCAATTTTAAGAAGGCTCTCGCTCATGAGCTCGCGCATTTCTACGATCAAGCGAATGTGGCAAAGCCTCGTTTGAAGCCGCTGGTGAGTTACTGCGAGGGGCGACCATCTTACGAAGGGCAGCGCCAAAGTGAGCTTTGCGAAGTATTGAAGAGAAAATCAAAAACGATTTCGGATGATCCTGAGTTTAAAGCACTGGCTGGTTGGGTGGACTCGGCGTCGGGCACGGAGCGGGTCAGCTCATTCAATCGCCGCCTTCCCAATCCCTACGCGGCCTCTGCTCCGCATGAGACGTTCCCGGTTTTCTTTGAGTCCTACCTTTTTGAGCCGGATTTTGCGTGCCGTATGTCGGCCGTAAACGCCTATTTCAATGATCATTTCGGTATTCAAAACGACGCACATTGTGATTCCCAGATGAGTTGGTATCTGCCGGGAGAACCAAAGCCCTATCGCACAATCGGTCGCGATCGGATCTGGGCGATCGATTACTTCTGGGCTTCTGAGGGCATGGCTGGTGAAAGTCGATTTGGACATTCGATGCTACGACTCGTGGTTTGCGCGCCCGATCGCAAGCCCGGACCTGATTGTTACAAGGACTTTAACGATCACATCATTCTCAGTTTCGGCGCTTCATCGGAAAACTTTGATTTTGGGACGGTTTCTGGCGTTACTGGAAAGTATCCGCTCAATCTGCATGCGTCGACATTTCATAAAGTTAAACGGCAGTACAACCATGCCGAACTTCGAGATCTGTATGCGGTACCTCTTAAGCTAACCGAGGCTCAGAAGAGTCGTATGATCGATGCTCTCTATGAGACGCATTGGACATTAAACGGTCAGTACTATTTTATGACCCGTAACTGCACGAGCGAGATTTCGCGAACTCTCCTTGGTGTGGGTTTGCCGCTGGACCTCGCGTTTGATCTAAAAAGTACGATCCCATCAGAGCTATTTACGAAACTTCTGCCGTCGGCTCTTGTCGACCGCTCGGTGAACTCTCGATCGAAACTTCAGAAGAATGCTCTTTTGTACTTTAGCTCAAGTCAGAAGACGGTGGACCTTGCGCTCTCGCTCGTTTCGAGTGCCGCCGGTGCAAAGCTCGAGACGATTGACGTTTATTTTAAAAAAGTAAACGACCTAGCTTTTGACAAGTTGATTGCGAAGGTCGACGCGAACGAGAAGCTCCTTTATGCGGTTTATTTTCTTGAGTCGATTCGTCGCGACCGGGCCATGGCGGCCATGGCGAGAGAGCTCGTTGAGAAAGAAGCGAATGTTCGTCAGACCATACAAGAGGCCGTCGCGGTCGGCGCGAAAGGTGCTTTCGACTTGCGCTTCCCAGGTCTCTTTTTGACCAGCGCCCGTTATGGCGTTCCGACAAACGATGAGGCGCATGAGGTCGCAGGGCTGGTCACGTCTCAAATCGCGAAGGACAAAGAAACACACCAGGCCTTGATCGGCTCAGCCCAAGCAATTCTCAGCGGTGTGCAGCAGTCTTTTGTGGACTCTGCGGGGCGCATGGACAGACTCATTAAGATGATTCAATCGAAGTCGAAGTCGACGGTCCAATGACCGTCATGAGCTCGATTCCGATCGAGATTCAGTTCGACGATGAGTCTCGTCAGACGGCTCTTGGATTTGTTGACGTTGGAATCAACGGTTGCGTCCACCGCTTTCTATTGGATACAGCGTGTGCTCAGTCAAAAATGAGTTGGTGTGCTCACACCCAGACTTTAGAGAAGATCGGTGTTCGAGAGTCATCCGGTGTTTTTGGTCGATCTCAATACGATGAGGTCCTGATCGAACGAGTGAAGTTTGGCTCCCTTGATCTTTCCAACGTGTCGATGGCGAGGGCTCCGGAGGGCGAACGTGGCTATAGTCTTTTGGGTATGGATGTCCTGAAGCACTTATCGCTTCGATTTTTTCTCAGTGAGGGAAGATTGGACGTTCTAAACGGTCAGTTGGAATTGGCAAATGAGCTCGAGGTCGATCAAGGCTAAATTCCCTATGTGAATGTCGAATTGGATGGACGGAATGCAAAGGCAGTATGGGATACAGGTGCGAGCGTCACTCTGGTTGATGTCGGTTTTTTAAAAAGAAATCCTGATCTATTTGAAGTCGTAGGTGAGACCGAGGGAACGGATTCGACGGGTCGACGAATGACAACTCCGCTCAACACAATGAGGTCCTACCAAATCGCAGGTATGAGTTTCTCTTCACATCCGGTGGTGGCCGTCGACCTTCTGGGATTCGATCAAGCGCCACTATTCCGATGGATTTTATTCTTGGCTATCCAACTCTTCGGCAGGCCGTCTGGCTATTCGACTTTCCTCGGCGAAAATGGAAAATCGAGACGATGCGGAATTAAACACGATTCCACTTCACCTGGCTTTCATGCTATTTCTAAAGAAATGAGAGCCTGGTTCCTATCCGACATTCATCTCCGCGGCCGCGATGATAAACGTGTTGCGACGCTCACGCGTTTTATCACACGCCTTGCGAACGGTGAGCTCGGCGAGGTTTCGCATCTCTTTCTTGTCGGTGATATTTTTGATCTCTGGGTCGGAGGCCATGATGAGTTCGTTCAGGAGTACCCTGAACTCATCGAGAGCATTCGTGCGTTGCGGGGAAAGCCGGTCGAGATTCACTATTTTGAAGTCAATCATGATCTGCATCTCGGACGCTTTTGGCGGGACAGACTAGGAGTGAATACGCACATCGCGCCACAGTACTTTGAGCTTGATGGTCTGACAGTTCGGGTTGAGCACGGCGATCAGATGAACCCCGACGACCGCGGTTACCTATTTCTACGTTCGTTCTTGAGAACATCGGTCATGACCTGGATTGCAAATGAGATCCCGGGTCAGGCAGTGAAGGAAATCGGCCGCATGATGAGTCGTACGAGTCGCAAATGGACGCATCGTCATTTCAAGCGATCTGGAGACGTCGTCGAAAAAATTCGCGAAATGATTCGAACGCATGCCGAGAAAGCGTTCACCGAGCGGCCCTTCGATTTTATTATCACGGGCCACGTGCATGTTCACGACGAGCAACGCCTGACTCCGCCAAGCGCCGAGCGCTCGGTGATGTCGTTAAATCTTGGGTGTTGGCCAGGAGCGGATCGTTTTGATCGCTCAGATGAACGGCCTCTTGCCTATGTTCTAGAGGTGAATCGTGACCCGAGTGGCCATCGAACCGGCGCCGTGACGCCGGTTTCAGTTTAATTCCAATAGCCTTTTTGCAGACTGCACGAAGTGCAGAGCACTTTGATCTGCACTTTCTTTCTTTCGCTATCTTGGAAGAAAAGTTGAATCTCCATGCTGCCGCCACTGCTATCGATCAGCTGCGCTTTGATTTGTTTTCGTCCACGTCGATAGGTGACGAAACCCTCGGCCAGCACTTCGCCTGAATTTGAATCGATTAACCGAATCGTCGACTCCACCTGTTTTTTGCCGACTTGAACCTCTTCAATGGTCAGAACGGAAAGCCCACTGGGCATCAGCCAGCGGCCGTCCGAAATCAGCATTGGAAAAGGGCAGTCCCGACAGGCCGAAGCCGGTTCCGAGTGAGTGAGCCCAAGGATGAGCACGGCCATGGTGGCGAATAGAGAAAACAGTGACGCGATCTTCATTTTTCGATGACCTCCACGCGCGCCTTGGGATTGAGGTAGTAGCCGGATTTTCCGCGGAGGATGTACTCCGTCGATCCATCTTCAGACTCAATCAGACGACGTAGTCGTTTGATATTGACGTAAATTTTGTTGTCGTGTGTTTCAGGAGTGTAAGTCTCTTTCCAAACCTGACGAACCAGATCGGCTTTTCCGACGGTTTGGCCCGGCGACTTTAAAAGAACTTTCAAGAGATCGCGCAGAATATGCTGACCATCAAAGCGAATCTCGCCCTTTTGCGCCTCGATCAGGATTTCTGTTGTTTCGATAAATCGCAGATCAAATGGTTTAGGTTCGGCGGCCTCGAGTTTTCCAAGAGCCGAATCGACGATGCGAGCGATGCGCGGAAACTCTGTTCGCTTAAGCGAGCGTTCGGCCAGTTCAAGGTACAGCCGAGCCTGCAGCACTTCGCCTTTTTCAGTGAGTATGGTGCCCAGTGCGGCGAGTGTGTGGAGATAAAGCACTAAGTGCGGTTGTGTTTTCAACGATTCAAATGCGAGCCAAGCCGATTCAAGTGCGGCGTCGAACTCGCCTCGATTTCGCATGATCAGAGCGTGGAGCAAGTGAGCCGAGGTGTTGATCTCAGGAATTGGAAAACAGCCGAGCAACGTTCGCAGCTTTTCAAGCTCGCGAATGGCGTCGTCATACCGCTCTCTAGCGTAGAGCACAGTTGCCGCGCCGTACAGAGGCCATGCGAGCGGTGACCGGTCAGCTGTCCCTGACGCATCTGTGATGGCGAGTGCGCGTTGAATGGATTCTCTGAAAAAATTGATCGCCAGATCGTGACGCTGCCCTTGATAGACGTGGCAGATGCCCAAGACGTACATGAGTCGAGATTGGAGTTTTGGGTTGATTGCCGACGCTTGCTGAACGACGGCAGCGACTTTTTTCTCGACGGCTGAGACACGCTCAAATTCCTCGCGTTCCGCGAGAAGGCGAATCTGATAGACAGCGCACTCAATAAAGTGGTCGACCTCGCCGCGTGCGAGAAAGCGTTCGGCTAGTTTCTCGAATTCTGGCAAGGCTGTTGAGTAGTCGCCGCTGTGGTAAGCGTAGAGCGCGGCTTGAAAACGAATTGCACAGGGGCCAGTGAATAAGGAGCGTGTTGAAGACAGTCGGGAGCCCATCGACTTTGCTGTCGCTTTGGCGGGCGATTGGGAATTCATTTTGGAATTCGCCGTGGACACTGACAAACTTTGAACTCCCGATCCGCTGTTGCCAGCGGTATTCGACGCGGTTTTTTTCGACGAGCAAAGACCCTGTCAAAACCCGATTCGTCCCGCAACAACTGACTCGAGGCATTACCTGTCGGCAGACCGAGATTTGCTTCGTGACATAGGTTCTTTTTGCGCCGCTCGCTTGGGCTCGTGCATGAGCCCTAAAAGCTGCTTCGCATGCGCAATTGACGTTGGACTGAGTTTCTCTCCCGAAATGAGGCGCGCCACTTCTTTTATCCGAGCCTCGGACTTCATCTCGGTCACCGTCATTGCGGCGACACCGTCGGATTTCTGTCCCGACTTCTCGATGAAGAAGTGAACGTCGCCACAGCAGGCCACTTGTGGGAGATGGGTGACGCAGATGACCTGCTGACCACTCGCGATTTCTTTGAGTTTGCGGCCCACTTTTTCAGCCGTTTCGCCGCTGACGCCGGTGTCGACCTCGTCGAAGAGGTAGGTGCGCGGATGCGCGCCGGTTCCGACCACGCGCTTAATTGAAAGCAGAATTCGAGACAACTCGCCACCGCTCGCGGCCTTTGCCAGAGCGCGTGCGACGTCGCCTCGACTCGTCTTGGTCATAAATTCGATGTCTGAAAATCCAGTCGAAAGGGGTTCTTGCACCGCATTTGGCAGAAGCTCAACCGATGCTAAAAACTCAACGCCTTTCATGTTGAGATCGAGCAGTTCAGCATTGGCCTCTTTTGCAAAGAGTAGGGCTGCCTCGCGGCGTCGACGATGCAGGTCGTGTCCCAGAGTTCCCATTTTGCCTGATACGGAAGCCAATTCAGTCTCAAGTTCGCCAATGCGCTCATCGCTTGCTTCGAGATCACCGATTTCAGTTTCAATTTTCACAAGCTCTTCGAGAATCGACTCGGCGGTGTGACCATATTTTTTCTGTAACTGCCTGAGGCGACTGAGGCGTGCCTCAAGTGCATCGAGGCGCTCCGGATCGGCTTCAAGCCCTTCGCCGTAGCTTCTCATTTCGAACGCAACATCTTGCAAAAGCAAAGTCGCCTGCTCAAGCGGTGCGAGCCGTTCCGGAAGGGCGGGATCCATGGCACGAAGCTCATGCCCTCGGCTCACAAGCCGCTTAATGCGAGAAACAACCGAATCTTCGTCGCCTTCGAGTGTGGCATCAACTTGGGCCGAGAACTCCATAAGTCGCGCAGCGTACTTAATGCACTTGGCCTCTGACTCAATGGCGATTTCATCGCCTGGAGCAAGCTCCAAGGAGCGAATTTCGTCGCGGCTAAAGACCAAGAAGTCGAGTTTCTGTGCTCGCTCGCGGTCGTTTGAGCGAAGTGTATTGAGCGTCGCGATGATCTCTTGGCGTCGATGAAAGAGGGTTTCAAACTCACCGCGCAGAGGGGCTGTGCCGGCGTATTGATCCAGAAGCTCAAGATGGTAGGACTTAGCTAAAAGATTGCGATTGTCGTGTTGGCCGGTCATTTCGATCAAAGGTACGGTGTGACCGGTGACTTCAACCAGCGGGCTCACCACGTCGCGAAGAGCGCTCAGTGTTGAGAGCGCGCCGTTGATGTACACGCGAGCCTTTGCGCTCGCGCCGGCCGAGACCACACGCCGAACGACCATTGTCGCGTCATCGCACTCGATTCCCATTTTTTGTAGCTTCTCGCTGATATCGGGGCGATGAGAGATATCAAATGAGCCTTCAATCACGGCGCTTTCCGCTCCGGTGCGGATGCTGCTGGCATCGGCCTTTTCACCCATGAGGAGCCCAAGGCTTTTCAGCAGGATCGACTTTCCGGCGCCGGTTTCTCCACTGAGTACATTCAGGCCGCCGCGAAACGCGATCTGCAGATTGTCGATGATGGCAAAGTTTGAAACGCGGAGTTCTTGAAGCATTAGTTTCTCTCCCCAAACTTGAGCTTCTCGCGAAGCAGTTGAAAGAAGTTATGCGAGTGTTTGCGGATCGTAATGTGATCGACAGGATTGCGTACGATTGTCACTTCGTCATCGAGCGTGAGGTCACCGACGCGAGCACCATCGACGGTGAGGATCGCTTTTTTATCAGTCTGAATCATTTTAAAGACGAGCTTTTGATCGTCCGGAAAAATCACCGGCCGTGTTGTCAGAGCGTGCGGGCAAACGGGTGTGACCACGATCGCTCGAGCCTCGGGGTGAAGAATCGGGCCACCGGCGGCGAGGTTATAGGCGGTTGACCCTGTTGGCGTCGCGATGATCAGTGCATCGGCTTTGACGATGCCGACCATGTGCTTTTCGCTGTGGATTTCCATATTGATTAAGTGCGTGATGGAACCGCGTTCGATCACACAGTCGTTCAGCGCAAGACCTTGGTAACGGACGCGTCCCTTGCGGCGCACGACCACCGAGAGCATCGAACGCGCGCGGAATTCCATTTTGCCAGAGAGTGCCGCGATGACAGTGTTGAATAGATCCTCAAGGCGAGTCTCGGTGAGAAAGCCGAGTGACCCCATATTGACGCCAAGAACGGGAATCGAATGATCGCCCAGCATGCGCACGGCGCCGAGATACGTGCCGTCGCCGCCTAGGACGACGACCAGGTCGAGATGCGCGAGATCTTTTGTTTGAACAGATTTTATATTTCGACCAAGATTCTGTCCCGGTGCCGAGTACACAGTTGAACCCTGTTCTTCGAGCCACTCGGCGAGTTCGTGAGCCTTGTCGATCGCAAGCTTCGTTGATGGACGATAGAGAATTGCGACAGTCTTTTTGATTCGTTTCGAAGTTTTTGTTTTACGCATGCGTCAAGGCTCTCTCGGTCGTCGTATTTAGTGGGAGTGAGTTGAGTCAATCAAGCCATCGCGGCGAAGCAGAGCGTTCGGATCCGGTTCGCGGCCACGGAATCGCTTGTAGAGCTCCATTGGCGCCTCCGTACCTCCGCGCGAAAGCACGCATTCTCTGAATTGACGAGCAACCTCGGGATCAAACAGACCTTTCTCTTTAAAGAACTCGAACGCATCCGCATCGAGGACTTCGGCCCACTTGTAAGAGTAGTATCCAGCCGAATACCCGCCGGCGAAAATATGAGTAAACGCTGTCGATTGACCGGTGCCATCGACCGGAGAAAAGAGCGAGCTCTTTGCTGTTGCCGCGCGCTCAAACGCGATGACATCTGTCACTGTCGACGGATTGGCCGTGTGCCAGCTCATATCGAGAAGACCAAAGTTCAACTGACGAAGAGCAAAGTAACCCGCCTGAAACTGCGCGCTGTCCTTGATCTTCGCCGTGATCGACTCCGGAATCACCGCGCCCGTCTGGTAGTGTTTTGCAAAGAGCGAAAGCGCTTCGCGCTCGCCAACCCAGTTCTCCATGATCTGTGAGGGCAATTCGACAAAGTCCCAATACACATGGGTGCCGGCGAGGCTGATGTACTTGCACTCCGAAAGAAGCCCGTGCAGGGCGTGGCCGAATTCGTGGAACAGTGTTTTCACTTCATCGAGCGTGAGAAGTGATGGCGCCGTCGAAGTTGGTTTTGTGAAATTGCAGACGATGGCGACGTGTGGTCGCAGCACTTGGCCGCCGCCTTCTGCAACATAACCTTGATCGCGGAACGTCGTCATCCAAGCGCCGCCGCGTTTTGAAACCCGCGGAAAGAAGTCGGCATAGAAAAGACCGATGTGACGCCCGGTTTTTTCTTCGACAACTTCGTATGTGCGAACGTCTTGGTGATAGGTTGGAATGTCGGTGCGTGCTTTAAAGCTTAAACCATAGAGGCGGCGCGCGTGTTCGAAAACGCCGTCGATGACGTTCTCAAGCTTAAAGTAGGGGCGAAGTTCCTCTTCATTGAAATCGTGTTGAGCGACTTTCAGTTTTTCTGACCAGTAAGCGTAGTCCCAGGGCGCAAATTCATCACTGCCGGTCACGGCCTTCTTATGAGCCTTCACGTCGCTGAGGTCGCGCCGAGCCGCCGGTACGACTTTTTCGAGGAGGTCTTCAAGGAACGTCATGACGGTCTTAGGATTTCGGGCCATGCGTTCTTCGAGCGTGAAATGGGCGTGTGTCTCGTAGCCGAGGAGCTGAGCCCGGTTGTGACGAAGTGTCACGATGCGCTTGGTGAGCTCCTGATTTTCGTCGATCGCACGAGCACCGTAGGCGCGCCACAGCGTTTCGCGATGGCGGCGCTTTGAGGCATAGGTCATCAACGGAATAAAGCTTGGACCGTGCAGAGTCACAAGCCATTTGCCTTCGAACCCCGCTTCTTTTGCGGCCTCGGCATAGGCTTGAATCGCCGATGCCGGAAGACCGTCAAGGTCGCTCTCGCTTTCGAGAACCAGCTTAAAGGTGTTGGTCGCCTTTAATACGTTATCACCGAACTCAGGTCCGAGTTTTGAGAGCTCCTGGTCGATTTTTCGGAGTTCCTCTTTTTTCTCTTTTGAGAGAAGTGCGCCGTTTCGAGTGAAGGCCTTGTATTTTTTCTCGGTGAGCTTGAGATCTTCTCCGCTGAGCTTGAGGTCAGCGCGTCGATCCCAGATCGACTTCACGCGCGCGAAGATCGCGTCGTCCAGAAGCAGGTCGCTCGAAATATCGGCGAGCTTTGGTGAAAACTCTTTGGCCATCGCCTGCATGCGCTCGTCGGAACAGGTACCGAGCATGTTGAAGAAGATCTTCGCAACGTGATCGAGCGATTCCGATAGCGTTTCAATGGCGAGGATCGTGTTTTCGAATGTGGGTTGGGTCGAAGCATGCTTAAGCGCAAAAAGATTTTGCAGCGTCGCTTTGATTCCAGCCTCGAACGCAGGACCGTAGTGATCCTGCTCAAGGGCGTTAAAAGAAAAGGCGCCAAACGGATGAGTGGATGGCGCAAGTAGCGGGTTCGAAGAGATGTTTTGAGTCATCCTACTCATCTAGCATGAGTCGATGAACTCCGGCGCGATCGACGCGCCGCGCTCCAGCTCAAAAACCTTCCGTGATGAGCTCTAAAGCAACCGCTTGCAGGGCGAGGAAAAACATCCACGTCAGAAGCGCCGCGTTTGAAACTTCCCAAGCGATTTGAATGATTCGTCGCGTGCGCTCCATTGCTCGTTACCTCACACAAATGCCGATAGTGGAGCCAGCCGACAGCGGTGCGCAGCGACCCATTCCGCATTGTGAGGTACCGACGTTGCAGGTTTGTGCCACTTGTGAACCACAGGTTTGTGCTGAAGCATAAGGCTGCTGCGGCGGAACATAGCCACTGCTGTATCCGTAGGCGCCGCCACCGGCGTAACCTCCGCCAGAGTAGACGTTGCCATAGCCTGCATAGCCCGAGAAGCCGTTGAAAACGAAGCCGCCATTTTGGAGCTGCCAATAGGCAACTTCATAGTTCTGTAGGCCCATGACTGGCACGCAAGTCATGCCGTATTGCATGTCGCAGGTCGGTTGATAGCCTGACGGACAGCCGCAAAAGCCGGATTGGCCGTGGTACTGCGATCCGCGCGGATAGCGAGCCTGTTGCCCGTAGGGTTGAAAACCAATGTTGGTGTACGTTTCTGGATAGGCGCCGCCATAGGCAACGCCCGAACTGCAGGTGGCACCTGGTTGAGCCAGAGGAGTCACAGCCACAGTCCCACCATTTTCGACAGTCTTCTTTTCGCCGCAACCAAGTGCGGTTGTGAGCAGTACACAGGCGACGAGAGCCAATGTGACGTTGAATTTCCCCATTTGCGAACCCCTTTTTTGAAAGACTGGGTGTAACGACCATGGGGTATTGCGAGCGCTGTGCCATTTTTCGGCTCACCGAAACGAACCTGAGCGGTGTCCTCGTCACAGCAGGTGGTGTCATTGGATAAAATTGCGAAATACCATGAAACCATTTTAGGCTTGAGGGCAATGAAGACAGTCAGCGGAGCGCTTAAAACGATTTTGATCATGGTCGGCCTCGGTCTTTTCGCAGGACCGGCTGAAGCACGACGTTTTGACATGAAGAGCGAGCGCTTTGCGACCTACTTTGGCGCCAGTAGCGGTGTGACGCTGATGAGTGACTATGCCTATGGGCAAGCCGGAGGCGCCGGAGTTTCGACCGATCAGGTTGTTCCTTATAATCTCAGTGGCGAGTTCGGCGTGGTCTTTACGGGTGAAGCGGCGACCTTGCGTCTCGCGGCCGAGTACGTTCTTGGCAAGACCATGACGGGCGTAAAAGGCCTCAATGCGACCGGCACTGAGTATTTTGAAGTCGACTCTAAAGCCGGCGCATTTGTTCCCTCTGTTGGTCTTGAGGCGCCGATGCTCAAGTGGGCCGATACGCGCATTGTAGTTGGTGCCGGTATTGGCGTTGCTGCGGTCTCTCTTGATCAAGAGTATCGAATGACGGCGGCGGGAACGACCGCGTTGGGTGTTGGGAACTACACAGAAAAGGCGAGTGGGACCGCAACAGCGTGGCGGGCCTACGTCGGCGGTGAGACGCATCTGGTGGATACGACGACGATCAACTGTGAGATCGGCTATCGTTCACTCAAGGTGGGTTCGCTGCAGAGCACGAAAGACACCGTGGCGATCACGGGGACGCAGACGCAGGGGACAGAACTGCTCAACAGCGACGGCAGCGCCAGGGCCTTTGATCTTGGCGGCGCCTATCTCTCGATTCTTTTTCGATTTTACCTATAAGACTTGAAAGCCTTTCTGGGTGGATGTGCTTGGTCGATTGCTCTGGAGTCGACGGGAGAAATACCGGAAAATGCTGGGAATGCGCGATATTCAAATGTCTGTTCTTCTCCTCATTTTGAACCTAATGGTCTTTGCTCCGATTGGTGCGCAAGCGGCAGCCGCGAAGGGTGCTCTCTGTCGAGATCTCTTTCGAGCTGAGCAACCGGTGCCCGCTGCGGTCAAAGGGCACCTTGATGTTTCGGGTCGTCGCGTTTATTTTGAACACATTCCTGCTCAAGACGGAAAGCCCACAGCCGTCATCTTTAACGGACTCTTTGTTCCCGCATCGGACTTTGTTCCGTTTAAAAAGGAGTTCCAGGCGCGCACTGACGGCGAAGGCGTTTTGATTTTCACCTATAGCTCGCAGTTTGATTCAATGGCGGGTGCGCCGGCGGTGAAGGTTGAAGCCGAGCGAGCATCTTTGGGTGACTACGCGGAACAAGCTGAAGCATTGCTTCGCCATCTTGCGGTTCGCGGACCGGTTGTGCCGGTTGGTTTTTCGTATGGCTCAGCACCGGCCACTGTTTTTGCTGGTCGGAATCAGATTCGCGATATCATTTTCGTTTCGCCGCTCGTGTTTCCCGGTGAGACCGCTCCCGGAGTTGCAGTTTTGGTGGAGGCGACAGAAGCAGCGTTTGCGTGGAATCCGTTTGGTGGCATGTGGATGTCGCAAATGCGTGAGCAGGGTGCACGCACCGTCGCATCGAAGCTTGTTGCCGAGCACCTGAAGGTCGATTCTTTTCCCGAAGGCGTCGTGGCGGCCGACGTCGAGTCAGGCCTTATCGAAATGATTCGTGCGGCCGATGAGTTTAATCTGACAGAAGTGGCGTTACCGAAAGACGTGACCAGTCACTTTATTCTAGCTGGCGAAGAAGCGCCTGCGCGTCGGCAGAGCCAGGATCAAGCGATCGCTCATTTTGAGCAGACAAATCCAGTCAAAGTTACCGTTGTCGCCGGAAGCGAGCATCACGTGATCGGTCTTAAACCAAAGGCCGCGGCCGTCGCGATTCTCAAAGCGATGCGCGGGCGGTAGGCTGCTGGCGTTCACATAAGAAACTCGATCTAAAACGTGAGCCATGGTTTCGGCGGGCCGAGGTCACCATATTGAATGGCTCGCGCCTCGGCTCGCGTGATGCCCCAGGCGCTACACTCCACTTCATTAAGATCCACATATCGCCACACGTTCACAAACGCCCGTCCGCTGGCGGCGACCAAGCGAGTCCAGGGCCGTTGTAGCCAGAAGCTCTCAGTTTGAGTCTGCTTCTCTTCAAGCTTCACGAGTAGCGCAATGGCGCCGCTCACGGCTCTCAGAAAATTCCGAAATCGCGTGCGATCCCGGCACTCAATGAGGACGTGCAGATGACTGCCTGCGTTTGCAAACCGATGGATATGAACGAGGTGGCGTTTGGCATGCGATTCAACGATCTGCGCGATTCGTGCCCGCCGACCGCGCTTTAAAAGCGAAAATGCGTTGCGTGTTCGCAACACCACGTGAATGGCGGCTCGTGGTGAGAACGGCCGCTTTGTCTTTGCGTTCGAATTCTTGAGGAGATCGCCGCCAAATGCAGAACTTTGCAAAGGTTTGGTCGATATTAAGCGGCCCACAAAAGGAATGCTCTCGATCGCATATTGATCCGAAAGTCAGTGCATTTTCGACGGTCGCTGTCGCAAGCGCGAACTGAGAGCGTGGCCTCGCTCGACATCCGCGTAAAGCTACTGCAACGAATGGTTGGTTCTCAAACGGAGTGGCTTTACTAAGTGCTCTTTGCTGGGACTTTCTGATCAGATGTCGTGCTCGATCGACCAAACTCATTTTTGCATTGAGCCACCAACATCGACGTAACAGACTCGAGGTGAGCCAATCCGATTGTACCAATGACGGAGCCGCATTTGCAGACAAGGACTCTGCGACTTGCTCATCGCGTTTTTTCTGCGCCTGTTTGCAGTGCTGGACAGCGAACTCAGCCCCGACTCGGTGCTGTCTTTCGGTCCATCGAAAATCGATCTCGTACGTCTTCAGATATTTTTTTGCATTTTTACACGCTTCTCCGACCTCACCGTCTGCGCAAGGTGTCGCGTGTAGGAACGCTAGCTTCACGGCCTCGCTGGAAATGCCCTTTTCGATCATTTGGCAGGCGATGTAGGCACTCGTGTAGTGATGGTAAGTCTTAGCACCTCATTTAGTGGCAAGAATCGCAAAATATTTTTCCCCGTAATAGTGCGGTTCGGCGATCTTGACCGAGAATCCGACAGATTTCAGCATCGAACTGATTTCAGCTTTCGGATAATAGTAACGTGACAGACCCGGCAGATTATCGCGAATCGGGTCCATCAGACCAAAAACCTGACCCGTAGTTTCTTTAAATGAGGGTTCAATCCGAAACATCCGCGTCTCTGGATCGAATGTGTGATGGAAGGTCAATTCTCCTTCCGGAAATACTTTTGACCAGGATCCAGACAACTCATCATACAGAGGACAATCGACGATGAACTTTCCACCCGGTGCTAACCATTCGTAGATATTTCGGAACAGCTGCAGGTCTTGCTCTTTGTCCACCAAACCGGAGCATTCCAAAAACAAGGCTGACTGAAAGCTTCCCGATGGTAGGTTTAGCTTACGAAGATCGGACAGAACGAAATTGACCGTCTTCGTATCATCTTCGCTTTTGGCATGCGCGAGCACACTCGGATTGCGATCGACCGCTGTCACATGCATGCTTAGGCGAGATAGACAAATATCGAGCACCCCATCGCCGCAGCCAACATTCAGAATTTTTGCGCCACGATCAGCCCCAAGATGACTCAAACACCACTGTGCACGTCGCTCACGCGATGGCCAGCGTTCAGGATTTTGTAGATGAAAAGTGACCTGAAGGAACTTGGCCCAGAATTCATCCCATGTTTTGTAGTTCATGTCCCCACGTCGCTTCGCCATTTATAAACTATCGCCTTTGTGGAAGCCTGGCCGGAAACAGGTGTCAGAGTAGCATTGACACGCTGTTCGTCATGCGGTCAGAAAGCAAGGGGTTGAAGGCGCAATCACCCATCTCAATCAAAGAGGGACGGGGGCGATTTGGTCGATTTTCTTTACGCAATCGACTCTCGCTTGAGCGCTTCCGTACTGACGTTTGCAGAATTCAATTGTGGCGACTAACCGAGCTGAAGCAACGCACTCGACCCGCAAGCTCGTCACATTGATGCTGCTTTCACAAGCGCGCGCGATCAACTCTTGCGAGTCTCTCGTCAGGCAATCGCATTTCCGGCATTCAGACGCGTGAACTACGGCGCTCAGCACCGTGATAGATCCGCACAGGATCAGCTTCATTGGCAGCCTCCATTTACATTTTAATTGCGCCTGCCTTTTGCAACCTTGGCGCTATCTCGATAAGTTCGGATTTGATTCGAGCTTTCTCGCTCTTTGAGAGATGGGTATCTCTGATCTCAACTGACTTTAGTTTTGTCAGACCCTTAAAAAAACCAGGTGGCAAACTTTGAATGGGGTTGCTTGTGAGATCTAATTCTTCGAGATTTGTTAATTCCGACAGGTATTCTAATGGGAACGACTTGAGGCTGTAACTTTGAAGTCTCAGCGCTTTCAAATTTCGGAGGTCTTTGAGAGTCGGCGGTTTTTCAAAATGACAGTAAATCATTGTCAATTCTTCTAGTTTAGAGAGGTGTTTAAGAGAATCACTGTTCTCGCCGCAGTATCCACTGAGTTTTCTTAAATTCTTCGCAGACTTTACAAAATCCCACTTCGCCACGCGAAGTTTATCATTTTTCCGACTCATAAATACTTGGTATTCACAATAGGAGCTGTGACGACCCTCACAATTCAATTCTGAATCTGTTTTTGACTCAGTATATCTCCCAATATCCATTTGTTCCCTATCGGCAAGAATGTCTCCTCTTCCGACAAAGAAACCGACGCTTAGCTCCTCAAGATCTTCAAAAGGAATGAGCTTAAGATCTGAATCGTACATCAGACAGTAGTATGGCTTTTCCATTGTGGGTTTTGCATGAAACGACTTTGTCTTCCTTAAAAACTCAGTCACTTCATTGCAACTAAACATCGTACCATCGGGAAGATTGGCACGGACAACTGGCCCAATAACACAGGGCGCGGCAAACGCGACTCTCGCAACTAAGAGGAGAGTGATCGCTAGTCCATAGTTCATCTGTAGACCCCTGTTAATAAGGCGATAAGATTGTTTAACAAAAAAAGCGGAGCTAACGCGATACCTAAGCTATCACTGGTTAAGCGAACGTGTCATCAGGATATCAACTCTCGATGCTCGCGGGGCGAGCCTAAGCCTCAAGCCTAATAAAGCGAATCGATCAGCGTTTTGTAGCGCTCGTCGACGACTTTGCGTTTTACTTTGAGAGAGGGTGTGAGTTCGCCTGACTCGATGGTGAAGTCGGCGCCAAGAATCGCGAAGTTCTTGATCGTCTCAAACGAAGCGAGCTGTGAATTGGCGTCGGCAATCGCGCGGCGATAGAGGTCTTTCACTTTTGGGTGATCTGCAAGCTCCTCAGGTGCAGAGTAAGTGATCGCCTGATCCTTTGCCCAGCGTCCGAGGTGATCGTGCGACATCGTGAGCAGAGCCACGACGTACTTTCGCTGATCTCCATGAATGTGGACGTTTGAAACAAATGGCGAAAGCTTAACGAGGCCTTCGATGCGTTGTGGTGCCACGTATTTGCCGCCGGCAGTCTTAATCAGGTCTTTTTTGCGATCGGTGATTTTCAAGTGGCCGGCATCGTCGAACTCGCCGATATCACCGGTGTGAAACCAACCATCGATAAGAACAGCATCGGTTGCGGCTTTATCGTTCAGATACTCGCGCATCACCTTTTTTGATTTGATCAGCACTTCGCCATCGTCGGCGATGCGAACTTTGACGTCGCCAATGGGCTTTCCGACGGTACCAAAGGCGTAGTCAAAAGGTGTGTTCACGCAAACAGCGGCCGTTGTTTCGGTGAGGCCGTAGCCTTCAAGAATGAGAATGCCGGCAGCATGAAAGAACTCGGCGATCTCGCGACTGAGAGGAGCGCCACCGCAGACCGAGAATCGCAAGCGTCCGCCGAGCTTTTCTTTGATCGTGTCAAAGACGAGTTTGCGGGCGATCGCGTACTGAAGAGCGACATCGAGTGGAATCGCTTTTTTCTGTTGCTTGCAGAGACTGACTTCTCTGCCGACAGCGAGTGCAAGATCGAAGGCTTTACGGCGAAGTGGCGAGATGTCGGCTTGAGCTTGAATGCCAGCGTGGATTTTTTCAAAAATGCGAGGCACGGCAATCATGATCGTCGGCTTGACCTCGACCAGATTATTTTTAAGTCGATCGATCGACTCGGCAAAGGCCATGGTGTAGCCGATAACCGCGTGGCCCCAGATCTCGATGCGACCCAGTACGTGAGCGAAGGGCAAAAAAGTCAAAAGCGTGTCGTTTGAGTTTACTCCCATGAGTGGGAATGCCTCGGTGACTTCGCTCATCGCTTGTACGTGTGTATGAACAACACCGCGCGGCCGCCCTGTGGTGCCGGAGGTGTAAATCAAGGTCGCGACATCGTCGACGCGGACCTCTTCAACGGATAGTTCATACAGAGCAGGCGAAACTTTAAGAGCTTCGGCGCCGCGACTTTGGATCGTGTCGAGAGTCAGGAACTCTTTGCTCTTCTCGGCATCAATCGAGATGAGGAGTTCGGGCGAGCGAAGATTTGGATCTTTGGGTAAGCGCGAGAGAATCTTGGCATTGTCGGCAATCAACGCTTTGGCATGCGAGTCGTGCAGAATATAGCCGACGTCTTCAGGTGTTGAAGATGGGTACACAGGAACGGTGACGGCACCAAGACCAAGGATGGCGAGATCAAGCGCTGCCCATTCAACGCATGTATGAGCGAGAATGGCGACGCGATCGCCTTTGCGTATGCCCGAGGCCTGGAGGCCTGCGGCCAATTGCTGTACGAGAGTGAGGTAGTCGCTCCATGTCAGTTCATTCCACTGGCTTCCTTGTTTGAAGCGAAGTGCTGTGGAGTGGGGGTGTCGGCGAGCGGTTTCGATAAGTCGTTTTACGACGGTGTCAGCCATGGCGACACTGTCTCAAAAAAATCGAAAAATGTCACTGCGATGAAAGAGTTATCGACCGGCCGGGCCAGGACCGCGAATATTTGCACGGGGAATCAGGGTGATCCGACGTGTTGTATTCTCTGCAACACGGACGCGCACCTCGTCGGTGGCCTTGGTCAGTGGATCAAAAACTCGAATTGTGACGTCTTGATCGGCAGGAATGACAACGCCATTCGCGGGACCGCTTTGCGCCACGACTCGACCATCGATCGAGATTTCACCAGTGCCCATAACCGCAATATCAAGGTACGCCTTTCGATCGGCACGCAGAGCGGCCGTCACAATACGACCGGCTTGAATTCGCACTTGCTCGTCATACTTCAAGTACCCTTGGAGTCGCAGGGTGAGGGCGATCTCTTCACCGTCGGCGAGACTGAGAGTCGCAGGTGTGAGCTCGCCTGATGAGCGACCATTGATCAAAATCTCGGCCCCGGGCGGAGTTGAGGTGATCGGCACCATGACTTTCTTTGGGCCTATTTCGATCGGCAATGGTTCAGGAGCTGTTTTGGCGGTTCCCGTCGACGCTTGCTCCGCCTGGCCTGCGATGAGCTTGCCGACCAACACATTGGCCTTGTCCGGATTTGTGAAATACCAAATGCCGCCACCGAGGAACACACCGGCCACCATCAAAATCGCGACAACGCCGGCCGTGTTGGATGACTTTCGGTGGTAGGAACTATTTTCGAGCCGAGAACGCGTTCCCGCATAGGTTCCGGGGGGAGTTCCACCAGGACTTCCTGTTGCGCTATAGGCCGTGTTGTAGTTGCCCGCCGCTCCGTATGGATTGGCGCCACGCTTCTGCGGTTGATCGATTTTAAGGCCGGAGTCCCCGCGTGTTTCATTCGGATTCTTTGCCTCGATAATGTTCTCTTTGACGCCTTCGCGAACTTCAAAAGGTGAAGTTGTTGGCGGTGCCTCTTCTGCGCTCGGCGCATTGGCTGGTGCCGCTTCCTTTTTGGGGCGCGGAGCGGGCCGTCGCTTAAGCTGTTTTTCAAGTTTGGCGCCTGGATTATTGGGATGGGCGGTGATGCTCTTTTGCGTCGACGCAATTGAGTTCGGAGTGCTGTCCATGTTGCCGTATGGGGCAATCTTGTCGGCTGCACCCTGGTATGGTGTTTTCTTTGGTCGCATCAACGCAGAAAAGTCAGTTTTTGCGTAGTCGAGAAGCTTGCGATGGGTTTCCTCGATCTCTTTAGAGAAAAGATCTTTCAGAAACTTTGCAAAGTCGCCCTTCGAGAAGTCAGGGTACTTGAGATTCAAAAAGCGATGTAAATCGCGATGGAAGTCTTCAGCGTTGCGATAGCGAAGATTGCGATCTTTGGCGAGTGCTTTGGAGACAATCTTCTCAAGCTCCGGCGGAATATTGGCGTTGAGCTTGCGGAGTGGCTGAATATTGCACTCTTTAATCTTGCGCAGAATCTCGATTTCATTTTTGCCGACAAAGAGCCGGTCGTTGGCGAGAAGTTCCCATAGAATAATGCCAAGAGAGAACACGTCGGTGCGCTGATCGACCTCTTGGGCATCGGCTTGCTCGGGAGACATATAGCCGAATTTGCCTTTGAGCGTGCCCGCTCGCGTTGATTCGATTTGTGTCTCGGCCTTCGCGATGCCGAAGTCGACGACTTTGATTTCGCCATCAAAGCTCAGCATAACGTTGTGCGGAGACATATCGCGATGAATGATATTGAGTGGCTTGGCTGTCGCTGGGTTCAAGCAGCGGTGAGCGTGATCAAGACCCGCTGCGACTTCTTTACAAATGTAGACGATGTGCTCAATTTCAAGCGCGCGATTGGCCTGTTTGGCCTTGGTTAGAATCTGTTTGAGGTTTCGTCCATTGACGAAGTCCATGGCGATGAAGAACTGATTCTTCTCCATACCAAACTCGTTGATGGTGACGATGTTTGAGTGCTGGAGATTGATTGCAATTGAAGCTTCGTCTTTAAACATGTCGACGAACTCAGGCTGTTCGGAAAACTGCGGGAGGATGCGTTTGATTGCGACAAACTTTCCTACGCCACCGTGGCCGATACTTCGAGACAGATACACTTCGGCCATCCCGCCCATGGCGAGCTTCTCAAGAAGCACATACTTTCCGAAGGTCTCAAATTTCGAAGGATCCACGATCAATTCATCGGTTAACGGGCGATAACCCTTGAGAATTACGGGCTTGTCATTGGTGAACCGGACCGTTCCTGGACCATTCGCTAGGTCCTGGTGTTCCGATTCGGAGCAACAGGTTAGATTGAGCCTATGCTTTGGATTGGTCTGACCGGCGGTATCGCAAGTGGTAAGTCGAGCGTGGCGAGAGTTTTTGTCCGCATGGGAATTCCCGTTGTGTCGGCCGACGTGTTGGCACATGAAGTTCTGCAACCGGGGTCAGAGGCGGTCGCGCGGGTCATTGAGCTCTTCGGGCGCTCCGTACGGGCGAAAAATGGTGGCATCGATCGTCAGCGTCTTGGCGAGATAGTGTTTGCCGATTCAACTGGCGCAAAGCTTCGTGCCTTGGAGCAGATCCTTCATCCGCAGGTTCGCGAGAGGGCTGATGAGTTGCGCAAGGAGCTGAGTCGCAAGGGGTACGGAGTTGCGGTATATGAGGTGCCCCTTCTTTTTGAAAAGGAAATGCAGGGACTCTTTGATAAGATCGTTTGCGTTGCCGTTCGTCCTGACGTTCAAGTGCAGCGCTTAATTGCGAGGAACCATATCTCTTCGGTTGAGGCGTATCAGCGAATCGGAAAACAGGCCGAGCTCAGCATGAAGCTCGCTGGATCCGATATCGTGATTTGGAACAATGGGCAGACATCGGACCTTGAGCGTGTCGCCGAGTCCGTAGCGCGCGATCTCCTCACCAATTCCAAGCGACGCCAAGGGTGAGCAGCGCCGCCATTCGTTCGGAGCTCAATGTCCCGTCAATATCGAGGCGAAGTGTGTAGGGATCAGAAATAGAGTACTCAACGCCGCCTGACATACGCAGTTGCCAGTTTTTCAGTCTTAAAAAGGTGACCATCTGATCGCTCGGAACGATGCGCACGCCCCCGCCGAGTTTATGAAACCCGCGCCACCGCCCTTTGCCCACTACATTTCGACTTGCGATGTGGATCGTGCCGCTGCCGTCCGATTGGAGGTCGGCGCCTCCTTCGATGCCACGAAGATCCTTGCGTGGAAACCAATACAAAACCGACAGAATTGAGCCAGGACTTCCTATGTCGTTAAACTTCTCCTCGATTCCGGCGCGGACAGTGATCGATTGCCGGTAACGGAAGTAGTAAGCTTGCAGGGTCTGCGGTTTGCCGCTGGCCTCGGACGGAGGTTCTGATACCTCAACCTGGCCGGCTCGTTCGAGCTCTTCGGGAGAAGGGACCGTTGTTGTTTCCGGTGTGTCGAGAGAGTCTTCTGGTGACGGCGATGTTTTTGCCGCGCTCGCGAGTATCGGTGCGGTCGCTGTGAGTATACAGACTAAAGTCAGAGTGATCGCTCTGTGCATCATGGGAAAAGTGTACCGGAAACTTTCCTCTCGGGACGACACTAATTGTCGAACTTCGGGAGACATGATGATGCATTTGAAGAGATTGAAGCGGCCGGTCGCGGCATCCGTTTTGAGCGTGGGTCTAATCGGACTTTTTGCACAAATGCCGTATGCGGAGGCTGCGACGGGTGACGTTCAAGATTTTTCGATTCATCAGCATGGGCAAACACCCAGGGCACTGGGTATGGGTAATGCTTTTGTCGGTGTTGCTGATGATTTTGGAGCGATGTTCTATAATCCCGCGGGTCTTGCGCGGCTACCAGAAGGTCAGACGAATCTCGAACTGATTCATGCGGGTCTCGATACGAAGTTTCCTGGCTTTTTTAGCGATATTGACCGCGTGTCAAAGACCAACAGCATCTCAGAGATGGTGCAGCTTTTAGAGAGCAACTATGGAAACCATTTCTCGGCACGCGTTGGCGCGTTGAATGCGTACCTTGTTCGTCCACGCTGGGGCTTGGCGCTTATTCCTGTCGATCTGACGCTCGAGTTGCGAGTTGCGCAGTCGGTCGGTCCTCAGCTGCAAGTTGTTGCACACCAAGATACGACGTTGGCATATGCACGTGGATGGAACATCGCTGTTGATGGCGGAAAGCTTTCAATGGGAGCGACCGCGAAGGCCATTTATAGAGGCTATTTCAACAAGTCGATCTCGGCAATTGAGCTCGCTTTCGACTCCAATATTTTGAAAGCTGAGGATGCGGCGGAAGGAATGACGGTCGATGGCGATCTTGGGCTCCTGTATACACCGCAGATTCCATCGTCGGGCTTTTTCTCATTTCTAAAGTACGCGAAGCCCACGTTCGGCGCCACAGTACGAAATGTTGCGGACTATGGCTTCACTTCAAACTTTCACGTCATCGACAAGTACTCACGAGAGCCCAATCGCCTTGAGCGACGATTTGATGTTGGTTCAATGTATGAGCTTCCGGATTGGTGGATTTGGCGCTCGCGGATGATGTTGGACATTCGCGATATGGGACACACGAATTTCACTTTGCGCAAAGGGCTGCACATGGGAGCAGAGTTCTTGTGGAAAGTGAAGTCGTGGTTTCAAGGCGGCTGGCGTGTTGGCGTGAATCAGGGCTATTTCACTGCCGGCTTTAATGGTGACTTTGCGATGTTCCGTTTGGATCTTGTGACTTACGCGCAGGAGGTGGGGACGACGGATACACCGAAGGCGACGCGGATCTATATGGCGAAGATGTCGCTCGACTTTTAAACTGGCCCACCAGCGTGTGGTTTTTTCAGCTGATCGACGGCTCCACGAAGAATTCGCCGTGGAGCATCGCGGCCTGCGCACAAGGAACTGCTGACGCGATCTCTTCAGACCAGCTGCGGTCTCACTTCAAGTTTTGATTGTGATAGACGGAGTAGAGCGCGAGATGGGCCGTGAGCGCTTCTCGCTTTTTTGTTGTGCACCATGTTCGTCGAAACAGGCGATTCACATTGGCTCGAAACATCGCGGCGGTGTGATTGAGCGAGAAGAGCGGGTCAAATCCTCCGCGTTTAAGCTCGCCTTGGCCCACCACACAACCTCGCCGACCTTTGTAGCGAAGATGCTCTGCGTGCGGAAAGAGCTCGCGAATCAGCGGCGGATAGTGCGGGTTCTCATCGGATTTTATGACGACGTTGCGCTTTGAGAGCTTTCGCACAAAGCGCAGCAGACGCTTTCTCCCTCTGATTCTTTGATCAGGACGGGGGCCGTAACGCTGTTTTGCGACCTTGGCGAGTGGGCCATTGGCTGGCATCTGCGAGACCTCAAAACCAAGAATGCGTCGAGTTCCAGATTCAACCGCAAGCGAGATCGATAATGGTTTGCACTTTGAGCGTTCAAACGTCTCCATGTCGTCAAACTCAACGCACTCAAGCTTTGGCTGATGTTGAAATGATTCTCGGAGTTCGTGCTTAGCCACTCTCCCGAGAAAAAGAAGCTTCCTTGCGCTTGTTGTGCGGCTGATGCGCAGAATTTTCGACACTCGCCTGAGCGAAACGCCGGAGACGAGAAGCATCCAAAGTGGATGGTTCACGTGGCGCTTTTTTTGCGCAAAGCAAACGTCACGGCTTGCCTCAGAGAACGTGCGCTTGCAATTAAGGCACCTGACTCTCGCCACACGGGCCCCATCCGAAAGTCTGCGATAGCGCCCATGAGCTCGACCGTTATGGCTCTTACAATGAGGACAAGTTCGCTCCATCGTCGGAGGAAAAGCAAAAATGAACGCAAAGCTCAAACGCCTCTCAAAACAAAGCCCAGTGCACATTGCACCAGGCCTGTTTCGAACTCCGGACTCATAGAACGATCAACAAACCACACGCTGGCGGGCCAGTTTAGATGCTCTGAAGTTGTTGGAGGAGTGCCCGGCCGATCGCGGCCGTATCGGCGCCTCCCGCGTTGATTGCATTCTGAATATTTTTGCAGACCTCTCCATCCTTAAATGAGGAGCCTTCATTGCAGTAAGCGGTGCTGGCTTGTTGCGCAATCGTGCCGACGGAGGTGTTGCTTGTGGGGTCGTTGCTGTTCACAAGGTTTGTGATCGCCGTTGAGATCTGTGAGGGGTTGAATGACGGGCTTGTGGGATCGGGGATTGAGCCGAGTCCAGCGTTTGAAATGAAGGTGGCAAGCTTGGTCATTGTCGCAAGTCGTTGCATCGAGCGAACGCCGGAGCGCGTGCAGTCGGTGACGGCGTTGTCGGCGCTGTGAGTAGTTGAGCTATTGGCGAAGACCATATAGGCCATGGCCGTGGCCATCGGGTCTTGGCCGCTGGTTGCGCCGTCTTTTAGGCGTTGAAAGGCAGAGGCGAAACGACTGCCGGTGAAGCCCTGGGCGATGTAGTGCGAAGAGCAGCGGATGAGGTAGGCCTTTTCGCTTTCAAGGCCAGCAACAGTCGTATAGCAACGGTCGGCATCGGCGGATGTTCGAGCGGTGTCGATGCACTCTTGTGCGGCGGCGATCTGGAGGTCCTCTTGTTGTTCGCAGGCAGAGAGGCTGAGCATTCCAGTCATCATGATGAGCAGAGAGGCGAGATGTCTTTGTGTGGTCGTCATGAGAGCTCCCGGTCCGTGGTGAATAGAGTGACACTCTATTTTACTGTCTCGAGGAGCCGGTGGAAAATGTTTCTGTTTGTGGCGAGGTTTTGGACTCGACGGAGGTCGAGAAGTGAAGTTCCCGACTCGTCGCCGCGCTGAACTGTACCGAAAAGAGACGGTATGAGATGGCTGCGAACTTTCCCAACATCGCTTTTCACACTGTGCTCTGTGGGGCCTGCTGTACTTTGGGGCTCTATGGCTCTCGCGCATGGGCCGACCTATGCGGGAGAGATCGACGAGTTTTACTCGGGCGTTCGAATGATGGGAATGGGCGGCACCTACGTGAATGTCGTCAACGACGAGACGGCGCTTCTTACGAATCCGGCAGGTCTGGGTAAGCTTCGCGATCTCACATTCACGATCTTTGATCCTGAGGTTCACGCTGGATTTACGGATACAGAGATTGTGACGATCTCAAACTATGCCGGCGCACTGAACGTACAGGGGCTTCTTGATATTCTGAATACGGCAAAGGGTAAGCATTGGCATGCGAAGTATCAGGTCTTTCCCTCGATTGTCGGACCGAACTTTGGCACGGGTCTTTTGGCCAAGTATCAGTACAACGCCGAGGTCAACGAGGCCGGAACAAACTTTCGTTTCGACTACGTCTCTGACCTTGCGATGCCCCTTGGCTACACGTTTCGATTTTTTAGCGGCGTGATGAAGATTGGTGTGGCCGGGAGATTGATGAACCGCACCGAAGTTCACTCCGATATTGATGCCGCCTCGACTGCGCTTGAGCTCAAAAATATATCAAGCGAGGGAATTGGTATTGGTGCCGATGTTGGAATGATATTGACGGCGCCTGTTGCGTGGCTTCCGGCGATTGGTGGCGTGGTTCGCGACGTCGGCAATACGACGTATGATCTTCGTGAAGGCATGCTCAACGCGACGGCGGCGAGGCCACTGGCGACCGAACAGACGATCGATGTGTCATTTAGCGCCCAGCCCATTATCTCGAATCGTATTCGTGCGACCGTTGCTCTGGAGTATCGTGGCATCACGACTCCGTTGGTGGATGGCCAAGAAGATGCGATCAAACGCGCGCACGCCGGCGTTGAGTTTAACTTCGCGGATTTTGCTTTCCTGCGCGGCGGTGCGAATCAGGGGTACTGGACGGCGGGACTGGAGTTCGCGACGGAGCGTTTCCAGTTGCAAGCCGCGACCTATGGCGAGGAGATCGGAACGCCGACAACTCGAC
The DNA here is from genome assembly GCA_016713885.1 of Bdellovibrionales bacterium. Taxonomy (GTDB): domain Bacteria; phylum Bdellovibrionota; class Bdellovibrionia; order Bdellovibrionales; family JAMPXM01. The sequence goes on along the minus strand of JADJOF010000004.1, from coordinate 251,669 downwards.
GTGAGGACCGTCGGTGGATTGGAAAATTCGCACTCCGTTTCTAAACAGTCTAAACTGAATCCATGTGGATTCGTCTGATCCTAATTTTACTTTCAACCAGTTTGTCGTCGTGCAGCCAAAACGCGTTTCTTGAGAGCGCGAAGCGAGACACTGATGACGCGCGACTTTTTGAAGCGCGAAAGCTGATGAATCAATCCCGTTGGGATGAGGCGATCACGGCGATTCAGGCGACATCGACAGCAATGCAGGCGAGGCGTGAGACAAAGGCGACGTTGGCGTCGGCCTATGCTGGAAAGTGTGGATTGAATCTGATTCAGATGGCGGATCAGATGACGAATGCTGGAAGTTCTGCGCTTTTTGGAGTGCTGCTATTGGCGCTTCGCAATGCAGATGCTACGGCAATTGCGAACTGTCAGTTGGCAGAGACAACCCTGCTTTCAATTAATTCGACTGCTGCATCTCGAACGGCGGATGAGAACACACTTCTCGCTTTTGTTGGATTCGCGAAGATCGGTGCTATTCTCGCGGTCTATGCCGACACCGACGACGATGGAACGGCTCAGGCGACATTTAACCCATGCAATACGGGCGAACTCTCGGACGCCATGCTTCGTGAGGTCGGAACGGGTATCACGATTTCTGTGGCGTCGCTTGGAGCTTCTGGCACATCGATTGGCTCGACACTCTCGACGTCGGTGACGTCGGCCTGTACAACTTTGGCGGGCGTGAATCCGGCGTATGATTTCTGCTCAATCACCGATCCTGCGGGGTTCTCAACGGATCAGGTGAAGGCGATTGGCGGCATTGTACGCTCGACTGATGTGCCGGGGCTTGGGACTTGCGCGGGTGATATCGCGACTTGTGTGTGTCCATGATTTCATTCCTTTTGCGTCTCTCTCTTGTGATGTTCTTGAGTCAGCTTCCGACGACGACATTTGGCGCGGAACTTATGGAAACGTGGACGTCCGTGCGGGCGCTCGGTATGGGCAACGCGTTCACGGCTGTTGCGCAAGAGGGCGATGCAATTTTTATAACCCGGCGGCTTTGGGGCGAGTCTCAGGTTTCCACTGGACGATCATGGATCCGCGAGCGGGAGTGAACGGGCCTCAGGCGCTTGAGGTGGTACAGATTGCTTCGGGCAGCACAACGCTAGCGGATAAACTTAACGGCCTCTATGGTAAAGCGGTCTGGGTTGGTGGTGGTGCGAAGACTTCGTTTGTACTTCCTGGTCTTGGATTTGCGGGCTTTGCGAACGGTGATGCCGGCGTGAATTTGCAGAATCCGGCCTATCCTCAAATGAATCTCAATTACTTTTTTGACTACGGTGTCGCGATCGGAACCGGGATCGATTTTATTCCTGGCATCTGGTCGCTCGGCTTTACTGTTCGTCGTGTGAATCGAACGGGAACAACATTGCCTTTAGGGCCATCGGTATTGGCCACACTCAATACGGATTCAATTACGGCGCAGTTGAAAAATCGCGGAACGGGATACGGTCTGGATGTTGGCACTTTGCTAACAATTCCGGGTCCTGTTCGGCCGGCGATTGCGTTCACGGTGAGGAATGCGGGATACACGTCATTTAGTCACGAAGAAGGAACGGCAGCGCCGCCGCGCTCGGATCCCGACATGACCCTAGGCGCTTCGGTGACGATCGATGGCCTTATTGCGTCGATTACGCCGTCGATGGACTATCGGTATCTTGATCGGCCGGATATTCAGAGTGGTAAGAAGCTGCATCTAGGTGTCGATATCGATTTGCCTCTCATCAGTGTGCGCGCAGGACTGTATCAGGGGTACTACTCTGTTGGTGTTGGCCTTGATGCCGGAGTCGTTGCTTTTGATGCAGCATCCTATGGTGTTGAGCTTGGTGAGTATCCTGGGCAGCTCGAAGATCGTCGCTATGTTGTCCAGATGACGCTTCAGCTTGGACTTGATGGCGCTGATTTTTCGTTTTCGGGTCTATCGGGCTCGGCAGGTAGCGGCGGGCGCCGCAAACTCAAGCAGCGTCGTTAACGCGAGTCATGACCCGCTGTTCTCGATTTACTTCATGCGAGTTTGGTCGCAAAAATAGACCTCTTCATGGCGTTAACACTTTTCACGCATTCACAAGAGACCAATCACGCGCGGCACTTTGATCGTGCAGGCCGGGTTGCGACTTGGCTCGTGAGCGATGTGCGAACGAAAATTCGCCTGCAGCGTCGCCGGCTCGATGAGCAGGGCTTTGTAGATGGACATGCGGTACTTCGCGCCAGTGAGCTTTGGGGTTATTTACTGAAGCGGCTTCGTCCCGATCTCACTATTGTCTCGCGCGAACTCATGGTGTCGACGATTGCAAGTAAGCTTGAGAGTCGTCCCGAGGAGTGGCTGCACGGTCCGGGTGCCGCCAAAACTTTGTTTGAATACATTCGTCAACTGCTGCCGATTTTGATTTCAAGCGGTTCAAGCTTCATATTGGATGATTGGTTTGCTGAGGACGAGCAGGCGGCTTCAAGGCATCGGTGGCAAGCTTGGTGTACGGTGGCCCGCGAAATTTGGAGTGAGCTTGAGCGGGATGGGATCGCGGCCAACGTTTGGGCCATCGGACTTCTTGCAGGATCTACTGAAGCGCGTGAAAAAATGGCCGATGTGTGGACTCGCGATTTGATTGTCGATCTTGGTGCGCAGATGTCACAGGTCGAGGCCGATCTCTTTCTTGAGATTGCAAAGACGCGCCATGTGACAGTGTTTCGGCCCTCTCCTGTGTGGGAGTCGGACTATCCGGAGAGTCGTTTGGCTGCGGATTGGATGCGAGAGGCTGCGCCTGCGCGTGGTGTTCTTGTCGAGGAGCAGCGACTCGACGACGAGGCTTTGCATGAAGCGGGGTCCGTCAGCTACTTGCGTTTTCCATCGGCTGCAGCGGAAGTCAAACAAGCTGTCGCATCCGTTCGAAAGTGGCTTGAGGCAGGAATTCCGGCCGAGAGCATTGCGATCGCGGCCCCCGATCTTGAGGCTTATTGGCCAGTCCTATCGCTTCATTTGGAGTGTGAGGGAATTGCGACAAGTAAGTCGGTGGTGACGGCGCTGCACTCGTTTCCAGATGTGATGCGTTGGCTTGCGCGTTTGCGTTCGCGCGTGTCGCTACCGCAGATGCGCGATCTTGAAGTCGACGTTTTTGGAGTGGGGGCTCCGCCGCTTTCATTTACTGAGTTCTCTGAACTTTTTGCGAATATTTACGATAGCACTGATCTAGAACTCTCGGCTGAGCTGATGGCGTTCTATGAGAAGTCCGCCGGTGATCGCGGTCGCTGGAGCGACGAGGCGATGACGCGCGATGAGTTTATGATGAAAGCGGCGCTTTTGATTCATATCGACGATGACGTTGATCGTCTTTCGAATTTGATCGTGTCGTTGTTTAAGGCCGTCCTTGAGGAGTGTCCTCCCGATATCACCTTTAAGCCCAATCGCTGGGTCCAGTATATCGGCGAACTTGCGGCGAAGACTGAAGTGACGACGATTCCGGGTGATCCCGTTGGCGTGCAATGTTTAGGACTTGGGGCTATGGATGGGGCTGAGGTCTCTCATGCCGTGGTCATGGGCCTTCACGATGGTGCATTGCGAACGAACTCAAGCACGGCGATTCAGAGTTCTGATATTCGTTCAATTGAGCGGGCAACGGGTTGGGCTCTTGATGGTGAAGATCGTCGACGTGCTGAGTTTGAAGCGAGATGGATTCTTGGTCAGGCGCGTACCGAAACGATTTTGACGTTTGCTGATACCGATGCTCTTGGCACTGTGCAGACACCGTCGTGGACCTGGCTTGCGGGCGCATGGAGTTCGTCTGGGAAAGTGCCGGAGCAGGGCGTGCCGGCGATGACGCGTTTGGATTTACTGGCGCGCCGTGATGTTTCGGCTGTTGGGTCCGATGTCACACGCGAACGTTTGGCGCGCGAGCGTGGTGAGCGAGCGGCTGCGCATTTTGGCGCGGGGACGGTTAACCGGCTTTCGCCGAGCATGGTGGATGCCGTTTCAAAGTGCCCACTTCGCTATGCGTTTGATTCGGTATTGGGTCCGCGAACTCAGGGCGAGCTTGATCTTGATCCGGCGGCGATGAAGCAGGGGAAGCTGCAGCACGCTCTACTTGAAGCGTTGGGACGACTGCAGTTTACCGAACAGACCGATGCTGAGATCGAGGCGTTGCTCGAGACGGCCAAATTGAAGATCGAGACCGAGGACAAGCGACCGATTGTTCGAACAGATCAAGCGTGGCTTTTGCTTCGGCGCAAGCTTGTGAAACTTGGCCAAGCAGTAAGCGCTGTTGAACGAGAGAACCGCGCGGCCTTTCCAAAACTCAGAACGATGGCTGTCGAGCTTGAAGTGAAGGGAAGCGTTAATGCTGAAACGGGAGAATGGGCGACAGCTGACGTGCCCGGGGCATTGCCATTTTCTGGACGCATCGATCGTGTTGACGGCGTTGCCGGCGGCGAACATACCGGTGATGGGCGTTTTGTTTTGATCGACTACAAGAACCGGGCACGCGAGCGAACGCTATCGGCGTGGAAGTCGAATCATTTTTGGCAACCGCTACTTTATGCGATGGCTCTTGAAGAGGGACTATTTGATTCGACCAAAATGTTGCCAGAGGCGGCTCTGTTTGCGAGTCAGAAGCTGCAGACGGCTGGGGCCTTTCTCTTTGATCTGACGGATAAGGAAAAAGGGAGTGGTCTTCGGGTTGTCGAACTTGCCGCGGATCTATTTGAAGAGCCGCGTGGGAACTCGAAACAGCCGAAGACACGAGCCGATCTTCTCGAGAGCTTTTCCGAGGCACGTGAGCGGATGCGCGAGGTGATGTCGGTCTTGCGCGAAGGACGATTTGAACCGCGGCCCTATAAGGCGAAACACTGCGAGACTTGTCATTGGGTTCTGGCGTGCCGCAAACCGGCGATTGAATTTATCGACGGCGAAGGGAGCGATTGAGCATGGGACTCCATCAAGAGCCACTGCGTCCCTCCCTATGGAGAGCGGGTGCCGGAGCAGGGAAGACATATAATCTAGTCGAACGCGTGATTCGAATTGCCGAAGAGTGGGGTCGCGAGCACGCCGGTGAAATGCCGCGGCTTGTGGTCACGACTTTTACGCGAATGGCAACTCAAGAGCTACGTGTCCGTCTGATGCAGCGGGTTTTGGAGCTGTCGTCGGAGGCTGACCCAAAGAGCGAGGCCCTGCGGAAAAAGTTGATTCCGTTTGTTTCGTCGAGGAGTCAGCTCTTTGTCACCACGATGCATGGCGTGATGGAGAGTTACTTGCGTGCGTTTGCGCAAGAGGCGGGACTTGATCCGGCTTTCCGTGTGGCGCAGGCGGATGAGCGTCGCAGTATGATTAGCCGAGTGGCGCATCAGATTTTAAAAGATCCGGCGGCGGAGAGTTTGATTTCAAGTTTTGGATTTCGGCGAAGTATGGGTGTTCTGCATCGTCTGGCACAAATTCAATCAGAGTTTCCAGACGCGAGGCCGGCGACACTTGCGGATTTGTCGCGGTTCTGGGTGGATGATGTGGCGGCCTGTATACCGCCGATTCTTGAGACCGAAGATGAAATTAAGGATTCGGGCAATCTGCAGTGGGAGCCGATGCTGCAATGGTTCACGCATTTAAAAGGAGCGATCAGTGAAGTTCAGAACGAGCTTTCATTGCCTCGACTTGATCGAATTGATCAGCTGCTCGAGACGCGTCCTTCGATTCAGAATCGATCGAACCCGAAGGTGAACTTTTCGAGAAAGAAGTGGACGGAAGTTTTTGATGATCTTTCGGAGGCGACAGCACTCGTTCGAAAAGAATGGCACGCTCTGGGAGAGACGAGCAGTTTTAATGCTGACGTCTTACAGTTGGCTGAGCGCTTTTGGCAGGGCCTGACGGAGGAAAAACGTCGCTCTGGACTTATTGAACTCGAAGATCTGGAGCTATTTTCATTGCGCCTTTTGCGCGAACATCCAGAAACGGCGACGACGTTCGCTGAGAGCTGGGATCATTGGTTGATTGATGAGTACCAGGATACGTCGCCGCGGCAGGTTCGTCTGCTGGAGGCGCTGTCGCAGGGGCGGAGCTCATTTGTCGTGGGAGATCCGCAGCAGAGCATCTACCTTTTTCGTGGAGCGCGGCCTACTGTTTTTGGGCAGCGCGAGCACTTAGCGAAGTCAGAGCGTCATGCTGAGGTGAGTTTGATGGTCAATCGTCGGTCTGATCCGGCGGTGATGGATTTTATTAATCGCGCGGTCGGCGAGCTTGGAAGTGATTTTGAAAAAATGGAGGCCCATCGGTTGGCAGACTCCATTGCTCCGGCCTGTTTCGGACGAGTTTCGTATTTGCAGCTTGCCGCAGGTGAGGACGAGCGAGCCGGAGAGCGGCGTGAGCGTGAGGCTCGCGCGGTTGCGAAGGCCATTCGAAGTTTGATTGAGAGTGGTGTGCGTCCTGCGAGCATTGCGGTTCTAGGACGAAAGAATCAGGATTTGATGCAGATCGGAGAGCGGCTCGATGGCTATCATGTGCCGTATCAGGTCCACACCTCAGGAGCATTTGCCGATCGACAAGAAATCACAGATCTTGCGTCGCTCTTGGCATTTTTGGTGAATCCTCATGACGATGCCAATCTGATTCAGCTTGCGCGTGCGCCGTGGTTTCCGATCGATGAAAGCATTCTGATGCTCGGCTATCGACGCAAGGCTTCGCTGTGGAGTGTGCTGGAAGGCCAGAAGCTGAGTGAACTTGAAGTGCATCGGAATCTTCTTCAGGTTGCGCGCGAGCGCGGCATCGTTGAGGCCTTTAAGTCGGCTCTGGTGTCGTGTGACTTTTTCTCGTTCTGTGGAGCACTCGATCCGAGTGGTCGACGCGAGGCGAACGCGCTGAAGTTTATCACGCGTCTTGTGACGGCGGAGCGCCAAGCGGGGTTCAATCCAAAACGATTTATCGATGAAGTTCTTGAGACAGCAGCTGACGGCGGGAGCGATCGCGATGCGGCGGCAGCGCAAAAGCCTGACCGCGTGACGGTGATGACGATTCACGCCTCAAAGGGTCTTGAGTTTGACCATATTTTCATTCCATTCATGAGTTTTGGTAAGCGCGATAAGCCCTTTCGGGGCGACGTGGTTCTTCATGAGGAAGAGAAGGTCTTCGCACTTTCGATTCGCGATGAGGAAGACGGAAGTGCCAATACCGGTGCGGTGGGCCGTGCATGGATGCGTCGACTTCGTGCTTGGGAGCGTGAAGAGGATAAGCGCGTTCTCTATGTCGCGATGACGAGAGCGCGCGAATCGCTATTCTTCTCTGCACTTGGTGAGGCCGAGCGGGGAAGCTTTGCTGCGCTGATTGGCGAAACGCTGGCGAGCGAGAATGTGCGACGGATTTTGCGGACCGAAGACATTGACGAGCCGGCGCGTGTGGCCGTTTCGGCTGCAGATCTGAGTGATGAGCGTGTTGCGAACGCCTATGTCGCGGGCCAAGCCCGACTTGGGCGGGGGGTGCGTGGAACGATCTCGGTAACGAAGCTTCTTGAGATGGAACAAGTGGTCGCTGGCGAAAGCGTTTTGCATCGAGCGACGGCGGGCTCAAAGTCGGCGCAGAAGAGTTTGGGGCTGGCTCGAAAAGCAGCGAATGGCACTCGGTTGCATCGCGTTTTTGAGCTTGCAAAGTATCTGACGGATCAGCCTGAGGCGATGGCTGCAGAAATTGCGCGCTGGTTTCCGTTGAGTGAGCGTGAGGCTGCCGGCGAAGCTTTGCAGTGGCTTTTGAATTTGCGTGAGCCGGCGATTGCCGAAATTTTTTCTTCGGGTGAAGTTGAGTGGAGTTTTGTCTATCGGCGAGAGGTGGCAGAGGTTCTGGTCGCCGTCGAAGGGCAGATCGACCTTTGGGGACGCGATGCGAGTGGGCAGCTCTGGGTTGTCGACTATAAAACCGGCGCCTCTGAGTACAGCGACAAGGCGATCCGCCAACTTCGTTATTACGCAGAGGCTCTTCTTGCTGCGGGTGTCGCGAAGAACGGCGAGGTCATCAAGCTCGCAGCGGTGTATCCGTTTAGCCGAGAGGCCCGGATCGAGATGGCATGAATTCAGTGAAATTCAAGAACGCGAGTGCCGAGCGGGCCGGTCACTGTTAGGCGAATCGCCTGACCCTCGAGAGCGCTTGCGGCGACGGGAAATGTAATGGTGTAGGGAGAGTTCCAACGCGTGTGGTACGGAAACAGCGATTGCAGCTCTGCGATGAGGCGACGATCACGTTTGGCTTTTCCAACATAACGGCGTCCTCCGGCCTCAAGATAGATGCGCCAGATTGTTTTGCTGTCGGCGAGGTTGTCGTTTTTTCTCTCGGGAGTTGAAAAGCTAAGAAAGACTCCTGTTTCAGAACTCAGTTCTTGGGTTGCTTTCTCTCGTTCATTGGCAAGTTGGCTTGGCTCCCAAAGATAGTACTCGCTTTGTCGCTTCAAGATCGACTCGCGAACTGTTGAATTTAGCATCGTGGCTTTGAGCTCGAAGGTATTATAGAGCCCCGAGAACTCCGAATCTCCTGAGGATGACTTCTCGATCGCTTGCGCGTGATCGGCAGGAACGGCGATGGTCTCAACACGTTCGGCTTCGAGAGGAGAGGCCGCGACACGCTGACTATTTTCAGTGGGGCTTGAAGCGCATCCGGCAATAGTCACGATGAGAGCGATGAGAATGAGCGGGGTATTTCGTATCACGTTGCACCTCCGCCGCTAGCGGCGACGACACTTCCTAAAAAAAGATCGATATCGTTGAAGACCTGATCTCGTTCCACGTCGTTCACGACTTCGTGGTACGACTTTTCGTAGACAATGAGTTTCTTTCGCTCGGATCCAAGCTTTGGGAAGAAGTCTTCAATCGCTGGTCGACTGACGACGCGTTCATCACCGGCGGCCACGATCAGCGTCGGAATGCGAATTTGTGCGGCGGCGTTATGTACTTTTTAAAAACCTTCGATCATTCCAAAGTACATCGCAGCAGAAACTTTATCGTGGCGAAGCGGATCGGAGTCGTAGCGGCGCCAGCGCTCCTCAATGTGCGTGAGAAGATTGTGCGGAATATCGTTTGGGAGTGTGACCTGCGGCAGATAGTTGAGCAGCGCGCGAGCGGCAAACTCTTTCCAGGTCGGAATCGGCATGGAGATTCCGAGAGCGGGCGAACTGAGCACAAGTCCCTTCGCGGGAGCGGCAACGCCTTGATCGACAAGATAGCGAAGTGTGATCAATCCGCCCATGGAGTGGCCCATCATGATGAGCGGGAGTTTTGAATTTTTGAGGGAACCGCTTTTCAGATGTTTGACGAAATGATGGAGGTCGCGACTGTAGCGATGGAAGTCGTCGATGTAGCCGCGCTTTCCTTCGCTGCGGCCATGCCCGCGGAGGTCCCATGCGTAAATATCCCAGCCGCGCGGGACGAGTTCGAGTGCCATCTCATGATAGGATTCAGAGTGCTCAGAGATTCCATGCGTTAAGACCAAAGTCGCGCGTGCCTTCGCGCTTGTCCACGACTGGAAGAACAGCTCTTGATTCTGTGAGCTAGACCCGAGTTTGTGGTGATCGCCGGTAAAATAGCCTTCGGTTCGCTTGATCATGTCATTGAATTGTCCAGTTCGAGGGGAATGGGGTCAAGGGTCGTTGGACCGAAACCATCTCTTCGGCTTATTCTTTTTTTATGGGCTTACTTTTCAAGAGATTGATGATGCGTGAACAGAAAGCAGGAACTGCCATGATGAGGCTCCTTTTTGGTGGTCTGGTGCTTCTGGCGATACCGCTGTCGGCGTTTGCGCAGGACGCTGGGAGTGGGTCGAGTGAAGTCTCGTTATTTGTCGGAAGTCATCTTCCCAATCAAATTGATGGAGTAACGGAGATCTTGCCTGTTTTCGGCGGTCGCTACGGAATGGCTCTTGGTGGTGGCACTGCTGAGCTAGGGCTTTCGAACTCGCATGCGGAAGGCGTGGATTTTACGACGCTATCGACAAGCATGCGGGCAGATCTTCCGGCGATTGATCAGTTCATGGGCTCGGTTTATGGTGGAATTGATTTCAACTTCTATCGGCCAGCCGGTGCAGAGGATCGTACGACAGAAACTGGCGCTCACGTAGGAGCGGCAATCTTGATGCATGCCAGTAGCACGCTCTGGTTTCGCGGCGACCTTAAGTTTGCGGCGAACCCGGGTACATCGTTGTTCTTACTTTTTGGTATCGTGTTCCGCTCAAGTGAGGGCGGCGGATCGTAGTCCTGCCGCCGGGACTCTCGGTTAGTCGCGCGGTGAGGTTCGACTCAGAATCGTATCTTGAGCTGGGCCTTCGAGGAGCTTTGGGTAGTCGACGTTCCAATGGATGCCTCGCGACTCTTTACGCATCATCGCTTGTCGCACGGTCAGATCGGCGACGAGCGCAATGTTTCGAAGTTCAATGGCGTCGGGGTGAAGTTTCAAGCGGTGATCGCGCTCGATCTCGTTGAGAATCACGTTGAGTCGCGCTTGGGCAGCGGTGAGTCGGCGATTGGACCGCACGATGCCGACGTAGTTCCACATCAGGCGGCGGATTTCATCCCACATATGGGCAATCGCAACCTGCTCCTCATCAGGCGAGCTGTCGCCAAGGAGCGACCACTCTGCGACAACCGGCTCGGGCTTGGGCATATTCGCATTGTTTGCAATGACGTGTTTTGCAGCTCGATCGGCAAAGACGAGACATTCAAGAAGAGAGTTCGATGCTAGGCGGTTGGCACCATGGAGTCCTGTGCAGGCCGTTTCTCCTGCGGCGTAGAGTCCTGGGATTGAAGTTTGACCATCGAGATCGGTGACGACACCGCCACAGAGATAGTGCGCGGCTGGTACGATCGGGATGGGCTCCTTCGTGATGTCGATTCCGAATTGCAGACAGGTCTTTTGAATCACCGGGAAGTGATGGGCGATAAAGTCGGCCGGTTTTTTCGAGATGTCGAGATACATACAGGGTTCGCCGGTTTTTTTCATCTCGGCGTCGATTGAACGGGCCACGATATCGCGTGGAGCGAGTGAGCCGAGCGGATGATATCGCTTCATGAAGGCTTCACCGGCCGCGTTGATCAGCTCGCCACCTTCGCCGCGTATGGCTTCGGTGATCAGAAAGTTCCGCGCGTTGGGATGATACAGGCAGGTCGGATGAAACTGCATGAACTCGAGATTTGCGATCGGAGCTCCAGCCCGATACGCCATAGCGATTCCGTCGCCAGTCGCTCCGGACCAGTTTGAAGTATAGAGGTAAACCTTGCCGGCGCCACCGGTGGCGAGCAGGGTCATGCGCGAAAAGACATCAACGCCGCGCCAGTTTTTTCGATCAAAGCCGTGCATGCCGATCGCTCGCCCTTGTCGATCGAGAATCAGATCCACACCAAAAAGATCTTCGCGAATTTCGATGCCGGGGTGAGCTCTTGCTTTTTCGAGGAGCTTGGCGTGGACCTCTTGGCCCGTATGATCTTGAACATGGACGATGCGACGGAAACTGTGGCCGCCCTCACGGGTGAGATCAAACTGCGTTCCGTCAGCGTCTTTACAGTCAAAGCGGACGCCCCACTTGACGAGTTCGGCGATAACGCTCGGAGCAGCCTCGACCACCTTGCGAACGGTGGTCTCCTTGCAAAGCCCCGCGCCCGCCACAAGTGTGTCCCGTACGTGATCATCGAAACTATCGTCACCGCCAATGACGGCGGCAATACCGCCCTGAGCCATCGAGCTATTGGTTGCCGGGGCCTGGGCTTTCGAGGCGATCAGAACATGTCCGTGGTCGGCCATTTTGAGGGCGAAAGCCAGGCCGGCGAGGCCCGAGCCAATGACGAGAAAATCGCAGTTCGTTCGATCGGTGAAACCCATGGCCGAGGTCATACGCTAGAACTCGACAGAGGTCCAGACCGGACACTGGTCTTGCCGGAACAAGGTCGCGGGGGATTTAATAGGCAAGACGGAGAGTGGTGATTTGGCAAAAAGGTCAGATATTCGACAGCCTCTGATTGTAGCGGCATTGATTGTTATCGTAACCGTCGTGGTGGCGGTGGGTGGCGTGGTTTTGAAAACCCGCGATCAGATCAATCGTGACAAGGTTGAGTTCGTCGCGGACTCCAACTCAAAGCAGGTGGCGCCTTTAAGGCGCGTGATCCAGCTGCGCTTAGCTCAAGATAAAACGCGATTGGTGCAGTTCGCGGCCAATCGTTCGATTCTTGGGCCCGGGCGATCGCGCATTTTTGGAGAGTTTGCTCTTGTTGCACTGGTTGTCCCGACGGGGCGTGGGCAGTGGGGCGTTTCTTGGATTGAAAAAGGCCCGCTCTATCCGCGCCTGCAGTCGAATGTGGTGATGGTGACGCCGGATCAAGAGGTTGCTCTGGTGAAGAGCTTGCCGTTTGATCGAGTGAAGAACGGTGAGACCTATTGGCAGAGACTGTCGGATTCGCGTGGCCGTCCGCTCTGGTCGTTAACGGTGGCGGTGGAGACGCAGACGACAAATACGCCGGGGAATCCAACCGTTTCGCCGCTTCCTGAGGGTACCGACTATCAGTCGGTACAGGTGGGAACCGGAAACCGCGCTTTTGTGGTGGGCTTCTTTGGTTCAAACCCGCTGGTGACTGCGACAGAAGACTACATTGGCTCGACGTCTTCGGCCTTTGTTATAGATAGCCGTGGCTATGCGGCCACGCACTCCAATAAGACAATGATCGGTGCGCTCATGAAGGACGATGCCGTTGGCGGTCCGGTCACGAAGGAAATTCTTCAGGCGAGATCATCGGCAGGGGCGCTTCGCTATAAAACCAGTACTGGCAATCAGGTGTTCTCAGCCTTTGAGCAGGTCGATCGATCGAATCTTTTCGTGGTGATGTTGACGCCGGATTCAGTGATCTCGACAAGCACTGAGACGTTTGGAAAAACAGCGATCACGACGGGCGGTCTCGCCATTCTCGTGGGCTTGCTCCTGGTTTTTGCCTGGGGTGCAAAGCTGCTTCCGCAGTTTGGTGGGGTGCCCGCGACGTCGGGAACGAGTGGCTCGGGAGATTTACGGTCTATTCGTTTTGATGACATCGACGAGCAGAAGGCGGCCGTCGTTACGGCCTCGAGCTCATTGCTGTCGAGTTTAGGGCATCGTCGTCGAGCTGAGACAATTACAGAGGATATGCGACGGCCAATTGAGATGCCGGCGGAAATGAAGTCTGCACCAGCGTCTCCTCATGCAACGGCGCCAGTTGCGGTAACGCGTGCTGCGGCAGACGTCGATCAGGGGCGCATTCTAAAGAGCTTGGTCGTCGGTATGGAAGGTTCGTTGAAAGAGCCGGTGCTTGCGGCGCTTGCCCACATTCAATTGGCGAGTGGGAAGTTGAAGGAGCTGACAGCTTCGGCAGCAGGAGACAAGTCGGGGCTACCAGCGGAGATTCGTGAACACATCGCGATGATTGAACAGGATTTGCGACGTGCCAAAGATACCGTCGATGAGTTTGGTCGATTGGGAATGGATGCGCATCCTCCTAAGGACGGCGATCGTGCTGACGTGTGGTCGGCTCTGCGGCGAGTTTTGGACCGGAGTCATCCGGAGCTGCAGGAGATCGGTGTCACTATCGTCGACAAAATTCAGCCAAGCCCTATGATCAAGGGCCTTGAGGGTTCACTTGAATCCATCTTTGAGGAACTGATTACGAACGCAAAACGTGGCTTGCAGGGGCGAAGCGAGAAGATGCTTCGGATTGACATGAAGGACTCGGGCGATTTTCTCACGGTCTCCTTCGCCGACAATGGCGTTGGGATGGACCGAGATTCGCGTCGGCAGGCTTTTGACCCATTCTTTCATATTTTCGACGACTCTGGAGCGAAGGGGCTTGGGCTGACGAAAGTTCGTTCGATCATGGATAGCCATGGCGGTTCGGTTGAGCTGAGCTCGTCGCCCGGTGATGGTACGACCGTGGTCCTGAGGTTCCCGGTTCAAAAACACGAACGCGAACTCTTCGAGGCATCACAGAAAAAAACCGCTGTTACCGCCAAAGTGGCGGTAAAGCCGTCATCCTCTACGTCAAAAACTGCTTCTGAAGTGGAGAGCGATGACACGGCGACCGGACACAGCGGATCGGCGTTGGACTTTAGCAGCGAAGGAGCCGTTTCTCTTGGCGGGAAAGTGCCCTTGCCGTCCGGTCAGGCTGCAAAACTTCCACCACCGCCCCGTCCAGGAATGGAAGAGGGACCGGAGTTTCGCGTGCAGGAGGCAGTGACCGAAGATCCGGATAAGACTCAAGTCGGAAAATCGAATGAGGACGTGGTCGTCAAAGTTCGACCGGTCCAGCGAGGGTAGTCGATGGAGAGGGCCGCCCGAGCCGATTTTCAAGTTTTGATCGTCGACCGAGATGACATTCGGCGAGGTGAAATGCTCCAATGGCTGACGGAGCTAGGATTTAGACACGTAACGGTGGCGTCGGCGCCGACGTCGGCGGTGACTTTTGCCGATGCGAATCCTCCCCATATCCTTTTGGTTGGGACTGATGCTGTTGACGTTGAGCGAGGAACTGAGGCTCGCGAAACGATTTTGAATATTCGAAAAATCAGTCGAGAGATTCAGGCGATCTTGTATTCGAGCGCTGGAGATGGTGGCGCGACGAGAAAACTCGCCATTAGCATTGGTGCGTGGGACTGGTTGGGCATTCCCGAGGTTGCCGACGGAGATATCGTGCGCCGGGCTGCTGTTGAGTTCTGTCTTGATCGTGCGTGCTCCCGCCTTTTTGCCCAGTTTGAAGTCGAAGCTTGGCGTGATCGCTATACGGAGATTGCTCAGACCGGCGTCGGCGAATCAGAGGGATCTCGTGGGAGATTGATTCAGGCGATACGCGCCTTTTCGCTATTGAAAGATTTTGACGCTGTCGTGAGCGAGGCGTGTCGGCTTTTTTCTGCCGCCGATCATGGCGGTGCCGCCGATGCCGTTTACTTGCGTTGGATACCTATTCGAAACGCGTTCGTTATTCAGCAGTGTTCGGGTGCGCACGCGGCCGACTTTTCAGTACGAAAGGGCTTTGGCTTTTCGCCTGCTGATCGATCTCCGGTGCGGGAGGCCTTGCAGAATCTTCGGGAGTTCCAGGAGTTGCGTCGGTTTCTCAAAGACGTATTTCGTATCGATAACTATACCGTTCTTCTGCATGGGACGCCGGATGAACCAGTCGGCTTGTTCGTGATCAGTGGTATTGACGCATCAGAGGGCGTGCAGAGCGAGATTGAGGCCGTGACACATCTCTTTGATCTCACCTGGGGCGCATTCAAGCACTTCGCGATCGTCATACGTTGGAGCGCGTGGATCGGGGAACGGGGGCTGCCGAATAGAAAAGCGTTTCAAGAGAATCTAGAGTTTGAGTTCGCGCGCGCGCGTCGCCTCCGGCATCCGTTGTCGGTAGCGGTTGTCAGGGCAGGTGCGCTGGGGCTTGAGCTCGGCGATGCGCTTGGTGCAAGTTTTGACTCCGTATTGAAAGTTGTTGGCTCGTCGTTGCGTCGAACACTTCGCGGCACCGATATTGTTGCACGTTTTGGAAAAGATCAGTTCGCGGTGATTATGCCGCATACTCCTGTTGCTGAGGCCGCGGCAGTGATAGATCGGCTTTGTCGCATGACAGAGCGGCTGAATTTACCGGCGCTGGAACTGCTTCATGTCGAGCGATTGAGTATAAAGGCGACATTGGTTGAGTATCCAGGGCGAGTGCGTGATAGCGATAGTCTGATGTCTTTGCTGCTTGATCTTGACTGGGGCGAAATGCAGCCACGAGTGCGGGTTATCGATGCGCCTCCGGGGTTTGAGCCCGAGTATGTAACCCGTTTTGGTGAGGGGCCGACGCTGTGATGGACGTCACGCTGTCGCGTCATCGTCCGACGGTGGCGTTTGTTAACCTCGATCGGCTGGCTCAAAATTTTGAAATTCTACGTGGTCGATTAGAGCCTGGAGCTTGGCTTTGTCCGATGGTCAAGGCCAATGCCTATGGCCACGGTGATAGCGCTGTCGCTGCACGATTGAGACGTGCCGGCGCAACTCATCTTGGGGTTGGTTTGATTGAGGAAGGTGTGCACCTTCGGCAGAGCGGTGATCACGATGCGATCCTGCACTTTGGGCTCTTTGATGCGATGGGA
Organism: Bdellovibrionales bacterium; assembly: GCA_016713885.1. Lineage (GTDB taxonomy): Bacteria > Bdellovibrionota > Bdellovibrionia > Bdellovibrionales > JAMPXM01. The sequence continues at coordinate 235,542 of JADJOF010000004.1, read as the reverse complement.
GCCCAGGTGCTGCTGGAGGAACGGCTGACTCCGGTGATCAGCACAATTGACGGCCTTGAGTTGTGGGCTCGAGTTTGTAAGCAAGCCATGTCAAAAAATCAGGAGCGACGGGCTCTGCATTTAAAGATCAATACCGGGATGAATCGACTTGGGCTTTCTCTTCACGATGTGCCTCGTGTTGCCGAGATGATTGCAGCGAATAGATCGCTACATCTGGAAGGTGTTGCGACACATTTCTCTGACGGAGAAGATGCCGGCCATGTTGGCGGGCGCACCGATCAGCAGCTCAAGAAATTTATGTTTGCTGTACAGGAACTGAAAAAAGCGGGTCTGAGCGGCTTCAGACTTCATGTGGCAAACTCGTCGGGACTGCGCGGTCTTTCGGGAGGATTAACTCCTGAGCGTATCGCGTGGGGAGCGCGACCGGGAATCAGTCTCTATGGATTGGAAAATGAGATGTCGGCTCCGTCTCTTGGTGTGAAGCCTGTTATGCAGCTTGTAAGTCGCATCGTTCACATTCAAGACCTCGGTCGAGGTGATCGTGTCAGTTATGGCGGCCACTGGCAGGCCAGTCGTGACTCACGTATCGGTGTTATTCCCTGTGGATATGCTGATGGATATCACCGAAGTTTTACTGGTGCATCGATTGTCGTCGATAAATTGAAAGCGCGGGTTCCTGTTATTGGCACGGTTTGCATGGACTACTTCATGTGTGACTTGACCGACGTCGAGTCTGCGCGGGTCGGTGACTTGGTCGTGTTGTTTGGTGATTCTCCATCGGTACAGGAACTGGCTGATCGAATGGGGACAATCTCGTATGAGGTTCTTACCGGAATCAGTGAACGCGTCCCGCGGCTTTATGTCGACGGATCGCTGCCAATCAGCGTACCCTTGAACTCATGAGCTTTGCGACGCGATATTTAGAAACCCGAGAGCGATTCAATCAGGCGTTTGACGGGTTTTTTCTTTGGCTAGCGATGCGGTTTCGCGTACTTGTCGTTGAGGTCGGACAGCTTTTCGAGTTTGCTACGAGCGGTATTCGATTGTTTTTCACTAAGCCCTATCGCTTTGACGAGCTCATCGTTCACATGGAATTCATCGGCAACAAGTCTTTGGGCATTATTTTGTTGTCGGGGTTGTTTACCGGCATGGCGCTCGCCTATCAGATTTTTTTGGGGTTTCGCTTGGTGAACGCGGTCTCGCTTGTTGGGCCGACGGTGGGACTTGGAATTACAAGAGAGCTGGGGCCGGTTCTGACCGGACTCATCGTGTCGGCGCGTGCGGGCGGAGCGATGATTGCCCGAATCGGTACCATGCGTGTAACCGAGCAGATTGATGCTCTCGAAGTGATGGGAGTCAATCCGATCCAGTATCTCGTGAGTCCGCGTATCATTGCTGCTGTCGTCGTGATGCCACTGCTGACTGGCGTTTTTGACTTCATCGCTATGGTCGGTTGCTGGGTGATTTGTATCAAACTGCTCGACATGGATGAGGCTGCATTTTTTGACCGCACCTACCTGTGGCTTGAACCGTACCATATCAACGAAGGCCTATTTAAGGCCGCCGTTTTTGGTCTCTTTTTTGCCGTGATCTGCACGCAGCGTGGATATACGACCAAGGGGGGCGCGGAGGGAGTCGGTTCAGCGACCAATCGTGGCGTCGTTCTGTCTATGGTTATGATCATTGCGTTGGACTTCTTTCTGACCAACTTTATCAACATGTATTACAACATTTTTGGGCTACACAGTGGCCGTTAAGAGTGCAGATTAAGATGTCGGAAGAAACACCTTCGTCACAGATTGAAGTCGAAGAATTGGGGCCGGAGTCTGGAGCTGCGTTGACCGATGAGACTGCTTTGGCAGCCGCAATTTCTATTCGTGGTTTGGCGAAGACCTTCGACGGCCGTGAGTATGTGCTGAAAGACCTCTCCTTGGATATTCCAAAGGGAAAGATCACGGTCGTGATCGGTTACTCGGGTACCGGCAAATCAGTTCTGTTGAAGCACATTCTTGGTCTATTAAAGCCGACCCAGGGATCAATTAAAGTTCTGGGGCGTGAGATCACGGGGATGTCGACGGAGCAATTGACGAAGCTTCGCCATAGTTTTGGTATGCTTTTTCAATACGCGGCCTTGTTTGACGACATGACGGCGATTGAGAATGTTTTGTTTCCGCTGCGAGAGCATCGTCGCGAACTATCGCAAGATCAGATGGTGCAAATTGCGCGGGCTCGACTGCGAGAAGCCGGACTCGACGAAAAGCACTATAAAAAGCTGCCTGCCGAAATGTCGGGAGGAATGCGAAAGCGTGTTGGTCTAGCTCGAGCCTTGGCCCTAGATCCCGAGATCATTGTTTATGATGAGCCGACGACTGGACTCGACCCAGTTCTGACGGAAATGGTGGATAATCTGATTGTGAGCACCCATAATTTGAGAAAGGGAACGACATCGATTGTCGTGAGTCACGATTTGTACGCCGCCTTTCGAATTGGCGATCACGTTGTGATGCTCGATAGTGGACGAGTTCTGTTGCATGGAACACCACAGGAGTTCTTGGATTCAGATATCGATCTTGTGAAGAGATTTGTATCCAAGGGTGTTCGGAAAGAACTTCATGTTCATTCCGAACCATCACATTCAGTGGAGTGAACAACGGGGTCGAGCAGCGTGGGAATATTCTCAGCACCAGAATTCAAAGTCGGTTTGTTGGTGCTTCTTGTCTCCGGCATGATCGCCGGTATGTCGATCAAAGTGTCCAATGACCCATCGGGTCTCGGGTCGACCAAGGCGGCATATTTCTACCTCGATGATGCGAGCGGCTTGGTTAAAAACTCGAACGTTCGCATGGCTGGTATTCCGGTCGGAACGATCAAGGATATAAAGCTTGAGAATGGAGCTGCTCGCGTCGAAGTGTTGCTGAAGGGCGACTCGCCCGTTTCGAAATCCGCGCGTGTTGAAATTCGACCGAACGGGATTTTGGGAGACAAGTTTGTCGAAATCATTGGTGGTGACCCGAAAGATCCGCCGCTGCGCTCAGGTGAGCAAATTCTTGTGGTCGACGATAGAGCGTCGGTTGATCGTCTGATTGGTGAAGTTTCTAAAATCACGAAGTCGTTATCGCAGGTTGCAGAGAATATTCGTACGGCGACTGAGGGCGACAAAGAGAAGCCGCTTGGTCGCATTATTGACAACATTGAAAAGATCACGACAGACCTTGCTGATATTTCGAATCAGAACAAGGGTGAGGTGAGCGAGATTATTTCCAACTTGCGTGAGACAACGGGAACGATCAACGAGTTGATCAATGACGAGTCTTCGGACGGCTTTAAGGCGGCCTGGAAAGATGCGCTGCGGAGTTTGCGTAAGATAGAGGGCTCGCTTGATAACGTTGAGCAGATTACCGGGAAGATCAATCGCGGCGAAGGGACGCTCGGCAAGCTTGTTAACGATGAGCAGACCGTCGAGGAGTTGAATACGGCGATATCGGGAATTAACAACTTGCTTGATACGAGCAATAAGCTGCAAACCAGTTTCGACTATCACGGGCACTATCTTGCCAATGGCGGCGAAGCAAAGTCCTTCCTGAGCTTGAGATTGCAGCCTGGCATTGATCGGTACTATGAGCTCGGTATCGTCGATGATCCGGGTGGCGTAAGTGAGCGCACGATTACAAAGTCGACTGTCGGTGGCGTTGAAACGACGACACAGGAAGATAAGCGATTTACAAATCGAGTGAAGTTCAACGCGTTATTTGCAAAGAACTTTTGGGACCTAACGGTTAAGGGCGGCATTATTGAAAACGCCGGTGGCGTCGGTGTCGACTACTATATGCTTCGTAAAAAGCTGAAGTTTTCGCTTGAGGCCTTTGACTTTGGCGATCTCCAAGTGCGAGCGGGTGTGCGCTATAACTTTTGGAGCGGACTCTATGTCACCGGTGGCGGTGAGGACATTATATCGCGTACTGGGAAAGGTGGCGCCTTTGTTGGCGGCGGCCTTTATCTCACAAACGACGACCTGAAACTCCTTCTCACCAAGATGCCATTCTAGGCTTACCGCCAAAGTGGCGGTCGTAGTTGTATGTGATTGCGATGATTTGATCCTAATAACTGAAGCGCAGTGAGCTCAAATTTTTTCTCGACGGTCGGCTGGGTGTCCGCCGATCGGAATCTGTTGGCTTGTCGTATTTTCTTGAAGTGCTTTGTAAAAGAGCCGTGTTAAGAGCTCGCGCTTTCCATGCTGGAGGTGTGATGGCTTCGGACGCAAAAACTTCTAACTCTCAGTCAGTAACTTATCAGGCAAAGCAACGAGAGCTCGATGTTCGTCTTCGTAGACTCGTAGTAAAAGAGCGCACTCTTCTTGCCGACATTATAGCGCTTCTTAAAGAGATTGATCGACGTCAGGTTTATCTCGAGCTCGGGTATCCGAGTCTGTTTGAGTATCTCGTCAGTGGTGTTGGTTACAGCGAGGGTGCCGCCCAGAGAAGAATCGACGCCGCTCGATTGATGGCTGATCTTCCAGATCTTCATGAGCGAGTAATGCGAGGGACGATCAAGCTGAACCAAGCGGCGATGATACAAAAGGCGTCACGTGAAGTCTTGCGGTTGCAACGAAGAGAGGTAAGTGTTGCCGAAAAGCGTGAGATTTTGAAGCGACTGGAAGGACAGACTCATGCAGAGTCGCAAAAAATCGTGGCGTCATTTTTGTCGCTTCCGGGACGGTATGAGACTCGTCAGGCGACCCAAGCTGACGGCAGTGTGCGCATTGAGGTGACACTTTCTCGCGAGGTTTACGAGAAGATGATTCAAGCGCAGGAGAAGCTGGCGCACGTTTTGCCGACCGGTGATATTGGCCAGTTTATCGAGTACTTGGTTGAGAAAGCCGTGAAGCAGAAGGCCTTAAGAAAAGAGATGGACGATAGTTTGGAAGTGATGACTGCCGCCAACGTGGCGGTGACGCCGACATTGAGAGAGCAGGTGCGGCGACGTGATAAGGTTTGCCAGTATTTTGATCCGGTTACGCAGAGGAAATGCGGAGGACGTTGGGCACTTCAGATCGATCACATTCATCCGCTGTTCTTGGGAGGGGCAAATGATATTGGCAATCTCCAGTGGCTTTGCGCGAAACATAATAGGCTGAAATACAAAGTGGATAGAATGAGGGCATCTCACCACCGTACCGAGCGCTGACTCGTCGAGTAGAGCAATTTGTTTATAGGTTAGGATTTTTCTGATGTCGTTTGCTCGACCTAAGTTCGAGCGCTAAGCTGCGCCTATGTCGACATTTAAAAATGCTCTTGTCAGCGTATCCAATAAGTCGGGTCTTGTTGAGTTTTTAAGGCCACTTGTTCGCGACGGTCTGCGAGTAGTCTCGACAGGTGGAACGCTCAAGACATTGCGCGAGAATGGAATCCAAGCCGTCGATATAAGTGAGCAGACGGGGTTTCCTGAGGTAATGGATGGTCGCGTTAAGACCCTACATCCCCGGGTTCATATGCCCCTGCTCGCGAGAGCGGGAAATGCTGAGGACGAGGCGCTTCTTCAGCGGGAAAAGCTTCAACCGTTCGACTTGATTATTGTGAATCTCTATCCATTTCAAGATGCTCGCGACCGGGGTGTTACCGGCGACGAACTCGTCGAGTATATTGATATCGGGGGGCCAAGTTTGCTGCGAGCCGCGGCGAAGAATCATTCTCGAGTGACTGTGATATGTGATCCCACCGACTACGGCTGGGTGGCAGAAAGGTCGAACGACTCTCGCTTGATGATCGCCGTCAGCTCGCCGCGAAGGTTTACGCGCATACCAGTCACTACGACAGTTTAATTGCTCGGACCCTTTCGTCTGCGACAGAGGCAGAGGCACGTTTGAGTGGCGATAAGGTGGCGGATTTGCGCTATGGCGAAAATCCCCATCAAACGGCAAGTTGGTATCGTGATCCAGCGGCCGCGTCGGGTCTGCATCAGGCCGAGATTCTTCACGGCAAGGCGCTATCGTACAATAACATTCTCGACCTTGATGCTGCATGTGCTGCAGTTGCGGAGTTTAGGTTGGCGGCGGCGGTGGCTGTAAAACATAGTAACCCGTGTGGAGTTGGGACCGGTGCAGAATTGTCAGTCGCCCACGCGGTACGTCGTGCGATAGCGGCTGATCCGGTCAGCGTGTTTGGTGGCATTCTTGCGGTGAATCGCGAAGTTGATTTTGACGCTGCCGAGGCGATGGCGTCGATATTTCTTGAGTGTGTAATTGCCCCATCTTTTTCGGCCGAAGGACTTGAACGTCTTAAGAAGAAAAAAGATGTACGAATTCTAAAGTGGCCGAACCTGGCAGGGCATAAGCCGGCGTGGCAGTTCCGAACAGTAGCCGGCGGCTATTTGGTTCAATCTGCAGATCGCACAATGGATTGGTCTGATCAATGGAAGATTATTGGCGAGCCTCCCTCTCCCGAGATTAAAAGCGATCTGCTGTTGGCGTGGAAGGTTTGCGCCCACCTGCGATCGAATGCGATCGCCGTAGCGAGTGAAGGTTGTACGGTTGGGCTTGGAATGGGACAAGTAAATCGTGTGGACGCTGTACAGCACGCAATCGCGAGAATGCGTAAGCATCATCCGAATGCCGTTCGACCGGTTTTGGCTAGCGATGCGTTCTTTCCATTTCCAGACTCGATTGAGCTAGCCGCCGAGGCCGGAATCCGTTGGATTATCCAACCGGGAGGCTCAATTCGTGATGAGGAAGTTATTGCGACGGCTCGTAGCCTCGGCGTGACTCAGGTATTCACCGGAACTCGACATTTTAGGCACTGAGAACCAAGACTCCAGTCTAGTAGTATGTTTGGGCTTCTACTCCCGGCCGACTTCGGGTGAAAATGTTGGCTGTAGGGGGAATTGGGTGAGTTCTCAGAGTCCATCTCAGTCAAATGAGTCATCGATCGCTCAGACGGGTGATGCAACCTGGCTTGTGAAGTCAGGAGATCGCATTTTAGGCCCGTTTTCAGCTGCAGAAGTGACGCGTAGACTTCATTCAAAAGAACTCGTGGTAATTGACGAGGTGATTGCTCCGCAAGCGCGCTGGCGCCATATTCGTGATGAGCCCCAGTTTGCTGGCGTCGTTGATGAGATTCGAAAAGGCCTGATGACCGTACGCGATGATACGGAAGTCGGCACTCGTACACCGATTATGGTTCGGGAGGATAGCGACGAGAAGACGCCGGTGGCGTTGATTGCGAATGTAACACGTGCCCGCTTTGATACCAATGCAGACAGTGTTGCGACAGCTAAAATTCAGGATGCGGTGATCGTTTCCGAGACACAGGATCGGCAAAGATCCGACAAAGGAAAGGCGGCCAGAGGCTTTCATAGCACGTTGGCGTATTCACCGCCAACATCGGCCAAGACTGTGACAACGAGTCTCGGTCGAATTTCTACGGCGCCGACTTCGAGAGTTGCGCTGGGGCTTGTGGTACTTGCTGCGATTGCGATAGGAGTTAGCAGCTATCTTGTGAAGGGCACAGCTGGCAAGCGAGGTGCCAGTGGCCGCAGCGACGAGATTGCACGGCTGCGATCCGCGGCTGATATAGCTTGGAATCAGGGAGAGTTTGTTCGTTCGTTGAAACTGTACGAGCAGATCAACAGAGAGCCACACACCGATTTAGAGACGGATCTTCGTCATGCGATTTTAACTCTTCGAGTTGAGCGTCAAACGCTTGCCGCTAAACGTAAGCTCGAGGAGTTGCTTCCTCGATTGAGCAATCAAGATGCGAAGATTCGAGCAAGGATTGCGATAGCCGTCGCACAGCTTCAATCTGACAATCCTATTGAAGCTCGAAATGAATTGTCGGCAATAGTGAGAGAGCCCGGAGCCGGACCAATTGCGTTCTTTAATTTGGCATGCGCCCAGGCGGCGTCGGGATTGCGTAGCGACGCAGTTCAGACTTTAAAGAAGCTTGAGACTCATCCGACACTCGAGTTGCCTTCACGTCTTTTGCGAGCTCTGCTTTTTCTGAAGGATGGTTCTTATCGACAAGCGGGATTGGCATTAGACATATCAAACCCGTCTTCTGTTGTGGCCTGGCGTCAGGAAGTTTTTGCGATTGGTGCGGCAGCGGATTGGTTCGACGGCAATAAGCGACGTTCGATAACTCGTTTGCGTCAGGCGCTTGATACGGATCCGATGCAGACGGATATGTTTTTTCACGATCCACTCGTCTTTCTTGAGGCGATACGCTGGAGCCAGTGGTTGGTCTATATTGACGAATTTGTTGATCGAGCGAAGTCGAACCCTTCGAGGGCGTTGCTTGCAATTGCCCTTATAAAATCGGACCAACGACAAGAGGCGCAAACGCTAATTTCAGAATCGCTTGGTTCGCGAGTCAACGAACCTGATCTTCAGGCCGTTAATGCATATTTGTATATGACTCAAGGACGCGACGATGAGGCACGAGGCGCGCTTCGTTTCGCGCGGAACGAAAAAGCGAGTGCCATGTCGGCATTGGCGGCAATTGTGGAGGCGCGTTTGTGTGAGCGGTCCGGAGATCGCAACTGTGCCGACACTGTGTGGACGAGCCTCATGCGTCGAGAGCCGCCGCCGCATGCGGCGATGATCAGCCAGGCGCGGATTGAACTGCAGGTCTCACGTGAAAAGGGTGCTCCGATGTTGGAGCGCCTTCGCGCGTTGTATCCAAACTCTATTGCTGTGAATCAACTTGCGAGTCAGTTTTCGGACACAAAATGATCAATTTGGAGAGGGTCGCTCACCTTTGGGGAGCACAGAAACTGAGCCGGGGTCTCTCCGACGTAGTCTCGTCTTTTCACTGCCACGGTGGCGGTCGATGTCGAGCCGGCAGCAAAGAGACCATATTTGCCCTATTCACGTTGCTTGCACTTTCGGCATGTAAAGAAGAAGCCCAGTGGAAATCGAAGGTCTTTGTCGATAGAACGGCCTCGTCGGTTATGGGCGAGGTTCTGGTACCGGCCGATCTCTGGAAGCGCCTGATTGATCCCGATCGTCCTCTTCATGATCTTTTGAATATCTCAACGGTTCCAACCCCAAACCAAGGGGGCGGGGAGTCCGCTATTCAGAAAACGTCGGTAGAAACGGACTTGCAGCCAGTCGCGCTTTACTTGGTGGAACAGACACGGGGCGTTCTCGGAGGCCGCAATCAACGGATCGCGTTTGGTCCTGGTGGTGGCGACATCGATCTTCGTGATTTTGTCGAGCAGCCACGGGGCGCTTTTCGAGTCGTATTTGAGTTCATGCCGAACGCGGGAGACAAGTCTGTGCGACGTGTTTGGTATCTATCCAACGCTAAGCGCCGCCGCGTTGGGCCTGATTGGGTTGGTGCGGGGTGTGATTCCTTTATGGACATTACCTCTGCTGTTCAGCAAGCCAATTCGAAAGAGGGGCTTTTGGTTGCGATTGGCGACGATCGGCATGTGAGCGCATTGGCCGGGACTTTCTTTTTTGCCGTCAAAGATGGCGGTCGAGTGCAGGTGTCGCGCATATCGGTATTTGACTCTTCCAAACGGAGGCTGCAGTGTCGGCCTCGATGAAACTCAATCTTGCAAAATACAATGTGACGACTCTTCAAGGGCAGCCAGTTTCGCTCGCGGAATGGAAGGGCAAAGTTTTGCTTGTCGTGAATGTGGCCAGCCAGTGTGGCTTTACGCCGCAGTACAAGGGATTACAGAAGCTGTTCGAGCAATACAAGGACCTTGGTTTTATGGTGCTCGGTTTCCCTTGCAATCAGTTTGGCGCACAAGAGGCCGGCGACGCCGATGAGATTCGACAGTTTTGTGATCTCACCTACAATGTTTCATTTCCGATGTTTGCGAAAATCAAGGTGAACGGTCCAGAGGCTGATCCGTTTTATCAAGATCTGCGTGAAGCGGCTCCAGGACTGCTTGGTACAACGCTCGTGAAATGGAACTTTACGAAGTTCCTTATTGATCGCGAAGGAAATGTTGTTGAGCGTTTTGCTCCTCAGGCAGAACCTGAAAGTCTTGCGGCAAAAATTGAAGAACTTTTGGCAGTCAAGGCAGACCAGTCATCTGCAGAGTAGAGCAGTAAGGTAGAGACTTGAAATCAGATTGAGTCGTCAGCAAGGTGGAGCGATGGCCGGAACAGTCGTCAACAAAGAGAATAAAGGCACGTTTGTTACTGAGCTCGTCGATAAGGCTCATGTTGCCGGCTATTTTTTGGTTAAGGAAAAGGTGTTCGGCACCGGCAAGAACGGCAAAAGTTTTCTGAGTTTTCAGCTCGCTGACCGAACGGGCTCGGTCGATGCGCGAGTTTGGGATAATGCCGAGGCGTTACAGCTGATCGTGCAAACGGGCGACGTGGTTCAGGTGCGTGGACTTATTCAAGTCTTTCAGAGCCGGCTGCAGCTTGTCGTCCACAAGATGGAGCGAGTGGCGGAGCCGGAAGTGGAGCCCGGTTTACTTGTGACGGCCAGCCGGCAAACGGCAGAGGCGATGGAGCAGGAGCTGCTGGCCATCGTCAATCAGTTGGCGAATGGCCCCATTCGGACGCTTCTTCTCCAAACACTGGCCGACCCTCAAGTGCGTCAGCGCTTGCTCACACACCCCGCAGCGAAGACCATTCATCACGCCTATCGGTCGGGCCTTCTTGAGCATATTCTTTCGATCGCGAAGTTGATGCAGGCGATCCACGCACACTATTCGGCGGGCGGCGCCGCTGTGGACCTCAGTTATTTGATTTTTGGTGCGGTCTTTCACGACCTCGGCAAAATTTGGGAGCTCGAAGGCGAAGGCCCCTATCAGTACAGTTATCGTGGCCGCTTGGTTGGACATATGGCGATTGCGCTTGAAATGATCGATGCGAAAGTGGCCGCTATTCCGGATATGGATGCACGCACGTTGGACAAATTGAAGCACATCATTTTGAGTCATCACGGTAAACTTGAGTACGGTTCGCCGAAAGAGCCGATGTTTCTTGAGGCCGCGTTGGTGGCCATGGTGGATGAGTTCGATAGTAAGGTGGCGGCGCTCACGCAGTTTATTTCGGCTGAAAAGGCCGGCGGTGCGGAGTGGTCTCGTCTGCATCCGCAACTGAATCGATACTTTTTGTTGAGGTAGCAGGAGATCATGCTCGGCAACGTGATGGACTTGATTAATGCCTATAAGCGCTATGATCCGGCGGCGAAATCGCGCTGGGAAATTGGTTTACTTTATCCTGGCCCCAAGGCGATCGCGCTCCACCGCGTTGCACACGCTCTTTATGTGAACGAATTTTTCTTTCTTGCTCGTCTCGTTGCCGAGATCTCGCGATTTCTAACGGGCATTGAGATTCACCCCGGTGCGACGATTGGTCGACGCCTCGTGATCGATCATGGAATTGGAGTCGTTATCGGCGAAACCGCCGTTATTGGCGACGACTGCATTGTTTTTCATGGAACCACGCTGGGCGGCGTTCGCTTTGATCCGATAAAGCGTCATCCGACGGTCGGAAATCGGGTCCTCATCGGCGCGGGCGCAATTGTTCTCGGTCCCATTCATCTGGGCGATGACAGTAAAATCGGTGCAAATGCGGTCGTGATGAAAGACGTTCCGGCGGGTGGCCGAGTGCTGGCGACACCGACGGATCCGACCGCAAAACCATCGCGAGAATCGGGTCTCACGTGAAACGCTCACCGTTGATTCCAATTTTTCTGATTGTCGCTGTCGACGTGCTCGGCTTCACGATCATTCTTCCTCTGCTTCCTTTCTATGCGCAGCAATACGGAGCAACGCCATTCGTCGTTGGGGTTCTGGCGACAACGTTTGCAGTTTGTCAGTTGATATCGGGTCCTTTCCTGGGGCGGGTCTCTGATCGATATGGTCGAAAGCCGATTCTCATGCTGAGCCAAGCGGGAACCTTTATCGGCTTTGTTTTGCTGGGGGTCGCCAACTCGCTCCCGATGATTTTTTTGAGTCGCATTATCGATGGTGTCACGGCAGGAAATCTCACCATCGCACAGGCCGCAATTGCCGATGTGACGCCGCCAGAGAATCGCGCTCGCGCATTTGGCGTCATCGGAATCGCATTTGGTCTTGGCTTTCTTCTTGGACCTGCGATTTCGGCGGCCCTTGCTCATTTCGACATTCATTATCCTGCCTATGCGGCGGCGGGGCTTTCGATGCTGTCGATTTTTGCGACCTGGTTTTTGCTGCCGGATGCGCAGCAAAAAGTGGATTCAACGGTGAACGCGAAATCGGCGAAACGCCTGCATGCCTACTTCAAAGATCTGAATTTGCGCTGGCTGCTCGTCGAGTTCTTGATTTTCGGGTTTATCTTCTCTGGTTTCACATCCGGCTTTGCACTTTTTGCCGAACGCCGATTCACCTGGGATGGGCACGCTTTCGGTCCTCGCGAAGTGGGAGTGCTGTTTACGTATTCAGGATTTCTCGGTTTGATTTTGCAGGGCTTCCTGCTCGGGCGCTTGGTGAAAGCTTTTGGTGAGGCCAAACTGGTTTGGGCGGGCTTTCTATCGATGGCTGTGGGCTACGGGGTCCTGGCATTTGCCAACTCGATTCCGCTCCTTGTTCTCGCCAGTACGATTGGCTCTTTTGGGTCTGGAGTGATTCGTCCGGCGCTCACCGCACTCGTGTCACGAGTCACAGATGCGCGCGATCAGGGCGCCGTGCTGGGAGCAACTCAGTCGCTGATGAGCATGGGGCAAATCGTGGCACCGCTTTTCTCGGGTTGGATTATCGGCGCCGCTTCCCGCGATATACAGTATCTGGCTTTTTGGGGAATCTGGCTGAGTGTTCTGGCCGTTCTCGGTCTTTTGGTTCGTTCGTTTTGTCATGAGAAGAAGTCGCATGGAGCAGGATAATGAACTCGCGCTTACGCTGTTCGGGTGACCAGCCCGCAACGGTGGTTTTAACAGTGTGAGCGGTGCCGCTCAAATACACTTCATCCTCCATCGTCAGATCGCAGCCGAGAGTCAGCGTGCGATCCCGCGCCACAAGCTCTAAGTCATCGAGCAGCCGAACCAGGCGATACGGCGTGTCCATCAAGACTTGCGCGCGGCGTTCGGACGCCACGTCGCGCAGGGCCTTTTCGCGCTCTTCTCGTTCAGCCGGAAGAAATCCCCGAAACACGAACTGCCGCAGGTCGACGCCTGATGCACTCAAGAGACACATCAGGCTCGAGGCACCGGGGACACTTGAAACACGATGTCCGCGGCGGCGAAGAGCTGCAACCAGCGGTGCTCCGGGATCGCAAAAGCCCGGGGTGCCGCAGTCTGAAACCAAAGCTGTATAGCCGCCACTGCCAACGTTGGCGATCACGCGTTCGCAGAGCTCAGCCACGTCGTCTGGCGTCGAGTGCTCATTGAGCACCATCAGGTCATCATTTGTCGGGTGGCGCTCCCGGCCTAGGCTTTTGAGCAACGTCGTCAGGGGGCGGAATTCTTCACCGATAACGAGCTTGGCCTCGCGTAACAGTCGAGCGGCCCGTGGGCTTAAATCATCGGGGGAGCCAATCGGAGTCGCAATCAGATAAAGGGCGATGTCAGTCATGTCGATTCAAACTGGACGAGGTCCCCCCGAACGGTCAAGATGAAGTCATGGAGTGGAAAACTCTTGAATCCAAAGAATTGCTGCAGGTCGGACTTTTCCGTCTGCGCCAGGATCGATGTCAGATGCCCGATGGGCGTGTGATGCCTCGTTACTATGTCATGGAGTTCCCGGATTGGGTGAACATCGTCCCGGTGACCCACGACAATAAGATCGTCATGGTTGAACAGTACCGGCATGCCAGCGGCCGCGTGCACCTCGAGCTCCCGGGCGGCTCGACGGAACCGCACATTGTCGAGGACCCTAAGCGCGGGGCTTTGCGCGAGTTGATCGAGGAGACGGGTTACGTTCCCGACGATATTCGCCTGGTTGGGAAGCATTTTCCAAACCCATCGATGCAGAACAACGCGATGTGGACTTTTATTGGTTTCGGTTGTCGCAAACAGGGGGAGCCAACGCCGGATCCGTACGAGGATCTAAAGGTCGTGGAGCTCACGGTGAGCGAGGTTTATCAAAAAATTCAATCCGGAGAGATCGACCATTCCATCGTCGTCGCCTCTCTTCACTATGCGATGTCATTTCTAGGAATTAGGTAAGAAGGCGGCCGTATGCGAATCGTTGAAGTCATCAGTGCATTTTTTGATCTCGACAATGTGGAGTTCATCATCAAAGTGATCGCCTCGGCAGTATGCGGCTCGCTTCTTGGTTTTGAACGCAAGCTGCACACCCGGCACATTGGGATGAAGACCAATTTTTTGATCTGCACCGGAAGCATGTTGTTTGCGGACATTGGCTTAGAGCTCGCTAAAAGTGTCGGTGGAGATCCGGCGCGAGTGATGGGGCAAATCGTGACTGGAGTTGGTTTTCTTGGCGCAGGTGCGATTATGCGCGAAGGCAATCAGAACATCGTGGGGCTGACTTCGGCGGCGGTCGTTTGGGTGAACGCCGCTATTGGTTCGGCGATTGGTCTCGGGTTTTATCCTGAAGCGACGTATTTCACGATCATTGTTCTGATTGTGATGCCGATTCTGCACACGCTTGAACAGCGCCTTCCGCGCCCGACGTTCTTTAACGGCGACGATGATCCCAACAATCCGAGCACTCCCGTCAAAGACAAACGCGCGATTGATTGAGAATGGCTTCGCCGCTTACGCGACTTGGACTTCGTGATGGGCGGGGTCGTCAAAGTTCACTCGGCAGCGCAGAGTGGAGCCGACCTCGAGTCTCGGTGGAAGGTCGGCCGGATGCAGGGCGGGGCTTTTTAGAACCCACTCTTCGCCAGTTTCGGGATGAACCCAACGGCAGATCAGGCGAATGCGGCGGGCGGTCTGCGCCTTTTCCATCGTCCCCTCAAGAGCAACAAAGGTGCAGGCCGTTTCGATCGACGACGCTTCACTCATGCCGACTGAGCGGCGTCGCGCTTGGTAGCGCATGAACGAACAGAGGCCGAGAAGGGTCCATGCCATACCTGAGAGGCCGAGAAGTGCCGTTGTCAGCCAGGACTCAGTCTGACTTTTAATGTCGGTGACTTCGCGAACCTCGGATGGGTTTTCCGAGTTGAAGTAGAGCGTGGTCGAGTCTCCAAGCGTTGCTTTTGTGAGTGGCCCTTCGGATGGCTGGTATTCAAAAGTATTGCCGTCGACCTGATATTGAAAGACCGGTGAGCGGTCTTTCACCTCAACCACTTCGGCTGCGGCCATGCGCGCATTGTGGGAAAAGACGCGACTATGTTGGTAGCTAAACAGACCGGCTCCAGAAAACAGCAGCGCGAATACGAGACTCACTCCCGAGAGCAGAGTCCAGTCGCCGGTTGAAACCTTGAGAAGCAAGTTTCGCATCGTCACCGTAGAGTTTTCGGCAGATTGCCGTCATCTCGTTAACCAGTTCTAAACAAACATTGTCGAGTCTCATTTCGAGACGGCGGTCGCACTCGGCACGGTCTTTAATTACTATTTTTAATTTTCTCTTCGAGCTCGGCCCAGCGCGCAAAAAGACTCTCGATCTCCGTCTGGCGTATGGCGACTTCGGCATAGAGGCGAGCGGACTCTGCAGCAGGCGCCGTCGCGGCCTGGCTTTCAAGAGTGGCCAGGGCCTTCCTTCTCGCGGATTTTCTGTTCCATCTGCTCGAACTCAAACTTCTCTTTATAGGAGACACGCACGCGCCCAGCGCCCGCCGTGTCGGTTCCCATGGCGACAGCTTTGGCGGTCTCACCGCTTCGCGCGAGGGCCGTGGCCTCAGCCATTTTCGCACGCTGTTTGTGAAACGCAATTTCCCACTGGAGATAGCTTGCAAAGCGCACGAGCTCGCGATTTTCGGTCATGCCAAAGGCATAGATATCATCGGCCACGCGATCCAAGAATGCGCGATCATGTGACACGAGAAGAATCGCGCCATCGTAGTCGTCGAGCGCGTCTTCTAAGACCTCGAGTGTTTCAAAATCCAAATCGTTCGTCGGCTCGTCGAGAATCAACAGCATGGCGGGCTCAAGCAGGATCTGCGCAATTCTCAAACGCGCCCGCTCACCACCGGAGAGTCGACCTGCCGGCAGCTCCACCTGCTCTGGGCGAAAACCAAACTTACTCAAGTACGCTTTCACATTCACCGTGCGACCTTGATAGATCACCGAATCGCCTTCACCAGTCAGATTCAGTCCCACCGAGCGTTCGGCTTCGATCGCATCGCGGCTCTGTTCAAAGTAGCGCGTGCTCAGCCCTGGAGCAAGAAGCACCTTGCCCGAGCTGAGTGGCTCTTGTCCGAGGAGTGTGCGGATCAGCGTCGTCTTGCCGCAACCGTTGGCGCCGAGCAGGCCAATGCGCGAGCGCGAGTTGATGATGAGATTGAGATTGGCAAACAACGCGTGCTGTCCGTCGCGCACTTCGATCAGTTTTTCGGGCGCCCGTTCGGTGCGTTCAAAAGCGATTTCAAGTCGGCGCTTGGCATTCAACGTTTTCATTTTTGCGACTTCGCCAGCCAACACATCGGCCTCGTCAATGCGGGCCCGCTGTTTGGTTTGGCGAGCTTTGGCACCGCGGCTTAGCCACTCGGTCTCTCGGCGCAAGCGGTTGGAGAGGCGTTTTTCGCGTTCACTGAGGCCAGCGAGCAAATCAGCCTTTCGTTCTAAGTATGATTCAAAGCTTCCGTTCACAGCGAGAATGCCGTTTGGATGCCGATGATCGAGCTCGTAAATTGAATCCACTGTTCGCGAAAGGAACAAGCGATCGTGCGACACGAGAACGTAGGCCATTGAGCGCGATCGCAAAAAATCCTCGAGCCATAAAATAGACTCGGTATCGAGATGATTGGTCGGCTCATCGAGAAGCAAGAGATCGGGCTCGGTTGCAAGCGCTGCGGCCAGCTGCACGCGCCGTCTCCAACCGCCGCTCAGTTCCGCAACAGGACGCTCGAGAACATCGGAAAGCTGCATTTCGGAGGAGATGCGATCCACGCGTCTGGCGACGGTTTGTGCAAAGGGATCGAGGCCGGCCTCGCGAACGGCGGCATCAATAAATTGCGAAACAGTTTCAGGCCCGTCGACCAAGTCCTGAGCCACTAAAAATGTTTTTAAACCTCGGCGAAGTGTCACCTCACCATGGTCAGGGCGCACCGCGCCCGCCAGCATTTTGAGCAGCGTCGATTTGCCGGCGCCGTTTGCACCCACAAGACCGATGCGTGCACCTTCTGGAACGCCGAAACTCAAATCGCGAAACAACACGCGCGACGCAAAGCTTTTTTCAAGGCGTTGGCCGGTGAGTAGCGGCGGCGCTGTTTTGGTGACCGTGCTCATGTGTCGAGCTCGCGGCGCGAGATTTCAAAATGGGGAATCTTCGCCAAGGCTGTTTTGACTTCCTCTAAGCCTGAGTGACAGGTGTCGATGAAGACGATGCCGACATGAGGAGTGCGGCGCAGAACGGCGTTGATATTCACAGGTTCATTTTCAAAAAGCCAAATGGGTCGATGGTTAAGAGCCAAATCGGCAATGATCTCGGCCTTGAATTCCGCGTCGTCAAGGCGCCGATCGGGCTTTAGTCCCAAGCGCGCGCGGACTCCGTCGTTGGGGAAGCCGTGGGCGCTGAGGCTTTTAACTGTTCCGGCCTGCATGCGAGCTGTGTCGCGACCTGTGAGGTACAACACATCGGCTCCAGCCTCGATACCGTTTTTGACGAAGTCGACAGCTCCCGGCAGCGGAAAATCGCGATCCAGGTAGTCATTTGAGAAAAAGCCGAGGGCCCAATGTGCATGAACCGATTCAAAGAACTCGCGATGTTCGTGCTCGTGAAGGCCTAAGCGGGCGAGGGGTTCACGGAGGCCCCAATCGCTGCGGCGAATCTCGGCCTGCATCAATTTTTCACACAGGTCTGGAAAACGCGCACGGTTCTCGGCGTTTTGGGGCAAAGTGCTCAAGAATCGCCGTGACGCGAAGGGTGAGGTCAAAAAGCGTCGAATCGAGGTCGAAAACCAAAAGCGGCCGATGGGTTAAATGCGAGCCGCCAGCCGAGCAAGTGCTTCGAATTTCAGCGAGAATAGAGTCGAGAGCTTGAGACATGAGTCGAGATCTATCATTCCCCGCAGCCTGAGGGCAGTTTCGCGGTCTCCGTCAGTAAAATTACGCACCGCGAAATCAAGCTAACAGAAGTCTCGCTTTCCCTTTGGCGTCCGCCTTTGCTAAACACGGCGGTTCGGTAGCGAGTGGGGGATACAATGTCAGGTACAGAAGTTTCCAAGGTCCAAATTGCCAGAGTGTTCATCGCAGGTTTAGCGGCTGTGGTTTTGGCCAGCGGTTGCACGTTCAAAAAAGCGGAGCTCGGCTCAGCCAGCAATCCGATTAAGCTCTTCTTTGTTCCCTCCGTCGACGCCAAGGTTATTGATTCCAATTCGAAAATTATGAAGGAGTGGCTCGAGGCCAACACTCCTTACAAGTACTCGATCAATGTTCCGCAGTCTTACATCGCGGTCATCGAGGCCTTCGGCGCCAAGGGCGCAGACGTCGCAGCGATGAACACTTCGGGTTACATCAAGGCCAACGAAAAGTACGGCGCAGAGGCGCGCCTCATCGTTCTTCGCCACGGCAAGAAGACTTACCAATCTCAGTTCATCGCCAAGAAGGGCCGTTTCAAATCGTTGACCGATCTCAACGGCAAGAAGGTCGCATTTGTCGACGCCGCCTCGATGTCGGGTTATATCTTGCCACTGAAGATGCTCGCCGACGCTGGAATTAAACTCGGAGGAGACCCCGTGTTTGCGATGAAGCACGATAGCGTCGTGTCGATGGTGTATCAGGGACAGGTCGACGCTGGTGCAACATTCTACTCTCCTCCTGACGAGAAAGAGGGGATTCAGGATGCGCGTCGTTTGGTGCGCACACAGTATCCCGACGTTGAAGAAAAGGTCGAGATCATCAAGCTGACCGAAGAGATCCCCAACGATCCGATCGTCTTCCGCAAAGATCTTCCTGAAGATGTAAAGAAGACGATCACAGAGGCGTTCCTGAAGATGGTGCAATCAGATCAGGGGCGCGAAGCCTTCAAAGCTGTCTATGGTGTGACTGCGATCGAGCCTGCGACCGACAAAGACTACGATTCGGTTCGTACGATGCTCGCCAAGCTCAACAAGTCGGCCGATGACCTGATGGGCAAGAAGTGATGTCTGTGGCGGGTGCAACGAACGGAACAGGCATGAATAGCGTTGGTGCGGACACGATCCTTTCAATTCGCAATTTGACCAAGACTTATCCGAACGGCGTTCAGGCGCTGAAAGGTGTGAGTTTTGATGTGAAGCGCGGTGAATTCTTAGTGGTGATCGGTCTTTCCGGGTCCGGTAAGTCGACGATGCTTCGCTGTCTGAACCGCCTGCATCATCCGACTTCGGGCGAGGTCTTGTACCGCAGTAAAGAAGGGTCGGTTGTCGATATCGCCGCAGCTGAGGGCGAAGAGATTCTGACGGTTCGAAAGAAGATCGCGATGATCTTTCAGCACTTTAACTTGATCCCGCGGCACTCGGTTCTCCGCAATGTGCTCTATGGCGCTCTCGGACGAACCGGTGTGTTTAAGTCGATTTTTGGTCTGTTCTCGAGCGAGGATGAAAAGAAAGCGCTCGAGTACCTGAAGCTCGTGGGTATTTCGGAAAAAGCCTATTACAAAGCGGCGCAGCTCTCTGGAGGTCAGCAGCAACGCGTGGCCATTGCGCGTGCGTTGACTCAGGCCCCCGACATTCTTCTTGCCGACGAACCGGTGGCCTCACTTGATCCAGCGACGTGTCACACGGTGATGGACTATCTTCGTCGGGTGAATCAAGAGCTCGGTCTGACCATTGTTTGCAATCTTCACTTTTTGTCTCTCGTTCGTCAGTATGCGACCCGCGTGGTGGCACTGAAGGGCGGACAACTCGTATTCGAGGGTTCACCGATGGATATCGACGAGGCGTGGTTTGCCAGAATTTACGGCGAAGGCGCTAAAGAAGTTCACATTAACTAATTGAGATTTGCGCGGCGGGTGAGGCGGACTTTTGAGTGCCTCGATCGGGCGCCGGTATTGATGGAGTGATTCATGGCACAAGCGAGCCAACCTTTAGTGAGTGAAACTGGCGCAGCGGTACGCCGAACGATTCTTGATGGTTTCGTATTTGCGTACCTGGTGTTTGCGGCGGTTGCGATGGTCCTTGTTGGCGATGAGAATCTCGCAAGCCAGGTTCCGCAGTTCGTGGTTTGGTTTTTGGGTCTCACGGTGATTGGTGCTGGCATTTCTCTCGCAGTGAGCAGCAAGGGCATCAAGACTCTGGGTTGGCAGATCTACGCTCCGCCGCACTTGCGAGCGAAGAGCGCCGAGGAGCTCGCGACGCCGCTCTACAAGACATTTTGGGGAATGCAGGTCATTCTGACGGTTGCGCTCACTGTTATTATCGGCGTGCAGATGACCCAGATCGATATCTTAAAGCTCCTTGAGCAGGATCGTTTTGAGCATGCGATGCGCCTCTTCGGTCAGTTGTTGAATCCCGACTGGAGCATTTTGCCCAAGGCGATTTTGAAGGTCATCGAGACGATCTACATCGCGTTCATTGCGACGGCGATTGCGGTTCCCATTGCGTTTGTCCTGAGCTTTTTGATGGCGCGAAATATTATGGGGGGCTCGAAGCTTGGTTTTGCCGCCTATGCTGGACTTCGCACGCTCTTTAACGTCAGCCGGTCCATTGAACCTGTACTCTGGGCAATTATTTTCTCGATCTGGGCGAGCTTCGGCCCATTTGCGGGAATGCTAGCGCTCTTGGTTCACTCGATCGCGAGTCTTGCGAAACAGTATTCTGAAATTGTCGAGGGTATTGAAGACGGGCCGATTGAAGGTATCGAGTCGACCGGAGCCTCGCGTCTGCAAACGATTTGGTTTTCTGTCGTTCCGCAAGTCGTTCTCCCGTACATCAGCTATACGGTTTATCGCTGGGACACGAATGTTCATGGCGACTATTTTGGGTCTTGTCGGCGGTGGCGGCATCGGTACGATGTTGATGGAGTACTTCGGTCAGGCGATGTGGCAGCAAGTGGGATGCATCATCTTTGTTATCGCGTCGGTGGTGTGGGTGATGGATGCGTTCTCTTCGCACGTCCGCGCTGCGATTAAGTAAGCGTCCAGGCGAAGTCGCCCTCAATCGACTGTCTCAATCCGATTCACTTCGCGGTGCATAGGCCTGCATCGAAGTTCGACAATACGACTGAGGTCTTGTGCGACTTTGTCGGCTTTCACGCAAAGCCCATCGAAATGGTCCTGTTGAATCGCTCGACAGAAACTTTGAATTTCCCTATGAGTAGGTGTGTTATTTTGCTGAGATCGCTCGTGATGCGACGACGGCAAGTGGCCGTGTTTCACTCTGACACGGGCCGTGGTTTGATCACAAATTGCCTATGAAAGTTGAGGAAGACTGCACACTTCCAGGACTTGAGACCCTCTCCGGATGCGCCGATTTGGACAGCTGGAGGATTCGATGTCTCAAGCTTATCATGTCGCCCGAGGGGATACCTGTGTTGGGCAATTCAGCAAGCAAGAGATCCTAGCCCGCGTTGAGCGGCGGGAGCTTGACCCATTTGATCACGTTTTCGATGAAGCCAAGCACGCTTGGATTGCGATCATCGTACATCCCGCATTCGCCAGTGAGACTGATTTTTGGACGAAGTTTCAACATCAGAATATCGCAAAGCCGCGGAACATGGGCGTTGGTTTTACTCCTGAGTCGTCTGTTCAAGCCGACGATACTGCTGGCGAGAAAGAGGCGTGGTTTGTACTAAAGGGCGACCACCGCTTTGGTCCATTTGAGTACTTGGAATTGATTCGCCTTCTTCAAGAAAAGTCGATTGGCGATTGGGATTTTGTCTGGAGTAAGCGTCACACAAAATGGGTGCGCCTCTCGATGCTGCCTGAGTTTCAGCCAGATCACATCAAAGGCTTGCGCGAGACATTGAGCGAGAAACTTGGTCGCAGTATCAACGAGGTCTTCTTTCGCCGGCGCTTTGCTCGCGCCTCGTTTGATGGATCGATTCTGATTCACGACAACAAAAAACTCTATCGCGGTCGCTCGATGGAGATGGGTGCCGGTGGCTTGAGTGTACAGGTATCGGCCGAAGAGGCGATGTTGAAAGTCGGCGACCACGTTCATTTGCATGTGAAGCCATCAGCGGAAACGCCGGCCTTCAATTCAGCCTGCGAAGTGATGTCGGTGCGGTCGCTTTCGACCGGGGATGCGAATTCACCGGTGATCTTTGGGATGAAGTTTATAGGTCTTGAGGACAATGTGCGCACCGAGCTTGATGGCTGGGCGACGCGCAAGAAAAATGGAGCCGCGGCATGAAGTCGGTTGGAGTGCTCATTGGAATGTTCGCCTTGGTCGGCTGCGGCGCGCAGCAGTTCGCTGTTGAGTCGGGCTCAGAGGAATTTGGCCAGCAGGTGACCTATTCAAAAGAGGTCGATGTGCTTTGGGTGGTCGACACCTCAACGTCGATGGCGAAACACCAAGACTTACTTGCTGAGCAGGTACCCGTTTTTATTGAAGGTCTCAATGCGACCGGTCTTGATTACCACATTGGTGTGACGACAATGGACATGAGCAGCAGTGGCGCCCGTGGTGGACTGATTGCACAGAACGGGACACCAAAGTTTTTGACCAAAGACACGCCGAATCTCATTGGCCTTCTTGCCGGACGCCTGCGTGCCGGTGAAAATGGATCCCCTGTTGAGCGCGGCCGTGAAGCGACAATGGCCGCACTCCATGCGGCAGCGGGTGGTACAAACGGTGCGTTCCTGCGCGAGAACTCGCTTCTGAATGTGATCTTTCTCTCAAACGAGGAAGATCAGTCGAGTACGACGACGGACTATCTTGCGGCTCTCGACGCCTTGAAGCCGAAACTTCCCTATGGTGATCGCGGCTGGCAGGCGCACTTTATGGGCGTTATGCCAAACGATCCAAGCTGCCAGACGGCTGAGTGGGGATTCTCCTCACCGGGTACACGGTACATTGATCTTGCGACGGCATCGGGTGGAACGAGCGAATCGATTTGTGATGCAAACTTTCTTCGCGCTCTGAAGAATGTTCGTGCCCGCGTGCTTGAGGTGGTGACCGAATATCCGCTTGATCGAAAGCCGGTTGAGAAGTCGATCAAAGTTTTGGTGGATGGTGTGGAAGTGCCGAACGATGAGGCCAATGGCTGGACGTATCGCGCCTCAGCGAATTCGATACGTTTCCACGGTTCGTCGATTCCTCGTGCTGGAGCTCGTATTAAAGTGACCTTTGATCCGGAGGGACTCAAGTGAGACCCATTTTTAAGACCTCAGTTATTTTGATTGGCTTACTCTCAGTGTTGCCGACACCGGTGTTTGCCGCGGCAAAAAAGGGCGAGAAGTCGATTGAGGAAGAGCTTCGCTTTCAAGAGGGGGACGAGACCGGCAACGAAGTCAAAGCGCTGAAGACCGAGCTCATGGTGATGCGTTCTGAAAAGAAGGCGCTTGAGCAGCTGGAGCGCTTGAAGATTCGCTATAAAGGGACCCGCATGGAGGCTGAGATTCTCTTTCGTCTTGGCGAGATCTACATGCGCCGCGCGCGCACTGAGCGCTTCTTTGAAGTTCACAAGGACTCTAACCAAGTGACGACATTCGCTCCAGCGATGGTGCGTGAAGCATCAGAGGTGAAGCAGATTCAAAAGGCCATCGGCATTTATCTTGAGCTTGAGTCGAAGTTCCCACGCTTCCGTGCTCGCGACGTGGTGGTTTTTAATACCGCCTATGCCTACCAGCAGATTGGCGACGACAAGAAAGCAGAGGAGCAGTTCAAAAAACTTCTCACGCAACATCCGCAGTCGCCGCTGGTGCCAGACTCGCTCTTGTCACTTGGCGAGATCTATTATGCGCGTCGTGCATTCACTGTTGCGATCGAAAGCTTTCTCAAAATTCGCGAGTATCCAGAGTCGCGGGTCTACCCCTATGGCATCTACAAAGCTGCATGGTGTAAGTACAATATGCAGGACGAGAATGGCGGCATCGCGCTGCTTGAGCAGGTGATCGCCTACGGGCACGAGAAGGCCGCTGCGGGTCAAGTGTCCGTGAAGCTTGATTTGCGCAAAGAGGCACTTGGCGACTTGGCTTTGTTCTACTCGGACGAGCGCAAAGCGGAAGACGCGGTGACCTACTTTACGACTCAGGCTCGAGATCTCGATGCTGTTCCGGTGATCCTGCGTCTCGTTGAAATCTATAAACGGCATGCAAAATACAACGAAGTGGACATTGTCCTTCGTGGAATCTTGGCCAAACTTCCGGATAGCACTCAGATTGCGCTTGTTCATGAAGAGCTGATCTGGAATGCCGACCGTCTGAAGCGCCGTGACCTCGCGGTCAAGCAGCTCGAGACACTGAACCAAATGTGCGACGGCATGGCAGAGAAACAGCCGGGCCGCGCCGAGTGCGATGTGAAAGTCATAGAAGTTTCAAAGAAGCTGGGTGCGAAGCTGCATGCGCTTTGGAAGAAAGATCGGACAGCAGAGACTGCGGATCTGGCACTGCGCTCATATCAGCTCCATTTGGAGAATCAAACAGCGGCGGGTAAGCAGAGCCATGAAGTGGCGCAAGTGCGCTATGCCTTTGCCGACCTCTTGTTTGCCCGAAATCGCTTTCGTGAGGCAAGTACCGAATACGCCAATGTTGAGTTGGCATCAAAGGATGCTGGCAAAAAGGGCGGTTTTGATCTTATGCAAACTGACCCCAAGCTCTCAGTTGACGCTTCCTATGGAGCGGTCGTTTCTTCTTGAGCGCGCCGTTGGCGAAGCGAAGTGGTCCGATGACGATGAGAATCAGTTTGAGAAACTTGCCAGTGCTTACTTAAAGAAAGCGCCAAATGGCCCGTACGCGTTGGACCTTCGCTTTAAGAAGGCGTTTATTGCCTACGAGAAAGAGAAGTATGACAAGGCTGCGCCCGATCTTAAGCTGATCGGCTGGTCAAAAGACAATACCACTCATCCGAAAGTGCTGAAGGCTCAAGATCTCTATCTTGATATTCTGAATATCAAAAAAGACTACAAGACATTAAAAGAAGCGGCACAGGCTCTACTGTCGCGAGGTCTTGAAAAAGGCCGTGAAGACCAGATGGCAAAAATCCGTCGCGAGGCGTGGTTTGCTGAAGTCGGCGAAGTCGAAAGCAAGGGTCAGCATCAGCAGGCGGTTTCGATGTATCGAGCCTTTGCTGTTGAGAACAAGGGCTCTGAACTGGGTGCACGAGCTTGGTGGAACGCGAGTCAGATTCTTTTCAAGTCCGGCGATGTGGCCGGCGGTGCTTCGATGTGTTCAGAGATGAACACAATGTTCCCAGGTTCTGAGAACAGCAAGACGTGTCTGGAGCAAGCGGCACAGACGTTTGAGTCGATCGCGCGTTTGGATCTGGCGGCCCCGGTGCTCTTTACTCTTTCTGAACTCGTCGCAAAGCTTGAACCAGAGAAGAAGATGCAGTGGAAAGAAACAGCCACCGACTTCTTGGCGCTCTCAGGTGATCGCGCTTCAAAAGAGCGGGCGCTGACTCTTTACATCAAACTTGCGGATGAGAAGAAGGCAGAAGGGCGCTTGCCTGTCTATGAAAAAAGCCTTCCAGGTTGCAAAGGATCTTCGCGACGACAAATCGATCACTTTGATTCGCGGAAAGATTGAATCGATGGGTCTAGAGCCTGCATCGAGCCGATTTGCACTTGGAAGAGGCTGAGCTTGCGTATAAATCCGGTGACTCGGCAAAGGCGTTCAGTCTGACCAGAAAGATTGTTGGTCGAGAGTCGACCTTGAAAGAGGCGAAGCACATTCCGGCACAGGGCAAGGTTCCTTCAGGCGCGAATTCTTGAGGACGAGTATCGTCAACAGAGCGTGAAGGCGCGCGTTGAGAAAATTGGTATTGTCCTCGCTCTCAAAACCGAGAAGCTTGAAAAAGCACAGAAGGCTTTCCAGTCAGCCGGTAAGATGGGCGATACGTCGGTCGCTGTTCAAAGCTTGGCGAAACTTGCTGACATCTATCTCGACTATTCGAAAGCAGTAAAGGGAATGACGCTACCGGCGGATGTGCCGGAGGCGGACCAGAAGGCCTTCCAGGCCGAAATTGAGCAAATCGTTCTTCCGATGGAAGAAAAGGGAATCGAGGCTCTCAACCAAGCGATCGAATCGGCCAAAAAGGCGGCTCTCCTTGATGGAATGGCAGGCCGCCTTCAAGAGAAAATGGATGCCGTGAACATGAAGTCGGGCGGAGCACCGGCGATTGAAGTCGAGGCGCCGCCTCGGATGGGACCGACGTTTGAACGTCGTTCGGTCGGTCTTTGGACAGGAGGATTGAAATGAAAATGCAGAGCTTAAACAAACAGACTGCGGTCTTGACCCTCGTTGCAATGAGCGCCGTGTCTGGCTTTGTCGGTTGCGCGAGTTCTCCTGAAAAAGTGAAGTATGATCCACAGGCCGCGGAGCGCGCTCGCCCCTTTCTTGAGGGGCATCATGCGGTGGATTTGCGATTGCCGGTTGGGCGCGCTGTGCTCTGCGCTGATCCAAAGGCCGAAGGGACTTGGAAGGACTGGGTCGCGGCGGCGACCGCGTGCGCTCAAAAAGAAGACTGGGCGCAGCTGGAACGAATGGGCATGGAGATTTCAAAGCGTGAGGTGAACTCACCATGGGGTGCCTACTTTCTTGGAGTAGCAGCCGCTGGAAAAGGTGATCTAACTCGAGCGTATTGGATGCTTGATCTTTCGGAGAAGAAGGCTGGCGGACCGATGGCGCTGGTTCGCTACGAACGAGCTCGCCTCATGGAGCGAGAGCAAGGACCGGCAGCGTCGGCCAGTGAAGTGGCAAAAGAAATGAAAGAGGCGATTCGTCTCGATCCAGAGCTACTGCCGGCATTGTCGTGGCTTGCGCAAGTCTATCACCGCGACCGGATGCTGTCAGAGGCCGAGGGTTACTATCGCCAGGTTCTAGATCTAAAGGGTGATCATTGGCCATCGCTGACGGGTTTGGCGGAAGTGGCGATTGAAAAGAGCAATGCAGATGAAGCAGTCGGTCTGCTTTCAAAAGCGGTCACTCTTCGACCGGAGGTGGCTGAGACGCGGGTTCGTTTGGCGCACGTCTACGAGAACCTGAAGAAGGATCAAGCAAAGAGCCTTGAGACACTTCGTGAACTCAAAGTGGCCGTTGAGAAAGGTCGTGCGAAGTCCAAAACCGCAGATCTTGTTTCGTCGCTGAGTCAGAAGATTCGTACGCTTGAACAGGCGTTAAAGGCCGTTCCGGCCGAACAGGCAAAGGGCCGTGAACCTGCTCAGAAAAAGGGAGGTTGAGATGAAGCACATAACAACCGTTTTGCTATTGGGATTGGTCTCGGGATCGCTGTTCTTGAGTTCGACAGTATGGGCGAAAAAGGTCCAATATCGAAAAACACAAGACGTTAATTTCGACCAGATGGATGTCGACGGGCAGGTGCGTAACCCTGATGGGGCGTATGTTGTCCAGAAACGAGTCATCGATTTTCTGCCGCTCTATAAAGTGCGGAAGAATTTCGACGAAAACATAAAAGAGTCAGTGGAATACGTGAAGTAACCGGATTATGTGGAAAAGGTGCGATATGTCTTCTCAAGTTACGTCATCAAGTGTCGTGAGAGCATTCATGCTCGGTCTTGTTGCAGTGTCGGCAGCGATGGCGCTTGCGCCATCTGTGGCGATTGCGCAAGGCTCATCAAACAAAGGCCAAGCGGCTTCTCAGGCGGCGCCCGGGGAGTCTGATAAGGTCGACGTCACAGATTTGGAGAAGAAGTATTGGGCGCAGAAAGACACAGACTTCTCTGTTGTACAGAATCGCCTTTACACGAAAGCCAATCGTCTTTCATTGAATCTTCAGTACGGCTTCTTGATCAACGACCAGTGGTCTGATGGTCCGACTCTGGCCACGTCGTTGGGTTACTTCTTTTCTGAGCGTTTCGGTGTTGAGGCTCACTACCAGTCGACAAGCTCCGCTGACAACAAAGCGCTTTCAAACTTGAAGGCACAGTCGGGTACGGCCAACCACGGCAAGATCAAAGGCTATCAAGGTATGACGGTGAACTGGGTTCCGTTCTACGCAAAAATGTCGGTGATGAATTCAACCATCATTTACTTTGATATGGCGATCTCTCCTGGCGTTGGCGTGACGACTTACGAGCAGCAGCGTGAATCTGGCAACCAAGAGAAGAATGCGCCGACTGTTGCACTCGACATTTCGCAGACCTTCTTTTTTAGCAAGTATGCGGCGTTTCGAGTCGACTATAAGAATCGTTGGTTTCAAGAAGAAATTGTTCGTTTCAGAAGCCCGTCAGCGAGCGTGAATACGGAGACGTCGCAGACGTCGGTGCTCACTTTCGGTTTTAACTTCTTTTTCTGAACGAGATTGTGGAGATGACCATGAGAGTCTTAAGAACAAATCGAAAGCTAAGGACCGTGGTCATGGGGCTGGTCATGCCAGTGGGCCTTGTCGTATCGACAATGGCCACAGCCGAAGTTTTGGATCCAAACAAAGACTACGATGAGGCGCGAAGCGGCCAGCGGGCTCGTCCTGTCGCGACTCGTCCGGCTGCTACCGGTGTTGGCTCATGGTTTGAATCAAAAGTCGCCGTCGCAAAGACGACCGTGCAGAGTCTTGCTCGTCGTTGGTTTGGCGGGGGAGATGAGGCGGCGAAGCCAGTTGCTCAAACTACACCTCCTGCCGTTGCAGCCAATCGAATTCAGGCGCCAGTCATTCCAGTATCGCAACAGCGTGCTCCGGCGAATGCTGTTGGTTCCTCGCAAGCGGCACAGGTCGCATCCGACATGATGAATATTCCTGGACTTACCCGTTCTGAAACTGGCGTGGTTCGCTATGATATCGGCGGAAATGTTGACGCCATTCCACGCCTTCGTTTGCCGCGAGAAGAACGCTTTCAAGATTTGAAAAATCAGAAGTTTGCTGTTGGTGGATCGCTGCAAAAGCTGCTTGAGGGTTTGAGCCTGGCGCCACTGACCTCACCAACTTTGACCGAAGAAGAAGAGATGCGGACTTTGACTAAAGCGCCATCTCCGGCTTTAACGGCTCGACAGTTTAAAGAATTGCAGGTTGCAAAAGGCAAGGTCGACGACACGGGCCTTCGGACCTATGCGCTAAAACTTTCCGCTGAACCTCATCGTATGCCGGAGAGCTTAGCGAAGTTTACTCCGCTCACTGACTCTGAGTATCGATTCTTATCGGGACTTCTTCTCTATCAACAAGGCTACCGTTGCGCTGCCGCTGTGGGTCTCTTTCACTCTATTTCAGGAAAAAAAGAACATCAGGCAGAAGCCGACTACTATCTTGCGAAATGCTCGAAGAGTCTTGGATTGATGACCGACTTCTCCGAGCGTGCTCGTCGTGTGTTTGAATCGGGTGATGGCTTCTTCTCAAAACGGCTGCTCACTGAAGTCAATTGGGAGACTCCGAACGCAACGGCCCGTCAGTTTGGCGAGGCGCTTGAAAAGGCGATGAAGAACCCCGAAGTGATGACCGATATCAAGAGCGAGACCACGGCGACGGTCGCGGCGATGATTGCTGAAAGTTCGGCTGCGGCTGAGAAATTTAAGACGGCGCTTGAGTGGGCAAAACAAGTTCCTGAAGGGCATCCGCGCTACTTGCAGGCGAAGTTTGTTGAGGCTCTCTCAGAGTACAGTATCGGTTCAAAGAAACGCGCTGTTGATCTTCAAGAGGCGTTGATTAAAAATCCACGCGCCGAAGAGTCAGCTCGTGAGTTTCAAGGTCTGATCGCCTTGAACCTTGCGCGCATGTACTTTCAAGAAGGCAAATACAAAGAGGCGCATCAAGCATTCTTGACCGTGAACAAAGATCACCCGCTATGGCTCCAGGGCTTAGCGGAACTTGGTTGGGCGCAGCTGATGTCGGGTGATTTTGAGGGCGCGATCGGAAATATGTACTCGATCCATTCGCCGTTCTTTGCCGCCGCTTATAAGCCAGAGTCGTACGTGATTCGCACGATCGGTTACCTGAATCTCTGTCAGTACGGCGACGCTTACCGTACGCTGTCGGTTCTTGAGAAAGATTACCGCGAGGTTCTAACGCAAATTGATACCTATGAAAAGTCGGTCACGTCATTTAAAGATGGCCGTTATGGAACCGTTCGCCGTTTTGTGCAGGCATTTAGCCAGCGCGACAAGAAAGGCGATATGAAAGAGCTTGATGGTCTTCCGGGCTCGGTGATTCGCGAGATCGCGCGCCAAAAAGATTTCTTGAACTTACAGCGCTCGCTCAATCGTCAGATCGATGAGAAGGCTTCATACTCGAAGATTGAAGTCGAGATCGACCGAAGTCTGAAAGACGCTCAGAGTAAAGTCATGCAGACTCGTCGTCGTATCGATCACTTGCGCAAACAAGTGGCCAGTATCAAGCATAAGCCCGAGCTTGAGCCCAATCGCCCACAGATGATGGCCGATATGGATTCTGAGATGGGTCGCTTAAACGATCAATTCTTCATGGTTGACCTATTCAATGAGGCCAAACGTTCGATCGCACAGTACAACGGCGACGTCGTCGCGGGTGCGGATCGTCGCGGTGTCGATTTGAAAAACAGCATGGAACGAGCGATTGCCAATCGGATCACCAAGATTCGCACCGATCTCTCGCGCTACCTCGACAACAACGAGCTCTTGCGCTATGAGGTGTTCGCCGCAAGTGGCGAGAACATTCGTTTCCAAGTCGCAGGTGGCGAAAAAGGAAATCGAGTTCCGGCGACCGTGATTCCAAAATCGAAGTCGCTGCAGTGGGACTTTGACGGAGAATATTGGGAAGACGAGATTGGTCACTACCGATCAAGCTTGAAGAATAACTGCCCGGACTCGTCACGTCGCGAGCAGGCCTCGTTGGCCACCGGGTTGGGTGGAGGTGCCCAGTGAAAATGAAATCCGCAATCGTTTTTGGACTTGCTCTCATGGTCGGCGGTACGGCCGCTGCGCGCACGGATGTTAAAGCCAAGCAGCAGCAGCTGAGTGAGAATCTCTCTGCTTCAAAATCAATCTTGAGCAGTATGAGACAAACTTAAAAACTGTTCTTTCAAACATCGCAGAAACTGAGAAAGCGCTTAAGACGCTTGAGAAGCAGCGCCTTGCTGCCACAAAGCAGGGCACTCAGTCGGGTAAGGATCAGCAGACCGTTGAAGCGGCGAAGGCCGAGGTCAACGTTCTTCTGAAGGCCGAGCGCGACAAGGCACTTGCTGAAGACAAGCAGATCGAGGAGTTGAAACTCGCACTGGCGCGCCTTGAAGAGAATAAAACCAAGCGCGCGGCCAATATCGCGGTCTACGAGGAACGCCTCAAAAAGGTCGAGACCGATCAGGCCGGCTGGGGCGAGCGCAGTCAGTCGATCACTGACCTTGAGCAGGGCCTAAAACTCAAAGAGGAAGAAGCACGTGCCGAGAAAAAGCGCCTTCTTGCCAAGAAGGCCGAGTACGAAGAAGAGATCACGAAGTGGAAGAAGCAGGTTCGCGTCTCTGAGCGCGCCGCCTCAAACTTCTCTAAGGTGAAAGAACAGTAGTTCGCGATTTTAAAATCGCACATGCCGAAGGCCGTCGACGGGAACGTCGATGGCTTTTTCTTTTTTGGCAGGCACGGCCGAGTTCGGCTTGGCCTGAGCGAGCGAGAGCTTGATCTGTACTCGAAATGAAGAAAGTTGCGTCGACCGGGCGTGGCCCACAGAGGCTGTATTGACAACGGCCATGGGTTCGACTAGACCATCGCTACCAATGCGCAAAACAAGATCCATCAGAAAGCCAAAGCAACAGCGCTTACTCTCGACGAAAGAGCTCGGCTCGACGGCCTTTGGCGGCGATCTCCTTAAAAATTCGAACGCAAAGACAAAACGACCATTCTCTCCGCGGGCCGCAATTCACGTCGTCATGCGGACACGCGGCGCATTTTCGCTGCTAAAGCGTGGGCGACGAGCGCGAATTGCGCAGATGGTGGTCGCGCACGCAAGGCGCCAGCTTGTTCATGTCCATCGATTTGCGAATGCCGGCAATCACTTACATTTTCTAGTGGAGTGCCGCGAGCAAGAGCGCTTTCAGGGTTTTCTTCGAGCGGTGAGTGGCGCGATCGCACTCATGGTGAAAACCGAAGAGGGACAAACGAGAACAGAGAGATTTTGGCTGCAGCGCCCATGGACGAGGCTTGTCGCTGCCAGTGGCCGTGCGTTTACGGCAGTGTGGCGTTACGTTGATCTCAACGAAATCGAAGGTGGCGCCTGGGGGATTTCGCGAGACGAAGCGCGCGCGATCCAATACGGTGATCTTGGGCCGCCAAGGCCGTGGTTGAAGCTTACTCGGGCTTGAGGCTCCAATGCCAGGTCGAGGTACTACTTTATCGCTCGCACAAGATCCTTAAAGTAGGCGGGCATTTCAGCTCTTGGAAACCAGGCGAGAGCAAGCGGGTCTTTCATCGTTCGTCCTTGATTGAGCTTGATGAGAGCGCCATCTCTTAAAAAGGGCTCGGCAATTTCGCGCGATAGAATTCCAAATCCAACTCCCTCAACGAAAAGCTGACAAAGCGCTCGATTCTCATTGGCGAACAGTCGAGGGCGCTTTAAGTGCGACAAGAGTTCAAAAGTCTTTAAGTAGTTGAGACTGGTTTGGTCGTCGGAGTGAAACGCAAAGAGTCGTTCGTTCTCGAGGATGTCCCTCATGCTGCGACCACGCCAATCAGGATGTCCGACTAGGCTGTACTCATCGGGCTTAATAACTTTGCTATCCAGCTCTGCCGGCACCTGATGTGGGTGAAGAATGACGATGTCAGCGCGGCCCCGCTTGATAAGATCGAGTCGATTTTCGCGATCGTCGACGCGAAAGTGAAGACCGAGTTTTGGCCACTTCTTAAAGCAAAACTGAGTTTGAGGCACAACTCGACCAGACAAGCAGCTTGTCGGACCTGCAATCGTCAGCTCGATATCGGATTGTTCCCCGGTGCCTTTTAGGCTTGAGAGTGTTTCGCCTTCGAGCTCCCGAGCGCGCAGGCAGTACTTTAAAAGCGATTCTCCTTCAGTGGTGAGAGTCATCCCTTTGCGAGAGCGAAGGAAAAGTGAGACATCGAGCTCTTTTTCAAGAGCCTTTATTCTCTGAGTGACGCCAGTTTGCCCGATTCCCAGTCTTACAGCGGCAGCGCTGACCGTTGATGCTTCAAATACGGCGAGAAAGGCCTGAAGGTTGAGACTTAGTAAACTCATTAATTATGATGAATACATCAAAAGTATCAATTATTCAATTCGATTGAATGGTGTGCATAGTTCTATTCGGAACTTCTTTGAAAGGATCAATTATGCACTCGTTGAAAATCTTGATAGTACTGTCGTTTACACTCATCTCATTATCCGCATTGGGGCAGACCTCGCATTCAGCTCATAGCCATCCAAATCACAATATGATCTTGCTGGGAACAGACGAGATATTTGCGTCGCATATCGTGTACAAGCGGCCCCATAACTACCAGGTCATACTTCAGCTCGAACTTGATCAGAAGACCAGGCAGACCTATTTGAAGTCAAAGTTAGAGCATACAGAGGAGCGACATATTCTTCTCTTGGACTCAATGGACATTGGCGAGATTGAGAACAAGAAGACGATCTCAGGGAAAATTCAAGTAGAGGATGTGACGGGCGTTCGACGAGACCTTGTGCAAAATGTCGGACTATCCAATGATCACTTTAAAATCGTTTATTTCAACGAGCTTCCGCTTTCTCTGGAGTGAGGCCCCTCACACTGGCCTTATGTCTGCGCAGTCGTCGAGTGCTCCAGCATCTGGCGGTAGTGGCTATCGGGGCGAGCGGCGAGTTCGCGCGGTGAGCCTTGCTCGATCAGGCGGCCGTTTTCGAGCACCAGGAGATGATCGGCATCGGCGATGGTTGAGAGTCGGTGTGCGATGACGACCGAAGTGCGTCCTTCGCGAGCGCGGCGAGCGGCGTCTTGCAGCAGCGCTTCGGTCTCGGAATCGACGTTGGCCGTCGCCTCATCGAGGACAAGGATCTCGCAGTCAAAAGCAAGGATTCGCGCAAACGCGATGAGCTGCCGCTCTCCGATCGAGAGGTTGGCGCCGCGCTCTTCAACGTGGGCTTCGAGACCGCCCGGTCGCATCTGGATCAAGCGGCTGAGGCCGGCTTCGCGTGCCGCCCACTCGATTCGTTCACGTGCGATCTCGGGATCAGCGAGACTGATATTTTCAGCGACGGTGCCTCGGAACAAGAAGACATCTTGTTGAACGACGCCGACCGTTTGTCGAACTTCATTTCGCGAGATTTTTCCAAGGTCCACGCCGTCGATGAGAATTTGCCCCGAGACCGGATCGCGAAACCGCTGAAGCAGAGAAATCAGTGTCGACTTTCCGCTGCCGGTTCGCCCAAGGACGGCGAGTGTTTTTCCAGCTGGAATGCGAAAGCCAATAGAGTCGAGCGCCAGCGGCAGGTCGGCACGATAGCGAAACGACACAGCGTTGAACGTAAGTTCACCGCGAAGTTTATCGGGAAGATGCGAGGCCGCTATGGGTTCAGATTCGGGCTGCTCCTCAAGGAGTGCAAAAATGCGCTCGCCAGATGAGACGCTATTTTGAAAGAGCTGGTAGCGTTCAAGAATATTGCGAAGCGGATCGCCAAAATCTTTGACGTGAAAAATAAAGGCGATCATCGCCCCCGTTGTGACGGCGCCATCAAGAGCGAGGCCGCCTCCGTAGGCAAGGGCCGTGCAAACGGTGACGCCGGTAAAGAGCGAAACCGTTGGATGGAGAAGGGCGTAAAGTGAGACGACTTTTAGCAGATCAGATTTGTACTCCGCCGAGAGGCGATTGAAGCGATCGCGCTGGGCGCCAGCGCGATTGAAGAGCTGAATCACTTTCATTCCGGCGACACTTTCGGCAACAAACGCATTGATCACCGAAACACGACGCTTTGATTCGCGCTGAGCGACGAGAATTTTTTCCGAGAGTTTATAGGCGGCGTAAACCAATGGCGGCGCCACGATCATCACGAGAAGCGTCATCTTGACCGAGATCATCAGCATTGCGACGAGGATTGCGGTCATCGATACAACATTTGTAAAGACGCTGAGTAGCCCCTGGTTGAAGAGCTCGGTGAAGCTGACGGTGTCGGAAGTGAGTCGCGTGACGATCTTTCCGCTGGGGACGCGGTCAAAGTATTCGGCCGGTAAGCTTTGGACGTGTTGCACGAGGTGATCGCGCAGCCGATGAAGAACGCGGTTGCCAACTTTCGCAAACCACGTGTTGATGGCAAACTGCAGACTCATGATCAGGATCTCCATGATCAAGTAAACGCCCGCCGCTTTTAAAACGAAGTCCATGTTTTTACCGATCAGACCGCGATCGATGGCTTGTCCAAAAACAGTGACAATGCCTCTGCCAAGAAGAGCTTGAGAAATGACGAGTATGATGAGAGCGACACAAGCTGGAAGCTCCGGCTTAAAGTAGGGCCAAAGACGCAGTAAGAGTTTTCTGACGCCAAACCCGCCAAGGAGTTGATCGCGGCTATCGACATCAAACTCCTTCACGGAGCACCTCCGGAGAAATGGTTGACGGCAGATTTGAATGTGACGATTCGGTCGGAGCCTGTTCGCTCATCTGTCGATCGTGAATGCGACGATAGGTCGGACTCAGCAAAAGAAGTTCGTCATGCGTACCGAGGGCTTCGACTCGTCCTTCATTGAGAACCAAAATGCGATCAGCGAGGCCGAGCGCCTGCAGTCGATGGCTGACGATAATCGCGGTCATCGGGCTTTGTCGTAAGGACTGCAGAATCGTAGCCTCGGTTTTTGTGTCGACGGCGGAAAGACTGTCATCGAGCATCATCAGGCACCCGCTGCGCGCCAGAGCGCGGGCGATTGTCATCCGCTGGCGCTGACCTCCCGAGAGATTGACACCTTTTTCGCCAAGCCATGAGCGGTAACCGAGCGGTAGTTTTTCGATCTCGGATTGGATGGCGACCTGGGCCGCGGTGTCGATGGCGCGGCGATGAACGGCCGTGGGGTCGGCCGCTGTATCGACAGCGGTGTCGTGCTCGGAGCCAAACAAAAGATTCTCTTCAACTGTTCGCGAGAATAAAAATGCTTCTTGCGGTACCATCGCGAGCTGCTCGCGCCACGACTGAAGGCGAATGGACTCGAGCGGTTGGCCATTGACGAGAATGCTGTTCGTGGGAGCTTGTCTTAAGCGTCCGAGGAGTTGAACAAGCGTTGATTTTCCGGAGCCGACGGGGCCGATCACGCCAAGGATCTCGCCGCGCTTGAGATGAAAGCTCACATCCACAAGTGCTGGCTGAGTCGCATCGGGGTAGGTATAGGTGAGATTTCGAACCTCAAGAGCATCGACGCTTTCAATTGTCTGCGTTGTCGTCGGCAAATCCTCAACTTCGGGATCGGCGTCCAGGACATCAGCGATGCGACTATAGCTCGACCGTCCCTGCTGAATCAGCGAGAGCCCCGAGCCAATCGCCGCCATCGGCCAAATCATTCGCTTGATGTACTCGTGAAAGGCGACGAAGGTTCCGAGTGTCACAGCGCCCGAGAGCACATCTTTTGAGCCCCACGCGAGCAGAATAACAGAGCCGGTGGCGATTCCGATCTGTAGCGCTGGCTCAAAAAGAGCATCGTAGCGAGCGACGGCATTGCAGCTTTCAGCATATTTGTTTGAAAAAGTGCGAAACACTTTCTGCCGGTTTGATTCTTGTGCAAAGCCTTTGACCACGCGGATGCCGGTGACGAGTTCTTGCGAAAAACCACTCATCTCGGCCAGGCGATCCTGTTGTTGACGGCTCGCAGAGGCAATGCGGTCCTCCATAAAGCGAATGATGAACGGGATAACTGGAAGTAGAATCATCGTCTTCCATGTCCACTCGACAGAAATCGAAAGCATGAACGGCAGAACAAAGGCGATGATGAACCCTGCGTCGAACAAAATCAGCAGCGCTGGTCCCACGGCCATGCGAAACGTGTTCACATCATTGATCATGAGGCTCATCAATTCGCCGGTTGGGTTTTTCTCAAAAAACCGCGGACCTAAAACGGAGAGTTTATTGAAGAGGCGATTGCGCAGATCTTCAGCCACGGCGTGATGGAAGCGGCCGAAATGAATTCGCCACTGGTGACGAAAGCTCACCGTGAGAACCATAAAGACAGCGTACATCAGCACCGCATCGCGAAGTGCTCCGCGATCTCCACCGGAGATGGCGTCGATGGCTTTTTTGAGAGCAAAGGGCGAAAGCACATCAAACAGGTTGGTGAAGGCGAGCGTGAGAATGCCCAACGCGAACGGACGCGGAAACCGGCGAATAGAAGAGAGGATTGGCTTGTCGGTTGATTTCATTTCGAGGGCACCACGACTGTAAACCGTAAGGATTCCACACCCGGTCAGCCCTTGTCACCGCGGATTTAAGGGAGTTCGCAGCGAAAGCGAATGCGCGCCGTTGGATTTTGCGGTCGGGCAAAATCATCGTCCAGGACGGCCGTGCCATTGGCGCCAACGCCAACCGCGCCAGTCGAAAGGTCTTGTTCGACAACGTAGCTGGTCTCGACAAAGAAACAGCCTGAGCGCAGCAAAAGGTCGAGGAATTCGTTCTCTTGGGGAACATCGCCTGTGCGGCAGGGCATATTCTGCAGGGCACCGAGCAACTCGAGCGTATTGATTCCACCTTGAAGAGCATAGCTGCCCCGAAGCCATGTCTGCTGGCAAGCCATGCCGTCGGGAAGCTTCAGGCGCAAAAACGAAATCATGCCGGTGTCATTCACGACAAGTGTCTTGGTGTCGAGGCGGGCGTTTGAAAATGAGCCCGTCGGATAGCCACTCGCGGGCAGCTGATCGATCACGATTTTCCCGATGGGATTGCCGCCTGCGTCGCATTGAAACTTCGTTCCGCAGGAGAGCGAATTCAATTCAGACGAAGTGAGGGTCGTGAAGCCTGTGCTACAGTTCTGATAGAGAAAAAGAAGTGCGCCCCCTGTGAGGAGGCCAAGGACCCAGCGCCGCATTGTCTTATTGTAGGGCACTCCCGGCTGCGACTTCAAGGGACCTGGCCCGACGTCTCAATTTGAGACATCTGTTGGGCGTCGTTGTTGTGTTGTGGTTATGGCGGCTTGGTCGAGGGTTCGACGAGAGGCCTAACGTGTACCTCGTTCTCTATGAAAACGCCTGCACGACGTGTCGCCATCGTTCAGGCTTTAGCATCTGCGACCTGGGCGGTACTGCACCTTCGGCCTCGAGCTGATTTAAGACGTGATAGTCTTTCACGACATTGTAGTCTCGGCCCCAGCTGATGAGTCGTGTGAATGGCCGCGAATTCCAAAATCCCTGCTTTGAACTTTCGTCGCGTTCAAATCCGACTGCCCGCGCAATTCCACCCGTGATGCCAGAGATAAATCCGCGCCATAAAAACTGCTTTGAGAGCTTCAAGGTGATGTGAAGGTGGTTTCCGGCATTCACGATGCGATAGATGCGAACGCCGCGGCGGCTTGCGACTTTTGCAATCACCGCACGGACAATGCGGTCGTATTTTAGGAGCGACTTTGGGCCGCGAGCCCGGTCACTTCTTAAGACAAGGTGCATTGCCTCTTTAGTTGCGAGAGGTCGATACTGGCGTGACTCTCGCGTCGTTCTGTTTCCCGGGGAGAAAGCGCGCTCTTTCTCTGGAAAGCCATGAAAGGACGATTGTTTTCGGGCCATGGTTTTCCTTTCTTGCCGGATTCAATTCCGTGGTGACCGAGGATCTACTTTAGATGGGAAAAAACGTCAAGCGGAGGTGGCGAAGGATCGAATCAAAGTGGGGGGCTCCAGTGAATTCCGCGCATTTTTTGGGGGCGGGGAAGTTTACATCGAACGAGCCCTTCCTTAACGGCATTCCAGCAGGCTCGAGGTCTCCGCTGCGTTGGGCAACAGGGGGCACGTGATTGGCTCTGTGGGCGGCGACGTCAAGGGGCATGGCCTGCCGTCTCGGTTTGAGGTGTCCGTCGGGCGTAGAGCAAAAAAAGCCAAGTTAGAAACCATTTGCAAATGGTTAACTGATAGGTTAACCATTGCGGCGCTGCTTTAAACCAGTAAGGAGAACTCAGAATGAGTATGAGTCTAACAATCGACCGAATATTCAAAGCATCACCTGAGCGTCTGTATGAAGTATGGACCACTGAACGGCACTTGTCTCAGTGGTTCGGAGTTAAGGTGGAGGCCGATCCAAAAGTGGGAGGTACGATCCGCTTTCATTTTGGTGAAGAAGGCGGACCGATTCAGGGGAAGTTTCTGAACCTGGATCCGTACGAGCAGATTGCGTTCACTTGGACTCAAGGGTGTGACGATTTGAAATTGGAGACAACGGTGTATGTGACTCTCAAGAGAGAAGCGGACGGTACTCGTCTTTCGCTTCGCCATGAGGGCTTCTTGGATCAGAAGTCTTTCGATGAACACGATGAGGGATGGCTGGTTTATATGGAGCTTTGGGCATTGCAAATAAATTCGGGGCCTTCCGATACTAAGCGTGCGTCGATTGCAGAGACATTTTCGAATAAGATCGAAGTTACCAAATCTTTTTTAAATTAATTGAAAGACCAAGTTCTCAATTGAGAACAACCGACCTGCCAGGAGGGATCACAGTTGTTCAATCGGAAAATTTTGAGGCAAAGTTAACTCCGTGCAGGTTTGGCACTTGCATCGCATTGACGGAGTGGGGCTTTGCAACGGAAGAAGAAAGAATTTTGGCCCGTCAAAAATGGCTGAATCGATTTACGGCTCTTAAAGAAGCTTCTGCGTGATATGAAAAAAGATGCAAGCGATGAGCGCCTCGATCGGGTTTTCTTTGCGCTTTCGGATCGGACAAGGCGGCAGATACTTGCCCAATTGGCTCATGGAGAGGCCACTGTGTCGTCACTTGCAGAACCACATCAAATGTCATTGCCGGCAATTTTGAAGCATCTCGGAGTGCTCCGTGAAGCAGGGCTTATCAAGGAAGAGAAGGATGGCCGAGTACGGCGTTGTCGAATCGACCCGAAAGAGCTCGAGCGAGCCAATGCTTGGATCGCTCACTACAGAATATTCTGGGAAGCTCAATTTGATCGGCTGGAAAAATACCTCGACAAAATTGATGACAACTCATAGTGGAAAAAACCGCTCAGCGAAAAAAGCCGGGCTTCAAAGGCCCGGCTCGTCGATAGTTCTCATCGTTTTAGAAGGCGCCTCCATCCGTGCGAGGCGACCTTGTTGAAAAGCGCGCGGCTACCTGCGCGTCACAAAAACTACTTCATCAAATCTTGAACCGACAGTTTACCGCCAGTGACGACTTTGCCGTTCAGTGAGTTGATTGATTTTGCGCTGCCCATGATCGCCCACTTGATCTGTTGAGCCGAAGCTTCGGGGTGGTCGGCAAGGTAAAGCGCCGCAGCTCCAGCAACGTGCGGAGTCGCCATCGATGTTCCGTCCCAAGTCGCGGTGATTCCGAGCATCGGCAGATCGACAACGGTGTCGCTGTATTTTCCGTCCGAAGTTGTCGAGAACACTTTTACGCCAGGAGCGCCGATGTCGACAGTGGTGAGTCCCCAGTTCGAGAACGTGCCGAGCTGATCTTTGGAGTCGAGAGCTGCGACCGACACGATGTTCTCGTGTGGGTAGCTTGCTGGGTAGCCGGGTTTCGCGTCGGTGTCGTTGTCGTAGCCGTTGGCGGCGGTGCCAGAGACGCGACCGTTTCCAGCAGCAGCGATGAACAACTGACCAGCGTAGCGAGCGTCGTCGATAGCGTCGCGGAGAGCTTGGTTGCCAGCGGCATCAGCGGGATCTTCACCTTCGGAACCCCACGAGTTTGACGAGATTTTCACGCCCATCTTCACTGAGTACTGAATCGCTTTGATCGCGCCATCGGACGAACCTTCGCCCTTTTCGCTCAAGAAGCGAAGCGCCATGATTTTCGCGCGTGGCGCAACACCGGCGATACCTTTGCCGTTCTCGCCGCGGCCAGCGACGTTGCCAGCGCAGTGAGTGCCGTGTCCGGGGTTTCCACCGCCGGTGAGCATATCCATCAGCGATGCTGTCAAATCGAACGGCTTATTGTCGTTTGAAACAAAGTCCCATCCCACAACGTCGTCGATGTAGCCGTTGCCATCATCATCAAAACCATTGGTCGACTTGTCGCGCCCCTGGCTGTCGTTGCCAGTTTCGCCCGGGTTTCTCCACATATTGTCGACGAGATCCTCGTGTGTGTAGTCGACGCCCGAATCGAGAACGGCCACAACAACGCCTTCGCCTTTGTTGCCATTCCAGCCGGCGCGGATGTTGTTGTCATTCATTCCCCACTGGCTGCCCATGAGCGGATCGCCGCCGCTGCCAGGGTTGCTCGCGCGTGGGATCTCCGGATTGTCGGGTTTTGGTCCGCCGAGAATGTCGTCGATGCCGCCTTGCTCTGCCACTTTCTTGAGTTGTTGCAGAGTTTTCGCATCTTCAACTTTATAGTTGTTGAGGAGGTGGACGCGATAGTTGGGTTGTACGAACTTAACGCCGGGAACGGCGCGGAGTGCCGCGAGACTAAATGCTTTTGCCTTGTTGGGGGCTGTGAGTCGAACCCAGCTGGTGCCGTCGCGAAGTGGGCGAGTCAGAGTTTCGAGTTTCGCTCCCATCATTTTGAACTGACCAGTAAAGGCCTCGGTTCTCTTTGTTTCGACTTTGACCAGCCAGTCTGTTCCACCGGTCGTGGCCTGCGCTTGGCCTGCGATAAAAATGCTTAATGCAAGGGCAGCTGCCCTCATGAATCCGTTCATGTCCCCTCCCTAGGTGACGTCGCGGAAGGCGCGCCCCCTCCGACGTCCTTCGCAAATCATTGAATTGCTTCCTGATGCTCCGAGATAGCGACTGGTCATCCTGGCCAGCTTAAATCCGGGGCATGTGCCTTGATCTTACGCTGCTTTGCCGACGTGGAGTTCGAGCCGACATCCAGTCAGCTGACTCGTTCGACAGAGCAGAGGCACACCACCTAAAAGTCTAGGCAGCCTCTTTTTCGAGCGGCAAAGGAAAAGCGCGAAATGCTTTCCGCAGTGCACCAAAAAACCTTCAGATCGCTTGCTAGCCACGGCGCGCCCAAGGTGATACTTGTTTCGATTCAAGTATTTGAAAAGTCTCGGCGTTTGAGTAACTCTCGCGATGCGCTTAATGAGCGTGTTGAAAGTGATTTGAGAGCGACCTGATCGCAGTAACAAACGGGAGGGCGAAGGCCTTGGCTACGCCGAAGTTATGAACACACCCAATGCACCGGCAAAAACACAATCGACGCCGAATGTTTCCTCTTCACAATCGGATGTGATGCATCCGCAACTGCCGACGATCGTTTCAGAAGCCGATCTCGCTTTTGACAACGCGGCAAAACAGTTTGCCTTCACCACACGACTCGATGACATCGTGGCGTGGGGCCAGAAGATGCGCTCTGGCCGATGCCGTACGGAACGGCGTGCTGTGGTATTGAACTCATGTCAGTCATGGGCCCTAAATATGATCTCGCGCGCTTCGGTGCCGAGGTTGTGCGTTTTTCTCCTCGTCAAGCCGACCTCCTGATCGTCGCCGGCACCATCACCGAAAAAATGGCGCCGATTTTGGTTCATATCTACGAGCAGATGTTGGATCCGAAATACGTGATTTCGATGGGAGCTTGCGCTTCGAGCGGTGGCTTCTATCGCTC
The DNA here is from genome assembly GCA_016713885.1 of Bdellovibrionales bacterium. GTDB lineage: Bacteria > Bdellovibrionota > Bdellovibrionia > Bdellovibrionales > JAMPXM01. Next base: position 192,821 of record JADJOF010000004.1, on the reverse strand, counting down.
GTACCACGTTCTTCAGGGTATCGATAAGGTTGTTCCCGTTGACGTATTTGTCCCGGGATGTCCGCCGACGCCAGAGGCAGTTCTCGACGGCATCATGACGCTGCAGCGGATGATTGCGGAACACACGCCGCGTCCGTGGCGTGAGAACTGGAAGCGTCCGGCCTTTATTAAATCGCCGCTCTGAAAAGGCGCAGCCGACAGCACGATAAGACGCTTGCCCTCCACTGAGGAACTTAAGACTGAGGAATGAGTATGGAGCAAATTGAAAACCTAAAGTCGGATCTCTCGCAATTCGCTAGCGGCGCCCGTGGGGCCGAGGCCTTGCCTCCGCAGACTCTCGAGAAATTTAAATTTTTTACGACACCAGTGGGCGACGACGTTCTTGAGATTCCGCGTGAAGCAGTCACGGCGCTGTTTCGTCATCTCAAAGAATCAGGCCGATATGATTTTGTGATGGATGTGACCTGTGTTGACTACCCGACGCGCGAGAAGCGCTTTGACGTTGTCTACCACCTCTTCTCGTCAAAGACGTTTTCGCGTCTGCGCGTGAAGACGCAAGTCGGTGAAGGTGAGACGGTGAAGTCGATCACGGGCATCTACCGCGCGGCGAACTGGTTTGAGCGCGAAGCCTGGGATATGTTCGGTGTGGTTTTTGAGGGCCATCCGAATTTGACTCGCCTGCTGACTCATCATGAGTTTGTCGGCCATCCGCTTCGCAAAGATTACGATGCCGATCATCAGCAGCACTGCTCAGTCGCTATGCCTCTGCACTTTGCTCCCGATGCAAAACTGGTCGGCGAGGGCCGCCAGCTTGTTCCTCTCAATATCGGTCCGTCGCATCCGGCGACACACGGAACACTCCGAGTGATGGCCGAGATCGATGGTGAAACAATCGCGCGTGCCGGTGTTGAGATTGGTTACCTTCACCGTTGTTTTGAAAAGATGGCGGAAACACATCCCTACAATCAGGTGATTCCGTACACCGATCGCTTGAATTACTGCTCGGCACCACTCAATAACGTCGCTTACTGCAAAACGGTCGAGCGTATGCTGGGCGTTGAGATTCCGCCCAAGGCGCAGGCGATGCGCGTGATCTTGTCTGAGCTCTCGCGTGTTATCGATCACATCGTGTGTATCGGTGCCAATGCGGTCGATCTTGGAGCGCTCACGGGCTTCTTCCATCTCTTCACCTATCGCGAGATGGTTTACACCTTGTTTGAAAAGCTCTGCGGCGCGCGCCTCACGGTTTCGCTCACGCGAATCGGCGGCATGGCAAACGATGCGCCTGAGGGTTGGTTTGACGACGTTCTTGATACAGTTAAGAAAATTCGGGCGGGCGTTGATACGCTCGACGGGCTGCTCACAGGCAACAAGATTTGGCAGCAACGCACGCAGGGTGTTGGCGCGATCTCGGCCGAAGACGCGATTTCTTGGGGCTACACCGGACCGCTGCTCAGAGCGGCGGGTGTGGGGCTTGATCTCCGCAAGTCGCAGCCGTACTACATTTACGATCAGCTCGACTTCAAGGTTCCAGTAGGAACAACCGGCGATGTTTTTGATCGCTATCTTGTTCGCGTGGCTGAGATGCGCGAGTCGCTTTCGATCATCGAACAGGTTTGCAAGAATGTTCCAGCTGGCGACTACACGATTCGCGATAAGGCGATCGTGTTGCCAGAAAAAAGAAGTTTACGGCAACATCGAAGGCCTCATGAATCACTTTATGTTGGTGATCAAAGGGCTTCGTCCTCCTGTCGGCGAAATTTACGACGCGACAGAAGCGGCCAATGGCGAGCTTGGATTCTACTTGGTGAGCGATGGCTCGGGACGTCCGTATCGTCTCAAGGTTCGCCCGCCGTGCTTCTCAATTTATCAATCGTTCCCGGATCAAATCACGGGCGGACTATTGGCAGATGTCATCGCGATCTTGGGTTCGATGAACCTGATCGCGGGTGAGCTGGATCGGTAAGGAATAAGATATGTTTAAACTCTCTGAAGAAGGCATGAAGTACGTAAAATCAGAGCTGACTCGCTATGAAACAAAGCAGTCGGCGATCATTCGTTCGCTCTATCGCGCACAGGATGAAAACGGGGGCTGGGTGAATCACGATGTGATCAGCCATCTCTCGGAAGTGATGGAGATCCCGGCGGCGCAGATTGAAGAAGTCGCGACGTTTTACACGATGTTCAATCAAAAGCCGGTCGGCAAATACCACATCCAGGTCTGTTGCACGCTGACCTGCGGGATGATGGGTGGCCGCGAGCTTTGCGATGCGATGATGAAAGAAGCCGGTTGCAAAGAGATGGGCGATGTTTCAGCTGACGGCATGTTCACTTTTTCAAAAGTTGAGTGCCTCGGTTCGTGCGATACCGCGCCAATGCTTCAGATCAATCGCGATCCGTACACTGAGAGTCTCAACATGGAAAAAGGCCTTCAACTCGTTCGCGATCTTCGCGCACGCGGGAAAGGGCACTGAGGTCCGCTATGGCAGAAGTGAAATACCTTTCCGAGCACTATTTAAAACCAGAGTACCGTTCGCTCGACGGTTACAAAAAACACGGCGGCTACGAGATGCTGGCAAAGGCACTCAAGATGGAGCCGCAGAAGATCATCGACGAAGTGAAGGCCTCTGGGCTTCGCGGTCGCGGTGGTGCGGGCTTCTCGACCGGTATGAAGTGGGGCTTTCTTCCGAATAACGGCGAGCCTCGTTACCTTCTCTGCAATGCCGACGAGTCTGAGCCTGGAACCTTTAAAGATCGAGTGATGATGGAGAAGGCTCCGCATCAGCTGATCGAAGGTATGTTGATCGCGGCGTTCGCGGTGAAGTCGCACAAAGCCTATATTTATATTCGCGGCGAATACATGGGGCCGGCGGCTATTCTTGAACAGGCAATTACTGAAGCAAAAGCGGCGGGATTGATCGGCAAGAATATTTTGGGTTCGGGTTTTGATTGCGATCTCGATCTTTACCTTGGTGCCGGTGCCTATATCTGTGGTGAAGAGACGGGCTTGATCTCTTCGCTTGAGGGCTACAAAGGGCAGCCGAAGCTGAAGCCGCCATTCCCAGCGGTTCAGGGATATCTGAAAAAACCGACGATCGTAAACAACGTCGAGACTCTCGCCGCCGTTGTGAATATCATTCGCGACGGGGGCCAGGGCTATCGCAAGTATGGAACGGAAAAGTCAGCCGGCACCAAACTGTTTTCGATCTCAGGAAACGTGAATAAGCCTGGCACCTACGAGGTTCCGCTCGGCTACAAAATGATCGATCTGATCAATATCGAATGCGGCGGTTTAAAGCCTGGACGAAAACTGAAGGCGGTTGTTCCTGGTGGATCGTCAGCTCCGGTTTTGACGGCGGAAGAGGCTGAACGCGCAACACTCGATTACGAGTGCCTTGCGGGCATGGGCAGCATGCTTGGCTCAGGTGCGATTATCGTGATCGATGATTCAAACTGCATGGTCGATGTGCTGTCGACGATCACACACTTCTACCATCACGAATCTTGCGGTCAGTGTACGCCGTGCCGTGAAGGCACGGGTTGGATCGAAAAGATCATCCACAGCATTATTCATGGTCACGCCAAGCCGGGTGATGTCGATATGCTGCTAAAAATTGCCGACAACATGAAAGGCCGCACGATCTGTGCGCTTTCGGATGCGGCGGCATTGCCGGTTTTGAGTTTTGTTACGAAATTCCGCGATGAGTTTGAGTACTTCATCAAAGAAAAGAAATCGAAGGTTCGCGGAGGGCAGATCTATGCACAGCTCCACCACTAATGTTCCGATGGTGAAGATTCAGGTGAATGGCCAAGAGGTTGAGGTCAAAGAAGGCTCAACGATTATCGAGGCTTTTTATCAGAACAAGATCGATATCGCTCACTACTGCTGGCATCCGGGTCTCTCGGTTGCGGGCGTCTGCCGCCTCTGTATGGTCGAGATCGAAGGCAATCCGCGTTTGCAGATCGCGTGCAACACCACGGTCACTCCCGGCATGAAAGTGTCGAATGTGTCCGAGAAGGTGAAAGACGCCGTGAAGTGGGGACTCGACTTCCACTTGATCAACCACCCACTTGATTGCCCGATCTGTGATCAGGCCGGTGAGTGCGGACTTCAAGATCAGTACATGAAATACGGTCGCAACGACTCGAAGATGGGCGAAGCGAAAGTGAAGAAGCACAAGGTCGTCGACCTTGGGCCTCGCGTCGTTCTTGATAGTGAGCGCTGTATTCTTTGTTCGCGCTGCGTGCGCTTCTGCGATGAGGTTCCGAAAACATCGGAGCTTGGTATTTTCAATCGCGGTGACCGCGCCGAAGTTGGAACTTTTGACGGAAAGCCACTGACCAATAAGTATTCAACGAACGTTGTCGATATTTGCCCAGTTGGCGCTCTGACCTCGCGGGACTTCCGCTTCCGTCAGCGCGTTTGGTTCTTAAAGGACAAAGAGACCATCTGCACCGGCTGTTCGACTGGTTGTAACGTGAAGGCCTACTACAATAAAGAAGGCGTCTTCCGCGTGAAGCCTGTTTACAACGCTGCGGTGAATGGTCACTGGATGTGCGATGACGGCCGCGACGTTTACAAGTTTGTGAATCGCGAGAATCGTCTGATCGATGCGAAGATCGTATCGGGTGGAAAAACGGAGCACATGCAGCCGATGGAGCTGGCAAAGCGCTTGGGCGCGACGCTTAAGGTCAGGGCATCGGTGGCATTAGTGCTCACGGGTTCGCACTCTGTTGAAGAGTACGAAGCGATCGTCAGCTACTTTAAAAACGATGTTGGCACCACGCAGATTTATCACTGGATCAACAATCCAGATATGATCGATAGCTTTGATGGAATTTTGATTCGCGGAGACAAGAACCCAAATACCAAGGGTTTGATCGAAGTGCTTGCGAAAAATGGTATCAGCACACAGTGGAAGTCGCTGACCGATGCGATCGGCACTGGTGCTGTGAAGACTGTCGTCGTGGCGGGACCAGAGAACCAGGCGCTTTTCCCTGATATGAAAGTGAAGATTTCTGAACTTTCAAAAGCGGCGAAACTTGTGTGGATGACGGCTGGCAAGAATTCAGAGCTTGAGTCGCTCGCGGGTGACGTCGCGCTCTTGCCGTTGAAAACCTACGTTGAAAAACCGGGAACATTCGTCAATCACGCAGGCCTTCGTCAAAAGACACAGGCTGTGACGTCGATCGTTCCGGGCGCACTCTCGCTTGCCGAAGCCGTTCAGCTGTTCCGCGGTGAAGACCTTCTTGCGAAACAGACCCCAGAAGGCGACAAGCCCAATGAGATCGGCAAAGGTCGCGTCGACAATGAGTTCACTTTGACTCGAGGAGTTTGGTGATGAGCACCGTTCAAACTGTGGATAAAAATTCGACGTTTAAAGTGAAGCGTCCAGAGGCCGCGTCGAACTGGTTTCTGCCAGGCATTCTCCTTGGTCTGACTTTGACTGGCACGAAGATGCTTCGAAACCTCTTTGACTATGTGAAGAGCATGGGTGGCGCTAAGCGTGAGCTCATGCCGACGGTGAACTACCCAGAGGAGAAGTACGAATACTCGCCGCGCTTCAAGGGGAACCACGTTCTGACTGTGAAGAAAGACGGGGCGCTTCGTTGCACGGCGTGCATGTTGTGCGCGACAAACTGTCCGGCGGATTGTATCTCGATCGTCGCCAGTGAGCACGAGGACCCGACAGTTGAGAAGTTTCCGATTTCGTATGAGATCGATATTCTTCGCTGCGTCTTCTGCGGCTTTTGCGAAGAGGCTTGCCCAGTCGATGCGATCCGTATGGGACCTGAGTGGCAGACGCCGGGAATCAACGGTTCTGAGTTTCAATATGACCTGAAGCAGCTCGCCTATCGGCCGGCTTTGAAGGGCGGAATTGTTTCGATTGTCGACGAAGAAGAACGTCACAAGGCTGGAATCTAGGTGCAGCACCGGCCTTCGCCCTTCAAAGAGCCGTCCTTGGCCTGGTATGAGGCCAGCGAGACGGCTCTTCGTTTATTGAGGACGAAGGTTTCTAGTCTCGCGCCTAATACGAGTCTTTGTCTTCATCCGTCGGTGGAAGCGGCACTTATCGAGTGGGCGCTTTTGCTTCTCGACCGCAATCGTGAAATGGGATCAGGGCGCACGGGGGCTGTCATCGAGGCCAGCGATGATCCCTGTCTTCGATTTCCCGGACAGGTTGTCAGTTCGCAGAGTCTCGCTGTGGCTGATCTTGCGGCGGGGACGGTGACCGCTCAAAATGCACTTTTCTGCGCGTTCTGCGATGATGATCGATTCGAGGCCATGGAACACGACAGTTCGAATCGCGACAAAATCTTAGGCGACGCGAGTTGGAATCGCGTTCCGCTTCTTCGGGTGCGGCACTTGCCGCCGTTGAGCGTTGATGCACTTAAGCCGCGTCCTTATGAAATCAAAATCGTGCGTCTTGATGACGGTTCAGCGGTTTCACTTTTGGGCGATCGTTTGCGCTTGGTGCCACGACTTTCTCAACATGCTTTTCAAGCGGCCGCGATTACATCCAGCGCCAGCGCATTTCGTGCTCTCCTCGAAGAGTGTTTAGAGGCGCGAAGTTTTGAGCGAGAGATCGCTGAGTTTTCAAAAGCCCTTCCTCAGGGCTGGCGAGTTCTTGAGCCTAAGACCGGCGAGCGTCGAGCGGCGAACCGAATGACACTCGTCACGGAGCTCCATGATAGCTCGTGGTGCGCTGATCGATTGACTGAACGATATCCGCAGCTCCAGCGCGGAATTGACCTCATTCCACTGAGCGGCTGTGAGATCGGCGATGAGCGCCTGCAGGAGTGGCTGCGAGGGCGACCTGCCGCGCAGCTTGTGACGCCGCTTGAAATTCGCGGTGCGATGCAAGTTAAAGTCTCGGCTCTCGTGGCGGTGCTGCCCGGACCCGACACAGCAGCAAAAGCGCTCAGTTTCCTAACAGAGCTCAAGGCGATGAGCCGAGGCTAAGGTCCTTCAGGCATGGCCCTGATGTTGCTCTAACCCTCGTTGATGGCGACGTCAGATCTCAAAATCCTTCAATATATCAGTGACCTGGCCTGGTATCAGATCTATCTGGTGTCATTTATGGGCACCTTGACTCTGTATTTTCTTTTTGCCGGTGGTGCCTTTTGGCTGTTCGGCATCTGAAGCTCCAGCAGAGTCCACTGGTTTTGAGCCCAAAACCCTATCGACGCAAGCAGATCGCCCACGAGATTCAGACGTCGGTGGCGTCGATTGTTGTATTGGCCGCGAATATTCTGGTGATTCGGTGGCTCTTGGCTTTTGGCAAAATTGAAATTCTAGAGGGTGGAACGGCTGTTCAGCTCTATGCCGAGCTACTCGTGTTGCTCATGTGGAACGAGATTCACTTCTTTGTCGCCCACCGACTATTGCATACAAGGTGGCTTTATCATTTCCATTTTGTTCATCATCGCGAACCAAATATTTCGCCGTTTGCGATATTTCGTTTTCATCCCATAGAAGCTGCTGCGCTGGGTAGCGTGATTCCTCTGGTACTCCCATTTTTTAATTTCCATATTGAATCGATTTTGCTTTTTGTCTGCGCGTCGATGCTGCTCAACACTCTGGGGCATAGCGGTGTCGATTTTTTTGGTTCTACTCGGTGGCCAGAGCTACTGCTGGCGTCGCGTCGGCACTTTGAACATCACAAGTATCATCACGTCAATTTTGGATTTGCATTGCCTTGGTTCGACCGCGTGCTGGGCTCTTCGCTGCGAAATCAAATGTCGAGAAAGGCAAAGGCCGGAATTCTTTTGTTCGCCGTGGCCAGCGGTCTTTCGGCAACTGGACGAGCTGCGCCGTCGCTGATTGATCTCAACGAATTTGTGCGAGGTCAACATCTTGAGCAGGTTCTCCCGGCTGGTGATCGCGTCGAGATTGTCAATTCGATCGGCGACGCTCCCTATGGCGATCCCGCTCAGCCGGTGGATCTTAAGATGACCTGCAATCAATCGGTGGTCGTGACTCAGGGAGCGGAAACTAAACGGAGTCAGCAGTTGAGCTTGCGTCTCTGGCCATCGGCTCACAACGGGATGCGCACGTTTATTTCGGTTGGCCATCGGCAGACCGCCGTGAGTTGTAGTTTCATTGGTGATGGATTTGATGTTCGCTTGCAGTCGGAGAAGGAAAAGTATCCAGTTGTTCATGAGTTGCGCACCGGTGGACGAGAGTGTCAACCGCTGGTGGGGCGCTATGGCTGCGCGTGGTCGAGTGAAGTGACACAGCCGTCGGCGATGATTCTCAAGAATCCCTATCTAGCATTTGCCTCTCGTTTTGAAATGCTGATGGGCTATCGTCTCTCCGAGTCCGAGTTCGTCGCCAAAGATCCGTCGATGTCTCTTGATTTCACAAGGGCTCAAAGTTGGACCTTATCGTGGTTGATACCCTACAGATCTTAAAGGACTTTGTCGGTGTTCTGACGCTTCGAATGTTAGAATGGCACTCAAGACAGGGAGCTCGTGTTTACTTCATGACCTCTCGCGCTCTTCTGCTGCCGCGAGAAACGGGATGGCTCTATGGCTTTTCCAAGAACAATCCGAACATCCACTATTCGCTTTACACCAGCCAGGATGAGAGCGAGACGTCGCAAGCGACGACGCTCGAGGATCGTCTGCATGGCATGCATCGCAACAATCACATCAAGGTTTTTTTGACGTTTTCGAAGCGGCAACCCAGCGCCAGCGCGTTTATTGCCGGAGGAAGAAATCTCTCAGAGATGTATTTTTTCGATAAGCAGCCTGATAACTCGCGATTTCCCGACATCGTCCAATGGGGTAAAGAGCCTTTCTACGATTGGACTTATTTTGACGACGTCGACTTCAAGGTGAGTGACCCTGCGGCAGTTGAGCGAGTGGCGCAAGAGATGATCGCCTTCAATGAAAAACGTGTGCTCTCAAGGCCAGACCTGCAGAGTCCTCAAGAAAAAATTCAAAACGGTTTTCTTTTTGCTTCACCATTTGGGACAAGTAAAGGGCAACTGGAGAGTGCCTACGTTGAACTGATCGATCGCGCTGAGCGCTCACTTCAGATTTACACGCCTTATGTCAATCTGACGAGCGCGCTTCGAGCGGCTCTTGGTCGAGCTCGCAATCGTGGCGTCGATATAGAAATAACGACGAATATTAATCTTCAGGGTGACTTTATGCCGGGTATTCTGCAACCGGCAATGACGAGGGCGATTCGAAAGGAGTTTGGGTCATTTGCATTTCGATACTTCAGCCGGCCTGGACATATCATGCATGTGAAGGCGATTGTCATTGACCGTAGGGCGCTCGTGCTTGGAAGCGTCAACCTCAACCGCAGAAGTTTTAATCACGATACCGAAGTCTCGATCATTTTTAATGATCGTCAGACGATAGAGTCCTTTGATGAGCAAATGTCAGTCGACATCCGACCGTGGGTTTCGCCATTGCGGCGGTCTGACATTCCGCGAAAGACGATCATGGAGTTTCTCGTAGGACCGCTCATGGGGGTTATGTGACGAATCGTTCACAGGCCTTTATTGATCGGTTGGCAATCTGGCTTTGGCCGGTACTTCGTTTCTTGTTCCGTATCGATGTGATGGGGGCCGAGCACCTACCGAAAGGACCGGCGCTGATTGTTGCAAACCACAACTCAGGAGCATTGATTGAAAGTCACAGTCTCGTTTTTCTTCTCAATGAGCAGAGGATCAGGGCCTTCGGTTTAAATCACCAGGCTCTTTTTAAAATTCCATTTGTGGGATCCTATTTTCGTAAAATCGGAGCGATCAGTGCAACTCGAGAAGCCGCGGTTGAAGCGCTTCAGGCGGGTGCTCCGGTTCTGATTTTTCCGGGAGGAAATCGCGAGGCCTTTCGGTCTTTAAAAGAAGATTCTTGCTGTTATGGCTGGGGCCAGGGGTGGTCGGACATTGCTGTCGAGCAGAGTGTTCCTGTTGTTGTCGTTAAGTTTAGCGGGACTCACGGTATCAATCCGATTTACTTGAGCTCAGAGTTTCTGAGCCGAGCATTGCTATTGCCATGGCTTCTTAAGGTTCGGTATTTTCCATTGAGCTTGGCGCAGATGCTATGTGCCACCGTTGGTGTCCTACTGTCTAGCGCACTGGGACTTTCTCCTGAGATCGTGGCGTTGGTGGGCTATCTCGGGTTTGTTATGACGCCACTGGTTCCGGTGCTCCCGCGGTCGGTGAAAATTAAGATCTATCCGCCGCTTTCACCCGGACAGGATTTTTCGCATTCCGCAGAACTGCGCGAGGAGGTACTCGGAAGGATGGCTTTACGGGACATACCCAGCGGCCCGCGCGTACCTTATCGACTAAATGGAATTGAGAAGTTTGTTCTCTACAACGAGTCGGCGGCGGTTTCATACAACAGCCAGTTTGTATTTGAGTTTACGGGGCGGCTTGATCGCGAACACATTTATGCAATCACGCGGCGCTGGGTGACGGAGATTCCCTATCTCAGGACGGCTCATACTCGGGGTTGGTGGGCTCCGAAGCGATTCTCTTATCGGGATGCCTGGTTTGAGCCTTCCGACATCGTTCACTTTGAAGTGGGCCTTGATCAAAAAAAAATGGACGAGTTTTGCGGCCGAAGGCTCAACCTCGCTTTTGAACCTGGTGTTCGTTTTCTTGTTCAAAGCGATGGCGAGCGACACCGTCTGATTTTCTCTTGTCATCATTCGCTCTTTGATGGCGCGGCTCAAGCCTATGTCTTTGAGGCATGGTCGCGGCTTACAATGGCCGGGATGTTCCACCAGCTTTCACCGTTCTGAGGGAATTTCACTTTCGATCGCTAGCGAGTCGGTACGGAATTTTTGAGTTCGCGAAACAGAGTCTCAGGAATTTCTCTCTTAAGCCACCGCGCTCCGTGATGGGGGTGGCGACATTCTCTGACCAGATCGACAGGGGCTGCCGAAAGGTGACTTCGCGAACGATTGAATTGCCCGTTGAGTTGGATTCGAGGCCAGAGCGAGGATTTGATCCGATCGCTGTCGTTATTGGTGCAGCGGATGAAGTACTTCGACAGGGTGGGGATAGTGACAGACCGCTTTTTGTGCTGTTCCCAACCGGGCTGCGTTGGGCATTGAAGATTCGCGACAGCCTTCAAAATGCCGTGGTTTCAATGAATGTTTTTGTTAAGCGTGATTCATTGAACAACGCTGACTGGAGTAAAAAGATTCACAGTCGAATTGCTGCAGACCCCATTCTAAGCAATCGGCGTTTTGTTTTTGGAGCCCTGGCCGCCACATCATTTTTCTCTGAACGTCAGATGCGGTTGCAATTTGAGTTATTTGATCGGTCTGGTGGGCCTGAAACTGCCACTCTGCTTTTTGTGCGGGCACCGATTCCTCGAACGTTTCCGCTGCCGAGGACGTGGGGCGATGTTGTTATATCGGCCCGAGGTACATTGTTGCGCTCACCATCGGTCGGCGTGATTCTCACTGGTCAGCGAGGTCGTGAGACGCTCACCATTGAGTGGGTTGAGAGTTTGGTTTCGCAGCATCGAATTGACGTCCTGGAGGCCGCTTTGCGGCGCAGGCTTCAATTGCCGCGTTTGGAGATGTCACCGGCGGTGACATCAGTATCGCAAGTATCACATCCTAATCTATCGGCAGATGAGATCGGTCTGTGACTTTGGATCTTCGTGTTGCAAGCGATATGAGGTCCATACAAACTGCGCACTCGCGGTGCACATAAAAATAATAAGAACCGCTGTCGCCGCGGTTTGGATCCAGCGCTGCTTCTTGCTGATGGATCGTTCAACAAAGCCACGGACCAAACCAAAGGATAAAATTCCAGGCGTCGATGCGAGCGCGAAGCCGCTACCGATAGCGGCCGCATTCCAGGGGCTACCGCTCAACGCCGCAAAACCCATGACGGACCAAAGTTGACCGCAGGGTAAGAGCGGAGTGCCAAGCCCTAGAGCGAACGGGCCGACGCGATAAAGTGCGGCCATGATGCGACTCGAGACCTGTGTGAGCCACGCAGGGCCGCGTATCACTCGGATTTTGAGTACGCTCATGATGACGACCGTGCTGGCGACGATTGCAAAAGTGATGGAGAGCCAGGGTTCGGGTCTTGCGATGGCACCGAGCCAACCGACGATGGCGCCGACGATGCCGTAAGAGAGGATGCGGCCAAGAGTATAGAGAGCGGGACGTTTGACAGTCGAGGCGATGGGGCCACACATGAGAGCGCAGTGAGCCTGCGCGCCGATCGCCAGAGCGATCAAGCCGACGGCTCCGATAGAGCCGTCGAGAAGCATGCTATTAGTGACGGGAGAGTGGCCCAACAAGATGAATCTCCTTCTCGATCTTCAGGCTTGGGTCTTTGGCATCTGTGAAGCGGAGCTCGATCTCCATGTCTTTCTTCGAAGTGTCATGAGCAAAGCGAATAAAGAAACCGATGCGCTCAGTTTTTCCGGGCCGAAGGATGAACTCTGACTGCGAGGTCATCATTGCGACGCCTTGCGGAGCGTCCTCGATGGCAACCGCGATTCGGCGCTCTTCATTTGAGGTGTTGGTGGCCTCAACAAAGAATTGATTCAGATAGGCTTTTTGTCCTTCGAAGGTGATCTCTTGGTACGGAACACCTTTGCCGCGTAAAACCTGAATATCGACATCTTTCTGAGTCGAAACAAAATAGGTCAGAGCAACTGCCGCAGCCGTGATAACGGCGAGGTAGGCAATCGTTCGTGGGGCGAAGCGAAGGCCCGGCTTAAACTTTGATTGTTGATCGGGAGTGGCTTGGAGTTCTTGCAGAGTCGAATAGCGAATAAGACCGGTTGGTCGCTTCATCTTGGTCATCACGTCGTCGCAGGCGTCGACACAGGCGGTGCAGGCGATGCACTCCATCTGTACGCCTCGACGAATATCGATTCCTGTTGGGCAGACCTGAACGCAGCGGAAGCAATTCACGCAGTCGCCTTGCTTGTCGCCAGGCTTCACTTGTCCACGGCGTGGTTCTCCGCGCTTTTCGTCGTAACCGACGATCATCGACTGGTCGTCCATCAGAACCGACTGAAAGCGTCCATAGGGACAGGCGATCATGCAGAACTGTTCGCGGAACCATCCAAAATCGAAAAGAATAATGCCCGTTGAGATGACGATGAATAAAAAGCTCGTCCAATTCTCAGATGGTGCTCGTCGCACCATCTCTGCCAGCACATCGGTGCCGACAAAGTAGGCAGAAAGCTATGGGTGATCACAAGTGAGACGGCGATAAAGGCCAGCCACTTGATCGACTTTTAAAAACTTTTTAATGGACCACGGTGCTGCTTGCAGGCTTCGTCGTTCTCCGGCCGTGCCTTCAACCCAGCGCTCGATGCGCCGGTATACAGCTTCAACAAAAACAGTCTGCGGACAGGCCCAACCACACCAAACTCGTCCCCAAATCGCCGTGACGAAGAAGAGGCCGAATCCTGCTATCGCGAGCACAAATATCAAAAGGGGCGCGTTGTGCGCCCGCAGACTTAAACCAAAAATTTCAAATTGTCGTCGGCTGACGTCGAGCAGGAGGGCCTGCGCGCCGCCAATACGAATCCACGGAAGAACCAAGAAAACGATGAGTAAAACGATTTGCGTCCACTCGCGCTTCTTGTGCCATACCCCTTTCACTTCGGCTGGGTGAATTTTAATTCTCCAGCCGTGTTCATCAAAAGAGGCGGGTCGTTCTTCCGGTAGATTCCAGTCAGCCATTGGCGTTTTCCTTCTCTCAATTCCTATTCGGCGACTTCGGCACCTTGCGGTTCTTTGCCGCCCGGTGCATTGGTTCCGCGCATTGAAATCACGTACGCGCTGACCTGCGCCAGCTCGTCAGGAGTCAGGACGGGGCCCCATGGTGGCATCCCTTTGTCTGCAACTCCCTCGACGACGACTTTCGCGACAGCGGCAGCTTTGCCGTCGCCGTGGATCCAGAATTTGTCAGTCAGGTTTGGACCGACAAGTCCCTGTCCTTTGTCCGCGTGGCAGGCCAAGCACTTACCGTCGTAGACGACCTTGCCGGCCGCCATTGCAGCGGCATCGCCTTTTAGACTGTCGATTTTCGCGACGATGTCATCTGCACCTTGCGGTGCGGGGGGCGCAAGCGCTTTGGCTGCGGCCAGGTCGGCCTCAAGCTCTTGCTGCGATGAGGGGCCACTGCCGTACTCATAGTAGCCGACATAGAAAACCGAGAAGATGATGGTTCCGTAGAAAATAATCTGCCACCACTTTGGAAGCGGATTATCAAGCTCTTCGATTCCATCGTAGTTGTGATCGAGAAGGATCGCCTTCTCGTCATCCAAAATAATGTTGGGCTTGATATCGCTATCTTTCGTACTCATGTTCAGCCCTCCTTTTGATCGTGATGAGTTAAAGTTTGAAGTTCGCCATCGGACAGGGCCATCGAGCTTGCTTGATCGATGTCCCGTGTCTTCAGCCAGCTATAAGTCCACAGCAAAATCGCTGAGAACGAGAAGAAGAACAGAAGCAGCCCCGCCGCCGTCATCCATGTCATAGGGAACTGAGTCAGAGCTTCCTGTTTCACTGCGCCACCTCTTTTTGAACGGTTTTTCCGAGCTTCTGGAGGTAAGCGATCAGAGCAATCACTTGACGCTCTTCAAGCTTTTCGATTCCCGCATCGGCCTTCAGGCCTTCAGCGATTTTGGCAGCTTGTTCACGAGCGGACGCCTCTGCGTTTGCAACTTCGTCGTCGGTGTAGGGCACGCCAACAGTTTTCATAACCGAGAGCTTTTTGCTCAAGATTCCGAAGTCTGTTTTGCGGTCTGCGAGCCAAGGATAAGCCGGCATGATCGATTGTGCGTTCATCGAACGCGGATCGATCATGTGGCGGAAGTGCCAGAGATCTGGATACTTCGAACCGACGCGGGCGAGGTCTGGACCTGTCCGTTTCGATCCCCATTGGAAAGGGTGATCGTACTGCGATTCAGCCAATGTCGAGGCTGGACCGTAGCGCAGAACTTCCCAGTAGTTGGTACGAATCATCTGTGAGTGGCAAACGTAGCAGCCTTCTTTCACATAGATATCGCGACCAGCAAGTTCAAGTGCTGTGTAAGGAATCGCTTTCTCATTTTCCTTCACATAGCTATGAGCGGTCAGTGTTGGCACCAACTCAAAGATCGATCCAACAAGGATCGAGAGCAGAACCAAGACTGTGAACGCGGTTGCCAGGCCCTCGAGACGACGGTGGGGGGCTGCGCCAACGGCTTCGGGGTGGGCGCTGAGTGCTGGAGCTGAGTACTCTGGCTCTTTCACTGCTGCCGGCGCATTTTTGATCGTCATCCACAGGTTGTAGATCATGATCAAGTAGCCGCTGAGGAATAGAACTCCACCAATCGCACGAACCCAGAAGAGCGGTGCGATACGCAGAACAGTTTCAACAAAGTCTGGGTAAACCAGGCGACCAGTGGGGTCGATTGCACGCCACATCAGGCCCTGAGTCACTCCAGCGGTCCACATCGCGATGATGTAAACGAGGATACCAATCGTTGCAGTCCAGAAGTGCGCGTTTGCCAGTTTTTGGCTATGCAGTTCTGTGCGCCACAATTTGGGTACGAGATAGTAAAGCATACCGAAGGTCAGGAACCCGTTCCAGCCAAGTGCGCCGCCGTGAACGTGAGCAATGATCCAGTCGGTGTAGTGAGCGAGTGAGCTCACCGACTTAACTGACAAGAGCGGACCTTCGAATGTCGACATTCCATAGAAAGTGATCGCGACGACGAAGAATTTCAGGATCGGCTCGGTGCGAACGCGGTGCCATGAACCACGCAGCGTGAGCAGACCGTTGATCATACCGCCCCAGCTTGGCGCCCAGAGCATGACCGAGAACACCATACCAAGTGTCTGCGCCCAGTCGGGGAGTGCCGTGTAGAGAAGGTGGTGAGGGCCGGCCCAGATATAGATGAACACCAGCGACCAGAAGTGCACGATCGACAGGCGGTAGCTATACACGGGACGATTGATGACTTTGGGTACGAAGTAATACATCAGACCCAAGAACGGAGTGGTCAAGAAGAACGCCACCGCGTTGTGTCCGTACCACCACTGCACCAAAGCATCTTGTACGCCCGCGTAAACGGGGTAGCTCTGCCACATCGACACCGGAATCTCGATCGAGTTCACAATGTGAAGGACAGCAACGGTGACGATGGTCGCGATGTAGAACCAAACCGCCACGTAGAGATGGCGTTCGCGTCGTTTCGCGATCGTTCCGAAGAGGTTAAGCGCAAAGACAACCCATACCAACGTGATGGCGATGTCGATGGGCCACTCAAGCTCGGCGTATTCTTTCCCTGCGGTGATACCGAGGGGAAGTGTGAGCGCCGCTGACACGATGATCAGCTGCCAGGCCCAGAAGTGGATTTTGCTGAGAACGTCGGAGAACATCCGCGCTTTCAGAACCCGCTGCGTGGAGTAGTAAATACCGGCGAAAATGGCGTTGCCGGCAAAAGCAAAAATCGCCGCGTTCGTATGAAGCGGGCGAAGTTTAGAAAACGTGATCCAACTGAGATTGAAGTTCAATCGCCAGTCGGCCATTTGGAAAGCGATAATAACACCAACGAGGAAGGCTATGGCTCCCCACAATACTGTGGCGAGCGCAAACTTCTTCACGATGTCATCATCGTAGCGAAAAGTTTCGTTGTTTGGACTCATGAGTTCTCTCCGGTACGGTTGTTTGTACTGTTCATGTTGTTTGCACTTCTTTTGTCTTTAACTGCTTCATTTTTAGTTGCACTTCTAATTCCAGTTTATTTTGATCAAGGCATCCTGCGGTCGCAGTCGCAGGAACCACCAGATCGCCGTCGTCGAGGATTCGATAGGCCGGAGTCTCGCAGTCATCAAACAGACCACTGCGCACCGCTTTGACAAAGAAAAAGGCGAAACCAAGTCCAAGCATCAATGACATCGGGACAAGAAGACTGATGATGCTCATGCCTTTACTCCTTTTAAACAGAAGATCGAAATCAACGTCACGATAAGACTGGATATCGGCATTAGAGTGGCGGCAATTAGCGGTGACATCAACCCTGTAATCGCAAGGACCGCCGAAACCAAATTGAAAGACGTTGCGAAAATCAGCGAGAGCACAAGAGCCAGTCGCAAACGTTTTGCAATTGCGAAAATTCCGGCAACCGGGTGGAGCGAAGTGGCCAAAAGTACGGCGTCAGCCGCCTCCAAGCACTGTGCGAACTCGCCGCGAACGGCGATCGAAGCTGTCGCGGCCTGCAGGGCCTCGGCGTCGTTGGCGCCATCGCCAATCATGAGTGACGGCGTTTGACAGCGGGCAATTCGAAGGGCCTTTTCATTCGGCAATAACGAGGCGACGCCGCTTTCTTTTTCGAGGCCGACGTCTTTGAGTGTGGCGGCCACAGGTGCGGGTTGATCGCCAGAGAGAACGATCACGGCGAGATCCTGATGGCGAAGGGTCGAAACGAGCTCTTTTGCACCATCCCGCATTTGGTCTTGAAAGCAGAAGCGGGCGATACGTTCATCATTGGCTGTGAACTCCACTTCCAAGAGATTGCTGCTGGTTGCGAGAGGATGAACGCTGTAGCGAACACCGTCGAGCAAAAGTTCCCGGCCGCCGGAGATGAGCCGTGTTGAGGCGACGGCAAAACCAGTTTTAAGGCTGCCACTTTGTTCGGCATATTCGCAGAGGGCGCGAGCGACGGGATGAGCGTCGTTTTTTTCCATCCAGGCGATCAAGTTCAGCCAGCTGTTCCGCTGGTCGGAGTGAGAGGCGACAAAGTAGGCACTTGCAACAGTCATCTTGCCCGTTGTCAGTGTTCCGGTTTTATCGAGAAAGGCCGATCGGGCGGCGAGGAGACGATCAAAAAAAGTCGGTTCGCGAATCAAGAGGCCGGACTCTTGGGCTCTCTTCATGGCCATGGCTTCTGCAAACGGAATCGCAATTCCAAAAACGCAAGGGCAAGAGACCACGAGCAGAGTCAGCGCACGCATCCAGCCATCATCGACAAAAGCGATGACGGCAACAGCGACCGCCAGCACGACGAACGTGAAGACTTGACCGACGCGATCGGCAAGCGCGGTCATCGAAGGGCGAGTTCGCGGGCCTTCTCGCCAATCGCGGACGAGTTTTGCGATTCGCGATTCACTCGCAGCGCGAAGGGTTTCAAGCTCCGCCGATTCTGAGAGCAGCCTCGCTCCGGCTGGAACTTCTGAGCCAAGGGGCAGGACGACTGGGCGCGATTCGCCGTTGAGAACCGAGAAATCCCATTCGATTTCGCGCGACATCACTCGGGCATCGACGGGGAGTCGATTGAACTTCATCGCGCGGAAGTGACGGCCGGTCGTGAGGTCAACAGGTGACAGGGCCTTACCGTCCAGGCCTTGAACCGACTCGTGCATCCAAAGTGGAAGACGATCTTCTGCGGGATCGAGTTTTTGACGCAAAAAACGAAGCGCAGTGCGTGACCCCTGGAGGAGCAGCACGAGCATTGAAACCGAATCAAAGAAGAGGGTGTCGAGGCCGGAAAAGATCCCAATCCAGCCGGCGAGTGCTCCCGAAAAAACGGCGAGTGCAATGGGGAAGTCGAGCGAAATCTGCCGATTTTTGAGAGCGGTCCATGTATTTCGATAGAGGGGGGCTGCGCCCCAGGTGACGACCGGAAGGCTCAACAGTCCCATCAGGATCTTAAAGCCGGTTGCGAAATCTCCGGTCGCTCCGCCGTACATCGAGACGGAAAAGATCATAATGTTGCCGGTCAAAGCGCCGACGACGCCGACTCGAATCAGTTCGCGCCGATTCTCTTTGCGAAGTCGATTCTCTTGATCAGATTCAGATTCGAGAAGTTCAATTTTAAATCCATGCTCGCTAACGGCTTTGGCGACCATCGCAAACGGTGCGCCGGTTTGGCGTTTTACAATCAAGACAGACCGACTCATGTCGAGTCGCGACCATTCAATCAGTGGTGAAACCTGCTCGAGGCGCTCAAAAATCCAAACGCAGGCCGAGCAAGACAGACCGTCGACATGGAAGCGCAGTAGCTCCACGCTCTCATCGACCACAACGCGCGACCAGTCGCGAGCGAGCCACTCGGCATCGACAGGGAGCAGCCTTTCGTCTTGTTTCTTCTCGTAAAATGAGCCAAGGCCTTTTTCATGAAGAAGGGCATACACGGTTTTGCAGCCTGCACAGCAGAAATCATCGGCGCTCTCTTGGCCGCAATGGCGGCATGCATGCAACGTGGTTGCGAGAGAGAGGTCGTTCACTGCTGCAGGTCCTTTCGGTGTCGTCACATCAGTTTCGTGTCGCTGGCATGTTGCACAAAACACGACCGCCCATGAACACGTTGCGTCGTTCGGCCGCGTCGTTCAATGGCAAAGAAGCACTTCTTATTAAAGTCAATTTATGGGACAGAGCAACCGTTATGCCGTGGCAGAATTGCACAATCTCTGACCGATCGAGCCGCGATAGTAAACTGGTTGGCACTAGAGCGCGAAAGGCTGGGCGAGTGGGACGGAATTGCCCGAGCACGTCAAGAGCGTTTGGAGTCGAATTGTCTCGCGTATCAAGGTGAAGCATTCCCAGAGTCGATGAATGCAGCGCTCGCACTTAAACAAATATGGCATAGCAGTTGAATCTTGCGGTCGGTTTATATTCTATCGTGTTGAGATCGGTGGCGGGCGATTGCAGTCCGTTGGTCTGATCAGCTTCGATGATCCACGTTAAGGGAGTTTCATGTTGAGTTCCGGAGACGCACAGACGGTATTTTCTCGAAAAGCTCTTGTTGTTGATGACGACAACGAAATGCGCTCAATGGTCGCCGACTTTCTCAAGACGAAAGGCTTTGAGGTCATCGAGTCGCAAAGCGCCGTTGATGCGTTGACTCGAATTGGCCGCAGGGATTTCGCCGATGCACCGACCGGCGACGTGTGTATGGCGCTCGATGTCATTATCTCTGACCTCAATATGCCGGATATGACCGGCATTGAATTTATTGAACGTCTTAAAGAGACGGGCAGTGAAGTGCCGATTATCTTGATCACGGCTTTTGGCTCGATCGAAACGGCGATTGAGGCAATTCGCAAGGGCGCGTACGACTATACGACTAAGCCCTTCAAGCTGGCTGAATTTGCAGTCACCGTTGATCGTGCGGCCGCGTATCGGCATTTGAAGCGTGAGAACCAGCGTCTGCAGGTCGTGGCTCGTGCCCAGACGAGCTTTGCCAACATCATCGGGAAGTCACCTGGCATGCGCGAGGTTTTTGATTTGATTCAACGGGTGGCCGATGCGAATGCATCGGTTCTGATCACGGGCGAAAGCGGTACCGGAAAAGAGCGCGTCGCTCGTGCGATTCACGACCAGGGCAATCGGCGCGGGAAGAAGTTTGTTGCAATCAACTGCACGGCTATTCCGGACACTTTGCTTGAAAGCGAGCTCTTTGGTCACGCCAAGGGTGCGTTCACTGGAGCAATCGTGCGCAAGCGCGGACTTTTTGAAGAGGCTGATGGTGGAACGATTTTTCTCGACGAGATCGGCGACATGGATTTGGCACTGCAAGCGAAGCTGTTGCAGATTCTTCAAGAGCGCAAGATCCGAGCAGTCGGAGAGAACCAAAACCGTGATATCGATGTCCGCATTATTGCGGCCAGCCACAAGGACGTGAAACGGGCGATTAAGAACGGAAGCTTCCGCGAAGATCTTTACTACCGACTCGCGGTCATTCCGATTGTGATTCCACCGCTTCGACTGCGTCGTGAAGACATTCCGCTTTTGACCGAGCACTTCTTGCACAAGTACGCCCGCATGAATCACTCCAAAGTGAAAGGCGTTTCGTCTGATGCGATGGCATCGCTGATGAGCCTTCCGTGGGAAGGCAACGTGCGCGAACTTGAGAACGTGATTGAGCGAGCGGTGGTGTTGGCGCGTGGAACCGAGATCGGAATTTCTGATCTTCCGGTTGGAAGCAAGAGCGATGGTGAGAGTTTTCTTGAAGGCGAGTTGACCGGCGGCACACTGCCGACAATCGAGGACCTTGAGCGTCGCTACATGAAGTTCGTTCTTGAAAAAACTGGCGGAAAAAAGGAGAAGGCAGCACAGATCCTTGGGATCAATCGCCGAACGCTCTACCGCAAAGAGCGCGAGTACGGTTTTGTATCGGCGGATGCGGCCGAAGAGCATCACGAAGACGATCACGTATTGACTCATGGCTAAACCATACCAAGGAGCGATGAGTCAGGATCCAGTTTTGGGCCTCTGACTTCTTTTTATCTCATAGACATGTTCGAAGAATTCCTTGAGCTTCTGGTCGAGTCTTTGTTTGAGGTCGATTGGGTTTCTGGAGTGTACCTCGGATCCGATTCTGACTTTGTCGGCCTCGGGAACAAGTGAGCAGTCAAGCAGACGCTGAGCTGGTGTTTTGGGTTCATCGTAGTGCTTCTTGATCGATCCACCGATTCGCTCTTTGGCTACGAGCTTCATCGATGGCGTGAAGTAGTTCTGGAGCGGACACCAGTACGCTTGATAGATCTCATTCATCATCGGCACAAGCGATGGATCGTCGAACCTCTCATAGCCGAAAAGCTCGCGGACGTGGGTCCAGTTCTTTTGCTCGACATGGGCGTTGTCGTTTTTCTTGTAGGCTCGACGCCTTACGAAGTTGATTGGTGCTGGGCGTTTTGAGAAGTACGAATAGAGAACGTCGTTGATGAATTCAGAACCGTTATCTGAAGCGAAACCAACCAACATGAACGGCACTCGAGACTCGATCTTTTTCACGGCGCTTGTGACGCCGGCAGCATCTTTTGTCCAGCACGAGCGAAGCTCAGTCCAACCAGAGAACAAATCGACGACCGTAAGTGTGTTCGCGTACTCGCCTGCAATCGAATTTCCGCAGTGGGCAACTGTGTCGCCTTCGACAAAACCTGGAACCTTCGTCTCGCCGTCCAAGAGCTTAAGTGGAATCTTGGTCTTCATTTTTATCGACGGTCTTGTTGTTGAGAGCCCTTTTCCAAGCGACCTTCGATGAAGTTTTAAAAGTCGATCAATGGTCGAGGCGCTCATCTGAAGGAGCAACGCCTTTCTTCGGTCGCTTGTTTTATAAAATGGAAGCCACAGTGGCATAGCCGCCTTCATCTTCTTTGAACAGATGTAGCCTCATAAGCCCCATAGCGCCTTTAAGTCGCTCAGCGCATCGATGTAGCGCGAAGCAGGCCCCGGCGCTTACGTGCGTCTGGCCCCTTGGCTTTGCCATTTAAAATTTGAATCGCATGCTTGCGGGACCGATACCCGCAGACCTGGCAAAATTCGTCCAAAATCGCAGACTTTTGTTTTCGCTTTGCATTTTTATAGCGGTCCCGAATTTCATCGGTGTACGCTCGACGGAACTCGATGGGCATGGTCTTACCTCCGTGTAAGAACTCAGATTTATTGGTCTAAATCCGATCCTACTTGGGTTTGAGATCATGACTCATCGAGGATTTTTCGAGCTCGCGAACTCGCTCGGTTGATTCAAGTTAATCGAACTTTCGCTCGCTCAAATCCAATCCAGCACTCCTCAATTGAGCACGTGCCGTATAGCGCACGCATTCGGTTCGATTTATCTCGAGTCAATTCGATCATACCGACGCTGAGTAGGTGCCTGAGTGCGGCGCTTTGTCGAAAACTTGGCCGTCTTGGAAGGTCGATTGATAGGGTTTGTCGCCGTATAGCTTAGTGGTATCAAATAGTTGCGATGCTGCTGTGGCGCTCTAAATTGGGCATAGGCACTGCATTCCCATTGGGGTGGAGGCGATCTATGAAGCGTTTTTTGCGTAGGCTGTTGGTTTCGATTTTGGCGGTAGTGGCTTCAGCGGGCTCCGCGATGGCTTCGGCCGAGACCGATTTCGCCTCCGCGGTGGTCGTCTTGCTCAGAGCTGCACAGATGGGCCGAACGATCATTGTTCAAGATAGCCAAGGTCAGGATTTTCGAGTCATCAAACTCAAAGAGCTCGCGATTGGACTTCAAGGGCGACAGTGGGCCTTCGAACTACCGACGTCTGTTTGGCAATCGGATATGAATCGCGTCCGTATTGACGGTGTACCACTCAAGACTGTGTTGCAGGCGGCGGCCCAGGGTGAGTCGTCAGGACTTCCCAAAAGAGACGCTGAATTTTTCTTTGACGTGATGAAGGTGTTGAAAGCTTCACGCCAAGGCAGCGCGATTCGCGCCGAGGTGGATTCGACGGTGCACACCGTGACTCAAGTTGAAAAGTTGAAGGTTGGAATTGTCGACGGGCAGTGGCGCCTAGAGTTGCCTCGCTATGTGTGGCAACAGGATCTTTCAAAAATTTCAGTCGATGGCCAGCCTCTTCGCCCTAGGGCGGCTGCTCTACGCTGTGAAGGTTTGTTCCAAGCTCAGTAAGTCAGGTCTGTGCTGCATTTGCTTTTGGAGGTCATCGTGCTTCGTGGAAACCTATTCCGGCTAGGGTTAGCGTTACTGACTTCACTTCTTTTGCCGCAGGTTGGGCGTGCGGCGCTTTCGCAGCCTACGGCCTCGAACCTTATTCGCTTACCCGAGGTTCGCTGTGCCGACGAGGACTTGACGTGCTTTGAATCAACGCGTGCGATGCTTGAGTCGGTGACCGATCCTGTTGATGGTCGCTTTGTTTCTCCCAGCTTAAAGACGATGGCGAGCGCGCGCACTTCGCGAAGCCAGGTGGCTGTTGTGATGTTCCCGGGCCTTTATTCTGATTCGAGCCAGTTTCGCGTGTTGGCGGCGAAGCTTGATGAACGCGGATATTTTGTCATGCACGTCAGTTTGCCTGGGCACTGGGGGCAAACAGAGCGTGGTTCTGAGGTTCGCTCCGATGACTGGATCGAAGAGTCGCGCCGCGCGATTAAGATCGCGCATGTGATGGCGAAAAAGGTCGTTGTGTTGGGGCATTCGATGGGCGGGATGCTGTCGATCAATGCCGCACTGACGCCGGAGTTTCGGGTTGATGGCTTGATTGCGATGGAGCCGGCGGTGCGTGTTCGGCCCGAGATTGCCTGGCCACTTTGCAACGTGAAGTATTTTGGCGATTCGATTGGCGACTTTCCAAGAATCAAAAAACTGGTGACGGGCAACGAGGTGACCGAACAAGACAAGCAGCGCAGTCTCAACATGGGGTGCGAAGTGACGGTGCTTCGCTCGCGGGTGTTGCAGCAGCATCTTTCGAAATTGGCGCGCTTTGGTCAGCTTTGGGGCGAGACGGTCGCGCTGACTGTGCCGGCGACCGAAGCGGTGACCGAGTTAAAGCTATCGCGTGCACTGGGACGTCGACTGACGGTTCCGAGTTTGTTTTTAGTGAACACGTCGGATGATACGGTCAGCGCGGGGCATGTTGTGGCCCTGACGACTGGGATCAAGAGCGACGTGCCTCATCGAGTGGTGACATTTGATGGGATCTCGCACGGCCTGATTACACTGTTGAAGTTTGAGTTGGTCGAGAGCAACACCATTGAGTTTTTAGAAAAACTGTAAAGTGTCAGCAGCTGCTCGAGCCGTCGCCCTGTGACTTTGCTTGGGTGCCTGAAAAGACAAGATGAAATGTTGTACCAAGACCGGGGCCGTCGCTTTCGGCGTTGATCGCGGCCTGCATCTCGTCGGTCAGGCGACTGACGATCGCCAGACCAAGCCCGGTGCCTTGGCCAGGTGCCTTTGTCGTGTAAAACGGCTCAAACATACGCCGTTTCACATCGGGGGAAAGTCCACATCCGGTGTCGGCAACGTGAATCGTGATTTCTCCATTGTCGCGCTTTGAGCTTGAGAGAGTCAGGCGATGATTTGTTCGACCACTCCGCTTGGTTTCCTCTTCCATCGCATGCACAGCATTGATCGTCAGATTGAGTAAAATCTGTTGAAGATGATGGCTGTCTGAGAACACGACAAGGTCTTCGACGGCATCGACCAGCTCGATGCCTTTGCGTCGGCAGGTTTCGCCGATCAGCATTACGACTTCTGTCACCGGGCCGCGAATTTTAACCTCGCGGAGTGTGATCTCCTGTGGAACCCGGCTGATTTTTAAAAGCGAGTCAATGAGCCGTGCGATGCGATCGATTTGACCGACGATGATGTCGAGGCCTTGTGTTGCACTCTGGAGCAGGCGCGCCGAACGATTCGCGTCGGTCGACGGCACGGCTCCGCCCCGCATGCTTTCCAGCATGATTTCGGCGCGTCCACGAATAACGCCAAGAGGATTTCCGATTTCGTGCGCAAGACTCGAAGCCAGCATTCCGATGCTCGCTAGACGATCCTGACGCAGGATTTGGCGCTCCATCGAGCGGCGTTCAGTCAGGTCAACAGCGACGCCCATATAGCCCAGAATCTGCCCATCCTGCGTGTAAGGTGTAATGGTCAAAAGTACCGGGACCAGGCGACCGTCTTTGGCGCGATTGACGATCTCGCCTTTCCAATAGCCAATCGCCGGATTCAAAATCTCGCGCCACATCGTTTGATAAAACTCATCAGTCTGATGTGACGAGCGAAGCAAGCGTGGAGTTGCGCCGACGGCCTCTTCTTTTGAATAGCCGTAGGTTCTGGTCCAGGCCTTATTCACGTAGAGCAGTCGGCCAGTTCGATCAGAAATCATCATCGGCTCAGAACAGTCTTCAACACAGCGGAAGAAGACGGACTGATCGTGAAGGCTTTCGGTCAGAGGCGACGGCTTCATGTTCTCACTCATGGGCTTTGCAGCGACGCCATGACCGTTGGTGTGTGAACTTTTCCGCCCATCTGCGAGAGCTCGTCACGGAAGTAGTCAAAGCTCTCTTTGAGTCCGTGCTCGAGTGCCACCTTGGGCTCCCAGCCAAACGCTTTGGCGCGCGTGATATCGGGACGGCGCACTTTCGGGTCGTTCTCTGGAAGCGGCAAGAAGGTCACTCCCGCTTTGTTCCCAGTGAGCTCGTTCACCGCTTTGGCGATCTCGAGGACCGATCGTTCGATGGGATTTCCAACGTTCGTGGGGCGCGATTCCTGGCTTCGAGCCAGCGCGATCAGGCCATCGACGAGGTCCGAGACAAAGCAGAAGCTTCGCGTCTGATGTCCCTCGCCATACACGGTGAGGGCCTTGCCTTGCAGAGCCTGCATAAAGAAATTCGGAATAATGCGACCATCAGTTGGCCATGCGCGGGCCATAGGTGTTGAAGATGCGCGCCATGCGAATCTTCGTTCCATGTTCCTTGGCATGAGCGACCGAGAGAGCCTCACCGTAGCGCTTCGCTTCGTCGTAGCACGAGCGGTGGCCAACGGTGTTCACATTTCCAAAGTAGCTCTCCACCTGCGGATGAACCTCAGCATCTCCGTAAACTTCGCTTGAACTTGCAAACAGGCAAACGGCGCCGGTGCTGGCCGCAAGATCCAAGAGGTGACGATGTCCTGCAGACGCTGTTTCAAGAATCGAAAGAGGAATGCGGGCAAAATCAACGGGCGAAGCTGGCGACGCCATGTTGTAGATTTCGTCAAAGGCTCCGGGCTGGTTTCCGAGGCCAAGCATTGAAAGCGCGGGCGCAATGGGATGACGAATATCGTGACGAACAAACCGGAAATTCGGATGCGACCAGGCCTTTTTCAGGCACTCGGTGCGGCCGGTGATAAAGGAATCAAGTCCGACGACTTCAAGTCCCTGTTCAAGAAGGCGATCGACCAAGTGACTGCCGACAAAACCAGCGGCACCGGCGACCAGAGCGCGGCGTTTCGGTTGATCTTGCTTGGCGCTCGCCGCTCGCTCAGGCGCGACACGGGCTTGGCTTCGCGATTGGCGTCCAATGCAGAAGTAGTCAAAACCAGCCGCCGACACTTTTTGCGGATCAAGAACATTTCGCCCGTCGAAAATCGCCGGTCGCTTCATCAGCGCTTTCAGTGCTGAAAGATCGGGTGAGCGGAACTCATTCCACTCGGTGACAATCGCCAGAGCATCAGCACCTTTAACAGCCTCCATTGCTGTTTCGGTCGTCGCAAACGGACGCGTGAAGCCGGCCTTCGCGGTTTCCATCGCAACCGGGTCAAAGCCAACAACGGTCGCACCGGCATCGACGAGTTTTTCGATGATGTACATTGCTGGAGCTTCACGAACGTCGTCGGTACGCGGTTTAAAGGCAAGGCCCCAAAGAGCGATGCGTTTTCCCTGAAGCGATTCGCCGCGGTTAGCGAAGTAGTCGCGAATTTTCTCGAAGAGAATCAGCTTCTGGCGATCATTCACAACGTCGGCCGCCTCAACAACTCGCATCGGGATGCCAACGGCCTGGCCGCTGAACATCAACGCTTTGACATCTTTAGGGAAGCAACTGCCGCCATAGCCCACGCCTGGATAGAAAAAGGCGGGGTTGATACGGCTATCAGAAGTGAAGCCACGTCGAACATCAGTGATGTCGGCGCCGAGTTGGTCGGCAAGAAGCGCGAGCTCGTTGATGAAGCTGATCTTCACCGAGAGGAAGGCATTGGCGGCGTACTTCGTCATTTCGGCCGACACGTTATCCATGAACAAAATCGGATGTCCGTTTTTAACAAACGGCTCGTAGAGCTCGGTCATCACTTTCTGAGCCGCTTCGGATCTACAGCCGATGACAACGCGATCGGGTTTTAAAAAGTCCTCAACCGCCGCGCCCTCTTTGAGGAACTCCGGATTTGAGACGACATCGATTGAAATCTGAGTGACCTCAGCGATCTTGGCGCGAACTTTAGCGGCTGTTCCAACTGGTACGGTCGACTTCAGAACCAAGAACTTGGGGCGATTGGCAACTTTCGCAACCGCTTCAACCACAGCCATCGTGGGGCCAAGGTCGGCACTGCCATCTTCTTTTTCGGGCGTGCCGACGGCAACAAAGATCACATCGCAAACGCTGACGGCTTCTTTGAGGTCTGTTGTGAATGTCAGGCGTGAGTTTGACCGTTCAAAGACGTCGAGGAGGCCCGGTTCATAGATCGGGATTTCCCCTTTTTTAAGCATCGCGATCTTGTTGGCATCGCGATCGACGCCCCAGACGTGATGCCCCGCATCAGCAAAGCAAACACCTGCCACCAAACCGACGTACCCTGTGCCAACGACAGCCACATTCATTGCGCGTGCCTCCAAAAAAGCTAGGCGGAAAACTTTTGCGATCTCACATTTCGCCTCTTCCAATCCTGA
This sequence comes from Bdellovibrionales bacterium, assembly GCA_016713885.1. Taxonomy (GTDB): domain Bacteria; phylum Bdellovibrionota; class Bdellovibrionia; order Bdellovibrionales; family JAMPXM01. The sequence continues at coordinate 164,716 of JADJOF010000004.1, read as the reverse complement.
GGTCAAGCCGCGTACAACCGAGTGATGCCGAGTTCTCAAAAAATCCGCTCTTTCGCGCTCACAGCGCTCAAGTTTCTGGTCGCGGGCGGGCTCATTGCCTGGGTTTTTAGCCGTGGTGCCTTGGACTGGAATGCCCTCAAGGTTGCGCTGAGCCCAGTTCCGTTTTTGATCTTGGGCGGCCTCGCCTTTGTGCAGGTGCTGGTGGTGACCTGGCGCTGGCGCTTTCTTCTTAAGGGGCAGGAGTTTCCGGTTTCGTATAGGGAGTCGCTTGAGCTCACGCTGATCGGCATGTTTTTCAACTACGCCATGCCGGGGAGTGTGGGCGGGGACATTATCAAGGGCTATTACCTCGCCCGCGGGCAAGAGCAGGGAAGCCGTAAAGTCGCAGCCGGCGTCAGTGTTTTCATGGATCGTTTGATTGGTTTTTTCGTCATGATGTTTTCGGCTTCGCTTGCGATCGTTGCGTTTTACGATCGTCTGAATCACGATCCGCGCTTGCTTGCGATTGGTTCAGCGACTCTTTTGATCACACTCGGCTTCTTTGCCGTTCTCGCCTTTGCACTTTCGCGTCGACTGCAGGCGCCGCTTCGGTTTTTCTCCGGGCTCATTCATAGGCTTCCGGGACATGCGGTGCTCGAGTCGATCTATCATGCGATGCACTCGTATCGTCGGCATCCGCGCGATCTCTTTATCGCGATGGGGCTCTCGATGGTGAATCAGGTCTTATTGATCATTTTCTTCTACGCGACCGCGCAATACTTGGGTGAAGGAAATATTCCACTCTCAGTTTTCTGGTTCTGCATCCCGATGGGACTTGTGATTCAAGCTGTGCCGATTGCGCCGGCCGGCGTTGGCATTGGGCAAGCGGCATTTTTCTTTTTGTTTCAGACGGCGCTTCAGGCGCCGACACAGGTTGGTGCGGTGGGCATCACGCTTTTACAGGCGTTCCAGTTTTTGCTCGGACTTGTCGGTGCGGTGATTTATTTGCGCCGTGGGCGTGTGGAGATTCCGAGTGAGAGCGCAGGATAAGGGCATCGTTCTCAAAAGCATTCGCTATGGCGATGCCGATCTTATTGTCAGCGTACTCACGTCGCAAGGGTCGCGCCTTCAGTTGTTTGCGCGCTCAGCGCTGAAAAGTAAAAAGCGTTTCGGTGGCGGGGTTCTTGAGCCCACGCATTTCATCTCGGTCTCCTATGAAGACCGGCGCTCGCGCATCGGCGGCGAAAGCGAATTACACACTCTCCATGAGGCTTCACTGCTTGGCGCCTTTCCTGGGCTACGCACTTCATATGAGCGACTCGACTTTGCCTTGAAGCTGCTGCCGGTGATCGAGAAAACCTCGCGCATGGGGGGCGATCACGTGCCCGAGCTTTTTGACCTTCTCGGCAACACCTTGCGGGCCGCCGAAAAATCGCCAGCCTTAGAACGCCTGCGCATTCATTTCGAGACGCGCTTTCTCGCTATGCAGGGCGTGCTTGAAATGGAAGCCGATCTTCTCGAACTCGCCAAGCGCCCGGTGAGCGAGCATGCGAGTGCGGAGCTTGCGGGACTCGATTGGCTCTCGCTTGGGCGCTTCACGTCGCGGCAGCTGAAGCTGTATCTTGAGTCGGGCGGGGTCGATTAGTTTTTTACAAACGGACCAAAGATTTCTTCGGCGGTCCACGCATTGTGAGCGCGGCAGAGAAGCCGCAAGTTTTCGACCGCATTTGTTCCCCCTAGGGCGACGGGCCTGATGTGGTCAATCTGAGTTTGAAATCGGCTCCCGCAGGTTTTTCCTGTATGTGGATTTTTGTATTCGCAGCGTCCTTGCGCGCGCTGAAACACAAGTCGTCTGACGTTTTGCGGAATCGGCCTTCGGCCGGTCCTCTCGGACGCGGCCGCGGTTGTCTCGGCGTGGGTTTCCTTGCGCAAAGGATCTTTGCGATCAAGGTAGTCACTTGCGAGCATCCCAATCACTTCTCCCATTGGTGCACCAAAGTGCGAGTGCGAAGCGACTTCGCGCGCCCGTTCAAGTTCTGAGTACTGCGGCGTTGAGAGAGTGACTTGGAGGCGGATCTGACTGTCGGTGATCGCACGGGCCGAATCGGCCTTGTAGGCCGAACCAGGAAAGGTTTGCGCCAGATGCTGTTCGACCTCGCGTGAAGTTTTACCTTCGATGGCATTCACGAGCTGTTCCGGTTCGATTTGTTTTCCGGTGCGCTTTTCTTCGGCTCGAATGGCGGACTGAACTCGCGCCAAGTTTGTGAGATTGAGCTTTCCTGATTCAATTTGCTTTGCAATCGTCGGTACCTTGCGAAGAAGCCGTGCAGAATCAATTCTTCGCATCGCTGCGGCGGCGGAGTATCCGAGATCGCGGGTGAGCCAGTCAAAGAGGCTTGGAAAGCCTAACTCGAGATGAAGCCTCCGTCGCTCGACCTCGTTGATGAGTTCAAGAATCTTTAGTGAAATCTCACGCTCTTCTTGGATCAAGCCGCGAAGCTTTGTGACTAGAATTTCGTTGGATAGCAGGCGCAGGTTTTCCATCGCTTCGATATGATGGCGTCTCGGCGCAGAGTCAAAGCGGAGAAAAATTTTTTGAACGAAGTCGAAAACTGTCCGACGACCGGATGACGCTTCACAGCTTCCGGCGCCGGAAGTAGAACCGCTTTTCAAGAGATGAAGCGGTCCACCTTGGGCGTCGTTAGATGCTGATCATTCGAAATGGGACAGAATCACCATTTCTTTTTGGATCGTGATCGTGTTGCCGTTCGGATCTTTTGTCGCACGATTCGTTGAGACTGATTGCCGTAGGCAGGTCGGGGTGACCCATCCCGTGATCTCTGGACCGCCGTGTCCGTAGCCACTGATCAGCAGGTCATTGAGATAAAGGGCGCCCACGTTGGATCCGGAAAGCACTTTGGTCGTCTGCGACGCATCGGTGAAAGTCGTCGTCGACCAAGACGCGCTACCCGGTAGGGCGTCACTCTCGATGAGCACAAGCGGTCGATCGTTTTTGAGTTCGACTTTGACGCTACCGTTGAGACGAAGGAGATTTCCGTTCATTACTCCAGTTCGTCCCCCGACGAGTCCGTTGGGGTCCTCTTGCCAGTTTGTGCAGAAGTTGTCTCCGTAGCAGGTGCGCTGGCGGATGGTGGCCTGCATTTTTCCCAGCTCGCGCTGAGTGGCGTGAGGAAGCGGGAGCCACGAATACATTTCATCGTTTGAGACCTGGCGGCCGGGGCAGCTGCCGGGATCAAATGGATCAGAGCTGGGTACGGCGCTACAAGTGCTGCTCTGTCCAAGGCGAGCGATCGCGCGGCCCACTTCGTCTGCAAAAGTCTCGCTTTCAATTCCAAGGTGGTGTGCGGACTCGTGTGCCAAGATTGAAATGGCGTCGTTTGCGTCTTTGATCAGTGGTCGACATGCCTCAAAAGACATTGCGACGGCTGAGTTCGGCTGAGTCTGCGTGAAGGCACAGGTGCTTTGTGGTGCAAGCGTCCACATGTGCGGCGCCGAGCCGATATCAGCGGCTAACTCCGCCTGGCGGTGGATGATCCACTCGACCACTTCGGGGCGAACATCGACGTTGAATTCGCAGGGTTTGGCCTGCGATACGCGTTCGACGGCGTAGCGTCGTGCATCGTTGAAAAGGAGTCGAAGAGGGTCACCGCCGTGCCCTTCGGTTCCAATCGCTGCCATTAACGGCGTGGATACTAAGATAGACCCAAGTACCATCAAAAAAGTTTTCATTTTTCCTCCTGTTTTTTTGAAATTGGATAGAGACATACGCCGAGCTGGTAAACCTGAGTTCGTTTGCCTGACTCGAGATAGGCACAGAGTTCGCGCGAGAAGTTCTGAATCATCTTTTTTGCTTCTGGAACTTTCCTTGGATCAATCGCCATCGTCATCGAGGTCATGTTGCGGACGTCCAGCGGATCATTCTCAAGTGAGTCCACGGCTTTTGTGAGGACCTGTCGTTGCAAACGTCGGTGTGCAGCCGTGGTGCTCGATTTGTCGCCTGATGAAACCTGCGCGACCGTTTTGATGTATTTACCATCTTCAACGCGAAGAAGGCCGAGCCGCTTGAGGCGTGTCAGAGCCATTTTGATTTCAGCCTCTGAGACGCCGAGCTGCTGAGCAATCCACTTTGGTTCTGACTGAAAGCCATCGACGAATGTGAGTTCCATGATCGCGCCGTGATACCAATCGGCAATTGTTCTCCAGATGTCGGTATCGAGAAGGCGCCTGTCGTCAGCGCTTTCTCCAAGCTCTTTAAAGGCCGGAGAAATCCTTTTAAAACCCAGTGCCTTCTGCTTGGCCGCCACTGACTTTAAGAACTTTTTCTGAGCCGTTGGCGTCAGCTCAAGTTTAGAAAAAATTGTCTCACATACTTTGTGCGAAGGAATTTGCTTCCCGGACAGGATGCGAGAAAGAGAGCCCGCGTCGACATCCAAGGCCTTTGCAAACGCTCGTGTCGAATATCGTGGATTGCGTTCGCACCTTCGCGCGAGCTCAGTGGCCAAGAATTCTTGAAAATAGTCGGTGCTGTTCATGGCGCGAAAGAATCATTTTCGACCGTGCTCCACTGCTGACCGGTTTATTTCTTAAGAAATCATAACGCGAGATCCTCGCCGGCAGCGGCGCTCCAGCGGCAGCCGTCCGGAGGCCCGCATCCCTGAAGGACTTTTCGCGCGAACGCGGTTCGCATCTCGCGCAGAAGTTCCCACAAAGTTCCTTTAAACTTCGAAATGATCTTTTTCAGCTGCAAAAGAAGTTGAACAAGAACTGCGATCGCAAGTTGAGTATGGATCGCGTTCGGAGTTTTTAGCGGCAGCCGACGAATATCGAGATGTCCTTTCATCCAACGGAACAAAAGTTCGACTGCCCACCGACGTTTGTAAATGTTCGCGATCATTTTAGCGCTGGCTTTCTGATCCGACGTCACAAAATGGAAGACTTTCTGAGTCAGCTTGTCGCGGTAAATAATGTGACGAAGTTTTATCGCCGAGAACTTTGCCGCGGGTGCGGTCGAAATATATTCTTCGTCGTACAGAACCCCGGATTTTTCTTTTTGCCCGCGCAAAACCTTTCGTTCAAGATCTCGATTCGTCTTTGATGCCTTCAGCCGCGTCGTGAAGTCAGATCCATTGGCGACGATTTTCTGCCAAAAGCCAAAGTCGTTGTATGCACGATCAAAAACGTACATTTTCATAGGTAAAATGCGAAGTTGGAAGCTGACCGTGGAGTCGCCAGATCAGCACGGCGTAATCTTGAAATCATCAATCCATTCGCCGTCGACATTCCAAACGACGTGAATTTTTGCCGCTGCTTTGTGGCCGATGGTATACTTCTGTTTCCATCCCGGTTCGCCAAAAAGACTTCCGTGGACTCGAACTTCGGAAGAGTCGATGGCCAGAATTTCACGAATTGCTTTTTTGAGTTTTCGACTTTCTGTTCGACCGCGAATCTCGAGGAGAATAAGATCGCAGAGTTCTTGAAAAAACCGAAGTGCCGATCTCTAGCGCGTCGCCGAAAGTTGAGTCAGGAATTTTCAGTGCGGCCTCGACTTCTCGAAACGATCCAAGTCGCATCACGAAACACGACAAAAGAGCTTGCGTCATTTCCCAGGTCGAAAAAGTTCTTACACCGCGATCGATTTTCCATTTTTGAACGAGTGGATCGAATTTTTTCGATCAATCAGTTGAAAGAGCGACCGCTCTTTGCAATCCTGCTTCACAGTTGCCGCCTTTCCTTGGCGTTGATCTTTCTTCGCAAAAAAATCAAACCAACCTTGCGGAAGGCTGGCAACTATTTGTTTTGTTTAATGAATCAGCCGGTCAGCAGTGACCGTGCTCCGCAATTTAATTTTCAACATACTGTTGAAAATTAAACCGCAACGGCGCATCCAAGCGCTTTCCGGCGATCCAATTGAACTTGAGAGATGACGCCTCCCAGCTTCCGGCGCCGGAAGCTGCGGAGGGTCGAACTAGAACATCTTGTTCGTCGAGAAGCTGAGGAGCAGTGAGAACTTCTTGTACTGATTGGCCTCAACATTTGAGTTGTTGATATTGTAAATCGCGGTGAGTCCGCCGGTGACTTCATCCCAAACCTTGCGGCTAAGGCCCGCGGTTAGTGAGTAGCTGTTGTCGACGCGACCGTTGGAATTCTCCGGATAGTTCAGGAGGAAATAACCAAGCTTTGAATTGAAGGTGGTGTCCCACTTCCATGGGCGAATGTAGCCGACGCCAAGGTCAAGGCGATTGAAAACAGAGTTTTTTCCTTGAGAGTTGTTCAACGTGTATGCGACTTCGCTCAGGAGCAGCTGCTTCTTGTCGTCCGAGATCATGTTGATGTTCGACCAACCGAGCTTTGATTTCAGTGCGGTGGCGTTGTTGTCGCCGGTGGACGACGAGACATTGGATGTGTCTTGGCGAACATCGAGGTTGATGTTGGTGAACCAGGTGTCGCGCATGACGAGCAGATTCTGAAAGCCAAAGGTAAAGGAAGTGAAAATCGCCTTCCACTCGTTGTTGTCGATACTCATGTAGGTCATCTCGTAACCGGGTACGAAGTCCATTTTGTGGCCCTTGCCGAGAACCATTCCCTTTTGTGTCCATGGGAGCGTCAGTCCTAGAACGGTGGGGTCGGAGTTCCGAATGCTTTGGTCGATCTGCAGGCTGGTGTCGACCGAGTACATCGTCAAGAAGTCGAGTTGGGCCGCGAACTCGCGAGTTTCTTCATAGATGGGGCGATAGCGAGCATTGCCTTGAAACAGTGTTCGCCATGCCGCCGAGTTTGTTGCCGTTCCGCGGTCACGATCAGAGTCAGAACTCAGGATGACGTTGTCGTCGTACATGAAGCCTAACGTCGCACCGACCGACCACTTCTGGGCGCGTGCGGCTTCGAACTGCTGTTGTCGGAGAATCTGCTCAATATAGGCTTCCGCTTGTTCGTCGAGTGCGGGATCACTGGAGCTATCAAGAACTTTTTGAAACTCGTTGCGCGCTTCTTCCCACTTCTTACGTTCAAAGTAGATCAAGCCACGATAGAACACGGCCGATGGTGAAAGGTTGCGATCACCGGCTTTCGCGACCGACTCAAATGCGGAAAGTGCAGAAGTCGAGTCTTTGAGGCGGTAGAAGTTTAGGCCTTTGTAGAAATCGCGTTCCAGAGGGTTGACGTCTTTTCCTTCGGCAAGCTCGAGGTAAACGAGCGAGCGATTGAAGTCCTCGAGTTTATAGAGCGTTACGCCGTACTGAAAGTAGTAGCCGCGATTAGAGGGATCAAGCTCGACGGCTTTCTCAAATGAATCACGCGCCTCTTTGAAGCGACCGGCACGGTAATCGAGGAGTGCTTGATCTGCGATTTTTTCTGCTTCCGACTTTCTGCGAGCTCGCTCTTCAGGTGAAGCATTGGCAAAGCCCTGAAGGAGCTGGGCCAGTTTCTGAGCTTCCAACTGTCCGAGACGAACGCGTTCGGCGAGGTTGCGGCTTGCGTCTTCAAGCTCTTGCTTTTCCATAGCGAGCCGCGCGGTATCGAGTGTCTGGTCGCGATTGGCGAGTTTATTTTGAAGCGCAACGAGTAGCTGTTGTTCCGCCTGGAAAGCTTTGAAGGCAAAGCGGGCCTGGTCGGGACTATCGAAAAGCTCGACATTCTGTAGCCCCGTTGTCGGATCTCGACGCAAAACGAAGGGAAGTCGGCGCAGCTCTTTCTTTTCGATCATGGACGTGATTTTACGGCGACCAGCGAGATTGAGGAGTAGTTCCTGAGGTGGTGCATAAAATTCGATGCGGAGATTGTCGAGATTTTTCCAATTGATGGAGTAGGTCCCCGAAAAGACAGCCGAGTCCGGTGCCGTTTCTTCGACTTCGATTTGGACGATGCGACCGGTGGCTCCTTCCTTAAGAAAGATCGCGGCAGCATCGACCTGTGTGGAATTGCGATTCCAAGAGTTGCGTCCGTAATTGAGACGAATCGCACTTGCGGCATCGATCCCGACACCGGGCCTCCGGGGCGCAACTTCGGGCTCTGGTCCGTCTTCGCTGTTCTCGTCAGCAGGAGCGGGAGCTGTTGCTGGTGGCGCAGCCTGGGGCGCAGTTTTTGTAGTCTTCGCGGAGTGTTTTTTCTTCGGCAGCGCTGCCGGTGCACCTTCGCTCGGCGAGACGAGTGACAGAGTCGTGATCAGAAAGGCAATTAATGGAGTGAATCGAACGTGTTTCGACACGGGAGCTCCTCAAAGATGAATAGAGACTCCCGTTAGTTTATCGAGACTTCAGCCAATCTGGCATCAGTTTCCGATGATGATCTTGACGTTTACCTTGGCTGGACCACTTTCGATGGTCCTGTTGCACAGATCGCAGACTGGGACTGTTGTCGGCAGTTGGTTGATCACTGGTGGAACATAGACTGGAATTGTGTTCATCGGCGGAAGCGCCATGCCTGGCGACGGCGCCAACGCAAGATCTCCGCGATCGATCATCGATCCGCCCGGCATCGGGACGCTGGCCGGCTGACGTTGATCGCCAACTGGACCTGTACCGGCAACCGGTGGATTGCCTCCATTTGTGCCGCCAGAGTTTGTGGCTGTTCCACCTGGACTTTTTGCTGGCCCACCAGGCGAGCTGCCACTGGAGGATGAGCCCGAGCCATTTGAGTCTTGCTTCGGCTCGTCACGGCGAGCTTCTTGTCGCTGACCGCTATCGCGTTTTGGCTCTTCTTTTTTGTCGTCACCACGCTTCGGCTCGTCTTTCTTCCCGTCTTCTTTTTTCGGCTCGTCACGACGGGCTTGATCGTCGCGCTTGTCGCCGTCTTTCTTATCGTCCTCTTTTTTCGCAGTGTCGCTCTTCGCACCATCAACTGGGCCAGACGGTCCATTGCTTGCGGTTTCGGCCTTCGACTCAGAGCCGGCTTTCTCCATCTCTTTCGGTGGAACGGCTTTTGGCGGAGCGGGTGGAGCGCCCGGGAAGGCCTCGGTCTTTTCACCGGCGCCAACGCGAACGGGATTCATGATCGAGCCGCCGGGACCAGGTTGGCCGACTTCGACGGTACCCTTAAATGTCAGAACTTCGGCTTTGCTTGTCGAGCGATCAAAGCTCGTCAAGAAGTCAGTACCGCGAACTCCGGCAACGGCGCTCTTGGTTTTAACCTGAAAGGTGTTGGCCTGACCGCTCTTGTCTTTATCGTTATACATGTTCTCTTCTTTGGTGGCCGCGCGGACCTTTCCGTAGAGAACGTTCAGCATAACTTTCTTTTTGTTGTCGCTCGGCTTGTACTCGTAAGTCTCAAGCATGATGCGTGAGTCGGGCGAAATATTCAGTTCGTTGCCGTCTTCCATTTTGATCTTCGCGCGCGACTGCGGGCCCGAGATAATGGTGTCGCCTTGGCAGACTTTGGCGCCAGCCGCAGCAGCAGAAACCTTTTTATCCTTGCCGCTTTCAACTTTGATATCGCCTTTGGCGATCGCAACTTCCCCGCACGACGCATCGGCAAAGGAGGGCAGCGCGAGCATTGTGGCCAATGCCGTTAGCATCGGAAACAAAGATGAAAATGGAGTTTTGCGAGCCATCCGACTCTCCTCTCGCCAAGACGAAATAACGGTCTGTTTCAGACTTATAAATCGGCATTTTTAGAGGGAAACTTGATTTGTCTCAATCAGGGGCGGGGCTAGAAACTTCGAGCGATTCAGTTTGATGCAACCATCAATTGCGCGGCTTCAAGGAGGCTTGCGGTCATAATATCCGCTTCGCCTTGAGGCGCTTCGCCGCCGCTTAAGAAAACGGTGCGACAGCCCGCCTTTTGGCCGGCCTCAACGTCGCTCCAGCGATCTCCCACCATCCAGCTTTGTTTAAGATCGACGGAGTGGTCCAGCGCTCCGCGCAAGAGCATTCCGGGATTGGGTTTACGGATGTAGTGATTGCTCTCGACAGAGTAGGGCGCGTAGTAAAACCGGCTGAGGTCGACCCCGTGGCGAGCGAACTCGGCCTGCATGCGCCGATGCGTTTCATCGAGATTGTCCATCTCGACAAGCCGTCTTGCGATTCCGGATTGATTGGTGACGACGATAAATTGATAGCCGTGATCGCGGAGCAGGCGAAGCGCATCGAAGACGCCGGGGAGATATTCGATTTGATCGGGATCGTTCAGGTAGACCTTATCGATGATCAGAGTTCCGTCGCGATCCAAAAACACGGTCTTCTTCAAGCTGCGCATGGGATCGGAACTAGTGGCTTACGGGTTTGAGGTCAAGAGATGGGCTTTTTCGGAGTTTGCGAAAGAGGGTGATGGGCCTCCATGGTGCGAGCCAGCTGATCAAGCCCGATGTGGGTGTAGCGGCTGGTGGCCTGAAGTGATGAATGTCCAAGCAGTTCTTGCAGTGTGCGAAGGTTTGCTCCAGAGCGAAGCAAGTGAGTGGCAAAGCTGTGGCGGAGCATGTGGGGGTGGACCTTGCGTACAAGACCCGCGCGCTCACCGGCAAGGCGGACCAAGTCGTACGCGAGCCGAGTCGACAGCGGCTCGCTGCCAAAAACGAACTCAGTTTTCTGGTTTTGATTCTGACTCTGATTGCGAAGGGCCAAAAGCGGAGGCGCCACCAGGCGCGGCAAACTCACGATGCGTTCTTTGTCGCCTTTGCCGCGAACGCGCACCGACGGCGCATCGAGACTCACGTGCGACCACTTAAGCCCGCACGCCTCTGATACGCGCAGGCCGCCACCGTAGAGCAGCATGATGAGCACGAAGGTCCTTAAATCCTTCTCGTCGTGCTCGGGCGCGTTTGCCACGGCCGCCGTCGTCTGCACCAAGGCAATCGCTTCATCGACGCTGAGGTGTTTGGGAAGTCGAATGGGGACTTTGGGCGAATGCAGGCGGCTTCCAAGGTCGTTTTGAATCAACCCCTCGCTCTGCAGCCAGTGCAGGAAGGACTTGAGCGTCGCTGTTTTGCGGTTCTTCGAGGCCGGCTGGAGGCCACTCCAGGTCGTCCCGGCGCGGCGGGCGAGCTCCTTGAGCTTCGTTTCGTGGTCGGAACCGAGGGCCGCCGGGGACCCGTCCTGCCCCTCCATCGCCTTTTCTAAAGAAATTTCGATTCCGAACGCTTGCGCGAGATCTCCCCGGTAGGCGCGAAGGGTGTGGGGGGATGAAGATTCAATAAAAGTCATAAAATTCAAATACTTATAAATATATGGCAGCAGCCAATTCGGGCCTGGCAAGGGCTCGGGTGGGGGGTTGAAAGGGGGGCTGGGCGCAGTTTTTTCATTTCGTAGCAAAAACTTCCTTGCAGTTTTTTCTGCAATGCGTTACAAACTCTCAACGCGCTGTATCAAAGTGAGACTGGACCTGAGGGGACGGTCAAACGGCGAACGGCAAAACAATAGGTTCGCACAAGCGAGGTTGTACGTATGTCGCAGTTTGATAACACCCCGATCCTTCCCGGAGCCGCCCTCCCAGGCACAAACACTGGAATGACAGGCTCTCAAGCTACAGCGCCCGAGACAGCCATCCAGGGCTCGGCCACGGGTTCTGATAAGACTATCGTCTACAAATCAGAGGTCATGCGGCAACTGATGAAAATGATCGACCGCGTTTCTCCCTCAACAGCGACTGTATTGGTTCTGGGTGAGTCGGGGACAGGTAAAGAGCTGATCGCGAAAGCGATCCACGAGCGCTCAAACCGTCGTAACAAGCCTTTCGTCGCGATCAACTGCGGCGCTCTGCGCGAAACTCTTCTTGAGTCCGAACTCTTCGGTCACGAGAAAGGTTCTTTCACTGGTGCTTACACTCGCAAAATCGGTTTGGCTGAGGCGGCCAACGGCGGAACATTGTTCCTCGACGAAATCGGCGAGCTCTCTCCTGGAATTCAGTCGAAGCTTCTTCGCTTTATTCAAGAGGGTGAAATCTTCCGCGTCGGCGGTAAGGATCCAATCAAGGTCGATATCCGTCTGATCTCGGCGACAAACCGTGAGCTCGACGCTGAAGTCGGTCGCGGCAACTTCCGCGAAGATCTGTACTATCGCATCAACACGATCACGGTTCAGTCGCCACCGCTCCGTCGTCGTAAAGAAGATATTCCGCTTCTCGTTGAGTACTTCTTGGCTCGTGGTCAAAACCGCATTTTGAACCGTGGCCGTGCGATGAGCGAAGACGCGATGAAGATCGTTATGCGCTACGACTGGCCAGGAAACATTCGCGAACTCCAGAACGTTTGCGAGCGTCTCCAGATCTTGGCTGATGGCCACACCATCATGCCCGGTGATTTGCCAGAGCATATTTTGAATCCTGAGCAGAAGGTGACGACGGACGATTACGATCCGACGACCACTCTCTATGAACTTGAGAAACGTTATATCTTGAAGGCGCTGAACTACTTCGACGGCAATAAGACACAGGCCGCGAACGCACTCGGTATCACCATCAAGACGCTCTATAACAAGCTGCATGAGTACGGCGAGTTTGAAAAGTACGCCGTGCACACAAAGCCAAAAGCTTAAAGGTACACGCTTCCTTTTGGCGACCAACGGCGTCACCAAGGGATCGATGTGACTCACGAAGCGCTGGTCCAAAAGACCGGCGCTTTTTATTTGGAGCGCGAGAAAAATTTGACGGCGGCGGGCTTTACAAACTTGGCGATTGCGGCTTGGGCTCCGACGACACCGAGCGGAAGCATGATCACTTCCATGTTGCGATCGCTTTGGGCTTGCTTTAGTGCGTCTGCCGCCTTTGAGGTTTCAAACTCAATGACGTGACTCATGTAGTGGTCTTTTGCAACATTCAGCTTTCGCTGACTCTCGGTCATAGTGATGGCACTTGCGCCAAGACCGACCGTCAGTGCGGCGGTTGGCGGGAAAACCAGGGCCGAACCCAAGACGACGAAGCCGATGGCGGCGCTGCCAGCAAGACTGCGATTGGCGCGGGCATAGGTGAGTGAAGTCGCGAGTCCGCAGTACTCTGGAGATTCGATTAAGAGATCTTCGACGAAGCGTGAGTAGTCGAGAAGTTCCAGTGCTTGCGGCGCCAACCATTCCTCTCTTCCCACCGTGAGTCCGCCGCGACCTTTGATATCGCGATGGGGAGTATTGAGGGCCGCTTCGATTCCGGCCAAGTACTCGGCCTCTTTTGCGACATGTGCTTTCATTTGCGTAAGGGCGTCTTGAATTTCCGAGCGATTCGGTTGGGCAGAGTGAAGGAACTGAAGAATAGGATACTTGGCGATGATTCGCTGGTACTCGGCTCCATGATCGAGGCGAGCCATCAGAAAAAGAACATTCTTGTGATTTCGTGCGGCGGGGCTATCGATTTCAATCGACTTACCTTTGAGCAATACCTTCTCGCGTCCCGGGAGCTGGCCGGATTTGACCTTCATTGCTGTGTCTTGCGAGGCGGCGGTCCAATCGTCCATCAGGATTTTTTTGTAGCGCATGATCTCTTCAGGAGTGAGTGGATCCCAAGCCACGTGCTTGGTGGTGCCGAGCGGTTTGAGCTGATCATTCAGCAAGAAGGAGACGCGATCGCCGGCAGCGGCCAGGGTGTCTTTTTTGTTTGAGAACAAATCGAGTGCCGACGAAACATGACTCTCGGTCTCGGCCAGAGCGAGGCGGCCTCTCGCGTTTGCCGCTTGGGTAGGAATGACCTTGTCTGCGAACTCGCGAAATCCCACGCATGTGCGACTCTGGTCGCTTGGTGCTGCGAGGCACGTTTCAATTCCATCGATCGTGGCTTTGTGCTCGGCCGTTTCTTTTTTAATTCGAGCGATCAAGCGCTTTAAAAAATCGCGCGATGTATGGCCTTGCTTGTCGCGAAGGGGAGCGACCTGGCCAAAGGCTCCTGTCGACGGACGATCTTTGAGTGATGTTGGATCTGTGCAAGCGGCGGCAAATGGCGACGCCTCGGTTTGGGCTTCGACCTTCTGTAGGGCACGTTCAACTCCATACAGACTCATCTCAGGGAATTCAAAATCCAGCTGCTCCGTCGTTTTGTTACAAGGTTCACTGCCTTCGCTATTCAGCGAGAGCATGCTTGCTAAAATCACCGCGACTAATTGTGTGTACGACCCAAGACGCATATCTTTTTATCGGATTAAACTGCGCCTCGACAAAGCGCTCTCGACTAAAATCGGGCTTAGGGGATGGGCCAGTTTGAAAATGGCGAAAAAAAGAGGGACGCATAAAGCATCCCTCTTTCGACCGTACCTCAAGTCCGTCTTGAGCAATAAAGCTTAGACGTAACCTTCGTCGTCGTCTTCTTCGTCGGTGCCGAATTGATCGTCGTCACCCATGTCGTCGTCGGCTTCGAAATCGTCGCCTTCGTCTTCGTTGACTTCGGCTGCGGTACCTTCGCCCTCTTCGAGGTCTTCTGCACCGGCATCGATCTCGTCCATTTCAAGAGACGCATCAACGTCGAGTTCATCTGACTCTGAGAAAGTCGAAATCGGCATTTGCTTCTTTACGACTTCTTTTTTCGGAGCGGCTTTTTTTGCGGCCGGTTTCTTGGCTGCTTTTGGAGCTGCTTTCTTCGCTGCTTTTTTGGGAGCTGCTTTCTTCGCTGCTTTTTTGGGAGCCGCTTTTTTTGTCGCCTTTGGAGCGGCGGCTTTTTTAGTGGCTTTCTTAGCTGATTTTTTAGCTGCTGCTTTCGGAGCCGCTTTTTTTGCAGCCTTTTTGGGAGCTGCTTTTTTTGCTGTCTTTTTTGCTTTAGTTGGCTTTTTTGCCATGACCGTTCCCCCTGAACCTGAAGATGGATGGCCCAAGTGTGAAACACGTCGCGTGTCTTGGCAACTACTGCGTAGGCGCCCCTATCGAAACGACGGGGCGCAGCCGAACGGCGGACCTGGCGTTTTTTCTAGAGCAGGTCGTCAATCGCGCGAGCCAGGTCGTCCGGCAGGGCGATCGAGATGAAAAAGCCACCGTCAAAGCCCTGTTTGGCGGGGATCGAAGTGAAGTAGCCATAGGTCTTTGTGCGGGCCTGGTCCCGGATCGGCATGGTCAGGCGGATAGTGGGATCGAACTTCGTGTTAACGAAAAGTCCCACAACGGTCGGGCTCAGGTAGAGGGCGCCCTTGAGGTCGGCCGAGCGGCTTAAGCTCAAACCGAGCGATGGGAGCTCGCCTTCGGGGATGGCTGGGAGGGGATCGCCATTGGGTAGGCGGCCGGGTTGAAGAAAGTCGACTCCACGCAGCACTTTGGCGAGGGG
Organism: Bdellovibrionales bacterium; assembly: GCA_016713885.1. GTDB lineage: Bacteria > Bdellovibrionota > Bdellovibrionia > Bdellovibrionales > JAMPXM01. The sequence goes on along the minus strand of JADJOF010000004.1, from coordinate 149,560 downwards.
CAGGCGAAGAACCAGGGCTGATGAGCCGTCGGTGTTGGGTTCGATGCCGATCGTTGCACCGGGAATCTCCTTAATAGGAAGCGGAGCCTCAATGCCGATTTGTACGCCGGCGATGAAGGGGAGTCGAACGACAAGTGTCTTTGCGGTCTTATCGATATCGACGACTTTCGTTCGATCGAAGCGTCCGCCGTTGATGGAGCCATCCATGCTGATCGCGCTCCAATCACTGCTACTCGAGCCACCGTTCGTCCCGCCACCGCCGCTCAAACTGCCATTTGTAGCGGAGCAGGACTGGCCGCTCATACAGCTCAGTGCAGTCACTGTTTCGAAGCCAGGGGCACAGGCGACACTCAGGGTTGATGCGAGGACAGTGGTCGCGAGAAGTTTGGCTTTCAAAGTTCTCTTCGACTCGATGTTGATCTGTTTCATGTTTGTCTCCTCTTCAGTTTTCAAAAACGCATTCTTGCAACGTTAAAGTAATCGGCGCAGTTACTTTCAATATTGAGTCTAAATCTTTGAAATCATTCGAATAAAAACGATCAGAAATGAGACGTTTTGCTGCCGAGTGCGTCAATGCGCGGAAACCAATTTGGCGATGTTGAGAGAGTCGACAGCAAGGACAGTCGTCACAACATTGTGAGCAAATGTGAACAATCGAGCGGTCGGAGATTGAGTGCTGAGTGTAAAGACCTCGACTCCATGGGAGTCGAGGTCATTCTTGCTCAAGAAACTGTCAGCTCTGGAATTAGCCGATGAGTTTCAGTGCAAGTTGGTCCTTCTGGTTGGCCTGCGCAAGGGTCGAAGTTGCACTTTGCAGCAAGATCGAGTTGCGAGTCATTTCAGCAGTCGCGGAAGCAACATCCGTGTCACGAATCCGCGAGTTAGCAGCCGAGAGGTTCTCTTCTGCAACGCCGAGGTTTGTGATTGTTGATGTTAGACGGTTCTGAAGAGCACCAAGGTTTGAGCGCATGCCGTTGACGCTTGTTTGTGCCGTATCGAGCAGCGAGAGTGCGCCTTGAGCACCTTCTTTTGACGTGTAGTCAACGCCGCTCATTCCCAGAGAATCAAGAGTCGCCGTGTTCTCAGAACCGTTGAAAGAGATACGGTCAGAGAAATCGTCGTTGTTGATACCGACCTGGAAGTCAAAAGTCGGAGTTGTGCCGTCAAGAAGACCGGCTGAACCCCACTTTGTAACCTGTGCGATACGCTGAACTTCGCTCTTGAGCTGATCGACTTCCTTGTTGATGAAGCCGCGCTCTGTGTCGCCAACTGTGTCAGAAGCCGCTTGAACTCCAAGTTCACGAAGACGAGTGATGATCGACGAAATCTCGTTCAAACCACCTTCCGCCGTCTGAACCATCGACACGCCGTCTTGCGCGTTGCGGTTTGCCTGACGAGTTGAGCGAATCTGTGCCTTCATGTTCTCGCTGATCGCGAGACCGGCAGCGTCGTCCGCTGATTTGTTGATTCGGCTACCCGACGCCAACTGTGACATTGAGTTACCAATTTTTGCCTGCGAATCGCCGAGGTTACGCTGAGCGTTTACCGATGCGATGTTTGTAGAAACGCGAAAACCCATGATTATCCTCCGTTAAAATCGTTCATATATTCCTTCCTTGTCTCTGATCCCCTTGGCCGCCTCTTCGAAGCGAACATTTTTTGGGGGAACCGGCATCCGAGCCTTTGTTTTTGTACTGTTCTGAACTTCACCATTGAAGCTGCCACTCTCGAGACCTTCACGCTGTTCGCGCGAAATGTTTGTGGCTTACAGAACTCCCTGTACTTTTCTTCACATCTCTTCCTTGAAAGGCCTCCTTTCACTATTCACTCAGTTTGCGAGAGAACTTTGACCTAAAGCTCTCTGGCACTCCTGCGCCCTATGAAGTGTCGCGAATGCTAATCACTCCCGACAAAACACTCATCGGGGTGTAGGGGGGATTCTTGACAGGACGTGAGGCTGGTTCAGTGAAGGATGTGGGATGTTTGACACAGATTTGTGCTTAGGTCGCGTCGAGTCCGGTCGCACAGGTTCTGCCCTAGGTCGTGAAACTCAATCCAACGTCGAGGATGTGCCGTCAAAAAGTTCTCACAAAGGTGAGTCGACTCGACTCTTGCCCTGTCGGAGAAGCTGTATAGAATCGCGAGAGCAGTTTTATTTTTTAAATGGGAGTTTCGGCCGTGCGCTTATTTTTCATTTCCGCGCTCTTGATTCCATCTCTTGGTCTTGCAACGAAGCCCACCGAGCAGGAGCGGTCCTCATGGCCGACCGAGTTCTCGCAGGCCAAGTGTCAGAGCAGCATCGAAAAGACACTGCGGGCGCGTTTGTGGAGAAAAGATGAAGCGTGGGTCAGGCGTGTCGACACCGACTCCATGACAAAGGCTTATCGTCGAGCCCGAGCCGATGTCGGCTCTTGGGTTGATCTTGAAATTTCCGATGGCGGAGACGTCACGGTAACAGAGTCGTCCTCGAAGGGTCGCGTTGTTTCGCGTTGGGAGGCAAACTGTCGGCTCAAGACGGTTTCTCTTTCGCCGTTAGAACTGGCATCGTCACCGACAAAAGGCTTTCGCGATCGCGACCTCGCCAAGCTTTTGTAGTCGAAAAAGAAGGCGATGGTTTATTTGTGGTCGCCGCGTTTTGTGTATTCGGCCGGAGCACTCCCTTATTTTGCGTTGGCAGCAAAACGTCAGGGCTATGAGTTTATTCCGCTTTTGGATCCTCGTGAGTCGGTCCAGTTTGCCGAACATCGCATGAGCTTGGCAAAACGCGACCTTGAACAAACGCTCAAGGATCGATCGATGGCCTCGGTTCGCAGCGAAGCGGTCTTTCCGAAAATGGATCTGACCCGCAAAATGTTATCGCTCGAGGTCTTCCGTGCGAACGGCTTTAATCACTTTCCGGTGGCGTATCTTGTCGAGAACGGCCGGTTTAATCCGCGGCCGATGATCGGCGTTTTGACGACCGCTGACATTGAGCGGGCGATGAAAGAGTGGCCATTTGGCTTTGGGCCGCCGGCGCCAGCCGCTCAGTTGACGGCGGTTGGGTTGCAATCGCGAGATGTCGCCAGTCTCTCAGGCGCGGGTGGCGCTTGTACGGCCGCGTTCACCTATTTGCCGTTCAAAGGAAGCTGGGTTCAGCCGGACGAAGGTGGGCGAATCAGTCTTGGTATCTACACTCGCGTCAGTCCTGACGGCCGCTATCTTTTGCGTTCGCATTCCGGCTCGGGCCTAACCGATGTGACGGTCATGGAACTTGATCGACAAAAGAAAATGGTACGGCCGTATCTGACTTCGCTCAGTGGCGAGGCCTTCGCGGTTCAGGGCACGTGGCGCTACATCGTCGATACCGATGGATCGCACTATCATTTGCGCGATATTTTGCGCGATCAGAAGCGTGCAAAAGCGCAGTTCCGCGCTGGCGTTCGCGGCTTCTATGCGACGGCCGCAGAACTCCCCGGCGGAACCAAGAGCGCACATCGAATTCGCTCGCTTTCGTGGCCAAGTCCATCGGATACGGGGCTGATGGGAACGCAAGAGTCCGGCGCGCTTTTCAACGAGGTCGTCGATGTGGCGGTTGATGCCACAGGCAACGCCGATGACAAGGAGTCGACCGGCAATCGCTATCTCTGTCGAAACTTGGGGGCGACGGATGGTTGGATGTTCAGTCTGCCGATGGTCTCGGCGGACGGAGCCGAGTTCGCGGCCCGTCCACAGAATCCAAAGGATCGTCTGGGGGGCATTCGTATCTATGAGTTCGGCGCCAACCACGAAGACTGCACTCTCGTTGATCGCGTCGACTTTATGTCATCCAAAGTCGTTTTTGGTTACCCGAAAAATGGCATGAAGCCACCTGTTGTTTTTTATGAGGGTTCTGGTGGAATTGTCGGGCTTCACTACTACGATCGAGTGCTCAAGCGGGTTTTTGCGGTTCGCGACACCAGCCGACGATCGGTGGTGGATGGGTATCCGGGGTTCACTCGCGATGGCCGTCTTGTTTATGGAGCGCGCTGGGACAATTGCGACTCCGGTGGACGCTGCGTTGAGGAGACCGGCTACGTCATAGCGGATCCTTACCAAAGCGAAGACGCGAGAAACTTTCGTCGGGTTCATCCCGAGGCGAATCTCCCTGAATGTATAGCGGAGTCCGAGGTGCTCAAGGTCGAGAGCGAACAGCGCGAGATTTACGGGCTTTAAAGAGAGCCATTTGGTATTCGATCGTTTCGCAAGTCTGCCTCGCTTTCATTGTCGCGAGTAGGGATCACTCCATCCGGGACGCTCAAGAAAAAGCGAGCACGACGTGGCGCCATCGCTCGGGCCTTATCATCTGCGAACGCGGCGGCGGATTGCGAGCTTTGCGATCACGGCCCGCACGACGCCGTCATATTTTAAGAGCGACTTTGGGCCGCGAGCGCGATCGCTTCTTAGAACAAGGTGCATCGCCTCTTTGGTTGCGCGCGGTCGGCACTGACGCGAGGCCCGCGTGGTTCTGCGGCCTGGTGCGAAGGCGCGCTCTTTCTTAGGAAATCCATGAAATGTGGTCTGTTTTCGCGACATGGATTTCCTTTCTCTTGAGCCAGTTTTCGTGGTGACCGAGGGTCTACTTTGGAAGGCGAAAAAGGTCAAACGAAAACAAAAACAGGGGCCTCCAACAATCTGTTTGATCAGAGCGCAACGGCTTATGAGGTGAGGAGCCGGAGCCGCACGAAAGTGGCTCCCAGATTTAACTTTGCCAGTGCGAAAAAGGTCAACGGTACTCGCCATGGGACAGGGCTGGCAGCGATTGAGGACACGATCGGCCTTCAGACTAGACTTTTATCGACCGCTGCGATTTGTTCGGCGGTCCATTCTGGCTCGTCTTCCATAATATGGTGCCCGGCCGTCGGGTGCACGATGAGTTTTGCCCCAGGGATCGCTGCCTCGAGCGTTTCACATGAGGCCGCTCGCACCATGGCATCGTTTTTCCCATAGAGAATGACGAGCGGAACGGTCAGCGCTTTGAACAGTGCCGGCATGCGCCGGTCGCCGAGCAACCGGAACGATTTCAGAAATGCGGCGGCGGCTGAAGACTCCGCTTTAAATGGTCGAAAGTACGCATCGACTAGGCCGGGCGTGATGATCTCGCGTCTGGCGATCACTTTGTGCGCGATCGCGCGGACGGTGGCACGAGTGCTTAAGGGAAGGCGCTGAAGGCGTTCGCCATGGGCGGCGATCGGTAAGAGCACTTTCGGAATGCGTCCAGGGTCTGTCGCCGGAGCCAGGGCGATGATGGCGCGTGCCCAAGCCTCTTTGGTTAGCGAAGCGAGCGCAATCGCGGCGCCCATCGAGCTTGCCACGACCAGCGGTTTCTTAAGGTCAAGTATGTGGATGGCGGCCGTCAGCGCTTCAGCCTGCGGCTCCAGTTCATAGCTGAGCGAGTGTGGCTTGTCGCTCCAGCCAAATCCCGGAAGGTCCAGGCACGTCACGCGGTAGCGATCGGCCAAGAGCGGAACGAGCCTGCGATAGATGATCATGGAGGCACCGATACCGTGCAGGCAGATAAGGTCGGGACCTTGGCCGATTTGGCGAAAGGCAATTTTACCGTCGGTGCGTTCGAGAAACTGAAGGGGGCCGAGCCTGCGATCAAAATCCAACTCATCGGCATCGAGGGCCGCTGAAATCGCAAGTCGATGTCGCACTTGCTTTTGCCAGAAGTATCCAGCAACGAGAACGATCGCGATGACAAAGAGGACAAGAAGCGGGAGAAAGGCCGGATGCGTACTCACCACCTCAGTTTAAGCTGAGACCGGGATTTAGTCGATCTCGCTCAGTCGACAAAATGCCATCGTTCCCGTCAGGTCGTATTGTGCCAGTTGCTCGGCTTTGGTGTGGATCGCCGAATAGCCCATCGTGCACTTCATCCGCGTGCGGTCATAATGCCCGCAGTCATCGCAAAAAAAGGCGAGCTCATAACGAGACAAGTCCTGGGGGTCGACGCGATCGGCGCGAACGCCGCGGCGAACGCGATGCTTGTGGTAAGGGCCTGCGCTTGAGTCATGGCTTGAACCGTGGCTTGAGCCTTTGGCCTGTGATTCTGTCGAACTCATTTTTAAACTCACAGGTCGTCTCCTTGACGGGCTCCAGATAAGCCTCATTCTTATAGCATGAGCGACATCGAAAAGATGACAGTAAAAGCACAGGAAGCGATGCAGGCCGCAGCTAAAATGGCCGAATCAAAAGGGAATTCTGCCGTTGAGCCAGAGCACCTGCTCTCTCAGCTTGTAACGCAGGCCGACGGATTTGTTCCTGGTCTGATCTCTCAGGCGGGCGGACAGCTGCCGGGCGTGAAGCGCGATCTTGAGGTGGCTCTTGCGCGGCTTCCGCAGGTGACCGGTAGTGCAAAGCGCGTGGTGGCGAGCCAGCGCCTTGTTCAGCTTTTCAATCGGGCTGAAGTCGAAGCGCGTGCGCTCGGGGACGAGTACATCTCAACTGAACACTTCTTACTGGCCGTTCTCTCTGAAGGGGCGGCGCCCGATGTCGCGAAACTATTTAAAAATAACGGTCTGACTCGAAACAAAGTCGAAGAAGCCGTCAATAAAATGCGTGGTGGTCGCAAGATCACAGACGACTCACCGGAGGGCACAATGGATGCGCTGAAAAAATATGCCCGCGATCTCACGCAAGTGGCGAACGACGGGAAGCTTGATCCGGTCATTGGCCGCGACGAAGAAATTCGCCGCGTGATTCAAGTGCTCTCGCGTCGGACAAAGAATAACCCAGTGCTGATTGGTGAACCTGGTGTTGGTAAAACGGCCATTGCCGAGGGCCTGGCGCTTCGAATCGTCAAAGGTGACGTGCCTGAAACGCTCAAGGGCAAAAAACTCATGTCGCTTGATATGGGGGCCTTGATCGCCGGTGCCAAATACCGTGGAGAATTCGAAGATCGCCTGAAAGCTGTGATCAAAGAGGTCACCGATGCTGCCGGCGAAATCGTTCTCTTTATTGATGAATTGCACACTCTTGTCGGTGCTGGAAAAAGCGAAGGCGCAATGGACGCAAGCCAGCTTCTAAAGCCGGCCCTGGCTCGGGGAGAGTTGCGTTGTATTGGCGCGACGACTCTCGATGAGTATCAAAAGTACATTGAAAAGGACGCGGCTCTTGAGCGTCGATTCCAACAGGTCATGGTCAATGAGCCGTCGATCGAGGATGCGATCACCATTCTGCGGGGTCTGAAAGAAAAATACGAAGTTCATCACGGTGTGCGGATTCGCGATTCAGCGCTGATTGCAGCGGTGAAGCTTTCCAGTCGCTACATCACCTCGCGCTTTCTCCCCGACAAGGCGATTGATCTGATGGATGAGGCGGCAAGCCGGCTTTCAATTGAAATCGGCAGCGTTCCTGCTGAGGTCGATTCGCTTGAGCGCGAGCGCATGCAGCTTCAAGTGGAGCGCGAGGCATTGCGCCGTGAAAAAGATGAAGCCAGCCAAGATCGCCTCGAGCTGATTGAAGAGGAGCTCTCTGGAATTAGCGATAAGATCACAAAGCTTCGTGCCCAGTGGGAGTCCGAGAAGAAAGGCATCAACGAACTCAAAGACACGAAAGAGAAAATCGATGCTGTTCGCGTTGAGATCGATCGCGCCGAGCGTTCGGGGCAGCTCGAAAAAGCGGCGGAGCTGAAGTACGGAAAGCTTCCCGATCTTGAGAAACGACTGAAGGCGCTGAACGACGCTGCAGAAAAAGCGCCGACGGTCGAAGGGCGCATGCTTCGCGAAGAGGTCGGCCCCGAAGAGATCGCCGAGGTTGTTGCCAAGTGGACCGGAATTCCGGTGAACCGCATGCTACAAAGCGATCAAGAGCGTCTTCTTCACATGGAAGCCTCGCTTCGGAAACGCGTTGTCGGTCAGGATCACGCACTCACCGTTGTGGCCGATGCGATTCGCCGAGCTCGCGCTGAAATTTCAGATCCCAATCGTCCCATCGGAACGTTTTTCTTCTTGGGACCAACCGGCGTCGGAAAGACGGAAACGGTCAAAGCGGTCGCTGAATTTCTGTTCGATACCGATCAGGCCGTGATTCGCATCGATATGAGTGAGTACATGGAGAAACATGCGGTCGCGCGACTCATCGGAGCGCCTCCGGGATATGTCGGGTACGAAGAGGGTGGGCAGCTCACCGAGCAAGTGCGCCGAAAGCCCTACTCTGTCGTGCTTCTCGACGAAGTTGAGAAGGCGCATCCCGATGTTTTCAACATCCTCCTTCAGGTTTTGGATGACGGCCGCTTGACCGATGGGCAAGGACGAACTGTGGACTTCAAAAACACAGTCCTCGTTATGACCTCGAACATCGGCTCACATGCGATCATGGACCCCGATCTCTCGCCCGAAAAGCGCGAGGCGACGATTCAAGAGGCTCTGCGCGGGCACTTCCGCCCCGAGTTCTTAAACCGCATCGATGAGACGGTGATCTTCAATCGCCTGCAGCCGGAACAATTGAGCAGCATTGTGACCATTCAGCTTGATCAGGTGATTCGCCGCTTGGCCGACAAGAAGGTGGAGCTGGAGTTCTCTCCCGAGGCTCGCAAGTGGCTGGCGATCAAGGGCTATGATCCCGTGTTTGGCGCACGTCCATTGAAACGTGTCGTGCAGTCCGAGGTTCTCAATCCTCTGGCCAAGGACTTGATCGGTGGTGCGATCAAGTCGGGTGAGAAGATCCACGTCGAACTGAAGAATGACAAGATCGCGTTTCGTTCCGAAGCTGTGCACTAGCGGTCGGCGGTTAGTCTCGCTCTGAGATGATGTCGGCCGATCGTGCAAGCCAGTAGGCCCACAGGTAGTCGGCTGAAAACGAAATGATGTTGGGGTTGCCACTGCATGGGAAGTCACTGGTATCCGAAACCCAAAGGTATGTTGAACCGAGAGCAGCGCACTCAAACATCGGATACCCCAGCATTCCGCGCTGTTGGTTTTTTGAGGCAAGCTTTTCTTTGTTGATGATCCACGGCCCTTTGAGCGCCGTCCACGGCTCGAAGGGCCAGGTGGAGTACATCCAATCGGGTTGCAGTTGCAGATCCCCGCGCAGCTGCCCAACACTTCGAACCAGAGGCACCTCGATCAGTCCCCAGACGCTGTCGACAGCTCGTTGTTTTAAGTCGGGTTCTCTCGTGATCGCGTAGGCGGCGATGTTCAAGTAGTTGAAGTAGGCTTTCTGCATTCTCAAAGAAAGATTTTTAATATTGTTCGACGCTGACTGCTTGATGGCCTCAAGTCGCGGCAGCGGACTCTCGTCGCTCTCTGGCGCGGTTTCGGTTGCCGGTCTATGAATGAACATCCGTTCTCCAGCCTCATTCGCCTTTTTAATGAGAGCTTCGGCGAGATAGTAGCGAATGCTCTGCGAGATCAGATTTAAATGGATTCCGGACGGATTGGTCATGCCGCCGATATGAAACCCCGAGTCGATATAGAGTTTTTCGCTCACTCGGCTCGTTAAACTATCGCTGTTGGCGATGTACTCGCGTAGAGACTCATTGTCTTCGTTCCAAAGCGCATCCAATCCCTTGGCGGCGGCATTGTTGCCTGTCTTTTTGCGAATGGGGTCGAGCTGTTGAATTCGTCGCACAAGAGAAGCAGTTTTCTGCTTGAGCTCGTGGTCTTCCGCTTTGAGAGATTTGTAGGCGATCACATAGCCTAAAAGCAGCCCCTTCACCATATCGTTATTGGAGCGACTGTCGTATTTATAGTCCCTATACTTCCCACTTCCCTGTCGAACGTAGGGGTCGGTGACAGGTTCATTTGCGGGCGACTTGTGAATGTATCGCGCAAAGAGTTTTGGATCTGGCGAAATCTCAACCAGGTGGTTCATTCCCTCAATTGCGTTTCGAAGTCTCTGATAAGAATCAGCCGATTGAGTGACGTCGTGTTCAAGTGAAAGTGCCCAAATGTAGACTCCAAACCAAAGGGCTGTGTCACCTTGAGGTTGCAGAGCAACGATACGACCGTTTGAGTCGGCGGTCCCAACTTCAAAAATTCCGAAATCATTCATGACGCTAAGGGTTTGCTGTTTTTTGAATTCAGCTTTTTCTGTCAATGTCGGCTGAAAGGCTGCTCGTCTTTGAAGGGCTTCGGCAATCGAGAGCGGGGTCAGAGATTTGTTCCGAATTCGGAGTTTTGAACTTTGATCCCTGTAGAACTCTAGATCAGTGAAGTCCTTAATGTGAAACACGCTATTGTTTTTAAACTCTTCGCGATCGCGGTATGGGTCAAATTGCTTAAGTTTTCGATATTCATGAATGGCACGGTTGATTCCGATCCACCCCGCAAGATTGATCAGAATCGATCCCGATGTACCACTCGCATCAAGACGAGTTCGAGAGTCTTTCGGAAAGAGGTCAGGAGTTTTTTGAGCGGGGTCGTTTTTGGAGATGAGAGTGTAGTGTTCTATGTATGTGCCATCGTTCTTTACGTGAAAACTGGTGTCGGCTCGTCCGAGAGCGATGGTTTCAATCGAGAGATCGTCACTTGTGGCCGTAAAGTCATTGTAAGTCGTTAGAACATTTGATGCGCGAATTTGGAACAATGCTCCTTTCGGAGTATTGTTTCCCTCCCAAAGCTGTTCGATGGAAAAATTCTGGTCCTTCTGAAGTCCGATCTTCCTTTTCTGAGCGGAGTCGAGTGAATGCAGGGAAATAGCTCGTTGAACTTCAGAACTATCTTTGACGAGAAGATAGCCGTTGTAGGGTCCAAGGTGCGAATGCGTCCCCGAAATCTGATAGAGTCCGGGAGCAATTGAGTTTTCGGAAGAAACGGCAGGACTTGAGTTGAAGCATAGGAGGGCGAGCAGGGCATTTAGAATCGCGTGATGTAGTTTCATTTTCAAATGCCCCACAACGCCTTTTCAGAGTGCTCCGATTGCGAACATTGCAGGGCTTGCGAGGTTTGCGCCACTGTCGAAAGCGGCTTGATTCGAGCTGGTGGCGGTTGGCTATGTATTCATTTTTTACCGAGACCATTTTTTGCCCTTTTATGGCGATGTCTAAGGTTTAGACAGTATCGGCATCGCTCAGGTGGGGGCTAGGCGAAATCCTCTTGAACGCTGGCGATGACTCTTTTGAGATCAGCCGTCTGTTCGTCGAGAGTTTGTGCAACTGCTGCAATTTGTTGGGCCGAGGCGGCGGCATTCTGGGTCGTGGAGTCCAGGGCCTGCATGGCTGAAGAGATCTGGTTGACGCCGTGAGATTGCTCTCGAGTTGCGACTTCGATTTCTTTTGTCAGGTTCATGGCTTTTTTTACAGATTCGAGAATCTGAGCGAGCGCAGTTCCGGTCTGTGTCGATGCTGTAACACTTTTCTCAATGCGGCCCATGCTGTCGTGAATGAGATCGGATATCTCTTTGGCGGAGGTCGCACTTCGCTGAGCGAGCGATCGAACGGCTTCGGCAACGACGGCAAATCCCTTGCCTTGGTCTCCGGCGCGGGCGGCTTCGACTGCAGCATTGAGTGCCAGCAGGTTAGTTTGAAAAGAGATATCGTCGATCGTGATGATGATCGTGTTCATTTTCTTGGAGAGTTCCGCAATTTCGGCAACTGAGGTTCTAAATGTGTTCATTTCTGCTTCGCCGGTCGTCGCACGATGGAAGCTCTCGTCGGATGCGCTGCTCGCTTGTGCCGCATTCCCGGCGCTGAGCTGTATTGTTGCACTCATCTCTTCAAGTGAAGCGGCGGTCTCTTCAAGCGAGGCGGCAACATGCGTTGAGCCTTCGGCGACCACTTTACTTGCGCTCAGCAGTGTCGAACTGACAGTTTCGAGGGCCGTGCTTGTATCTGCAATTTGACTCAAGACGAGTTTCATCTTGCCGACGAGATGGCGAATAATAAGGACCGTGGCGAGCAGCCCGATTGCGATCGCAATGAGCGTTAGAGTGAGAACGATTTTCGCTGCATTTTTTCCGTCGTCACGTGAAGCAAACGCGTCTTTCATAATGAGTTCGCCGAGCGACTCGAGGCTGTCTTCGAGATTTTTGAAACTCACTTGAAATTTTCCGAGTTCATTGTCGAGTGAAATGGGCTTTTGTAAAACGAGGCTATTGACGATCAGGGCCACCTCGGCGTTGTAGTCACTGAGAGCTGGGCGTGCGGCGCGAATTGCAAGTTTTGTCTCGGGGCGGAGAGGTAGTTCTTCGAGTTCAGCGAGGTGCTTCGTCAGGCTTTCGCTCATTTCCTGCATTTCATTTTGGTCTTCGATGAGCGCCGCTGAGTTGGCCGCCTTGGCATCAAGTATTGTTTTGTAGACAACCGCCCGCAGGCCATCGTGCATCATATCGGCAAGGGTCATGGTGCGCACCGCTGGGAGTTGCACATGTGAGACGTCGTCCAGTTGGCTCAGAATGTGGTTCATGTAGTAGGTCGAAAGTCCGCCAACCGACGAGAGGAGCACGATTGTGCCGAATCCAAATAACCAGAGCTGTATCTTTATGCGCATATGGCCTCGCTACCTTGAGGCATTTTGTCCTATTGTGGGGATTTGACCAGGCCGCGCTAGGCTAAAGACATGTCCAGATTGTTACAGAATCGTTGCGTACTGATGGCGCGCCGCGACATTGGCGCATAGATGGCTCGTGCCGACAGGGGTTTGACCTCAACATCCGGCAGCCTCATAGTGCGGGCGAGAAGGAAACGCGCGACTATGTTTTCAGGAATCGTCGAGACCACGGCCGCTATTAGCCGAGTTGAAACCGTTGCGGTGAACTCTCTTGTTCGCATTGGCGTTGAACGACCATCGACATTTGACGACCTCAAACTGGGCGATTCGGTTGCGGTCAACGGTGTCTGCCTAACGGTCGAACAGCTCACCGCGAGTGAAGTTCAGTTTGCTATCGCCAAAGAGACGCTTTCCATCGTTCCGCCGTATCGTCAGGGCGCACGCGTTAACCTTGAGCGCAGCTTGCGAGTCGGTGACCGCAATCATGGCCACGCAGTTTCGGGACATGTCGATTGTGCAGCCAAGGTGGTTTTGGCTGACCGCCAAGACGGCGTGATGATTCTTCGCGTGGAGTTGCCTCCCGAATTGTGGCCTATGGTTTGGAAAAAGGGGAGTCTCGCTATCAATGGCGTGAGTCTCACAGTCAATGATGTGCGTGACGGTGTTGTTGAGCACTGCCTGATTCCCGAGACTTTGTCGCGAACGGGTCTCAAAGATCTTAAAGCTGGTGATCTTGTGAATGTTGAAGTGGACACGATGGCGCGAGCGATCGTCCCGATCGTTCAAAATTTAGTTGATGAAGCCATTCGGCGTGCGGGAGTGAAGTCATGAATTCGATTGCGGAGCTGCTAGAGGAAATGCGAGCGGGCCGAATGGTCGTTTTGGTCGACGATGAGGATCGCGAGAACGAAGGCGATTTGGTTTTGGCGGCCGACTTTGCAACGCCACAAGCGATCAACTTTATGGCGACCGAGGCACGAGGCCTGATCTGTCTTTCGCTCACACACGAGCAATCAGAGCGGCTGCAGCTGCCGCTGATGGTTCGCGATGAAACGAATTTTTCTCCCAACAAAACCGCTTTCACGGTGAGTATCGAAGCGTCAAAAGGTGTTTCAACGGGGATCAGCACGGCGGATCGTGCACATACCATTCGCGTCGCGAGTCGTCCCGATGCTAGGCCTAGCGACGTTATTACTCCAGGCCATATTTTTCCGATTCGCGCCAAAGATGGCGGTGTCTTGAAGCGTGCGGGGCACACTGAGGGCAGCGTCGATCTTTGCCGAATGGCAGGGCTCAATCCGGCCGCCGTGATTTGTGAAGTCATGAATGTCGACGGCAGCATGGCTCGTGTCGGCGACCTGAAAGCCTTTGCTCAAAAGCACGGCCTTAAAATTGGTACGATTGTCGATCTCATCAAATATCGGCTCGAGCACGAATCGCTCGTCGAAGAGGTGGCCAGCGCCAAGCTTCCGAATCGTTTCGGCGACGGCTTTGTGGTGCGCGCCTTTCGCAGTCTCCTCGACGGAAATGAACACCTGGTCATGCAGATGGGGGACGTCGGGGAGGGTGAGCCCTGTCTCGTCCGCGTGCATTCCGAATGTATGACCGGCGATGTCTTCGGCAGTAGCCGATGCGACTGCGGCCCGCAACTGCACCGAGCGATGGAGATGATTGCGGCCGAGGGGCGGGGTGTGATTCTGTATCTTCGCCAAGAGGGGCGGGGCATTGGACTTGCCAATAAAATTCGCGCCTATGCGCTTCAAGATCAGGGCCTCGACACCGTTGAGGCGAACCTTCACTTGGGTTTTCCTCCGGACTCTCGCGACTATGGTATTGGCGCGCAAATTTTGCGGGCCATCGGACTGCACAAGGTTCGGCTTTTGACCAATAACCCGGCCAAACGCATCGGTCTGAAGGGCTATGGCATTGAAGTTGTCGACCGCGTGCCGCTGGTGGCGGGGTCAAACAAGCACAATCAGGCCTACTTGGATGTGAAGAAGATCAAGATGGGTCATAACTACGAATCTCAAGGGGAGTGACCGGTGAAACGAACCGTGAAGCAACGGCAGAATGATGCTCAATCGCGAGCGGGCCTTCAGGGATCGCTTGATGGAAAAGCTTTGAAGGTCGGGGTTGTCTGCGCGCGTTTCAATCGTGACATCACCGCGAAGCTCGAGGCGGGAGCGATGCGCCGACTCAAGGAGCTTGGCGTTTTGGACAAAAATATTCGCCTGGTTAGTGTTCCCGGCGCGGTTGAAATTCCGCTCGCCGCAAAGGCGCTACTCAAGGCAGGCATGGATGGAGTGATCACGCTGGGCTGTGTGATTCGCGGCGAGACCACGCACTATGAATCGGTCTGTACTTCGGTCGAGCGTGGAAGCACTCATTTACAGCTTGAACAGCTTAAGCCCGTTGTCTTCGGTGTTCTCACAGTCGAGAATATGGAACAGGCGCTTGATCGCGTGGGTGGCCATCACGGGCACAAGGGCGAGGAAGCGGCTGAGGTTGCAGTTGAAATGTGCAACCTCTTAAAGGTGATTAAAAAGCGTAAATGATAAAGAACATCGCACCACAAGAGTTTAAAAAGAGAAAACGCGAGATCGCCGTTATCGATGGCCTCGCGCTTCTTTTTGTGGTCTTGACGCTGCTTGAATTCAAGCTTGTCGGCATCAGCCAGCAGCTTCCGTTTGTGCATTCGATTTTCTTTTTTGGCCTCGTTAACTTTAACATCATCCTGCTGCTGCTACTGTTCTTTCTCATCTTCCGAAATGTCGTAAAGGTCTTTGTTGAGTCCAGCGGGCGGGTTGTCGGCTCAAGCCTCAAGGGAAAGCTGATTGCGGCGTTTGCGGCGTTTGCGAGTGTGCCGACGGCGCTGATGTTCCTGGTCTCGGTTTTCTACATCAATTCGAGCTTTGATAAATGGTTCTCGGTGCGCATGGCCTCCGTCTTAAAGAACTCGCTCGAGGTGAACCAGGAGTATGTGTTCTCATCGAAAAAGCGAAACTATCACTTTGCCCAAATGATCGCGCAGGAGCTCAAGCGCGAATCGGCCAAGCCGGCGGCTCGCTTGGTGGAGTCCGCTCGGACTCGTTTCAATCTGGACGCCGTTGAGTATTACCCCGGGCTTTTCGCTGCACGCGTGGTGGCGACCTCCAACGACGAATCGATGCCGCGGGTGCCGCCGGTGTCTCTCGAATTTCTAAAAAAAGGTATTTCGCAGCGTTCAGAGTCGAGCGCGATCCATCAGTTTGGTGAAGGCAACCTCGTTCGGGTTATTGTTCCGGTTGACCGAAAGGGCGAGCGCGGGGCGCTTGTGGTTTCCACCTTTATTCCGATTTCTCTGATTTCAAAAATCGACGACATCTCGGCCGCTCACGAAGAGTTCAAGAATGTGAACCCTCTCGAGTATCCGATCAAATCCATCTATCTGATTATTCTGTCGCTGATGACGCTGGTGATTTTGCTTTGTGCGACGTGGTTTGGATTTTATCTCGCACGCGAACTCTCGATTCCACTTGAGCTTTTAGGCTCCGCCACGAAGCGAATTGCAAAAGGGGACTATCAACCCGTGGCAATTCGCTCGGGTTCCAAAGAGATCAACCAGCTCGTCGGTAGCTTCAACCAAATGATTGGGCATCTCGATCGTTCAAAACGCGAAGTTCTTGAGGCCAACAAAAACCTCACTGAAACTCTTGAGCGCCTCGATGACCACAGCCGCTATATTCAAGTCGTGCTTTCGAACGTCACCACAGGTGTGATCTCGGTTGCGCAAGACGAGAAAATCACAACGATCAACCATCACGCGGCGCAATTGCTCAATATCGACCCTGAGGAGTACAAAGGGCGCACCGTGCAAGACGTGCTGTCGCCAGAGTACTACGCGACTTTCCAAGATCTACTCACACAGATGCGCTCACACGGTTTTGTCACGTTTCAAAAGGAGCTTCGAGTTGAGCTCAACGGACGGTCAGTGCCGCTACAGATGAATTTGGCGCTTCTGCTGGATGACCGAGGCCAGGACCTTGGAAAGGTCTTAGTCTTTGACGATCTGACGATGCTTCTGAATGCGCAGCGGGCGGCGGCATGGACCGAGGTGGCCCGCCGAATCGCGCACGAAATTAAAAATCCACTGACGCCGATTAAGCTCTCGGCACAGCGCCTTGAGAAAAAGTTTGGTGAGCAGATCAAAGATCCGGCGTTCTCATCCTGCATCGGGATGATTATTCGCCAAACCGATGACTTAAAGCGCCTCGTGAATGAATTCTCGAATTTTGCGCGCTTGCCCCAGACTCGACCGGTTATGGGGTCGCTGTCGACGGCGGTTGATGAGGCGGTTGATCTCTACCAAGAGGCGCATCGTGAGGTTCAGTTCGTTGTCGATCAGGATCCGACGCTTCCAGAGTTTCGTTTTGACCCCGATCAAATGAAGCGTGTTCTGATCAACCTTCTCGACAACGCGGTTTCGGCAGTCGAGTCGGTCGAAGAGCCTCGGATTACGATCCGCACCCAGTACGACAGTCTTTTGAAGCTGGTGCGGCTTTCGATCAATGACAATGGGAGCGGAATTCCCGCAACCGATCGCGACCGCGTGTTTGAACCCTACTTTTCAACAAAAGAGAGTGGAACCGGCCTTGGTTTGGCGATCGTCCGTCGAATTGTCGAGGACCACAACGGATTCGTCCGGGCTTTAGCCAATGAACCGAAAGGGACAAGAATGCTCGTCGAGCTCCCTGTTTCGGATGTCGAAGCGGCACCGATTGTACGTGCGCCGATGCTCGGCGTGATCGGTGATATCGGTGACGCGGACCCCAAAAAGAGCTAGCGCAGTAACACCGACTCATTGAGACCCCGTGGCTCTCGTGCTACCGTCATGTTTTAAATGCTTTCAAAAGTCTTCACGTAAGACAGGAGTTGCGTCGTGTCACAGACGCTCGGAAAAGTCCTCATTATCGATGATGAAGCGCCCATTCGCGAAGTGCTGGGGGCGAGCCTCACAGACGAAGGTTACGAGGTTAAAACGGCAAAGTCGGGTGATGAGGGTCTCCTCCTCTTGGAAGAGTATCGTCCGGCTGTTGTCCTTCTGGATATCTGGATGCCCGGTTCGATGGATGGCCTCGACGTCCTTAAAACAGCTCGTCCAAAATCAAACTTCTGTGAGTTTGTGATGATGTCTGGCCACGGCACCATCGAAACGGCTGTGAAAGCGGTTAAGCTTGGCGCTTGGGACTTTGTTGAAAAGCCGCTTTCGATTGATCGAATTCTGATTCTCGCGAAAAACATCATCCAGGTGCAGAGCGAACGCGGCGAGCGCGATGCGCTTCTCAATCGACTGCGTCGCAATATCGCCATTGTCGGCGAGTCGCCTGCGATGATGAATCTGAAGCAGCTGATCGCGCGGGTGGCCTCGTCGCAATCCTGGGTTTTGATCACCGGCGAAAATGGCACCGGTAAAGAGTTGGTCGCGCAGAATATTCACTACTTGAGCTCGCGGGCTTCAAAGCCGTTTGTCGATGTCAACTGTGCGGCGATTCCAGAGGACCTGATCGAAAGCGAACTCTTTGGTCATGAGAAAGGCGCCTTCACAGGGGCCGAGCGCGCGCGCAAAGGGAAGTTCGATCACGCTAACGGCGGAACGATTTTTCTCGATGAGATCGGTGACATGAGTCTGCGGACGCAAGCGAAGATCTTGCGCATTCTTCAGGAAAAGAAGTTCACGCGTGTCGGCAGTGAGGACACAATCGAAGTCGACGTTCGCGTCGTGGCTGCGACCAATAAAAATCTCGAAGTTGAAATCAAAGAAGGCCGCTTCCGCGAGGATCTTTTCTATCGGCTGAACGTCATTCCATGTCATGTGCCGGCACTTCGCGAGCGCACAACGGATATCGAGCCTTTGGTTCAGCACTTTAGCGAACAGTTTGCGCGAAACGGCGGCTTCCGATTGAAGACGTTTTCAGACTCCGCCAAGGCGGCGCTGCAGAGTCATCTGTGGCCAGGCAACGTTCGCGAGCTTCGTAACTTCATTGAGCGCGTTTACATTCTGACACCCGGCGAGTTTGTCGATGTTCACGATTTGCGCTTTGCAGGTCTTCATCCTGAGCGTCCGCAGGCGGATACCCAGATCGCAATCGATGGGTTTTCAGAACACGCGCATGACGCCTCTGGAAACGGCATGGATAACTTCCGCGAAGCGCGCGCTAAATTTGAGAAGGAATATCTCCTTCGCAAGATTTCAGAGAACAAAGGGAATATTTCGAAGACGGCTGAGGCGATTGGCCTTGAGCGCAGTTACTTGCACAGAAAAATCAAAGGTTACGGCATCGATGTCGAGGAGATCTGATCATGCGTTGGTCGAAGTCACACATCTACACTCTTAAAGACGCGCCAAACGACGCCGAGATTCCAAGCCACAAGCTGATGGCGCGAGCCGGCCTGATTCGCAAAGTCGCTCCTGGCATATACACCTACGGCAATCTCGCGCTTCGCGCCCTTCGCAAGCTCGAGACGATCATTCGGCAAGAGCTCGATTCGCGCGGCTGCCAAGAGGTCTTGATGCCGATGGTTCACCCGGCCGAACTCTGGCAAGAGACCAATCGCTGGAAAGAGATGGGCGATGGTCTTCTCAAGTTCAAGAACCGAAATGGCCAGGACTTTTGCTTGGGTGCAACTCACGAAGAAGTGATCACCGACTACGTTCGAAAAGACGTGAAGTCCTATCGCGATTTGCCGGTGAACCTCTATCAAATTCAAACCAAGTACCGCGACGAGATTCGGCCGCGTTTTGGCTTGATGCGCGGTCGCGAGTTTATCATGAAAGATGCCTATAGCTTCGATGTCGACGAGGCGGCAGCACTTAAAAACTATGACCTCATGTATGACGGTTATAAGGCGATCTTTGATCGCCTTGGGCTTCAATATCGGATCGTGCAAGCCGACGCCGGCAATATCGGTGGCAGCAAAACCCACGAGTTTCAGGTCTTAGCGGAGGCCGGCGAAGATCACTTGATGGTCTGCGACTCTTGCAGTTTCGCTGCAAACATTGAAGTCGCACCGGCCCTTTCGGCGAACCAATCTCAAGCCACGGCCTCCGGTGCTCTGAAGGAGTCGTTTGCGACACCGGGTTTGAAAACCATCGCGGCACTTTCGAAAGTGACCGGTGTTCCCGAGAGCAAGCTTGTTAAAACGATGTTCTTCTCGACAAACTCAGGACTTGATCCCAAGGACACGGCGCTTAAGCCCGTGGCCGTCTGTCTTGCTGGCAATGACGAAGTGAATCCGATCAAACTGAAAAACGTTTTAGGCCTCGCCAATCCACCGCTGTTGCTCACCGATGAAGAAGTTCGTCAGGTGACGGGAGCAAGTCCTGGTAGCTGCGGTCCCGTTGGACTCAAGATCCCGATCTACATCGATTCGGCGATGGCAGGCTTTGTCGACTTTATCGTCGGCGCCAACACCGACGATCAGCATCTTAAGAACGTCAATATCGGTCGCGACTTCACGCCAGCAAAAACGGCTGACATTCGCCTCGCCAAGGCCGGCGACCTTTGCCCCGAGTGTGGTTCAAGTTCCAAGCCAGGCCACTATCGCTCGGTCCGTGGGATCGAGGTCGGTCACGTGTTCTACCTCGGTACCAAGTATTCAAAGGCGATGGGCGCAACCTATCTCAACACCGAAGGCGTCCCGACACCCATCGAAATGGGCTGCTATGGCATCGGCGTTTCGCGAACCATTCAGTCGGCGATCGAGCAGTCGCACGATAACGACGGAATCATTTGGCCGCGAGCGATTGCCCCATTCGATGTTCACATCGTGGTTCTCGATCCCGATCAAGAAGAAGTTCGTCAGTCGGCCGAGATCATCTATCGCGACCTTCAGGCGCATGGCCTTGATGTGTTCATGGACGATCGCGCTGAGCGTCCCGGCGTGAAGTTCAAGGACGCTGATCTTCTCGGTATGCCAGTGCGCCTCAACATCGGTGGTCGCGGCCTCAAAGAGGGCGTCGTTGAATTGATCAAGCGCAAAGATAAATCGATGACGAAAGTGAAGGCCGAAGACGCCACCGAACAGACACTGGCGCTTCTGAAGTCGCTGTGATGGTCATGGCAAAGGATCCTGCGATTTTCGTCGCCCTTGATGTCGATGATCCCAAGCGTGCCGAGGCGCTCGCTGAGAAACTCAGCGGGCACGGCTTCGGTTTTAAGCTTGGCCCGCGGCTCATGCTTCGCGAAGGCGCAGGCCTGGTCCGATCGATTGCCCGACATGGTGATGTCTTCGTCGACTGCAAGCACCTCGATATTCCGACGACGATGGTCGCCGCTGTTCGCGCAGCCTTTGAGAGCGGCGCTCGATACTCCACCATCCACGCTTCCTGCGGCCCCAAGGCGATTCAAGCTCTCAAGCCCCTCACTCAGGAGTTCCCTGGCCATCGAATTTTGGCGGTGACCGTGCTCACGAGTTTTGAGCCAGAAACGCTGCCATTTGCTTGGAAGGGGAATTCGATTCCGGACCTTGTTTCAGGCCTCGCGCTGGAGTGCGCGGATCAAGGTCATCGCGCCTTCGTTTGCTCTCCGCACGAGGTAAAGTCTCTAAAGCAAATGATTCCCGATGGATACTTCGTCACTCCTGGAGTAAGACCCGCCGGAGGAGACAAGGGCGATCAGGTCCGAATCGAAACACCAGCCCAGGCGGCGCTCAACGGAGCCTCGAGCCTCGTGGTCGGTCGACCGATTTTAGAAGCGATCGATCCCCTCGGCTTCGCGCTGCAAATGCAGAAAGAATTTCTGACAGGAGTTTGAGCCTTGAGACAACGCCCAGGAAAATCGTCGCGCCCCCATGGTCCTTCTCACCGTGGCGGCGGCAAAGCTGCGCCTCAAGGTGCCTCGCGCTCACCAGCGCGTCCTCCTCGTGGTGACTCGGCTCCGCAGGTCAGTCAGCCGCGCCCTTCTGTTCGCCCTGCGAACGCTCGTCTCGGGACGCGCCCTGCGGCCTGGACAGCGCAAAAGGGTGAGCGCCTGACCATCGGTATTCACTCTGTTCGCGAAGCGCTCAAAGTTCGCCCCAAAGCGGTTCGTATCCTGGGTCTGCGCGACGATTATCTGCGCGCCCCACAGCTCAAGGAAATTTTCGAACTGGCCGAAGCGGCCGGTGTAGCAGTCAAAGCGATGCCCAATGGCGAGCTCGATAGCGTCGGCTCTGGCCACCAGGGCGCAGCGGCCATCATCACCGAGATCCCGTCAATTGACCGCGAGGACCTTCGTGCGCTTGAGAGTTGCGTGATTCTCGCCTGCGATGGTCTTGAGGATCCCGCAAATCTCGGTGCCGTGATGCGCTCAGCGTGGCTCCTTGGCGTCAAAGCGATTCTCATTCCTCAAGATCGCGCCGTCGGTCTGACCGTCGCAACCTCGAAAGTTGCGAGTGGCGGCGCTGAGCACGTTCCGGTTGAGGCCGTCTCGAATCTGCCTCGCGAACTTCAGGAGTGGCGCGACGCCGGCTTCTGGATTTTTGGTTTGGCCGAAAAGGGCAAAGCCAAGGCTTGGGATATGAAAATTCCAAAAAAGGTCGTTTGGGTTCTTGGCTCTGAGTCCTCGGGGCTTCGGATCACGGTCGAGCGCGCCTGTGACGAGCTCGTTCAGCTTCCGCAAGTGGCGGGTGGCTCGAGCTTCAATGCGGCGGTTTCGGCGTCAATGGCGCTCTATGAGACCTGCCGGCAACACGCGAATATGCCTACAAAATAGACTCCTTGAAATTCCATCAAGGAAGTCTTTGACTCTTTTCCTCCGGCTACCCTAAATGGTGGGTCGGATCTCGATTGTGAGAATTGCTGGCTTAGCTCAATTGGTAGAGCAGCTGATTTGTAATCAGCAGGTTGCGGGTTCGAGTCCCATAGCCAGCTCCATTTTTTTAATCGATGTTCCGCGCTTCGAAGAAGTCGTACAAGAGTTCGTTTACGAGTCTCTTTTTGTGCGGAGAGGTACCCAAGTGGCCAACGGGGGCAGACTGTAAATCTGCTGGCTCCGCCTTCGCAGGTTCGAATCCTGCCCTCTCCACCACTTTTAGTGATTTGATTTGCGAGACGACATTGAAAAATGCGTCAACTGTGCGTAACCTTTTCGAGTGTGTTTTTGTGGTGAGCGGGAGTAGCTCAATTGGCTAGAGTATCAGCCTTCCAAGCTGAGGGTTGCGGGTTCGAGACCCGTCTCCCGCTCCAATTTTTCTAAGTTCAATGCCGTGTCGGTACATCGACCGCGCCGGCTTTGCCCATGTGGCTCAGTGGTAGAGCACGCCCTTGGTAAGGGCGAGATCGGGGGTTCGATTCTCCCCATGGGCTCCAGTTTATATCGCTCCGTCTTTGACTCCGCTGTGCTCCTTCGTGGGGCTCAGTCGCAATTTCTTTTTTACCGCTCCGTCGCCGGTTTTTAGGTCTTGGAGTGGATCTCTATCTCGTGCCATAAGGTTTTTTTCTAGGGGGATCTTGGTGAATTTCAGAACTCAAGCAATTGCGATGTTGTTTCTTGGTTTGGCGATCTCAGGGTGTGCGAGCGTTGAGACAATCCCAGGACCCGACGGCACTCCTCACCAGTTGGTGTCTTGTCCTGATGTCCGGTACTGCTATGAAAAAGCGGCAGAGGTCTGCGGGGGTAAGTATAAGATCGTCAACAGTTCGTCTTCGGTTTCTGGCAGCAAAGAGAGCACAAGTTCGTCGACCGAGATTCTCGTGAAATGCAAACGATAATCCGACTGCTTTTTGTTTCGGCGCTGCTTATCGCTTTCGCTTCACCGGTGAGTGCGATGTCGAGGCGTCGAGTGACGGCTGACGATCCCGATACTCGAGCTGCCGTGGCGAGCGACGAGTATTCGCCATTCAAACTGATGCCGGTGGCAAGTTGGATTGGGTATTTGGCTTCCCTGGCTGCGCTTGCTCCTCACGATGGGCCTGATGCTGGCCGTGAAGGCCATAAGCAAGCGACCGAGTTTGCGACTGGTGTTTTGATCTACGGTGGTTCGTTTCACCTCTTGATGGCTTCAGTTTCGACCCCCGACATCAGTCAGGAGGAACGTGACAAGCTTGGCGCCATTTTGCCGAGTGAGGTTGATCCCTCGCGTTTAACGTACGATCGCGGTTTGTTCTGGACGTTTCACGTGCTCACGACAGGATCGCTTGTCGCTTTGGCCCATAACTCAGAGAAGGACGGAAAGTGGACCTGGCCGGCTGTGCACTTTCTGCTGCCTTTTGTGGCAGATGGGGCTGCTCGCTCCATTTTTGGAGTAAAGCTGGCCTCGCCCTACACGCTGACGGTCTCGATGCTTGAGTCGGGACGTGAGCTTTCGCCTGCTCTTGTTTTCGGCATGCTCTGGTAGATGACGACGCATTGCGCGAATTGTGGGCCGCGCTCTGAGTGACAGACCCCGGAAACGTTTGCGTTTTTCCCCTGGGTGTGGGAACTCTCTCCCTCTCACGGCGGAGTTTTTTTGAGCCGACGGTTTCCTTTTGTCTCTTTCCTTCAGCCCGAAGACTGCGAAAGTCTTTCTCATGAAGGGTGTCATCAGAAGCTGTTGAATCAAGAGCGACGGATGGTTTCGCCAGAAGTATTCGTCGCGTTCGAGGCTACTCGAGAAGTCGTGAACTTGGCATTGTTTGGTGGCGCAATTTTTTGAATCACCAGGCAATTGGAGCGCGAGAGTAAACATAAAGTTACGAACTGAAGTTGAGAATCAAGAGAGCGCAGTTTCATAGCGAGAATCGCAGCAAACGCACTCTTTAAAGTTTGAAGCCAAGTTCAAGAGTTCGAAATTAATTTAAGAAGTATGGGCGATGCCCCAGGAGGAAGGTAATGTCTAAGGAGAAATTTGACCGGAGTAAACCCCACGTCAACATCGGAACAATCGGCCACGTTGACCACGGTAAAACATCGCTGACAGCGGCTATCACGAAAGTATTGGCTGAAACTGGCGGCGCGACATTCCTTGCTTACGATATGATCGACAAAGCACCGGAAGAAAAAGCTCGTGGTATCACGATCTCGACGTCGCACGTTGAATACCAAACTGCGAACCGTCACTACGCACACGTCGACTGCCCCGGCCACGCTGACTATGTGAAAAACATGATCACTGGCGCGGCACAGATGGACGGAGCGATCCTCGTTGTTTCTGCTGCTGACGGTCCGATGCCACAAACTCGTGAGCACATCCTCCTCGCGCGCCAGGTTGGCGTTCCTGCGATGGTTGTCTTCATGAACAAAGTTGACATGGTTGACGACGCTGACCTTCTCGAGCTCGTTGAAGTTGAAATTCGCGAACTTCTTTCGAAGTACGAATTCCCTGGCGATGAGATCCCAATCGTAAAAGGTTCGGCTCTCTGCGCTCTCGAAGGAAAAAATCCAGAGATCGGTCGCGATGCGATCTTGAAGCTCATGGCTGAAGTTGACCGCTACATCCCGCAGCCAGAGCGCGCTATCGACAAGCCGTTCTTGATGCCGGTTGAAGACGTGTTCTCGATCTCGGGTCGTGGAACGGTGGTCACGGGTCGTGTTGAGCGCGGTATCGTAAAAGTGAACGACGAGATCGAAATCGTTGGTTTGAACCTAACGTTGAAGACTGTTGTTACTGGTATCGAGATGTTCCGTAAGCTTCTTGATGAAGGCCGTGCTGGCGACAACTGCGGTTGCCTCCTCCGTGGTACTAAGAAAGAAGAAGTTGAGCGCGGACAGGTTCTCGCAAAACCAGGTTCGATCAAGCCGCACAAGAAATTCAAAGCTGAAGCCTACATCCTCACAAAAGAGGAAGGCGGACGCCACACTCCGTTCTTCAACGGTTACCGCCCTCAGTTCTACTTCCGTACAACTGACGTTACAGGTGTTGTGACTTTGAAAGACGGAACTGAAATGGTCATGCCAGGTGACCGCGTCGAAATGAACGTCGAGCTCATCGCGCCAATCGCGATGGAAAAAGAGCTCCGCTTTGCGATCCGTGAAGGCGGACGTACAGTTGGCGCCGGCGTTGTTGTCGATATTCAGGAATAAGTTAGTATAGGATTACACAGGGGTTGTCGTTGTGATGACCCCTGTTTCGGTAGGGCAGTAGCTCAATCGGTAGAGTTACGGACTCCAAATCCGTCGGTTGGGGGTTCGAGTCCCTCCTGCCCTGCCAATTTGTAATTCTAAAATCGAGTTAACTGATAGGAATGGACGAGCATGGATAGCGCAGTCGCAGCAAATAAGAAGGCCGCAACAGTTGGCTTCATGATTGCCGGAATTCTCATAGGAATCGGAGCGAAAGTGCTTCTCGATTCTATCGGTGCAATCGCAACTGGTGCTGTTGGTCGTTTTGTTACAATGGATCTTGTCAGACACGGGTTTCCCGTTCTTGCGGGTCTGGGTTCTTTCATCGCCTTGCAGGCTAATGCCGCTGTTCGCGTTTGGGGCGATGAGGTCGTCAGTGAGTTAAAGAAAATCGTGTGGCCGAGCCGTGAGCATACGATGCGGATGACCCTCTTTGTTTGTATTATGCTGGTGCTTTCGGGCGCAGCGCTTGGGCTTCTCGATGTTGTATCGGGAAAGCTGATTCAGTGGCTGCTTTCTAAAAACCTTTTCGGCCTTCTCTCGTAACGAGAACCGATCTCCGGCTGGTGATCGGTTCTGCGGGTGCTGGACTGGTCGTGGTTGGAGATTGAAATGTTGGAGTCAAAAGTGTCATCAAATGAGACTGCGGCAAAAGTAGACAATAAGAAGTGGTACATTGTTAACGTTGCGACTGGCAGCGAAGGCACTGCGAAAGCTTCGATCGAAAAGCGTATTCAACAGCACAAGATGGAAGATCTCTTTGGCGAGATCCTCATTCCGGCTGAGAGTGTTGTTGAGCTTGTTAAGGGCCAGAAGACGACACGATCCAGGAAGTTTTTTCCTGGCTACATGTTCGTTCAGATGGCTTTGAGTGAAAAGACTTGGCATTTGGTTCGAGGTTCGTCAAAAGTAACGGGCTTTGTCGGTGGCAATAAGCCATCGCCAGTTCCTCCGGATGAGGTTCTGCGCGTAACTCAGCAGATGGAAACAGGTGCTGAGAAGCCACGTCCAAAAGTGAAGTTCTCTGTTGGTGAGAATGTGACCGTGATCGACGGCCCGTTCACAAACTTCAACGGTACGGTTGAGGACATCAATGAGGAAAAGGGAAAGGTGAAGGTTTCGGTCAGTATTTTCGGCCGGGCAACTCCAGTGGAGTTGGACTTCATCCAGGTTCAAAAGGCCTAAAGCCTTCGTTCTTAAGGGAGGGCCGGATGCTCTTCTCTCGATCATGTAGCGGGATGCTGCGTTTAATTTGAATTAGATTTGGCTCTTAGGTCTTCTGATCTAAGGGTCGGTTCGAAAAGGCATGGGGTCTTTTCGATAACAGAACACCCCCGCGAAGGAGTGGGTACTATGGCTAAAAAAGTCACTGCAATGATTAAGTTGCAGATTCCGGCAGGGAAGGCGAATCCAGCGCCTCCCGTGGGACCGGCGCTCGGCCAGCATGGGGTAAACATCATGGAGTTCTGTAAGCAGTTCAATGCCCGTACACAGGGCAAGGGTGATACCATTATTCCGGTTATCATCACTGTTTACCAGGACCGGTCGTTTACCTTCATCACGAAGACGCCGCCCGTGTCGATTCTGCTGAAACAGGCTGTCAAGATCCAGTCAGGGTCGAAGATGCCTCAGAAGGATAAGATCGGGAAGGTCAACATGAAGCAGGTTCGCGAAATCGCGACCCTGAAACTTCCAGACCTCAACTGCTCGACTGTTGAGTCGGCAATGGCACAGGTTGTGGGCACCGCTCGCAGCATGGGCCTTGAGATTCGGAGTGAGGTGATTTATGGCAGCACGTGGTAAGCGATATAAGTCTGTAAAATCCAAAGTAAACTCACTCACAAAGCTTCCGCTTGAGCAGGCTGTTAAGCTTGCTGTTGAGACGGCAACTGCGAAGTTCGACGAGACAATCGACGTATCGATTCGTCTTGGTATCGATCCGAAGCAGTCGGACCAGCAGGTTCGTGGCGCGATTGCGCTTCCGCACGGTCTTGGCAAAGCGGTTCGCGTTCTTGTTTTCGCAAAAGGTCCAAAAGAGGCCGAAGCGAAAGAAGCGGGCGCTGACTTCGTTGGTGCGGACGATCTCGTTGAAAAGATCAACGGCGGTTGGCTCGCGTTCGACAAAGCGATTGCGACTCCAGACATGATGGCGACGGTCTCTAAGGTTGCGAAGGTTCTTGGACCTCGTGGTCTTATGCCGAACCCAAAAGTCGGCACTGTCACAATGAACGTCGGCGACACAGTGAAGGCTGAAAAGCGCGGTAAACTTGATTTCCGTGTTGATAAGGCTGGTATTGTTCACG
Organism: Bdellovibrionales bacterium; assembly: GCA_016713885.1. Lineage (GTDB taxonomy): Bacteria > Bdellovibrionota > Bdellovibrionia > Bdellovibrionales > JAMPXM01. The sequence goes on along the minus strand of JADJOF010000004.1, from coordinate 121,753 downwards.
CAGGCATCGGCAAGAAGTCGATGGGCGCAGACAAACTCAAGGACAACTTGATGGCTTTGATCGGCGCTATCGTAAAGGCAAAACCAGCTTCTTCGAAAGGTATCTACCTTCAGGGCATCACAGTCTCTTCGACTATGGGTCCTGGTGTTAAGGTTGACGCTCTTCAGGCGCAGGATCAGGATTCGGCTGGTTAGTTTCAGCTGGCTTCATGGGCGGGCTTTTGCTCGCTGGTTTAGACAACAAAAAAGGCACCGAGAAATCGGTGCCTTTTTTTATTTGCGTTCGCTATGTGAAGAGGCGAATCGGGCTATTCGCTGTACCAAAAAGCGCGAACGGCCAAGACTTCGACGGCTGGCATTTTTGGAATGAAGAGATAGATTGTTTCGAGGCCTGTGCCTCCCATGTAGTTGACGTTGAGATCGAGGCGTTCAACGCGCTCGACGACATGTTTGGTCGCCCATGTCTGAATTGCGCTCTGCTCGTCTTTGCTGAGGCCTGGGAATTCGCCGGTCTTCTCTTGTAGTTCGGTCAATGCCGTTTGCATGCTGCTCTGCTCGTGGCTGTAGCTGTGGATGTCGAAGCCACGAATGTGGTAGGTCTGGCGTATACGCTTCCCGATCTCGGCGATGATGTCTTCAGTCGTACTGGCTGTCGTGGCGCCTTCGATGGCATAGACTTCTGTCGACTCAACGTCGTTCAGGCTGTCGACCGCTCGGGCTACGATGGCTGCATTTGTAGGGAGTGCCGAAACGGTAGTGATGACCATTAGTGCGAAGGCGAAAATCGATGAAATTTTAAGTGTGCGGGGCCAGCTCATAGAACCTCCTCAGGGTATTGCAGTAGGTGAATAGCACAGATCTGGAGAGTTCTGCCGTTTGGGTTGGGAGAGTGCAAAATAAATAGTACTGCGACGATCGGCTTTCATCCGGTATTCGCATCTGGCGACGAGTATCCCTTGCTTTCCTGTAAAAAATGGGTTCTTTAGAACCCCACAGACGATCGCGATCAAAGACAGTAGGTCCTCGAAAGAGTTTAATGGAGCTTCGGCTTCTCCTACCGAGAGAACGGTTCGGTTTGGTAAAGTAAAGCCGTTTTGCATATAGAGCCGGTTTCGGCCCTCTATCTTTAATGAGCGACACCTTTTCTGATCCGCACTCCTATCTCAATGAATGAGGGCGCGTATCAAAATTCTAGGAAAGGAGGTCAGCTCATGATCACTCGTGAAGATAAAGCACAGGAGATTTCAGCACTCGCCGAAAGTTTCGGACGTGCCAAAGCGGCCTTTCTCGTCGATTTCAAAGGTATGACGGTTGAGCAAGTGACAAGCTTGCGTAAAAAACTGTTCCCCATTGAGTCGGAGATGAAGGTTGTTCGAAACACGCTTGCTCTTCGCGCACTCGCGGATCACCCCAAGACGCACTCTGCATTGCAGAATGATTTCGTCGGCACAAACGCCGTCGTTTTCGCGTTCGGTGAGGCGCCCGTTGTTGCGAAAGCACTCAGCGACTTCGCTAAAGACGTTGAAAGTCTTCAGTTGAAAGTCGGAGCGTTGGAAGGCGCCCGTCTTGATGCAAAAGGCATTAAGGCATTGGCATCGCTTCCATCGAAAGAAGTACTTCGCGCTCAGTTTCTCGGTGTGCTCCAGGCTCCGATGTCGAAATTCGTTGGAACGCTCAATGCGGTACCAAGCGGATTCGTTCGCGTGCTTGCAGCTCAAAAAGACAAAGCCGACGCAGCTTCGTAAGAACTGTGTCGCTTAGATATTCAATTTTGGTTTTTATAAATTATTGATTTTTGGAGGATTTTTAAAATGGCTCTCACTAAAGACGATGTAGTGAATTTTCTTTCGAACATGCCCGTAATCGAGCTCGCTGAGCTCATCAAAACTTTGGAAGACAAGTGGGGCGTAACTGCTGCTGCTCCAGTTGCAGTTGCAGTTGGCGGTGGCGGAGCAGCTGCTGCTCCTGCTGAAGAGAAAACAGCTTTTGACGTTGTTCTCATGGATGCAGGCGCTAACAAAATCAACGTTATTAAGGAAGTTCGCGCAGTTACAGGTCTCGGCCTGAAAGAAGCGAAGGACCTCGTTGAAGGCGCGCCAAAGACAGTTAAAGAAGGCGTAACAAAAGAAGAAGCTGCAAAAATGAAAGAAGTTATCGAGAAAGCCGGCGCGAAAGTTACTGTAAAGTAACGAGCCGCGGCAGACTTTCTTGACTTCGCGCTCGGCCGGAGCGACGACCTAAGGTTGTAGTTGCGGCAAGCGTATGGTGGGCGAAAGCCCGTCAGATGATAGTGATAGAAAAAGCGGAGGCAGGATCAAGGTTTACCTCAGTCCTATCTTCCCAATGACCCGTTCACGATTGAGCTTCAGGTAAACCCAAGATGGGGTAATTCCTGGAGACGGTGGTGAACGGGTTTCGGCGTCCTAGGTGATTCTTCCTCTGAGACCTGGTTCGTCGATTTGATTGTGAATTTGAGTGCGAGTTTGGATTCGAAGTTTAGGTTTTAAAGTAGCGAACGTTTGACCAATAACGGAGTAAAAATGCCCACGACCAATTCGGGTGTTCCAGTCACAGCCTCCAACCTGCGGGTTCGAAAAGCTTTGCAAAGAACAAGCAGGTTATCGAAATCCCGAACCTGATTGAGTTGCAGAAGAGCTCTTATGAGGGCTTCTTGCAAAAAGATGTCGATCCAGATCGCCGTACAGACGTCGGTCTGAGTGGCGTCTTCAAATCGGTGTTCCCGATTTCTGACTTTAACAACACCGCGAGCCTCGAGTTCGTGAGCTATACTCTGGAACCCCCAAAGTATGATGTCGATGAGTGTCGCCAGCGCGGAATGACTTTCGCGGCCGGCATGAAGGTGACACTGCGCTTGGTGGTGTTTGATGTGGATGAGCAGTCCGAGACGCGCTCGATCCGCGATATGAAAGAACAAGAAGTTTATCTTGGCGATATCCCGCTGATGACGGCCAACGGCTCGTTCATTATTTCGGGAACTGAGCGCGTTGTTGTATCTCAGTTGCATCGCTCTCCAGGTGTGTTCTTTGACCACGATGGTGGAAAGAACAACGCCAGCGGTAAGCTGATCTACTCGGCGCGTGTGATTCCGTACCGCGGTTCGTGGTTGGATTTCGAATTCGACCAAAAGGACCTGATCTACGTTCGAATCGACCGTCGTCGTAAATTCCCTGTGACGATTCTCTTGAAAGCGCTTGGTTACAGTGTCGAGAAGCTTCTCGAGTACTTCTACGATCTCGATAAAGTCGTTGTACGTAAGAGCAAGCTTTATCGTGAAATCGATATCGAGCGCATGTCTGGTCAGCGCGCTTTGGCTGATATCGTCGACCCGAAGTCGGGCGAAGTTCTGGTTAAACAGGGCCGTCGTATCACTCGTGCTGTCGTAAAACGCGTCAAAGACCTCGACTTGAAAGAAGTTGAGATCACGTCGGAAGATTTGGAAGGCAAAGTTATTGCGCGTCCAATCATCGACGAAGAGACGGGCGAGATCATCGCTGACGCCAACCAGGAAATGTCGAAAGCGATTTTGGATCGCTCGATTGAGTCGGGAATCACTGAGTTCCGTCTGATCTTCTTCGACGGTCTGTCGGTTGGCCCATACCTTCGCAACACGCTTCTCGTAGACAAGATTTCGACACGTGAAGAGGCGCTTCTTGAGATTTACAAGCGTCTTCGCCCTGGCGAGCCGCCAACTCCAGAAGGTGCTGAGCAATACTTCCAGCGGCTATTCTTTGATCCTGAGACATACGACCTCTCTGAAGTCGGCCGTATCAAGATCAATCACCGCTTCAGCATCCCGGCGACTGAGTGTCCGATTACACATCGCACGCTCACATCAAAGGATATTCTGTCGGCTGTTCGCACTTTGATCGACCTGAAAAACGGTCGTGGTCACATCGACGACATCGATCACCTCGGCAACCGCCGTGTGCGTTCGGTGGGCGAGCTTCTTGAGAACCAATACCGTATCGGTTTGGTTCGTATGGAACGCGCGATCCGCGAGCGCATGTCGCTCCAGGATGTCGATACGATGATGCCGCATGATCTTGTGAACGCGAAACCTGTTAACGCCGTTTTGAAGGAATTCTTCAACGCGTCTCAGTTGTCGCAGTTTATGGATCAGACCAACCCGCTTTCTGAGATCACGCACAAGCGTCGTCTTTCGGCTCTTGGACCGGGTGGTTTGACTCGCGATCGCGCGGGTTTCGAAGTTCGCGACGTTCATCCGACACACTATGGCCGTATCTGTCCGATCGAGACGCCAGAGGGACCGAACATCGGTCTTATCGCGTCGCTCGCGACCTATGCGCGCATCAACAACTACGGCTTCATCGAGACGCCCTATCGTCGCGTTGATACCGGCAAAGTATCTTCGAGCATCGAGTACATGTCGGCTCTTGAAGAAGCGGACCATCATATTGCGCAGGCGACTCGCGAAGTGACGACAGAGCTCAAAGCGGCGTCGGTTACGGTTCGGGTTAACGGCGAATATGAGACGGTTGAAAAAGACAAAGTTTCGTTGATGGATGTGAGCCCGAGCCAGCTGGTGTCGATTGCCACATCTTTGATTCCGTTCCTTGAACATGACGATGCGAACCGCGCCCTCATGGGATCGAACATGCAACGTCAGGCCGTGCCGCTCCTTCGCTCGAAGGCGCCACTTGTCGGAACTGGTGTTGAGCGTTTGGTCGCGAAGGACTCGGGAACAAGCGTTGTTGCTCAAAACGACGGTATCGTTGAAGAAGTCGACGCGAGCCGAATCGTGGTTCGTCGTTTTGCAAAGGGCGGAGAGCTCGGTGCGAACGTTGATATCTACAACCTTACCAAGTATCAGCGGACGAATCAGAACACCTGCTTCAACCAACGTCCGATCGTTCTCTCTGGCGACACTGTTCGCAAGGGTGACATCATCGCCGACGGTCCGTCGACTGAGCTCGGAGAGCTCGCTCTTGGTCAGAACATCCTCGTCGCGTTTACGCCCTGGATGGGCTACAACTTCGAGGACTCGATCTTGATCAGTGAGCGTCTGATTAAAGACGATACGTACACGTCAATTCACATCGAAGAATTCGAGTGTCTTGCTCGTGATACAAAACTTGGAAAAGAAGAGATCACGCGCGATATCGCCAACGTTGGCGAAGAAGCGCTGAAGGATCTCGATACGTCGGGCATTATTCGCATCGGTGCGGAAGTAAAGCCTGGCGATATTTTGGTCGGTAAAGTGACGCCAAAAGGCGAGTCGCAGCTCTCGCCAGAAGAGAAGCTCCTTCGCGCGATTTTCGGCGAAAAAGCCGGTGACGTTCGCGATACATCGCTCCGGGTTCCAGCGGGTGTTTCGGGTACAGTCATTGATGCGCAGGTTTACGGCCGCGAAGGTGCTGAGCGCGATGAGCGTCTCTTGGCCATCATCGAAGAGAAGAAACGCAAGCTCGAGAAGGATCTTGCGGTTGAGCAGAACGTTATCAAGAACAACGCGATCTCGAAGTTGAAGGTCTTGTTGCTGGGTAAGACCACAACTGGCGTTCTTCTCAACGAAGACGGTTCGCAGAAGTTGCTGTCGAAAGGGCAGAACATCACGGACGCCGATCTTGAGACGATTCCGTTTGAGCTCTTGACGTACATTCCGCTTGAGCAAGATCTCGAATATCAAGTTAGCCGAATTATTGATGGCGCACGCAACCAGCTTGACGCCGTGAAGATGGTCTTCAGCGAAAAGATGGATCGTCTCCGCAAGGGTGACGAACTTCCTGCTGGCGTTATCAAGATGGTTAAAGTTTACGTCGCGATTAAGCGTAAGCTCCAGGTCGGTGATAAGTTCGCCGGTCGCCACGGTAACAAGGGTGTTGTTTCGAAGATTATGCCGGTTGAAGACATGCCGTATCTCGCGGACGGAAGTCCGGTTGATATGGTGCTGAACCCGCTCGGCGTTCCGTCTCGTATGAACATCGGTCAGATTCTTGAGGTCCACCTTGGCTGGGCAGCCCGTAACTTGGGTGAACAGCTGAAACCTCATGTCGAGAAGTTCCAGGCTGAGGCTGGTCGTAAGGCGATCAAAGATGCGTTCGCGGATGAAGATATCTCGACGTTCATCGATAAGGCTGACGATGCTTCGGTGAAGAAGATCTTGGGCACAATGACGAACGGTATCCACTTGGGTACGCCAGTGTTTGATGGTGCTCGTGAGACAGATGTGAAAGAGCTCTTGAAGCGTGCACAGGTTCCAACTCACGGAAAGATGGTTCTATTCGACGGTCGTACCGGCGAGCCGTTCCAGAACGAAGTGACGGTTGGCGTGATGTACATGCTGAAACTGCATCACCTTGTTGAAGAAAAGATCCACGCGCGTTCGATCGGACCATATTCGCTCGTTTCGCAGCAGCCGCTGGGAGGTAAGGCTCAGTTCGGTGGTCAGCGTCTCGGAGAGATGGAAGTGTGGGCGATCGAAGCCTACGGTGCCGCTTATACATTGCAGGAGTTCTTGACGGTTAAGTCTGACGACGTCGCCGGTCGAACTCGTATGTATGAAAGCATCGTAAAGGGTGAAAACGTGCTCGAGCCAGGCTTGCCTGAGTCGTTCAACGTCCTCGTGAAGGAGCTCCAGTCTTTGGCGCTCAACGTGGAGTTGATCGAGTCGGACATCCTGACCGACAAGACACCTGAAGTGGAACAGTAAGAGGACCAGTCGCAAGACGATAAGCTTGGAGTGAGACCTTGAAAGATTTATTGAATTTTTTTGATAAGCCAAAAGACCCGCTGAGTTTCGACGCTGTTCGCGTTTCTCTGGCGTCGCCAGAAATGATCCGCAGCTGGTCCTTTGGAGAAGTAAAGAAGCCTGAGACTATTAACTACCGCACGTTCAAACCTGAGCGTGATGGACTCTTCTGCGCGAAGATTTTTGGTCCTGTAAAGGACTACGAGTGCTTGTGCGGTAAGTATAAGCGGATGAAATTCCGCGGTGTGATTTGCGAGAAGTGCGGCGTCGAAGTCACACAATCGAAAGTTCGCCGTGAGCGCCTGGGCCACATTGAGCTCGCAACTCCAGTTGCGCACATTTGGTTCTTGCGTTCGCTTCCATCGCGGATCGGTAACATCCTCAATCTTTCGTTGAAAGACGTTGAGAAGGTTCTGTACTGCGAAGCTTATGTGGTTGTTGATCCAATGGAGACGGCGCTGGAAGAAAACCAGGTCCTCACGGAAGATCAATATCAGAAAGCTCTTGAAGAGAACGGACCGAACTTCAAGGCCGGCATGGGCGGCGAGGCTGTTCGCGATCTTCTGCGCAAAATCGATCCAGACTATCTTTCGCGCAAACTCCGCCTTGAGCTCAATGAAGCCAAGTCAGAGGCAGCGATCAAGAAGGTGACAAAGCGTTTGAAGGTTGTTGAAGCCTTCAAGGGTTCGGTCAACCGTCCTGAATGGATGATGCTCGAAGCGCTGCCGGTTATTCCGCCAGATCTGCGACCATTGGTTCCGTTGGATGGTGGTCGTTTTGCGACGTCTGATCTCAACGACCTCTATCGTCGTGTCATCAACCGCAATAATCGTTTGAAGAAGCTCCAAGAGCTCAACGCTCCTGACATTATCATCCGCAACGAAAAGCGGATGTTGCAGGAGTCGGTTGACGCTCTCCTTGATAACGGCCGTCGCGGCAAGACTTTCACTGGTCCAAACAAACGCCCACTCCGCTCGCTTTCAGATATGTTGAAAGGTAAGCAGGGCCGTTTCCGTCAGAACCTTCTCGGTAAGCGTGTCGACTACTCTGGTCGTTCGGTTATCGTCGTCGGTCCTCACTTGAAGCTGCACCAGTGTGGTCTTCCAAAGAAAATGGCTCTCGAGCTCTTTAAGCCGTTTGTTTACAACAAACTGGAAGAGCGTGGTCTGACTGCGACAATCAAACAGGCCAAGAAAATGGTTGAGCAGGAAACAGTCGAGGTTTGGGATATTCTCTCAGACGTTGTGAAAGAGCATCCGGTACTTCTGAACCGCGCTCCAACTCTTCACCGTCTTGGAATCCAGGCCTTCGAGCCGGTTCTTCACGAAGGTAAAGCGATCCAGCTGCATCCTCTCGTTTGTACGGCATTCAACGCCGACTTCGACGGTGACCAGATGGCCGTTCACGTTCCGCTGTCCGTTGAAGCACAGGTTGAAGCTCGCGTTCTCATGATGTCGACAAACAACATCTTGAGCCCTGCGAACGGTAAGCCGATCATCAACCCATCGCAGGATATCGTTCTCGGTATGTACTACATGACTCGGTCCCGCCCGGGAGCGAAGGGTACAGGCCGGATCTTTAGCTCTGTCGAAGAGGCGCTCTACGCGTTCGAGACAGGTCACATCGATCTGCAGGCGACATGTAAAGTTCGCATCAACGGCAAGCTTGAGGACACAACGGTTGGTCGCGCTATCTTGAGCGATATCGTTCCGCCGGAAGTCCCATTCTCTTTCGTTAACCTTGTGATGACGAAAAAACAGCTCGCTTCGTTGATCGATACGACGTTCCGTCTTGCAGGCGGCAAAGCGACTTGTCTCTTGGCAGACAAGGTCATGGAGTACGGATTTAAGTACTCGACCCTCGCTGGTATCTCGATCTCGATCGACGATATGGTGATCCCCAAGACTAAAACCACGATGCTTGCTGATGCCGAGAAGCAGGTAGGTGAGATCCAACATCAATACGATGAAGGTCTCATCACCGACGGCGAACGCTATAACAAAGTCGTGGATATTTGGGCGCAAACAGCAGATAAGGTCGCCAAAGAGATGATGGGCGAACTCGATAAAGAAGAGTTCGACACGAAGGATGGCAAAGTGACTGCGCCATCGTTTAACCCGATCTTCATCATGGCTGACTCGGGTGCGCGGGGTTCGCAGGCACAGATTCGTCAGTTGGCCGGCATGCGCGGTCTTCTTGCGAAGCCTTCAGGCGAAATCATCGAGACGCCGATTACGGCGAACTTCCGTGAAGGTCTGACAGTTCACCAATACTTCATCTCGACTCACGGTGCTCGTAAGGGTCTTGCCGATACCGCTCTGAAGACAGCCAACTCCGGTTATCTCACGCGTCGTCTGCATGACGTCGCTCAGGATGCGATTATCACTGAGCACGACTGCGGAACCACAGAGGGTATCGTGATCACGCCGCTCATCGAAGGTGGCGAGATTATTCAGCCTCTTGGCGAGCGCATTCTTGGTCGCGTGACATTGGAAGATATCGTTCACCCAGTTTCGGGCGCGATTGTTATCCGTGCGGGCGAAGAGATCAGCGAGAATGGCGTGAAGGCCGTTGAGGGTGCAGGAATTGAATCTGTTGTGATTCGTTCGGTTCTGACTTGTAAGACTCGCCGTGGAATCTGCGTGCAGTGTTACGGTCGAGACCTCGCTCGCGGAGCGATCGTGAATCTTGGCGAAGCGGTTGGAACAATCGCTGCGCAGTCGATCGGTGAACCGGGAACTCAGCTGACGATGCGTACGTTCCACTTGGGTGGTGCGGCTTCGCGTGCGGTTGAGCAGTCGACGCACACGGCTCGTCATGATGGTACAGTGAAACTCAAGGATGTCTCGATGGTTACAAACCGTCAGGGCAAGCTTGTGGTGATGAATCGTCAGGGTGAAATCCAGTTGATCGATGCGAACGGCGTGAAGCGTGATAGCTTCAAGCTGGTTTACGGTACCGTTCTTCAGATCAAAGATGGCGACGCTGTTAAAAAAGGTCAGAACCTTGCTGAGTGGGATCCATACTCGAACCCGATCATCTCCGAGGTCTCTGGTCGCGTGAAGTTCAGCGACATCGAAGAAGGCGTAACGATGACCGAGCAGGTCGACGCCGTCACAGGCTTTGCGACCAAGGTCATCATCGAGTCGAAGTCAGCGGAACTTCGTCCGGCCGTCATGGTCGTGGATGAAAACGATAAGGCGGTTATGCTGCCGGGTCGCGAGATCCCTGCGCGCAACATCATCCCGGTCGGCGCACAGCTCTTGGTGAGCGACGGTCAGGACGTCACTTCGGGTGACATCATTGCGAAGATTCACCGTGAGACGTCGAAAACACGCGACATCACGGGCGGTCTGCCGCGCGTTGCTGAGCTCTTTGAGGCACGTAAGCCAAAAGAAGCTGCGATCATTTCTGAAGTCGACGGTTACGTCACCTTCGGTAAAGACGTTAAGGGTAAGCAGCGTGTGATTGTGACGCCAGAAGACGGCGGCGAGGCACGTGAGTACCTGATTCCTAAAGGCAAGCACGTTGCGGTTCGCGAAGGCGAATTCGTTAAGAAGGGTGAGCCGTTGATGGATGGTCCAACCAATCCGCATGATATTCTTGCGGTTAAGGGACCAACTGAGCTGTCGGCCTACCTCGTTAACGAGATCCAGGAAGTTTACCGTCTGCAGGGTGTTGCGCTGAACGATAAGCACATCGAAGTTATCGTTCGTCAGATGCTCCGTAAGGTCCGCATCGTTTATGGCGGCGACACGAAGTTCCTCACTGGCGAGCAGGCTGAGCGCTTCGAGTACGAAGAGGAGAATGATCGTCTTGGTAAAGAGGGTGGACGTATTGCGGCTTCTGAGCCGCTTCTCCTCGGAATCACGAAGGTTTCTCTCTCGACAGACTCGTGGATTTCGGCAGCATCCTTCCAGGAGACAACGAAGGTTCTGACGGAAGCAGCGATCAACTCGAAGACTGACTACCTCCGTGGCCTGAAAGAGAACATCATCATGGGTCGTTTGATCCCAGCTGGTACAGGTCTCTCGGCTTATAAGCGTTGGAAAATTGCGGTTGACGAGGCTCCAGGGGAGGCGGCGTCGCTTCTTCCGGGAATGGGTCCTCGGTCGTCGTCTGTTTCGGCACAAACCTAAGACCTTGCGGTCCTTTGGTTTTGCGAATCAGCAAAAAGGGAGGCGAAAGCCTCCCTTTTTCTTTTAGATGAAGTATTCGGTAGATTGCTCAGGGATTTCTTGACCAACAGGCTGGGACTCCATTAAAACGGTGCCTTCGTCCATAAAGGGAAACTTTTGTGTGATCGGCCCGCATCGGCCCTACGGTGCAGTAAACCCTGGCTCCTCGCTACGTCGAATGAGGATGTTCAGAGAAAGGTTGAAGGAATGCCGACGATTAACCAGCTCATCCGCCAAGAGCGGACAGTGCAGAAAAACAAAACGGCGTCGCCAGCTCTCAAAGGCTGTCCACAACGTCGTGGTGTTTGTACACGTGTGTACACAACAACTCCAAAGAAGCCGAACTCGGCTCTCCGCAAAGTTGCTCGTGTGCGTTTGTCTAACGGGTACGAAGTGACCTCCTATATCCCAGGAATCGGTCACAACCTCCAAGAGCACTCTGTTGTTCTTATTCGTGGGGGTCGTGTGAAGGATCTTCCGGGAGTTCGTTACCACATCGTCCGTGGAACCCTTGATACTCAAGGTGTTAACGGTCGTCTCGTCAGCCGCTCTAAGTATGGTACTAAGCGGCCTAAGAAGTAAGGGGGAATAATGTCACGTCGTCGTAGAGTCCAGAAACGAGAGATTCTTCCTGATCCGATTTATAACGATATCGTTATCACGAAGTTCGTAAACAAAATGATGTATGGCGGTAAGAAAAGCACTGCCCAGACGATTTTCTACGGAGCTCTTGATGAGCTGAAGACGAAAATCACTGAGGAAGAGCCACTCTTGGTTTTCCGCAAAGCGCTTGAGAACGCAAAGCCACAAATCGAAGTTCGTTCACGCCGAGTTGGTGGTGCAACGTACCAGGTTCCGGTTGATGTTCGTCCTTCGCGTCGTTTGACCCTCGCAATGAAGTGGTTGATCGACTACTCGCGTGAGCGCGGTGAAAAGGACATGGGAAAGCGTCTTGCTGGTGAGCTGATCGATGCTTACAACAATCGCGGCAATGCGATTAAGAAAAAAGAAGACGTTCACCGTATGGCAGAAGCCAACAAGGCCTTCTCGCACTACAACTGGTAAGCCGTTTGTTGCAGATTGGCGGGTCTGGTTTTTGAGTCTTGAACCAGACCGTCAGGATGTATCAAGGGTTTTTAAGAAAACGGATGCTTCGGCATCCGTTTCTTTTTTTTGGGCTCACTCGTGACGCTAACTTGCGTCGAGTCCCTTGTGATTTTCACTGGTTCCTATGGTATTTCTTGTCTATCAATATCGACATCGGGACTTTATTTCGGTCGGATTGATTTTTTTGTGCAGCGAATGAGAGTCGAGGCGGTTTGTGGCGAATTTGAGTGAAGCAACTTCTGGCGGCGCCAGGTATGTATTGGCAGTTGACCCGGTTCATATGACAGCCGCTCAGCAATCGGCGTTTACTGGGATCGACAGTCTTCGTCTGACTCGCAATATCGGGATTATGGCCCATATCGATGCCGGTAAGACGACGACCACGGAGCGGATTCTTTTCTATACCGGAAAGTCGCACAGGATGGGTGAGGTCCATGACGGGGATACGGTCATGGATTGGATGGAGCAGGAGCAAGAGCGCGGGATCACAATTACCTCGGCCGCCACAACGTGTTCATGGCTCAATCATCGCATTAACATTATTGATACTCCCGGGCATGTCGATTTCACGATTGAAGTTGAGCGTAGCTTACGTGTGCTCGATGGTGCGGTTGCCGTATTTGATGGTGTCAATGGTGTTGAGCCTCAGTCTGAGACCGTGTGGCGCCAAGCGGATCGATACAAAGTCCCGCGAATATGCTTCATCAATAAGATGGATCGAGTCGGCGCCAATTTTTATGGGAGCGTTGATACTCTGATTGAAAAACTCGAAGCGAATCCTGTCTGTATTCAAATTCCGATCGGAGCAGAGGATCGCTTTCAGGGGGTCGTCGATTTGATTTCGATGAAGGCCATCGTGTGGCCTGATAGCGGAAACGGCGATGCATTTGAAGTGCGTGAGATTCCGCCTGAGCTTGAGGCTGATGCGGCCAAGTATCGTGAGAAGCTCATTGATAAAGCGGCTGAGGTCGACGAAACGCTCGCTGACAAGTTTTTGATGGGTGAGGCAATTTCTGATCTTGATCTGATTCGTGCTCTTCGCGATGGGACGATTCAGATGAAGCTGTTCCCGGTATTGTGTGGTGCGGCCTTTAAGAAAAAAGGTGTACAGACATTGCTGGACGCGGTTGTTCGCTTTCTGCCAAGTCCGCTTGATGTTCCGCCGGTGGTTGGCCATGATCCTGAAAAGCCCGAGCGAGAGATTCCGTGTCGAACCAATTGGGAAGAGAATCTTGCGGCACTTTCATTTAAGATCGCAAACGATCCATTTGCGGGTGCTTTGACGTACGTTCGTGTTTATTCGGGTGTGCTGAAAGTCGGCGACCAAGTTTTTAATCCGAGAGAGCAGAAGAAAGAGCGCATTCAGCGTTTGGTTCGAATGCATGCGAATTCTCGTGAGGAGATTCAGGAGATCAAGGCCGGCGATATTGGAGCTGTTGTCGGACTTAAATTCGCCGCAACTGGAGATACTCTCTGCCATATATCGCATCCGGTTTTGCTAGAATCGATTCAATTCCCAGAGCCTGTTATCGCGGTCGCGATAGAGGCGAAGTCGTCGGCGGATCAAGATAAAATGATGCAAGGTTTGCAGCGTCTTGAGCGGGAAGACCCATCCTGTCGCCTGCGCTTTGATTCTGAGACCGGTCAGACGCTTTTGGCGGGTATGGGCGAGTTGCATCTGGAGATCCTTGTTGATCGTCTCATGCGGGAGCACAAAGTTCAGGCGAACGTCGGTAAGCCGCAGGTGAGCTATCGTGAGACCGTGAGTAAAGCGGCGCGTGGCGAGGGCCGCGTGGAGCGGGTTATTGCTGGAGAGAGTCAGTTTGGCCATGCCGTCATTGATATTAAGCCTGCGGCAACGGGCTCTGGCTTTAAGTTCACAAATCTGGTTCCGGTTGAGCGTCTCCCGAAAACGATGGCTGGGCCGATTGAGCAGGGAATTCGCGAAGCGCTTGAGAACGGTGTCTTGGCAGGTTTTGTAACGACGGACCTCGAGGTTATTCTGATTGGTGCGGACTACATTCAAGAGTCGGCCTCGGAAATGGCTTATAAGCTAGCCGGTGCGAATGCGTTTCGTGAGGCGGCCCGTAAAGCTGAGCCACAGCTGCTTGAGCCGATCTTTAAGGTTGAGGTCACGACCCCAGATGAGTTTATGGGTGGAGTCATTGGTGACCTCAATGCGCGTCGGGGGAAGGTTCTGTCCATGAATTCTCGTGCGGGTCGACAGGTTGTCGATGCGGAGTGCCCAATGGCGATGATGTTTGGATACGCAACTGATCTGCGTTCGCTCACTCAGGGCCGCGGTGTTTTTGTGATGGAGTTTAAGCAGTTCTCGCCGATGGCCGCCAAGGTGGCTGCTGAGATTCTACAGCGGCTTGGGCGCCTCTAGTGGGTCTTCGGTCTGTTCAAAGTTTGGACAGGATGTGAAGTCTGATGGGAGGGGCTGGCGTGATGTCAAAAAAAAGTGATCGATCTTCGATTTACCTTTGACTTTCACTTTGGCGAAATTGCATACTGCGCGCCTTGGATAAGCCTACTTTTTGGCTTACACGCCGTTTCTGATGTCTTTTTAGGGATGAAAATCTCGCAAAAGATTCAAAAAAGACGTGCGATTCTGAAGTGATAGCGGATTTCGTATGATGCCAGTGAGCAAATGCGTTTTAGGAAATGGAATTTTCCTTCTGCGCTCATGATGGCCGAAGCCGAAAGAGTCTAACACCCCAAAGAGTCGAACCCTGGAGAAATGCTAGTGAAGTCCTAAGCTTTAGTTCTTAGGTAACGCACTTAGCCTCTTCAGGTTGCTTGTGCATTTGTGTTTGTTGAGTTGAGTTTGAGTTTTTGATGTTCGGAAAGGAAATGGGATCATGCAAAGTCAAAAGATCCGTATTCGCTTGAAAGCGTTTGATCACAAGCTTTTGGATCAATCGACTCGCGAAATCGTAGAGACAGCACGTCGCACCGGAGCTCGAGTAGCGGGACCCATTCCGCTGCCGACACGTATCAACCGATACACGGTACTTCGTTCGCCACACGTTGATAAAAAATCACGTGAGCAGTTCGAGGTGCGCACGCACAAGCGAATGCTGGACATCTTGGAGCCAACTCCTCAGACGGTTGATCAGCTGATGAAGCTCGATCTGTCTGCGGGTGTTGATGTTGAGATCAAATTTTCTCAGATTTAATTTTGGGTTTTTGACCCTTGAATCGATTGAAGGGAGAGGTAGGAAATGACGGAGACCGGTGAACAGCAAGTAACCGCTGCCCCAGCAGGAGACGCCAGACAATCTGCGTCTGCCTCGGGAGTCAAGTTGCGTGGGCTGTTTTTAAAGAAGGTCGGCATGACGTCGGTATACGGCGATGCCGGAGAGATGATCCCCGTGACAGTCCTCAAGATGGAGCCATGGGTAGTTTCTCAGGTTAAAACAACCGAGAAAGACGGATACTCAGCGGTTCAAATCGCTAGTGGCCCTAAAAGGGCAACTCGCACGTCAAGTCGGAGCGTGGCCATCTTAAAAAGCAGGGTTTGAAAATGGCGCGCAGTATGTGCGTGAAATTCGCCAAGAGCTCTGTTGGTGACATGAAGGTTGGCATCAGGTTGCGATCGACAGTTTGGTAAAAGGCGATGTTGTTAGCGTTACTTCGACTTCGAAAGGTAAGGGCTTTGCTGGTTCAGTGAATCGCTACGGCTTCGCCGGCGGTCCTGCATCGCACGGATCGAAGTTCCATCGTCAGCCTGGTTCAAGCGGTAACCGTACATGGCCAGGACGAGTTATGCCTGGCAAGCGATTCCCGGGACATCTTGGTGATGAAACAGTGACTGTTCGCAATGTCCATATCGTTGATGTTCTTCCTGAGGAGAGCGTGATTCTGGTTAAGGGCCCAGTGCCTGGAGCCCGTCACTCTCTCGTCAAATTGGTGAAGGAGTAAATCATGGCGACAGTCGCGGTTTATAATTGGGATAAGAAAAAAGTAGGCGATGTCGAGCTTCCGGGTTCTGTTTTTGAACAGCCGGTTCGCAAAGACCTTCTTCACACTGTTGTTCGATGGCAGTTTGCTTGCCGCCGTCAGGGACATCGATGACAAAGACCAAAGGTCTTGTCTCGGGTGGTGGTAAGAAGCCGTTTAAGCAAAAAGGTACTGGCGGAGCTCGTCAGGGTTCTAGTCGTTCGCCGCTCATGCCGGGTGGTGGTACTGCTTTCGGCCCATCGCCACGAAGCTACGCATACTCGCTTCCGAAGAAGGTTCGTCAGGCTGGCTTGCGCAGTGCGCTTTCTCTGCTTGTTAAAGAGGGCCGTCTTCATGTTGTCGAGAAGCATGGCTTCGACTGGAAAACCAACGAAGTTGGCAGCGAACCTGAAAGATGGGCGTTGAAAAAGCTGTTCTTCTTGACGGCGCTGCTGATGCAATGATGTCGCGTGCTGCTCGCAACCTGCCGAAAGTTCGTTACTACGGCGTTGAGGGTTTGAACGTTTACGATCTTCTAAAGTTTAACCACGCTCTTGTTTCGAAGTCTTCGATCGCGAAGATTGTCGAGCGCTGTGGTGTGGAGGGCTGAAATGTTTGAAGTGATTAAAAAGCCCCTTGTTTCGGAAAAGAATGCGGCTCATGCCGAGGACCTTGGTGTTTATGCATTCGAGGTTCAGTTGGACGCCTCTAAGCCTGATATTCAAAAGGCGATTGAAACGGCGTTTAACGTTAAGGTTGAAAGTGTTCGCACCCTGATTTGTCGCGGAAATTTTTCCGTAAGCAAATGAGACTCGGACCACCAAAACAATGGAAGAAAAGGCTCTCGTTAAGCTGAAAGCTGGCGAGAAGATTTCGATTTTTGAGGGGGCATAAAGATGGGAATTAAAACCTATCGTCCCCGGACGCCAGGTTTTCGCCAAAGTACGGGATTCGATTTTCTGAGATTACAAAAACAACGCCAGAGCGTTCGTTGACGGAGCCATTGCGCCGCAAAGCGGCTCGTAACAATACGGGCCAGATCACAATCCGCCACCAGGGCGGAGGTCATAAGCGTCGCTATCGTGTCATCGATTTCTGTCGTTCAAAGTTCGACGTTCCGGCAAAAGTCGTCTCAATCGAGTACGATCCAAACAGAACGGCACGTATTGCGTTGCTCAACTATGTTGACGGTGCAAAGGCGTATATCGTTGCTCCAATCGGCCTGAATGTTGGCGATACAGTGTTGGCGAGCGCATATGCGGATATTAAGCCAGGCAACGCGTTGCCTTTGGCGCGATTCCGACAGGAACAATCATTCACAATATCGAAATGCGCCCAGGAAAGGGTGCACAGATTGCTCGCGGTGCGGGTGTCGGTGCGACTCTGGTTGCGAAGCTTGGTCAGTATTGCCAGGTTCGTCTTCCAAGCGGCGAGGTTCGTCAGATTTTGTCGACTTGTGTCGCTTCGGTTGGCCAAGTTGGAAACACTGACAATGAGAACGTCAGCATCGGTAAAGCGGGTCGCAATCGCTGGAAGGGCAAACGCCCATCGGTTCGCGGTATGAAGATGAACCCTGTCGATCACCCGCTCGGTGGTGGTGAAGGCGTGGGTAAAGGTCATCATCCGGTTACGCCGTGGGGTCAGCCTTGCAAAGGCTATAAGACTCGTCATAACAAGCGTACCGACAACATGATCATTAAGCGACGCAAGTAAGGAGTTCGCTGTGGCACGTTCGATTAAAAAAGGACCATTTGTCGACCATCACCTGATGAAGAAGATCCAGGTGGCGATCGAGAAAAGTGACAAGAAGATTATTAAAACTTGGTCGCGTCGTTCGACAGTTCTTCCTGAAGCGGCAGGATTGTCATTCGCGGTACACAATGGTCGGAAGTTTGTTCCGGTTTATGTGACGGACCAAATGATTGGGCACAAGTTCGGAGAGTTCGCGCCAACGCGCACATTCCACGGACATGCTGAGAAGAAGGCGGCTGCGGCCGCTCCGAAGAAATAAGGGCGGTGAAGTATGGAAATTAAAGCCTATCTTCGAAATGCAGGAGTCGGATGCCAGAAGGCGCGAATTATTGCGGACCTGGTTCGTGGCAAAGACGTCAATGAGGCGATTCGCATCTTGACGTTCATGCCGCAGAAGCCAGCTGCAGTGCTTTAGAAGCTTATCGAATCGGCCGTTGCAAATGCCGAACAGAAGAAGGTTGTTGATGTCGACAACCTCTACGTGAAACACGTTTCTGTCGATATGGCGCCGTCGTTGAGCCGGTTCCGTCCGCGCGCACAGGGCCGTGCCACTCCGATCAAGCGCAAGAGCAGTCACTTCAACTTGGTACTCGACGAGAGGTAGGGTGAATGGGACAGAAGGTTAACCCAATTGGGCTTCGAGTTGGCGTCATTCGCACGTGGGATTCGCGTTGGTATGCAAAAGGACCAACGTACATTGAGAACCTCCATGAGGACTTCAAACTGCGTAAGTATCTTCAGGAAAAGCTTCGGCATGCGGGCGTTGCGAAGATTGAAATAGAGCGCGCGGCGAAAAAGTGAAAGTTATTATTCACACGGCTCGTCAGGCGTTGTGATTGGCAAAAAGGCGCGGGAATTGACCAGCTGAAGGCTGATGTTCAAAAGCTCCTGACTCCTAATGAGGTGTTCGTCAATATTCAGGAAGTTCGTAAGCCTGATATCGATGCTCAGCTTGTTGCTGAAAACATTGCTCAACAATTGGAAAAGCGGATCTCTTGGCGCCGTGCTTTGAAAAAGGCGATTGCGGCAGCGATTCGTGGTGGAGTCCGCGGTATCAAAGTACAAGTCGCTGGCCGTTTAGATGGCGCGGAGATTGCTCGTACTGAATGGTACACAGAGAAGAGCGTTCCACTTCACACTTTGCGCGCTGATATCGATTACGGAGTTGCTCGTGCAACGACTGCGTACGGAATCATCGGCGTTAAGGCATGGATCTATAAAGGCGATATCATGACTCAGCGAGAGGCTGAGGAGGCGAAACGTGCTAAGTCCTAAGAGAACAAAGTACAGAAAGAGCTTTAAGGGCCGTCGCAAAGGTTTTGCGAGCCGTGCGAACTTTGTTGCATTCGGAGACTTCGGTCTGCAGGCAGCAGAAGATTGCGCGCTGACTTCACGTCAAATTGAAGCGAGCCGTATTGCGATTAGCCGCTCTGTAAAACGAGGCGGCAAAGTTTGGGTTCGTGCATTTCCGCACAAGCCGGTATCAAGAAAACCGGCAGAAGTTCGAATGGGTTCCGGTAAAGGTAACCCTGAATTTTGGGTAGCGGTTGTAAAGCCTGGACAGGTAATTTTTGAAATCAATGGTGTTACTCGTGAGCAGGCGCTAGAAGCATTCCGCTTGGCTGGTCACAAGTTGCCGCTAAGAACCAAGTTTTTGGCGCGGGAGTAGAAGATGTTGTTCTCCGAGTTGGCGGGTTTGACCGCAAAGGACTTGAATAAAAAGAAAGTCGAGCTTCGTTCTAAGCTTTTCGAAGCAAGAATGAAGAACTCACTTGGGCAGCTGGCAAATCCGATGGTTATTCGCGAGGCGCGGAAAGACATCGCGCGCATCAACACAGCTCTTGCGAAGCTTGGAATCAGGTGTTGCTCCCGCTGCGAAACCGTAGCGAAGAAGGTTTCGAAAGCTGCTGGAACAAGCAAAAGCGTTGCGAAAAAATCGCCACGTGTGAAGAAAGGGTAATGGGCCATGAATAGCACTGAAACAGCTGGACGTGGGCGCCGTGTAGAAGTTGTTGGCGAAGTTGTCAGCGACAAAATGCAGAAGACGATTGCGGTACAGATCTTCCGTATGGTTCGCCATAAGAAATACGGAAAGTTCATGCGTCGCAGCTCGATTTTCAAAGCGCATGATGAAAAGGGCGAAGCAAAGGCAGGCGATGTTGTTCGTATCGTACACACTCGTCCGCTGAGCAAAACAAAGCGCTGGACGCTGCAAGAGGTTCTGCAAAAAGGACGTCGCGCGCAAGAGGTGAACGCATGATTCAGATGCAGACGCGACTTCGTGTCGCAGACAATTCGGGCGCAAAAGAAGTTATGTGTATCAAGGTTCTTGGCGGTTCACAGCGTCGTTACGCTTCGGTTGGTGATATCATTGTTGTATCGATCAAAGAAGCGATGCCGAACTCGAAAGTCAAAACTGGCGATGTAGCGAAAGCAGTCGTTGTACGGACGAGCCGCAAGGTTCGTCGTCCGGATGGCACATTCATTCGATTTGACGATAACTCTGCCGTTCTTATTAACAATCAAAAAGAGCCGATCGGGACACGTATTTTTGGTCCAGTCGCTCGTGAGCTGCGTGCAAAACAATTTGTGAAAATTGTTTCGCTTGCGCCAGAAGTTTTGTGAGCGAGGTTGCTGTGGCTAAGACGACGCAAGCTAAAGAAAAGAATAGAGTTCAGAAAGCGTTACCAAAAAGAAGTTGTTGCTGCTCTGAAGAAGCAACTCGGTGCGAAGAGCGCTATGCAGGTACCTCGCCTTGAAAAAGTAGTTATCAACGTGTGTTTGGGTGATGCGACTCAGAACCCAAAGTTGGTGACTCAAGCGGCTGAGGAGCTCACGACTTTGTCTGGACAGAAAGCTGTCGTGACGAAGGCGAAGAAAGCCATCTCGAACTTTAAGTTGCGAGAAGGTGTGCCAATTGGAGCGCGTGTGACACTTCGTCGTGACCGCATGTGGGCGTTCATGGATCGTCTTATGAATCTCGCTATTGCCGCGAGTTCGTGACTTCCGCGGTTTACCGCCAAAAGGTTTTGATGGACGTGGAAACTACAACTTGGGCTTGAAAGAGCAGATTGTTTTTCCGGAGATCAATTACGACAAAGTCGACAAAGTTCGCGGCATGAACATCACGATCTGTACATCCGCTACTGACGACGCGTCTGGAAAAGCTTTGTTGGAAGCACTTGGGATGCCTTTCCGCAAATAGGCGGATGCTTCTCGGTACTGGTTTAAATTCGATTTGGAGTTAAGATGGATACAATCGGTGAATTTCTAACTCGGGTTCGTAACGCTGGTCTCGCACGCCATGAAAAGGTCGATGTCCCAAATTCGAAAGTGCGAGTTGGTATTGCCTGAATGTTTGAAAAGAGGCGGATATATTCGTGACTTCAAAGTCGTGAAGGATGGCAAACAAGGTATGATGCGTATCTACCTGCGCTATCTCGATGACGGCCGTCATGCGATTACGACAATTGAACGGTCGAGCCGCCCAGGACGACGTCTCTATGTAACATGTGACTCAATTCCTAATGTTCGCTCTGGCTTCGGAATTTCGGTTTTGTCGACGAGCAAAGGAATCATGAGTGGTAAAAAGGCAATCGAAAGTCGCATTGGTGGCGAACTCGTTTGTACACTCTGGTAACAGGATTGGTGGTGGAAGATGTCAAGGATTGGTAAGGCACCCGTAGCCGTAGCAAACGGGGTACAAGTGACGATCTCCCCGACCAATGAGGTCGTGGTTAAAGGCGCAAAGGCGACTTTGAAGGTCGCGATGCGACCGGAAGTTTCGGCTAAGGTCGAAGACAATCAGATCGTTCTGACTAGAAAAGATGATTCACAACAAGCTCGTGCGTTGCACGGACTCTATCGCGCTCTTGTGCAGAACGCGATGACAGGAGTGACTGCTGGGTTTACGAAGTCTCTTGACCTCGTCGGCGTCGGCTACCGGGCTGCGGTGAGTGGTAAAAAACTTGAGCTTTCGTTGGGCTTCTCTCATCCCATTCACTTTCCGATTCCAGAAGGAATTGAAGTGAAAGTGGAGAAACAGACTCAGATTACGGTCACTGGACCGAGTCGCGAGTTGGTTGGACAAGTTGCTGCGAAAATTCGCGGGTTCCGTCCGCCAGAGCCTTATTTGGGCAAAGGCGTGAAATACTCTGACGAGAAGATCCGTCGTAAAGAAGGCAAGTCGGCTGGAAAATAAGGTGGGTGTAAGGTGAGAATTCGAACTACAAAACATACGGCTTCTAAAGCAGTTTCGCGTGAAAAGAAGAAGCTGCGGATTCGTAAGAAAGTAACCGGCTCGGCTAAGCGACCACGCCTCTGTGTTTTCAGAAGCGCCCGCCATGTCTATGCTCAGGTCATTGATGACGTAACTGGAGCAACGTTGGTGGCAGCATCGACGCTTGATACTGATGGCGTTAAAGGTGCAAACAAGGATGCCTGCGTGGCGATTGGAAAAGAGATCGCTAAGCGAGCAATCGGCAAAAACATCAAGGTTGTCGTGTTTGATCGCAACGGGTACTTGTACCACGGTCGCGTGAAAGCATTGGCTGATGCCGCCCGCGCTGGCGGACTCGAATTCTGATAAGGGAGCGACTAGTGGAAACGAATGATAGAAAAGAATCCGGTGCGGAGTTCGAAGAACGCGTTGTTGCTATTAGACGGGTTGCCAAGGTTGTTAAGGGTGGTAAACGGTTTTCGTTTGCGGCTCTTGTTGTCGTAGGCAATCAAGCTGGTGAAGTTGGTTATGGTACCGGCAAAGCTGGCGAGGTTCCCGAAGCTATTGGCAAAGCTAGCCGCGGCGCTAAAAAGAGCTTCCGTAAGGTTCCGTTGATCGATGGCCGCACGATTGCTCATGAGGTTGTTGGTCGATTTGGAGCTGCACAGGTTGTTATGCGTCCTGCTGCTCCGGGTACTGGCGTTATCGCTGGTGGTGCGGTTCGTGCTGTTCTTGAATCTGTAGGCGTTAAGGACATTCTCACAAAGTGTGTTGGAACTCGCAACGCGAGCAACGCAGTTCGTGCGACTCTTGACGGCTTGGCGCAGCTTCGTACAGAAGCTGTTGGAACAAACTGAGGTAATATATGGCTAAGAAATTTAAAGTGACGCTTAAGCGCAGTGTAATTGGTTGCACGCAAGATCAGCGTGAGACTGTTCGTTGCATTGGCCTGCGCCACCGCCATCAGTCAGTAGTTGTAAACGACGGCCCGGCAATGCGTGGACAGATCATGAAGGTCCAGCATCTCGTGGAAGTTGAAGTAATAAAGTAATTTTTCGCCTAAAGATGTGAAGTGAGGCCGTGATGAGTATTCTTTCTCAACTCAAACCGAAGCGTGGCTCGACAGGTACTACCAAGCGCCGCGGTCGTGGACATGCAACTGGACAGGGCGGTACAGCCGGAAAAGGCCACAAAGGTCAAAAGGCTCGTGCTGGTGGCCGTGTTCGCTGGGGTTTCGAGGGTGGACAAACGCCTTTGATGCGCCGCACTCCAAAGTGGGGTTTTAACAATAAAGACTTCCGCACAGAGTATCAGGTCATCAACCTGAAAGACCTCGAGCAGTTCTCGGGTGAGGTAACTCCAGAGTCTCTCCGAGCGGCTGGCCTTGTGAGCAAAGGTCTTTTAAAGGTATTGGCCAAGGGTGAAGTGAAAAAGGCTCTGACTGTTAAGGCGCATAAGTTTAGCGCTAAGGCGAAAGAGATGATTGAAAAAGCAGGCGGCAAGGTCGAAGTCCTCGCTTAATGTTGTCGAAGCCCTGGTTTGGGCTTCAGACGGTGCATCAATCTCAATAATTCTTGAGAGAAGTGTTGCTTGCCGATCCGTTTTAATAGCGAAATATATTGTCGTCAAAATTCATGCCTCTGGCGACGCCGGGGGCATTTTTATTCCGAGGTGAAGTGTGTCAGCAGCTGATGGTCTTACAGGTAACTCGGATCTTCAAAAACGGATCCTTTTCACATTGGCTATGCTAGCCATCTATCGTTTGGGAGTTCATGTTCCTACTCCTGGAGTCGATGGGCAGGCTGTTCTTGGTTTCTTTCAAAACCAGGGTGGCATTTTTGGTCTGTTCAATACCTTTACAGGTGGTGCATTGAACCAATTCTCGATTTTCGCACTTGGTATCATGCCATACATCTCAAGCTCGATTATTTTTCAGCTCCTGACGGCTGTTGTGCCAGCTCTTGAGCAGATCAAAAAAGAAGGCGAGCCAGGAAGAAAAAGATCACTCAGTACACCCGCTACGGAACAGTTGTACTGGCTGTTGTTCAGGGCTACGCGATTAGCTCATGGCTGATGAGTTCAAACTTTGAGAATCGTCCGCTGGTTGTATCGACGAGTGTTGGTATTTTGCCATTTCAGGTGATGACGATTCTGACGTTGACCGCAGGAACCTGCTTCATCATGTGGCTGGGTGAGCAGATCTCGGAGCGTGGCTTCGGCGACGGGTCATCGCTGATTATTTTCGCCGGCATTGCGGCTGGTATCCCCAAAGGTGCGATCAATCTTTTTGAGATGGTTGCCAACAAAGATATGAATGGCCTGGTTGCTCTTGCCATCGTTGCGATGATGGCGATCGTCATCGGCTTGATTGTATTTCTGGAGTGGGGTCAGCGCCGCATTCCAATTCACTTTTCGCAAAGAGGTGGTCGCGCCATGTTGGGCTCGCAAGCGAGTCACTTGCCATTGAAGATCAACCTATCTGGAGTTATTCCGCCGATTTTTGCGAGTTCCTTGTTGCTCTTTCCTGCGACGCTTGCTCAGTTTATTAAAGCACCTTGGGTTGCCGCGCTTCGCGATTCGTTACACCCAACGGGTGGCCTTTACCTCGTGTTGGAGGTTGGTCTGATCGTGTTTTTCTGTTTTTTCTATACTGAGATTGTGTTGAATCCGGTGGAGATGGCGGAGAACCTAAAAAAAGGTGGCAAGTTTATACCTGGCATTCGCGCCGGTAAAAGCACATCAGATTACATCCAAAAAGTCATGGATCGTATCAATGTGGGCGGCGCTGCCTATCTGTGTGCTATTGTGGTTTTGCCGACACTGATGATCGATAAATTGAAGGTTCCGTTCTACTTTGGTGGAACAAGTATTTTGATTCTTGTTGGTGTGGCATTGAATACGACTGAGAAACTTCAGACGTATCTCATGACTCAGAAATACGAGGGGTTGCTTCGCGGCGCGAAACAGCGCACTCGGAGGGTTCAATTTTGAACATTATCCTTTTTGGGGCACCCGGAGCAGGCAAAGGTACACAGTCTGCGTTGCTTGTTGAGCGTCGTACGATGAAGCATATCAGTACGGGTGATATATTTCGCAGCCATATCAAGCAGCAGACAGAGCTTGGGCGTTCGGCTAAAGTTTACATGGATCAGGGAAAGCTTGTTCCGGATTCGATCGTCGTCGGTATGGTTGAGGACGTCTTGAAGGGGCTTGGTTCCCAGAACTTCATTCTCGATGGATTTCCAAGGACTGTTCCGCAGGCCGAGGCGCTCGAGGGAATGTTGAAGAAAAACGGCCTGGAGATTGGCAAGGCGCTTTTCCTTGAGGTTCCGATGGATGACCTCATGGGGCGCCTGACGGGACGTCGTGTCTGTTCGGGCTGTGGCGCGACATATCACATTGCCAGTAAGCCCACTCAGCGGGCTGGAGTTTGTGACCTCTGTGGCTCAGAGGTCATTCAGCGTGCTGACGATAAAGAAGATGTGATTAGAACCCGGCTGGAAGCCTATGAAACGTCAACAGCCCCTCTGAAGGCCTATTTTGCTGCTCAAGGGAAGTTCTCGGCAGTTGGCGGAACTGGGCAAACGGAAGACGTCTATCGGCGTTTGGTTGGGCAAATGTAGGTCGTGAGCTCGGGAGAATCGCTCGAGAAATGGGCACTTTCCAAGTTGGCACAGAAAAATAAAACTTTGTTGACCGAGAAGCTGGACATCGTTGGTTTAGACTGCTAACACCGCACGCTGGACCACTCGGTATTGAAGGGGAAAGTGTCTCGTTTTTCCGAAAAATTCTGACCTTTTGTAATTCGAAGGACCAGAGGATTTTGGAACGGCCAATAGGGCAAACGAATGCGTTTCTCTGATTTTCAGGTGATCTTAAAGTTTACTGGACGTTTTTGTTCCACGGCTCTTCTCTGAACGGTTAAGTACGATCGCAGAGATGGGAATGAAAGCAGAAGGTAGAGTCGTTTTTTAGGGCGCAATGATCGATAAGCTTTTAAAGACCTCGTCTTTTTGGTTTGGAGATTGTTTTTCGCTTAGTCCGACGTAGCAGTTGGGTGTGAAGAGCGGTATGGTGATTTAATTTTTTTGCCCTAAGAGCGTAACAGTTCGAAGGCAGTTTAAAGGATCAGAGGCAATGAAAGTCAGAGCTTCAGTTAAGAGGATCTGCAACAAGTGCAAGGTCATCAAACACAAAGGCGTCATTCGTGTGATCTGTGAAAACTCAAAACATAAGCAACGGCAGGGGTAACAGATGGCGCGTATTGCTGGTGTCGACCTTCCACGCAACAAGCGAGTTGAAATCGCGTTGCAGTACATTTATGGAATTGGCAAAACTCAGGCGAAAAACATTTGTGAATTTGCGAAGCTTCCGGCTGAACTTCGCTCTGACGATTTGACGGACAATCAGATTGCAAAAATTCGCGAATATATGGAAGCCAAGCTCAAGGTTGAGGGTGACCTCCGCCGTGATATTGGTCTTGCAATCAAGCGGTTGATGGATCTCGGTTGTTACCGTGGACTTCGTCATCGCAAAGGATTGCCCGTGCGCGGTCAAAGCACGCGACAAAATGCACGGACTCGCAAAGGTCCTCGCAAGACTGTCGCTAACAAGAAAAAGGCCGTGTAGGGAGTTGATGGTTTGCGGCTGCAAAGAAAACTGGAAAGAAAAAAGTCAGAAAAGCAGTATCGCACGGAAAGTGCTTTGTTCAGGCTGGTTTCGGCAACACGATCGTGACAATGACAGATCCTATTGGAGAGGTTATTTCGTGGTCGAGTGCTGGTCACCTTGGCTTCAAGGGATCGCGTAAAGGTACACCTTTCGCGGCTCAGGTTGCGGCTGAGGACGCGGCAAAGAAGGCGCTTGAGCAAGGACTTCGCTCAGTGGATCTGTTTTTGAAGGGGCCTGGCGCAGGACGTGAGCCGGCTGTTAGGTCTTTAGCATTGGCTGGCATTCGCGTAGCAACTATGCGTGATGTCACTCCAATTCCCCACAACGGGTGCCGTCCTCCAAAACGGCGCCGTATCTGAGGAGATGAACTGTGAGTTGCATTAATGAAAGCGTCTGCAAACTTTGCCGCCGCGAGAACGTGAAGCTCTTTTTGAAGGGCGACCGTTGTTTTACAGATAAATGTTCTTTTGATCGTCGCCCCTATCCACCGGGACAGCATGGTCAGAGCCGATTGAAGTTCTCTGAGTTCGCGCTTCAGTTGCGTGAAAAGCAGAAGACGAAGCGTTACTACGGCGTTTATGAGCGCCAGTTCCGCAAGTACTTCGATGAGGCTGACCGCCGTCGTGGTGTAACTGGCACTGAGCTTCTCCGTCTTTTGGAGACACGTCTTGATAACGTAATCTACACGTTGGGTTACGCAGCAAGCCGTCGTGAGGCGCGCCAGCTGGTCAAGCACGATCACTTCTTGGTTAACGGCAAGAAGAACAACATCCCCAGTTTCAATCTCGAAAAGGGTGATGTGATCGAAGTTAACGAGAAGAGCCGAGGAATTAACAAAATCCTCGCTGGTATTGAAAGCGCTAAGAAGCGCGAGATGCCAGGTTGGCTCGAGGCTGATTACGGTGCGTTCAAGGGCGTTATTAAAGACGTTCCTGCTCGTGAGAACATCAGCTTGGCAGTCGAAGAGAACATGATCGTCGAATACTACTCGCGATAATACGCGTAGCAACCATGATCCGAGAGGGTTGTGGTTGGGGTTCGATGGACTTAAAGTATAACGGACGATTTTTCAGGAGAATTGAGGGTGCAAGGCCACATGCAAGAGCATTACTACAAATTCTGGCGCGACCTGCTCAAACCAAAAGGCTACGAAGTTGAGCGTGAGACGCTCACAGATGATTATGGAAAATTCATCATTCGTCCTCTTGAGCGTGGTTATGGTGTAACACTTGGAAATTCGCTACGTCGAATCTTGCTGAGCTCAATGATGGGTTCGGCGGTATCGGCTGCGAAGTTCGAAGGGATCCTTCATGAGTTTTCAACAATGCCTGACGTTCGTGAGGACGTAACAGACATTATTTTGAATCTCAAACAGGTACGATTCAAACAACACAACCCAGAGCCACAGACTCTTCGGATCAATAAAGTTGGACCGGGAATCGTGACGGCGCGGGACATTCAGGTCAACGATAAGATCGAGGTTTTAAACCCTGATCAGCCTATCGCGACACTTGGACCTAACGCGAAGTTCTCTGCTGAGCTCGTCGTTTCCTTTGGCCGTGGCTATGTTGCAGCTGATGAAAATCCGCAGCAGCTTCCGATCGGTTTCATTGGTGTTGACGCACTCTACAGCCCAATTCGGAAAGTGAACTATCACGTTTCGAACGCACGTGTTGGCCAGCGAACAGATTATGATTCGCTTTCTTTCGAAGTGTGGACTGATGGATCGTTGAAGCCTGAGGAGGCTGTAGCGCTTGCTTCTAAGATCATGAAGGAGCAGCTGCAGATTTTCCTTACGTTCGATGAGGCAATGGAGCCAACAGAAGAACAGGAAGTTAAGACAACTCCGATCCTGAATGAGAACTTGTTCCGTTCGGTTGACGATTTGGAACTTTCAGTTCGTTCGGCAAACTGTCTTAAGAACGCAAATATTCGCTTTATCGGCGAATTGGTTTCACGTAGCGAAGCAGAGATGCTGAAGACGAAGAACTTTGGCCGGAAGTCGTTGAACGAGATTAAAGAGATTCTCTCAGAGATGGGATTGAATCTTGGTATGAAAGTCGACGGTTGGCCGCCAAATGGTTGGGATCCGAGCAGCATAGCTCCTCGGAAAGACGCCTAACGGCGTCAGCGGAAAAGGGATAAACGATGAGACATAATGCACATGTCAAACATTTTGGACGTAAGCAGGGCCCACGCAAGGCCCTCTTGCGTGGTCTGGTTAACTCATTGGTTGAGCACGGACGAATCAAGACAACTCTTGCGAAGGCGAAGGAACTCCGTCGCCACGTCGAAAAAGCGATTACGCTTGGAAAAAGCAATCGCTTCATGCGCGTCGTCTCCTTCTTGCTCGGTATCCGAACGAGAAGGTTGTTGCGATGATCATGTCAGACTTGGCACCGCGGTTCCAAGAGCGTGAGGGTGGTTATACTCGGATTTTGAAGCTTGGACAGCGTCCTGGTGATCGCGCAGAAATGGCGTTCATTCAGTTCGTTGACTACTCTCCATCCGAGAAGCCGGTTGTTGACGAGAAGGTTGCAAAAGCTGCTGCCAAAGCGACAGCGAAGAAGACGGCCGCGAAGAAAAAGCGTGTTCGTAAGCTTCAGGGCCAAGCTCGAGCGGTTCTTCATAAAAAGAAAAAAGCTTAATCTGTCGGAAGTTTCGATTTTCGATTTAAGAGTGAAGCGAAGAAAAAGGCTGGGGTGACCCGGCCTTTTTTTTAATTTAGGACTGTGGGATGAATGACGAGGTGGGTATGCGACGCACAGGGTGGAAGTTATGGGGAGTGTTGTTTGCCGGTTTTGTCGTGCTGCTGGTGGCGTCGTGGTTTTATCTCAAAAATCGATTTGATATGGATAAGACGCCTGAGAGTTTTCACTATGTTGCAAAGTTTGAGAAAGAAGGTGTGCCTGCGTTTCGTTTGAAGACGGTGACGGGGGCGGAGTTTGACTTTGCGAATGTGAAGGCACCGGTTGTGATCATTAACTTCTGGGCATCGTGGTGTG
This sequence comes from Bdellovibrionales bacterium, assembly GCA_016713885.1. GTDB lineage: Bacteria > Bdellovibrionota > Bdellovibrionia > Bdellovibrionales > JAMPXM01. Next base: position 92,147 of record JADJOF010000004.1, on the reverse strand, counting down.
ATCCCTGCGTACAAGAGTTTGCTTCGATGCTGAAGCTTGTCGATCAACTTGGGGGTAAGGTCGTTGTTGTAGCCGTGTCGATGGATGACGACTCGAAGGACCTTGGAGAACTTCTTGAAGCTATTTAAGGTTCCGCGGCCGGGTTTTGAGGTCGTTTGGGATAAAGACAAAAAGATTGCCGAGATGTATGGAGTCGGAAAGTTGCCAGAGAGCTTTATTGTCGGTGCGGACCGTCGACTGGTGCGCAAGGTGATCGGCATTGAAGACTGGGCGACACCGCAGGCGGTGTCGTATTTTGGCGGACTTGCTGAGATGGGATCGAGGTAGAGGCGAGAGGCGGCACCATCGGTGCGCGCCTTCGTGGTTTTGGTTAGAAGCCGAAACCTTTCTTGAGGTCATCGAGGGCTTTTTGGCCTTCTTGTTGAAGTTTATTTTTTCCTTCGTTGAGAGCCTTGTTCTTTTGTTTTTCAAGATCGTCTTTGAGGCGGTTCACTTCGGTTTCTTTGGCTTTCAGGATTTTGCCGGTGTCGCCTTGGGTTTTCGAGAACTCGGAGGTAAGGCGGGCTTTGTCGGCGCCGATAGCGTCATCGATGGCCTTCTGTAGCTGTGCTTTGGCGTCGTTGATTTTGGCTTGAATCTGTTTTTGGAAGCCGGCTTGAAGCTCGCGGCCGAGGTTGGAGTCGATGTCGAACTTGGGATCGGTCCAAGAGCCTTGGACGGTGGCGTTGAGGGTGACCGCGGGGAGATCACTCATCACTTTTTTGAGAATCTCATCGACCATCGCGGCTTTGGCGGAAACATCGTGTTGGATGTGATCGAACTTGGAGTCGATGGTCATCTTGAGGTCGCCGCCGGCGAGCTCGACGTTGAGTTTGGATGAGCCGATGGCCTCCTTGAAGCCAAGCGTGACCTCGTCACTTTGGATGAGCTTTTGCTCGGTGATGGGGAAGCGGGCAACGGAGAGGGAGAGGGACTCTTTGGGATTGTCGGTGCGGTGATCGATGGTGATGAGGCCTTTGACGCCTTCCATTTTGGATGCGGGGAAGCGGCCGTCGAAGGCGAGAGTGAGGGGCTGGCCGATCATCGGCGGATCGTCGGTGAGGTTTTTGAGCGTTCCTTTGAGGTCACCGGAGAGGCCGTCGGGAGACTCTTTTGATGAGATCGCTGCGTGCCGGAGCCAGAACAGTGGGTAGGCTTGCGGGCGGCCGAACTTGTAGTTGCGGCCTTTCTCGCGTTCATGAGCTTTCGGCTTTTTGAACTCGGCTTTCTCTTCAGCTGTCTTTTTGGGCGGCATGTATTCGCGGGCTTTATTCATGTAGCCCTCGAACTGGCGAACGCGGCCAAGGATCATGGGGCCGAAGAGAGATTTGGCGATCGAGGTGGCGTCGAGCGAGGGATCTTCAATCGGTTTTGAAGGTCCTTGATGTCGTTTTCGACGAAGCTTTTGATGTCGTCGATATTCTTTTGCCAGGTTTTGAAATCAGAGCCGACAGCCTGTGTGGTGTTTTGGACCTCTTTGATTTTGCCGTCGACTTCGCGAACGAGGGTGTCGATTTCTTGGACCGACTTTTGAACCTCAAGCGGGTTTGAGAAGCCGTCGAGTTTGATCGCCTTGGCGCGGGATTCGTAGGACTTCAGCTCGTCTGACTTGGGGAGGCGGGCGATGCGCTCTTCCCATTCCTTTTGTTTTTCTTGAGCTCAGCGTCGAGTTCTTTGAGGCGGGCCGAACTTTTGAGCTCGTTGCCGATCGACTCGAGTTGCTTTGCGGGGTCAGTGCCTTGGAGAAGCGAGGCGGCGTCGCCGAGGACGTTTTGAGAGAACTGTTTTTCAGCGGTTTTGAGCGCTTCTTCTTTAAGCTTGTCGAATTTGGAGTCTGTGCTCGGCGGCTCGGGAGGGAGGACGCGGCCGGGATGTTTTCTGGTCGTTCCGAGGCGGATATCGAGGATGCTCGCGTCGTCGATCACGACTTTGCCGCGGAGGAGGCCATCCCAGAGCATTTTCCAGCGAATTTGGCCGAGTTCAATTGCGTTCTTAGAGGGGGCCTCTTTGTCGGTGACTTGGATGCCGTTGATCTCGAGTGAGGCATTCCAGAAGCTGGTGTTGAGCGACCCGACATTGACCTCGGCGCCGACAGCGCCGGTGCCGACGGACTCGATGAGATGGCGGGCGTGGGTGTCGAAGAAAAAGAAGAAGTAGGCCCAGATGATGGCGACAACGGCGCAGAACGGGATGATGGCTTCAAAGCGGATCGGGCCTTTGGCTTTTTTCATTTTGGGAGTGTTGCTCATGGTTGAAATCCTTTAGCCGTAGAGTTCGTCGTACTTTGCGTAGAACTTGTAGAGTGCGGTCGCTTTCACGAGCTTCCATAGTTTTGTTTGTTGGAGGCGAGCGAGGATGAGTTCGCGATACTTTTGGATGAGAATGCGAGCACTGACAAAAACAAAAGGTGAAAGTAGGATACTGAGGACGGCGGAGCCCATCACGATGGAGTTATAGAAGCGTGTCAGGGGAATGAGCGGCATATTGTACATCTCGGTGAAGAGCGGTTTGAGCGACTCCATTTCGAGGACGGCTGTACCGATTTGATGTGAGACGGGATCGAGCATCCAGGCGACGAGTGAGAAGAAGAAGGCGAAGATCGTGGCGGCGCCGATTTGAATTCGAAAGAAGAATAAAAGCGCGATGACCAGAAGTGTCTGTAGGCTCAGAGCTGGGGCAAAGCCGAGAATGAGGCCGCAGGCAATTCCAGAGGCAATTTGGTTCGTGCCGGTATCGGAGTTGAGCAGTTTCAAAAACGAGAAGATCTGCTTGAGCAGAAAGGTCATGGGGCCTCCGTCTTTCTTACGAAGCTTTAAGGGTAACGATGGCGGGGCCAAGAAGGCAAATTGGGCGCCGCGCGTTGAGAATGCTCTGGGGCGAGAGGGGCTGCTACTGTGGTGGCACTTGTTAGGATTTGAAGGAGTTTTCCATGTCGCAAGCACCTGTTCCATATTTGGATTTGAAACCGCAATTCAAGGCCATGGAGGCGAGCATTCATGCACGCATCAACACGGTGCTTGGGCATACAGGGTTTATTCTTGGCCCCGAAGTGGAAGAGTGTGAGAAGGCACTGGCGACTTTTGTCGGCTCGAAGTACTGCCTGACCGCTGCAAGCGGAACCGATGCGCTGATCATGGCTCTCATGGCCTATGGAGTCGGCCCTGGTGATGAGGTGATCACGACGGCCTTTTCGTTTTTTGCGACGGCGGAAGTGATTTCGTTCTTAGGAGCGACGCCCGTTTTTGCCGATATTGAAGCGTCGACCTTCAACTTGGATCCGAAAAAAGTCGAGGCGTTGATCAACAAGAAGACAAAGGCCATCATGCCGGTGTCTTTGTATGGTCAGCCGGCCGACTTCAACGAGTTCAATGCGTTGGGTGCGAAGTACGGAATACCGGTGATTGAAGATGCGGCGCAGAGCTTTGGTGCGGCATACGGTACGTCGTCGAAGCGAAGTGGTGCGTTGGGGACGATTGGTGCGACGTCGTTTTTTCCGGCAAAGCCACTCGGTTGTTACGGCGACGGTGGCGCGGTGTTCACGGATGACGAGACGCTCTTTAAGAAGATGTCGGTGATTCGCGTTCACGGTCAAGAGGGGCGCTACAACCACACGGCGATTGGAATCAATGGTCGTCTGGATACCATTCAGTGCGCAATTTTGACGGAGAAGCTGAAGCGCTATCCATGGGAGATGGAGCGTCGTCACCGCATTGCGATGATGTACAATGAGGCGTTTGCCTCGCTCGGAGCGCATTTGACAGTGCCAAAGGTGAAGTCGGATCGCGGTTCGGTGTGGGCGCAGTACACGGTACTTGTGAAGGATCGCGATGCGTTTGCAAATGCGTTGAAGGCGAAGGGTGTGCCGACGTCGGTTCACTATCCGTCGCCGCTGCATTGGCAGCCGGTTTATAAAGACTTGAGGGCGAAGTATCAGTTGCCAGTGGCTGAAGAGATTTCGAGTCGCTGTATCAGTCTTCCGCTTTATGCCGATATGCCAGATGAGCATGTGGCCCGTGTCATCGCGGCCGTTAAAGAGGTCTTTTAGGACGAAGAGTTGAGGGAGTGCATGGGGTCGCGTTTTTTGTCGGCGCCTATTTGGTGCTGCAACTGGCGGTTGCGCTGTTCTCATTTCGTTATTGGCCGTTAACCGACTATCCAATGTTTTCGATCGTGCATCGCCGTTTTGAAAAGATCGAATCGTTTCGCCTGTTAGGAGTGAAGTTTGACGGAACGGAAGAGTGGCTGCATCGCGGAATGACGTCCAACTTTGGTCACGCTGATTTCAAAATTCGAACCAATCTTACGCAAGGGGATGTTGGCCGGGCTCGCGAACTCGTAGTTGAGCATCTTAAAAGCAATTCGGCTGAGTTGAAGCGGCACTATCGGAGGGTCAAAGTTGTTGAGAGAACGCTGACTCGCACCGCGGAGGGTTTTCAGGTCGAGGATCGGCCGCTCTTTGATGTGCCGACTGCGGGGCTTGAATGATGCTAGTGCTCCGGCTGCGGAAAGTTTGGGACGAGCTCTTTCGCCCTGTCGAAAGTGAACTCCTGGGGTGGTTTCGCGCGATCTTTTGTTCGGCTGTGGCTTGCGAAGTGTTTCTTGATCGTGAGTTTTTTGGGGAGAAGCAGGCATCAGGGTTTTGTGCCAAGCTTGAGATGTTTGAGTTCTTCCATCTGCCGGCGGTGAGTGCGGGTGTTTATCAGATGCTGGCTCTCTCGCTGGTGGCGGCACTTCTTTTGTCGGCGTTGGGCATTTTGGGACGGTTGCCGCTTTTCGTGTCAGTTGTGCTTTTTGGCTATGTCGTCGGTATTGCGGTGGGCTGCGACCGCGGCGCGGGAGAACACCTATACGGCATGGAATCACGCGATTGTTTGGCAGAACCTTTTGATTCTGGCCGTGGCGCCAGGTGTGAATCGGTGGAATTTGTTTTCATGGATCGGTCGACCGATCGCATTGATATGTGGGCCTAGATGGCCCGTTGAGCTTTTGAAGTTCAATTTGGTTTTTGCCTATTTTGCTGGTGGAGTCGCAAAAGTGCGCGGTGGTCTTGAGTGGATGAACGGCTATACGCTTCAGTACCATCTTTTGGATCGACACCTGTCGTTAGATCTACCGCTTGCGTTCTCGTTTGCGTCGTCGTGGTGGCTCTGCTTTTTCGCGAGTGTGGCAATGGTGATTCTTGAGCTGACGTGCTTGATTGTATTTTTTGTGCCACGGCTAACGGCATTTTATGTCGGGACCTTTTTCGCGTTACAGATCTTTTGGATGTTCTTTATGAAACTTCATTGGATGAAGTATTTTGGCTGGTCGTATTTGATCTACGCTTTAGAGCTAGGCCTATTTGCCATTGCATTTTGGAGGCGACGGGCTAGCGGTGCGCGAGAAGATCGCCCATTCGATCGTCGATCGAGCGAAGCACCGAAGGAAAACTGAACTCCGCTTCAACGCGAGTTTTTGCCTGGCTAGCGAACGTCGACCACCGATCTTGTTCAGAAAGTGCTTGTAGTAGCGTTTGCCTGAGAGAGTCGGTTGAGCCGGGAAGAAACAGCCAACCGGTCGCGAGCGGCTGGACAAGGTCAGGCGAGCCGCCGCTATTGGTGGCGAGGCTGGGAACTCCGGCGAGCTGAGCTTCGAGGAGAGTCAGTGCGAAGTTTTCTTTGTATGTTGCAAGGATAAAGAGATCGAATGCGCGCAGATAGCGGGATCCGTTTTCGAGGCGGCCGATTTTTGTGATTCGTTTTTTTAACGAGGGGTTGAGCGACTCCACGGTCTCGGAAAGTTTCTGATCAAGAGCAATCGCTTTTGGGTCAGAGCTTGTCGGTGGACCGATCATCAAAAGATGAAGGTCCGGACGGGTCTGCATGAGGTCGGTGACAGCCTCCAAGAGCTCGACTGAGCCTTTGCCCTTATCGATGCGTCCGAGCGTGCCAATCACCAGAGCGTCCTGTGGGACGCCGAGTTTGCTTCTGGCCTCTTCTCGGCTCGGGAAGCTGGCCTTCAGTTCTTCGATCTCGCGGCCGTAGCGGATGACGTGAATCTTCTGTCCCGATATTGGGATGAGGCGCTCGAGCGTCGCTTTTGAGCCTTGGGATGAACACCAGATCTCGTCGACGAGCGAGTAGATGACGGCGTGCAGTGGATCGTTTTTTGGGTGACTGATCCAGATGTGCGTGTAGACGACGATCTTCGGTCGGTTTGTCGCGAATCGCGATTTTAAAATTCTGATCCATTGGCTTTTCAACTCTTGTGTTGAGTGCAGCACAATCACATCGAAATTGGAAAAATCAGGAGGAGTAGTCGTGAGTCTGAGCGATGTCGTGCTTTTGACATGCTGGGCGAGCGGTGAGGCAGCTTTGGCGAAGTAGGTCACGTCGTGTGTTTGGCTTTGTAGGCGAGCGAGATCGACGGAGTAGGCCTCGGCGCCTGAGAAGCTTGGGCTTGTGTAGACGTGGAGAATTCTCATGTGCTTCGGGCCTGGGAAGAGTTCTCTGTACTTCCGGTGCGGTAAAATTCAAGGACACGGTTGATTACTCGTTCATGTGAAGCGAGATCAGCAAAGAGCGGGAGGCGAATCAGCCGGTCGGAGATGTCGTTGGTTACGGTCATCGCGTCTGCAGCGCGCCCAAAGCGTTTGCCTCCGGGACTTGAGTGCAGGGGGACGTAGTGAAACGGCGCCTGAATACCGACTTCTTTGAGATACGTGGTGAGTTCAGTTCGTTCCTCAAGCGAGCGCGTGAGCAGATAGAAGATGTGAGCGTTGTGCTCGCACTCAGGCGGAATTGTCGGAAGTGTAATGCCGAGTGAGGCAAGCGGCTTGAGGGCATTGAAGTAGCTCTGCCAGATTTCGAGGCGAGCGGCCGTGATCGCTTGCGCGCGTTCGAGTTGAGCAAGGAGGAGGGCTGCGAGAATATCGCTTGGAAGGTAGCTTGAGCCAATGTCGACCCAGGTGTATTTGTCCACTTGGCCTCGAAAAAATTGGCTGCGGTTTGTGCCCTTCTCGCGAATGATCTCGGCTCGTTGTCCGAACTTGTCGTTGCGGGTGAGGAGTGCGCCGCCTTCTCCGGAGACGATATTTTTTGTTTCGTGAAAGCTAATACAGCCGATATCGCCGATCGAGCCGAGCGGGAATCCTTTGTATTTTGAGAGCAGAGCTTGGGCCGCATCTTCAACGATGGGAATGCTGCCCGCGACTTTTACTATCGTGTCCATCTCGGCGGCGACACCGGCGTAGTGGACGACGAAGATCGCTTTGGTTTTGGATGTGATTGCAGCTGCGATTTTATTTTCGTCGATATTCAGAGTGTCGGGTCGAACATCGACAAAGACAGGGATGGCGCCGCGAAGAGCGACTGCGTTTGCTGTTGAGACGAAAGTGAATGAAGGCATGATGACTTCGTCGCCGGGCTGGAGGTTGAGAAGGAGGGCTGCCATCTCAAGTGCGGCAGTGCAAGAGTGCGTCAAGAGTGCGTGTGGGGTTTTGAGATGGTCTTTGAGCCAAAGGTGGCAGCGTTTGGTGAAGGCACCATCTCCGGAAAGATGGCGTGACTCGAGTGCTTCGAGAAGGTAGCGCTTTTCAAGATCAGAGACGCTGGGTGAGGTGAACGGAATTTTCTCTGACATTGTGGCCCTCTTTGTTGTTCAATATCGCCTTTAGTGGCGAGTGTCGGGAGGTTTTGTGCACCGCGTGGCTTGGGTTCGGGTCGGAGCATTGGGCGATTTACTGGTAGGCCTTGCCAGTCTTGTCGAGACTCTTGAGAAGTGGCCGGACTCGAAGCTGACGGTTGTTGGGTCGGCACTGTGGACTCAAATTATTGAACCTGGATTTTTTCCGCAGGTCGATCGTATTGCGGTGATTGAGAAACGGGCTGACGACGTTCGGGTATTTGAAATTCATGATGGGAAGTGGGCCGAGGTCGGCCGCTCGACGCTGAAGACGCAGTACCAGGACTGTCGCATCGTTTTCAATACTCGCGTTGATTCTCCTCGGCAGGGGTTCCCGGCTTTTTTTGCTGGAGTTGCGGAACGTTGGGGAAGCGCCAAGGGCCTCGCCGGTTTTATCTATAACTGTCGTGCCCGGCACAATGGCAAAGATCCGCTCATTCACGAGCGAGATGTGCCACTCCTCGTGATGGATGAAGCGGAGGGCAGAGTTAAGAGCAAGGGGCTTTCGCTCTCAGAGGCGCTTGCTTTGAGTCCGCGTGTGAAGCGTTGGCAGGCGAAAGGGCTTCCTGCACCCCTGCGCTTGAAGCAGGTTGTTGCGACCGCCGTTGCCGGCGCCACTGTGGGTGCCTATGTGTTGGTGAATCCCACCTCGAGTCGTCGAGAGAAGGCGTGGCCAAGTTCTCGATTTAGAGAATTGATTTTAGGGCTTGAGTCGAATGTGCATGCCGAAATTTTGGTTCTCGGTTCGCCTCAAGAAACGGATTGGTTGCGCGAAGTTGCAACGGGTGGACCGCGCGAGCGAGAGTTTCGGATTGTACAGCCACGTTCAATCGGCGATCTTTTTCAGGTGGTCGCTGGAGCCCGCTGGCTTTTGACCAACACAAGCTCGGTTCAGTTTATAGCGGCCGCTGTTCAAACACCTGTTGTGACGTTGATGGGGCGAGCGACTCCAGAAATTTGGGGCCCGCTTGGTCCAAAGGACAAAATCGTTCGTGGGGTTGAACCGCGAGAAATCGAAGATATGTTTATTCGTGAGCAGCGCGCTTATGAGTCGATTGAGGTTCGCGAGGTACGGGAGTCGCTCTTGAGTCTCGATGTGAGTACACAGGCGAGTGAGTGGGGGAGTCAGAAATGGTGAAGGTCGTCGTTTGGTTGATTGTTTTTGGCGGGTTCAGTCCTGCCATGGCATCTGAAACCTGTGGTTCGGTTGGTGGCATGAAGGGTGTGGTTGAGATTCTGCGTAGCCGTGATGGCGATGATCAGGTGCGGAACGGGTTTGTCGTGAAGCGCGATCTGGAGCCGGTTCAGTGCGACGATGTGATTTTGACCGGCAAAGACTCGTCGGCGAAAGTTCTTCTCGGTGATGTGCGGATCGTGATGGGAGCTGACACGCGCGTCGAGATTGCGAAGACGTTAAAATCCAAACAAGTTTCGGCCCCCCCACAGGTGAGTTTGCTGGCATTGAGCTATGGAAAGCTTCGTGCGCTGGTGAAGAAGGCCTCACCGGTTCAAGGAGTGAGCGCCGCGAGTGCCGAGGCATCGGTCAAGACGGGCGCTTCGAACTCGCGCGATGGTGCGAGTACCGAAACGTTTCGGATTAAAACGGCGACGGCCGTGGCCGGTGTTCGCGGCACGGACTTTTACACTTCGTATGATCCCAATACCGCGATCACCGATCAGGCAACTGTCGAGGGTGCGGTGATGGTGAGGCAGGTTGGCAGCAAGCGAGCAGCGCTTGTTGCTGGCGGAAATCAAGTTTCCGTTGAGCCGTCGGAGTCGCTTCGAGGTTTGGTTAAAGATCGCAGCGATGAAAGTCTAAAAAGCGAGAAAGAAAAGCGAGCGAATGAGCTTGTTGTGATTCCGATGCAGGAGCAGATCAAAAATCAGATCCGCGTCGTTTCGACTTTGGCCAAAGCAGATCCCGAGTTCACCGCACCACAGGCGGTGAAGGTTTTAGGGAAGCCCGAGCTTTGGACCGATAGTCGCGAAAAGCCACCGGAGACTGAGGGGCTTAAGAACGAGTTTTGAGATTTTACTATTGCTGGTGCTACCAAATAAATTTCATCGGAACTTCGATCGCAGGCGACAGGCTTTGCGCGACGGGGCAGCCGCGCCCGACGCCTTCGAGCTCTTCGCGAATCGCGGGTGTTGTGGCAAGGCCTGCGGGCATTTGAATCGTAAGCGGAAGGCGCGCGATGCGGCGCGGGTTTTCCGCCATCTCCTTGTTGACGCTCGCGCTCATGCCTTTGAGTTCGATCCCGAGCTTCTCTGCTCTGATAGCCATCACGGTCATGGCACACGCGGCGAGCCCAGAGGCCACAAGGTCGGTTGGCGAGAAGCTTTCGCCTCGACCGTTGTTGTCTTTTGGCGCGTCGGTCTCTAGAACAGAGCGCGATGGGCCGTGGGTGAGGTGAACGTGTTTTTCGCCTTGATAGATTGCATTCATGGTAACCATGACCAGATTGTATAGTGGAAGATCGTAGGCCGGTGCAACCCTCGTTGGGGTGCGGCCTTTTGAAAGGAAAATAGAGATGAGAATGATCAATCGAATCGGGATGTTGATGGGGCTTTCGGTGCTGACACTGACTCTGTCGGGATGCGGCATTCAGTCGATTCCGCAATCGAAGAATGCGGTCGATGCGAGCATGGCTGAAGTCATGAACCAGTATAAGCGTCGCGCGGATTTGATTCCGAATATCGTTGAAACGGTGAAGGGCTACGCCAAGCAAGAGTCGACTACGCTGCAGGCGGTGACTGAGGCGCGTGCCAAGGCAACGTCGGTGAATATCGATCCGACGAAAATGTCGGCTGAGAAACTGGCCGAGTTTAGCAAAGCACAAGGACAGCTCTCGCAAGCCCTGGGACGTTTGATGATGGTGACGGAAAACTATCCGGATCTAAAGTCGAATGAGAACTTCAAAGCACTTCAGGTTGAACTTGAGGGCACTGAAAATCGAATCACGATTGCGCGCCGTCGTTACATTGAATCGATCCAAGAGTTCAATAATCTGGTGACGGTGTTTCCGACGAGCATCACCAACTCATTCTTCTTTCATCATCAGCCGATGCCACAATTTGGCGGTGAGGTGACAGAGGAAGAGAAGAAAGCTCCTGCCGTTAAGTTTTAAAGGAGTTCCGTGACGCGTTTTTTCGCGGCTGTTTTATCGATGATGGTGAGCGTGGTGGCGTGGGGGTTTACTCCCCCAGAGGCTTCGCTGCTTGCAACGTCTCCCGTGCACGATCAAGCGCAAATGCTAGACGACGGAACGGCTGAGAAGCTGCGTCGACTCCTTCTGAAGGTCGATGAGAAATCAGGAGTGCAGATCGGTGTGCTGACTGTCGAGTCGCTTGATGGCGATCCGATCGAAGATGCGTCTATACGGACAGTCGAAGTTTGGAAGCTTGGTGATAAAAAGACGGACCGCGGCGTGTTGGTCATGATTGCGAAGGCCGAGCGAAAGATTCGTATCGAAGTGGGCCAGGGACTCGAGGGCGATCTTACGGATCTTGAAAGCCGCGAGATTATTGAGCGGGTGATGGCGCCCTATTTTCGGCAGGGCCGAACCAGCGATGGCATTGCTCAGGGCGTGTTGGCGGTAGTTTCGAAAGTGGCTCCAACAGCACTTGATGGTGAGAATGTCGTGACTGCTCGCCGCAGCCGCTCCGTTCAGCTCAATCCCTTTGTCGTTCTGATCGTGATTGTCGCGTGGTTTATACTGGCTGCGTTTTCGCGTCGTCGCGGAGTTTCCCATATTCGCTCAGGCAGCTGGGGCGGTGGTGGCTTTGGCGGTTTCGGAGGCGGTGGTTCGTCGGGTGGTTTTGGTGGCGGCTTCGGCGGCGGTGGCGGCGGATTCTCGGGCGGCGGCTCGTCGGGAGGATGGTAGTGAAGCAACCTTCATGGCTGAATCGACATCTGAGTTCGAGTGATATTGAAGCGATCGAAAAGGCGGTTTCGGAGGTTGAGCATACGACCGACGCTGAAATCGTGCCGATGATTGTTCGGCGGTCGACGTCGGTGACGATGGGGCGGCGACTTGCATTTTGGTTTACCTTTGCTCTGATCTCTTTGGTTCTTGGTGGCGCGATTGCGTTCAGTGGATCAGCTGTTGTTGAGGCTGTGCGCGACTGGGTCTTTGCGCGATTTGATCTTTGGCCTGATCCGGCGGTGGCGAGTGCCTTAGCGCTACTCATTGAGCTGCTTCTCGCACTTATGGTGTTTGCGCTTTCGCGCGGGATTGCGGGGCTTCTTGTTCAGGTTGAATGGTTTGAGCGTTGGCTGTTTCCCGTCGCCGATCTTGCGGGTGAAGTGATTCATCGCGCTGAATTTGAATTGGCAAAGTCCGATCTTCGTCGAACTCAGCGAAGAACGGGTGTTCTTATTTTCGTTTCACTTTTTGAGCGCCGGGCCGTGATTCTCGCAGATAGCGCATTCGCGGGAAGTGATGGCCGCGACTGGAATGAGGAATCACAGAAGGTCGTCGATGAGGTTCTATCCAAGATGCTCGAGCAGATGAAACGTGGACATATGGTCGACGCGTTTACTGATGCGATTCGAATGCTGGGTGAGCACTTGGCATCGGTGGCGCCGGCGCGTACCGAGAATAAAGATGAGCTCTCAAATCGCGTGCGGGTTTTAGAATAGTCAGTCATCTTGGTCAGAGCGAATCCCAATTTTTCGTCGCTTCTCGACGGGTGGAGTCATGAGGATTCGGATTGCATCGAAAACTTCGCGAAATCGAGGGTCGTATCGCTTCTCAAGTTCACTTAATTTCCGTGCTAGTTCTTGATTCGTCAGCAAAAACTCTCTCAAACTCACAAATGCCCTCATGATTTCGATATTCACAAGGGCGGCCTTTTCGCTACGAAGGACACTTGAAAGCATCGAGACACCTTGTTCCGTAAATACCATCGGCTGGTATCGACGACCACCCCGACCTGTTTGGCCATTTGAGATGCCAATTTGGCATCTCAAAGACTCCTCTTCGGTCAGCTGAAACATGAAATCCGCCGGAAACCTAATTTTGTTTCGATGCACGGCGCGATTGAGTGCGCCGGTTTCCACGCCATAGAGTTTGGCGATATCTGAATCGAGCATCACTCGAATTCCACGAATCAAAAAAATTCTATGATTGATATTTTGAACGGAAATTTCAGATGCCATAGGTCCCTCAATTGTGAGGGGACATCTTCAATTTCCGGGCTGCCTTCCATAGACGAACGAATGCACTTGAATGCATCATGCAGTCCGTCTGTCGGAGCAGCTTATGGAGCGCTCGCGATTCAGAAAGACTGTGCTTCTGTTCCGGGCACGTGACGAGGTGGCCGCGATCGTGATCATGCGAATCGCCTTCAGGTCATACGACACGATTGAACTCTCCGCGTAGAGTCTTCGAGATTTCAATTAAACCGCTCACCTCTTTGAAAAGGATTTCTATCTCGGGGTCCTTGTCAACATGAGACATGATTCGATCATGCTCGTCTTTTGAGGAAAAAAGGCTGAGCGAAAAAAATAGTGCTTCGCCGGGGTCGATCTCGATCTCCTTGAGAAATGATCTGCATCCATACCTTTCGCTCAGATCTGCGGGAGCAAACGTCCAATCATCAATTGCGCCGAAGCGCATGTAAATCTTAGAGGCCCTTTTTTGAATGACGAGAAAGGCTTCGACGTTCTGCCTTGGTACTTTATAGAAATAGATAGATGTGAACATTCTCGGCTTTCTTTGTTCGCTATCGCCACTCAATGCTGTCAGGCTTCGTATCCGGGGCGAAGTCTATTTCAAGCGTATGCCCCATCGGGTCCTTTAGCGTCAGTCCCCAATATGAGTCTCTTCTCCACTCGGGCTTTTCTTTTTGCATCGGCACTTTTCGCTGGACTGCGCTCTCAAATATCTTACGAAAATGCTCTTCATTCTCCGCGCTGAATGAGAAAGATGTGAGATGTCCTTGACCTCCAGAATATCCTGGCTGCCATGCCCAGTCCCGTACGGTCGGCATTTCGTAATCTCCCTTGAAAAAGAGAATTTTAACGCCAGCGTCGATATCGACCCACGAGTCTTTTTCGTAGGAGCCAATGGTTGCTCCGAGAACCTCTAGATAAAAGTCCCGTACGGCGTCGACATCGTTGCACAAATGAAAAATGAATCCGAGCTTAAGTTTCTGTGCCATTGAGTTGCTCCGTGGTTTCTTCGACATTGCCGCTTCTTGCTGTTCGGCGCTTGTCTGATCCTGCTAATTTTCGAGATCTAAAAGAAGACGGGCTTTGACGATGCTCACGCGTAAAGATGTTGATAAAGGTACTCAGACTTTCAAATCCACAAATTGACGCGATCTCCGTCACGGTAAGGTCGGTGCGCGAAAGCAGATCCCTTGCCTTCGCAAGTCTGCGCTCCAAGATATATTGGTAGGGAGGAAGCCCGAAGCTCTCCCGAAAGCATCGTGAGAAGTGCGCCTCGGCGATACCTGCAGCATGGGCGAGATCTGCGATAGAGAGCTTTCTCTCCGGCGCCTGATCAACAAGCTCTCTAGCCTTCATGAGTCCTTCGAATAATCCTAGGCGGGTTGATAGCTTCTTTGATGCAAGCTGATCCACTCGATCCTTGATCGGCTTGCGAGCCGTCGCATAACATGAAGCTCTAATACTAAGTTTTGGCAAATTCCCTCCGCGGAAGGTTGCTGCTTAGACCTTCAATCTTTTCGCGAGGAGGTCGTTGCGACCCGAAAAAACGTGCGGACGACTAAAGACCGCAAACCCGCGCACGATTAAACGCCGAATGAGGTTCCGCAGCCGCAGGTTTTTGAGGCGTTGGGGTTTGAGAAGATGAAGCCTTTTCCGTTGAGGCCGCCCTCAAAGTCGAGGGTCATTCCGATCAGGTAGAGAAAGCTCTTTTTGTCGACGACGACTTTGGTCCCGTGGTTCTCAAAAACTTTATCGTCGGCGGTCAGCGCGTTGTCGAAATCGAGCTTGTAGCTCATTCCTGAACAGCCACCGGGAACGACTTTAACACGAAGGAATTTATCGGCGCTCGAGGCGTCGGCTGGAAGTTCGCTTCGGAGGCGGAGGATCTGTTGGGCTGCGGTTTCGCTGACTGTGATCATGTCGTTAGCCTAGCAGAATTCCCGAGCAAAATCAAAATAGGCCGGGTCCGCTCGCATCTGTTGAAACACGTTATAATCGCGCTGAGACTAAAACCATGAGTAAAGGACTCAAGATACCGGCATTTTTTAAGGCCAAAGACCGTTTGGCAGAGATGCAATGGGCGCGTCGTCAGGTGAAAATTACTGATGGTGAGGGACGCGTTCTTGAAGAGATCTCGGATGTCGAGGCTCCCGAGAGTTGGAGCCAGCAGGCTGTTAACATCGTTGCGCGGCAGTACTTTCGGCATAGTTTGAGCGCTGGCGCGCCAGAAAGAAGCGTGCGAGCTCTCGTTCATCGCGTGGTTTCGACGATCAGAAAAAGTGGCGAAGAGCAGGGGTATTTTGCGAACCGCGACGATGCTGAGCGTTTTGAGAGTGAGTTGTCATTTCTGATTCTCTCGCAGCGGGCTTCGTTCAATTCGCCGGTTTGGTTTAACTGTGGCCTTTGGCATGAGTATGGCGAAACTGGCGCTGGTGGAAACTGGGCGTGGAGTGAGGCTGCCGGCTGTGCAGTGCAAATTGCAAATGGCTTTGAGCGTCCGCAAGTGTCGGCCTGCTTTATTCAGAGTCTGACGGATAGCCTGAGTTCGATTTTTGAATTGGTGCGAAACGAGGCCCGGCTTTTTAAATATGGAAGCGGAACGGGAACAAATTTTTCGAACCTGCGCGGTCGACAAGAGTCACTGGCTGGCGGAGGGCGAAGCTCTGGACTGATGAGTTTTCTCGATGTCTTTGATCGTGCTGCCGGCGCGACAAAATCAGGTGGAACAACTCGTCGTGCGGCCAAGATGGTCTGTTTGGATTTGGATCATCCAGAGATCGCAGATTTTGTTCGCTGGAAGGCAAAAGAAGAAGCGAAGGCTCAGGTTTTGATTCGTGCGGGATTTTCGGGCGGAATGGATGGAGAAGCCTATCGAACGGTGTCGGGGCAGAACTCGAATAACTCGGTGCGAGTGACGCGTGATTTTTTGAGCTGTGTGAAGAATAACGAGAGCTGGTCGACACGGTCGCGAGTCGATGGAAGTGTTGTCGAGACGTTTCCGGCAAGCCAGCTCTGGCGCTCCATTGCGGAGTCGGCGTGGATTTGTGCCGATCCCGGCGTTCAGTATCACGACACAATTCAGGATTGGCATACGTGTAAGCCAGCGGGGCCTATCCGTGCCTCCAATCCTTGCTCTGAGTACATGTTCTTAGACGATACGGCGTGCAATCTGGCTTCGATCAATCTGAAATCATTTTTTGATTGCGAAGGGCATTTCGATCGCGATGGTTTCATCCATTCGGTTCGATTGCTGATCTTGGCGCAAGAGATATTGGTGGACTTTGCAAGCTACCCTCAGGCGGTGATTGCCGAGCGGTCGCATGCCTTTCGGCCTTTGGGTTTGGGATTTGCCAATCTTGGGGCACTGCTTATGAGCCTTGGCTTTTCCTATGATGAGCCAGAAGGGCGAGATTGGGCCGCTGTCTTGAGCGCATTGATGGGAGCCGCGAGCTATCGTGCGAGTGCTGAAATCGCGGAAGCGCGTGGAACCTTTTCTGAGTTCGAGCCGAATCGTGAGTCGATGCTGGGCGTGATTGAGAAGCATGAGTTTTCTGCACGCGACTTTGCAAAGCGATCGATCGGTGGTGCGCGTGAGGAGCTGTGGGCTCTTGCGACGACACTTTGGAATGAGGCACTTGAGCAAGGGCGTCAGTTTGGCTTTCGAAATGCACAGACGACGGCGATCGCGCCGACTGGAACAATCGCATTTATGATGGATTGTGATACGACCGGAATTGAACCGGAATATGCGCTAGTCAAGCAGAAGCAGTTGGCCGGAGGCGGTGTTGTGACTTCCGTCAACCGTACGGTCGGGCAGGGACTGCGAGCCTTGGGACGAAGCGAAGAGGAGAGTCGGCAGCTTGTTGATGTCTTAAAGACCGAGGGCGAAAGTGCGTTTCAGCAGAGACTTTCTGTCCGCGAAGCGAAGGTCTTTCTCTGTGCCCCGCAGTTGAGAGCGGACGCTCATCTTGAGATGATGGCCGCCGTTCAGCCCTTTATCAGCGGCGCCATCTCAAAGACCGTCAACCTGCATGCCGATGCGACCGTTGAAGACGTGGCGCGAGTTTTTGAGCGAGGAGCCGTACTCGGCTTAAAGTCGGTCGCGATCTATCGTGATGGTTCCAAGCAAGCGCAGCCGCTCAAGCGGGTTGGCGATCGTGAGTTGCCGGAATCGTTTCAGACATCGGCCAATGAACTGTCGGTCTGTCCAATCTGTTCATACCCGACGGTCGTTTGTGGGACATGCTGGGTGTGTCCACAATGTGGGCACTCGCTGGCCTGTTCGTGAGCTTTAGGTCGCAGCCGGTGTTTCGACGGGCTTCTCTTTCCAGAACTGTGTCGTGCGGTTGGCGCGAAGCACAGGGCGTGCGCCAAGAATGCGACTGCGATCCCGAGCCGTCACCAGGCCGGAGTTAAAGCGTGCGACGATGTCCTCCGGCAGGTTAAAGAGATTCTCAAAAATTTGATAGCGTAGCGACGGTTCGGCCGCGCGGAAGAGAAGCCGATTCAGCAATCGATAAAAAAGGTTTTGCTCGCTGAGGCCGGTGCGATAGTCGCGAAGACGCGGCCGAACGGAGCCCGTGCGAAGTTCCGGAAGATCGGCGATAAACTCGGCAACGCGAACGGCGTCTGGAAGCTCGGCGCCGGTGGTGAGATTGTACCAACCGTGGCCAGTCGAAACCGCGATAGGCGTGTCGAGCTCAAAGTCTTCGCCCGATGAAAGAAATGATTCGGGGGCAAGCGTATCAAAACTTGGTTGATAGAGGGGAAGCGGGGTGGTGTTGGCCTCTTCGCGCTCGATCGATGAGATTTTCCACCCGAGGCGATCGGCATAGGCGAGGATGCTCTGTTTGATTCGCTCGCGATTGAGATCAGGTGTGGCGCTGTAAAACGCCTCTTTGATGAGAACGCGTTTTTCCTCAAGCGGCAGGCACACAAAGAACCGGAAGCCATCCATTTGCGGAGCAAGAGCATCGATCGCGACTGGAGTGTTCATTCCGTGAGGGTTCTGCAAGAGGAGTTCAAAGGCGAGACTTTTGCGCCAACCACAGGGACTATCGGCAAATGTTTTTTTGCCGATAGCGGATTCGCCAATACCGGTTGCATCGATCACAAGCGGAGCGAACAGTGTTTCTCCAGAGGCAAGAGCGACGGAAGTCGCCGTCATTTTCTCAACGCGGGACTGGAGTCGTATCGTTTTTCCAAGTCTTTCGTTGAGGACTTTGTTGAAGTGGGGAGATTCAATCGCGTGTAGGCCACTTGCGATTGTTTGTTTCTGCTTTGGGAAACGAATTTCAAATTGCGACCAAGTTTTTGAGATGAGCGGTCTAAGCCAGTCGGCGTTTTGAACATCAGAGTCACGAAAAACCCACAAGTGGTTGCCTCCGAGACGATCGGAAGCCTCCAAGAGCAGTGTCCGCTTCTCGGGGTGTTGGAGGGAGAGGCGATAGGCAAGAAGGCCGCCAGCCAGGCCGCCTCCGACTAGAATCACATCGGCATGCATCATAACAGAAAAACTAAAGTCATTTGGCGGCTTTGAGTCAAAGAAGAAGAGACCTTGACGCGGACCTCAGTGATCGCTTCATTAGGCAGTTGGGGGTCCGGGGAGGCGCGCAATGAGTAATGAATGGCAGAATCTTGATCTTTTGAATCCGACCGATGTTCACAAAATGTTGCGCGAAACGGTGCGTGCATTTGCAGATTCTGAGGTTGAACCGCAGGCCCTTGAGCACGATCGTGCTGAGCGTTTTAATCTTCCGCTTTTTCGAAAGCTCGGGGAGTTGGGGCTGCTCGGTATTACCGTTCCCGAGGAATACGGTGGATCAGGTCTTGATGCCGTAGCAACGGTGATTGCGCACGAAGAGCTTTCGGCAAGTGATCCGGGCTTTTGTTTGGCCTATCTTGCGCATGCGATGCTTTTTGTGAACAACCTGTCGGTCAACGGATCGGAAGAGCAGAAGAAGCGTTTTTTGCCGGGAGTTTGCGACGGGACGAAGGTCGGGGCGATGGCGATGTCTGAACCAAACTATGGCACAGACGTCATGGGTATGGAGACAACGGCCGTTCGTGATGGAGATCACTATGTGATCAACGGTCAGAAAATGTGGATCACCAATGGCTGTGTCGACGATGATGGCACGCCAGCGGATCTGGTCTGGGTCTATGCGAAAACCGGCGAGAAGAACGGCCGGGCACAACTGTCGACATTCATTGTCGAAAAAGGGATGACTGGCTACGCTGTCGGTCAAAAAATTCGCGATAAGACGGGGATGCGTGCCTCGAACACGGCAGAACTGGTATTTACAAACTGCCGGGTGCCAGTGGCCAATCTTGTCGGCAAAGAGGGCGATTCAGTTCACCACATGATGCGCAACTTGGAGCTTGAGCGCCTGGCGCTTGCGGCGATGAGTTTGGGTATAGCGCGCCGGTCACTTGACGTCATGGTGAAGTATTCAAAAGAGCGCCATTCGTTCGGCAAGCCGCTCCATTCATTTGGCCAGATTCAACGGCACATTGCCGAAAGTTACGCTGAGTATAGGGCGTGTGCGACGTATGTGTACGATACGGCACGACGGATGCGTCTTGAGTCGGCCGGTAACCGTCTGGACAGCGACGGCGTTAAGCTGATTACGACGACGCTGGCGAAGGAGATTGCCGATCGCGCCATTCAAGTTCTTGGCGGCTATGGCTACGTTGGCGAGTACGTTGTTGAACGCCTGTGGCGAGACTCGAAGCTCCTGGAAATCGGCGGCGGCACCATCGAGGCTCATCAGAAGAATATCACTCGCGATCTGACTCGCGACTAAGGTCCGATTGAGCACCTTGCGAACAGGTGCGACACTTTCCTCTGGAATAAAATCATTGGGGAAAGTCACATGAAGTCGCATCTCGGCGTGGGGTTCATCGCTTTATCAACAGCCTTCTTTGCCATTGCGCTTTACAGCGTCGCCGAATCCGTCTCATCGGATCGTGCCTTCGTCGTTGGAATGACGATGGCACTGGCGTGGGCGATTGGCGCCGTTGTGGCATCTATTGTCGGTAAAGATCTGCGGCACTCTGGTCGCCTACAGGTGAGTGGAGTTGTCGTTCTGGCCCTTGCACAAATGGTATTGGCTTTTGTTTCGCCGATTGGTTTGAGTGCGATTGTTGTCACAGCCGGGGTTGGAATTTGCGCCGGATTTTTACTGGTGACGATGGTGTGCTCACACTTGGAGCTACATCGTCAGGCTGAGCCGATGCGCGAGGCCTTTGTTGCGTTTCTCGGTGGTAAAGGTGCTGGTTTTCTATTTGGCGCGGTCATGGTGGCGATTGTCGATGCTGCTCATCGGACTTCGCTATTTTCAATAAGCGCGGCACTCGTGTTGGTACCTCTTGCTGCCGGTCGATTGTCGGAGGCGGTCGAGACTCGTTCGCGTGCAGTCCGCGGCATTGCCGGCGGCCTTATCTTTGTCGCGCTTCTGCTCTTGGTTTCGCCGGCGAAGACGGAGCTTTCGACGACCGTTGAAAAGACTGAGGCTTCAGCTGTTGATCTCGTGCGAGCGCCCTATTTGGTTCGGCCGGGTCGTGGGTTGCATGTGCTATTGGCGGGAATGGCTTCGGCTGAGGCGGTGAAGTCGCATTTGGAGTCTGGCGCTCGCGGCGTCATGGCGGTTGTCAATGGCGAGCACTTGCCCGCCGGCTATTTTGATCTCAAAGCTGGGGAAGGTGTTGAGCTTTCAGTGAGCTCAGGTAGCGGCCGGCGTCGTCTTGAGAGTGAAGCGCGGCGATTTGATTTGATTCAAGTTTTTCTTGAAAGTGAATCAAAAGCGGGAAAGTCGATGGAGCAAACTCAAGGCCTGCTGACAGTTGAGGCCTTTCGCCTCTATCTGGATCATCTTAAACAAGATGGAATGTTGCAACTGGTGCCGCCGGCAGAAGGGCTGACTGGAAAGCGAGCGCAGGCGGTGCTTGCAACACTTTCGGAGGCTTGGAAGCGTTCGGGAAGAAAAGACGTCGATCTGCATTCGCTTGTCGTCGGGCATTTGTCGACGAGTGAAGTGGATGTGTTGGTTGTGACTCTCAAGGATGTATTGAAAGAGGAGCGAGATCATCTCGGTGGGTTCTTCCGCGTTGGGCAAAATGAACGCGGGTGGGTTTTGCCGTCGGACTCGTCAGGCCCCGTGATGACGGATGACAAGCCCTTCTTGAAAGAGATGGCGCCTGGCGGGCTTGAAGGATGGTTATTGGGCGCGGCCTCGGCGACCGTTCTGATCGCATTGATTGCTTGGATTACGGCGAAGGAGCGTCGCAAGGGTGTGGCGTCGCAATGGCAGACCTTCAGCATCGCTATATTTTTTGGCGGATTGGGATTGTCGTTTGCGTTGTTCTCAACTTTTTTTGAAATGCGGGCGATGCGCGATTGGGGGCGGCCGGAGCTGGCATCAGCGCTGGTGGTGGCGGCACTCTCGGTCTTTTCGGCACTCGGAGCACAGTTGTTTGCCGGGCACCCGAAGCGACGTTTCGGAGTTCGCATTCAACCACTAGCGAACTTTGTTTTTGCCGCACTTTTTGCTTATCTTGCCGGAGCCGTTGCAGAGCCGTTGGTCGCGTCGGGTGGCGAGATTTTTTCGATTCTCATCGGCGCATCGGTTTTGATTCCCTATGGCCTGCTCGGCGGACCGTTCTTCCCGAATGCGATGGAAGAGGCTGCAGAGAAGCTTCATCCGAAGTCGATGTACTTGCTCTGGGCGAGCTTTGCCGCGGGTGCAAGTTTGGGACTTTATGTCGGTACGTCGCTGAGCGTTTCGGCGGGATTTTCGGCGGTCTTTCTGGCTGGCGTTTTTGTGTTTGCGTGGGTCGCGATTATCGGCGGTCTGGTTCGCCCGTTCTCTTTGCGTAAGGCAGGAGAGGGCGCCTAATTTGAGCGACGGTCTTTAGCTGTGGCGGTCGGACAGAATATTTTGTTTGAGTCCGATCGCTAAACGCAGTTACGACTAGTAGGCTCATGGCTCAGCAGTCGATAGCTCTCTTTTGGTTTCGCCGCGATTTACGATTGGAAGACAATCGAGGGGCTTGCACAGGCCCTTCGTTTTTGTCGGGCCGAAGGTTTGCGCCTGGTTCCGATTTTTATCTTTGATACTGTGATTTTGGATCGTCTGGAAGATCGGGCTGATCGCAGGGTGAGCTTCATCGTGCAGACGCTGGAGGGGATGGCAGAAAGCCTTCGGCAAAAAGGGGCCGGGCTCCTTTGCCTGCAGGGTGATCCCATGCGAGTGTGGACCGAGCTTTTGAGCGATGGGCACCAGATTCGTGCTGTTTTTACCAATCATGACTACGAGCCGTATGCCCGTGAGCGCGATGCTGAAGTCGAAAGATTTTTGAAGACGCACGATGTTCGCTTCGAGTCATTTAAAGACCAAGTCATCTTTGAGAAGTCCGAGGTCGTAAAAGATGATGGACGGCCGTACACGGTGTTCACGCCCTATTCAAAAAAATGGCGTTCGGTTTTTAAGCCCCTTGATGTGAAAGCGGAATCCTGTCTTGCGAACGGCGATCTCTTTGCATCGTATGAGTCGAAGATTTTTCGCGGTCGGTAGGCAGAGAATGCATTTCGCGCACAATACGATCGTATCCAATGGCGGCAGGATGAGGCCGGATTTGAACGATGGTGTCGAGGTGAAACAGGCTTTCCAATTGTCGACGCTGGAATGCGAGAGCTGAACGCAACGGGATTCATGCACAATCGAGTGCGTATGATTGCAGCGAGTTTTTTAGTTAAGCACCTTCTCATTGATTGGCGTTGGGGTGAGGCCTATTTCGCGGCGAAACTCTTGGACTTTGACCTCGCGGCAAACAATGGCAATTGGCAATGGGTTGCCGGTTCGGGCTGCGATGCGGCTCCGTATTTTCGTGTGTTCAGTCCAGATCTACAGGCAAAGAAGTTCGATCCGAACGGAAAGTATATTCGCCGATGGGTCCCGGAGTTAGGCTCAAAAGACTACCCGGCGCCGATGGTTGAGCATGCGATGGCGCGAGCTCGAGCATTGGCTGCTTATAAGGCCGTTCAAGAAACGAGTGTTTAAAATGAAGGTATTGTTGACCGGATCGACGGGACTCATTGGGCGTGAGACTGGCAAGCGACTTGTTGCCCGTGGGGATCAAGTGGTCACTCTGGTGCGCGATTTGGATCGGGCGCGCCGGGCCGAGCCGTTTCCGGCCGAGCGCTATCTTTGGAATCACATTGATGAAGTTCCGCCGGAGGCGCTCCGCGGAGTTGATGCCGTTATTCATTTGGCGGGAGAGCCGATTGCCGACGGTCGATGGACGGCGGACAGAAAAAAGAGAATTCGCGATTCGCGGGTTGTCGGCTCTGGCCGCTTGGTTCAAGCCGTTCTTCGGCATGGCTCGGCGGTGAAGGCGTTTATTCATGGATCGGCTATCGGAATTTACGGCGACCGTGGAGAAGAGATTTTGAATGCAGCGTCGACCGGCGGATCGGGCTTTCTTCCCGATGTGGTACGCGATTGGGAAGCTGAGATCGAAGCGTTGCCGCCGTCGGTGCGTTCGGTTGTGATTCGCACAGGGGTGGTGTTGGCTCGTCACGGCGGTGCACTTTATAAGATGTTGTCGCTATTTCGCTTGGGGCTCGGAGCCCGACTCGGGTTTTCTGGATCGCAGTGGATGTCGTGGATTCACCTTGAGGACATTGTTTCGCTTTTCTTGTATGCACTTGATCAGCAACACGTCAGCGGCGTTCTTGAAGGGGTTTCGCCTGAGCCTTTGCGCAATCGCGACTTCACATCGCGGCTCGCCCGTGGTCTTGGCGTCATCGAAAGTCCGCCGGTGCCGCAGCTGACCCTGAAGCTTCTCTACGGAGAGATGGCTTCGATCATTCTTGAAAGTGCACGTGTTGAGCCGAAGGCGACTCTGGCCACTGGATTTCAGTTTCAGTTTCCATCGGCCGAGGCTGCATTCCTCGATCTGCTTGAGCCCCTTCGCGGTCAGACATGCGAAGTTTTGGCGGAGCAGTGGGTGCCGCAATCGCCACAGACCGTCTGGCCCTACTTCTGTGATGAGAAAAACCTCGAAGAGTTGACGCCTGCAAATTTGAAATTTCGCGTGGCCGGCAAGTCGACCCCAGAGATCTCTGAGGGGACATTGATTGATTATCGGCTGAGCTTGAGCGGAGTTCCGTTCGGATGGAGAACAAGGATCGAGTCGTGGCAGCCGCCGAGTCGATTTATTGATAACCAGATTCGGGGGCCTTACGCCTATTGGCATCACACACATGAGTTTATCCCCATGGGGGGAGGGACTTTGATGCGTGATCGCGTTTGCTATCGATTGCCATTGGGATGGCTTGGAACAGTCGCGGCGGGCTGGAAAGTGATGTCGGACGTTGCCACTATTTTTGCCTACCGCCGATTGAAAATAGACCGTCTGTTTCACGGCTGAGGGAGCGAATGAGGTATGGTGTCAAAACAGCAGCTCGACGTTCGAATTCTCGCGATCGGAACTGAGCTGACGGATGGTCAGGTTCTTGAGAAAAATGCGGCGTGGCTTGCGAGTCGATTGACCGAAATGGGCTATCGCGTCTTGGAGCATCGGACTGTTTCAGATGACCGGTCGGCGATTGAATTGGCATTCGCTGAGTTTATCAAAAGCAGTGATGGTGTCGTGGTCACGGGCGGGCTTGGGCCGACATCTGATGATTTTACGAGGCATTGTTTGGCGGCGGTTCTTGGCCGTGAGCTGATTTGGGATGAAACGTCGTGGGCAAAAATCGCGGCACGGCTCAGCCAGCGGGGGATTCCGGTTACAGAAAATCAGCGGGTTCAGGCTTTTTTTCCATCTGGTGCAGAGGTTTTACCGAATTCGGCAGGAACGGCGAATGGGTTTTGGCTTGAAGGTGTCGGTTCGACTCGTTTTGTGGCGGTGCTGCCGGGACCACCCGCAGAAATTGCGGCGATATGGACTGATGGCTTGGCTGCCCAACTGAAAGCGCTCGCGCCCCGTGTGACAAATCGAAAGCTCCTGCTGTTTAAAACAATCGGGCGAGGCGAAGGACTATTGGCCACAGAAACAGAGAGAATCCTTGATGATCTTGAAGCTGAGTCAGGGGTTTCGCGCATAGCCGTTGGCTATCGAGCCAATGTGCCCTATGTCGAACTGAAGTTTTGGCTCGACCAAGAGACTCTGGCGCTTGAGAACTCACTGCGCGAGAAGGTGAAGGTCGCGTTCTCGGATGTGTTGATCGGTGAGGGCGACTTCGATTTTGCAGACCGAATCCTGAACGTCGTGACGGCTGGCGGCAGTGTTGCGATCCTCGACAATGTAACCGAGGGGCTTTTGCTGGAGCGGCTTAAGGCGCGTTACGGGAAGCTGGCTTCGGGTTTAGACCATCCCCCACCCCTCTTGACGAATTTGATGTATCAATGCGGTGGAACAAGGGCGTCCGCTCGGGCGACGATTGTCTGTGAGCTTGGGCCGATGGTCGGCTCTCAAAGCGATATTCTGTTCACACTTCGAATTGACGAAAAAGAGATCAAAAAAGAAGTTAAGCTTCCCGGGCCTGCGCAGGCGGGCGCTTCAAAAGAGGGGTTTACTGAACGAAGCAGGCGCTGGGCGGCTGAGTTGGCGTTAAGATTCTGGAGTGAAAATGTCTGATGGAAATCGCTTCTTACACAGTGATCCGATTTCGATGGCTCCCTATGGGGACAGTCGTCGACTTTTCTCCGCGGCCGATGTTTTAAGGCATCTATCGTCGCGCTTGACGTCGGAGCGCTGGGCCCGCATTCAGCAAGTTGTTGCGGCCAGGACATGTGATGTGACGCCGGTTCTGGAAAATATCTACGACCGAGGAAATACCTCCGCGGTGTTTCGCTCGGCTGAAGCCATGGGCTTTCAGAATGTGCACTTGATCGAACTTGGCGAAAAATTCAAAGAGGCCAATCGAGTGACCGCTGGTGCCGACAAGTGGTTGGACGTTGTTCGCTGGAAAGACACGCGGTCTTGTGTCCTCAGTCTTAAGGAGCAGGGTTATCAGGTTTTGGCGACTAACCTTGATGCCCGAGCGAAACCACTGTCCGATATGGATCTGACCAAGCCGACCGCGATCGTCTTTGGAAATGAAAAAGATGGCATTTCGGCCGAGATGCAGGCTCTTGCTGATCAGACCGTGATTCTGCCAATGCGTGGTTTTGTTCAAAGTTACAATATTTCCGTTGCAGCGGCAATTGCATTTCAGACGATCTCGAGCGCTCGTGACCGCGCTGAAATGGCGGGCTCGTTGTCGGAGACTGAGCGACGTATTCTCGAGGCGCATTTTTGTCTGCGAACCCTGGACAATCCAGCTCGCCTGCTCGATTTTTTAATGAGCCGTGAGTAAATGTTTTTACTCGGCCGAAGCCATCGAGGTCGGAAGCGCGATCTGCTTTGGGCTTTGGAAGGTGTATCCCCGTCCATAGATAGAAACGATGTGATCGGAGTACTTGCCCAGTTTTTTCCTGAGATGCGCGATATGGGTATTGATCCCTCGTGGGTCAATATAAGCACCAATGCTATTCCAGACGAGATCGCAAAGCTTCTGTCGTGAAAGCAGCTGGCCGCTGCTTTTAACGAGAGCTAGAAGCATGCGGAACTCCGTTGGCGTTAAAAGAAGGTCAGCGTTTTCACCGCTTTCATTGAGAAAACAACGTTGAAACTCGGTATCGAATTCAAATGGTCCGTAGCGAACAGCGCTGTGGTTCACATTTTTGAACTTTCGCAGCTTACAATCGACTCGAGCTTTCAGCACGGCACCGTGGAATGGCTTGGTGATATAGTCGTCTGCTCCACAGGATAAGCCAAAGACGACCTCCGAACTTTGATTGAGAGAGGTGATGATGATGGTTGGAATATGCTGATATCGCGGATCACTCGAAACGGAGCTGCAAAAATCAAATCCACTTCCGTCGGGTAGGGAGACATCGATGAGGAGAAGCTGGAACGATTCTTTCGTCAGAAGCGATTTTGCCTCGCTGATTGTGAAGGTCTGTCGAACCTCGTATGGGCTAAGGAACTGCTTTGCGATCAATCCGATTTCAACATCATCATCCAGCAATAGAATCGTCATAGCGCCCTCGTCAATTGTCGCACGTTATAGTCAGCCCGTGCGAATGAACCGTAAGAGTCATGTCGTCAGCAATTAAATAAGATTATAGCAGCGATAGATACTTGGGCTAAAGTCAAATTTAAGGATGTTAAGTCTCAAGACTCAGCTTGAATGTGTCGTCTTTCGGCTGTCGGCGGTCTATGTCTAGTGCGCAGTCGCCTTCAAAGTAGACGAAAAAATCAAAATTTTAGCGAACAAATCGGTCGTGCCGGAAAATGGTCGAACTTAAAAGATAGTAGAGAACACTCAATAGTTGTTCTGCACCCAGTCCACATTGTTTGTTTTATATAGGCAGGACAAATTAACCACGGAGGGGCACCGGTGAAAAAACAGGACGCGACGTCACGGCGAACGTTTAGGGAATATCATCTCAATGGTCTTCGATATTTTGCAAGTGTGTTTATAACATCGGCACTATTACTCATCGGTACGGTCGGCGGGTTTTTTCTGTTGCCGTTCTTGATGACGGCCGCCGTGGTGGCGTTTTTGCCAGTTTTTGCACTCGCCGTAGTCAGTCGAATGATTGTTGGCGCTTTCATGAAAAACCTTTCTGCTGAACAAGAAATAGTCGAATCAGAGCAGATTGTCCCAAACCTCGATAACGTGATTCGCCTAACGAACCGAATAAAGTCTGAGGCAATTGGGGACCGACCGGTTGTAATGATTGTTGAAGACGATATTGATTCTGCGCAGGCTGTTGAGTCGGTCTTCAAGAGTTTTGGTTGTGAAACAATTATTGCAACGAAATTTGAGAATGCACATAGGCGAATGGCTTTTCAGAAAATCGATTTAATTGTGTTGGACTGGTTGCTGGGCGAGCAAATGAAAGGCGGACAAATTGTCGAAAAAGCAGCCAAGCTTATAGAAAATGTTAAAGAATTGAAGGGGCGGTTTGCCGATCATCATCCAAAAATCATCACCTTTTCATCGTTAGAGGAAAAAAAGGTACAATGGCCTGAGAATCACTACTTTGATCACTACGACCATTGGCAAAAGCCGATTAACTATCGTCAGTTGAGAGAAAAGACCATAGACTTTCTAAATGCGAACGTTCATTGAAGGTAGGCCAGCATGGAGCCAGTTGAGTTTGATTTAAGAGGCGAGAAGAGTGAGAACGACATCCCCAGTGAGCTTCGGGGCTTTATTCCCGGCTACGTGACTCGACGTCTTGAGGATATTGAAGTGATGCGAGGGCATTTAGGGCGACGAGATTTCCAGGCGCTTGGAATGGTTGTTCACAAGATCAAGGGCAATGCGGCCAGCTTCGGGCTCTACCGGGTGTATGGGTTGGTTCTGCAGCTGCAGACGGCTGTCGACGTCCAGAACGTGTCAGAGTCGACACGTTTGATTGGCGCGATTGATGACGAAATTCAGAGTCTCCGCCGAGAATTCGCCGGACGTGATCTAAACTTGTAAGACAAAGATCGATCGTTCAGGCCTTCATATCTTTAGGCGGGGCGTTCCAGGTCCCCCAGTAAAAGGAAAGATCATCAATCAGCCTCTTGAAGCAGTCGTAGTCGAGTGGCTTTACGAGGTAGCTATTGGTCCTCAGTTTGTAGGATAGAGCTCGGTCGGCCTCTGCACCTGATGTCGAGAGGATGACGACCGGAATTGTTTCAAGCGCGGGATCGGCGCGAATTTCAGAGAGAACTTCGTGGCCGTTCTTTTTTGGAAGCTTGAGGTCGAGAATGACAAGGTCAGGTTCGGAGCGAGATTCAAAGCCATTTCTCTTTTTTAAGAAATCCATGGCCATTTGGCCGTCCTGAACCCAATCCAGCGTATTGCTGATACGGGCTTTGTCGAGACCGCGCTTTATAATCTCGGCATGGTTCTCGTCATCTTCAACGAGAAGGAAGTGGATCTTCTTGCGCTGGCATTCTCGGAACTTATTCATTGTCGTCTCCTTGATCAGCAGTCAGTTTAATGTTCTTGGAGATCGAGATTGAAAAGCGAGCTCCAAGCCCTGGCGATGACTCAACCCAGGCCGTCCCGTGGTGAAGATCGGCAACGCGTTTGACAATGGTCAGTCCGACGCCGGTGCCGCCGGCGGATGAATCGAGTCGTTGAAAGAGTCCAAAGATTTTGTCGTGATATTTCGGATCAATTCCTGGCCCATTGTCGGCGACCGTGAAGACATGCGCAGTGTCTGTTTCGGCCGCACTAATCTTGATATGCAATGGGTGCTCGTTGCTTTTTCCGTAGCGAATGGCATTGCGCAAGAGATTGTCGAGGCCCTGGCGTAGCTTCAGTCTATCGCAGACCAGTGTTGGCAGCGGGTTGACGACGGTAATTCGATCCTCTTTGCTGAGTTCGCTTTCTATGGACTCTTTGAGCTCTGAAACAATGTAAGCAGTATTGACCTGTTCGAAGTTCAGTTTTTTAAGGCCGACACGACTCAACTGGAGAAGATCTCCGATGAGGTCTGTCATTCGGCTGTTGGCGGCCGAAAGCCTTTTGAGGGAGTCTTCGACAGCGGCCTGGTCGCCTGATCTGAGGTCGTCTTTTAAGAAGCCAAGAAAGCTTTGGATGGTGACCAGAGGAGATTTGAGGTCATGTGAGATTGTGTAAATGAACTGTTCGACCTCTTCATTGCGTCGCGCCAGTTCGCGGTTCGTCTGTTGGAGCTTTTCTTGAGCTACTTTTCGCTCGGTGATGTCGATGACTGAGGCCGTAACCAAGTGTCGATCTTGGAGCCGAATTGGAGCTAGGCCAACTTCGACAGGGAAGGAGGTTCCATCTTTTCTCAATCCCGTGAGATCTCGGCTGGCCCCCATTTGTCGCTCCGTCGGGTGATCGGAGTACGTTTTTCGATAGTGCGGGTGTTTGGAGCGAAGCGAGATTGGGATGAGCATCTCGACCGATTGCCCGACCAACTCATCTCGTCTATAGCCAAAGAGAAGCTCTGTTTGCTTGTTGCATAGGGTGATGAAGCCATTTTCATCGACAACCAGAATTCCATTGGGTGCTGATTCGGTGAGAACACCGAGCAGTGTTTGGTCTTCTGAAATCTGACGAAGCAGTCGGTCTTCGCGCGACAAGTTGCGCGCAATTGCGGAAATGCCGATCAGCTTCATCTGCTCGTCGCGTATCGGCGAGATAGTAAGCGAAATTTCAATCTCTTCGCCGTCCTTTTTTACGCGGACGGTATGGTAGTTGAGCACGATCTGTCCGACTTTTACTTTCTCAACGTTGACGTAAAAGTGCTCAAGAAGTCGGGGCGGTACAATGAGATGTACCGGTTGCCCTACAATCTCATCTTGCGTGTAGCCATAGAGCCGTTCGGCCGCGGTATTCCAGTCGGTGACGTTGTTGTCCAGGGCGATTGCGATGATGGCGTCAGCGGCGGAGTGAACGAGAAGGGCGAGGCGCTGGGACGTGTTCATGGCGTCGTCCTTTTGTCAGGTTGAATGCGTTGTGCTCAACAGCGCGCAAACGGTTTCAACAAACTTGTCGCGCATGAGAGGTTTTTCGTGGTGATCGTTAAATCCGGCGCGTCGAGCGCGGTCGATGTGGTCTTTTCCTCCGTAGGCCGTTAAAGCGATGGCCGGAAGCGGGGGAAGGTGATTCTCGATCTCCCAGGCTCGAACTTTTGCAATGAGCTCATATCCGTCAAGTTCGGGCATGCCGATATCTGAAACGAGGCAGTCGAACTCTTGAGATTGTGCGAGCTTGAACCCTTCGAAGGGCTGTTGAGTTACGACAACCGAGGCCCCTTCGGCTTCGAGAATATACTGCATCAGCTGACAGCATGGCTCGTCGTCATCGACCACCAAAATCATTCGATCCTTGAGTCGACTTCGTTTTGTCTTTGTTGGGACAGTTGCACCAGCGATTGGGCGAACTGAACTGGATCCGAGCGTGGTGGCACTGGTACCCTGTTCGAGGTTGCCATTCTCGGCGTCAGGCAGCCAGACTGTAAACACGGCGCCCTGGCTGACCCCCGGGCTGAGTGCGCTAACCCTTCCGCCGTGAAGCTCGACGATGTGTTTTACGATTGAAAGTCCGAGCCCCATTCCTGAGTAGGTTCGCTTGATGGAGCTCTCTTCCTGCCAGAACTTTTCGAAGACATAGGGAAGGCTCTCGGGAGCAATTCCTTTTCCCGTATCCTCGACCGAGATTTGAATCATTGAACCCTCCCGCGTTGTTCGGACGGTCACTTGGCCGCCTTTTGGCGTGAACTTAATGGCATTCGAGAGCAGGTTCCACAGCACCTGTCGGATTCGACCCTCATCTCCATTGTAGAGTCTGTTGTTTTCGCTTTCACGGGCATTTGAAAGTGAGACGCCCTTGGCATGTGCCGTGATGCTCATCGAGACGACCACCGAGTCGACAAGATCTTCGAGAGAAAAGGGTTTCAAGTGCAGAGTAAACTTGCCCGTGATAATTCGCGAGATGTCGAGAGTCTCTGAAATCAATTGAGCTTCAATGCGAGCGTTTTTGTTGATGGCGTCAAGTGCATCGCGAAACTCTCTTGTACCCGGTTCGATCTCTCCGATGATATCCGAGTAACCAACGATGACGTTGAGCGGAGTTCGCAGCTCGTGTGAAAGTGTTGCAAGAAATTCGTCCTTTCGTCGGTGGGCGTTGTCGAGTTCGTTGATTTTTTCAATCAGGTCGGCCTCGAGTCGATTCTGTGAAATGGCTGTTGCGATGGTATTGGTGACAACTTCGATAAACTCGATTTCTTCAACGGAAAAAGTGCGCGCCGTCTGTGAGCAAAAGAACGAGACCCCGTAGGGGTTGAGCTCGTGTTCTGTGAAGATGACGGTCGCGATTCCGGTCGCTGAGGTGCCGAGCTGGGGAGAGGAGCGGGGCCATTTCTCGAGCGGCGTGTCCTGCAATTGAAAAACCCTTGATTGTGAATGCCGATTTTCTTTTGAGCGCTGGTGCTGCTGCACAATTTGGCTAGGAATTGAGTCGTCGCCCAGAACCGCAGCCGGAGGGCTGTCGTCAGCGTGAGTGCTGGCGGAGCCCGTCCAGGGGATAAAGTGTTGCCTCTTGAGGAGAAGAATCTCGCCGGCGTTGAGATTCAGAACGTGAGTCACAAGCGAGATGTACTTTGACGCGATCGCGCCAAAGTCGCGCTCTGAAATAGCCATTCTGGTAATTTCCGCGACGGCATTTGAGCGCTTAGACTGGAGTTCAAGTTTGACCTGAATCTCTTTTCGTTCAATGGCGTAGCGAATAGAGCGAATGAGTTGATCGGTGTTGATTTCAGATTTGCAGAGGTAGTCCTGTGCGCCTTGGTGAACCATCCGGACCGCAAGTTCGCGATCTTCGATGGAGGAGAGAACGATGATGGGTGTATCTGGAGATTCGCGAAGCGCGACGGGAAGCGTGCTGTCCATTGTACTGTCGGGTAGGCCCAGGTCTAAGAGCAGAACATCAACCGTATTTTGCGTGAGGTGGCTCAGTCCTTCAGACAGTCGTTGGCGTCGAGTCAGGCGAGGTTTGACTTCGTCAGTTCGACCAAGGTGACGGGCGATCATTTGGGCGTGATCATCATTGTCCTCAATTAAGAGGATGTTGAGCGACTGCGGCATCTCGAACCTCCTTTCCGCGTTGAGGGGTAGAGGGAGCGGTGGTTGTGTTGGCGCCGGGCAGTTGTTGATATTAATTAAGTTAAATATCGAAGACTAGAAGAATAAGGCGATAACCTTAAATTATAATTAAGGCGCTTAACATTCTCTATGTAATTCCGCTGCAGTCTTAATTTGTCAGTCATGCGATTAAAGGCGTCGAGCGTTTTCGATGCTGCGAACGAGTTCCTCGTTTTTTGCTCGACGGTCGCGAAGCTTCTGGAGGTCAGAAGAAATTTGCGGCGCCACACTCATGCCAGTTGTGTCAGGGCTGTCGAGAAGTCGGCGCAACCGGTCGATCTGTGACTCGAGATCCGCGTTTTCACGTTCGATTTTGAGAAGCTCTCGGCCCTTTGCAAAAGCGCGAAGGAACGTGGGCTCGGCGTGCGGAGGACAAATGCCGTTCGTGTAGTCGAGCCCAGAGCGACCGGTATCAAAGGCGCGTTCGGGTGTGCAAAAGTCAACCAGGCCACGGTTCCAACCGGCGAGATAGAGTTCTTCATTGAGGAAGCGGCGGCAGCGGCCGACGTAGGCACTGGTCTCCTCTTGAATTCCCTGTAGGCCGTCGAGGCGACCGACTTCAAACCAATCCGCCTGGGCGCACGGATCTCCCGTGACGGTTGGTCGGTTCACTCGGCCAATGCTCCCGCAGCCAGTGCTTAATGCGCCAGCAACGACGATGAGCACGGCGGTCAGAATGGCGTTGGCGTGTGATCTCATAGAGTCAGGTTATGGCGTGGCCAGAGGCCTTTCGCCAAGCGGGTTTGCTGGCATATTAACACGTTGCAAAAAATGGGTGGTATTTGCCAAATTTGCACTGAAAAGGCAGGGTGTTGCCATGCATATCGGTCTTCTCCATGACTCTGTTTTACCCCCTAAAACCTATGGCGGCATTGAACGTATTATGGTCGCTCTTTCGCGTGCCTACTTGCGCCGCGGGCACCGGGTCACGGTTTTTTGTCGTTCAGGTGACGCGGGCAGGATCAAGGGGGAGGAGTCCGGCGAGCTTTCGGTTTTTGAGCTTCCGCGGGACTATCAGGAGCGCCCGATGGGGGAGTGGCTTCCGCGTGGTGCCAATCAGCTCGACTTTCTGCACATGCATCAGCCATTTCGCGTGGAAGAGGCGTTTCGTCCGCCAGTTCCATTTTTGGTGACGATTCATGGCAACGGTCACGCCGATGAGAAGTACTGGAAGAACACGAACTTCTTGAGCAAGAGCCATGCACACAATCACTCGGGAAAGTATTTTATCTACAACGGTGTTGATCCCGCTCGCTATCCGTTCACGCAGAAGAAAGAGGACTACTTTGTCTTCTTGGCGCGGACGACGTGGCGAGTGAAGAACGTGCAGACGGCGATCGCTTGGGCGAACGATCTTGGTGTTCGACTTGAAATCATGGGTGGCAGTGGTGTCTCGCGCGGCGGAATTCACTATAACGGACTTGTCGATGAAGCAGAAAAGCTGCGTCTTCTTGCTGGAGCAAAGGCTTTGATCTATCCGACCAATTGGGATGAGCCGTGTGCGGCGGCGCCGCTTGAGGCACTGGCGTGCGGGACGCCAGTGATTTCGACACCGAATGGCTGTATGCCGGAGTTGGTTCGTTCGGGCACAGGTGTGATTTGTGCCGATTACGATGCTCTACTTTCGGCGGCTCACAAGGTCGCTGAGGTGAAGCCCGAGGCCTGTCGCGCGGCGGTCGAGTCGTTTTTTAGCGATGAGCGCATGGCCGATGACTATTTGAAACTCATGCAGAAGATTATCACCGATGGCGAACTCGATCACGAGCCGCGCTACAACTTTGCGAAGAGCAGCGTCACGTTTCTCTTCAAGCCAACGGTGCTCAATCGTCTGCGGTTTGGTTTGACGGGGAAGATATAGTGGCTTCGATTTTTATCACGGGTGGCGCGGGCTTTATCGGCAGTCAAATGGCAGAGCGCCTTTTAGCTGAAGGACACGCTGTTGTTTCCTACGACAATTTTATTTTAGGAAAACGCGAGTTTCTAGCGACGGCATTGAAGAACCCGAAGTTTCGTTTTGTCGAGGCTGACCTTCTTGATCTTGAGCGCGTTGTGGCAGAAATGACGGGTGCAGATCTCGTCATTCATCTCGCCGCCAATAGCGATATTTCACAGGGAGCAGAGCGCTCCGACGTTGATCTCAAAAATGGTACGATCGCGACATACAACACGCTTGAGGCGATGCGCAGAACGGGTGTTCGCGATGTTTTGTTTGCTTCGACGTCGGCGATTTATGGCGAGGCCTCATTGAAGCCAACGCCAGAGTCCTATGGGCCGCTGTTTCCTATTTCTTTCTATGGGGCAAGTAAGCTTGCATGCGAGGGATTGGTTTCGGCGTTTGCTCACAACTGCGGTCTGCGTGCGATTGTCTTTCGTTTTGCCAATATTGTTGGGCCCCGCGCCACTCACGGCGCGATTCATGATTTCCTCAAGCGCTTAAAGGTGAGTCCAGGTGAACTGAGGGTGCTTGGCAACGGCACTCAGCGAAAATCCTATTTGCACGTTTCTGACTGCATCGACGGTATGCTCTACGCGCGCAAGCTTCACTTCGAAACCGAGGCGAGACCAGCAGGATTCTTTGAGTGCTATAACTTGGCGAGCGAAGGTGTAACGCAGGTGTCATCGATTGCGGCGGCTGTTGTCGACGAGGTGACCCGCCGGGTGGGCACGAGGCCTGCGTTGGTGTTTGGCTCAGAAGATCGCGGTTGGGTGGGCGATGTGGCCTTCACCTGGCTGGATGGTGAGCGCTTTGCGAAGACCGGCTGGAAGGCTCGGCTCAAGAGCGATGCGGCGGTGGAGCAGGCCGTTCGAGACATTGCGATGCAGGTCTGGGGAGCGTCGGTGTGAGAAAGCAGGTCGCCATTCTTGCCGGCGGTCTTGGTACGAGACTTCGGCCACTCACGGAAAAGTGTCCTAAGCCGATGGTGCCGGTCTGTGGCGAGCCGTTTTTGCACTGGCAGATTCTCGATCTCAAGGCCCAGGGCTACACCGACATTGTTTTGCTTGTCGCGTACCTTGGAGAGCAAGTGCAAGAGCACTTTGGCGATGGTTCGAGCTTTGGCGTGTCGATTGAGTACTCTTTTGAGAAAACCCCTCTGGGCACAGGCGGCGCTGTTCGGAATGCGCTCGACCTTCTTGAGGACGAGTTTATGCTCGTGAATGGCGATAGTTTCTTGCAGGCACCGCTCGATGATCTCGCTGGATTTTTCGACGAAGGGCGTTTTGACGCCGTGGTCACGACTTATTCAAACCAGCCTTCGACGCCGGTGCCGAACAATTTAAAAGTGAAGAATCAAACCGTTGTTGCCTATGAAAAAGAGGCGGGAGCCGTCAGAGGGTTTGAGTGCGTCGATTCTGGTATTCACGTTGTGAAGAAGAGTCTGTTTCTCGATCCATTGTTGGCTGGGCGCGAAAATTCCAACTCGAAGAGGTGTTGCATCCGCTGATCGACAAGCGAGCCTACGGCGCTTTTGCCGTCGATCGGCGATTCTACGATATCGGGACGCCTGAGCGCCTGGTTGAGTTTGAAGGTTTTGTGCGAGATGAGCTGCGGGCTGGAAGGTTCAGTGGGCAGGGCCCAGAGGGAGTGCCATGATTATTTCTCGAACGCCTTTTCGCGTGAGCTTTCTTGGCGGCGGAACAGATTTGCCCTCATTCTGGCAAGAGGAGGAAGGGGCGGTGCTGTCGACGGCCATCGACAAGTACATGCACATCACGGTCAATGACCGCTTTGATGAGAGCTTTCGCCTTTCTTATTCAAAGACAGAGATATGCAAATCCGTTGATGAGATTGAACACAAGATCATTCGAACGGTTTTGAAGACCTACGAGGCACGGGCGCGTGAGAAAACGGGCGGGCGCGGGCTTGAGATCTTATCGATGGCCGATATTCCGTCGGGTACGGGCCTTGGAAGTTCATCGAGTTTTACGGTGAGCTTGCTTCACGCCTTGAAGGGGCATCTTGGACTTTTTCAGAGTGCTGAGGATCTGGCCCGCGAGGCTAGCCGGATTGAGATTGAAGATTTGCGTGAGCCGATCGGAAAACAGGATCAGTACGCGGCGGCCTATGGGGGATTGCGCTACATTCGTTTTCTTCCGAGCGGGGAAGTGTCAGCCGAGCCTGTGATCTGCTCGCACGATACCAAACAGGCTCTCGAGTCGCACATGTTGGTTCTTTACACGGGTGTCACGCGCTCCGCTTCAGGAGTTTTGGCGGAGCAGAAGTCGAATACGGAAAAGAAGCGAGAGACGCTTCGGACGATGCGTGATCTGGCGTTTCGTATGAAGCAGTCGCTTGAGGCCGGAGACGCTATTCGTCGCAGCGGCGAGCTCTTGCACGAGGGATGGAACCTTAAGAAGACACTCGCAAGTGGCATTTCCGCTGGTCAGATTGATGACTGGTATGACCGAGCCATGGCGGCCGGCGCCTTCGGTGGCAAGATCTTAGGCGCTGGCGGCGGCGGCTTCCTCATGGTATTGTGTCCGCCAGATAAGCAAGCGCGGGTTTGTGCCGAGCTCTCTGAGCTGAGGCCCGTGAAAATGAAGTTCGATCCATTCGGCAGCCGTATTGTTTTTGTCGGATAAGCGAGGTTGGTTATGAGCGAAGTCAATCAAGTCGGAAAGCAAGTCGGACAGGCCGTGCAGACTTTCACAAGCGCATACCTCGCCGAGACGCTGCCGCTGTTTCAAGAGTATGGCAAACCTGAGTTTCAAACTGCGATGCAAGCGATGGTTGAGGCCTATCTTCGCGGTTCGACG
This sequence comes from Bdellovibrionales bacterium, assembly GCA_016713885.1. Taxonomy (GTDB): domain Bacteria; phylum Bdellovibrionota; class Bdellovibrionia; order Bdellovibrionales; family JAMPXM01. The sequence goes on along the minus strand of JADJOF010000004.1, from coordinate 54,784 downwards.
GTTTTTATTTGCGGCAATGGCGGTTCGGCAGGAACCAGCAATCACATGGTCAATGACCTTGCGAAAGGCTCGGTCATTGAAGGGAAGAAACGGCTCCGCGTCGTTGGCCTTGCCGATAACCTGAGTCTGCTCACAGCCTACGCCAATGACTGTGGTTACGAGACGATCTTTGTGGAGCCCATGAAGAGCTTGTGGAATCCGGGTGATGTGTTGATCGCGATTTCGGCGAGTGGCAATTCGCCAAACGTCTTGCGAGCGGCGGAGTATGCGCGGGCCAACGGTGGACAAGTGATCGGACTCGTTGGGTTCTCGGGAGGAAAACTCAAGGAGCTTTCCCAGCATGCCATTCATTTCAAGAGCCACAACTATGGTTCGGTGGAAGATGCGCAGCTGATGTTCTCGCACCTGTCGAGTCAGTTCCTCCGTCAATATATCAAGGAAAGTGGCCCTGCATTTGGGGCGTAAGGTGTTTGCGATGTCGTCGAAGAAGACAAAGAAGGATCCGAAGAAAAATAAGAAGAAGAGCCAGAAGAAAGGGCATAAAGAGGCCTTTGTCCCGGCTCGTGAAACGGGTTTGCTCGGTACGGCGGAACGGCTCTGCCATGGTGAGATCGCTGTTGAGGACGCCGAGCTTGAGCGTTTTCCCAATCGCACGCTGGTCCGTCGATACACGATCGATTTCACTTGCCCTGAGTTCACGTGCCTTTGTCCGCGCTCAGGTTTTCCCGATTTTGCAACGATTCGGATTCGCTATGTTCCCGACCAGTGGTGTGTGGAATTGAAATCTCTCAAGCTCTACATCAACAGCTTCCGCAACAAGAAGGTCTTTCACGAGGATGTGACCAACGTGATCATTCAAGACATGATCGATCTCTTGGATCCGCATGAAATTCAGGTTGTTGGTGACTTCACGGTTCGTGGCAATATTCACACTGTCGTGACGGCGGATCATGTGAAGAAGGCCAAGACGAAGTGGAGTGCTGTAACCCCGTCAGGTCCGCAGGGGGACACTTGCTCTTTGGCTCAAGCGCATTGCCAATGTCGGCTTTGTGATTGCTGCCGTTTACTGTGTGTATTTGATTGCACTTTTGATTCTGGCCGCGAAGCGAAATGCCGAATTTGAAGGACAACCCTTTGGGAGTTTCGCTATCGAACGCTACGTCGCGGCGACGTCGACTGTCGAGCCGATGACACTTGCAGTGAGCGGCGAGAAGCGTGCGATTGTTCTTTGGGCGACGTGGTGTGGGCCTTGCCATGCGCTGCTTTCGAATTTGAACGACGACGTTCGAAGCGGAGAGCTCAAGGCCGAACAGGTGACGGCTATCAGTGTGGCCGAGCCGGTCGCTGATGTGGCGGCTTTTCTGAAGACCACACCACTTCCATTTGTGATCGCACTTGATCGGGAAGGGGTAGTGGCTCGAGCTTTGAAGTTGTCAGGCACGCCGACGGTTGTGCTTGTTGATGAGGCAGGACAGATGCAGGCGGTTTCGACCGGCGGGCTTGGCTTGTCGCGTAAGATCGTGTCCTTTCTAAAGACCGCGCCCTGACTTCTGAAACCGATCACTTGCGCTTGCGTGTGGCCGGATTTGGAGTCATATCTCCGTTTCAGGAGGTTCTATGAAAACAATGGTGGTTTTGATCGGCTTTTGTCTGTTTGTGGTCGGTTGTGGTGCGACAAAAGTTTTGGTCAAAAAAGACTCGTGCAAAGAGGTTTTTGGCGGAGCGCTGCTCGAGTGTGAAAAGGTAGACAAGTAGAGCAGAGTTCAGTTGGATAGGCGGTGCATGTTCAATGTGCCGTTTGTTACGAAGGAGTGTTCAATGTTACGTCATCTTTCTACTGTTCTCGTTGCCATGATGCTTTTGGTTTCGGCTAACGCCCACTCTTCAGAAGCTGTATCGTCATCGGTTTTTCCTGAAATGAAACCTGTGTACCAAGAAGAGCTTAAACCCCACGTCGATGTGACGGCGGGCACCTTTAGTCCTGAGGGCAGCTACCACTCTGGTGGCGAGTTTGGTGTCGGATTTGGTTTTCAGCCCTACACTCCGTTTGACGCCGGAATGGCGCTGACGTTCTCGAGCAGCGCATCGAAGTACAACGGAACGCGCGCTCTTGAGCGCACAACGGTTTTGTTCCGCGGCGCTTATCGTTTTGGCGGCAGCAATTCATTGGTGAATCATAGCTATGTCGGCGCGGCTGCGGGCCCCGTTATCGAGCGTGAAGCGACTTATGTCGGTGTCACTCCGATCGTTGGGTTTGACCTCCCCGTTCGCGAGTGGTCGGGCGACTATCTGTCGGCGTTGTCGGTGGGCCTTGAGGGGCGCTACCTCATAGTGAGTTCAAACGAGTCCGATGGTGTGTCGATCAACGGCACGATGAAATATTGGTTCTAGTCGACCGGTCGACATCGCGAGGGTTTAAAGAAGCCGATGGGATTTTTCCCATCGGCTTTTTAGTCTGCCGGAAAGATTCGCTACAAGATTCGTTGATGTGCGAGTGAGAGCTGTTTTTTTACTGCGGCGGGCGACGTTCCGCCGTTGGTGTTTCGCGCATTGAGAACAGCGAGTGGCTTGAGTTTGGCGACCGTCTCGCTGTCGAGCAGAGGGTGCAGGGCCTGAAGCTCGCTTGCAGTGAGAGATTCGAGCTGACGGCTGTGCTTAAGGCAGTGTTTGACCACTTCGCCAGAGATCTCATGTGCCTCACGAAATGGAACTCCCTTTGCCGCGAGGTCGTCGGCAAGATCTGTCGCATTTGAAAAGTCTCCGGCGATTGTTTCGGCCATTCGTGCCCGATTGAATTTTGCGCCTTCAAGCATAAAGCCCATCAGGCGAACGGAGCCGCGAACGGAGTCAAGCGCGTAGAACACGGGCTCTTTATCTTCCTGCAGGTCCCGGTTGTAGGCGAGTGGCAGGCCTTTCATCATGGTCGCAAGTTGGACAAGCGCTCCGATGGCTCGACCTGTGCGGCCTCGGATGAGTTCGGCGACGTCAGGATTTTTTTTCTGCGGCATGATGCTTGATCCTGTTGTGACTTGGTCAGCCAGTTCAACGAAGCCGTGTTCGGGAGCTGACCAAATCACAAGTTCTTCTGAGATTCGCGATAGGTGAAGCGCGATGAGGCTTAAGTGGCTGACGAACTCAAATGCAAAGTCGCGATCAGAAACGGCGTCGAGTGAGTTTTCAGATGCGCGCGTAAAGCCGAGCTCCTTTGCCACAAAATCGCGGTCTAGCGGAAACGAAGTTCCCGCGAGGGCCGCTGAACCAAGTGGCAGGACGCTTGTCCGTGCAAGCCACTGCTGGAGTCGTTCGCGGTCGCGTTCGAACATCCAGAAGTAGGCGAGAAGATGATGGGCGAGGCTCACTGGTTGAGCATGCTGAAAATGGGTAAGACCAGGCAGAATCGTCTCGGTTTCAGGTTCTGCCTTTGCGATGAGTCCCCGTAAGAGTGCTGTGAGCTCCTCGATCAGGGCTTTTCCGTCTCGCATGAGGGTGAGGCGAAACGCTGTTGCGACTTGATCATTTCGCGATCGCGCGGTGTGAAGCTTTCCGGCAACGGCCCCGATTTTGGTTTTGAGTCGGAGTTCAACTGCACTGTGAATGTCTTCTGCGTCCGCGGGAAATGGATTCTGCCCAGCTTCGAGCTCCGCATGGATGTCGGCACTGATAGCAACGAGTCCGTTGACGATCGCCGTCGCTTCATCCGGCGCGATAATACTCTGTTTCCCTAGCATTTTGGCATGCGCGATCGATCCGTCGATATCGGCGAGCCATAGCCGCCAATCAATTCCGATCGAAGTTGAAAAAGCAATGACGTCCGCGGTGGGGCCAGACTCAAATCGTCCACCCCAAAGTCGTTTATCGTAACCGCTATTTTTACCAGTCACTGGCGCCTCCCTTTTGCCAGGTTGCCAGGTACCTTCTTCCTTTTGGCGCCGCCATGCGCCGCCAAAAGGAAGAAGGTACCTTTTCGATGGCTCTGCTTACTTCAGCTTCTGTTGGAGAGCGAGGAACATGCGGGCCTGAAGGCCGAACATCTTGACGCTGCCGGTGCTTTCGCGCTGATCGAAGGTGGTGGTGTCGAAGCTTGCGAGGTCCTCGTTGTAGAGGGCCCACTGGCTTGAGCGTCCGACCACAGTGACGGCTCCTTTGAAGAGCGAGAGCTTCACGTCGCCCGTCAGCCGCTCTTGCGTTTTATTGATGAACGCTTCGAGATCTGTTTTGAACGGATCATACCAAAGGCCTTCGTAGGCGAGTTTCGACCATTCTTGGTCGACAAGCTTCTTAAAGCGCAGCTCATCTCGTGTGAGCACGAGGGCTTCGATTGCACCGTGTGCTTTCAAAAGAACGGTCGATGCCGGGCACTCATAGTTTTCGCGAACTTTAAGACCGAGCATTCGGTCTTCCATCACGTCGATTCGGCCGATGCCATTTTCGCCTGCGATCTTATTGAGCGCGAGGACGAGTTTTGCCGGAGAGAGTTTTTCGCCGTTGAGCGCGGTGGGTACACCTTTGTCGAAAGTGATCGTGAGCGCCGTGCGCGTGTTTGGAGCGGTCTCTGCCGATTTTGTCCACTGGAAGATCTCTTCGGGTGGAGCGAAGTCCGGTTCTTCAAGGCGTCCGCCTTCAATCGAGCGTCCCCATAGATTTTCGTCGATGGACCAGATCTTCTCGAGAGATTGTTGAATTGGAACGCCCTTCTTTTGTGCGTACTCAATCTCCCATGAGCGAGTGAGATTTTTTTCGCGAATAGGAGCATGGATGATGGCTTCAGGCATCAAGGCGCGGATGGTGTACTCGATGCGGTATTGGTCGTTGCCTTTTCCAGTGCAGCCGTGAGCAAAGGCGGTGGCGCCTTCTTGGCGCGCGATTTCAACAGCTTTTGCGGCGATGATCGGGCGTGCGATCGAAGTGCTCATCGGATAGCCCTGGTATTCACCGTTTGCTTTCAGGCTTTGAAAACAGAAGTCGCGTGTGAACTCTTCTTTTGCGTCGACAGTGAAGTGCTTGGTTACGCCAATCGCTTTCATTGCCTCCGCTTTTTCGCGAGCTTGATCGAGATCGGCTTGAGGTTGGCCGACATCCACGGTGACGGTGATGATGTTTTCGTAGCCGTAATCCTCTTTCATCATCGGAATACAAATCGATGTGTCGAGGCCGCCCGAGTAAACAAGAACGACAGTTTTTCCGGTAGCCATAGTCAGAAATCTCCTCAAATCAGCGCATTGAACTGGTATCAATGCGGGCGGAAGGCGAAATGCATAAAAACGGGCATTTCGCAAAATTATGCATAAACACCACCTTTATGAGTTGACCTATGCAGGAAATCAAGGATAAAAATGCACAAATATGCATAAAGTTGCACAAAGCGGTGGCATTCTGTCTCTGTGAAATGCGGCATGAAGTGTGTAGAGACGGTTGGGAAACAGCCGATGAGAACGCAGCTTGATTTAACCGTTGCCCTTAAGTTTTGAAGAAGGAAATTGAAAGTAATGACTCTAGGATCATCTCAAACTCAAAGCAGCGCACGAGGAGCGACGTCGGCGACGTCGACCGAGCCCTGCACGGCAGTTGTGATCGGTGCTCGGGGTTATTCGGGTGCTGAGCTTGCACGAATTCTTTTTTCACACCCGGGTGTAAAACTTGTTGGGTTGTATGCAACTCAGAGTTTTTCGACGCGTGAACTTTTGCCTGAGTGGACACCGGCCATGGCGGCACGCCTGCCTGCGGGCGAAGCGATGGTGGCTCTCGAAGAGAGGCTCGCGGCCGCGACGAGTAGCGGGCGGAAGCCATTTGACTATGCTTTTCTGGCGACGCCGGCAGAAGTTTCGATGGAGCTTGCTCCGAAACTTTTAAAGTGCGGAGTTCGGGTGATTGATGTTTCTGGTGCCTTTCGCCTGAAGGGGCAGAGTGTTTCTGATTCGCTCGAGCTCTACAAGAAGTGGTACGGCTTTACGCACACATCCCCTGAGCTTGTGCAGTCCGCTGATTATGGGCTTCAGCCTTTTCAAAAGTCAGCACCGACTTCGAATCTCATTTCGAATCCTGGCTGCTATGCGACCGCAACGGCGCTTGCATTGATTCCTCTCTATGCCGAGGGGCTTATTGAGCTTTCGTCGGTGGCTGTCGATGCAAAATCAGGGACGACTGGCGCTGGAAAAAAAGCAGAGGAGCGTTTGCTGCATGCGGAAGTCGATGGCGGCTGTCTTCCCTATCGAGTCGGCCGTCATCAACATGAGCCGGAGATCGCAGAAGCGGTCGCGCGGTTTGCGCTGAAGAGTCAGAATCGCGTCAAGGATGTTTGTTTTTCGTTTGTCCCGAACCTTTTGCCTGTTCGCCGGGGCATTATTGTTTCTGTGCATGCGCGTTTGAAATCGGGAGTAACGGCTGAGCAGGTGAACAGGGCCTACACAGCAGCGTTTGGTGAGTACGCACTTGTGCGGCTCGCGCCGCTTGCTGAAAAAGGCAATGACGTCGAGCTGACGCTTCGCCGAGTGGTCGGTAGCGCTCGCACGACCGTTGCGTGGAATGTTCGGCCGGAACCAGAGGGATCGTCGTTTGGTGATCAGCTCACGGTATTTTGTTTGATTGATAATTTGATGAAGGGTGCCGCTTCGCAAGCGGTTGAAAACCTAAATCGCTTCCTCGGTCTTCCTCTAGAGACCGGGCTTCTGGAAAGAGAGGGTGTGCTGTGACACCTGGACCTGGAATTGCTCGTACTCCACTCCCACAAGGTTTTCTTGCTAGCGGTGTGAACTGCGGTGTTCGCCGTTATCGTCCGGACTTTGGTTTGATTGTCTCTGATCGCCCTGCGGTTGGCGCCGGTGTATTTACAGAGAATCGTTTTGCTGCCGCACCTGTTCACTACTGCCGCAGTATTTTGCCATCGGCTTCGATTCGCGCGATTGTGACAAACTCTGGTCAGGCCAACGCTGCGACCGGCCCCGAGGGCGTCGAGAACAATCGTCAGCTTGCATTTGAAGTGGCAAAAGAGCTTGAGTGTTTTCCTCGCGAAGTGTTGATTGCGTCGACTGGCGTGATTGGACCGCAGCTCGATATGGCCAAGCTGATTCCGGCAATTCCTGAACTTGTGGAGCGTGCGACTGATACAGCTGAGAACTTCAGCCTTGCGATTTTGACGACTGATCTTGTTCCGAAGACTGTCAGCACCGAGCTCAAGCTCTCGAAAGGCAGCGTTCGTATCACCGGGATCTGTAAAGGGTCAGGAATGATCCATCCCAATATGGCGACGATGCTCGGCTATCTCTTGACTGATGCCATTGTGCCGCTCGGCAAAGCGCATGCGTATCTAAAAGAGGCAGTGGATGTGAGCTTCAACATGATTTCAGTTGATGGTGATTCGTCGACAAATGACGCGGTCTTCTTTTAATGGCCAATGGTGCATCGGGTGTTGCGTTGAACACTCTTGAGGATGAGCAGAAGTTTGAAGCGGCACTTCGTGAGATATCGACTTTGCTTGCGCAATCCATTGCGATTGACGGCGAGGGTGCAACAAAGCTTGTTGAAATTCGCGTTAAAGGTGCGCCGGATCTGGCGACAGCTCGCCGGGCTGCACGCGGCGTAACGGTTTCTCCGCTTGTGAAGACAGCCATGCATGGTGAGGATCCCAACTGGGGCCGTATCATTGCGCGCCTTGGCGCCGAGCAGGTGCCAGAAGTGGCACTATCGCGTCTATCGCTTGTCATGCAGGGGGCGCTGCTTTTTGCTGATGGCCGTCCGCAACCGTTTGAGAAAGCGGAAGTGAAGCAGCTTTTGAAAAAATCAAAGATCCTGGTTGAGATTGATCTTCGCTCTGGCAGCGACGAGGCGACGGCTTGGGGTTGCGATCTTTCGAAGAAGTATGTCGATATCAACACGGAGTACACGACGTGAGCGAGCTTAAGGTCTTCGCTGGACATCCCGCGGTTTCGCGCGATGTTTTGGCGGCTCTTCAGTATGTGAAGCAGTTTGCAGGAAGCACTGTGGTTGTGAAGCTCGGTGGGTCGATCCTTCAGGACGACGCTTTGCTTTCGAAGATCTGTGACGACATCGGCCTTGTTCGTGCGGTTGGCGTGAAGGTGGTTCTTGTTCATGGCGGAGGTCCTGCAATCAATGAGGAGCTGACTCGTCGTGGAATCACATGGGAGTTTGTCGAAGGCCTGCGTGTGACGACTCCAGAAATGATGACGGTGATTGAAACTGTTTTGAGCGGCAACGTGAATCGTCGCATTGTCCGCGGTCTCAATAAGACGGGCTTGCGCGCGGTTGGCTTTTCAGGACTCGATGCCGGCACACTCATTTGCAAGCAAACAGATAAGCGTCTGCAGCTCGTTGGTGAAATTGAACGTGTGAACACGCAGCTGATTCTTGAAATTCTCGAGATGCAAGATGAGCTTGGCTTTCGGGGAGTTCCGGTGATTGCGCCAATTGGTGTTGGTCGCGACGGTCAGTCGTACAATATCAACGCCGATTGGGCGGCAAGTCGTATTGCCAGCAGCCTCGGCGTGACAAAGATGCTGTTCCTTACGGATCAAGACGGCATTCTCGATCAAGAGGGAAAGCTTATTCCCGAACTTGATGCCGGCGAAGTTGAGCAGCTGATTGAGGATGGCGTTGTGAAGGGCGGAATGCTCGCGAAAGCGCGCACGATCTTGCACGCGATCCAGAATAAGGTGACAGATGTTCACATTATGAATGCGCGTCGTCCTCATGCGATTGTTGAAGAGTTGTTCACAGATCACGGTGTCGGTACGGTTTGCCGTCTGCGTTCGCGCGGGGCGAGGTCGTAATGGCGGCACGCCTTCGGATTAAGTCGAAGCATTTTTTGACGGGTACAGAGCTTTCAAGACAAGAAACGCTGGATCTTCTCTTACTTGCTGAGAGTTGCCGCGAGCAGCGACTGGCGGGGTTTCGCCGCGACGACCTTCGCGGGAAAAACGTGGCACTTTTGTTTGAGAAGCCGTCGCTCCGCACGCGTGTGAGTTTTACTGTTGCGATCCAAGAGCTCGGTGGCTTTGTCCTTGAGCTCGATTCGATTGGACGGAAAAAAGAAGATCCCGAAGACACGATCCGTGTTCTTGCTGGCTATTGCCATGCGGTGATGGTGCGGACGCATGCACATTCAATTTTGGATCGCATGGTCGCGAAGTCGCCGATTCCGGTGATCAACGGTTTGAGTGACACGCATCATCCCTGTCAGGTTTTAGCCGACCTCCAAACGCTGATGCAGCGCTATCGCGAACTGAAGGGGCTAAAGCTTGCCTACGTTGGCGATGGCAACAATATGCTTCACAGTTTGTTGCTGCTGGCTCCTGCACTGGGCGTTGAAGTTCACTACGCGACGCCAAAGGGCTATGAACCCAGTTCGCTTGTTGTTCGTCAGGCAAAGAAACGGGCAAAGGACGGTGGCGGTGCCGTTGTCGCGCATGAAGATCCAATCGAAGCCGTTCGTTCGGCGAATGCCGTTTACACGGACGTTTGGACGAGCATGGGTTTTGAGCAAGAGGAGACCAATCGCGATCAGGCTTTCCAGTCTTTTCAATTGAACGAGACGCTTTATAGCTATGCTGATCCACGAGCTGCGATCATGCACTGTATGCCGATGATTAAAGATAAAGAGATCACGGCGAGTCTCGTTGAGCATGAGAACTCGGTTCTGTTCCAACAGGCAGAGAATCGCATGCATGCACAGAAGGCGCTGCTGATTGGCCTTGCGGGTAACGTTTAATTTTTTTCTTGAAAGGAGGTCCAGATGGCACGAGAGCACATTGAGTCAAACACTGGGTCCTCCTCTGGTGGCCGTGCGCAGATGCGGCTTCAGGCGCTGCGCCGTTTGCTCGCCAAAGAAGAGGCGAGTACGCAAGATGAGCTTCGTGAGGAGCTTGAAAAACTTGATTTCGAAGTGAACCAGTCGACGATCTCGCGCGACCTGCGAAAACTTGGCGCCGTTAAAATCATCGATCCATCGGGACGGACCGTCTATCGATTGGCCGAAGAGATGGCTGCTGTTCGGACACCGACGGGTCTTGGGGCGCTGATCACCGATATCGAACACAATGGCGTGATGGTCGTCGTGCACACGTCGCCGGGTTCGGCGTCGCTGGTCGCGCGCACGATCGATCAGCTGCGTTCGGATGAAGGTGTGCTTGGCACAATCGCTGGCGACGATACCGTCTTTGTGGCACCCCGCCAGCCGCGCTCAATTGAAGCGCTGGTTCGCCGTAGCCAAGATGTCTTTGGCTAATTCAACCTTATCACGCACCGCTTTCTGGGCGGCAAAGGTAAGCGAGTTTTGCCGGGTAGAGAGCGGGCTATCGATCTCTATTCGTGCTGGGACACCGGAACTATCTCATGACCGTAACTGTCGAAACGTGCGGCGCTACCGCCGTTCGATCGTAGAGAAAAAGCATGGCGGGTGCCTCGATGAGCTCTTCATATGTTTCGCCGGGTGCAAGCACGTAGGAGTTCTGATCGACCTGATTGTTTGCGAAGTCATGCCGGACTTCGATTGGGCGGTCTGATAGGTTTTTGTAGCTCGTCAAAATGGGGCGTTCGATCGGAGAGTCAACGCGGAAGCTGGTCTGCGCAGGTTTGCCCGAAGATCCGATCTCGATGTTGAGAAAGACGGCCTGATGGCGTTTAACGCTCGGAATACGAAGCCCTAAGTCCCGGAAAAGCGATTGAGCTGATAAGCCGAAAGATTCGCCGTACTGCGGGAGTGCAGGAATTGATTCGCGAGTCGCACTTGCTGGGCATTGTCGGCAAACTGCCAAAGCCACTCGTGTACGAGGAGCATTGAAAACTGCAGCGCCGAGTCTTGAAGATCGCTGAAGACATCGATGTCGTATTTAAACTGTATTTTACTGCCGATCTTTGATCGGACAACCGCTTGTTGCCACTGGGCGCCGCAAGTCGGCGGCAGAAGCTCAACGACGTTTTCGTCTTTGATGTCGACGAGGCCGTAGTGGACCGGCGACCAAACATAGGGTCCTAAAAGACTGCTTTGTCCAATCCAGTCTTTGAATTCAAGAAGTGAGCCGGCGAGATCTGGGTTTCGACTTCGTAAGAGTCCGACAATTCGATCGATACTATCGTTTTCGTCGAGGAGGCCTTGCGGTGGATCAAGGGGCCGAGCGAGGAGATAATCGAGGAAGTAAAGACCTTCGGCTTCGCCATTTGGAAGTGATGAGCAGCGAATGACATCGCCGCCATTTCCAACTTCACCGCCGATATAGGCTTGCGCATGTGTGACAATGAGAATGGTGAGAGAAGTAAAAAGAACGCCGAGAGTTTTCATTTTTTCTCCTGCTCGATGTCGAGACGAAAGAGCTGTGCGGAAAAGTGATAGACGGTTGATGGGTTGCCAGATTCGAGTGTTGCCATAAGTTCGCGGCGAAAATCAGCAATCATTTTCTTTGCTTTCGGAATGTTCTTTGGGTCGATAGCCATTGTGACACCTGAAAAATCGCGTTCGATCGGGTCTTGAGTTTCGATAGCAGCATGGGCTTTGGTCAGCATTGAACGGTGATAGCGGCGAATAGCAGAAGAGGGAATGTTGCCAGTCGTATAGTTGTTGATGGATTTCTTTAGTCGTCCGGAGGTATCGCGCTCAAGCAGCTGACTTTCGAGTAGGCGTTCGATTGCTTTCGTTGCAAGAAGGGGAGTGAGGCCAAACCGCTTGGCGATGGCTTCAGCGTCGGTTGCGATCGATTGAATTGTGGTCATCTCCGCAATAGCAAAATGGTACCAATCCGAAATCAGTCGAAAGCGGTCGAGAGCCAGCGACTCAAATCGTGTGAAGGCTTGTGGCGAAGTTTTAACTCCGCTCAGGATTTTCTTTCGCTCGGAGTCGGAGGTACAGAGATCGGCTCGAACGAGTTTAATGAAATCGATTTGCCGTGCACGGCTCCAGTTGGTGAGTTGGGCAATTTCTCTAGCGCGTTCTTCGCTGAGTTTTTTTCGACCATTGAGGACTTGGCTTAAAAATGGGTGAGAAAGGCCAAGGTCTTTTGCAAACCGGCGGAGCGAGTAACGCGGATTACCTTGTTGGCGCAGGAGAAACTCACGCTTTAAGAAATCTCCAGATCGAATGGAAGTGCTCGCCGGTGCTGTCATCGTGGGCTTGGGTAACACCCGATGGTTGCTATTGGCAACCACAAAACAGAGTGGTTGCTGAATAGGGGTTGTGATTGGTGAGGCGGAGTTTGTAAGTCGTTGTTTTGAGATTCAACGCAATCACAATGGAGGCGATATGAAGGTAAAGTCGATTTTCTTTCTTGCCGCTATGGTACTTGGAGTCACTCTCGGCGATCGAGCGCAGGCGATGTTGTCTGACGACGAGGCTCGTCGTCAGCAGGAGGCTCATGAGATGAGGATCTTAGAGACGAATCCCTGCCAAGGAAGCGCAGCCACACCAGAAGAAATTACGAAGGTGATGCGCCCCGGAAAGATGATAAAGTTTGTCGGTGCCCATGGCGGAGCGGATCTACCAAAGTTTGCGCGTCATCGAACATGCACAGCGGTGACCGGTTGCACGGAGTGGAAGCGAGGAGCTCCTGAGTTGGTAAATAGTGGATTTCAGATGGCCGTACTTGAGGTTGTTTCAGAAAAAATGGTCAGGCTCAGTCTGAATTCAAGAACAGCTTATGGTGGCAATACCCCAACGTCGTGCGAGCTGCAGAATGGCGAGATCCAATGCAGTGAGTTGCGTGGGGCCGTTGTGTATTATTCAGCAGGTGAATCGACGCATGAAACTCCGACGGGTTCGTATTCGCGACCTGAGAGAACAACGATGATGGGATTGCCGGTTCAGTTGAATGGTGCTTTGACGGACACAAGTCCGATTGGTGAAGGCTTTGAGTCGCGAAGTGGTCTTTGCCTTTGGTTGAAGGCTCGCGCAGAGCGCGTTCGCGGTAACTACAAAGACGAGTCTGAACTCGTCTATTTTCAATCTGGAATAGGCCAGAGCATGGTGGCTCCGGCCTGGTAGCGAATCACTTTGCAGCGACTGTCGCTGACTTTGCTTTTACGGGCTCTTTGAGCTTTAGAACTTTCACCATAGCGCCTGGTTTGATTTTCTGATCGATCAGGTACTTGGTGATGACGGCGACCGAGACGTTATCGCCAACACTCACGACCTGCGCTTCAGCTACGGGGGTTACGGTGAGTGGGATTTTGTACTTCAAGCGAGTGTAGCAAGCGGCACCTTCCCAAGCGTAGTGAGTGTTGGTGACAGTGAACGTGTCGCCGACTTGAACACTTGCGCGATAGCCGCCACGGAAGGCGATGTGTGTATCGTTGTTGACGAGTTCGGGATCATAGAGAACGCGCGATTCCCAAACCTCATTCCAATCTTTATTGGTTGAGATCATGTTGGTGTAGCGATCAACGACTTTGTCGAGACCTTTGGTCATCGCTTTTCGAATGACGTCTGTGATCGGAGTTTTAAAGAAGAAGTCGAGCCCAATCGGGAGCCCTGCCGCGAAGTCGATACCGAAGCTCACTTTGGATTGATGAGCAATGCCGTCGCCGATTGCGATGGCCTGTTGTGAGTGGATCGTCGGTGCGAAGGCCAATCTCAAGTTTGGATTGGTCAAATTGAACATTGCCAGCAACTTTGCCGCCGCCAAGATCTCCGCCAGCGCCGTATCCAACTCCGACGCCGACACCCCACGTTGCTTCAAAGGAGATCACTTCGCCGCCAAGTAAAGCCTGCGGGAGATCGTAGAGGCAGGCAGGGAGATCGCTTGTTGCTTGTGTTGAAGCTTCGCCTTTCGCTTGTGCACTTGAGTTGCCTGCTTGCGTGAGAAACCCGAAGCGATTGAGAACAGAGAGATCGCGCGACGACACCAGGCCGTCTTCGGCGGCAGCCGCCGTCTTTGAGAGCTTTGGATCCTGTGTTTTGTAGAAGCCCGAGCTTGATGTCAGGGGAGAGGGCACGGGATTCGTAATCACGAAGTGATCGTGATCCATGACCTGGCGATAGAAGAGGGAGTTTGCAACGTAAGGAAAGTCGATCACTTCGCCAGTGGGCATGCGCACTGAGCGAGCTTTAAGGCTAGCGAGCTCGATCTCCATTTTTAGAACACGCGACTTTTGTGCTGCATTTTCACAGCTCTGGTTTCCCATCGACATAAAGCCAATGGCACCGACTAGAAAAAAGGCTCGCTGGATCTTCATCTGCGTCTCCCTCGCATGGTGTTACTCACCGATGGTCTCGCGACCACTGTCTTGTTTATCGGACCTGGGGCTGGCGACTGAAGTCAGTGGACATTGGGCTAGATAGCCGAAATCACTCGACTCGACTCGATCTGAGGCGAGCTAAACCGGCGAGATTCTTTGATGTTGATGAATCAGTCATGGTTTCAGGACTGAAGACTTGCAGCCAAGTTGGACAGTTTTAAGAAAAGATCGTGTCGATTCCGACAAAATTGCGGCTAAGGACCTGTATCGAACGGATGCAAATGCCTATGCACGTCTAGCTATAGGCTCGACGAAGTACCAGGGATTTCATCAGGCGCTGCTCACGAGGGAACTCAAAATCCCAATCAGGGCTCGGTGCGCGTTCGATTCGAAACGGACGTTTGGAGACTTTGAGAAGCGCATCGATCCGCTTCACAATTTGTTCCGAGGTGAGGCCTTCGTGATTGGTGCTGAAGAGTGTGAAGCCGCCCGGAGCTGTGACGTCGAGACACTGACTGATAAGAGCCTCGAGCTCCGTCTCGAGACGGAAGACCGACTTTTCAAGTCGAGCGAAGGACGGTGGATCGCAGATGACGGCGTCAAAGAGCAGAGAGTTTTTTGCAGCCCATTTGAGATAGATCTGTGAGTCGATATCGCGGAACTCGAAGTTCTTATTCTCAGGATCAAGCGCATTGGCTCGGAAGTTCTCCTTCGCCCAGTCGAGAAATTTGCGACTGATGTCGACGGTGACGACGCGCTCGGCTCCGGCTTTGGCGGCAGCAACCGAGAACCCGCCGGTGTAGGAAAAAAGATTGAGAACAGACCGAGGTTTTAGGAGATGCAGCATTCTTCGGTTGGCGCGTTGATCCAGAAATAGTCCTGGCGAGAGGCCGGAGTCGCGGCGAAAAATAAAACGAAACTCCTCTTCGCTTGCAGTCCAGCGCTCGGGAAGAGTCGCCGCCGATAGCTGTACATCTTCTTTATTTGGTTCGCGTCCACGATTGCCCCGCACCTGTATGTACCAGGAGTGCAGGCGAAGAGTTTGAGTGAGCAGATCGATATCGGCTTGATCGGTGGCGCCGAGCTTTTCAGCATACCAGTGCAGTTGATAGATGTCGCCGAGCTGATCCATGCGGAGTGGAGCGCCGTCGGTGTGAATCCAGCGCAGTGTCTCGGGGCGGAGAACGCCAACGACCTGGAGACTGCGATAGAGGCGTTCGCGGCGTTCAAAGGCTTGAAGCCATCCGACCAACTGCGGACGACTCAGGAGATCCAGGCTTTCAAACCAGCGTGGCAGTGGCGAACTTGCTGAAATGGATTCATTTTTGATTTCGGCTGCGTGCAGGCACAGCGATGGAAACTTCGTTCCGCCGTGCTCTTCATCGCCGAGAATCGAGAGACCGGCACTTTCGGCATGGAGGCGAATTTGATGTGGCTTTCCAGTTTCGGGCTTGGCGCGCCAGAGCGAGAATGAACCGTGATCTCGAACATGTTCGATGACTGTGACCGCGTTGATTGGTTCCTGTGCTGTCGGCGAGAATGAGGCGTACTGAGTGGCCTTGCTGCCGCCGGTCTTCATTCGGGTGATATGGCTCTCGATTTTACCACCGGAAACAAATCCACGTCGGGGCTTTCGATCAGAAATGAAATAATAGGTTTTCTCGAACGTTCGGCTTTCAAAGCTCTGGGCGAGGTGACTGGCCTCATCGGACGATTCGGCAACGAGGCAGACGCCACTGGTGCCGACATCGAGTCGATGGACCGGCCAAAGAGCGACGGACGAACGATGATGCAAGTGTTCGATGAAGCCATCGACCGGGTCAATCCACAGCCGTTTTTGTTCATCGGGATTGAGCGAGGTGTGGGTGGTGACTCCGGGTGGTTTATCGAGAATTTTCACAGATCGCTATCCCTGAGGTGCTGCTGACGATTTTTTGCGGCAGCTGGGGCAGACGCCGTAGAGTTCAAGAATGTGGGAGGTCAGTAAGAAGCCAAACTGCAGCGCGACCTTCTCTTGTAAACGCTCGATTTCGGTGTTTTCGAACTCGACGATTTTTCCGCAGACAGAGCAGCTCAGGTGGTCGTGGTGATCTTTCGCGGCCCACTCATAGCGTGCGGGCATTCCGCCCATCCGAACTTCAGTGACATATTTTTGATCAGCGAGAGTGCGAAGAAAGCGATAGACGGTGGCAAAGCCGATGTCGGCATTTCGCTTCGTGACTGATTCAAAGACGTCTTGAGCCGTGAAGTGACGAGGACCGCTGCGCACGACCTCTAGGATATCCAGGCGCTGGGCTGTGACCTTGAGTCCGATATCGCGAATGATCTGCTTTGATGGTGTCGACGGGCGCCGTGCTTTGGCGGCGTGTTTTGGGTCGGGTAGGTGCGGAATATGGGGCATGGGCCGACGCTACCCAACGTCGGCCCCGATCGTCAATAAATGAGAATCGTTTTCAATTGATTTTAGAAAACCCAAGGTTTTCGCGAATCAAATGCTGATGCTCTTCAGTGTGATAGGGGAGCAGAAAGATCGCCAAATGCTCAATACCGGTTTTCAGGCTTCGGCGCGTTGCAGGCTTTTCAGGGCTTTCGAAGAACTGCAGAAACGACGACGACGTGATCAGAACGGTGTCGCTGATCATCTGCATCTCGCGGGGATTGGTGAGCTTTTTCATGACGCCGGCTTTGATCCATTGAGCATACATGCTCTGTAGGAGACGCATCGTTTTTGCGATGTGTGTCTTCCAGCGCTTGGCGAGGCTCGGATCTTTGCGGCGCAGGTGGTACATTTCGCGGTGGAAGAAACGATACTTCCAGAAGGTTTCGTAGGATTTTTCGATGAGGTCCATGGGCGAGGTCGCTTGGATCTGTGTGTTCGCCGATGGCTTCCAAACGTCATAGGTCTCTTCACACATCATCTCAAAAAGTTCGAGAATGATTTCCTCTTTATTGCGGAAGTGAAAGTACAGGTTGCCTGGAGAAATGCCGAGGTGAGCGGCAATGTGATTTGTTGTGACAGCGACGACACCGGATTGGTTGAAGAGATCAATACTTGAGATCAAGATGCGCTCGCGATTGCCGACCTTTTTTGGGTTTGAGCGCGCAACGGCGTTGCGGGCGCCAATAGGCAAAAATCCAGATTTTTCTGTGTTCGTTGGTGAGCTCATCAGAACCTCCAGGGGCATGGTTGGTGGCAGTTGGCTTTTCGGTTACTTGGCGTTCGCCCTTTCCCTACCGTTTGCTGTCGCATTCAACAAGCTTTTGGAGTGTCTTACTCTACTCGTTAGAGTCATTACTCTTTTTATGAGTGAAGTCTGGTAAAAAATGGACTTCTCCACCGAGATAGAGAACAAGAGTCCTGCTTTCGATAGCGAAGGCAAGATCCCCTGCCGCCGGTTTCGGTTGAGTGTGTTTTCAACTCGATTTCCCAACCAGCTTGAGACCGGCGGCTCCCCTTTTTCTCCCGTTGTCCGATAAAAAAACGCCCGCTCGGTCGGAGCAGGCGTTAGGCCGTTTCGCACGAAGTAGTCGATTCTTTAGCGCATGCGCTCAAGGCGCTGAATGCGCTCCTCGAGCGTTGGATGCGTACGGAAAAGACCCGCAAGGCCGGCTTTTGAGGCCGAGATTTTGAGTGAGGCAAACGCGGGCTTCTGCTCGGTCTGCTCGTTCACCTTGTAGTTATAGTCAGTCGCCTTTTGCAGCGAGCGGAGCGCGCCAATCATCGCCTCGCGGCCCGCATAGCGTGCACCTCCCTGGTCGGCGCGGAACTCACGTTGACGCGAGAACCACATCACCACGATCGAGCCAAGCAGCATAAAGACCATCTCAAGAGCCATCACCGTGAGCGAATACGCCAGGGGACCGAGGCCGCCACCTTCGCGGTCATCGTCGCTCTTCATAAAGTTCGAGATTGCAAACGCGACGAGGCGAGCGAGAGCCATAACGAAGGCGTTGATTACACCTTGGATCAGCGTCATCGTGACCATGTCGCCATTGGCGACGTGGGCGACCTCATGCCCGATCACTCCTTCGACGGCCTGACGATCCATGTTATTCATGAGTCCCGAAGACACGGCGACGAGCGAACGGTTCTTGGTAGGTCCCGTCGCAAAGGCGTTTACTTCTGGAGACTCATAGTAGCCAACCTCCGGCATCGATGTGAGCCCGGCCGCACGCGCGAAGCGATACGTCGTATCGACTAACCAGCGCTCCTCGGCATTTGTGGTTTTTGGGTCGATAATTTTAACGCCCATCATCCACTTCGCCATGATTTTTGACATTGCGAGACTGATAAACGCGCCGCCCATGCCCCAGACCAAACAGAAGCCGAGAAGTGACGGCAGATTGTAGCCGTTTGCTGTACGGCCCCCGGTGAGTCCAAGGGCTTGAATAACAATAGAGAGCGTCAGCATGACGAGCATGTTGACGGCCAAGAACAAGAAGACTCGCTTTATCTTAGAACCGAAATTCTTCATAAGTTTGATTCCTTTCAACCTCTTCAATATAGGGCCTTCGTATCATTTCGTAAAATAGATATAAACTAGATTTTACTTTGCTTAAAGCGAAGCTTTGGCGGACGGCTAGTCGCTGTCTTCCTGATCTCGTTGGCTATCCTGCAGTCGAAAGCCTTTGGCAAGGTGGGCTGCAATAGGATTTTCCACCTTTCGCGTTGATGTGATCAGCCAGAATTCTTCGGCAAGGCCTTCCATACGCCCAATGCGAATCAACGATTTGTCGCGAGCGAGCTCTTCGCCGGAGGGCTCGGCAATGGGAATCAGTCCGATCCCAGAGGAGCCGAGAAGTTTTTGGAGGCTCGAGTCTTGCGTTTCGGCAACGGGAGAGATGGTGATGCGGTTGGTGCGAAAGAAGTGCTCAAGATCGTGGCGAAGTTTTGAATGGTAGGTGGGGAGAACGAAGCTCTGTCCCTCAAGGCTCTGTGGAAAGCGTTTGCTGAGGCCGCGGAAGCGGGGAGCGCCAAAGACTGAAATCGGAACGCGGCCGACCGAACGAGCTCGCAGTTTACCTGAGTCATCGATCGACGGCGTGAAGTTTGAGAGCAGAAGGTCGATACGGTGGGCTCGAAGCTCTCTGAGCAATTCGTCGCCTTTGCCTTCGAGAATGGAAACAGTGCATGGGCCTGCGGCATAGGCGGCCTGGGTGAGGCGCAGCGTGACGCTTTTGGGGACGCTGTCGAGTGCTCCGATCTGCACATGTGTTTTTTCATTTCGGGGGCCGCGATCCTGGAGGACCTCGAGCATCTCGGCGCCGAGGCGAAAGATGTCGGATGCGTATTGAAAAGCAACCTTGCCGGCGTCTGTC
Source organism: Bdellovibrionales bacterium (assembly GCA_016713885.1). Classification (GTDB taxonomy): domain Bacteria; phylum Bdellovibrionota; class Bdellovibrionia; order Bdellovibrionales; family JAMPXM01. Next base: position 35,290 of record JADJOF010000004.1, on the reverse strand, counting down.
AAAATCAGTCGCCGATTGCGGCGATCAAAAAGAGTTTGGCCGAGTGCATCTTCGAGGTTCTTTAACTGCGTGGACAGAGTTGGCTGTCCAAGACGCAGTTTGGCCGAGGCCTTGGCGATACTGCCCTCGCTTGCAATCGTCCAAAAGTAGTAGAGATGGTGGTAGTTGAGCCACTGAAGAGCCCGAATGGTATCTGGCGGGGTGGGTGTCGTCATCGAGTCAATCTGAGACCATTTTTATATGCAACTCAATATCAAATTGAGGCTCTGTTTTGGGACGGTGGCGTTCAGGCTGCCAAGGTGGGTGAAGATGATGTCGAGGGACTGTAAAGATCATACGAATTTCGTCATGGTGCTGATCCGAGTACTGATTCCTCGCGTCCGTTCTGCCGATGAGTTCCTTAGCTTGATGGATGGCATGTTCGTGTACCGGGTTATGCCAAGGGGGATTCAAAATGAGTGTCGATCGTTCGAATCAGTCAAAAGATGATCGCCGTGTTTTACTCCTCATTGATGATGAACCCGATATGGTTGAAGTGATGTTTACGATTCTTGACAGCCGCGATACGCACGTCTTATTGGCGCTCAATGGTCAGGAAGCGTTAGAGATGATGAAACAGCAGCCAGTTGACGCTGTGTTGACCGATATTCGTATGCCTGAAATGAGTGGCGTTGAGCTGGTTCAAAAGATGCGTGCTTTGGGATTTGCGACACCAGTGGTGATGATGTCGGGCTTTGCCGACTTGGATACGACGCTCGAGGCGCTTCGGTCCGGTGTCTTGGATGTGATTGAGAAACCGTTTTCTAGAGAAAAGATGATTGCGACGCTGAAGCATGCGTTGCATCTCGGATCAAGTGTGCGGCGCATTCACGGCGAGCTTGGAAAGATTTTTGATAAGCGAGAGCTTGCGACCGAGCACTCAGACGTTCTGCGGCACTTGTCGATGTATCTCGCCGGTCAGGAGCTCACGCGTATGCGGGAAGAGTCTCAGCAAGAAGAGGCCCGCGAGACCAAACGCGCGGCTTAATTCATCCCCATACTGGCCATCGCAACGGCTGGCTTCTCAGTTAAGAATTGAAAACGCAGGATTTTGCGTTTGAAATGATGCAGATGCGTCGTCGTTCAATTTGGCTTCGATTTCGAGTTCAACTTTTTCGCTGGCTGGCGAGCGAACTGCCCTGGATGGTCGGTTTCGTTCTCGTTCTCGCGGGCTGGCAATGGCTTGCCGGCGGGCGCGATATTCCCGGCCCAGGTCGAGTGTGGAGCGCCCTATTTGAGGGCTGGCAGACTGGGGTTTTGCCCGAGGGCGCGTGGATAAGCTTAAGGCGCGTTGGGGTAGGATACTCGTTTGGGACAATCTTCGGGGCTGGCGTGGCGCTCTTGGCTCTGCGCTTTGATTGGATCCGTCGAATGAGCTTTCCATTCATTGATTTTGGACGCACGATCTCGCCGTTGGCGTTGGCTCCGCTGCTGGTCATTTGGTTTGAAAAGGGAAACGCTCCTCCCGTCGTTTTGATTGCATTCAGTGTTTTTTTTCCGACGGTTTTGAATTGGTACTCGGCGCTTTCGGCGGTGCCGGAAGTCTATCGGCGAGTTGCGCGAGAGCTTGAGCTTTCGTTTGTGGCGCGCTGGCGTCAGGTGATTTTACCAGCGATCGCACCGGCGATTTTAACAGCGACGCGCATTCATTTTGGATTGGCGTGGATTGTCGTCATCGCAATTGAGATGTTTTCGCAAGACGACGGTTTGGGTTCAATGATTGTTAAAACCCAGCGCGAGATGCAGGTCGATCACCTCTTTGCGACGGTGTTTTCGATTGCGGTGATTGGCGCGGTTGTCGATCTGATTTTGCGAAAATGGCAACGTTATCCACGAGTGAGCTGGGGCTATGGAAGCTGAGCGGGTAGTTTTAGCGGTCGCGGCGGCGAAGGTCTCGTTTGCCTACGATGAGAAGACGATTTTTCGAGACTTTTCACTGCAGATTCCTGAAGGAAGTCGAGTCGCGATCGTCGGCCCATCGGGCTGTGGCAAGAGTACGTTTCTCGCAATGCTGGGTGGGCATCTTGCTCCGACGGCGGGCGAAATTGTTGTGCGGGGGCGGCCGCGCACCGTGCATCAGCGCGACGGGATTTTTCCGTGGTATACGGTGCGGGAGAATCTCGCGATTGCGATGGGAGCTGAAATTCACGATGGCGCGCGGTCGCGGTCGGATCGTTTGGTTGAAGAAGCTGATGCAGTGGGGGCTTCTCGACTATTCGCCGCTCTATCCGGCAGCTCTGTCGGAAGGTATGCGGCGCGAGGTCGAGATGGCCTGCGCACTTTCGGGGCGATCTTCGTTACTTTTACTCGACGAGCCGTTTGCCGTTTTGGATGCGTTGAGCCGTCAAGAGCTGCAGCGTGAGTTGATTCGCACGCTCGACGCCGATCGCAAGCAGGCCGATGTTGTGCGGACAGTGGTGCTGGTTACGCACGATGTGTTTGAAGCGGTGGCCCTCTGTGAGCGTGTGATTGTCATGGGCGGTAGGCCGGCGCGAATTGTCGCCGATATCGCCGTTCGATCGTCGTCTGTGGGGGATCGGATGGAATCCGTGCAAGAGGTCTATCGCCACCTTGGGCTTGAGAACACGCCGCATCCGATTTTTGACCACATGGCTTGAAACAAAAAAAGCCGAACCCATGTCCGGGCTCGGCTTTTCTGCGACCCTCGGGCCGGCGCTTTACTTCGCTGCCTTTGGTGCTTCGGCTTTGGCTGGAGCAGCTGCATCCGCCTCCGCATCGATTGAGATTTCAACGTCTTCGCCGACAGCAACGCCACCCGCTTCGAGGGCTTTGTTCCATGTCAGACCCCAGTCTTTGCGATTGATCTTCCCTTTGAGCTCGAAACCAACCTTTGGCTGACCGTTAAATGGATTCAGTGTTTCGCCAAGAAATGTTCCTGTCAGAGTGACTGGCTTTGTGATGCCTTTGATTGTCAGATCACCTTTTACGGTGACTGGCTTCTTGGGATTTGCTGCAAACTCTTTGGCGACGAAAGTCATTTTTGGATTCTTCTCGACTTCAAAGAAGTCCGCTTTGCGAAGGTGGTCGTCGCGGTCTTTGTTGTTGGTGTCGATTGATGCGACGTCGATTGTGATCGACACGTCTTTTACTTTTTTTGCTTTCGAGTCGTATTCGAAGCCGCCGTCGAAAGAGTTGAAGCGACCTTTGACTGTCGAAACCATCAAGTGCTTCACGCGAAACTCGACATTGGCGTGTGCTTTGTCGAGATCAAAGCGCGCGGCTTGCGCCGGTGTGCTCAATGCCGCTGTTGTCAAAAGCGCCAGCGTTGCGAAACAGAGTTGTCGATTGTTTTGTGTTGAAGTTCATCGTGTCGTCCTCCTCGGATGTGTTGAGACCGATAGAGGATGAGTTGAAGAGGTGGATCTTGTCGAGCTTGTTTGTGGAGTCTGGACTTGAGACAGAGTTGCGCACTGAGTAGCGCGATATTGGATTGTGGCTTTTAGAACAGCCAGCCAAGGCCAAGGTTTGCACCAAGGCCCTGGATCTGAGCGCTGGAGTCTCCACCGAGGAGTGCCATATATTCTGTCTGTACGTCGATCATCAGACCTTCGCCCAACTCGACTCGCAGAGCGGTGCCGGGAATGACGGTGAAGGCCTGTGATTGTGCATGTGTACGGACGGTGAGCTCGGATGCGGCTTCGGCTTCAGCGTGATGGTAGGTTCGCACCGAGTATTCGGCCCAGCCCAGCGCGAGTGAGAGTCCAGGTTTGACGCGCCCTTCGGTGAACCAGTAGGTGGCCTCGGTCCGGGTTGAAACCATACGCACCGTTTCAATCGAAATGCTTTGATCGATCGCATGATAAATATCAATCGAAGCACGTGCTTCGAAGAGGCCAAGGTCAGTGATGATGCCGCGGGCTGCTCCAAAGCCGATGGATGTCGCTCCATCTTTCATTCGCGAGTCGAAATCGCTGTAATGAGATTTCAAGTAGCCGGCTCTGAAGAACGCGATTGTCGAGTTTTTTGTCGTGCGTGCGGTTGTATCGGGGCGCAAAGCCGTCGTCGCAACTTTATGATTCTGAGGCTCGGTCGGCTGAGGTTTTGTTGCGGGAGGCTCCGTCGGTTGAGAGAATTCAAAATCATATTCATTCATCGCCTCAGCAACGGCGGCGGGCGCGGTGTAGGTGCGTGGCATATCCGTGATGGGTTTTGGTTCTACCGCGGTCGTGGTCTTGATGCTGATCGTTGTCGTCTGACTCTGCACCTTTTCTGTTTGTGGGCGTGGTCCGATAAAGAGATCGGAGTTGATGGCCGGAGGTGGAGCGACGGCCTGTACGTTCTCTGCTGGCGCCAAAGGAGCGGGCGTGGAGGCCGCCACAGGTTTAGACAGTGGGGTGGTCTTTGTCGACGATTGCGGTTTGGTTGGAAGCAACTCGGCGAGATCGCCCTCTGGTGCGGGTACCGTTTTTCGTGAAACGATGTTGACTTGATCGAGGTCAGATTTCGACTTCTCGATCGCCGCATCGAGCGCCGTTTGCGAAGAACTTTTCACGACAACACCGTTGTAGTTCGAAGGAATACTTTGGCGTTCGAGCCGCGACTTGACAGCTTTACTTGGGAGCTCGCGGGGCAGTTCGTTGCGCTTCCCGGCTGCAAATGTCGTTTGCGCCGTTGCGATGACCGCGGCTGAAAGAAGAAGTGAAAAGGCGAGACGCATCGTTTTCATTCAAGATCCTTGTATTCTTCACTGCCGACCTGGAAGCGACGAATAAAGAGACTGGAGCTTGCGGTGTTCGCGTCATCGCCAAGCGACCACAGGATCGCGGCGGTGGGAATATTCTTTGGCAGCGATGCGGCTCCCGTTGCCACGTTTTTCAGACAGGCGGCCGGATAGGCGGCGTAGACATCGCTGAGTGCTCGCGGTGAGCTGGTGTTGGTCGATAGAAGTTCGGCGCCTGTCGTTGGATGAAGAACCGCGCTTTCAGCGAGATCCAGGCGACATCGGTGAGGAGTGCGCGGTACTCAGCATAACCGTCGGTCTTTGCAGTCGGAGCGGGAAGCGCCGCGGGGCGGGCTTCGGCGACGACGATGTTGCCACCGTCACACTTGAGATCAATCTGCAAAATTACACCAACCAGTAGGGTGCCAAAGTCGGACTTTGCTTCCCAGCGCATATCGGTGAGGCTACCGAGCGGTTTTGCGTGCCAGCTTCCGAGTCCAAGCAGGGCGCGGTTGCCTGTGCCGGTTCCGTTGTAGGTGCCGGCGGCAGTGGCGCCGCCCTGAGTTTGAAAACGAATGGCTTTCGATGCTGATGTGACGCCGTCGAGCTGGGTCTCAACCTGTGCGCGGCCAACAGATTGATCGTAGAAATCACGTGGCAGCAACACGCGGCCATCCGTCGAGATCGGAAGTACCATCTCGGGCGATTTTTCTTCAAAATGGTGGTGTCGCGCGAGCAGCCGAGGAGTGAAAGTGTCAGCCACACCGCGAGGCCGAGGTGCTGGTGGATCGAGTGAAGAATGTGGGAGGCGGCATAGCGAGTTTCATCACACGGATGAATATGCAAAGCCCAGTGCCTCGTCTTGAGACGTTTTAGAGGCCGCCGGGAGGAGGGCTAAAAACTGAGAAAGACTCTCTTTTTCCGAAATTATATCGCGCTCATGGCCGGTCTGTTGCGCCCTTGCCTGTGCCCAACCCTTTGACAGAGTGCCGCTTCCAGGCGGCGACGCATGGGGTCGCCAGAGGGTAGCGGGTACCTTTTGTGGTATGCCATTCGATATGAAAAACAAAAACGGGCAGCGTCCGGATCGCGCGACGACTGAAGCGGAGTGGAAGGCGCGCTGAGTCCCTGAGCAATTTCGCATCACGCGGTTGGCTGGGACAGAGCGTCCGTTCAGTGGCGAGTTTTGTGATCATTTTGAGAGCGGCCACTATGCCTGTGTTGGCTGTGACGAACCGCTTTTTGCGTCGACGCAAAAATTTGAGAGTCACTGTGGCTGGCCGAGTTTTTCGATTCCGCTTTCGAAAGAAAAAGTCGAAGAGCGCCGCGACGTTTCTCATGGAATGACTCGCGTTGAGGTTCTCTGTGATCACTGCGGAGCTCATCTTGGTCATGTTTTCGAAGACGGCCCTCCGCCGACGGGGCTTCGCTACTGTATTAACTCCTTGAGTTTGAAGTTTGTGAAAAAGGACACGGTAAATGAAGTCCGCTGATCACGCGTTGGATTTTGAGCTGCCTAAAAACCTGTTGGCGTGGATGTTAAAGAGCCGCTGGCCGGCGATTGTGCTGATGGTTTTTGGATCTTTGATTGCGGCGCTGGTTGGTTTGGCTGCTCCGTTTTTTCAAAAGCTCTTTGTCGATCGGATGACGCATAAAGAGCTCGCCGTTTTTTCCGATTTGTTTGTCGGCGTGCATCCACTGTGGCTTTTGAGTATGGCTTTTGGGGCGATGATTCTAACCCAATGGCTGAGCACAGCAACGAGTTGGGTTGGAATTTGGCAGTCGGTGAAGGTGCAGGAGCGTTTTGGTCTTGAGATCTACAAAAAGGCGCTGTCGATGCGGCTAGATCAGGCGACGCGGCAGCCGGTCGGCGAGACCGTCTCGATTTATGCGACCGATGTGACAGGGGCGACTGCATTTCTTGATCAGACGATTCCGCTAGGCGCTGGAATTATTTTCCCGTTTGTTTGTGCACCGATCGCAGTCCAAGTGATCTGCGGAATTCCTGTGAGTACGACGGTGATGTTGATGCTTGCTGTACTCAGCATTAGTATTGCGCTTTCAATCCGACAGTCCCGGTTTTTTCAGGCCTTTAAGCGCCTGGCGGCTGAGCGAACGGCGCTTGTGAATGAGTGGGTTCAGAACCTAAGGCTGCTCAGGATTCTCGGTTGGGTCGATGTTTTTGAGCAGAAGATTTTCAACAAACGAGAAGAAGAAACCGTCAATCGCGTGAAGATGGTGACCAACGGACAAATGATGGGGTCGTTTGGTTCGTCGGTGAATTTCTTTTTGAATCTTGTCGCGGTGATGACACTTGGGCGTTTAAAGGGCGACACGGCAACACCGGGAGACTATTTTGCGCTGCTCTGGATCTTTGGTGTTTTCTTGTCGCGGCCGTTTCGGCAAGTCCCGTGGATCTTCACGTTCACCTTCGATGGATGGACGTCGTTGAAGCGAATCGAAAACTATCTCAACCGATTCGAGACCGAAGAGTTATCGGTCGGTGATAGCAAGGTGGATGCCTCGTGCCATTCAGCGGCTCTGAGTCTAAAGAATCTGTCGCTGAAGATCGGCGACATCGAAATTTTGCATGATATCTCCTTTGATGTTGAGCCAGGCGAGTTTGTGGCAATCGTGGGCGAAGTTGGCAGCGGTAAAAGTCTTTTGCTGATGAGCTTGCTCGGTGAGACTGCTGCTGCCTGCAGCAGTTTGACGGTGAACGGCTCTGAGCTTCGCGGTCGACCCGTCGATGAGCGTCGGAAGTTTTTTGGTTTTGTGCCGCAGGATGGTTTTGTGATGAGCGCATCGCTTCGTGAGAATGTGGCGTTTCGCTATGATGTGAAGAGCGAGATCGATCCGGCGGTGATTCAGGCCCTTCGCACCGCGCAGTTCGATCCGATGCATGAGAATGGAACGGGCAGCTTGCCTGATGGTGTGGCGACTGAGATTGGTGAGCGCGGGGTGAACCTTTCTGGAGGTCAGCGCCAGCGTGTTGGTTTGGCGCGGGCATCCCATTTGCGGCGCCCGGTGATTCTATTGGATGATGCCTTGAGTGCCGTCGATGTCGAAACTGAGCGCGCACTTTTTGAGACCTTGCTCTTTGGTGAGTGGCGTGAGGCGACTCGAATTATGGTGACACATCGATTGAGCGTTCTTGAGCGCGTTGATCGAATTTTGTTTCTGCGAGATGGCCGCTTGATCGACCAGGGGCGTTTTCAAGAGCTGGCTCGTCGCAACGATGACTTCCGTGGTTTTGTGAGCAGCCTCGAAACGGCGCCAGAGGTGCAGGCATGAGCTTTATCAAAGACGAAACACATTTTAAGGGTCAGTACTCGAAGGGTGTCTGCAATGCGGTGTCTGCAGCTTATCGTCCGTATCGCTTGACGATCGCGAGTTTGATCGTCTTTGGTTTTGTCGGTCGACTGCTGCTTCTTGGCAATGCCAACTTGGTGTCGTGGTGGGCCGATCCAGGAGCGAGACCGTCGGTGCTTCGGGCGGTGACGTATAGCGAATTCATCTCGCTTTTGACTTTGGTGACGAGTCCTGGCTTTGTACTGACTTCGATTTACCGAATTGCGTTTTCGCGTTTGAGCGCGCTGGCGATTTCGCGTCTCTACGATGAAGTGACCTATCGAACCTCGCGCTTGCCGATGGTGTTTTTTGATACGCAGCCCGTGGGGCGCGTGGTGACTCGTTTTTCGAGCGACTACGGGAACGTCTTTCGGCTTTTTGGTGGACCGCTGGCGGAGTTTTTGGCGATTGTTTTCGATCTGGTGTCCATGACTATTTTGATCGGTATGGCGAGCCCTTATTTTCTTGCACTGTTTGTCGGTGTCGCGCTGTTGCAAGCTGGCGTTTACTGGCTCAACAGAGGGGCGCTTCGGCGGGAGCGTCGTCGTTTGGCGGCCAGCCGGTCGCCATCGATTGCCCATTTTGCTGAGAGTGTTCAAGGCGTGACATCGATTCGTGTGTTTGACCGAGTCAGAACATTTTTTGACCGCTTCCAAAGATTGAACAGTGAGTACTTACGTGCCCGTATTCGAACCGGTCTGTACTTGACTGGGTTTTCGTTACAGATGGGAGCGTTGACTGCGCTACTTTTGCTATCGACGGGAGTGACCGGTTGGTTTCTGATGCAATCGGGCCGAGTTTCACTGGGAGATGTCGGCGTCGCCTTTGCGTTTATCATGCTCTCTGCCAATAGCGTGCAGATGTTTTTTGAATGGATGGCCCAGTTTGAAGAGGCCATGACGGGCGTTGAGCGTTTGGATGATTATTTGCGCCGCGATCTCGAGCCAGGACTGAGGCTTCCCAGCGCCGCCGATTTTGCGGTAAATCCGGCACAGTTAAAATATACCGCGGCAGAAGAGGCGCACCTCAGCCGCGAAAAAATAACCTTAAAACGGGCCGCTGGAATATCGGTTCAGAGCTTGCGTTTTCGCTATGCTGAGAACCTGCCGTTCGTCTTGGATGGTTTGAGCTTCGATATCAAGGCCGGTGAGAAGGTCGGCATTGTCGGCCGTACCGGCAGTGGTAAGTCGAGTTTGATTCAAGCGCTGTTCCGTTTTTACCCAATCGATGCTGGCGAAATTCGGATCGAGGGCCATCGTGCAAATGTCGACGGAGTTGCGGGCGAGAGAGACGGCGTTGATCTTGGTCTCTATCGACGGTCAATTGCGTACATCGCGCAGGAGCCGACGCTGTTTCGGGGAACTCTGCGTGAAAATCTCGATCTGAAGCGGAGCCATTCGGATGCGGTCTTGGTCGAGTCGCTTGAGCGTGTCGACCTTGGAGTTTGGTTTCGGCATCAGGAGCAGGGGTTGGATGCGTTTATCGAAGAGCGCGGTAAAAACCTCTCGGCCGGAGAGCGACAGCTCCTCTGTATGGCGCGTTGTCTTTTGCAAGATGCACCGATCGTGGTGATGGACGAGGCGACTTCGTCGATCGATCCGCAGACCGAAGAAGTGTTGGTCAAAGCGACGGAAGAGTTTTTTGCTGATCGCACGCAGATTATTATCGCGCACCGACTTTCGACTTTGATTCACTGCGATCGTGTGCTTTGGCTCAAGGATGGCCGCATTCGCATGTTCGACCGCCCAGAAGTCGTCTTGCCGCTGTTTCGTGAAGTCGAGCATTCCGCAGCGCCGTAACATAATGAACCAAGCCTTAGGTGCCGATACTGGACCATCAGCCAGAGTGCACCGCTTCCCAAAAGGCCTGCTTTGCGATTGATCCCCCGGCCAGTACGCTCGATAAACGGCTGAGGTTCCAAAACGGAACCGCTCACGGACGAGCGGATTGGAATAGCAGTCGTGGCTTTGATCGGACACCCCTCGCTCCTCCAAATGTTTCGCGCGGGATGACCCTTATGGGAATGGACTCCCTCTGACGAACAAAGCCCCTCTGAGACTCGACAGGACGTCTGAGTTTATAGATCGGCGCTCGGGGCCGAGGCAGGACTGAGAAGGATTTCAGTTCTGTCCCCCGAATGAATGAACTCAGAACGAACTAATACCAAGGAGGGTCTCGTGTTAGGTTCCAACCATTTTGCTGCTCTCAGCGCCGTTGTGGTAACGGCTGGAGCAGTGCTCGCCGCTTCTGGCGCGCAAGCTCAGGAAAGAATTCCGGGCGAATATCTCGTGAAGTACAAGAATCGCAACTTCACTACGATGCTGTCGTTGAAATCAACACCATCGATGCAAATTGCGGATCACAATACTTTCGGAAATTTGCTGAAAGTTCGCATCAACGGCGCGCAAGAGATTTCGACACTCGTGTCGCTCTTGAAAAACCCGAATGTTGAGTACGTTGTTCCAAACATTAAGATGTATGCCCAGATGCAGAGCGTTCAAGGCGTTGACTCTGTTGTCGGGATTGCGGCGCTGCAAGAGCAGTGGGCCAATAAGCAGGTCGGCGTTGAAAAAGCATGGTCGCTGGCTGGCAACAAAGGTTCGAAGAATATTAAAGTTGCGGTAATCGACACTGGCATGGACTACACACATCCAACGTTGAAGTCGAACGCCATCACTGGCTATGACTTCCGCGATGGCGATGCTGATCCGATGGATCTGACGTCACAGCAGAACCCTGGCCACGGCACTCACTGTGCGGGCAGTGTTGGCGGTAGCGGTTTGGTCGATGGTGGAATCGTTGGTGCTTCAGCTGACGTTTCAATCATGCCTCTTCGCTTTCTTGGAGCCGACGGTTCAGGTGATTTGAACAACGGTATCAAAGCGATCGATCACGCTATTCAAAACGGCGCTCATGTTATTTCAGCATCGTGGGGAGCTGCTGTACCGCGTGCGCAGGCTCAGCCTTTGGTTGATGCCGTTCAGCGCGCAAGCAACGCTGGCGTTATCATGGTTATGGCGGCAGCAAACGATGGCCGTAACAACGATCAAACGGAAGTGTTCCCAACGAACGCCGAGTTCGACAATACGATTTCAGTTGCGGCGTCTGGCCCCAACGACGAGAAGCCGTCTTGGTCAAACTATGGAAAGGGAACCGTTCACGTTGCCTCTCCAGGCCTCGACATCATGTCGACGCTTCCTGGCAACAAGTACGGCAAGCTTTCTGGAACTTCGATGGCGACACCGCTTGTTTTTGGAATCACGGCGTTCTTGAAAGCACAAGATCCGTCGCTCACCGGTGCGCAGATCCGCGCTCTCTTGCAGGTGACTGGTGCGAAAGCAAACATCGAAGTTGCGTGCGGATGCCGTGTTGATATGGCTGCTGCGACAGAGACAGTTCTTTCTCGCCGCATGTTTATCACTCCTGCAGCGGCGACCTTGGCGCCGGGTGCAAGCAAGAGCTTCACAGCGACTTATGGCAAAGCGCCGTTCTCGTTTTCAGTCAGAGACGCAAGCATTGGCGATATCGATGCGAGCGGTCGCTTTACTGCAAAAGCAGAGGGTGAGACGACTGTGACTGTGACTGATGCTTCTGGTGCTCGTTCTGAATCACTCGCTGTTCGCGTTGTCCAATCCCAGTCGGGTGGCGGCGGCGGTGGTGGTGGCGGCGGCGGCGGCATGGAGTGTCCGCTGGGCGACCCGCAAATCTGTCAGGTCATCTGCGGCGTTATGCCCGAAATGCCATGGTGCCAATAGGACCAATCGGCTGAAGGAAAAGTTGTTTCTTTCGACAGAAGGCTCCCGAAAGGGGGCCTTTTGTTTTTTCGGGTTTAGCATGCCGCTATTCCAATCTTCATGGGCAAGTCCGGCTGTGAGCTTACCGTGAGTTCCAAATCTAAATTTGATCTTCGTCTTTCGGACTGAAAGCTTTCTTGGACTTGATATGTGTATCGACTTTGTTCGGCAATATTTAGGGCGCCTACTCTTCTTCGTTGAGCGGATCCAACACATTCGCTGGAGTTTCGCTCCAATCGCAAGGGGTTTTTATCGGGTCTAAGTTTCGATAGTTTTTTCCTTTTTCAACATCCAATACCGTCGCGTTAACTTCTCCGTCGGTGACTTTCATGCTTCCGTTTGCGACGGCTGTAAAGTGATAGGCCCCATCGGGCCAATATCCAAACGATGTTCCGGCGGGCATTCTCATATCGCAAACAGTCGTCGGTTCGGCGAGAGTGATCTCTCGGCCGTCAATGTGGTTGTCAATTTCTCTGAGTAACTCCGCTGACGTGAGAGTGATCACGATCGATCCTCAGTGTGCTGGGCGAGTAAACATGGCATCTAAAATCCATCCTCTGTAACTGCCTCCGTCGGAGTCTCGGACTTACTGCTCAGAGTGTTTCTCCTTAAATGACCGTTTGTCCGGCTATTTGAATGGATCAAGGTTCTCGTCATCCGGCTCATCGTCGATTTGAAAGCTAACGCTGCACTTTTTTCCGTCAAACAATTCATAGCGCTGTGCCTCCAGACGGCCACTGTATTTTGGGTATGTCTTGCCGTTGGCCACAACTGGCGTTGTGGGTCTGACCTCGAAGGAGTCGTCGTCGATTTCCATTTCATTGAAGATGACTTGTGTTTTGGAGGGGAAATGCACGCCACACACGGTCTGCCCGGCTTTGATTGTCAGTGTGGCGAAATGAAGAGAGTAGGGGGAATAGATTGACTTGCGAAAACTGACATTTTCGTACTGAAAGGTTTTTAGAAGCTGAGTGAGTCCCTTTGTCATTTTCAGAGGAATTGATTTGCCCTTTGGTAGCGGGACACATTGGCTGCTTTTTCCATTGTCCGACGAGAATATAGCCATCTTCCTCAGGACAAATTTTAGTCTGCTCTGAGTTAGAGACGAGATGGCGGACAGTGAGCTTTCCCGTGCCTTTCATGGTTCCGAGTTGAATCAACCTTGGTGTATCGATCTGGATTTGTATTGATTTGAAGTCGATTGAAGTCGTCGTAAGCTCATTTGGGTATAGATCATTGAGTCCACAATCTGGGCACCATAGTTTTGCAGTGCAAAGAATGGCGGCGGTTTTATTTGTACGAGGTGGACAGCTTCGCTCGGGTACCGGGAACTCATCTGCCGCCTTTGATTCGCTCGGCTGAAAACCAGTTGATAGCAAGATGACGCTAAGGCCGCTTTGGATTAAAGTCTTTTTCACTGAGCTACTCCGTCGATGTGAATATGATCGCAATTGATCAACAGTGTGCTGGGCCAGAGTTCCAGCATTGACTACACAAGCTATCTAAAATCTCTCCTCTGTAGTTGGCTCCGTCGGAGTCTCAGACATATTGCTCAGAGTGTTTCTCCTTAAATGACAGTTTGCCTGGCTATTTGAACGGATCAAGGTTTTCGTCATCCGGTTGATCATCGATTCGAAAGTTCACACTACATTTCTTTCCGTCAAAGAGTCGATAGTGCTGTGTCTTCAGATGGGCATTGTATTTTGGATATGTCTTTCCGTTGGCCACAACTGGCGTTGTGGGTTTGACCTCGAAGGAGTCGTTATCGCTCTCCATGTCGTCGAACTGAACAAAAGTATTTTTTGGCAAGCTGACACCGCATATCGTCTGTGTCTCCGATAGCTTAAATGATCGAATTTTTAATGAGTATGGCTCGAACATGCTTTTTCGAAAATGAGCATCTACGAATTTGACTGACTTCAGTATCTTTCTAAGCTCGGTAGACAATTGAAGAGAAAGAGCCTTTCCAAATGGAAAGGGAACGCATCCAGATGTTTTGATGCCATCAACTAAGATATAACCGTCGTCTATTGGGCAAATGTTAGTATCGCCAAAGGTTTTGGAGATGCCGCGCAAGAGTAGGTGCCCAGCTCCTTTGTGGCGACCGAGACGTATTTCTTTGGATGGATGGATGGCAACTCTTAACGAGCGTTGGTCCTGAATGGTATAGGTGACTTCCTCATGAGAGAGAGTCGAAAGACCGCAGTCGGGACACCATAGCTTTGTGGTACACAAACGAATAGCATTTGGGTCGTCTAGGTTTGAGCACGCGGTATTTGATCTAAAATCTTCATCTGATGCCTGGCCAGCGAATGTGGCGAGAGTGATCAGTATGAAGAAGGAAATCCAACGAGATCTAAATTTATAACAATTTAAGTTTATTTTATTCACCGCGCTATTCCGTTGATATGAATGTGATTGTAATGCTCCTCGTTGGAGAGGCCGAAGTCAATTGGCGTGGTATCGAACTCAGTCAAGGGGCGGTTCTCCCAAGATTCTGTGAGTCATCGATCTTGACGGCAGGTGAAAATGTAATCGAGTGGAATCTTGTGCCATTCATGAGGACGTGTACGGAGTTGATGGTTTTAACTCCGCGGGCTTGAAGTCTGAGCCGCGAGACGATGTCAAGATTGGCGGCTGTGATCCGGCTGCCGGAAAAAGTACCGTTGTCGTTGAGCAACAATGCACTATGGGCGATTTTAAGGATCAGCAGGCTACTCTTCTTCGTTGAGCGGATCCAACACATTCGGTGGAGTTTCGCTCCAATCGCACGGGGCTTTTATCGGATTCAAGTTTCGATAGTTTTTTCCTTTTTCAACATCCAATACCGTCGCGTTAACTTCTCCGTCGGTGACTTTCATGCTTCCGTTTGCGACGGCTGTGAAGTGATAGGCCCCGTCGGGCCAATATCCAAACGATGTTCCTGCGGGCATTTTCAGATCGCAAACAGTCGTCGGTTCGGCGAGAGTGATCTCTCGGCCGTCAATGTGGTTGTCAATTTCTCTACATTGCATTGAGGCAATTTTGAGTTTCGCCGTGTCCGGCAGGAAACTATATTCGGGTATCAAATCTCCGGTGAGTTTTCCGTCCACTGTAAGATTGCAAATGTGATTGCCCTCAGTGATCTCAAAGCGTCCGATCTTGATAGGGGTTTTGATGCCGGATAGAGTTAGCGTTTGGTTTTTTTCGACATAGGAGATGGCTGTCAGAATTCCACTCGGTTGAAAGTTTAGGCCGTTTACGCAAATCTTGAGTTTTCCGTTTGTCGTGATTTCGACATACTGTACATCTCCCGATTGGCCTTTTACAGCTCGTGCTCGTGGGCCAAAGATTTTTTTGAAACACGCAAGACGGGCATCAGCGGGTTTCACCTGTTTGCACTCCTGAAAGCGAATCGGATTAACAGTAAACTCTGTCGCACAGGGTTGATCCTTGGCGAAGACGTCAGAACTGAATATCAAGAGTAGAATTGAGTAGAGTTTCACTCGTTAATCTCCAGATGAAAGTGATCATAGTGCAGGAGTTCATGAATTTGAAGTTTCTTAAGTCGGCTGTTGGTGAATGTGCTCTGCTGAAGAGTTCCGGGGATGGCATCGCCGTTTGGCAAGATGCCCGATGGTAGCTTGGTCGACAGCTGGAACTGGATGTCAGATTCGTCAAATGGACTGTGGTCAATTTTCTGTTCACATCCCTCGGCTGGCACCAGTTGAGCAGTTCCGGATTGGTATGCAGTTACCATAGCCTCGCATAGGCTGCTGAACTTCCTGAGGCCATCGCTAAATTTGAACTGTAAGGATTTTGTCCCAGCGGGCATTGGGATACTCCCAAGCTGTTGGTTAAGATTGATCCATCGCACGAGTCTCGCCCGTTTGGTTTGAAATGTGTCGCTCGGGTGATCGATATCAAATTCTGTCTGAAAATGCGTGGTCGCTGTGGCTTCGCAAGCGATATGTTCTGCCGATTCCCGAGTAAGGCTATTGCACTGTTCGTTCCGATAGATGCTTTCAGCCCAGACGACGGCCAGATCTGCGATGCGTTTTGATCCCGAAGCAAAGTCGTAGTGCTGACTGGTTGAACCCGTGTTTCCAAGTGGCCTCATATCGAGAATGTTACCGGTATTGTGAGTGTTATGGACACCACTAAATGAGCCGCCAAACGGAAGTGATCCGTCGTTGATGTAGAGGTTAAAGGCCTTTGTGCTATCGCTTTGCATTGCGGTTCGGTGAGCGACCATCGATCGGACAAAGGTCCGTAGTTTGTGTGAGCCGTAGGCGCTAATTTTGAGGCTATAGAGACCGTTATCGACGTCGCTGGCGGCAGTGACTTCCGGTTTGAGGTTCCACACGGGCAGAAACTCGATGGTGTCGTTTGCAACGACGGTCAATGGCTGACTCTCTTTTGTGGTGACGTCGAATTCAAAGCCGAGCTTGAACTTGTCGCCGTTGGCTTGTGAGCCGGCCGGTAGGGCGGTGAGGATTGCCGAGTAGGGAATTCGTATCGCCGGTGTTTCGGCTGTGTTGAGGCCCCAAGCGACCTTTGACGGCCCGGACTTTAGACCTTTTGGGCGGAGTTAAGGAAAATTAGGTGAATTGAACTTTTAATGACCTATTTTGAGAACCTTACTTATGAATAGAAATCTTGAAGCTTGTTAGGGAATTATTAAGCGCAAGCGATCGCAATCAAAAGTGGACGCGCTTGGCGCAAGGCGCTCCATCCAAACAAAACTAAGAAACAAAATTTAAAAACAAAAGCCAAGAGCAAGACCTGGGCGCAGTGACTCTCGCTGCTGCGTGGCGCCGACTTCGGGAAGACTGCCGGTCTGTGTCCTTGCGTAGTGAATGGAGTCGAATGTCAGCGACGGACCAAGTCCGACGTCGTTCCACCAAAAGAAGTAGCGGCCAGAGGCCGTGACACCTGAGCCGCCCTGGTTTTGAGTTTCAACTCCTGAGCTTGTGGTTTTTTCGTGCGCAAAGAAAATATATCCGACACTGATCAACCACGACTTGGTCATCCATCCTAAATTCAAACTCAAGTCGACTTGCTCGCTATCACCAGGCGACCAGTGGCTCCGATCGGTGCGTGCGCCGACGCTTAGACTGGAGTGAGGAAGCCTCGCTTGATTCTTCGTGCGGAAGTGCAATGAGGTAGTGCTGTTGTGCGGAGACTCGAAAGCGTCGGACGGTCGATGCGCTTGAGCTTGTGCCGCTGTCGTTCTCGCGGCGGTCGTAGCCGACGTCGAACTGCAATTCACCAAATGCATGTTTCAACTCTGGCCCTGTCGAATCTGCACGGCCTTGTGAGGCCGCCAATGATGGACCGAGTGCGAATAGAACCAAAAAGAGAAGGTACGAAGTTTCGGTTTTTTTCATACGGCTAAAGTAGCGGTACTTCGACTGGAATGGAACTTGAAGAATAAGAATTTGAACAGGCCCAGATTGGGGCCAAGAGGTACGACGGAGCTGAATGAGAGCTGGAACGGGATTGAGGCTGCCAATTTGGGCGGCCTGTGCCGCTGATTGTCACTTTGTGAGGTCTTTGAGTGAAGGTTGCGATTTTCGCATTGTCTCAAACTACAAGCCGCTTGCGCCTGATGGGTGCTCTTCTTGCGCCGTTGGTTTTGACCTCGCTTGTTGGATGCAATCATTTTTTTGGAAATGACAAGAAAGTCACCGATCCGCTGGTGATGAAAGATCAGTCTTTGTCATGCGTGCGAACCGTAGGCGATCGAGTTTCGTTGTATCTCAAGGGAGCCGACGAATCCAATCCTGCCGAAGTGGCCGATTGTCTTTCGCGGGCGTTGAAGAAGTTTGCGGCCGACACAAGGGGACGCACCAGCGCCACAGGATGGACGCGCAGTGAGCTTGCGACATTTTTTGAGACCTACTTTAAGGCAGAGGCTGCTCAAGCGCGGTCTGTGGGATTTGCTGGCATTGCGAATTTGACAGAGGCACTGACTGGATCTTCGCGAGGCCGAATGATGGCTTTTGACGAAGGGCCTGGTGCGCAAGATAAACGACGGGCTATTATCGATGAGGTCTTTCGCTGGAAGGCGGTTTTGCTTGGTGGGTCTGAACAGACTTTAACTCGAGATGAGCTGGAGCGTGTGCAGGCGATTCTCGAGGGCGCACGTGAACCGCTATCGCGACTGAAGGGCGTTGGTGACGTTCTCTCTTTGCGTCGCGATCAAACGGTGAAGGCCGTTTCAATTGCCGATCTTGCGACTATTGCAACATCGGTTCGTCAGCTGGTGCGAGTCGTTAATAGCGAGCTCGGCCGCACTGGAGTGGTCCGCTCGTCGATGACGATTCAGTCGTTGGCGCTCGCTCTTGAACAAACGAAGTTCAATTTTCTTGATACCAAAGAGCGTCGTGAATTGGCCGAGAATATTAAAACGCTGCTCATTTCTGGGGACCCAAAGATCGTTTCGGGGCACGAGTGGGCCGAGATCCTCAACCAGTTGAGTGAAGTTCTTGTTGTGGTTTTGCGAGTGAAGTTCGGAATCTATCGGAACGGTCATCTCACATTGGAAGGCTCGGACCTGCTGAATGCAACGGTCGCCGAGGGGGCTCAGTCGCTGATGCGGTCGATTTCGCGTCACGGTGGTCAAATTGGTATCGGCGCTATTTCAGCGGTGGTCGATAGTCTTGAGAAGGCCAGCCTTTTGCCGACAGGTTTTCGTGCGGCCTCAATCAACCAGACACTGGGTGCTGTTTTTGGAAAGCTTCTGAGCGGAGCCGCGCTGCCAAACGCTCAGCAAAATGCTTCAGGTTTAAGTGCTGTACATATCAAACGAGTCACTGAGTTCGTTGAGGATTGGAACGAGGGACAGCACATCACAGCAAAACTTTTTGCGAAAGGCGGAGCAAAGAAAGTCTTCGTCGTCTTCGCTTAGAGATGGCACTTCTTGCGGCCGAGCCTGGTTCGACCGCCGAAGTTCGGGCTCGTCGGCAGATGCTTGAGTTGTTGAGTACAGGGCGTCCGATTGCATTTAGTGACGCCGATCGAGTTCAGTTGGATATTCGTGCCGAGACGGACTATACCGATCTTGCCGCCGCGGATTTTGAAACCTTGAATGTGATCCGTGTCCTGGTTTCGATGGCACTCAGTGGCTACGCTAAAGAACCATCGCGAACCGGGAGTTTGCCTCGAATTACCGAGGATGAGGCCCAGGAAATCTTTCTTGGTCTAAAGGCGATCGGTCACGATCTGGGGATTGTCGATGTTCGTTCGCTAACCGCGGGTATCCGAACCTTCATGGAGACGAATCTCTTTCTGTCCGTCTCTGACGGTGATCGTTTTATCTCGTTTCATGAGACAGTCGAGTGGCTGCATTTGGTGCGATCGGCTGGAAAAGTCGCGGATCTCATTCACACTGATTTGGCCGCGAGTTGTGGTACGGCGGAGCTTGACGTTTTTGGAAAGAAGAAGCTGCAAGTCGACTGTTTTCGCGAACGGGCATGGGATAGTATTGTCAAGCAGGCGCCACACTTAACAGTTATTCAGAACGGCATCAAAGCTTCTCGAGAGCAGAAAACCGGCATCTTCGAGTGGGCGCAACGAATGCAGAAAACAAAAAAAGGTCTTCTGCGGTCGATGACGCCGCTATCGAATTTAAAGGGTCTGATGACAACTCTTGAGCGCGCATCACGTCCTATTGGTGACGTCGACTTGCCGATTGAATCTTCTGAGCTTCGGGTGATGATGCCCATTCTTCACTACGTCGAGAGTCTCTTTGCGCGGTTTGACGTTGATCGCTCAGGACTTTTGGAAGAGCAAGAAGTCTGGGGTATTTTTCCGCTCGCGCGTCCGTTCATTCAAAAAATCGCCGGTGGCGAAGTTGGTGAAACATACGAGCGCGCCATTTTCTCTTGGCTGATCATCAAGGGCTATCCCCCCGAAGATACATTCTCTGGTAAGGCGGCGCTCACGGCTTGGATCGCAGCCCAGCATCTCTATTCAATCGATGCCGACATCGAGGACGTCCTTAGAGTTTTGGCCAGTTTTCAAAAGGCAAGTCGCGAGCAGAAAAATAAGACGGCGATCGAGCGAGTCATGGTCGAAAGTGAGATGTGGGAGGCCGGTATTCGACTCGGCGACCCGATCACCATTGCGGCCGTTCGCGACACGTTCCAATGTGCGCAAGATGCAGACGTCGGCCTGAAGAGCATTTTGCAGCTTCGTCGTGGCGACCTATTTGCGCTGATGCAGACAAGAGACAAAGACCCCGAAGAGCGAGCAAAAGAATTCGTCGCAAAACTCAAATCGATTCTCTATGGAGATCAAGAGCTTCCGCGCTATTGCCAAATGTTCTAATTGCCGACACGGAGCATTGGCTCCCAGTACGGGCGCAGATCAATTGTCACATCCAATTTTTTTACAAAATTGAATATCCCGCCGAGTTTGCGGTGGAGAAAAAGCAGCGAATGCGGTGGCGGCGAGTATTTGAGCTGGCGCGCAAAGCGGGCACCAGTATCACGTGTCCGTTTGGCGTAGTCGTCATCTTCAAAGCGAAACGGTTGGCGATCTGGATGAAAGGGCTCGGCCGAGACCAAAAGGAGATCGGCGAAACCATCTTTTGCCTCTTGGCTTTCGCGAGGGTCAAGAAGACCAAAAGCCACCCCCTCTTGAACAATCAAATCTCGGTTGCCGGTGGAGACAGCCGCCTCAACACTTCGAAGGACTTGTTTGTAGCGGCGCCGGAACTCGTCGTCATAGCGAAGTGTTGAACCAAAATCGAGAAGAACAAGGAGGTCGTTGTTCTTCTCGTCGGTGCCAATCAAAAAATTTGCGAAGTTGGGATCGGTCTGCACCAAACCCCATGAGTAAAATTCGAGACAAAAAAGATCCAGCATCGCTCGAGCGATCCGTTCGCGCCGCTCGAGACTTGGTCTTGAGCGCAGCCAGCTGTCAATCGTCACACCTCGCTCCCACGTCATTGTGAGAACGCGGCGACTCGAGTGACTCTCGACGGCCTCGGGGACTCGAAAGCGGGGCTGGTCCCGTAGGGCCGCGCGGTATTCCTGCATCAGCTGCTTTTCAATTCGGTAGTCGGCCTCTTGTTCGAGCACTCGCTTGAGTTCAGAAAAGAGAGGTGACAAGTCCATCGCACGTCCAGTCATGCTCGCGAATGAACCGGCCAGCGTTTTTAAGATTTTTAGATCCGATTCGATGGATTCCGCGATACCGGGATATTGGACTTTAATCGCGACTTCTCGTCCATTGAGACTTGCACGGTGAACTTGGCCAATGCTGGCTGCGGCAGCCGCTTCGGAGTCGAGATCTTCAAACTGCGAGAGCTTTTCAACTCCAATCTCTTCAATCAAAACCTGCTGAACCACCGAAAAATCAACGGGCTCTGCAGAGGCTTGCAGTTTGGACAGGATGGCCATTGCTTCCGGTGGAAAGTAGTCCCCGGCATCGATTGAAAGCAGCTGGCCGGCTTTCATCGCGGCACCTTTCAGTTCCGATAAGTGGTCGGCGATCCACTGCGCCTGCTCAATCCGCGCACCGATAGAATCGACGGGCTCAGAGGAGAAACGTGACTTGAGCGATTGCGCGACCTCGCTTCGTCCGATTTTAGAAGCCAGCGCGAGAAGATTGAGAGAACGCGATCCGGTGCTTTTTTTCATCGAGTTTTTCCGACGTTGATCCACTGTACGGGTATCGCCATCTTGAGTGCTTGGGGTGTGAGAGAAACCAAGAAGCCGCGTTCGCCACCATTGATCCAAAGAGAGTCGAGGTTTTGAATCGAAGCCTCGGCAAAGATAGGCATTGGTGTTTTTTAACCCAAAAGGTGAGGTGCCACCAATCAAGTAGCCGGAAAGTTCGCAGGCTTTTGAGGGTTCGCACGGGAAGGCGCGGCGGGAGCCCAGGGCTTGAGCGAGTTTCTTTGTGTCGACATTGAGGTCTCCGTGCATCAAAACGACAACGTTGTGGTGCTGGCCGGGCTCGCTCGTTTGAAAGATCAGCGTCTTGATCACGGCGTGTTCGGAGACCCCGAGGACTTGGCTTGAGTGCGAAGTGCCTCCTTTTTCGACGTACTCAAAGGGGTGCTCGGTAAAGACAACGCCTTTACTTCGAAGATGCCTGAGGGCCGGTGTGGTCTTTACTTGAGGGTTTTGCTCCATAGAGATAACCTTACGCTACAACCCTTGACGGAGGAATCACTATGGCTCGCAAAAAAGCGGCTACAAAACCAAAGAAAAAACGTCCAGCAAACAAGCACCACAAGAGCCGCTTGAGCAAAAAGAAAAGCCTCACAGGCCGTAAAAAGAAGAAGTAGTGGATGACGCCGTCCTGGGCTAGCTCCTCGTGGGGCTAGCTTGGGTCGACGCTGATCTCGATGTGAATTTGACCAAATTCAGAGAGCAGCGGGATCACAATGGTCGGCGCTTGTGATGAATGGTGAACCGAGAGATCAGACCCCTTCATCACCGTCGGCAACGCACGTTTTAAGTCGTGCCCCATTGCGTTCAGCTTGGTCTTTGCTGAACCATAAGTGATGTTGAGGATTTCTGCCGCAGCATCGGCATATTCGTCAGAGATCGTCTCAACTGACTCTCCCAGCATATTCTCGATCATCTTGATGAAAGCCTGTTTCTCGAAGAACAAGCCGATCGCACCTTTAAACTCATTTGAGACAATACCGAGAACTCCGGCGACGACGAACTGGGGCTGAGGCTTTTTTCCCTTGATAAAGGGCTTTCCACCTTCGACGCGCAGTCCGGCCTGGACCTGAAGCGCATCCACGGCGCCGATAATAAATGGATTAACAAACTCAAGATTCAGCTGGCTCTGGTTCTGGTCCATGTTCTTCTTTTCGGATGAACCAGGTCCTGAAATAAGGCCGTTTACGAATGGCAATGCGTCAAAAACTCTTTTCGCGTCGCTGGCTGGTCCCGGAAGTCGCCGCGGAGCTCACAGGTCGATGTGGTTGAGGCGACATCGCGAATGCCGCGCGCAATAACGCAATAATGTTTGGCGCGAATTGAGACAGCAACGTGAGGTGTCTCAAGGAGAGTCTCAAGGGCGTCGGCGACTTGCTTTGTCAGGCGTTCTTGGACTTGAGGGCGCCGCGCGAAGAAGTCGACGATGCGGTTGATTTTTGAAAGCCCAATCACACGTTTGGTTGGGATATAGGCCACGGTGGCCTGTCCATCGATCGTTTGAAAGTGATGTTCACAGGTCGACATGACCGAGATGTCGCGAACGACAATCATCTGATCGCACTGCATTGAGTTCTCAATCGTCGTAATGCGCGGAATATTACTAGGGTTGAGGCCAGAGAAGATCTCGTCGACATACATTTTCGCAATTCGGCGAGGCGTATCCATCATTGAGTCATTCGAGAGATCAAGGCCCAGTGTTTCTAGAATATCGCGAACAGAGGCCTCAATGCGGCGCTTTTTTTCTTCATCGGTCAGGCGGTTTTGAACCTGGGGCGACGGCAGCACTTCGGCCAGCCAGCTCGCGTCCGCCAAGCTCTCAGTGCTGACGTTACTTTTCTTGCGGCTCTGGTTGGTTTTTCCGGGGATCGATGTCGTTTTTTTCGCCATATTTGCTTCCTGTAGACAGCACCATGTTGGGTCGGCGATTCTCTGTCACATACTCCGAGGACTCCCCTGTGAAAAGAGGCCCGCCGTGAAACAAGTGAAGCGTCAGATTGAACGTCGGATTGAACGTTTTTTTGAATTTCCACGCCAACCCGATGAATTTGAGGCGCTCTTTTTGGACCCCGTTCGCCGAAATGCTTTTTTCTTGGCCAAGCTCCCAGCCTTGGCCTTTTTTGGGGTCGATGTGAGGGAACTGACCGCGGAGCGATGCCAGGTCCGTCTGCCTTTTACTTGGCGGACACAGAACCCATTTCAGTCCGTGTATTTTGCGGCCCAGGCTGCCGCTGCGGAATTGGCCTCCGGCGCCCTCGTCTTGCGTGGAATTTCAGGGCACCCGGCAATTTCGATGCTGGTGACGGGGCTTGAGGGGCAGTTTAGTAAAAAGGCCAAGAGCGACGTGTTTTTCACGTGTGAAGACGGGAGGGCGCTCCTCGAGGGGATTGAGCGAGCTCTGGCGGGTGAGGAGGCAGTCGTCGTTGTTCGGTCGACAGGACGCCTCACAGATGGTACCGAGGTGTCTCGCTTTACGTTGACCTGGTCACTCAAAAAGAAGGGGCCGAAGGCATGAGCAAGACATTTGAGCTCTTTCACCGCATCGGCGACGGCGCGTCAGCTCGGGTTCGGAAGCTTTTCGTCGATTCTGGTTTGAGCGAGAGAGTGCGGTTTCGCAACGTTGGAACGTCCGAAGAGGCACTTGGTGCTTTGCGCGATGTTTCTGGCGGCGATGCCGTGCCGACGGCCGTGGTGTTTGACGTCGGAGAGCGTGAGCGGGTTTTGATTGGTGAAGCAGCGATTGGCGATTTTGTACGGGAGTTATTGAAGTGATTCATTTTTCAGGTGTGGCGAAACAGCATGGGAATAAGATGCTGTTCCAGAACGGCAATTTTCAGATCAATCCCGGTGAAAAGATCGGCTTGGTCGGCCCGAACGGTGCTGGTAAATCGACCATTTTCCGTTTGATTGTCGGCGAGACAACTCCTGACGACGGTCGGATTTCAAAGCCGGATCGTCTCGTTGTCGGTTACTATTCTCAAGACATCGACGAGATGCGAGGGCGAACGGTTCTAGAGGAAGTTCGCTCCGCAGCAGGAGCCGTATCGAAGCTAGGCGAAGAGCTTCAGCATCTTGAAAAAATGCTGACGGAGCCTCTTGAAGATGACGAGATGATGAGGACCGTCGAAAAGTACGGCGAGCTTCAAGCTGAGTTCGAGCGCCTTGGCGGATACGATCTCGATTCGCGAGCTTCGGAAATTTTAGCAGGACTTGGCTTTTCGCAAGACGATCTGACTCGCCAGACCGAGACGTTCTCGGGTGGATGGAAGATGCGAATCGCCTTGGCGAAGATTCTCGTTCTCAATCCCGAAGTTTTGTTGATGGACGAGCCGACGAACCATCTTGATATCGAGTCGATTGTTTGGCTTGAGTCATGGCTTGTGCAGTTCAAGGGCTCGATTCTTATGACGTCGCATGACCGCGACTTTATGAACCGCATCGTTTCGAAGATTGTCGAAGTCGCTAACCGGACAATCACCACGTACGGCGGCAACTACGACTTTTATGAAAAGGAACGGGACATTCGCCGCGAGCAATTGGTTGCAGCTGCGAAACGTCAGGATGACATGCTGGCCAAAGAGGAGGAGTTCATTGCCCGCTTTGCTGCTCGTGCTTCTCACGCTGCACAAGTCCAGTCGCGAGTGAAGAAGCTTGAGAAAATCGATCGTATTGAGATTCCGACCGACGAGAAGGTCGTGCAGTTTGAATGGCCAGTTCCACCGCGTGGCGGAGATGAGGTTGTTCGCATTACCGGTCTTGGCAAAGTGTGGAAGACCGCCGACGGTCGAGAAAAACGAGTTTTTTCTGGCGCCAATGCGCTAGTGAAACGATTGGATCGCGTGGCCGTCGTTGGTGTTAACGGTGCCGGTAAGTCGACGCTCTTAAAAATTATTGCGCAGCAGACTGAGGCGACCGAAGGCACGGCCGTGATCGGTGCGTCGATCGATACGGGGTATTTCAGTCAGAACTCACTCGATGTGCTCGACCCTCAGTCGACCGTGGTTGACGAGGTCCATTCGCGAATTCCGAACTCGAACCTTGGCACCGTGCGAAGCCTGCTTGGCGCATTTAAGTTTTCAGGTGACGAGGTCGAAAAAAAGATTTCTGTTCTTTCCGGCGGAGAAAAGTCTCGTGTGGTCTTGGCGACGATTTTGGCGAAGCCTGTGAACTTTTTGATTCTCGACGAGCCGACGAACCATCTTGATATCGCTTCACGTGAAGCGCTGCTTGAGGCCGTTAAGAATTTCCCAGGAACAGTCATGATAGTGAGTCACGATCGACATTTCCTTCGGGAGATCACGACCCGCGTATTTGAACTTGATCACAACGAGCTTCAGGTGTTTGACGGCACCTGGGACTACTATATGGAGAAGCGTGGTCGCGAGCGCATGGCTCATTAATGTTGAGACGGGTGTCTGTTTCAAACTGAGTCGTTTGCCGTCACCGTGAGGCTGAAAGTCCCAGCTCTGCTAAGATTTGATGATTTGTTAACATTGTGAGCGTACCGGTCCGATAGAAGTCGTATGAACACGCTTGTCTCGGCCATTAGTCTCGTATTTGGACTGGTCTTCTGCGGTCTATGGATTCGTGAGCGCCTGCGCATGCGCAAGGTTCGCGAATTGCTCAGTCAACTGAGTCGGCACTCCAGCTCGATTTTTGGTGCGGCGGAACAGACAGTTGGTTCGTCGCGTGACTTGGCTGAGAGCTCGTCGGCCCAGTTGGATCGCTTTCATTCGACAGCCAGTGCTTCAGACGAGATCAGTTCGATGGTGGCGCGAACGTCGGATACAGCGCAGCACCTTTCAAACGATTCTCAGGACCTCGCTGAAATTGCGACTCAAGGGAAGGGTGTTGTCGCCAGTCTAATGGATGCAAGCGAGAAGATTCGAACTCAGAATCAGACATTCCATTCTGAAATGCAGCAGCGCTCGGAGCAGCTCAAAGAAGTGGTCAAAGTGATTGGCCAGATCGCAGAGAAGACAAAGGTCATCAACGACATTGTTTTTCAAACAAAGATTCTTTCGTTCAATGCCTCGGTGGAAGCAGCACGCGCGGGAGAACACGGTAAAGGTTTTGCTGTCGTTGCCGAAGAGGTTGGAAATTTGGCGGCGATGAGTGGTAAGGCCGCGCTTGAGATTGGTCAGATCCTGGATCGCGGCGTTTCGGTTACCAACACGATTGTCGAGCAGATTTCGACAACGGTGGGATCACTCACAAAAGAGAGTTCGAAAGTTATCGATCATTCTTACGAAACGGCACAGAACTGCGAGCGACTATTTTCTGATGTGGCGACCCGAGTGGACGCACTAAAAGCATCTGTGGATGCGATCAGTTCGGCGTCGATTGAGCAGAGCAAGGGTGTTTCTGATATTAATACGGCCCTGCTTCAGCTCAATCAGCTCGCGGAACGAAATGATTTGGCCGCACACCAAAGCTTGCGTCTTGGTGAAGAGCTTGATCGCGAAGCCCGTGGCTTGATCAGTGTTGAGAGCAGCCTTTTAAGTCTGATGGGTACGAACAGCGAGATGTCAGATACCAGCATCGAGGAGTTTGTTTGGTCCGATCGATTCATTCTTGGTGTTCAAGAGATGGACGACGAGCACCAGATCCTTGTTAAGAAGATCAATGCTCTGGTGCGTGCGCTGAAAAGTCCGATCAAAGACCTCAAGGAGATCAACAAGGTTTTTGGTGAAATGGCGGGCTACGTTGTTGTCCACTTTGCGGACGAAGAGCTATACATGGAGTCGATCGGCTACCCTCAGCTTGAAAGTCACCGCATGATTCACAAGAAGCTCCTCGCTCAGGCCGGTGAGTTTGGTGAAGCTTTAAAGCGTGGTGAGCTTGACAGTCGGAAGCTGGTGTCATTTCTTCGGAACTGGTTGGTCAGTCACATCATGGGTGTGGATATGCAATACAGTGCACACGCGAAAGGCCAGTCGACGAAACGACGGCCTGCACCAGCCGAATTCAAAAAGCCGCTTAGCTGCGACGCGAATCCGTGCGTCGCAAGACTTCGCTAGAGCTCAAGAGGAAATGAAACACTCGCAAGCCAACTCTTGTTTTCATGGACGACTCCGTCCAGTGTGGCGCCCGATGCAAATGGACCGATTTGTTCAAGTGTCGTACTGTCGTAGCGAAGCACTTGATACTCGAGGTTGAGGCTGATCGCCGTGACCCGAAAGCCCGCACCGACCCGGTATCCTTGAGCCCGAGAGAACTTCACATCCAGTCCACTGTTGGCTTCGGGGATTCAGTTCACCACCGAGAAGATAGGTTCCCCAAACTCTCAAGCCGAGGGTTGGCATTTGCATGCCGACAACGAGCCCCCAGTTTGTTGATACCGCCTTTGCGTTGTAGTTCACCGAAGAGTCATCGAATCGCGGCATGGAGTATCGCAAGTCTCCTCCGGCAAATAGAGCCTCGCTGAAGTGAAAGCCGACTCTCGCTCCGATTCCTAAGCCATCGATATTTCCCGATGAGCTTCTGAGAGGACTTGGATAGTTTGTTGAGGTCGAGCCCAGTTCATAGGTGGCCATGGGTTCGAGAAAGAGTCCCAGACTATTGCCGTCTGCCCAAGCTGATACAGGAGCAGTGAGGACAAGGAGTGGCAGGGCAAATGAGCGGATATTGAATTTCATGAGTTCACGTCTTTCTGATTGGCTGGATTCCGTTCGAGCTAGTCAATTTTGTTTTTTAGCTCTTTGGTGTCGGTTTTGATTTTGTCTGACAGGTTTTTTGCGTGGTTCTTTAGTTTTTTCTGATCGCACTCGAGCTTGCCATCGATGGTTTCACAGGCTTTATCTTTCATTTTTCGGTATGACTTTTTTGCGCTGTCGACGGCCTTGTTAGTTGCCGCGTCGACTTTCTCGGTCTTTGTTTCTTCCGCGTAGGACGTTGAGCCGAGTAGCGCGGCTGTTGCGAGAAGGCAGATTTGGAGAGCGATGGTATTTTTCATAAAATGTCTTTCTGTTGAGATTGTTGAGATTTGATAGAGAAATCTTAAGGAAGTCGGCCGCCTGACTTGCGCGAGCCGAGCGAGACAAGAAATGAAATCAAACTGAGAGCAAGAAAGACAAAGAGCAGTGACTTTCCGATGTCGATTGACAGACCAGCGATGCCATTGGCTCCAAATACGATGGCGACAATGGCGAGAATGAAGAATGCAATAGCGGCGCGTAACATTTTTTCCTCCTGAGTAGTGGCCTCGTTGCGTGGTGAGTCACGATGGTGAACCCACTCTTGAACGAACTGAACAGCCGTTACTCTGAAGAAGAGCAAAGAGAGTGCCTGTCGCGAGCGACGGAGGTTCATCTTGGCGCAGAAACATATTCAACGTGGGTTAATTGTGAACGTTTGGCGGAGTATTTAGCGAACGTGTGTTAGACTTGGCCTCCGCTACGCCATGCGAACTCGAAATGACGGGAGTCAAATGAGCGTTTTAGCCTTCGACAAAGAACAGAGTGAGAAGAGCCGCCAGATTGTCGTCGTCGACAATGACCTTGAAGTTCTCGATGTTGTCTCGGCCTACTTTAAACCCCGGGGCTATTCTGTTATTGGATTCAATGATGCCGCGGCTGCGATTAAAGAGAGTACTCGGACGGGAAAGAACTGGGATGTGCTAATCACGGACCTTAAGTTTCCGACAATGTCGGGCATTGAGTTTACCGTTCAAATCAAAAAATATTTACCCAGCCTTCCGGTGATTCTTATGACTCAGCCGTGTTCGACAGAGACGGCTGTCGAAGCGATAAAGAGTGGGGCCTATGACTTTTTAGTTAAGCCTGTGAATTTTGGTCAGCTCCAGGTCGCAGTCGATCGGGCTATTCACCTGCAATCTCTCAATGGCGATATTTCGCATTTACGAGAGATTATAAAGTCGTCGTCGAGTGAGCAGGGCAGAATGATTGGGCGAAGCCCGGCCTTCTTGTCGGCTGTGGACATCGCTCGTCGAGTAGCGAAGAGTTCAGCGAACATTTTAATTACCGGTGAGAGTGGATCCGGAAAAGAAGTCTTTGCGAAGTTCATTCACCGTGAGAGCGGTCGAAAGGCGGGGCCGTTCGTCGCGATCAATTGTTCGGCGATTCCAGAGAATCTATTGGAGTCCGAGCTTTTTGGCCATGCCAAAGGTGCCTTTACTGGGGCACAAGAGAAGCGGATTGGGCTCTTTGAAGAGGCGCAAGACGGAACGCTCTTTTTAGACGAGATTGGCGATCTCACGATGGCGCTTCAAGCAAAAATTTTGAGAGTTCTTCAAGAGAAAGTCATTCGCAGAGTCGGCGAGAATCAGAATCGAACGATCAACTGCCGCATTATTTCGGCGACGCACAAAGATCTGGCGGCAGAGGTCTCTGCCGGTCGATTCCGCGAGGATCTTTTCTTTCGACTCGATGTTATTCCGATTTTGATTCCACCACTTCGTGATCGACCAGAGGATCTTCTTCTTTTGGCTGAGTCATTTCTGCGGAAGTTTGCCGTTGCGAATGGCTCACCGGCAAAGACCTTTTCAAAAGCGGCGGTACAGTATCTTCTGGTTAACCAGTGGCGTGGCAATGTTCGGGAGTTGGAGAACACGATTGAGCGAGCCGTGGTGCTCTGTGGGCGGGCGGAGATTTCGGTGGATGACTTTTTGCCGATGGCGACGGGCCTGGAGTCCAATGAAGCTTCAGAGCGAGAGAGCGAAAGTGACGGCCTGGAAAAGTCGGCATTCTGTGTGCGCTTCTCAGAGCGCTTGCCAACTTTGGATGAGGTGATCCGGCAGTACATCGCGTTTGCGGTCGCGAATAAAAATGGAGCTCGCGATAAGACTGCGAAGGAAATTGGAATCGATCGCAAGACGCTTTACAAGCGTCTGCGGACCATTCCAGATCTCACGGTCTAGTGCGCGTCGATGGCATGATCTACGGTATTTGAGACCATCGTTTTTTCGACATTGGGCTTATCGGTTTGGATCGGTTGATTCAAACCGTCCATAACGCCTTCTGCAAATTTCAGCGCGAGCAACTCAAAATTGATGCCAGACTGAGTCTCGGAAGGCGCCGGCTTCATTGGGCCAGGACGCAACACGAAGTAAAAAGCGATGCCGGCGAGCACGGTCGTCACTCCAAAAGCGAGCAGCGAAAAAATCGGACCGTTATCAAACTGCGAGTTGATAGCATCGACAGCGTCGGCCATGTGGACGAATGACAGTACGATCAGGCAGGCGAGGACACCCCCGCCCAGCAGACGAGATCCGATGTGCAGAATCTCCCTCCGGAGCGCGATGGCGACTTTATCGATAGTATGTTCGACCGATGTGCTTCTGAAGTCGGAGAGCGTGCTCAAGAGCGTCGAGAGGATGAGCTTTGTGGATGGATTCATATTGACCTCAAAAGGAGTTATGAGCCGGAACGACCGTGTCGGTCGCACGACTCATAACCAGAAGAACCTTACTCGCGATGCGGGCGTCGGCGCATAATAAGCGTGATCAGACTGCCAGCAATAGCACCGGCTGCAGCCGCCATCGCGATTCCAGCGACGGGATTTTCCTTCACGTAGTCTCGGCTGGATTTGGCGTAGTCGGCAGCAGAGTCGGAGATCTGTGAGGCCATTGCGCCGATTCGTTCGCCCGCGTTATGTGAAAGGGCTTCTAAGCCGCTTTCAGCTGAGAGAGCGCCGTTTTTAAAGTCGCGAACAGGTTGAGTCATTTTGCTTGGTGTATCGGATACCAGGTTTCCCATGTGATTTCCTTTGTTGGATTGGTTTAGCTTTTTAATGTGTTTTTAAGGCCGTCGACGACCGTCTCTTTTTGATCATCGAAGCGTTCAAAAATATCACTGAGCTTCTTGTCGTGGCCCTCTTGAGTTTTGCCGTACTTTTGTTGGATAAGGCCGGCGATCGCCTGCATGTCGCCTTTTGTTTTATCCAGTTCGTCGTCGGTCAGCTTCCCCCATGCCTTGCGAACCTCGCCACGCACTTCGAGCCATTTTCCTTTGATCGTGTTCTCGTTGATTTTCATATCGTCTCCTTGGTGAACGGATTGAGAGTCCGGGGAGATCGTTTGCAACGACCGAGCCTGTGGTGAGAGCGCGCTCCGTCTCGGTGACCTGAGTTCAGCTTCGGCAACGGGGCGTTCGCGGGCCATTGGGGGGAGAAAATGACCGCGCGGCCCTGCGCCGCGACACGCAGCATTGAAGGAGCAGAAATCGGAAATATTGGAGTTCGCGTTTTGTTAAATTAGAGTTTTAACTAAAGTAGACGAAGGGGAATGAGCGGTGGGCGACACGAAAACAGCGGATGACATTCCGGTTCAGGATGGGAGTCGAGAGGGGTCGTGGCGTTGGGTCGCCCTTGCGCTTACGGCCGTTATGTCGGTGTCCCTGTCGCCGCTGGCAAAGGTGATCGTTCCAGAGTTTGTCGTATTTCACACCGTTCTTGAGTTCATCTGTATTGTCGCTTGCCTCATGATTTTTACGGTGCAGTTTGTTTTGCGATCGAAAGCCAGTTTCGGTCGATTTCAACTGCTGGGAATTCCGTTTCTGGGGATTGCACTTCTTGATCTTGTGCACACGCTCTCTTATCGGGGACTGCCCGCGTTGGTAACAGAAAATTCACCGCAGAAATCGATCGCGTTCTGGTTGGCTGCCCGATTTCTTGAAGCGATGACCGTTGTCGCTTTCGCAATCGTTTCTCGGTTGAGATTCGAAGTGAAAGTGAGGGCCAGTGTCCTCTACATCATCGTTCTGCTCTATGCTGCGTGCTCCCTGTGGTGGGTGCTTTTGAGCCCGGAGACGGTTCCGGTTTTTGCCGACACCGCAGGCCGAATCAACGATCTGAAGATCGGTATCGAGTACTTTTTTATTCTGGCGCACCTTTTCACTGCGGCAGTTTTGCTTTCTCTTCCTCAAGGCGGCGATCAGCGGACGGCTGACTTAAGCACGGCATCGTTGATTCTCGCTGTCTCGGGTCTATGCTTTAGCTCGTTTTCGGATGGGCACGATTTGGTTATTTTTCTCGGCCATCTTCTTAAGGTTCTCGCGTACTACTTTGTTTTTCGTAGCTGCTTGGTGAATGAGTTATTGTCCCCCTACGCAAAAGTTCTGCAATTGAGCGATGAGCTTCAGAAGCAATCGCAGAATATGCGCGAGATGCAGAGACGCTTACAACGAGCAGAGCGACTCGGTATTCTTGGGCAAAGTTTGGCCGGTGTCGTTCACGATCTGAACAATATGCTGGTGGTGACGGAGTGGTCGGCGGAGAAAATCGTGCGACTGGTCTCGGCCGAAGGTGCAGCTGAAGATGTCCGTCGATATTCTGAATCGATTTTGGCGAGTCTGAGTAAGACAAAGAACTTTCAGCGTCTACTGCTTGAGAAGGCCCGTGGCGTGCCGACGAATCGCGCTGTTGATATCGATCTTTTTGAGGAGATGGAGCATCTCGCTCCGCTCTTGCGTTCCATGGCGGGGGTCGAGAACCGACTTGAGATCGCTTGTCAGCCTGGCGCTCGAATCTTCTCCGATCCATTTCATCTTGAGCAGGTGATCATGAATCTCGTCGTCAATGCTCGCGATGCGCTCATTGGGCGGGACAATAGAGCGATCGTGATAACAATTGAAAAAGAGAAAGAGTATGCGGGTGTGCCGACCGCCACAGGGCCGCTTCCGGCTGGGCGCTATGTGACGATTGCGGTGCGTGATACCGGTTCTGGCATTGCAGCCGAACTTCTTCCAAAAGTGTTTCAGCCCTTTTTTACGACCAAAGAGTCGAACCGTGGAACCGGTCTAGGGCTATCGACAGTGAAAGACGTTGTTGATAGCTGGGGAGGCTTTATTGCGATTCAATCGACTTTAGGGCAGGGGACCGAATTTGTGATTTTCGTGCCGTCAAAAATGAACGAGGACCGTAAGGCGGAGTAGCATGTCAAAGTACGATCGCGTGTATCAGCAGTCTCTTGCGCAACCCGAGAACTTTTGGGCTCAGGCCGCCCAAGACATTCTCTGGCGGCGTCAGTGGGATCAAGTTCTTGATTCGAGCAATGCTCCTTACTATCGATGGTTTCGGGGCGGCGAGCTCAACATCTGCGAGAATGCTCTCGATCGTCATGTCAATGAAGGACGAGGCGAGCAGCTGGCGTTGATTTACGACAGCCCCGTGACAGCGACGAAAGCGACGTACACGTATCGAGCACTTCGCGATGAAGTGGCGCGGGTGGCCGGGGTGCTCAAGAGCCTTGGTGTCACAAAAGGCGACCGAGTCATTATCTATATGCCGATGGTGCCGGAAGCGGTGATGTCGATGTTGGCGTGCGCGCGTTTAGGTGCCGTCCATTCTGTTGTATTCGGTGGATTTGCCGCCGCTGAACTTGCGGCTCGAATTGACGATGCAAAGCCGCGTGTGATTCTGTCGGCCTCCGGCGCACTCGAGCACGGTAAAGCCATCGCCTATAAACCACTACTCGATCACGCGATCGAGATGGCAACGAGTAAACCATCTGCCTGTGTGATTTTGCAGCGTCCGTTTTTGACGGCCGCGATGGTTTCGGGGCGTGATCACGATTGGGCCGAGGCCGTCGCTGTTGCGCCGATGGTCGACTGCGTTTCTGTTTCGGCACTTGATCCTTGTTATATTCTCTACACCTCAGGCACGACGGGGCATCCAAAGGGAATTGTGCGCGATACCGGCGGGCATGCCGTGGCACTGAAGTGGTCGATGCGGGCTGTTTACGATGTGGGGCCGGGCGATGTATTTTGGGCCGCATCAGATGTCGGTTGGGTTGTTGGTCACTCCTACATTGTCTACGGGCCACTGCTTCAGGGCTGTACGACGGTTCTATATGAAGGAAAGCCTGTTGGGACTCCTGATGCGGGGGCCTACTGGCGAGTGATTTCAGAATACAAGGTGCGCGCACTCTTCACCGCGCCGACGGCATTTCGTGCGATTCGTCGCGACGATCACGAGGCGCTTTTGATGCAGAAGTATGACCTCACATCGCTGCGGACACTGTTTCTTGCCGGTGAGCGATCGGATCCGGCGACACTGGAATGGGCCGAACGTCATCTTAAGGTACCGGTGATCGATCACTGGTGGCAGACCGAGACGGGCTGGGCGATTGTCGCCAACTGCATTGGTCTTGGCGCTCTTCCGGTGAAGCACGGCTCTCCGACAAAAGCCGTTCCTGGCTGGGATGTTCAAGTTCTTGACGAGGGCGGGCACAGTGTTGAGCGTGGTCAAATCGGATCATTGGTGTGTCGTCTTCCGCTTCCTCCAGGAACATTGCCCACATTGTGGAACGATGATGCTCGCTTTTTTGACTCGTATCTTAAGGATTTTCCTGGTTACTACAAAACCGCTGATGCGGGCCTGATCGATAGCGATGGCTATGTCTATGTGATGGCGCGAACGGATGATGTGATCAATGTGGCGGGACATCGGCTATCAACCGGTGTCATGGAAGAGGCGTTGTCGGCATTACCCGATGTTGCCGAGTCGGCAGTGATTGGATGCCGCGATGCGATTAAGGGCGAGGTGCCGCTTGGTTTTTTGGTTTTAAAAGCACACTGCAAGCGCAGTGAGACCGAAATTGCTCATGATGCGGTTGCGATTGTTCGTGATCGCGTTGGTCCCGTAGCCGCTTTTAAAACGGCCATCGTCGTGAAGCGTTTGCCGAAGACTCGATCGGGAAAATCCTTCGAGGTACAATTAAGAAGATCGCCGATGGCGAAACATTTAAATGCCAGCGACAATCGATGACCCCAGCATTCTCGATGAAATCCGTGATGATTTGA